>NZ_FNUF01000003.1:0-508297 GCF_900107065.1 Prevotella sp. lc2012 | reverse complement strand
ATCAGGTGGTTATTGCAGCGGGGTCCCACCTCTTCCCATTCCGAACAGAGAAGTTAAGCCCGCCTGCGCCGATGGTACTGCAATGCAATGCGGGAGAGTAGGAGGCCGCCACTTTTTCTTAAACTGAGGCCCTGGAACAGCAATGCTCCGGGGCTTCTTCGTTTTCCACGGTCCCTGAGTCCATCCCTCACGGTCCCTGAGCTTGTCGAAGGGCCGTCAAATCATCCCTTTCGTAGAAAGACCATATCTCCTCGCCCCGTTCCCCTATCATCTCTCGAAGTAAAACAAGTTGTTTTACTGTCGTGGAGATAGGAGTTACGAGTCATGGAGATGCCTTCCATGAAGGTAAAACAACTTGTTTTACTGTAAGAGAAGATATGTCTTATGGTGTAAAAGATACCTTCCAAGCTTGTTGTTCTATATGTGTACATGGAAGCGTGATACAATAATCTTGTGTTTTAAGCGTTATATAGATGTATGCAGTGGACTGAGAGAATCCGACAAGTCAAGATCCTTCTGGTGATAGCGGCAATTCTGATTGCCGTCGTCTCCTTGTTGGTATCGCATTACCTTGTCAGAGATCTGTCCAACGAAGAGCGCCATAAGATGGAAGTCTGGGCGCAGGCACTGAGGGCACTGAATAACGCTGGCGAGAATACAGATGTCAGTCTGGTGCTGAGTGTGATGAAGGGGAACAACACGATCCCTGTGATTGTGATGGACTCGTTGGGCACGGTGACCGACTATCGCAATATCTCCATCGATGGGAAGAATAAGACGGACTCAGATTCCTACCTCTCCGACTATGGACGACGACTCTGGCAAGAGGGGAAATACATTAAGATTTTCTTAGGCGACTCAACTAAGACGAGCGATTACCAGTTGGTGTGTTACGATGAGTCGACGCTGTTAAAACGCCTATCATCATATCCCTATTGGCAGCTCGGCATTGTCATGATATTTGTGGTTGTTGCCATCTTCGCTCTTCTCTCGTCGAAAAAGGCAGAACAGAACAAAGTGTGGGTGGGGCTCTCGAAGGAGACAGCCCATCAGTTGGGTACCCCCATCTCGAGTCTGATGGCTTGGGTGGAGATATTGAAGGAGAGTCATCCGGACGACGGACTGATACCTGAGATGGATAAGGATGTGAAACGTCTGGAGCAGATTGCGGAGCGCTTCTCGAAGATCGGCTCCCTGCCTGAACCGAAGGAGGGATCGATGAACGAGGTGCTGGAGCATGTGATCGATTATATGGACCGTCGCACCTCGAATAAGGTGGAGATGGTGCGTGATTTCCCCGATCATGATGTCAAGGTCAGAATGAATGCCTCGCTGTTCGAGTGGGTTGTGGAGAACCTGTGTAAGAACGCTGTAGACGCCATGGAAGGCTGTGGCAGGATCGTGCTCTCCTTGTCCGACGACGACCACAAGGTGGTGGTCGAGGTGACCGACAATGGCAAGGGTATCCGGAAGAAAGATCTTAAGAATGTTTTCAAGCCCGGATTTACCACGAAGCAGCGTGGCTGGGGCCTGGGGCTCTCACTGGCCCGACGTATCGTGGAGGATTACCACCACGGTCGTATTTTTGTCAAGTCGTCTGAAGTTAACAAGGGCACCACCTTCAGGGTGGAACTGCGGCGCTGATACCCTCGTTAGGGCATACAGATGTTGCACAGTTGTGAAAGAAGTGTGTAATAATCAGCATTTTAACGTGGCGATTTTGCGGTAAAATGATAAAAAAAACGAATTAGTCTCTCATAAATAAAAAAAAAGTAGTAACTTTGCACCCCAAATGTAAATGAAATGTGATGATGTGTAGTCTGGAGTCGTTGAAGTTAGACTTGAAGGAATTGAAAGAGGAGAATACTACTCTCACTTTCGACCTTGATGATCGCTTCTTCGAGGCTTTGGACAGTGCCGAGGTGAAAAGAGGCTCTTTGCACGTGTCGGTGTCTATACGCAAGGCAACCGGCTTTTTCGAGTTTCTGTTCCAGACGGCAGGCACCGTGATCATTTCCTGCGACCGTTGTCTCGATGACATGGAACAGTCGGTGGAGACCGATAATCGTCTTGTCGTCAAGCTCGGAAGCACCTACTCAGAGGAGGATGACATCATTGTCGTGCCCGAGGACGAAGGAATACTCGACATGGCGTGGATCATCTACGAGTTTGTAGCACTGGCTATACCCATCAGGCATGTGCATGCACCTGGCAAGTGCAACCCTGCCATGACGCAAGCTCTGGAAGAGCTGTCAGCTGACCGAAGCAGCGATGAGGAGTCCAACCAGGAGACAGACCCCCGATGGGATAAACTGAAGAATTTAAAAATTTAAAAAATTAAAGTATTTAGATAATTATGGCACATCCTAAAAGAAGACAATCAAGTACTCGTCAAGCCAAGCGTCGTACTCACGACAAGGCAGTAGCTCCCACACTGGCAGTATGTCCTAACTGCGGTGCATATTATGTTTATCACACCGTATGCCCGACATGTGGCTACTATCGTGGTAAGGTGGCTATCAAGAAGGAAGACGAGGTCGCTGAGTAATGGATAGGATTAACGCGATAATCACCGGCATTGGCGGCTATGTACCCGACTATGTCCTCACCAACGAGGAACTGTCGAGAATGGTAGACACCAATGATGAGTGGATTATGACGCGTGTCGGCATCAAGGAGCGCCGTATCCTCACCGAGGAAGGTCTTGGCACCAGCTATATGGCCCGCAAGGCCGCTAAGCAGTTGCTGCAGAAGACCGGCGCTGACCCTGATTCCATCGACGCAGTGGTCGTAGCCACTTCTACGGCGGATTATAAGTTCCCCTCCACGGCATCCATTGTTCTGGGTAAGCTCGGACTGAAGAATGCGTTCGCATTCGACTTCTGGGGTGCCTGCTGTGGATTCCTCTATGCGCTCGACGTTGCGGCGTCGATGATACAGAGCGGTCGCTTCAAGAAGATTATCCTTATCGGAGCCGACAAGATGTCGTCGGTGACCGACTACAAGGATCGCCAGACCTGTCCGCTTTTTGGTGACGGTGCTGCGGCAGTCATGCTGGAGGCAACAGAGGAACAGAACATCGGCGTGATGGATTCCTATCTCCGTACTGATGGCAAGGGACTTCCGTTCTTGCATATGAAAGCCGGAGGTTCTGTCTGCCCACCATCGCACTTCACCGTCAACCATCGGTTGCACTACCTCTATCAGGAGGGACGGACGGTGTTCCGTTATGCGGTGACCAACATGAGCAACGACTGTGTGCTGATTGCTGAGCGCAACGGACTGGATAAGAATAATATCCAGTGGGTGGTGCCTCATCAGGCAAACATGCGCATCATCGAGGCTGTTGCCAAGCGGTTGGAGCTCCCGATGGATCAGGTGATGGTGAACATCGAGCACTACGGTAATACGAGTGCGGCGACAATTCCGCTGGCGCTTTGGGACAATGAGAGCAAGCTGAAGAAAGGCGATAACATGATCTTTACTGCCTTCGGTGCTGGATTTGTCCATGGAGCATCCTACTATAAGTGGGCGTATGACGGTAGTAAATAGTCACAAAGCAGGATTCGTCAACATCGTTGGGAATCCTAATGTAGGTAAAAGTACGCTCATGAACCAACTGGTTGGTGAGCGTATTTCAATTGCGACGTTTAAGGCACAGACCACTCGACATCGCATCATGGGTATCGTGAATACTGACGATATGCAAATCGTCTTCAGCGATACCCCGGGTGTTCTGAAGCCGAACTATAAGCTTCAGGAGTCGATGCTAGCCTTCTCTGAGTCGGCCTTGCAGGATGCAGACGTCCTGCTCTATGTGACCGATGTGGTTGAGAACCCGGAGAAGAACATGGACTTTCTGGAGAAAGTGCAGCGGATGGATACCCCCATTCTCCTGCTGATCAATAAGATCGATACTCTCGCCGAGAATGCAGACAGATCCGGTGCTCCCCAGGCACAACTTGCCGCTATCGTCGAGCGCTGGCATACCCTCTTGCCGAAGGCTGAGATCCTGCCGATCTCTGCCAAGAATAAGTTCGGCACCGACATGCTCCTGAAACGTATCAAGGAACTGTTGCCCGAGAGTCCGGCCTATTTCGATAAGGATCAGCTTACCGATAAGCCGGCCCGTTTCTTCGTCTCGGAGATTATCCGTGAGAAGATCCTGCTCTTCTATGACAAGGAGATACCGTATTCGGTGGAGGTCAGCGTGGAGCAGTTCAAGGAGGACGATCGTCACATCCATATCAATGCGGTGATCTATGTGGAGCGTGATTCCCAGAAAGGAATCATCATCGGTCATCAGGGCGTGGCGCTGAAGAAGGTAAGCACAGAGGCCCGTAAGTCTCTGGAGAAGTTCTTCGGGAAACCGATATTCCTGGAGATCTTCGTGAAGGTAGACAAAGACTGGCGCAGCTCCGCTCGTGAACTAAGTCATTTTGGGTATAATCCCGAGTAAGTTTCTAAATCCCGGAGCTTCTGGATAATCCGGCTCAGGCCAAATATAAATAAGAAAGACTATGCCAAATTTAGTAGCTATCGTAGGCCGCCCGAACGTAGGAAAGTCGACCCTTTTCAACCGTCTGACGAAATCACGTCAGGCGATTGTCAGCAATGAGGCCGGCACCACACGCGACCGCCAGTATGGCAAGTGCGAGTGGAACGGGCGTGAGTTCTCTGTCGTCGATACCGGCGGCTGGGTGGTGAACAGCGACGATATCTTCGAGGAGGAGATTCGTAAGCAGGTAATCATCGCCACGGAGGAGGCCGACCTGGTGCTCTTCCTCTGTGATATTACCAATGGTGTGACGGCCTGGGACATGGATGTGGCGCAGATCCTGCGCCGTGCACGTGCTCCTCAAGAGGACGGCACTCCAACGAAACCGCTTCCTGTGCTGCTGGTGGCCAATAAAGCCGACGACGGAAAGGATCTCTACGACCAGTATGAGTTCTATAAGCTCGGACTGGGTGATCCTTATCCTATCAGTGCTGCTACGGGCAGTGGTACCGGTGATCTGCTTGATAAGATCCTGGAGATGCTGCCTGAGAAACAGCGTGACGAGGCAGAGGAGGGCATTCCCCGTTTTGCGGTGGTCGGTCGTCCGAATGCTGGTAAGTCGAGCATCATCAATGCCTTTATCGGTGAGGACAGGAATATCGTTACTGAGATAGCAGGAACGACACGTGACAGTATCTACACTCGTTATGATAAGTTCGGTTTTGACTTCTATCTTGTCGATACCGCAGGTATCCGTCGCAAGAACAAGGTGACGGAGGATTTGGAGTTCTATAGTGTGATGCGCTCTATCCGTGCGATTGAGAACAGCGACGTGTGTATTCTGATGATTGATGCTACTCGTGGCATCGAGGCGCAGGATATGAACATCTTCCAGTTGATACAGAAGAACAATAAGTCGTTGGTGGTCGTTGTCAACAAATGGGATCTCGTGGAAGAGAAGTCTCAGGTGGTCATCGATACCTTTACGAATGCAATCCGTCAGCGGATGGCACCGTTTACCGACTTCCCCATTATCTTCGGCTCCGCACTCACGAAACAGCGTATCTTCAAGGTGCTGGAGACTGCTAAGGAGGTATACCTGCATAGAAAAGCGAAGATCGGCACGTCGAAGCTCAACGAGGTGCTGTTACCGCTGATCGAGGCTTACCCGCCTCCCTCGGTGAAAGGAAAATATATCAAGATCAAATATGTGGCACAGGTACCCGACACGCAGATACCTACGTTTGTCTTCTATGCCAATCTGCCACAGTATGTGAAGGAGCCGTATAAGCGCTTCTTGGAGAATAAGATCCGGGAGAACTGGACCCTGACGGGCTCACCGGTGAACATCTTTATCCGGCAGAAATGACGATTGCATTACTGTTCATGTTGTTTCTGTTGGTAGCCTGTGGCGGCGTGACCGCCGAAGAACAGGCCTCTCTTGCTGCCAAGGGTTACTACACGCATCTTATCAAGGGTGAGTATGAGTTGTTCTTGGAAGGTAAGCAGGGAGCCGGACAGTTACCAGAGAACTACCGCTCTCAGCTTCTCGATGGCTATCGTCAGTATGTGGCGCAGCAGGAGACGCTCCACCACGGTATCCGCGAGGTGCGTGTTGCGACGGCTCGACGCGATACGCTGGCAAACTACACAGAGGTGTTTCTCATCCTCTGTTTCGGTGACTCCACCAATGAGGAGGTGGTCGTTCCGATGGAAGAGCATCAGGGACAATGGCGCATGCGCTAAATCCGTTCCCGGAAAGTCCGGAAAAGCGGTATCAACGATTTTAATGACTATAAATACTTGAAAACGATGAAAGGAAAACAACTCTTGATGATGCTGGCCGTTGCCAGTGTCAGTGCCTCTGCCTCCGGGCAAGTCTATTCTGAAGGGGTGTCTGGTCCAGATACCATACAGATTCCTTCTACGTCTGCGTCGCTTAAGACCGTGGAGCAGCAGAAGGTAAAAACGGGAAAGTCCGACTATATTCCTGTGTTCCAATATTGGAAGGAACATGATATCCTTCAGCATCTGGATATCTCATTGACGGCAGGAACGACCGGTATCGGTATCGATGTGGCTTCCCCGATAGGAGAGTATGTGCAGGTGAGGGCTGGTTATGAGATTATGCCGCGCTTCAACAAATCCATGAACTTCGACCTGACGATCGGTGGTAAGCCGGCAAGAATGTACGACCCTAATGGTAACCGTGTAGAGACCACCTTCGACCGTCTGAAGGATATGCTCTATGATTTCACGGGCTATGATATTGACGACCATATCGAGATGATAGGTAAGCCAACGATCAATAATGCCAAGTTGTTGGTTGATGTGTTCCCCTTCAAGAACAATAAGAACTGGCATTTTACTGCCGGTCTTTACTGGGGACCATCACAGTTCGCAGAAGCCGTCAACTCAACAGAGGCCATGGTGTCACTGGTGTCAGTAGGCATCTATAACCGGATGTACGAGAAGGCGGTTAATGGCGAGCCCATCATTAACCCTACAGCCTTGGGCATCAAGGGGGCTGGCAACTATCAGATTGAGGAGCTCAACGAGAAACTTCTTGGTTTCGGTCGGTTGGGCTTTGCTGTGGGCCGATATAAGAACGATGTATATACGACTGCGAAGAAGGATATCTTCGATGATAATGGTAATCTGATTCATGCCAAGGGAGAGACTTATGTGCTTTATAAGGCTGGCGATCCCTATATCCTGGAGCCTGATGGCGATGGACTGGTCCGTGTGAAGGCTAAGTCGAAAGCGTTGAAGCCTTATCTGGGATTCGGCTATGGCGGTCGTCTACTGAAGAATAATGATGATTGGAAGGTTTCATTCGACTGTGGTGCTATGTTCTGGGGCGGTACTCCCGATCTGTATGTACACGATGGTATGAACCTGACAAAAGATGTGGAGAATGTGACCGGTCAGGTGGGCACCTATGTGGATATGTTCAAGTCGTTTAAGGTGTTCCCCGTCTTGAGTCTCCGATTGACAAAGCGGATATTCTAATAAAAAAGAGCCCTTGCAGAGGGCTCTTTTTTTTATCTCACTGTATTTGTTTCTTCGTTTACTTGATTACAATCTTTTTACCGTCTTTGATGTAGATACCAGGACGGAGTGGGGCATTGTCTGGCAAACGGGTTCCTGTGAGTGTGTAGATACCTTCTTTTGAAGCATCTACGGGATCAGCGGTCACAGTAACAATACCGCTACCGCCAATAGTCATCACATCGCCATCGCTGCTCTTAACCTTCAGATAGGCTTTGTTGGCCGGCAGATACTTACCTTCATAGAAGTATTCCTCCGGAGCTTTCTTGACGAATGCCAACTTACCATCGCTCACGCCGAGCACACGCATGGTGGAAGCAGTAAAGGCAGTCATATTACTGTTCTTATACTTGATGGCTGAATATACGCCAGCGAGTTTGTTACCGCTAAGCTTAGCGATGTCTTCAAGAACGGGCATAATCATATTCTCAGCGGGATTGTCAGAAGCGCATTTGATGATGACAGGCATGTTGGCGGGAATAGTACCTGTGATCTCTTTCATCTCAAAGCTCTTACCAGAGGCCGACTTTACATAGTAGGCCTTCATGCCGCTGGATACAAATTTGAATGCAAATCCAGCATAGATGGTGCCGTAGTATCCATCATCAGTCTTTACGTCGGGCTTAATGCCGATATAGTTGGTGTCAGTGTCAACCTTGATGAAGTTCCATCTTGCAGTCTCCTCGCTGTTGTTGGCCAACCATGCTTCATCGCGCTGACCGTCGTCTGCAAGGTCGGCAATGCTGATGGTGACACCGCTATAGGTGCCAGATGCCTTGTAGCTGGTACCGCCACCCTCAAGTTTAGCAAGAATCATGTTGCCTGAGAGTGCATAAATACCGGTACCTTGACCCTGAAGGTCGTACAGGCTTTTACTCCTATCCATGTTCTTGACGTAGATGATGGTCGAAGGACTGCAGGATACTCTGTCGAAATTCTTGAGGGTTCGGATGCCTAATAAGGCTGTACTTCCTGACTGAGAGACGGTATAGTGTTTCGGGTTATTGTCTGCAATGCTGATATACCGCTTCGTCTTGTTGTTCTTAACGCGGTAGAAACCGTCTTCGAGTTGTGCAGAGGCACTGAACACACAGAATGCTGCTAATACAATTGAAGTAAAGATTCTCTTCATGTGTTTCCTGATGTTTGTTTAGAGGATGTGTTTACCTTTTCTTCTCAAAAAGAAAGCCCAGCCCCATTCTGGGACCGGGCTTTTATTGTCATTTGTATTTATCTTTCAGCGCTTACTCAGCGATACAGATAGATACACGGTTGCTGTCGTTGTCGGCGAACGGCTGTACGCGTGAGCCCTTGCTGTCGAAGCTGATACGGCTCTCTGCGATACCCTTAGCCTTCAGAGCCTTCACAACTACATCAGCACGTCCAGCAGCGAGACGGTCATTGATACGGTCGTTACCTGTACCAGCGTCTGCGTAACCGGTGATCATCACCTTAGCTGTAGGATGAGCATTCATGTAGTCAATGATGTCCTGAACCTTCTGAGCCTCACACTCACGGATGTCGGTCTTGTTGATGAGGAAGAAGATGTCGCGACGGAGCGGCTCAATAGCGGGTGCCGGAGCAGGAACCTCAACCACCTTCTCAACGATCTTCTCTACGTAGCGAATCTCAGGCTCTGGAGCCGGGATGAAGCGGGTAGAGTAGGTCTTGCCGAGGTTGATCTTCACGCCTGCGAGCAGGTTGAAGTATGAGTCGGGGTTACCAGCATCCTTGAAGTTGAACTTGTCGCCCAGAATGTTAGCGTTAGCCTCCAGACCGATGGCAACAGCCTCGCTTACCTTCACGTCCATGGTCAGACCAGCCTGTCCGAAGAGCAGAGTGTTGGCCTTGTTCTCGAACATCGGAGTCCAGTTGTACTGAGCTGTGAACGGATCGATCTTAGCCTTAACAGCAGCAGCGTCGTCGCAGCTAGAGCGGAAGTTCAGACCACCACCGATGAAAGCACCGAAGCTAACTACACGGTTGGGATCGTATCCTGCAATGATATTCGAGAGGTTGAATGTCAGATCGATAGCAGGTGCGAAATAGGTGTACTTATAGTTGCAGTCGCCTACAATGTCGGTAACAACCTTCTGGTAGCCTGCTTTGCCCTGCCATGCGTTGATGGCCAGACGGGCACCGATTGCCTTGGAGAACTGATAACCGATAGCTCCCTGTACAGTGGGTGAGATGAGATCACCGAATTTGGCCTCGCCAGTAGTATACTGGGCACCTCCCTGGAGCTGAATGTACCAGTGCGGCTCGAAGACATATTCTGTCGTGCCTTTCTGCTCCTGAGCAGATGCTGACAGAACACCCATCAACATCAGGCAAGACAATATTACTTTCTTCATTTTCATATCTGTTACTTTCTTTTTAGATTCACAATGTTAATTACTTCACGTCGACAGTGTATCTCTTAGTAACTACATAGCCATAGTAGTCAACGCAGCTCAGGATGATCACCTTGCGACCTGAGGTCAGGTTCAGAGTGTAATCCAGTGCACGGCCATCCAGCAGAGCGCTCTGCTCGAGCTTGCCAGTAGCAGCATTCTTAACAGCGATGAACTTAGCGTATGCGGGAACAAGAACCTCCTCTGTCGGTGAGGTCAGGTAAACCTGCATGTCACCAGCGGGAACCTGGAGACCAGTAACAACACGGTCAACACCCTCAGCACCCTCGAACAGGATGATTGGAGAGAGAGCACGTGTCAGCTGGTGAGAACGCAGCTGGTTGATGATCTTCTTATCGAATCTGTTCAGATAGTCAGCGATACGCTCAACAGCAGCCTTCTTAACCTTCTTGAGGTCGGTCAGACCAGCAATCTTCTTGATCATCTTGGTCAGCTCCTCGTTGTCGATACCAGCCTCGATAGCTTTACGCAGAGACTTGAAGAGAGCCTTGTCGATAGTAACCTCTTTCTCCTTGCCGTCAACAACAACGGTAACCTTCTGAGCCTTCATGTCGTCGATGTTGATGCTGCTCAGCTTAGCAAGGCTGGGGAATTCCTTCTTCAGAATCTGAACCAGCTTCTCAACAGCTGCTTCTGCATCTTCCAGGCTAGGATCGCTAACGTTCTTCTCAAACTCCCAGAATGAGTTGTAAGACAGAGGCTTTACTGAAGCTGCGAAGATGTTGAAATCAGATCTGCCACCAGCGTTATCCTTCTCAACAACGAGACGCTGTGCGGTGAGGCGATCCCATGCTGCATTCTTGTAAAGGTTGTAAACCAGCTGTGCCAGCTCTCTTGCACCCTGCTTAACCTCGTTCTTTGTGCCATCAGCATCAGAAACGTGCTGCTTAGCAGTCTTCAGACGATCCTTAATCTCGTCGAATTTGATCGGGAGCTTATAAGCAGCAGCCTTCAGGTTAGCAGCGTCGATGGTTGCCTCAGCAACGAAGACGTTCTTAGCAGCACCTGCAGCGGCAGCGTCGTCAGCTCTTGTCCAACCGAAGCTGATAGTCTCGTCCTCGGCAGTGTAGGGACGTGCAACGAGATCAACAGGAGCCTTGTTGCCCTTTGAATCCTCGAGGTATACGTTGTAGTCGCTGATGTTGATGTCCTTGCTAGAGTTGATAGCAAAAATCAGCTTACCTGCGTTGTTCTTAGCAGCGGTGATGAACTCAGGATCGAGTTCGATGGTCTCGATACCCTCGAGCTCTTCAGCAGCGAGCATGGTACCATCCTGTGTGTCAACGTTGAAAGCCTTACCTGCAACGGGGAAGATGTCCAGACCTGTATCGTTGGTGCCGTAGAAAGCAGCCAGTGAGTAGAAGTCAAGACCAAGCTTCATGTTACCAACAATATCGTTGATGGCCATTGCGTTAGAGACACCGAAGTCTGCGTTACCGCCAAGATTCTTGATGGCATCCTCCAAAGCTTTAACACGATCGGTAAGTGCAGCAAGGTCATTCTTGATTGTGTCAACATTTCCAGAAAGAGAGGAAATCTGTTCGTTGATCTTACCCAACTGCTCGTTGATCTTTGCAATCTCGCCATTGATCTTTGCAATCTCTGCGCTGTTGTCGCCAAGACCATTAAGCTGATTCTGGAGAGCATTAAGCTGATCCTCAAGGGTGGTCTTTTGTTTTGCAAGGTTAGCGTAAACGGCTGCAATTTCATCGTCCACGTTGTCCTTACAAGAAACAAATGATGTTGTGGCAGCGAAGAGTAATGCTACCATCAAAATACCATTAATAATTTTCTTTTTCATTTGAACTTAAAAATTATAATTAAACAATTAAATTATGATATATCTATGCATTAATGTATATAAACCGGTGACAAAAGTAGGGAATTATTTCTAAATGTGCAAGAAATTTTTAGTTTTTTTTGTGTAAATAGCTATTTTTCTGCCTTTTTTGCTACTTTTTGCCAATAATTAATTAGAAAATTGTCTTACATCAGCGTCGTGCGCCTGACAGGACTCGAACCTGCACGTCGCGAGACACCAGATCCTAAGTCTGGCGCGTCTACCAATTCCGCCACAGGCGCACATATGACATCCCGTGGTTATCGGGATAGCGACTGCAAAGGTACAAAACTTTTTTCATTCTACCAAAAGTTCTCGGGCAAATTCTATGATAGAATCTTTGCCGCGTATAAAATCCTCGTTACTCAGTCCGACTGCGTAGTCGGGCGCAATGCCGAACTCTATCTGTTGCTTGTCGCGGTCGTAGGTGGGGCAGGCGGAGAAACGCACCGTCCATCCGTTGGGAAGGGTATTGGTGAATGGAAGCCCAGAGCCTCCGCCGGTGCGGTCGCCGACGATCTTCACTTGGGGGAAGCATTTCATGATCTTCACGAAATCGTTGGCAGCGCTGAAAACCTCACGGTTTGTGAGCAGGGCAACACCCTTATGCCACCGAAGCCTGGAGGAAGGTTCTATATACTGTGGCTCCATCGGCGAGAACTCGTTGTGCCTTTTGCCTGTCTTGTGTTGGATATAGCCTATCAGCGTTTTCTCCTGACAGAAACGGGCCGCCAGTTTCTCGGCATTGGTGAGTGCTCCGCCGCCGTTGCCTCGGATGTCGAGGATCAGACCGTTGCAGAATGCGAGATACTTAAACACCTCATCAAGGTTACTTTCGCCGATGCCACTTGAGAAGCTGTTATAGTAGACATAGCCGATATTGTCGTCGAGGATGCGGTAGCGGAGCGCACCGGCGATACGGTAGTCGGTACCGAGGTAACGACGCAGGAGAGTGTCGCTGAAATTTGTCGGATAGTCTTCGTGCCAGCGCCAGTAGCGCCCGTTGTCGAAGGCGCTGTAAAGGTTCACATGACCGTCACGGAGTTCGGCGAGCATGTCGGTGAGAATCTCGAAAAGTTGTTGTTTGTTGACCCCCTCTCTCGCGCGTACATTATATTTATTGTATACCTCCAGCCAATCAAGGCCGTATTCATGTTGCTTATAGTCGAAGAAACAGTAGTGCTCGTCGATGATTTTCCATAGCGCCTCGAAGTTACCTTGAGGACTGTCCGGGTATTGCTCGTCGTCGATACAGCCGACTATACACGGGGGCAAAAGACAGATGAGGAATGATAGAGGTATCATCCGCAGCCATTTGATTCTATGTCGTAATATCTGCATCTTTCTTCGGACTTTATACTTTTCATCTGACAAGGCGCCTGACGACACCGATGAGTAGTCGGTGGGTATAGACATGTTGTTTTAAGTTGTTAACTGCAGTCTGTTGGTAGTTGCCAAGGTAACCTACTCGTACTGTCCATCTCTTTGATGCCTGCCAGTCGAGCGTGATCTGCTGTCGTATGTTCGGTGCACAGACACAGGTTGTTGGCACGATGTTATGGTCGTAGTTTCCTAAGGAGAAAATCTCGTAGTAAGACTGTCCATAGTTTGGACTGAACATCATCCCCATGAGCGGCAGGTTCAGTTCGTATCGGATGACGAAGCGTTGTTGCCATAAGGTAAGGTCATAGGTGGTGATGGCCGACGGCATGAAGTTTACTGCAGCACGGGCTTGCGCCGGGTTGTTGGAAGCCGTCATGTCGTAAAGAAAGCCCAGACAAGCGTTCAAGACACCACCAGTCTGAAGGTGTAGACGGTCAGCCAGTAGGTTCCACTTACAATAGAATCCCCAATAGAGATTGTAGCTGCCTTCAAGCATGGTGATATTGCCGCTTCGATCGTCTGTGGATGAGAGATCGAGCTCATGTTCGGTAATAGTATTCCATCGACGGTTGTCTTTAACCCGCTCACGTATATTCAGATAAGAGAATCCTGTACCGGAAAATTGCTCGGGAGTAATGTATGTGTCGAGAATCCTTGTCGTACCGATGCCAATCAGACTTGTTGATGTCATGGCATCTGGGGAAGAAGACAAAGAGGCTTGTTCTTGGGCGACAATCGGCAGACAGAACCACATCATCGGCAGAAACGCCCATGACAATCTCCTTACGGACAATTCTTTTAGATGTATAGGATGGCTATACTTCATCATCGAACAGTGTCAGTTCTTGTTCGGGTTGATGCTTCTTCGGTGTGGGCACAGCGACCTCCGGGCTGTCTGAGTCTTCTGAAATCTCTGGAGTCTCTGCGACCTTAGGGTCGTCAATAATCTCCAGAATCTCCGGGGCTTCAGTTGTCTCTGGATCTTCTTCTGGCTCAGGTGGATTCAGTTCCGTGATACTTTCGAGCTGATAGGTGGTCAATCGCTTACCTTTAGCCTTGTAGCCTTTCACCATGATAAACTGTGCAGCATCAACCTCCTCGCTGCCGCGGAATGCATCGGCACCACCGTAGGTGATGAGGAAACGTGGTGAAGGTGTATCGGTCAAAAGGATGAGTTGTGAGGTCGCTCCATTCTTTCCGGTATCACTGGGACTGAGCCAGTTCTGCTTCTTTTTCGTGGCATCCATCAAGAACCGTTTGATGTATGGATATCCTTGATTGTCGACATCGTAAAGGATGGCGGTCCAAACCTTATCGGGATCGTATTTTTCAATACGCAGGATGTTCTCTTCGTAGTGATTGTTAATATCGAAATTAGAGAGGTAGCACTCGCCATTCTGAAGTATAACGAGAATCTGGTCTTCATCGAAGAACTCACCGAGGAGTTGACCATGTTCGTCGTAGTTCAGACGATTTACATCTGGGTCGTACCAAACCTTTCGTCCACCAAGGGTGGAGTGACCGTGACTCTTCAGGCCGATGCGGTGTACGGGGAACTTTGTCAGGAGATTACCCTTTGAAGCACGTCCTTTGATCATCACTTCCGAGAAATCCTTGTCTACGAAAATCTTCTTGAGACGCGGGTTCGGATCGAGGGTCACCTTAATAATCTCTGCTTCTCCGTTGGGGTTGGCAGAGAAGTACATCACTTTTGATCCGGGCGTTCCTTGGGTAATGTCGTATTCCTTGTCGCGAGTCATGCTTGTCACGTTGAAACGCTTGATGTAGCAATAGCCTTTCTTTCCATCGCGGTATACGGTATTGTATATGGTGCGTGAATCGTTCTTTTTGAAGACGGCCACATATAGCACGTTCTTGCCGACAAAGACCTTCTCGGCCACACGAATCACCTTATACTTTCCTTCTTTATAGAAGATGATGACATCGTCGAGGTCGGAACAGTTGCATACGAACTCGTCTTTCTTGAGGCCTGTGCCAAGGAAACCGTCTTGTCGGTTGATGTACAACTTTTGGTTGGCTTCCGCCACTTTGGCAGAGTCTATCGTATCGAAGTTGCGGATCTCAGTGAGACGCGGATGATCCTTGCCGTATTTGTCTTTAAGGAACTGGAACCAGTTGGCTGTCACCTCGGTAAGGTTTGCCAGGTCACGGTCAATTTCCTCGATTTCTGCCTTGATGCGCGCCATCAGCTCGTCGGCCTTGTCTTTATTGAACTTCAGAATGCGCTGCATCTTGATCTCAAGAAGTTTAAGAATATCGTCTTTCGTCACCTCGCGTACCAGACTGGGGTAGTAGGGGGTGAGGCGTTCGTCGATATGCTCGCAGACGGCATCGACGGTAGGTGCCTGTTCGAACTTTTTATCCTTATAGATACGTTCTTCGATGAAGATACGTTCCAACGACTGGAAATGATACTGTTCCAATAGTTCGCCTTTGCGGATCTCCAATTCCTGGCGGATGAGATCCTTGGTGCGGTCGACGCTGTGGCGGAGCACATCACTTACTGTCAGGAACTGAGGCTTGTTATCCTCGATGACACAGCAGTTCGGTGAGATATTGATCTCACAATCGGTAAAAGCATAGAGGGCGTCAATGGTCTTGTCGGACGATACGCCAGGGGCGAGATGTACCTGTATTTCTACATTGGCGGCAGTGAGATCCTCCACCTTACGGGCTTTAATCTTACCTTTCTCTACGGCCTTGACAATCGAATCTTGTAGTGTCTCGGAGTTCTTCGAGAAAGGAATCTCACGGATGACAAGTGTCTTCTGATCGATTTTCTCGATTTTCGCACGGACTTTCAGTACACCGCCACGCTGTCCGTCATTGTATTTACTGACGTCGATGGAACCGCTGGTGGGAAAGTCTGGGTAGAGTCGGAAGGGTTGATCGTGAAGGTAGCTAATGGCAGCATCGCAAATCTCACAGAAGTTGTGTGGTAGGATTTTTGATGAGAGGCCGACAGCAATACCTTCGGCGCCTTGTGCCAACAGAAGAGGGAATTTTACAGGGAGCGTGATGGGCTCCTTGTTGCGTCCGTCGTATGACATCTTCCATTCCGTTGTCTTCGGGTTGAACACGGTGTCGAGGGCGAACTTTGAGAGGCGGGCCTCGATATATCGGGGTGCAGCGGCACTGGAACCGGTAAGAATGTTTCCCCAGTTACCTTGTGTGTCGATAAGCAGATCCTTCTGTCCCATCTGTACGAGGGCATCGCCGATAGAGGCATCGCCGTGGGGATGGAACTGCATCGTGTGACCCACAATATTTGCTACCTTGTTGTATCGCCCGTCGTCCATGCGTTTCATCGAGTGTAGAATACGTCTCTGCACGGGCTTCAGACCGTCACCCAGATGGGGAACGGCGCGCTCGAGGATTACATAACTGGCATAATCGAGAAACCAGTTCTGGTACATGCCACTCAGATGGTGTACTGCGGCTGCGTCGAAGCGGTTTACAGGTTTATAGTCGGAGTGGGCGGCTGGGGATTCCGGATTCTCCGCATTATCCGGAGTGCCTGTGGTCTCAAGAATTTCGTCGTCTCTTGTTTCGTTGTCCATTGCTACACTTGACTTTTATTATTTTGTCGCAAAGTTACGAAAAATCGAGCGCAGAACAAAAGAATTCATTCTTTTTCTGCTGAGATAGAGTAACTTCGCTGTCGTTAGACGGCAAAGTTACGAAAAATCGATTGAAAAGCCAAATTTATTTGAACTTTTCCGAATGGGGAGAGGAGTTCTTAAGGCTTGCTGTTACTCGAATAGGTGCTGTAAAGTCGAGCGCTACACAAAATATAAACTAATGTTTTGGTAGATTCAGAATAAATGTGTAATTTTGCACGCAATTATTTGGAACATAGAAAAATAAGATATCAACATGACAGCAAACGAGATTCGCGACTCCTATAAGAATTTTTTTGAGTCGAAGCAGCATGCAATCGTGCCGTCAGCCCCGATGGTCATCAAGGATGACCCAACGCTGATGTTTACGAATGCAGGTATGAACCAGTGGAAAGACATCATTCTCGGTACACGCGACCCGGAACCGCGCCGACGGGCGGACACACAGAAGTGTCTCCGTGTCAGCGGAAAACATAATGACCTGGAGGAAGTTGGGCATGACACCTATCATCACACCATGTTTGAGATGCTCGGCAACTGGTCGTTCGGCGACTATTTCAAGGAGGGGGCCATCGACATGGCTTGGGAGTATCTGGTGGATGTTCTAAAACTGAATCCCGAAGACCTTTATGTAACAGTATTTGAGGGCTCGCCCGAGGAGAATATTCCTCGCGATGATGAAGCTGCCCGTTATTGGGCTAAGCATGTGCCTGAGGACCATATTATCAACGGCAATAAACATGATAACTTCTGGGAGATGGGCGACACAGGTCCCTGTGGTCCGTGTTCTGAGATTCATGTCGATTCTCGTACGCCTGAGCAGCGTAAGACTTCTGGTAAGAGTGGTCGTGAGCTTGTAAATCAGGATGATCCTCAGGTGATTGAGATATGGAACCTCGTGTTCATGCAATTCAATCGTAAGGCTGACGGTTCATTGGAGAAGTTGGGTATGAATGTAATCGATACTGGTATGGGTTTTGAGCGCCTTGTCCGCATGATGCAGGGTAAGCACTCTAACTACGATACCGATGTGTTCCAACCCATCATCAAGGCCGAACAACAGATCACGGGTCTAAAATATACCACCTTTGAAGAAGAGGTTCTGAATCCCATCACGAAGGAACAGGACGATATCAACGTGGCTATGCGAGTATGTGCTGATCACCTCCGTGCTGTTTCGTTCTCGATAGCCGATGGCCAATTGCCCTCGAATGCGAAGGCAGGTTATGTGATCCGTCGTATCCTGCGTCGTGCTGTGCGTTACGCTTATACATTCCTCGGCCAAAAGGAGGGTTTCCTTTATAAACTCCTGCCTACTCTGGTGGCTGAGATGGGTGATGCCTTCCCTGAGTTGAAGGCTCAGCAACAACTTATTGCCAAGGTGATGAAGGAAGAAGAGGATTCCTTCCTCCGTACCCTCGACAAGGGTATCTCTCTGCTTGATAAGGCTATGGAGCAGCTCAAGGTCGAAGGAAAGACGGAACTCGACGGAGAGCAGGCTTTCCGTCTCTTTGATACTTACGGTTTTCCCCTTGATCTTACAGAACTGATTTGTCGTGAGAATGGCTTTTCCGTCAACGAGGAGCAGTTCAATATTGAAATGCAGAAACAGAAGGAGCGTGCCCGTAATGCTGCTGCTGTAGAGAACTCAGACTGGGTGGAACTTGCCCAAGGTGAACAGCAGTTTGTAGGCTACGATTATACCGAATATGAGTGTCATATCCTGCGTTATCGCAAAGTGACGCAGAAAAAGAACGAATTCTATGAACTCGTACTCGACTACACACCGTTCTATGGTGAGATGGGTGGACAAGTCGGTGATTGTGGTGTCATCTGCAATGAAGCAGAAACTATCGATATCATTGACTCTAAACGAGAGAATAACCAGACGGTTCACATCGTTAAGCAATTGCCTAAAGATCCCACAGCTCAGTTTATGGCTTGTGTAGATACTGATAAACGCGACAGTTCTGCTGCCAACCATACGGCAACCCACCTGCTCGACTATGCTTTGAAGCAGGTACTTGGTGACCACGTGGAGCAAAAGGGTTCATTCGTATCGCCCGACACTTTGCGTTTTGACTTTTCTCATTTTGAGAAGGTTAGTGATGAGCAGATCCGTGAGGTGGAGCGGATGGTCAATGATATGATCCGTCAGGATATCCAACTTGACGAGCATCGTGACGTACCTTTTGAAGAGGCAAAGAAACTCGGTGCCATCGCTCTCTTCGGTGAGAAGTATGGTGATAAGGTGCGTGTGGTTCGTTTTGGACCGTCGTGTGAGTTCTGCGGTGGTATCCATGCCAAGGCAACAGGTAAGATAGGTTTCTTTAAGATTGTTGCCGAGAGTTCTGTTGCAGCGGGTATCCGTCGTATTGAGGCTAAGACGGGCAAAGAGTGCGAGGAACTGCTTTACAAGACAGAAGACATGCTTCGTACGGTGAAATCGTTCTTCAATAATGCAAAGGATCTTCAGGGTGTGATTCAGAAGTATATCGAGGAACATGACACGATGAAAAAGGAGATTGAGAGTTTCCAGCAGCAGCGTGTACAGGCTCTCTCGAAGGAGCTTGTATCAAAAGCGCGCACGGTGAACGGCGTGACGGTAGTTACTGGTCAGTATGATATGATGCCGAATGCTGCCAAGGATTTGGTCTTCAAGGTACGAGAGCTGCAGTCGGAGAATCTGCTCTGCGTAGTTGGTACTGTGTTTGACGGGAAACCAATGCTGAACGTGATGCTTAGTGATGATCTCGTGAAGGACCACGGATTGAATGCCGGACAACTGGTACGTGAGGCCGCCAAACTCATGCAAGGCGGTGGTGGCGGACAGCCTCATTTTGCTTCTGCAGGTGGCAAGAACCCAGATGGTCTTTCTGCTGCTATTGACAAAGTGTTAGAATTGGCAGCGTTATAAGAAGTAAACATAAACGATGATGAAAAACGCTCTCCATTAAGGAGAGCGTTTTTCTGTTATCCTGAGAATAATCAATTTCCCATACGCTGGATAGCTTCCTGTCCAGCACCACTACCTTTATATTTATTACGGGCGACATTGAACGTATAGCGAAGAGAGATGCTCAGACGATGGTTATTTGAACGCATCCACTGGGTCAGATAATAGTATCCGCAGTCTATCCCTACTTTCTCATTACCACTCTGTAGAATATTGTTTGCGGTTATGCGCAGACAGAGGGCATCGTTCTTAAGCCAGCATTTCTGGATGGTGGCCGACATGTCCCATGTGGTGTATCTTAAGTGATAACTCACCCAGTCAGCACGCGACTGATAGTCGCATCCCAGTTCAAACTGCCAACTGTGCTTCAAACGGAAAGTGTTGTCGAGTTGTACGAAGATCATGGGTTTTTTGTACGTTACCGTACGACTGCCAGAAGCCTCGCGTGGATCAGCCAGATCAAGTTCCGTGTCGTAGGAAAGGAAACCCGTTCTCAGGTTAGGCGACCATACACCAATGGTGGGCGCTACGTTGAGGTATGCGGTATAACGGTTCAGCGGCTTATCGAGGTTTACATGCTTGATCATGATCACACCGGCGTCGTTGTATAGGAACGACCACTGGGTTATGTGCTTCTCTATTCGCTGCCAGCTTGACACGAATGTCAGCCATTTCCATCGCATGTTCAGACTTAGATCATGGTTCTTCTGGTTCTCCAACTTCGGATCACCACTCTGTAGCGTAAAGGCGTTGGCATAGGTCACAGCACTGTTCAACTGCCAGTAGGTAGGACGAACAGTTTTCTGAGTATAGGTCATGGCTGCCTGTACTTGTCCAAAAGCGCGCGACAGTGAGATGCTGGGGAACAGGTCGTTGGTATATCGCTTCATGTTGTTTTCTGCGTTCAGACGGTCGCGATAGTCGAAGCCTACGTGCTCGAAACGCAGTCCGATGCTACCTTCTCCGAGCTTTCCCAGACTGAAACCGTAGTCGATAAAGGAGGCGATGTTCTGCTCTTTTGTCTTCGAGTCGGTAGCAGGTATGGCTGTTCCACTGATGTAGTAGCTGGCATTGCGATTAACGAATGTCATCTCGTTGCCAATGCTCAGTTTTCCTTTCCATACGGGGTAAGATAGCACCAACTTCTCAGCTACCATGTGGTCTGCAGTGTTCGCTTCGCTATTGACATGGTTGGCGTCACTAATCTGGTAATACTCGTCCGTCTTGGCGTTTGCTCGTTTCTTGTTCGAATAGAAATCCACATTGAGATCGATGTTCAGCTTTCCTAGTTGACCATTGTAATAGCTGTTTCCCTCCCAGTGATATGGAATTGTGGTTTTCTCTGACTCTATTCCGTCGATATGGTCTTCGAACTTGCCATTGCGGTAATAGTCGGTCTGGATATCAGCATGGTTCCAGTCATATAGCCTGTCGTTATACTGCAGACGGAAACCCACGGAATGCTTGTCGCTGATCTGCCAGTTGGTGCCGAAGGTATAGTTCAGGCCATAGGCATGCCAATCAGAGCGGAAACTGTTGTCCTGCTCCAGTCGGACCAGAGCATTGTTTTCTTTATAGAAGCTGTTCTGTGTGGCAGTAGATACTGCCGTGTTATGCCTTTCCCAGAAGTCAACCTGTCCGAACACGTCGACCGACCGATAGCGATAGTTGGCCTTGAAGGTGGTGTATGGGTCGCTCTGCCCGTAGCGTAACTGCTGGTTGTTTCCTGCAAAAAGACTGAATCCGAAACCTTCGCCTTGCTGCTTGACGGTGCGGATGCGGACTACCGATGCTACTGTGGCATCATAGCGGGCGCCGGGATTCATGTCAACGTCTACCGAAAGGATCTCCTGCGAGTTGAGCCTCTTCAGCTCGTCCGTGTCATGCAGCTTTCGTCCGTTGATATAGATAACCGGCGTACCCTTGCCGATGACCTCCAGTCCATCCTTGCCTTTTCTGATTCCAGGCACCTTTGACAGCATATCCTCCACTGAACCCGACTTCTCCAGTACGGAACCTTTGATCTGAGTAACCAGCGATGAGCCCTGTAGCTTCGTCTTGGGCAACTGTCCCTTGACCACCACCTCGTTAATCAGATGCGCATCTTCCAACATCTGGATGACGGGACCGCCAGCCATGCTGCCGTCGGATGACACATGAATGAATAGGGTCTGATAGCCGATACTTGAGATCTTCAGTACACCTTGGTTCTCTGGGGTCACAATCTTGAAGTTGCCATTCTCGTCAGAGACAGCCCCCTGTACAAAGGCGGAGTCTGGCATTGACAACAATACAACACTGACAAATGGCATGGGTGCCCCTTTCTCATCAACAATCTTTCCACCTACATCGGGTGTCGTGCGCTTGGCAAATACTCCTGTCGTGAGCATGGCCGCCATCGCCATCATGGCGATTCTTTTAATGTTAATCCTGTACATAATAAGCTGTTTCTTTTTCTAATTTTGTCTGTTAGACGCAATCTGCTTCGAAAAAGTTTCAGCTTATGGATTATTTTTATGGCTTGAGTGCACGGATGGCGTTGAGCACAGCCATCACGGTAACACCTACGTCGGCAAAGACTGCCATCCACATCGTGCCAATACCACAGGCGGCGAGTATCAGAATGGCCACTTTGATGCCGATGGCGAGCCAGATGTTTTGTCGGGCGATGGTGATCGTATGTCGGGCGATGCGGATGGCGATGGCAATCTTCGACGGACGATCATCCATGATCACCACATCGGCCGCCTCGATGGCTGCGTCGCTACCCAGACCTCCCATGGCGATGCCCACGTCGGCACGAGCCAGAACAGGGGCGTCGTTGATGCCGTCGCCTACGAAAGCCAGCCGCGCCCCGTCGATCCTTTCGTCGAGCAGTTGTTCTACATGTGCCACCTTGTCGGCAGGCAGTAGCTCTGTGTGGTACTCCGTCAGGGCGAGCTGTGCGGCCACATGCTCTCCCACCTCTCGCCGGTCGCCAGTAAGCATCACGATCCGCTGTACGCCGAGTGCTCTCAGTGAGGCGATAGCCTCGGCACTGTCGTTCTTGATCTGGTCGTTGATGACGATATGACCAGCATAGACGCTGTCGATGGCTACGTGGATGATGGTGCCTATATGGTGACAGTCATGCCATTTTGCGCCAACGGCATCCATCATCTTCGTGTTGCCCACACATACAATCTGGTCGGCCACCCGGGCACGGATGCCCTGTCCTGCCAGCTCCTCGATATCTGTCACCTTGCAGCCGTCAGTAGCTTCATCGGGGAAGGCGTCGCGCAGGGCGGCACCGATGGGATGAGTTGAGAAATGCTCAACATGGGCGGCGAGATGAAGCAACTGGTGCTCATCGCAGGTGTCGGGATGTACCGCTGTAACGGCAAACTGGCCGTGTGTCAATGTGCCAGTCTTGTCGAAGACCACGATGCCAAGTTTGGCCAGGATATCCATATAGCTGGATCCTTTGACTAAGATGCCGTTGCGTGAGGCACCGCCGATGCCGCCGAAGAACGTGAGTGGTACACTGATGACAAGGGCACAGGGACAGGATACGACCAGAAACAGCAAGGCACGGTATAGCCAGTCGGGGAAAACGGTCGCAAAATGCCCAGAGAGCAGTGGCGGCAGTAAAGCCAGGATAAGGGCTGCTCCGACGACCACAGGAGTGTACACACGCGCAAAGCGTGTGATGAAAGCCTCGCTCTTGGATTTGCTGTTGCCGGCGTTCTCAACCAGTTGGATAATCTTGGCTACCGTGCTTTCTCCGAAACTCTTTGTCGTCTTTATCCTGATGACACCTGAGAGGTTGACGCAACCAGAGATGACCTCGTCGCCGACTGTGATGTCACGAGGAAGACTCTCGCCTGTCAGTGCGACGGTGTTCAGAGCCGATGTTCCCTCCAGTACCACACCGTCGAGCGGCACTTTCTCGCCAGGGCGTACGATGATGGTCTCACCAACAGCAACCAGATTGGGATCGATAGTCATCGTCATCCCGTTCCTCTCAACGCTGGCGGTATCAGGACGAATATCCATGAGATGGGTGATGCTCTCCCTACTCTTGCCTTCCGCATATTCTTCAAATAACTCGCCGACCTGGAAAAACAACATAACGAATACCGCCTCAGGAAACTCTGTCTCTGCTCCAGGAAGGAAACCGATACACAGAGCGCCGATAGTCGCAACAGACATGAGGAAATGCTCGTTGAAAGCCTCACCATGAATGAGTCCTTCGACCGCTTCTTTCAGTGTGTCATGTCCGACGAGCAGATAGGGAATAAGG
Source organism: Prevotella sp. lc2012 (assembly GCF_900107065.1). Taxonomy (NCBI): domain Bacteria; kingdom Pseudomonadati; phylum Bacteroidota; class Bacteroidia; order Bacteroidales; family Prevotellaceae; genus Prevotella; species Prevotella sp. lc2012. The sequence goes on along the minus strand of NZ_FNUF01000003.1, from coordinate 484,232 downwards.
TAGATCAGCAACAATTGCCAGGTGGGCAACTGCCAGTACTTCTCTATCCAGATGGCGCCGACGAGCAGAAGAGCGGTGATGACGATAAGCATGATGCGGTTTCTTATGCCGTCGTGATGGTGCTCGTGATGATGGTGCTCGTGTTGCTTTTGTGAACAGCAAGCCTGATGATCGTGGTGGTGTGTATGTGCCATGTCTTTGTTCCTTTTTTATTCTTTCGGGTGCAAAGGTAGGATAAAGATTTCGCAACTTGGTTGCATTTCTTCCAGAAGATGCTCCCCTCTCGGCAAAAAAAGAATTCTATTTCTTTGCATTTCTCTTGATTTTTCGTAAATTTGCGACAAAATTGCGAAGCAACAAATAAGGCACGATATGGCACTAAACCTGAATAAGAATCTGAAACTCTACTATTCTATCAAAGAAGTGGCAGAGATGTTTGAGCTCAACGAGAGTACATTGAGGTATTGGGAGCAGGAGTTCCCGTTCCTGAAACCCAAGACATCGGGGCCTGCCAAGGTACGGCAGTATCAAGAGAAGGATATAGAACAGATCCGACTGATTCATAATCTGGTGAAGGTCCGTGGCTTCAAGCTCTCGGCCGCCAGGAAGATTCTGACGCAGAATAGGAAAGGCGCGGATACAAAGGCCGACGTTCTAGAGCGGCTGATAGAAGTCCGCTCGGAACTCCAGGCGCTGAAGAAACAGCTGGATTATCTTCAATAGGACCAGAAATCCGCTCTTATATAATCTGTGATATTTCCTTGAGGTTGGGTATGTCTTTGAGATTATCCATGATCTCTTTGACGTCTCCTCGATCGTGAACACGCAGGTCAATACTTCCGTCAAAGATTCCCTCTTCAGTTGTGATGGTCAGTCGGTGGATGTTTACGTTCATCCGTGACGAGATGACTTGTGTGATATCGTTAAGTAAGCCCAGTCGATCGATACCTCCGATATGTATTGTCGCATCGAAGAACAGCTTCTTGTGCATATCCCATTTGATGTCAAGGATGCGGTTGCCGAAACTGGACTTGAGCTTTGCGGCCACAGGACAGGCACGCTTGTGAATCTCAATCTGGTTCTTGTTGTTGATGTAGCCAAGGGCATCGTCTCCGGGAATCGGATGGCAGCAGCCTACAAACTTGTACTGACTGATGTTCTCTTCAGAGATATAGATAGGTTTCTTGCGGTTGAACTTTTCCGGAACGATGAACAGTTCCTGTTTGGGCAACTCCTCTTTTTTCTTCTTTCCGACAAAGGGCACGTATTTCCTCCATCCCTTGTTGTCAGTCTCTTTGTTTTTCCCGTTTAGTTCGTCAAGGTCTTTCTCACCCAACAAGACAATCTTCTCACCGAGTGCTTGGTAGAAGTCGTTCCGTTGGCTGTAGTCGTGGAACTCTGCTAACTGATCGGCGATAGCCAGACTGGGTTCCTTATGGTGCTTGAGCAGGAATTGATGAAGGATCTCTTCTCCCTCGCGTTGGGTCTCACGGTTGTCGCGGCGCAGTATGGCCTGGATCTTCGCTTTGGCCTTGGCCGTAGATACGAAGTTGATCCAGGAAGGACTGACATGTTGTGATTTCGATGTCAGGATCTCTACCTGGTCGCCACTTTGAAGTTTATGACTCAAAGGAACAAGTTTGTGGTTTACCTTCGCCCCAATGCAGTGGCTTCCTAAGAATGTGTGGATAGAGAAAGCAAAGTCGAGTGCCGTGCATCCGGCAGGTAGGGTGCGGATCTCTCCTTTAGGTGTAAAGACAAAAATCTCGCTGGCAAAAAGGTTCAGTTTGATGGTGTCGAGAAAATCCATAGCGTCGGGCTGTGGGTCGTCCAGGATCTCCTTGATCGTATGTAGCCAGTCGTTAAGTTCGTTCTCATCCTCGGTATACTCCTCCTCGACACCGTCTTTATATTTCCAATGAGCGGCAAATCCTTGTTCTGCGATCTCGTCCATTCGGTCGGAACGAATCTGTACTTCAATCCAGCGTCCCTGTTTGGACATCAGTGTTACGTGCAACGCCTGATAACCATTAGCTTTCGGATGACTCAACCAGTCGCGCAGACGATCAGGGTGTGACTTGTAGATCTTAGAGATTGCCACGTAGATATTGAAGCACTCATTGACCTCTTCCTCACGTACTCTCGGTGTGAAGATAATCCTGACGGCCAGGATGTCATATATCTCCTCAAAGGTAACGTGCTTGTTTTGCATCTTGTTCCAGATGGAGTAGGGGCTTTTTACGCGTTCCTTAATTTCATACTGGATTCCCATATGACGGAGTGATTCCTCAATGGGAAGTGTGAACTGTTCAAACAACTCGTCACGCGATGCACTCGTAGATTGAAGTTTAGCCTCGATAGCTGCATACTCGTCAGGATGCTCGAACCTAAAACTAAGATTCTCCAACTCTGACTTGATCTTGTTCAATCCCAGTCGGTTGGCTAGCGGTGCGTAGATATAGAGTGTCTCACCAGCAATCTTGTATTGTTTGTTAGCCGGCTGCGATTCCAAGGTGCGCATGTTGTGCAGACGGTCACATATCTTGATGAGGATAACTCGGATGTCATCACTCATGGTGAGCAATAGCTTCTTGAAGTTCTCAGCCTGGGCTGAGGCCTGCTCACCGAAGATGCCGCCACTGATCTTTGTCAGCCCATCGACAATCTGCGCGATTTTCGCACCGAAGATATTCTCGATATCTTCAATGGTATAATCTGTATCTTCTACGACATCATGGAGAAGGGCAGAGCAGATGCTGGTTGATCCCAGTCCGATCTCAGAACAGGCGATCTGAGCAACCGCGATAGGATGCATGATATATGGTTCACCCGATAGTCGGCGTACTCCCTTGTGCGCCTGACGGGCGAAGTTGAATGCTTTCGTGATCAGGTCAACCTTCTTGCGGTGGCGTGATGCCAGATAGTCGTTCAACAACCTTTGAAACGCGTCGTTGATCAGTTTCTCGTCGGCCTCTTCCTGCAATTTCTGTTCATCTGCATCCATATCTTTTCCTCTCTAATCAATCTTTTGTTCCTATCTCACCCTGATCTTCTTTCCGGCTCGGATATTGTTACCCCTGATGCCGTTGAGCCTTCTTAACTTGGCCACAGTCGTTCCATTGCGTTTGGCAATCTCGGATAATGTCTGTCCTTTCCTGACGGTGACAGAGGCGCCTCCCCTTCCTCTGTTTCTGGCATTACGACGACTGTAGCGTCCGTTCCTGCTATACGAGCTACGGCTGCTTCTCGTGAAAGTTGGGAGATCATCGTTAACATCAACAACGGCACGTCTGGTCAGCAGTTCTGTGGCTCTGAAATTATAGACGGAGTCCTCGTTGTCGATAAACCTTCCTACGTCAGCGATCGGCAGACGAATAGCTGACGGTTTTGTGGCACCAGGGATAATATCGCGGCGATAGGCCGGATTCAATGAGCGTATCAGGTCGGCATCAGTTCCGATAACCCCAGCTATCTGCTCGATATGCACATTCTTGTTTACCACAATGGTGTCGCTTTGAGACGGCAGTCTGGTTGTCATCGGACAGATGTTGTGGTCACAGTAGTACGTCATGATGTAGTTGGCCGCAATGAATGCGGGAACATATCCGCGTGTTTCGCCAGGCAGATACGGGTAGAGCTTCCAATAGTCCTTATCGTCAGCTGTGATGGTCTCATTCTCCGTCCGTCCCTTGTCGGCTCGGTAGCGGCGAATGGCTTTGTTGATATTCTCCGGACCGCAGTTATAGGCAGCGATAACCAGATTCCAATCGCCGAAGATACGGTAGAGGTCCCTGAGGTAACGGGCAGCGGCATATGATGATTTGACAGGGTCACGACGCTCGTCGACCAGCGAGTTGATCTCTAGTCCATATTGCCTGCCGGTACCAAGCATAAACTGCCATAATCCCGTTGCTCCGACACGGGAGACGGCCTTGGGGTTCAGGGCAGACTCGATGATGGGCAGATATTTCAGTTCCAATGGCAGCTGGTAACTTTCGAGAGCCTCCTCAAAGATGGGCATGTAGAAGTTGGCTGCACCAAGCATATAGCTGACGGAATAGCGAAGGCGCCCACTATATCTGTCAATGAACTTCTGGACGATATCGTTATAAGACAGTTCCATCACAGAGGGTATGCGACTGAGCCGCTCGATGTATACCTCCTTCGAAAAGGTCGGATTCTCGTTCTTCATCTCGCAGTCACCTGGTATGGCCAGATAGGTTTTGGACATATAGAGATTCAACAGACTATCGAGATCATAGGTCATGGCCTCAGGGAATTCAATGATTTCTTCGTTACCCTCCTTGTCGGTGAGCGAGATCTCGTCTTCCGCGGGAACCTCCACTTCCTCTACTTCTTCCTCTTCATTCTCGTTGTCAATGTCCTCGTTTACTATCTGTGCATACATGGCGCAGTTTCCTGCGAAGAACATCGCGGCGAATATCAACAATAGTCTTTTTTTCATCCTTATTAATATGGTTTTGATTTTTGGTTCTTGTTATTCTTGTTCCTCAGAAATTTAGGCTGCACTGGAGCCCCAGTGAGGATGATTTCAGAGGGTTCCTGGCGGCATTGTCGCCGAAGACCGTCGGCTCTACCCTCAGGCTCAGGTCCTTTGAGATGTCAAAGACAGACAACTCTGCGTCCACATAGGCATCGATGACAGATAAGGCATAGACTCCCACTAGCACGAAGAAGCTCATGTCGCGCCATCTGCGGAATCTGTCTTTACGTTTTTTGAAGATGTCTTTATAGCGATTGGATAGTTGCTGGTTGTCCTCCGTTATCTGCATACCCAGGTGCAGGAACTGGTTATAGCTCTGTGTGCTGGGGTTACCGTCCATCAGATCGATATAGGCCTGAGAATAATCTTTATACATCGTGTTATTCCAGTTCATAGCGTATAGACATCCCATGAACCCACCATACACAAGTGGGAGTTTCCAGTATTTGCGGTTATAGATCTGTCCGCCACCGGGGATGACCAATGCCAACCACAGGGCTCTCTGCGGGTCGGGTTTCCAGGTGGCCATGTCGCGGTGTTTTCTCTTGATCAGAGGGGTCGACTCTGACAGTGCCGTTAAGGTGTTGTCAAGACTGTCTTCCAGACTGCTCATGATGCGAGTTATACTGTCTGTCGGCAGCACCACCATACTGTCGGGGGCCATGCTTCCCACGCTCCCCTGAGCGGAGGAATGAACGATGCCTGCCAACAGCAGGATTCCGGTTATGATCGAAATGCGCAATGATGCGAAAAAAACTTGTCTCAACGTCTGTGCTCTATCACTTAGTTCTTGATCTTGTCGATAATGTTCATGACGAACTCCAGCTCCTCTTCGTTAGAGAAGGGGATGCTGATCTTTCCTTTGCCTTGTGGATTACAGGACATCTGTACTTTTACCTTGAACAACGTCGAAAGACGGTCTCTGAGGATACTATATTCCAAAGGCAGTTGGGCATTCGGGGAAACAGCCTTCTTGATGCTCTGGATGTTCTCTCCGCTCTTCAGCATCTGTACCATTTCCTCTACCTTACGTACGGAGTAACCATTTTTCTGTATCTCCTTGAACAGCTTCAGTTGGGCAGAAGGACTCTCAATGGCCAGCAAGGCTCGGGCGTGTCCCATGTCCATCTCCTTGTTCTTCAGAGCCATCTGTATCTGTGCAGGAAGTTTGAGAAGACGCATGTAGTTGGTGATGGATGTGCGACTCTTGCCGACTCTGGAAGAGATCTTTTCCTGCGTCATGCCCGTAGCTTCTGCCAGATGCTGGTAAGCCAGTGCGATCTCAATGGCATTCAAGTCCTCACGCTGGATGTTCTCAACCAGGGCCATCTCCATCACACTCTCGTCCTCTGCCGTTCGGATATAGGCGGGGATAGAGGTGAGACCGGCAATGAGTGAGGCTCTCCAACGACGTTCACCAGCAATGATCTGGTATTTCCCGCTTGTAGTCTGCCTGAGAGTGATAGGGGTGATGATACCTATCTCCTGGATGCTGGCAGCCAGCTCCTGTAAGGCTGCCTCGTCAAACTCACGTCGTGGTTGGTTGGGATTAGGCTCAATCTGTTTGATGGGTATCTCGCTCAGATTGGAGGTTCCCTCTGTTTGGATGTCGCCTGTGTCAATCAGCGCATCCAGTCCTCGACCTTTTCCAGTCCCGATGTTGTCCAGTCCTCGTCCCAGAACATTCCTGTCGTATTTCTTCCTTACAGCCATAGTCGTCTATTTGTTTTTGTAGATGATTTCCTTGGCTAAAGCCAGATGGTTCTTGCTACCTGTGGAGTCTGCGTCGTATAAGATGACAGGCAGACCGTGGCTTGGGCTCTCTGAGAGCTTCACGTTGCGCTGGATGACCGTCTTGAATACCAGCTCCTGGAAATGCCGCTTCACCTCGTCGTAGATCTGGTTGGCCAGACGCAAACGACTGTCATACATCGTGAGCAGGAATCCTTCGATCTCCAGCTGTGGGTTCAGCTTGTTCTTGATGATCTTAATAGTGTTGAGTAGTTTGCTGATACCTTCAAGTGCGAAATACTCGCATTGCACAGGGATAATCACGGAGTCGGCCGCAGTCAGCGAGTTAACCGTGATCAGCCCTAGCGAGGGAGAGCAGTCTATGAGGATATAGTCGTATTCATCGCGGATGGGCGCCAAGAGGTCTCTCATCACCTTCTCGCGGTTCTCCAGGTTCAGCATCTCGATCTCTGCACCTACCAGATCAATATGACTTGGTATGATGTCCAGACCGTCAATGTCTGTTGTGTACACCGCGTCGCGAACATCTGTTTTGTTGATGATACATTCATATAGTGAGCATTCTACTTCTGTGATATCTACTCCCAGTCCGCTGGAAGCGTTGGCTTGGGGGTCTGCATCGACGACGAGCACCGTTTTCTCCAAAGTGGCAAGCGAGGCTGCCAGATTGATGGTTGTCGTGGTCTTACCCACACCGCCTTTTTGGTTTGCTAACGCAATAATCTTTCCCATTGTTTTACTGAATACCTTAATAAAAATAAGAGATTTGGGTACAAAGTTACGAAATAATTCATAATTCATAATTCACAATTCATATTTTTTTGTACTTTTGTACCCAAATCGTTGAAATTTTATGGAAATTAAACGACCCTTGTTGCTCATTTCCAATGATGACGGCTATCAGGCAAAGGGTATCCGGGAATTAGTGGAAATGGTGTCTGATCTTGGTGATATTATTGTCTGCGCTCCGGAGTCGGCGCGTAGTGGTTTCTCATGTGCGTTTTCGGCTATGAAACCACTGAAACTGCAACTTCGGGAAAAAAGGGAGGGCGTGGAGGTCTGGTCGTGTAATGGTACACCTGTCGACTGTGTGAAGATGGCTTTGGCAGAGATCGTCCCCCGTACTCCAGATATGGTTATCGGCGGTATCAACCATGGCGATAATGCTTCTGTGAATGTGCATTACAGCGGCACGATGGGGGTCACGCTCGAGGGCTGTATGAAATACATACCTTCTGTGGCATATTCTCTCTGCGATCATCGCGACGAGGCGGATTTCGAACCCCTTCGCCCGTTGGTTCGTGCCATCACGATGAGGGTGCTGGCAGACGGCCTGCCCTTAGGTGTCTGCTTGAACGTGAATTTCCCTTTAGTGCAGGAATACAAGGGCGTTCGTGTCTGTCGTATGGCCAAAGGAACATGGGGACAAGAGGTGGTGAAATGCGCCCATCCTCGTGGCTATGATTATTGGTGGATGGTGGGGAAATATACCAATGACGAGCCGATGGCGACGGATACAGACAACTGGGCATTAGCGAACGGCTATGTCGCTATCACACCGACACAGATTGATGTGACCGCCTATACGGCCATAGATAATATCAAATCCTGGAATTTATGAAGTATTATCTGATTGCAGGTGAAGCCTCTGGCGATCTGCATGCATCACACCTGATGAAGTCGTTGAAAGAATTTGACGACAACGCGGAGTTCCGCTTTTGGGGTGGCGACCTGATGACGGCGGTGGGTGGTACCCGCGTGCGCCATTATCGTGAGTTGGCCTATATGGGCTTTGTTCCTGTGCTGCTCCATCTGCCCACGATCCTCTCTAACATGAGGAGGTGTAAGCGCGATATTGTGGACTGGCAACCCGACTGCGTGATTCTTGTTGACTATCCGGGCTTTAATCTGACAATCGCGAAATATGTAAAATCGAAGACGAATATTCCCGTCTATTATTATATCTCCCCTAAGATCTGGGCCTGGAAAGAATATCGTATCAAGAATATCCGCCGTGACGTGGATGAACTTTTCTCCATCCTGCCCTTCGAGGTTCCCTTTTTTGAACAGCGGCACCACTATCCGATACATTATGTGGGTAACCCGACAGCCGACGAGGTGCGTGAGTTCCTGTCCGCATACGAAAAGACGGCCGTGCCGACCAGACCGATTATCGCCCTCCTGGCCGGCAGTCGTAAACAGGAGATAAAAGATAACCTTCCGGCGATGATGGAGGCCGTAAGTCCCTATATGAGTGATTATCAGGTTGTGTTGGCCGGCGCTCCAGGGATAGAGAAAGACTATTATGATACGTTCTTGCGAGGAAAAGGGATTGATGTGGTTTATAATCAGACCTATCCTTTGTTGGCGGAAGCTCATGCCGCTCTTGTCACTAGTGGGACGGCAACGCTTGAGACATGCCTCTTCAAAGTACCCCAGGTGGTGTGCTATGAAACACCACTGCCTCGTCTGATCGGCTGGTTGCGGAAGAAGGTGCTGAGGGTGAAGTACATCTCGCTGGTGAACCTGATTGCCGATCGTGAGGTGGTGACCGAGCTCGTGGCCGACACCTTCTCTGTGGCAAATATCCGATGGGAACTGGAAAAGATCCTCGACGGACCTGTCCGTCAGTCGATGCTAGACGATTATGAGGAGATCAGTCGTCGACTTGGTCATCAGAAAGCTCCAGAGCAAACTGCAAAACTTATTTATACGTTACTATCTAATCAATAATCAGTCATTATGAAAAAAATCCTTGCATTGCTGGGCTTTGACCCACTGAAACATTCTGTGAAAGTAGAAATGATGGCAGGACTTACCACATTTCTCACGATGTCGTACATCCTTGCTGTGAACCCTCTGATCCTTGGAGAGACGGGCATGGATAAAGGAGCTCTCTTCACTGCTACGATTGCTGCAGCGGTGATTGCAACCCTGGTGATGGCTTTTTATGCCAAGATGCCGTTCGCCCTTGCCTCAGGTATGGGCCTGAATGCGTTCTTCGCCTATACGCTCGTACTGACGATGGGCTACACCTGGCAGGAGGCATTGGCGGCCGTGCTCTTTGAGGGTATCGTCTTTATCCTTCTGACCTTTTTCAAGGTTCGCGAAGCCATCGTCAATGCAATACCTCAGAACCTTCGCTATTCCATTTCCGTGGGTATCGGCCTGTTCATCGCCTATATCGGCTTGAAGAATGGCGGCATCATCGTGGCCAGCGACGCCACCGTCACCACCCTCGGGCCGTGGACCGTGTCTTCGCTGATAGCCGGCGCAGGTGTGCTGCTCGGCGGCGTGCTGATGGCCGTGGGCGTACGCGGAGCCTTGTTCTATACGATTATCGTGATGACCGTTATTGGTATCCCCCTCGGCGTGACACAGCTTCCAGAGAACTTCTCGCTGGTCAGTCTGCCGGAATCAATGGCGCCCATCGCGTTCCATATGGATTTCTCCCGTTTCCTGTCTTTGGATATCAACTATTATGTGGTGGTCTTCACCCTGCTTTTCATGGATCTCTTTGATACGCTGGGAACACTTATCGGCGCTTCTACCAGTGCCGGTATGGCTGATCCGAGAACAGGCAAGATCCATGGTCTGAACCGTGCGCTGATGGCCGACGCCATCGGAACGACAGCAGGTGCCCTCTGTGGTACCTCTACGGTAACGACCTATGTGGAGAGTACGACGGGTATTGCCGCCGGCGGTCGTACGGGTCTGACATCCTTGACCGTGGCGCTGTTCTTCCTGGTGGCCCTCTTCTTCTCGCCGCTGTTCCTGATCATCCCTTCCGCCGCTACTACGAGCGCCCTCGTGCTGGTCGGCGTGCTGATGACCAAGACCATCACGAAGATCGACTTCAGCGATTTCACCGAGGCCGTTCCTTGCTTCATCACCATTCTCACCATGCCTTTCACGGCCAGCATCTCCGAAGGTATCGTACTGGGTATGCTTTCCTATGTGCTGGTGAAGGTTTGTACGGGGCATTACAAGGAACTCTCCATCGTGATGTATATCCTCGCTGCCTTCTTTATCTTGAAATATGTGTTTAATTAAAATAACGAAATAACGGTATGATGAAAAAGATTCTTTTTTGCGTGGTAATGGCTGTTGCTGCCATGACCGTCCAGGCACAGAACGTGCAGCTACATTATGATTTCGGTCGTAACCTTTATTCAGACGAAGAGGCTGGCCGTCAGAAGGTGACCCTCACCGTTGAGCAGTTCAAGGCCGACCAGTGGGGCTCGTGGTTCTATTTCGTCGATGTCGACTTCAGCCGGAAGTTTACGGAAGGCGCATATGCGGAGATCTCCCGTGAGTTTAACCTCGGCAAGAAAGGCTTCGCCGCCCATGTGGAGTATAACGGCGGACTGAACCGTTTCAGCAGTTTCCAGCAGGCAGCCCTCCTCGGTGGAGCCTGGAACGGACATAATGCCGACTTCTCCAAGACCTACTCCGTGCAGCTGTTGTATAAGCGTTTCTTCAAGAGCTATGACTATACCTCGGCCTATAACAGTGTGCAGCTGACAGGTGTCTGGGGTCTGAATTTCGGCAAGAAATGCACCTTCTCCGGCTTCATTGACTTCTGGCGCGGTCAGAAGGCCGACGGTCACGGTCAGCTGGTCATGCTCACGGAGCCGCAGCTCTGGTATAATCTCAACAGTCACCTGAGTATAGGTACAGAGTGCGAGATCAGCAGCAATTTCATCTATAACACCTATAATGACAAGTCGTTCTTCGTGAACCCGACACTTGGCATGAAGTGGAACTTCTGAAGTTGAATCATGAAAAGCGAATGACTATGGCTTCAGAATTGTCAACCACAAGAAAGACCATCGTCGGCGTACAGTTCCTGTTCGTGGCCTTTGGCTCCACGGTACTGGTGCCCCTGCTGGTCGGGCTTGATCCGGCTACGGCCCTGTTTACGGCCGGTATAGGTACGTTCATCTTCCATCTGGTCACTAAAGGCATGGTGCCCATCTTCCTGGGCAGCAGCTTCGCCTTTATTGCTCCGATCATCTCCGCCTCGCAGCAGTGGGGCATGCCTGGCACGATCGCAGGCATCGCCGGCGTGGCATTGGTCTATTTTGTCATGTCGGCCCTTATCAAGTGGCAGGGTCGCAAGCTCCTCGACCGTCTGTTCCCGCCCGTCGTGATCGGCCCCGTCATCATCCTGATCGGTCTGTCGCTGTCGCCCGCTGCCGTGAATATGGCGAAGGAGAACTGGCTGCTGGCCTTTGTGTCGCTTGTCACGGCGATCATCGTGCTGGTGTTTGGTAAGGGACTGGTGAAGCTCGTGCCCGTGGGGATCGGCATCATCGTGGGATATGTGGTGGCCCTCTGTATGGGACTCGTCGATCTGTCGGCCGTGGGTGCAGCCCCCTGGTTCGCCCTGCCCGGCAGCATCTCCCATTTCCAGTTGCCGCAGTTTGCCTGGGAGCCGTTTGTCTTCATGATCCCCGTGGCCATCGCGCCGGTGATAGAGCACATCGGCGATGTCTATGTCGTCAGTGCTGTAGCCGATAAAGACTTTGTGAAGGAGCCCGGTTTGCACCGTACCATGCTGGGCGACGGTCTTGCCTGTCTGTTCGCCTCCTTCTTTGGCGGTCCTCCAGTGACCACCTATTCAGAGGTGACGGGCGCTATGCAGATCACACGTGTCACCCATCCGCAGGTGATCCGTATCGCCGCAGGTACAGCCCTCGTGTTCTCTGTCATCGGTAAGCTCTCGGCGCTGTTGCAGAGCATCCCGTCGGCCGTCCTTGGCGGTATCATGCTGCTGCTCTTCGGAACGATTGCCTCTGTGGGTGTGCAGAACCTGATTCAGCATAAGGTGGATCTGAACCAGACGCGCAACATCATCATCGTTTCCGTCACGCTGACGATGGGCATCGGCGGTGCCATCCTCACCTTCGGCACCTTCTCCATCAGTGGCATCGGACTCTCTGCCGTCGTCGGTGTCCTGCTGAATCTGTTACTCCCCATGAAGAAAGAGGCGTAAAAGGAGTGAAGGCGCCTGCCGGCGTCTTGCGCCTATAAAGAGGATCTCCTCGGATGCCAGACGGATTGTCGGGTGTCCGAGGAGATGCTTTTAGGAAAGGTCTTGGAAGTCGCTATAGTTTCAGACCGTTGTCTATGACCATCTGCCTCATGTTCTTCAGCAGGTCGCTGGCGAATATGAAATCCGTGAGCCGTTTGTTGGAAGACCCCATGACCTGACTGCTCACCCCCTGCCATTCTTTTGTACCCTCGTAGATGAAGATGATGTTCTCGCCGATGCCCATCACAGAGTTCATGTCGTGGGTGTTGATGATGGTCGTCATGTTAAACTCACGCGTGATACTCTGCAAGAGCTCGTCGATCACGAGTGATGTCTTGGGGTCGAGACCGGAATTAGGCTCGTCACAGAACAGATACTTCGGGTTTAACGCTATCGCACGCGCGATGGCTACACGTTTCTGCATGCCGCCAGAGATCTCCCCAGGGAACTTGTCGTCGGCACCTTTCAGATTGACACGATCCAGACATTCCTGTGCCCGGTGGATACGCTCGCGGAGCGTCATGCTGGAGAACATATCCAAGGGGAACATCACATTCTCAAGCACGGTCAGAGAGTCAAAGAGCGCCGCGCTCTGGAAAATCATTCCCATCTCACGCCGCATCATGATCTTCTCGTGCTTCGTCATTCTGATGAAGTCACGACCATCGTATAGCACTTGTCCGCTTGTGGGCTCCAACAGTCCTACGAGGTTTTTCATCAGAACGGTCTTCCCCGATCCGCTCTGTCCGATGATAAGGTTGGTCTTGCCGTCTTCGAAGACGGTACTGATATCCTTCAATACCTCCTTGTCGTCGAAGCTCTTATAGAGATTTCTGACTTCAATCATGATAATAGCTGTGTTAAAAAGACATCGCTACAGAGGATGAGTGCACTTGATGATACGACGGCGTCAGTACTCGCTTTACCGACATTGACAGAGCCGCCCTCCACTGTGTAGCCGAAATAAGCGGGTACGCTGGTGATGATAAATGCGAAGAAGAGACTCTTGATGATACTCATCCATACAAACCAAGGTATAAAGGCATGCTGCAAACCGAGCGTCAGATCGTCGGGTGGCATGATATGCCCGATGTACGAGGTGGCATAAGCCCCCACGATACCCATGGCCGACGAGAAGATCACCAGGAACGGCATGATCGTGAGCAGGCCGACGATCTTCGGCAGGATCAGATAGCAGGCCGAGTTCACGCCCATGATGTCGAGGGCATCGATCTGCTGTGTCACGCGCATCGTACCAATCTCCGAGGCGATGTTCGACCCCACCTTTCCGGCCAGGATCAGACACATGATCGAGCTGGAGAACTCCAGCAGCATGATCTCGCGGGTGGTGTAGCCTGCGACCCACCGTGGCATCCAAGGACTCTCAATATTGATCTTCATCTGGATACATATCACAGCTCCGATGAAGAAAGATATGAGTAATACAATACCTATCGAATCGACGCCGAGTTGCGCCATCTCCTTCACATACTGCTTCAAGAACATCCTCATGCGCTCAGGCCTTGAGAACGTGCGTCCCATCAGCATCAAGTATCGGCCGAATGTGGTCAGCCATTTCTGTATAAGCATCTTTCAACAAATTTTGGGGACAAAGTTACGAAAAGTCGAGAGCAGAACAAAAGATTTTAATCTTTTTTATGCCGAGACGGAGTAACTTCGCCATCTCTGATGGCAAAGTTACATAAAAAGCTTGTAAAGAGCAATGGATTTAATCTTTTTTATGCCGAGACGGAGTAACTTCGCGGTCGAATGACCGCAGAGTGACGAAAAGTCGAGTGAAAATCCAGATCTATTTGAGATTTTCCGAAACGAAAGAGCAGCGAGAGCCATCATGCTTGCATGGTTGGCCGAGTCGTGATGGAGTTCGATGTAATCAACGTGAGTAAACAAAATTTGTCAGGTGCTCGGCCGCCCCTGAACGCCCCGTTTTCAGGGTGTTTCAGCGCTCTCGGGGTTTCCTCCGGGGAAAGGCCGACTTTCCTCCGATGAAACTCCTGTTTTCCTCCGAGCAGACGGCGACGTTGCTGGGAGCCTGCTATAGTCTTACCTTCGGATGCGTTGGCTGTGTAAATTTATTCTATCAATATTCGCTTTGCTGAGGCCTTGGACATTTTGGACAATTGGACAATTGGACAAAAAGTTTTTTTCTTTGTCGAAACCAAGACAAAGAAAAGAAATAATTAATATATTATATTAATTATATTATATATTATAATATATAATATAATTAAATTATTGTCATTAGTACCGTCGATTCCAATCAAATTTTGTTTTGTCCAATTGTCCAATGTCCAATACGTCAGTTTTGCACTATCACATAAAATATTAAATATTTTCTCTTGTTTTTGCGTAACTCTGCGGTCGTTCGACCGCGAAGTTACTCCGTCTCGGCAAAAAAAGAAACGAGTTTCTTTGTTCTGCGCTCGATTTTTCGTAAATTTGCGTCCAAAAAAGAATCAAATTGCCACAGTATAAAGCACTCCGATAGATTTCTATACTATATTATCAATCATTTTTATGAATTTACTCACAAAAACATTATTCTTTGAAATTAAGAACTGAAGGTGTCGCATGTTCTTTTATAGAGGTATGAAATATTGTTGCTCATTGTTATTGCTCTTGATGTCCATTTCGTCAAGTGCTCAAAAAAGAAACATCGAATTGAATGGCAAAATATTCGATGCTTTTACGAGGACGGGCGTAGAGGGTACTGTCGTATTGTTAAACGAACATGATATTCCATTAGACACCGTGGAGGCAAAAGCGACCCGCGATGATGCCAGATTCAAAATCTATGTACCAGCAGAACAGGCCACATATCAGTTTAAGGTTTCCGCATCAGGATACAAAAGTCAATCGCTTGTTTATCGTATCAAACATGTTGCCAGAAGATTTCAGATAGAATTGCCATCTTTTTATCTTGAGAAGAATGATTCTGATGTCTATAAAAGTATCGGACTGGAGGAAGTTGTTGTAAAAGGGACCAAGGTTCGTTTTACGTATCGTAATGATACGCTTGTATATAACGCCAGTGCGTTTAATATCCATTCGGGATCCATGCTTGATGCACTTATCCGTCAATTGCCTGGTGCAGAGTTGAAGCAAAACGGCGACATATATGTCAATGGACGGAAAATAGATTATCTGACGTTGGATGGTAACGATTTCTTCAAGGGCAAGAATCGAATTGTATTGGATAATCTTCCTTATTATATTGTAAAAGAGCTAAGAGTGTTCGAACAAGACAGTGAACAGAACCAATTCCTCGATTCTCATGCCGCACGTAAAGATTATATAATGGATGTCAGGCTTAAGAAAGAGTATGCGACTGGATATACTGTCAATATGGGGGGCGGCATAGGGTCTGGACATAGATATTTAGGGCGCTTGTTTGCCATGCGAAAGACCCATCACAGCAATTGGAGCGTTTTTGGAAACACGAATAATACCAACGAAACACAATTGCCCAATTATGGGGGTGACTGGAATCCGGAAAGGGCCGTGGAAGGATTGGTCTCGACCAGACAGTTGGGCACCTATCTCACCATAAACGAGAAGGACAGGAAATGGAAGGAAACCATGTCGGCTACAGCCAAGTGGAAGAAAAACGATGCCAGCATCCAGCAGACGAAGTATGAGTATCATTCTTTAGGAAACCTTGTCTCAAATATCGCTAATTCTGATGTTTCAAGATTGTCAGGCCTGGACTTCTTCAATCGGTTTATCCTCCAGAAACCTTTCAAGCTTTTTACGACAGCAAAGATCGACTACTCAAAGGTAAAGGACGTGTCGTATTCTTTACTTGAGATGAACGCCCTGAGCAAGAATTATGATGGTCATGCGGAGAAACATAGTCTGAACTCGTCAGCCTCTGTCACCTATACGACTCAACTGCCTACGGGTGATAATCTGAATATCTCCATTAAAGGCGACTATCTGCGTAATCGCCCGAACAGGGATGACGAGGAATACGCCGTGAGATATCTGCTACTTGATTCAACCGAAATTCGCAATTCTTCTATCAACAAGACAAGGCAGGAATCAAATTATTCCTTTAACGGGCAATATGTCATGCGCTTTATTAATAATCTCCTGCTGTCAGGACAAGTAACTTATGAGAAGAGGCGAACCCATGCAGACGATATATACAAAGAGAACTCGATGACAGATCTGTTCAATTCCCGTTCATTCGTCAACTCTGCCAATGTCTACTCAACAGGCCTTAATTTGTCCTATGATTATTTCCATAATCAGAAAAGCATTCGTATGAGCGTTTATTTCCCCCTTGAATATACTGACGAGAGGATCAGATACAACAGTCTCCAACTGGATACTCTCGCAAAGAGGAGGGAATTGCATATTAAGCCTTCGTATTTCTTTGAACTGAATAACGATGGATTACATATGGAAAGCAGCTATTCCGTAGATGTACAGAGTCCGGAAATGTCGATTATCCTGCCTGTCGTCAATAATTTCGAAGCACTTACTACTTATATCTATAACCCTGGTTTGAAGAACAGTATAGAGCATATCTTCAATTTCCTTATTGCGAAATCAAATTCCAATACTGGACGATCCTTCTCCGCAGGTGTAACCCTTACAGCAAGGAAAAACGCCCTCGGAAGGAAACTGACTTTCAATCCGGAGAAAGGGCATTACACCATTGGTAATGGCAATGTAAACGGAAACTGGCGAATGAGTGTAGGGCTTGGTTATCACTTCGATTGGGGAAAGCAAAAGAAGATATCTACTGACATTAAGTCATCTTTTGACTATCTAAGAAACGTGGATTATGTTCTGTCTTATTATGTTCCTCGCGATGAGTTAAGCAAGGTGAACACGTTGTTGTCTGATACGAAGATGGTAAGTTACTATCGTCATAAGCAACTCACCTTGGGGACGAACGTTCATTTCCTGTGGCGTAAGAGCATGAGTATAAGGACAGATTTCTCAAGAGTCAGTGCATTTGAATATGACTATGGTTGTAATGTGTCGTATACAATCCCCCAATGGGGTGTGGATCTGTCCTCTGACGTGAAGATGTTCAGCCGACGTGGGTATACATCTGCCAGTATGAATACGGATAATTTCATTTGGAATGTCTCTGTGAGCAAGAATGTTATCAAGAATAAACTGAATGTCAAACTTGTTGGCTTTGACATCTTGAGGAACCTGTCGAATTATAAATTTGTGGTTGATGCCCAGGGCTATACGGAGACAATACATAACACTGCCCCAAGCTATGTTATGTTACAAGCCTTATTTATGTTAAGCAAGAAGTGACTGTTCTTTATTCCACAAGTATAATTATTTGAACGAACAAGAAATAGAGATATTTTCTTGAAAAAGCACGTTTCGAAGGGTGATACAATTAACGCGGTGTTTGGACAATTGGACAAAATGTGTAAGGCTTCAGTAAAGCGAATTGGGCGTTTCGTCGGAGGAAAATCCGACATTCCCCAGAGGAAACTTTGTCAAAACTATAAGTCAACGTAAAAACACATGAAAAAGAAAAACGAGTTTTCCTTTTACATTTCACTCGTTTTTCGTAACTTTGCATCCAAATCAGACATCAATATGGAAGAAAAACAGATAAAGGAGCGTTTGGTGCTTCGGACGGAAGGACTCGTCAAACGGTATGGGAAACGTACGGTGGTCAATGACGTGAGCTTTGACGTGAAACAGGGTGAGATCGTCGGACTGCTTGGACCAAACGGTGCAGGAAAGACGACGTCTTTCTATATGACGACTGGTCTGATCGTTCCCAATGGGGGGCATATCTACCTGGGGGAAGAGGATGTGACGACATTCCCCGTGTATAAGCGTGCCCGTGCGGGCATCGGCTATCTGGCGCAGGAGGCGAGCGTGTTCCGTAAGATGAGTGTTGAGGATAACATTCTTTCTGTATTGGAGATGACGGGCAAGCCTCGTGATTATCAGATGAAGAAGCTGGAAGAGCTGATCAAGGAGTTCCGTCTGCAGAAGGTGCGCAAGAACAAAGGTGACCAGCTGTCGGGTGGTGAGCGACGGAGAACGGAGATCGCCCGATGCCTGGCTATCGAACCGAAGTTCATCATGCTGGATGAGCCGTTTGCGGGCGTCGACCCGATCGCCGTGGAGGATATCCAGCAGATCGTATGGAAACTGAAGTATCGTAATATCGGTATCCTGATAACGGACCATAATGTTCAGGAGACGCTTTCGATCACTGACCGTGCCTATCTTCTGTTCGAAGGTCGTATCTTGTTCCAGGGCAGTCCGGAGGAGTTGGCTGAGAACAAGATCGTGCGAGAGAAGTACTTGTCGAACTCCTTCGTCTTGAGGAAGAAAGACTTCCAGCTGCTGGAAGAGGAACGAAAGGCAAGAGAGGAAGATTGATGTGTTAAAAAAACAAAATTGTTCGGGTATTACGTCAATTATGTGTACTTTTGCACCTCAAAATTTGATTTACATATTAAATAAGGTATAAAGAAGATGAAAATTACATTCGATTGCGCCGATAAGATCAACGGTCTTTTGACAATGACCGTAGAGCCGGCAGACTATCAGGAGCAGGTAGAGAAGACGTTGAAGAGCTATCGCAAGAAAGCCCAGGTTCCGGGATTCCGTCCTGGCATGGTTCCCATGGGACTGATCAAAAAGCAGTATGGCACAGCCGTGAAGGTTGATGAGGTCAACAAGCTGATGGGTGAGAAACTTTATGAATACATCCGTGAGAATAAGATTCAGATGCTGGGTGAGCCCCTTCCCAACGAGGAGAAGCAGGTGCCTCAGGACTTCGAGAAGGATGGCGAGCTGACCTTCGTGTTCGACATCGCCGTGGCTCCCGAGTTCAAGGCTGAGCTGACAGGCCGCGATAAGGTGGACTATTACACCATCACGGTCGATGACAAGCTGATCGACCAGCAGGTGGAGATGTACGCATCTCAGGGTGGTGAGTTCGTGAAGGCCGAGGTCTTCAGCGGCAACGACACCATCACTGGTGATCTCCGTGAGCTTGACAAGAAGGGAAACACCAAAGAGGGTGGTATCACGACCGAGGGTGGTATGGTGATGCCCGCCTATATCAAGGCCGAGGACCAGAAGAAGTTGTTCGAGGGTGCCAAGGTGGGTGATATCATCACCTTCAACCCGAAGAAGGCCTATCCCGACAACGACGCCGAGGTGGCTGCCCTGCTGAAGGTCGACAAGGAGCAGGTGAAGGATCTGAAGGCTGACTTCAGCTATCAGATCACCGAGATCCGCCACTTCCAGCCGGCAGAGGTGAACCAGGCACTCTTCGACAGAGTGTTCGGCGAAGGAACGGTCAAGGACGAGAAGGCGTTCCGTGAGAAGATCGCAGAGATGCTGAAGGCTCAGTTGGTCAGCAACAGCGACTATAAGTTCATGCTTGACGTGCGTGCCCACATGGAGAAGAAGGTGGGTAAGCTCGAGTTCCCCGAGGCTCTCCTCAAGCGCGTGATGATCCAGAACAATCAGGATAAGGGTGCCGACTATGTGGAGAAGAACTTCGAGGGAAGTATCAAGGAGCTGAAGTGGCACTTGATCAAGGAGCAGATCGTTGCGGCTCAGAATATTAAGGTTGAGGATGAGGACCTGAAGGCTGTCGCCAAGGATGCCATCCGTCAGCAGTTCGCTCAGTATGGTATGAGCAATGTGCCCGAGGATGTGCTCGAGAACTATGCCGCTGAGCAGCTGAAGAAGCGCGAGAATCTTGATAACTTCGTCGATCGTGCCGTTGACGTGAAACTGACGGAGGCTCTCAAGAAGGTTGTGAAACTGAATGAGAAGGAAGTCTCGTTGGATGAATTCAACAAGCTGATGCAAGAAAAATAAGGTATTTTAGCAAAAAATAACCCCCTATATAGAGAGGTTATCGACTTTTTTGATTATCTTTGTGTCCCAATCACAAGGTAAAGAAGGGTCGATAACCTTTTTTTATGCATAAAAACAAAAGGAAGCAAGATATGTTAAAGAATGATTTTAGGAAATATGCCACCAAGCATCTGGGGATGGATGGCCTGACATTGGACGAGGTGATGAGCGCTCAGGCTCAGTACCTGAATCCGTATATCTTGGAGGAACGCCAGCTGAACGTGACACAGATGGATGTCTTCTCCCGTTTGATGATGGACCGTATCATCTTTCTGGGTACACAGATAGACGACTATACAGCGAACACGTTGCAGGCGCAGTTGCTTTACCTGGATTCTGTCGATGCCGGTAAGGATATTTCTATTTATATCAACAGTCCTGGCGGAAGTGTGACGGCCGGACTGGGTATATATGATACCATGCAGTTCATCTCCAGCGACGTGGCAACGATATGTACGGGTATGGCGGCCTCTATGGGCGCAGTACTCCTTGTGGCCGGAACGGAAGGCAAGCGTTCGGCACTGCCGCATAGTCGTGTGATGATTCATCAGCCACTCGGCGGTGTGCAAGGACAGGCTTCTGACATTGAGATCGAGGCGAAGGAGATCCTGAAGTTCAAGAAAGAGTTGTATACCATTATCTCTGAGCACTCGCATACGCCCTATGATAAGGTGTATGCCGATTCCGATCGTAACTACTGGATGACGGCAGACGAGGCAAAGGCTTATGGTATGATTGATGAGGTTCTGATAAGGAAGAAGTAGGGCGGATGAAGAAAGAGTGCTGCTTCTGTGGAAGAAACGAACATGAGGTGAAGCTGTTGATAACAGGTATCAATGGCTATATCTGTGAGAGTTGTGCCGAGCAGGCCTATCGTATTGTGCAGGAGAATCTTTCCAAGACGCCACAGGCCGACGAGGGCCAGTTCCGTCAGAAGAAAGTTCCCAAGCCCAAGGAGATAAAGGATTACCTGGACCAGTATGTGATCGGACAGGACGAGGCGAAACGCTACCTCTCTGTGGCTGTATACAACCACTACAAACGGTTACAGCAGAAGAAGGATGAGGATGGTGTCGAGATAGAGAAGAGCAATATCATCATGGTGGGCTCCACGGGTACAGGTAAGACGCTGTTGGCCCGTACGATAGCCAAACTGCTTGATGTGCCCTTCACCATCGTTGATGCGACGGTGTTCACCGAGGCCGGCTATGTGGGCGAGGATGTGGAGAGTATCCTGACCCGACTGCTGCAGGTGGCCGACTATAATGTGGAGGCTGCCCAAAGGGGCATCGTCTTCATCGACGAGATCGACAAGATAGCCCGTAAGGGCGATAATCCGTCTATTACCCGTGATGTGAGTGGCGAGGGTGTGCAGCAGGGTCTGCTCAAGCTCCTGGAGGGTACGGTCGTCAATGTGCCGCCAAAGGGAGGGCGCAAGCATCCGGATCAGGACTATATTCATGTCGATACGCATAACATCCTGTTTGTCTGTGGCGGTGCCTTTGACGGTATTGAACGTAAGATCGCCCAGCGTCTGAATACGCATGTCGTGGGATACAATTCTGTTCAGAACGTGAGAAAGATCGACAAGAAGGATCTGATGAAATATGTCTTGCCGCAGGACCTGAAATCGTTTGGCCTGATCCCGGAGATTATCGGCCGATTGCCAGTGCTCACCTATCTGAATCCTTTGGATCGTGCGGCATTAGAGCGTATCCTGGTGGAACCGAAGAACTCCATCGTGAGACAGTACCAGAAGCTGTTTGAGATGGATGGAATAGAACTGACATTCGAAGATGAGGCTTTGCAGGTGATTGTCGATAAGGCCGTGGAGTATAATCTGGGCGCACGTGGTCTGCGGTCTATCGTGGAGAGCGTGATGATGGATGCCATGTTTGATATGCCTTCCAAGAAGGTCAAGAAACTGGTGATCACTCCCGACTATGCGCGGAAACAGTTGGATCAGTCTCGTTTACAGAAGATAGGAGCCTAATTTGCTGAAATCATATATGACAGAGAAGAGAAACCTTACCGATGCTCTGAAGAAATACTTTGGATTTGATACATTCAAAGGCGATCAGGAGCAAATCATCCAGAACCTGTTGGATGGTCATGATACTTTTGTTCTCATGCCCACTGGTGGTGGTAAGTCTCTCTGTTATCAGCTGCCCTCCCTTCTGATGGAGGGAACGGCCATCGTGATTTCGCCATTGATTGCTTTGATGAAGAAT
This sequence comes from Prevotella sp. lc2012, assembly GCF_900107065.1. Lineage (NCBI taxonomy): Bacteria > Pseudomonadati > Bacteroidota > Bacteroidia > Bacteroidales > Prevotellaceae > Prevotella > Prevotella sp. lc2012. The sequence continues at coordinate 461,812 of NZ_FNUF01000003.1, read as the reverse complement.
CAGGTCGATGTTATTTCCAACTTGAGTGAACATGAGGGGACAGCCCATTATCTGAACTCGTCGTTGAATAAGGCCGCGATAGATCAGGTGAAGGCGGATATCTTGTCTGGTCGTACAAAATTACTGTACGTCGCACCAGAGTCATTGACAAAGGAAGATAATGTCGATTTTCTGAAATCGGTTAAGATTTCTTTCTATGCTATTGATGAGGCTCATTGTATATCTGAGTGGGGACATGACTTCAGACCTGAATATAGGAGGATCCGTCCGATTGTAAATGAAATTGGAAAGGCTCCGATTATTGCGCTGACAGCAACTGCTACGGATAAGGTACGTACAGATATTAAGAAAAATCTTGGCATCGTCGATGCTGCTGAGTTTAAAAGCTCATTCAATCGACCGAATCTGTATTATGAGGTACGTCCGAAAACAAAGGATGTAGACAAGGATATCATCAAGTTTATCAAACAACATCCGGGAAAGAGTGGTATTATCTATTGCCTTTCCAGGAAGAAGGTTGAGGAGCTGGCCGCCGTCTTACAGGCAAACGACATCAAAGCGGCAGCCTATCATGCAGGTCTGGACTCGGTCACCCGTTCTACGACACAAGATGAGTTCTTGATGGAAAATATCGATGTCATTGTAGCAACAATTGCCTTTGGCATGGGGATTGACAAGCCGGATGTACGTTTCGTTATCCACTATGATATCCCGAAGTCCTTGGAAGGATATTATCAGGAGACCGGACGTGCCGGCCGTGATGGAGGCGAGGGCTTGTGTATCGCGTTCTATTCATATAAGGATCTTCAGAAGCTGGATAAGTTTATGGAGGGAAAGCCTGTCGCAGAACAGGATATCGGGCGGCAGCTTTTAGCGGAGACTGCGGCGTATGCCGAAACTTCGGTCTGTCGCCGAAAAATGCTATTGCATTATTTCGGAGAGGTGTATCCAAAGGACAACTGTGGTAACTGTGACAACTGTCTCCACCCGAAGACGAAGATAGAGGCGCAGAAGCAGTTGGTGATAGTCTTGAATGCTGTCTTATCGGTGAAAGAGCGATTCCGGGCAGACTATATCATAGATTTTATCATAGGCAAGGAGACGGAAGAGATTCTGGCACACCATCATGAGGAGTTGGATTTGTTCGGCGCAGGGTCTGATGAAGATGAGAAGATATGGAACCCAGTGATTCGTCAGGCTTTGATTGCTGGATATCTGAAGAAGGAAGTCGAGAACTACGGACTGCTGAAGGTTACCTCGGCAGGAAAGAAGTATCTGAAGTCTCCTCAGTCGTTTATGATTGTGAAGGATGTTGAGTTCGTTGATGATGAGGATACGATTGACCATGAAAGTGGCATCAGTGCGCTTGATCCGACATTGAGCGCAATGCTGCGAGATCTTCGGAAGAAAGTTTCCAAACGTATGCAGCGTCCGCCATATGTGATTTTCCAGGATGTGTCATTAGAACAGATGGCTACGGATTATCCTGTCACGCTGGATGAACTGAAGAATATCCAGGGTGTCGGTGAAGGAAAGGTGAAGCAACCGTATGCTCAGGAGTTCGTGGATCTCATCAAGACGTATTGTGAGGAAAACAGTATTGAGCGTCAGGCTGACATGCGGGTTCGCACTGTTGCCAAGAAGTCTATGCTGAAAGTGAAGATCATCCAGAGCATAGATCGTCAAGTGGCTCTTGATGATATCGCTGCGGCACAGGGCATCGAGTTTGATGCACTTCTAGATGAGATAGAGGCGATCGTCTATAGTGGTACGAAATTGAATATCGACTATTTCCTGGAAGACGTGATGGATGAAGATCATATTGACGACATCTATGATTATTTTAGTGAATCAGATACAGATAAATTGAGTATTGCGCAGAAAGAATTGGGTGGCGAATATTCGGAAGACGAGATCCGATTGGTACGCATCAAATTCCTTTCCGAGATGGCAAATTGATTCTCTAAAAGGTGTCTGGCCTCTCCCTTTTTGGTTAATTTGCATTAATAAGGTGACTTTTTCCTAAAAAGCGAATGCGATGTGGTGGAAAATGACTACCTTTGCATGCAATATTTTAAAGAAAGTGTATTTATGGCTTCATTTATTGCAGACAAAATCGTCATGGACGGACTGACATTCGACGACGTCCTGTTAATCCCCGCTTATTCTGAAGTGCTGCCCAAAACAGTAGAGTTGAAAACCCGTTTTTCTCGGAATATCGAGTTGAACATCCCGTTTGTTACAGCGGCGATGGATACGGTTACGGAGTCGCAGATGGCTATAGCCATTGCCCGTGAAGGAGGTATCGGTGTCATTCATAAGAATATGTCGATAGAAGATCAGGCTCGCCAGGTGGCTATTGTGAAGCGTGCGGAAAATGGAATGATCTATGATCCGGTCACTATCCCTCTGGGCTCTACAGTGTCTCAGGCAATGGATATCATGTCGGAGTATCATATCGGCGGTATCCCTGTCGTAGATGAGGATAAACATCTCGTGGGTATTGTGACAAATCGTGACTTGCGTTTCGAGCGTCGTCTGGACCGTCCCGTGGAGGAGATTATGTCGAAGGATAACTTGGTGACGACTCATCAGCAGACCGACTTAACAGCGGCTGCGCAGATTCTTCAGGAGAACAAGATTGAGAAGCTGCCCGTTGTCGATAAGGATAACCATCTGATTGGTCTGATCACGTATAAGGATATCACGAAGGCTAAGGATAAGCCGATGGCCTGTAAGGATGAGAAGGGGCGTTTGCGCGTCGCTGCCGGTGTCGGCGTTACTGCAGACACACTGGAGCGCATGCAGGCCTTGGTCGATGCCGGTGCTGATGCCATCGTGATTGACACGGCTCACGGTCATTCTAAGTCTGTGATAGAGAAACTTGTCGAGGCTAAGAAATGTTTCCCCAACATTGACATCGTAGTGGGTAATGTGGCTACCGGTGAGGCCGCCAAGATGCTGGTCGCTAATGGCGCAGATAGTGTAAAGGTGGGTATTGGCCCGGGCTCTATCTGCACGACGCGTGTTGTGGCTGGTGTAGGTGTACCTCAGTTGAGTGCTGTCTATGATGTATATAGCGCCTTGAAGGGAACGGGTGTTCCTCTTATCGCCGATGGCGGTTTGCGCTATTCGGGAGATATCGTAAAGGCTCTGGCTGCGGGAGGAAGCTGTGTCATGATCGGATCGCTTGTCGCAGGCACAGAAGAGAGTCCTGGTGACACGATTATTTATAATGGACGTAAGTTCAAGAGCTATCGTGGTATGGGCTCTCTGGAGGCGATGGAGCAGAAGCATGGTTCAAAGGACCGCTATTTCCAGGGTGAGACCAAAGAGGTGAAGAAACTGGTACCTGAGGGTATTGCTGGTCGTGTGCCTTATAAAGGAACGGTTCAGGAGGTGATCTACCAGATGGTGGGTGGCTTGCGCTCGGGTATGGGCTATTGTGGTGCTGCTACCATCGAGAAGCTGCATGATGCGAAGTTCACCCGTATCACTAATGCAGGTGTGAACGAGAGCCATCCGCATGACATTACGATCACAAGTGAGGCTCCGAATTACTCAAGACCCAACGATTGATGAGAAAACTTCCGCTGCTTGTCGCCATACTGTTAACCGCTGTCGTCGCCATGGCTCAGAAAGAGCCGATCGTGATGACGGTGAATGGTGTACCTGTTACCCGTTCTGAGTTTGAATACTCTTATAACAAGAACAATGGGGAAGGGATCGCTGATAAGTTGACGGTAGAGGAGTATGTGGAACTGTTTGTGAATTATAAGTTGAAGGTCGCCGCAGCTTTGGACGCGAGACTGGATACTTTGTCTTCCTTCAAGGAAGAATATGCCATGTATAGGAATCAGCAGGTACGTCCCACACTTGTGACCGATGCGGATGTCTTGGAAGAGGCAAAACGTATTTACATCGATACCAAGGAGATGGTCGGACCTCGTGGATTGGTACGACCTGCTCATATCCTGATACGTCTTTCTACCAAAGCGTCTGTGCGTGAGCAGGAGATGGCGAGTCTGCGTGCGGATTCTGTCTATCGTGCTTTGCTGGCGGGTGCTGACTTCGCAGAAATGGCAGGTAAGGTGTCGCAGGATCCTGGTTCCGCCCGACAAGGGGGACTGCTGCCGTGGATGGCGCCTCATCAGACCTTCAAGGAGTTTGAAGAAGTGGCGTACTCGTTACAGAAAGGGGAGATGAGTCGTCCTTTCCTCTCGCCTGAGGGCTATCATATCGTGTTGATGAGGGATCGGAAACAATTGGAACCTTTCGACTCCTTGAAAGAAGATATCGTTTATGCCATTGAGCAACAGGGCATTCGTGATGCGATAGCAGCACAGAAGGTGGCGCAGACTGTGAGAGACTCAAAGGGCACACTGACGGAGGCACAGCTGATGGACATGCGCGCCGACTCTCTGGCTACTGCTGATTCAGATATGAAGTACCTCATGCAAGAGTATCATGATGGTCTTTTGCTTTATGAGATCAGCAATCAGAAGGTGTGGAAACGGGCTGCAGAGGATGAAGAAGGCTTGCGCACATGGTTCAGAAAGCATAAGAAGGACTATGCATGGAGTGAACCCCGCTATAAGGGTATGGCTTATCATGTTAAGACCAAGAGCGATGTTAAGGCGGTCAAACGGTGTGTAAAGGACCTGCCATTTGAGCAATGGGAGGAAGTACTGCGCCAGACGTTTAATCCTGATTCCGTGATTCGTATCCGGGTTGAAAAGGGGATTTTTAAACCTGGCGATAATCCGGTTGTGGACAAGATGGTGTTCAAGCTCCGTTCTCACTCTCAAGAGGCTTTTCCTGACTATCCGATTGATGCTGTCTACGGTAAGAAACTGAAGAAGTATCCGGATGACTATACTGATGTGCGTGAGAAAGTTGTTGAAGATTATCAGGATATGTTGGAAAGCGAATGGGTGGCATCCCTGCGTCGGCATTATCCTGTACAGATAGATTATGAAGTATTGAAAACAATAAACCAACATCCATGAATTTATTCAAGAAAGTTTTTCCCATAGTGATTGTGGCGACTCCCTTGATTGGTATCGCCATGCCGGCCATTCCAGGTATTCATAGTCAAGAAAAAAACGATTCCATAGGAACCGTTGTCGATGAAGTGATTTGGGTCGTTGGCGACGAGGCCATCTTGAAGTCTGATGTTGAGGCTATGCGCATACAAGCATCGATGGAAGGCGTGAAGTGGAACGGAGACCCTGATTGTGCTATACCAGAGCAGATCGCTGTACAGAAATTGTTTAAGCATCAAGCAGAAATCGATAGTATCGAGGTGACTGATGCCGAGGTGGCGCAGCAGGTTGAATATACCATTAACGGTTGGTTGGATATGGTTGATGGCTCACGTGAACGCCTGGAAGAGTACAAGCACCAGACTCTTACGCAGATCCGTAATGAACTGCGCGAAGAGATGAAAGACCGTCAGATGGTTCAGAAGATGAAGCGTAAACTGGTGGAGGATATCGCAGTGACTCCTGCGGAGGTCCGTCGTTATTTCAAGGATATGCCCCAGGATAGCATCCCCTTCGTTCCTACGGAGGTGGAGGTGCAGATTATCCAACAGACCCCACGTGTGGAGGCGGAAGAACTGAATCGTGTCAAAGAGGAACTTCGTGAATATACCGATCGTGTGAATCGTGGTGATGCCACATTCCAGACGTTGGCACGCCTCTATTCCGAGGACCCGGAATCGGCACGTCGTGGTGGTGAGATCGGATTTGCGGGACGAGGAACGCTTGATCCTGCCTTTGCGACTGTGGCATTCAATCTGACAGACCCGAAGAAAGTGTCAAAAATCGTGGAGTCGGAATTCGGATTCCATATTATTCAGTTGGTAGAGAAACGTGGTGAGAAAGTGAATGTCCGACATATCCTCCGTAAACCGATCGTCTCCCAGGAGTCTATTGAGAAGGCACTTGTTCGTCTGGATTCCATGGCTGTAGATATTCGGGATGGTAAGTTTACTTTTGAGGATGCTGCAGCGCACTTGTCTGATGATAAGGATACCCGTAATAACAAGGGCCTGATGTCGAATAACGACGTACAGACGGGGCGCATTACATCTCGTTTCCGTATGCAAGACCTGCCGCCCGAGGTGGCCAAGGTGGTGGATACGATGCAGGTCGGTCAGGTATCTCGTGCCTTCCAGATGATCAACCAGCGCGGAAAGACGGTCTGTGTGGTGGTTAAGTTGAAGAACCGCATAGATGGTCATAAGGCTTCTATCTCTGAAGACTTCCAGACGTTGAAGGATGTGGTACTACAGCGCCGCCAGAATGATTGCATCCATCAGTGGGTTGTCAACAAGATTAAAAGTATCTATACCCGTTTGAATGACGATTATAAGGACTGTCAGTTTGAATATGAGGGATGGATTAAATGACAATGCCCAAAACGAAGACCATAGTTATTGCTTTGCTCGCTATTCTTTGTCTGGCCAGTATTGCCGCGCCGACGAAACAGCGGAGGCGCCCGGTTCGGAAAGCCAGAGCGCAGGACACGCGTGTCTATCTTGTCCACGCTGATCTGCTGCATTTCGACCAGATGAAGAATCCTGATGCGACTATCCTGAACGGGAAGGTGCATTTTACTCATCGAGGCGCCCGGCTCTATTGTGATAGCGCCTATTTCTATGAGGCAAGCAATTCCTTTGAAGCCTTCGGACATGTGAGAATGTATCAGGGGGATACCCTTTCCTTGCTGAGCGATTATGCCTATTATGACGGGAACGAGCAGATGGCTCGGGCTCGGTATAATGTGATCCTCAAGCACCGTAAGACGACACTTTATACGGATAGTCTCGATTTCGACCGGCTCTATGATAACGCTTATTTCTTCGAAGGCGGTAAGATGATAGACGGTGCGACGACGCTGACCTCAGATTGGGGAGAGTATAATACCAAGAGTAAGATGTCGGTGTTCAACTACGACGTCAAGATGAAGAGTCCGAAGTTCTATCTCACTACCGATACGCTTTATTATGATACCCGTCTCTCGATGGCTCATATCGTCGGTCCGTCTGATATCACTTCCGGTGAGAGTCATATCTACTCTGAACAAGGCTACTATGATACGAAAAATGACCGCGCCCGTCTGATGAACCGTTCGATATTGACCAATGGTGGTAAGATGCTGGTGGGGGATAGCGTCTATTACGATAGTAAGGAAGGAGTCAGTCAGGCATTCCGTCACGTCGTCTATGTTGATTCGCTCAATAAGAATAAACTGACAGGCAACTATGGCGAGTATTACGAGAATACAGGCTATGCCTTATGTACCGATAGCGCCGTGGCAATTGACTATTCCCAGGGTGACTCGCTTTTCATGCATGCCGATACATTTAAGGTGGTGACCTTTAATATAGAGACAGATTCCGTATATCGGAAGATACATGCCTTCCATCATGTACGTGCTTATCGTACCGATGTACAGGCCGTCTGCGATTCCTTAGTCTACAACTCGCAGGATTCCTGTATGACGATGTATTATGACCCGATTGTCTGGAACAACAACCAGCAACTTGTCGGTGATAAGATTGAGGTGTTCCTGAGAGACTCCGTTATCGATCGTGCTCATATCATTGGCAACTGTTTCTCTATACAACAGTTACGGACGGATACGACCTGTTATAATCAGGTGTCGTCGAAAGAGATGTTCGCCTTCTTCGTTGATGGGAATATCCATGAGGCACGTGCCAAGGATAATGTGCTCATCGGCTATTATTTTGAGGAGGGCGACTCCATTCCGATTATCTATAATTATCAGGAGACCACCGAGTTGCGGATGTTCCTGAAGGACCGGAAGCTCCAACGTGTATGGACGCCTAAGACCAGTGGTACGATGTATCCGTTGAATCAGATACCTGCGAACCGTAAGCGTCTTCCGGGCTTTATGTGGTACGATGGCGTTCGTCCGCTTAACCGTGACGATATCTTTCATTGGAGGAGTAAACATGAGTGACCTGATTCGTCTGCTTCCAGATAGTGTAGCCAACCAGATTGCTGCTGGTGAGGTAATCCAGCGACCGGCTTCTGTCATCAAGGAGTTGGTCGAGAACGCTGTGGACGCTGGCGCCAAGACCATCCATGTGATGGTTGTTGATGCTGGCAGAACTTGTATTCAGGTTATTGATGACGGAAAAGGCATGTCCGAGATCGACGCTCGTATGAGCTTCGAACGTCATGCCACCTCTAAGATCAGACAGGCAGACGACCTCTTCGCCTTACATACGATGGGCTTCCGCGGTGAGGCCCTGGCCTCAATCGCAGCTGTGGCTCAGGTGGAGCTTCAGACAAGAAGACAGGAGGATGAGATAGGCACTCGTCTGCTGATCGCAGGCTCAAAAGTGACCGGTCAGGAACCCGTCTCTTGCCCAGTCGGTAGTAACTTCAAGGTGGAGAACCTGTTCTTCAATGTCCCGGCTCGTCGGAAATTCCTGAAGTCGAATGCGACGGAGCTGAGTAACATTCTTGTCGCTTTTGAGCGGATCGTACTCGTTTATCCAGAGATCCATTTCACGCTACATCATAATGGTACGGAGATGCTGAATCTGAAACCCGGCAGTCTGCGTCAGCGTATCTTGGATGTGTTTGGCAAGCAATATAATCAAGATCTCCTGCCCGTTGACGTCCATACTGCCATGTGTACCGTTACGGGCTTTGTCGGTAAACCTGAGGCAGCGAGAAAGAAAAGCGGACATGACTATTTCTTTGTCAACGGCCGGTATATGAAGCATCCCTATTTCCATAAGGCGGTGCTCTCTGCTTATGGTCGTCTGATTCCGGAAGGGATGCAGGTTCCTTATTTCCTCTATTTCGAGGTCGAGCCTTCCGATATTGATGTGAACATCCATCCGACGAAGACCGAGATCAAGTTTGAGAACGAACAGGCAATATGGCAGATTCTGACGGCTGCCGTCCGCGATGCTATCGGAAAGTTCTGTGAGGTCCCGACGATCGATTTTGACACACAGGGATGTCCTGATATTCCCGTGTATGATCCTGCCAGTCAGATTGCTCCTCCGCAGCCCCAATATAATCCCGACTATAATCCTTTTAACCAAGGAAAGGGGAAACATACGGGTGGGACAGAGACTTTCGGGTCGCGTGTTGCTTCCCGAGTTCCAGATAACTGGGAGGCACTTTATGAGGGCGCGAAAGCAGAGTATGATCTTGAGGGGATGTCAGAAGAGGGAAACGTTTTTGATGTCCCAGAGACGTCTGAAATGCCGCTCGTCTCCTCGGATTTCCTTTCTGAGAAGTCACCGGTCCATTATCAGTATAAAGGGAAGTACCTGATGACGGCGGTAAAGTCTGGACTGATGATTATCGATCAGCACCGTGCAGATATCCGTATCTTATATGACCGGTATATGGAACAGCTGGATAAGCATGCCGCCAGTACACAGAAACTGCTCTTCCCGGAAACAGTCCGGCTGGCTCCTTCTGATGCGGTGGTCCTGACTAAGATTATGCCTGATCTTACAAATGTCGGCTTCGATCTGAGTGATCTTGGCGGTAACAGTTTCGCTATCAACGGTGTTCCTGCAGGTATAGAGGGTGTCGACCCGGTCCGCCTCCTATGTCAGATGGTAGAAGACGTGAATGGTGTCCGTGGACAGTTGTCGACACTGAATGCACAACTGGCATTGAGCTTGGCACGTAGTGCTGCCATTCCTTATGGTCAGATTCTGAGTAACGAGGAGATGGAGACCGTTATCAATGAGCTCTTCACCTGTTCTAACGTAAACTACACACCCGACGGGAAGGCTATCCTGTGTATTCTTCCTCAGGCAGATATTGAGCATCTTTTAGGTTGAATACTTAAAAAGAGTTAAAACGGGAAAGATTTATTCCTATTCTTTTCGTATTCTCAATAAATAGTAGTACCTTTGCACCCGCAAAAATGAAATGAGGGCGTTTAGCTCAGCTGGTTTAGAGCATCTGCCTTACAAGCAGAGGGTCGGCGGTTCGAATCCGTCAACGCCCACAAAAAGACATAACGCTTCACTTGAAAGGGTGAAGCGTTTTTTTATTGGTCACTTTGAATGATGCCATGGATTCTCTTTTTTATGTTGCATAAATAATGTAATAATATGGAATGTAAAAAATAAATGGGCTTTTATTTTGTATTTTGCGCGTTTTGCATTACCTTTACACCTTGAAAGGAATGGAGGTCATACGAGAACATCAACAAATACTAAATTAAAGACAATGATTTGGAATGAAAGCGTAGAATGCATGGATCGCGAACAGCTTCGTGAAATCCAGAGTCGCCGTTTGGTAAAGATGGCGGAGTATGTATATCACAACACCCCCTTTTACCGGAAGAAGTTCCAGGAGATGGGACTGGAGCCCGGTGATATCAAGGGTATTGACGATATCGTTAAATTGCCGTTTACCAACAAGTTGGACTTGCGTGACAACTATCCTTTCGGTCTGGCGGCTGTGCCGATGAGTCAAATCGTACGCATTCATGCCTCTTCAGGTACTACGGGAAAACCTGTGGTCGTGCTTTATACCAGGAAGGATCTGGCCATGTGGGCAGAGGCCATTAGTCGTGCTTTCACGGCCTATGGCGCAGGAAAAGATGATATCTTCCAGGTGGCTTATGGCTATGGTCTCTTTACGGGAGGTCTGGGTGCTCACGATGGTGCGACGAATATCGGTGCCAGTGTAATCCCTATCTCTTCTGGAAACACCCAGAAGCAGATGACGCTGATGCATGATTTCGGTACGACGATCCTGTGTTGTACTCCTTCGTATGCGATGTTCCTTGGTGAAGCCATGCAGGAGTGTGAATGGCCTCGTGATGAGTTTAAGCTGAAGGTTGGCGTCTTCGGTGCTGAGCCGTGGACGGAGAAGATGCGTGTAAAGCTGGAACAGACCTTGGGCATCAAGGCTTATGATATCTATGGACTGAGCGAGATTGCCGGTCCTGGCGTCGGCTATGAGTGTGAATGTCAGCATGGAACACACCTCAATGAAGACTATTTCTATCCTGAGATCTTGGATCCGAATACGGGCGAGCCACTGCCGGAGGGCTCTTTTGGTGAGCTGACCTTTACCCATCTGACGAAAGAGGGTATGCCGCTTCTCCGTTATCGGACTCACGATCTGACGGCCCTTCATTATGAGAAATGTGAGTGCGGGCGCACGCTCGTTCGCATGGACCGCATCCTTGGCAGATGCGATGATATGCTGATTATCCGTGGTGTGAACGTGTTCCCGTCGCAGATCGAGGATGTCATCCTGAAGCTGCCTGAGTATGAGCCTCACTTCCTGTTGACCGTTGACCGTGTCAACAATACGGACACGTCAGAGTTGAAGGTCGAGGTGAAGGAAGAATACTTCACCGATGACATGGCGACGATGGTTGGTCTGCAGAAGAAGTTGGAAGGTGAGCTGCGCAGTGTGATCGGCCTTGGCTTCAAGGTGAAACTTGTTGAGCCGAAGGGTATTGAGCGCTCAACAGGAAAGGCCAAGCGTGTGATAGATAATAGAAAAATCTGATAAGAAACTTAAACTATAAAGAGTATGAAAGCAAAACAATTATCCGTTTTCCTTGAGAACAAGTCTGGACGACTGACTGAGGTGACAGAGGTCTTGGGAGCTGCAGGTATCAATCTGTCTGCCATGAGTATCGCCGACAATAGCGACTTCGGAATCCTGCGCTGTATCGTGTCAGATCCAGACAAGGCCTATCAGGTGTTGAAAGAGGCTCATTTCGCCGTAAAACTTACGGATGTCATTGGTTTTATCTGTCCGAACACCAGTGGTTCGCTGGCTGTTGTCCTGAAACATTTGTCCGATAATGGTGTATTCATTGAGTATATGTACTCTTTCGCCAATGGTGATGTGGCAACAGTCGTCATTCGTCCTACGGATCTGGAGGCTTGTGAGAGGATATTGGCAGAGAAAAAAGTGGAGTTGATGGCCGATAGCGACCTGTATCAGTTATAATATAGGTGAAACCGTGAAATTTCTTTCGGGAAATTTTGCGGTTTCGTTTTTTTAGTGTACCTTTGCATCCGCATAAAAATGCATGTGTGTGGAGGCACGAAGGGCGTTTAGCTCAGCTGGTTTAGAGCATCTGCCTTACAAGCAGAGGGTCGGCGGTTCGAATCCGTCAACGCCCACGACACAAAACAGGTCCTTCTGCAGCCGTGGAGGTTGCGGTTTGGGCCGAAGCGCTTTTATTGAATAGATAATTATCGAATTTTTGGTTTAGTTTAAGAATGGATTTAAGTTTGTTGACAGCCATTTCGCCTATTGATGGCCGTTATAGGAGTAAGACAGAGCCGTTGGCAGAGTATTTCTCAGAGTATGCGTTGATTCGCTATAGAGTGCGTGTTGAAATAGAATACTTCATTACCCTTTGCGAGTTACCTTTACCACAGCTGCAGGACATCAACCATCAACTGTTTGACCAACTCCGTGACATATACCGCCAGTTCTCACCCGCTGATGCCCAGCGTGTGAAGGAAATTGAGAAGGTAACCAATCATGATGTGAAAGCCGTAGAGTACTTTATCAAGGAAAGGCTCGATGCTATCGGTGGCTTTGAACGGTATAAGGAGTTTATTCATTTTGGTCTGACTTCCCAAGATATTAATAATACCAGTGTTCCTCTTTCCGTGAAAGAGGCCTTGGAGGACGTATATTATCCGCTTGTCAGTGAACTGATTGAGCAATTGCACGATTATGCTGAGCAGTGGAAGAATATCCCGATGCTTGCCAAGACCCACGGTCAACCGGCATCTCCAACCCGTCTGGGAAAAGAGATCATGGTCTATGTCTATCGTCTGGAGGAGCAGTTACGCTCTCTGAAGGAGATTCCTGTCACGGCAAAGTTCGGTGGTGCTACTGGTAATTACAATGCCCATCATGTGGCCTATCCGCAATATGACTGGCGTGAGTTCGGCAACAGTTTCGTCAGCGAGAAGCTCGGTCTTGAGCGCGAGCAGTACACCACTCAGATCTCCAATTATGACTGGCTGGGCGCCATCTTCGATGCGATGCGTCGTATCAATACGATCGTGATTGATCTGGATCGTGATTTCTGGATGTATATCTCCATGGATTACTTCAAGCAGAAAATCAAAGCCGGTGAGGTGGGTAGTAGTGCCATGCCGCATAAGGTAAACCCGATCGACTATGAGAACTCCGAGGGTAATCTGGGTATTGCGAATGCTATCTTGCAGTTCCTGGCAGCCAAACTGCCTGTAAGCCGACTGCAGCGTGACCTCACCGACTCGACTGTACTGCGTAATGTCGGAGTACCTATGGGACATGCGCTTATTGCTTTCCAGAGCACCCTGAAGGGACTGCGTAAGCTGATCCTTAACGAGGAGAAATTGCAGGAAGATCTTGACAATACCTGGGCTGTTGTGGCTGAGGCTATTCAGACGATTCTCCGCCGTGAGGCATATCCGAATCCTTATGAGACGCTGAAAGCACTGACGAGAACGAATGAGAAACTGACTGGCGAGAAGATCCGTCACTTTATTGAGACACTGGAAGTCAGTGAGGATGTCAAAGAGGAGCTTCGCGCGATTACGCCATCCTCTTATACGGGAATCTAATCAACCAACAATTTATTAATAAGTATTTAAACAAAGTTATTAGCATGGATTTCGAGAACAACGAGAAAAAGCAGGAAGAAACACAGAATCAGGAAGGCTTCCAGAAAGAATACCGCACGGGCCGTTCACCACGCCCGCGTATACATACAGGACAGCGCCCAACTTTTGAGCGTCCAAGTTTCAACAACCACGACAACGATGAAGGTGGCTTCCGTCCGGAGGGCTTCGGTGCCGGTCTGCAGAGCGCAAATACACAGCGCGGCGGTTACCGTCCCCGCAACAACTATAACGGCGGTTATCAGCCTCGTCAGGAGGGTGGTTATCGTCCTCGTCAGGAGGGTGGCTATCAGCCTCGTCAAGGGCAGGGTGGCTATCGTCCCCGTCAGGAGGGTGGCTATCAGCCTCGTCAGGAAGGTGGCTATCAGCCTCGTCAGGGTGGTTATCGTCCTCGTCAAGAAGGTGGCTATCAACCCCGTCAGGGTGGCTACCGTCCCCGTCAGGAGGGTGGCTATCAGCCTCGTCAGGGCGGTTATAACCCAAATTATCAGAAACCCTACAGCAAACCGTACGGTTCAGCTTATAAGAAAGGACCGCGCCAGCACTCAGCCGACTATGATCCGAATGCTAAGTATAGCATGAAGAAACGCATTGAGTACAAGGAGGTCAACTATGATCCCAATGAGCCGTTGCGTCTGAATAAGTTCTTGGCAAACGCAGGTATCTGCAGTCGTCGTGAGGCTGATGAGTTCATCCAGGCAGGTGTCGTAACCGTGAATGGTGAGATCGTCACAGAACTGGGAACCAAGATCCTGCGTACCGATGAGGTGAAGTTCCACGATCAGCCTGTAACCATCGAGAAGAAGGTGTATGTGTTGCTTAACAAACCGAAGGATTATGTGACCACCAGCGATGATCCCCAGCAGCGCAAGACTGTGATGGATCTTGTGAAGAACGCATGTCCGGAGCGTATCTATCCTGTAGGTCGTCTTGACCGTAACACGACAGGTGTGCTCTTGTTGACCAACGATGGTGATCTCGCTTCGAAGTTGACACATCCGAAGTATCTGAAGAAGAAGATCTATCATGTATATCTCGATAAGAATGTCACAGCCCGTGATCTTCAGCAGATTGCCGAGGGCGTGCAGCTCGAGGATGGTGAGATCAAGGCCGACGATGTGCAGTATGCCAGTCCGACAGACAAAAAGCAGGTGGGCATTGAGATCCACAGCGGCAAGAACCGTATCGTACGCCGTATCTTCGAGGCACTTGGCTATCGCGTGCAGAAACTCGATCGTGTGCAGTTTGCCGGTCTGACCAAGAAGAACCTGCGCCGTGGCGACTGGCGTTACCTCACAGAGGAGGAGGTCGATCGCCTTCGCATGGGTGCATATGAATAAGGATATTTAGCAGCGGACTACAGGACTTGAAAACTGTAGTCCGCTGCATTAAAGATAACAAAAAAACGATGAAACGAACAAAGATTATCGATGTGCTGAAGAGCACGGAATATGGTAAGGACATCTGTGTGAAAGGTTGGGTGCGTACGCACCGCAGCTCGAAGGCCGTTGACTTTATCGCCCTGAACGACGGTTCAACTATCAAGAACGTGCAGATCGTGGTTGATCCGACAAAGTTTGACGAGGAGGACTTGAAACAGATTACAACAGGTAGCTGTATTTGTGCTGAGGGAACACTGGTAGAGAGCCAGGGTGCCGGACAGTCGAGTGAGATACAGGCTACACGCCTGGAGGTGTATGGTCTTTGTGGCAACGACTACCCGATGCAGAAGAAGGGTCAGAGCTTTGAGGTGATGCGTAAGAACGCTCACATGCGTCTGCGTACCAATACCTTCGGGGCTGTGATGCGTATCCGTCATAACATGGCGATGGCTATCCATACCTATTTCCATGAGCATGGATTCTTCTATTTCCATACACCGCTGATCACAGCAAGCGACTGTGAGGGCGCAGGCAACATGTTCCAGGTTACCACAAAGAACCTCTACGACCTGAAGAAGGACGAGAACGGTAAGATCATCTATGATGATGATTTCTTTGGCGAGCAGACCTCACTGACGGTGTCTGGACAGTTAGAGGGTGAGCTGGGCGCTACAGCACTGGGCGCTATCTATACCTTCGGTCCCACTTTCCGTGCAGAAAACTCCAACACCCCGCGCCATCTGGCAGAGTTCTGGATGGTAGAACCCGAGGTGGCATTCATCGATCAGGAAGAGTTGATGGATCTTGAAGAAGACTTCATCAAGTACTGTGTCCGTTGGGCTCTCGATAACTGCAAGGACGATCTGCAGTTCCTGAACCAGATGATCGACAAGACCCTGATTGAACGTCTGGAGGGTGTTTTGAAGGATACCTTTGTTCGTCTGCCTTACACTGAGGGTATCAATATCCTGCAGGAGGCTATTAAGAATGGTAAGAAGTTTGAGTTCCCCTGTAACTGGGGCGACGACCTGGCCAGTGAGCATGAGCGCTACCTCGTGGAGGAGCACTTCAAGAAGCCCGTCATCATGACCGACTACCCCCGTGCTTTCAAGTCGTTCTATATGAAACAGAACCAGGATACGGCCGATGGCGGTTCTGTGGGTTACAAGGGTGCTGTGGCTCCTGGTCCTACCATGCAGGGTACCGACGTGCTGTTCCCGCAGATCGGTGAGATTATCGGTGGTTCGGTGCGTGAGGAGAGTTACGACAAACTGATGGGTGAGATTGAGCGTCGCCAGATGGATAAGACCCATCTGTGGTGGTACATCGATACCCGTCGTTGGGGAACCTGTCCGCATGCCGGCTTCGGTCTTGGCTTCGAGCGTCTGATTCTGTTTGTAACAGGTATGCAGAACATCCGCGACGTCATCCCGTTCCCGAGAACACCGAAGAGCGCTGAGTTCTAAGAATATCAACGTAAGTTTGAACCTATATAGAATCCCTCGATGCACAAAAGCATCGGGGGATTCTGCTTTCCTATGCCAGATAACATGAAACGGTTGGTTATTCTCGTGAATAGCTCAAATAAGACCTTTAATAATTTGTGAGTTTGAAAAAAAGTGACTATTTTTGCTGTCAATTGCGAAAACATTAGCGGAAACCGAAAAGCTAAAAGAGTAGGTGTTTATTAATTTTAGATTTATGAAAGATTCTATTTTCAAGTTCATCGAGCAGAATGATGCTCATGAGAAATTTGATCAGCATCTGACAAACGATGCTATGGGACAGATTATGGGCGGTAGGATGCAAAAACCTTGCGGTCCTTGGTCAGATTGCGACGCATGGCATTGCGGTCCTGACTGTACTTGCAGAAGCAATCTCTGCTAAATTCACTTACAGAGGTAAGGGCGTTGAAGGGGTAAAGCCGGAAGATGCTCTTACCTTATCTTTTTTTGATTATCATGGTTTGGTCAATTTATAATTATCTTTTTGATAAAGACAATACGACTTATTTGTATAATTCGTATACAAATAACTTGATGGAAGTGAAGGAGGATAAGTAGTCGAAGACAACGCAGATATCTATAATCAGATAAAACTGGAAAGATCGCTATCGAGATATAATAACAAATACCTTTCACTGACCATTGCTCCAACTACTGCATGTAATGTAGATACCAAACCACTCTGTAACGAAAGCGTTCCATGCTCCGCCATCACGAAGATAGATGCCTAATGCCAAGGCACATCCTATTGCAAGCGAAATGATTCCCGTTGTGTTACCCATCTTTTCGAGCCAAGCAAAACCACATGTGCCCAATCTCCGGCTTGCCTGATAAAATAGATATCAGTCCACCCATCAACAAAAGCGGAATACCCAGGCGGATGAGTTTCTTCTGCACAAACACCTTGGCTCCCCTGATAGGCCCAGTCGCCACCATCGCCGTATGCCTGACCGGCGTGGTGGAATATCACTAGCACCGTCAGGCACACCTTCAGATTGTCCAGATATAAAAGCCGTTTTTTATTCATTTATTTTTAAATACTCCATAATTCCCTTGCGATAGACTTCTGCGGGATCGTTGATGCCCTCCTTCGACAGGCGATCGAATATCTGGCAGAATGTCTGCACGTCGGCCTTGCCGAAGGAACGATAGTCGGCAGTCTCACGGCCTGCAATTTTGCAGTTGTACCAGCAGGCCAGACTCTCGAAGGCACTCCAGGGCACGTAGGTCAGGTCGCGCTTTGAATCGAGCTTCCGTGTGTAGACTTTCATTTCCTCCACGATGGGGTCGATGCTGTCCTGCATCAGGAAGATGCCGAACTCATGACTGAACATCGCCAGCTGGTAGTCGATGTCCTGATTATACCAGACGGTGTTGGTGCTGTCGTTCAGATTATTGTACGAAGGACCTTTATGGCCTGCACGATAGAGCAGCCAGTGATAATCGCCACGACGCCAAGTATAGCCCGTCACCCGTTCCCAATCCTTGACGAACGACAGCTCCTGCATCTTCTGGCTCAGCAGTTGCCGACGCTCCTCCATGTCAGCCTTCACTTGTGGATAGACGTTCTTGAGATAAGCGTCGTAGTGAGTTACATACACGTCGGCGATAGCACGGACAGCAGCCATCACGTCGGCTGGTGCATTTGCTTTCCTACCTTCGTTCATCACTATATTCATGGCCACTCGCATTGAGTCGACATTGGGTATGTTTTCTGCCGAAACACCAAAGAAGAATGGCCAGGCCAACATGCCTCCCTCGCCTTGTCCGAAGGTCAGGTAGTCCTTGTACTTCTGCAAGGTGTCGATAGCTGCCTGCGGAAATGTGTTGCCATATTTCGCAGCATACGCTGAGTCAGAGAATCCCAGTTCCGCCAGCGTGTAGAGATGTGTCACGTAGTTCACCTCAGGCCGAATCTCCATCAGTATCTTGATCTCCGGCTTTGGTGTTTGCGCCTGCTGGGGAAGGGCTCCAGAAATCAGAAACGCCAAGAGTAAAAATACATGCTTCATTGTTCCCATGTTTTATCGTTCTAATTCAAAATGGAATGGCTTGTCGAACTGCCAGTATACTTTAGAGTTTGACATTTTGTTTCTTGTTCACAGTGCAAAGTTCGGAACTTTTAGCGAGGTTTACAAAGGAAAAATCATAATATGGAGGGGATTTTCCCCTATTTGTGAGTAGGGAAAACTCTTCGTATCAATTTTTATTCCGCCGTTGACCCGCAGCTGATTGAAGAACTGACGGAAGTGAAGGAAATCATTCACGATTATAACCTGTTGCGCCCATCGGAGAAACTGAAGGCAAGGGAAATCCTGAAAAAGCTGTTGGGCCACATCGCTGACGACGAGATTCTGCTTTCCTATGCCAGATAACATGAAATGGTTGGTTATTCTCGTGAATAACTCAAATATGACCTTTAAAAATTTGTAAGTTTGAAACAAAATAACTATTTTTGCTGTCAATTGCGAAAACAATAGCGGAAACCGAAAAGCTAAAAGAGTAGGTGTTTATTAGTTTCTATAGATCTATGAAAGATTCTATTTTTAACATCATTGAGAAAAATGATGCACAGAATGAGTTTGATCTGCGTCTTGCAAAAGATGCTATGGGGCAGATTTTGGGTGGTAGAGAAAAGTTTAAAATGATCGATTACGCAGGAAGAGATTTCTGCGATCCTTGGTCAGATTGCGACGCATGGCATTGCGGTCCTGACTGTACTTGCAAAAGCAATCTCTGCTAAATTCACTTACAGAGGTAAGGGCGTTGAAGGGTTAAAGCCGGAAGATGCTCTTACCTTATTTTTTTTGATTATCATGGTTTGGTCAATTTATAATTATCTTTTTGATAAAGACAATACTACTTATTTGTATAATTCGTATACAAATAACTTGATGGAAGTGAAGGAGGATAAGAAGGCGATCTTGGAGGCATGTCAAAGGGGCGATTTCGATGCTGTACCGCAGACTGTCCAGGATCAACTCCAAAAAGAATGTATCGTAGTCGAAGACAACGCAGATATCTATAATCAGATAAAACTGGAAAGATCGCTATCGAGATATAATAACAAATACCTTTCACTGACCATTGCTCCAACTACTGCATGTAATTTCCGATGTGGATATTGTTACGAAGGCGGTATAGAGAAAAAGATATCAAAATCGGTCGATCAGTCGATTTCTGATATTCTTGGTTTCGTGAAGTCGTTCAAGAACACGAAATATCTGCGTGTGACATGGTATGGTGGGGAACCGCTACTCATGTTTGATTTTATCAAACAGTTATCTGAGAAGTTCATGGAAATGTTTGATAATTATGAGGCGTTTATCATCACCAATGGTTATCTCATGAACTCAGAGGTCGTCCAGGCATTTAAACGGTATAAGGTCAAGGGCGTTCAGATAACCATAGATGGTTTGGAGGAAACCCATAACCAGCGCCGTCCGCATTGTACAAATAAAGACAGCTTCCAGGTTATTATAAAGAACCTCACGACTTTGTTTCAAGAGTATCCTGAGGTTAGGGTATCATTAAGGGTTAATGTAGACAAATCTAACGAAGATGAATACCACGAGCTATATCATTTTCTTAAAGACAGGTTTGGGGATTATCATATAAATATTCATCCCGGTTATGTGACAGATGATTTTTCAGAAGTGTCCAATAATAAATGCATGATGCAGTGTGACAAGGTGAAGTTCGTTCTGAAGCAATACGATCAATATAAGATACCTATCTCGTTATACCCCAGTTCTTCCTTTGGCGAGTGCAGTGCACGGCATATCAACAGCTTCGTGATTGGCCCGGAGGGAGAACTATATAAATGCTGGAATGATATCGGCGTCAAGGAAAAGTCGGTAGGAAGTGTGACGGACTTCTCGTTCTCAAACAGGCTCGTATTGAAGTACCTGTTGGATAATGACCCGTTGGAGTCTGAGGAGTGCAAGCAGTGTTTCTATTTCCCTATATGCAATGGCGGATGTCCCTACAATAGGATATTCACGTCAAATAACCAGTGCATAGTCATGAAGCAGAATCTGAAGGATTTCTTGGTAAGATATATCGATACAAAGATCAAATGATTAATAAGGCATTTTATATTAGTGCATTGTTTTTACACATATGTACATGTCTAAATGCCCAAGAGGTAAGAGCAGACACGGACTCCATCGCTCGAGAACAATATCTGCAAGAGGTCGTAGTCCATGCAAGTTACCTTTCTGTGAAGGACAATCATATCGTTGGCGTGCCTACGCAACAACAGCGTAGGCATGCCCATACGGGATATGATCTGTTACGTCATATGATGCTATCTGGGGTAACCGTCATCAGAAAAGAGGGAAGGGTAAGCACCCCTGCTGGTGATGCCACCCTTTATATCAATGGTCGGGAGGTGAGCCCACGAGAGGTGGAATCATTGCGTCCCAAGGATATAGCCCGTATTGAGTATTATGATATGCCGACAGGTAAGTTCGCCAAAGATGCCGCCTCTATCAACTATATCTTGAAAGACTATCATGATGGAGGTTATACGCAGCTAGATGCCAGACAAGGGCTGGGCTTCTTGTTGGGCGATTATAACGGGATCTCTAAGTATTCTTTTAAAGACTACAACCTGAACCTCTGGGCTGGATATAATATCAAAAGTCCTAAAAACGAGGCAGAGGAAAAGGAAACGTATTCCTTCCCGGATTATGTTGTCAACAAAGAGAGCCGCTATCAGGATGGGGGAGACCGTACGATCAACAAATACGGCATCGCCAGCATCAGTCAGTCAACAAAAGAACGTACATGGATGTTGCGTGGTGGTATAGAGAGCAGCTCGTCTTCCGATTTTGTCGACCAAGGTCGTATTACCTATTCGGATGGACTTCTTTCTTCCGTTCGTTTTGCGCAGAAGGATCTCTTTCGCAGCGTGAAGCCAACCTTGTCTGTGTATTACCAGCGAACGATGTCTCCTAAAAGGAACTTTGAAGTCATGCTTGATAGTTACTACTCGCGCAACAAGTATGATAGAAGCTATACAGAACAAGATGCCAGTTACCCATACCACTCGAAGGAAGATTATTACTATGTGAAACTGAATGCCAACTACACGACCATGCTTCCGCATAAGGCACAGCTTACATTCAGTCTCCATGAATATATACATATCAGTCAGTTGTCAAACGATGTGAACGAAAGTGGCAAGCAGAAACTCCATTCCTCAGAAACCATTCTGTTTGCTAATTATGGGAAACGCTTCGGAACTCAGTTCATGCTCAATGCCAATCCGGGGGTGTCCTATCTTGTTTATCAGTTGCAGGGGTATGATGCCATCAAGCATGTTACCCCAAGGATCAACCTTTCGGCCGCCTACCTGATTGACAAATCTCAAAGACTACAGTTACGTTTTGCTTTGGGCAACACCCATCCTTCATTGAATACAGTTAATCATACGAGTCAACAGATAGACCGCTTTATGATTCGTCGGGGAAATGTGGATATGGATAACTCCGTTATCCTGCAACCTATGTTGACTTATATGTACAATCACAAGAAGGTGACCGTCGGTCTGACGGGTTCCTATATGTATCTTAACCATGCGATAGTCAATGATTATCTGACGGAAGGAAACAGGATGATCAATACTTACTCAAGTGATGCCCGTTATCGTACTACAGCTTTCAGTCTGTCCACCACCTATAAGCCGACATCCTCTTTTAATCTGCGCGTCAATGGCGACTACCAATATACGTCTATAAGTGGACCTGCCAATATACATCAGAACACGTTGAAGATGGGGCTGTTGGCAAACTGGTATGTGAAGGATTTCTTATTCTCGATGTCGTGCAACACCCCCTATAAGGAGATCCTGAATAACCAGATATACGTCCACGTCCCCTGGGAATATGATATGGGCGTGGAGTGGTCGCATAAGAACATGGCTGTCGAGGTCGTCGCCAATCATATATTCCTACGGAACAGCAAAACTGTCAGGAGAATCGATACAGACATTTATGATTACCAGTCCTCTCTTATCAGTGGTCTGCAAAAACAGTATCTGACAGCGAAGGTGATCCTGACGATTGATTATGGCAAGAAAGTGAACAAGTCGCCTAAGTACAACCTGAACTCAAGTGAGAGTGCTATCATGAGAGGTAAGATCTGAAGGCGGCCCGACTAAGCGAGACGGATGCCATTCCCATCCTCTTCAATCGTGATCAGACGACGCTTATACAGGTCGCCGATGGCCTTCTTGAATGCTTTCTTGGAAACCTGGAAGCGGTCGTAGATAAGCTCGGCAGGCGACTTGTCGCCCAGGTTGCAATAACCATCGTTCTCATAGAGGTAGCGCAGCAACACCTCGGCGAAGTCGAGGGTGTGCTGTCTGCCGCTCTGGTGAAGGGTCAGGTCGATCTTCCCGTCTTCACGTACATGGTCCACATAGGCTTTTAAGCGCATGCCGCTGTGCAGGGGTTGGAAGATCTGGTTCTCATAGATCTGTCCCTGAAAGCGGTTGTTGACGATCACCTTGAAGCCGAGGTCGGTCTTCTGCCATATCAGAATGTCCACCTCCGTACCATGAGTCAGCGCCGGCAGGTCGTTGATGGTTGGTATCTCGAGATACTTGTCGATCTTCGCGGTAGCCATCAAGCGGTAGCTATCCTCATCCACCTTAATATATACGATATAATGGTTCCCCTGTTCCATCCTTTTCTTCTGTTCGCGGAAAGGACAGAAGAGGTCTTTCATCAGTCCCCAGTTCAGGAAGGCGCCAAACTGGTTCACCCAAGCCACCTCAAGACTGGCAAACTGGCCCACCTTGGCATAGGGATGCTCCGTGGTAGCCACAGGTCGCTCCTCCTGGTCGAGGTAGATGAACACTTCGATATCGTCGCCGATATGCATGTTCTTGGTCACATAACGCTGGGGAAGCAGGATCTCACCTTCTTCTCCACCGTCGAGATAAAGTCCGAAGTCTACCGACTTGACTATTCTGAGGGTGTTGTAGTCTCCGAGTCTGAGCATATGAGTCCGTCTTTTAGGTGAATGGTGCGGTCGGTGATGGCCGCCAGTTGCTCGTCGTGTGTGACGATGACAAAGGTCTGTCCGAACTTGTCGCGAAGGTCAAAGAACAACTGGTGCAGCTCTTCCTTGTTCTTCGTGTCGAGAGAGCCGGAAGGCTCGTCGGCAAGGATCACGGCCGGGTGGTTGACCAGTGCGCGAGCCACGGCTACGCGCTGCTTCTCTCCACCCGACAGCTCGTTGGGTTTATGACTGGCACGGTCGGCCAGTCCCATGAACTCGAGCAGTTCCTTTGCCCGTTGTCTCGCCTGTTTATGCGACATGCCGGCGATATAAGCCGGGATCATGATGTTCTCGATGGCCGTGAACTCAGGGAGCAACTGATGGAACTGGAACACGAAGCCGAGATGCTGGTTCCGGAAGTCAGAGAGCTTCTTCGACGAGAGCGAGGTCACGTCGATACCGTCAACCGTCACAGAGCCGGTGTCGGGGCGGTCGAGCGTGCCGATGATCTGAAGCAGTGTGGTCTTGCCGGCACCACTGGGGCCGACGATGCTCACCACCTCACCTTTGTCGATATGCAGATCGATACCTTTCAGTACTTGTAGCGATCCGAAGCTTTTGGTGATATTTCTGATGTCAATCATATCTTTCATTTCTTTCTATGGATCCAACGTAGGATAGTATCATAGATACTCTTCTCCTCATGGTGCTGCGCCTCGGTGAAGCTCATGCGGTCATCCTTCGTGTTGCCGAACTGGTCGGGGAAGATGATCATGAGGTTCTTGCCGGAGAAGAACTTCTGCAGCTCATCAGGCAGACGCTCCAAGGCCGTCTTATAGGAGATAGTACCCTTTCGGGCGGTCACCACCACGAAGAGATGATCCTTCGCGATGCCGGAAGCCAACTGGGGCAGTTCGTTCCAGTGCCCCATAGACGTATACTCCGCCCGTACGTTCGGATGCCGGTTGTTGATATACTCTGCAATCAGCGCGAGCGACTCGTTACGACCATGGAACTGGATGCGGCAGTCTAACTGGCCGGCCAGTCGACTCAGTCGTTCCAGCCACCGGTGGAAACCGGGCTCGAACTCTGCCCGCGAGGGGACGGCCACCTGGATACGTCGGAGCGTGGACATCGGTTGCACGAAACGGGTCAGGACGATCTGTCGGTTCAGACCGTTATACAGACTCTGGATGAACTCACCCCAGAAACGAGGGTTGATGTCGGTATGGACGTGCATACCCATGATGATCTCCGAGCAGGCGAACTCCCGGAAGGCGTGCTTGATGCCGTTGGCGATGTTGGTGGCAAGACGGACCTGTGTCTGCATACCGACATCAGCGGCACTGGCCTGCTGTTGCAGATGCTCCAGCAGACGGAGACCCTGAGCCCGGGCCGTACTACTGTTCTGGTCGTCGTAGACCACGTTGAGTGCCACCAGGTCGCGCTTCAACCGTTGGTTACGCATCAGCGTGGAGAGGTCGAGCAACTGTGGTGCGATATCCGGATATTTCACGCAGAGCAGAATCTTCTCGTCATCGTCCTTCGGGGCTTCCGAGGTGAGGTGACTCTTCTCTTGCAGGATAATCTGTTTGGATGCATGCTCGGTCATCATCGTACTGATGATGCAGGTGAAGAGTATCATCATCACGACACCGTTCAGCATGTCGTTATTGATCAGGTATTCACCGGGGGCAACTTCCAGACGCATGCCGACCATGACCATGGCGATGGCACCTGCCGCATGGGCGGAGGTCAGACCGAACATCATGTTACCGTCGGCTTTCGAGAGTCGTAGTATCAGACTCGACAGGTAGGCTGCGACAGCCTTGCCGAAGGTACCGAAGAAAACGATGAGGAACACGATCCACGCCATCTCTATACCTGAGAACAGGGTGCGCACGTTGATGAGCATGCCCACACCGATCAGGAAATAGGGAATGAACAGGGCATTACCGATGAACTCGATGCGGTTCATCAGTGGCGACACGTGGGGGATGTATCTGTTCAGGATCAGTCCGGAGAAGAATGCTCCGAACACCCCCTCGATGCCGATCAATGAGGTCAGCGACGCACTCAGGAACATCACGCCGAGCACGAAGATATACTGCATGACGGCATCGCTGTAACGGCGCAGGAAGTAACGTGTCAGTTTAGGAATCAGAACCACGCTACCCACACAGAACGCCGCGAACTTCAGAAGGAACAGCAGCCAGAACTGCCACCCGCTATCCCCGTCGAACGAGCCGGACAGGGCGGCCAGCATGACGAGGGCCATGAACAGCGATATCATGGAAGAGCCGACACTCAGCGTGACACTCGTATGTTTCTGAAGACCGTAGCGGCATACGATGGGATAGGCAATCAGTGTGTTCGATGCCATGATACATCCCAGAAGAAACGACGCCGACGAAGAGTAGTCCAGGATGGTCAGCGCCATGACGTATGTCATCACGAAGGGAACGAGGAAGGTGAACAGTCCGAAGAGGACGAAATGCTTTGAACGCTTCCTGACACCGTCCGTGTCCATCTCCAGTCCGGCGAGGAACATGATATAATACAGACCGACACGTCCGAAGAGCTCAAACGAGTTGTCGCGCTCCAGGATGTTAAGACCGTACTGTCCGATCAGCACACCTGCCAGCACCATTCCGATGATGTGTGGGATACGGAGCTTGCTCATGACGATCGGGGCAAGCAGAATGATCAACAGGACTACAAAGAAAATCAGTGTAGGGTCGGTTATTGGGAAATATGTCGCTAGTAGGGTCATTCTGTCTGCAAAGGTACGAATAAAAAATAATTAGGAAATAAAAAAAGAATAAATTCTTTTGTATTGCGCTCGACTTTTCGTAATATTGCCATCAAAGATGGCGAAATTACTCCGTCTCGGCAAAAAAAGAAATGTATTTCTTTTGTATTGCGCTCGACTTTTCGTAATTTTGCAGCCTAGTAATCAACAAAAGATAGAATTAGGCAAGATGAAAGTAGCAATTGTAGGTGCAAGCGGTGCCGTAGGACAGGAGTTCCTGCGAATCCTTGATGAGAGAAACTTCCCGATGGATGAGTTGGTATTGTTCGGATCAGAGCGTAGCGCTGGTCGAAAGTACACCTTTAAGGGAAAGGAGATTGAGGTTAAGTTACTTCAGCATAACGATGATTTCAAGGATGTGGACATCGCGTTCACCAGTGCCGGCGCCGGCACGTCGAAGGAGTTCGCGGAGACCATCACTAAGTATGGTGCCGTGATGATCGACAATTCCAGTGCTTTCCGTATGGATGATGATGTACCCTTGGTAGTGCCCGAGTGCAATGCCGAGGATGCCCTGAAGCGTCCTCGTGGTATTATCGCCAACCCGAACTGTACGACCATCATGATGGTGGTGGTGCTTCAGCCGTTGGAGCAGATCAGTCATATCAAGCGTATCCACGTGGCCTCTTATCAGAGTGCCTCAGGAGCCGGTGCAGCTGCTATGGCAGAGCTGCAGCAGCAGTATAAGGAGATGGTTGAAGAGGGTGAGGTGAAGACCGTCAAGAAGTTCGCCCATCAGCTCGCCTATAACGTGATTCCTCAGATCGACGTGTTCCAGCCCAATGGTTACACGAAGGAAGAGATGAAGATGTTCAACGAGACCCGTAAGATCATGCACACCGATGCCAAGTGCTCGGCCATGTGTGTCCGTGTGTCGTCGTTGCGTTCTCACTCTGAGTCTGTATGGATCGAGACCGAGAAGCCCATCAGCGTCGAGGAGGCTCAGAAGGCCATCGCCGCTGCTCCCGGTTGTACGCTGAAGGACGATCCCGCCACCCTCACTTATCCGATGCCGCTGGAGACAGCCGGTAAGGACGATATCTACGTCGGTCGTGTGCGTAAGGACCTGAGCGATGACTGTGGTCTTACCTTCTGGCTTTCTGGCGACCAGATCCGTAAGGGTGCTGCCCTGAATGCCGTGCAGATCGCCGAGTATCTGGTGAAGGTCGGCAATGTGAAATGAGACTGAGAGCCGTTTGTTCTCTGCTCTTCTTTCTCCTGCTACTGTCGTGCAGTGGTGGCGATGATGACGGGCGCCGTCTGGGCGAGGTGATCGTCGGTACCTGGCAGTTAGGGACGAATGAGGGCGATATGCTTGTCGAAGGCGATCTGACGATGGAGTTCGCCTTCGACAAGTTCGTTTTCCGTGCTGACGGAAGCTATAATGGGATGATGCGCAAGGGCACGTTCTTCTCTACAGACGAGACGGGCGACATCATCCTTGAGGGGCGTTATCAGTGCGACAACCATAACCTGAAGCTGGAGGGCGGCGATGGCTATCAGCTGGTCCTTACCGCACAGGTGCTGTCGTTCACAGACGATACGATGCAGTTGCAGTTCGTCGGTGATGACGGTCGTCTGACGGTCACGCTGGTACTCCGCAAGACCACAGACTGATACTTATTCTGCTTCTTCCACGTCTGTGGCATGGTACACACAGTCGTAGCTCACCTGACTGTAGGCGGAGAAGTAGCCCAGACAACCGCCGGTGAAGTTCTGTATGGGATTCGTGCCGGTGTTCTCCATCAGTTGCATGGAGTACAGGTAGTCGTAGGCACGCTGGTCGATAGCTCGTATCTCCAGATGAAGACGGTCACCCTCCTGTAGCATGTCATCGCTGGTACTTCCTTCCCGGTCGAAGCTGAAGAACTGTTGCAGTTCCTTGTTGGGATCCATATCGTCGCGGCATACCGACCATCTGTATGCGATGTTGTTCCGGTAGAGATGAATGAAGTACCAGTTCGCCTCGTTGGGGATATCCTGGAAGAGTAGCTCGCTCATCAAGATCCTCTCTGTCATGATCTTCTTCCAGAGAAAGCGGAACTGGTTCATCTGAGGCTTCTTCTGCATGGTCGATGTGGAGGAGAAGTGATGGCCGTCGAGGTCGATGTCTATCCGGTAGGTCACCCCGGGCGTGCCTGTGGCGCCAGCCTTGTAGTAGCCGTTCTGTGTGTATCTGAGTGCCGTCGTCGTTCCGTCGCTGCCGGATATGGTGACGGTGGCCTGACTGACATGACTGCTCGTCGTGTTGTCGTTCATGTCACACGTCTGAGTGATGCGAGCTGTCATCCCTTCATCCGAGACCGAAGCCTCTACGACGTAGAGCGGATCGACCTGATGATAGTCTATCGCAATCTCTTTCTCACAGGAGCAGAGCAGGCCGATAAGGAAGAACAGAAGTGGAAGATTACGCATAGGGTCAGAATTTGATATTGAGTGATACTGAAGGGATGATGCCGAAGAGCGAATACTGGACGGCCCGGGTACGGTTGCCATCCTGACTGTCCTCGAAGTTGATGAGGTAGGGGTTATACCTGTTGTAGAGGTTGTAGATGCCGAACACCCACTGTTGGGTGCACCACGACCGTTTCCTGGTCCAGATGGCACTCACGTCCAGACGATGGTAGTCGGGGGCACGGTAGCCGTTGCGCTCGGCATAGTAGTACACCCAGTTGTCCATGATCTGGTACTTACCACTGGGGGCGGTGAAGGCCTGTCCGCTGTTGAACACCCAGGCGGCGTTGAACGTCCATCGGTCCGAGAGTCTGTACGACGCCACGAGGTTGACGTCGTGCCGACGGTCGTTGCTCGCGTCGTACCATCGGCCGCCGTTGATGCCGTCGATGCGGGTCTTCGACCACGACAGGGTATAGGCCAGCCATCCCGTCAGTTTCCCGTTGTTCTTTCGGGCGCACAGCTCCATGCCGTAGCTCTTCCCCTCGCCGGGCAGCACCAGTCGTTCGATCTCGATCTCACTGCCGAACGATTTCCCGTCGCGGTAGTCGATCACATGGTCTGTCTTACGGTAGTAGGCCTCCAGTGAGAAGTCGTAGTCTTGTGTCGCAGTCATCGTATAGAGACCGGCACTGACCTGATCGGCCACCTCGGGCTTCACGATATTACTGCTGATGGTGTAGCGGTCGAAGGGTGTCGACGTGCTCTGGTTGCGCAGGGCGTGGATATGCTGCGAGGTCCTGGCATAGCCCAGTTTGATACTGGTCTGTCCTGTGGCCTGGTAGCTGATGCTGGCGCGTGGCTCCAGGGTGGCGTAGGTCTTTACGATCTCGTTCCTGCCGTAGTTGTAGTACCAGTCGATGGTGCCGTCGGGGGCGATGTCGTAATACAGCGAACCGCCGAGGGGAGAGAAGGTCGACAGGCGCAGACCGAGGGAGGCGGAGAGCGCCTCGGAGATGTTCAGTGTGCCGTTGAGCCATGCGGCGTTCTCCCATGCACGCCGCTCTTCCTTGTCGTGCTTGCTGACGATCACCCACTCGGCCGACTTCACGTTGAGCAGCGAACTCTGGATGCCTGCCTTGAGCTGATGCTCGCCCAGCGCGAGGTGGAAGTCTTGTCGGATGCTCCCTTGTCGGATATGTCCTTTGTAGGTGAGGTTGAACCCTTCGAAGTCCACCCCGTTGTCCGTCTGGTAGTCACTATAATATAAGGTGGTCTGTGCGTTGGAGCCTCCGTTGAAATGGTGCAGCCACTTCAGACTGGCACTCCTGTTCCCCCAACGGATATCGACCATCTTGTCTATGGCGGTCTTGTCGTAACCGGTGAAGAAGGTCAGGAAGAGTTGGTTGCGGGCGTTCAACGTCCAGTCGAGCTTTGCGTTGACATCGTAGAAGTACAGTGTGTTGTTCTTATAGTCGTCCGACAACTTCAGGAACATATCCATATAGGTGCGTCTGGCGGTCACCAGGAACGAGGCCTTGTTCTTGACGATCGGACCTTCGACGGTCCCTTTGGCGGAGAGCAGACCGATGGTGGCACTACCGTGCCAGCCGTTCTTGTTGCCTGTTCGTCCCGTGATGTCGAGCACGGCCGACGAGGCGCCGCCGTACTGGGCGGGCAGCAGTCCTTTGTAGAGTGTGCCGGCTGCCAGGGCATCGTCGTTGAAGGCGGAGAAGAGACCGCCCATATGTCCTACGTTGTAGACGGGGGCGTTGTCGAACAGCACCTGGTTCTGTGCCGATGTGCCGCCTCGTACCTGGAAGCCGCTGGAGGCATCGCTCTCGGCCTTGACACCGGGCAACAGTTGGATGGAGCGCATGATATCGTTCTCGCCAAACAGTTGCGGCGCCGATGTCAGGTTCTCCAGTTGCAGCACCTCGGCACCCGTCTGCACGTTCTGTATGCGTTGCCGGGCTGAGTTCGAGGTGATCACTACCTCCTCCAACCGTTCTGTACGGATGGAGTCTTCCTCTGCCGAGGACAGCATGAAAAGTGCGGATAATAGTATACCTGCTGAAAACATGTGTGCAAAGGTATGAAAAAAATAGAAATAGTTGTCAAGAATAAACGGAAATAAAAAAAATATTGTAAATTTGTCGCGAAATCACAAATGATTGACAACGATGAAGAAGATTATTTTTGCGATCGTGGCATTTGCCGCCTTGTGCGCTTGTAGTGGGGAGAAGAAAGAACTGTCGTATCGTGGTCTGTCCATGGGACTGCCGTTCCAGACCTTCTGCGACTCTATGCAGGCTCGTGGTTTTTATGTAGACTCCGCCAAGTCGGACTCTGCGAGTGGTCTGGTCGTGATGGCCAACCCCAGCACGAACTATCGCATATCGATTGCCCAGAAGGAGGGACAGCTGGTGGCGTTGCAGGAGAACTACAAGATCTCTACCAACGACAGTACCCGGAAACTCTGGCAGCAGATGCGCGACCAGTTCGAGAAAGAGCTGGGCAGCTGGCCTAACATGCCGAAGCATGGCGATGATCATAAGGTGGCGAAGTTTGAGACCGACGGTGGTTTCATCACGCTCACCGTGGAGAACACCTATAAGCCGACATTTGCTGTCCGCTACGACAGGAAGTAAGTCTTCGGTGGCGTTTTGTCCTAAAAAAGTGCCTAAAAAAGTGTTCGTCAGAAGTTGCGAACTAGAAAAACCAAGGGGCCTCTTATAGTCCCTTTTTGCCCTATTATGGTATACTTTCGACCTATCTGGAGTGGAGAACGACCCTACTCCGGGTAGGGATGCCTCTTTACAGTTGAAGAGATAGGTTCCACGACTGTAAGGAATGGCACTTACGAGAGAAAGAGATAATCCCTTATAGGGTATAGAGATTATCTCTTACACTCGTGAACCCTATCTCCACGACTCATAGACCCTATCTCCATGACCGTAAAATCCCACCCCTTTCTCGTGTAGACGTAATCATCTTATTATCAGTTAATTATAAAAACAACCCAAAACTCGCGTCTACGCCCCACATTCCCATGTTCCTGCCCACCACGCAAGCTATGTGCACCCATTTGTAAAGATATATCACAGCAGGGCATATAGGTAATCATATGAAAAACAGGTGGCTTCTCACTCAAGAGAAACCGCCTGCTTATTCTGGTATGTGTGTCGTCTTATAGGATGGCCAGTGTGTAGAGATAGACCACGGCTGCGGGGATGGCCAACAAGGACGAGTCGAAGCGGTCGAGCATTCCACCGTGACCGGGAAGGATGTGACCACTGTCCTTGATGCCGAGGGTACGCTTGAAGAGCGACTCCACAAGGTCGCCCCAGGTGCCGAAAACAACCACCGTCAGTCCGAGACCGGCCCATTCGACGGCGCTCAGCTGGAGGTCGTTGACACCATACTGCTCTGTGAGGTACCACACCAATACGGCGATGACCATCACGAGGATGCCGCCGCCGACGGAGCCTTCCCAGCTCTTTCCCGGTGAGATGCGCGGAAACAGCTTGTGCTTGCCCAGAAGGGAACCGCAGAGGTAGGCGCCGGTGTCGTTGATCCAGAGGAAGACGAACACGGAGAGGGGTATCAGATAGGTGTAGCAGATGCCATCGCCCACGGCACGGAAGGCCAGCACATTCAACAGGGAGAACGGCAGGGCGATGTAAAGCTGACTCATCATCGTATAGGCCCAGTTGCTGACGGGATCCTCTTGTTTCAGATAGAGCTCGGCAATCAACAGGTAGATGATGGAGATGAGGTAGGGGATGAACACGCCGGAGGATGTGATGCCGCTATTGTAGCCCATCATGGCCAGGAAGAAGTAGACGCCGGCTACGGTGCAGATCAGACG
Source organism: Prevotella sp. lc2012 (assembly GCF_900107065.1). Lineage (NCBI taxonomy): Bacteria > Pseudomonadati > Bacteroidota > Bacteroidia > Bacteroidales > Prevotellaceae > Prevotella > Prevotella sp. lc2012. The sequence goes on along the minus strand of NZ_FNUF01000003.1, from coordinate 429,165 downwards.
GTTGATGGCGACGTGCTCTCTCTCGTTGACCAGTCCGGTGAACTCCCAGATGGTGAGTCCGGTGACAACGGCAAAGAGAAACGCCATGGCCTCCGGACGTAGGAAACATGTTACGATGGCGGCCACGAAAAATACCGCCGTGATGGTTCTGACGATAAAATTCCTCATATCTTACTCCTTACTGTTGGTTTCTTCGTTGTTCTCTTCGCCTGCTTCCGTCTCTTGCTTCTTGGCGGCCTCGGCCTCCAACTGACGGGCGCGCTCCTCGGCCATGCGCTCGGCGTCGGCGCGCTGCTGAGCCTCGAGCAGCTCCTCGGCACGACTGGTCCAGGGACGCTTGCCGAAGATCTTCTCCACGTCGTCGGCGAAGATTACCTCACGGTCGATCAGCAGCTGTGCCAGTTGGGCATGGCCCTCGGCATGCTCGCTCAGGATGCTCTTGGCACGCTCGTATTGCGAGTTGATCATCTTCAGCACTTCATCGTCCATCGTCTTGGCTGTCGTCTCGGAATAGGGGCGCTGGAACTGGTACTCTGTGTTGTTGTAGTAGCAGACGTTCGGCAGCTTATCGCTCATGCCGGCATAGGCGATCATACCGTATGCTTGTTTGGTGACGCGCTCCAGGTCGTTCATGGCACCGGTGGAGATGCTGCCGATGAACAGGTCTTCGGCGGCACGACCGCCAAGCAGTGAGCACATCTCGTCGAGCATGGCCTCCTTGGTCTGGATGACACGCTCCTCGGGCAGGTACCAGGCAGCACCAAGGGCCTGACCTCTCGGTACGATGCTGACCTTCACCAGTGGGTTGGCATGCTCGGTAAACCATGAGATGGTGGCATGACCAGCCTCGTGGATGGCGATAGAGCGCTTCTCGGCCTCAGTCATCACCTTCGTCTTCTTCTCCAGTCCACCGATGATACGGTCGACGGCATCGAGGAAGTCTTGTTTCTTGACCGACTTACTATCGTGGCGGGCGGCTATCAGGGCTGCCTCGTTACATACGTTGGCGATATCGGCACCTGAGAATCCCGGGGTCTGACGGGCCAGGAAGTCGATGTCGACACTGTCGTCGATCTTGACGGGCTTCAGGTGAACCTTGAACACTTCCTTTCGCTCGTTGAGGTCGGGCAGGTCGACATGGATCTGTCGATCGAAGCGTCCGGCACGCAGCAGGGCGGAGTCGAGCATGTCGGCACGGTTGGTGGCCGCCAGGATGATCACACCGCTGTTCGTTCCGAAACCGTCCATCTCCGTGAGCAGGGCGTTCAGTGTGTTCTCTCGCTCGTCGTTACCGCCCATGGCGGGGTTCTTGCTACGGGCACGGCCTACGGCATCGATCTCGTCGATGAAGATGATACAGGGCGACTTGGTCTTCGCTTGTTGGAAGAGGTCGCGCACACGACTGGCACCGACACCAACGAACATCTCCACGAAGTCGGAACCCGACATCGAGAAGAAGGGAACGCCGGCCTCACCGGCCACGGCCTTGGCAAGCAGGGTCTTTCCTGTTCCCGGAGGACCGACGAGCAAGGCGCCCTTGGGGATCTTACCACCCAGTTCGGTATATTTCTGCGGGTTCTTCAGGAACTCCACAATCTCTTGGATTTCTTGCTTGGCTCCGGCCTGACCAGCCACATCCTTGAAGGTGATACCCAATTCGCCACCTTTCTCGTACATCTTGGCTTTCGACTTGCCGACGTTGAAGACACCGCCTCCGCCACCCATGCCTCCACTGCCCATACGGCGCATGAGGAAGATCCATAATCCTACAATGAATAGGATGGGCAGGAAGTTGTAGAGGAGTGTTGTGAACAGACCGTTGTCTTTCTGGTTCTCATAGACCAGGTCGCCGGTGAACTTCTTCTCTTCCTTGGCCTTCTCGATGAACGGCTCTATCTGGTCGACGGAGCCGAACTCCACCTCCAGATACGGGTCGGTGCCTGTCTGTTGGGTGCCCTGATGGAACACATCGCGGATATGTTCGGGCTTGACATACATCTTGAGGACGCTCTCGCTCTTGTTGATCACGATCTTTGAGGCATAGCCGTGGTTGACCATGTCCTTGAAGTCGGAGTATGAGGTGTTCTTGGCGATGCTACTGTTGGTGGGACCGCCACTGGAAAAATAGAGTAGGCCCAGCACAACGAATGCGAGGATGTAGATCCAGGTCATGTTGAATCTGGGCATGTTCATCTTCGGTCCGTTGTTTCCGGGTATCTGATTGTTCCTATTGTCCATATGCTCTTTCTTTGTTGTGTTATTGTTTTGGATGGTTTGTTTAGTCTAGGTCGGGAATCCTGGTCAGAGGTGCATCTTCCCAGAGATGTTCCAGATCATAGTATTCGCGTACGTCGGGCAGGAAGATGTGAACCAGTACATCGCTGTAGTCCATGGCGACCCACTGCGCGTTCTCCAGTCCTACCACATGGACTGGCTTCTCATGCAGGCGCTCACGGGCAAAGTCGCTGACAGACTCTGTGATGGCCTCGACCTGTGATGGCGAGTTGCCTTGACAGATAATGAAATATTGGCAGATGGTTCCTTCTATTTTCCTGAGGTCTGCAACGACAATGCTACTTCCTTTCTTTTCCTGGATGGCTTCTGTGATCGTCTTGACAAGTTCCTCGCTGGGTGAGGTGGCTTTACGCCCTGATGGTTTTGTTTGCTCCATTAAATATGATTATGTGATTTATTCGACAAAGGTACAGCAAATCGAGTGAAATGCAAAATAAATTAGGATTTATTTTCATTTCCTGGATACGGCTACAATCCAAGGCTTACTGGTCATGGGAAGGTCGGCGGGGGCAAACACGGGTGGAAAAGTACCTTTTTATCTCTTTTTGATAAAAAAACGGCTAAAAATTTTGTCGGTTCCAGAAAAAGTAGTACCTTTGCATCCGCAAAACGGGACGAGGATGTCCTGATGCGCTGATTTTGGGGTATGGTGTAATGGTAACACTACAGATTCTGGTCCTGTCATTCTTGGTTCGAGTCCGAGTACCCCAACAAAAGAAAAGAGATTTCCATTTTGGAAATCTCTTTTTCTTTTATCTTATTGCTTGTTCTCTGCGTCGATGGCTTTGATCTTCTCCTTGACGAGATTCATGTCATCCTTGAGTTTCTGCACCTTCCGGTTCATCTCGTCAATAAGACTGTTGCCTTTCTTGGAGGAGGCATTCAGGAAACCGAGGTTGTTCTCATAGGTCTGTATCTCCTGCTTGAGGGCCTCGTACTGACGGAACAGACGTGAACGCTCGTTGTCGAGGGCGTTCTCGCCACGCTCGGCCACCTGCTTGATGGTCTGCTTGAAGTTGCTCAGACGGCGCTTGGCCACACTGATGTTCAGTTCCTTATACAGCTTGTCGAGAACGGCATGATACTCCTCGTAGATCTTATCCTTCTCTTTATAGGGCACATGACCGATGGCATTATACTCTTCAACGAGTTTCTGCACCTTCTCTTGGATATCCTCACCCGTCTCCTCGGCCACAGCCTTGAGCTTCTCGATGACCTCACGTTTCTTGCTGAGGTTGGTATGCTCTTCTCCACGCTGTCCGGCTCCGGCGGCATTACGAGCCTCAAAGAACTTGTTGCAGGCTCCGAGGAACTCCTCCCACAGTTGGTCGCCCAACTTCTTGGGAACCATGCCGATGGTCTTCCATTCTTTCTGCAGGGCGATGAGCTTGTCGCTGGTCGATTTCCATTCCGTGGAATCCTGCAGGGCCTTGGCCTTCTCGATGAGTGCGCGTTTCTTGTCTGCGTTTTCCTTGAACGTATCTTTCAGTGACTTGAAATATTCTGCCTTACGACCGAAGAAATCATCGCAGGCGGCACGGAAGCGCTCGAAGATCTTCACGTTCATCTTCTGCGGTGCGAAGCCGATGGTCTTCCACTCGGCCTGGATATCGATAATGGCCTTGGTGTGCTTCTCCCAGTCGCCGCTGCCCTTGTTCTCTTCTGCGGCAATAGCCTCTACCTTCTCGCAGAGAGCTGTCTTACGGGCCAGGTTCTCTTCCTCCTTGGCACGGATGCCCTCGAAGTGCTGCTGGTGACGCTTGTTGATGACTGTCGAGGCGGCCTTGAAGCGGTTCCATATCTCCTCGCGCAGTTCCTTGGATACCGGACCGATCTCGCGATATTCCTGATGCAGCTTCTGTAGCTGGTGGAAGGCACTGATCACATCTTCCTCCTCGGCCAACTTCTCTGCTGCCTCGCACAGACCGGTCTTCAGTTCGAGGTTCTTCTTGAAATCATATTCGCGTGCCTCACTGTTCAGACGGAGCATGTCGTAGAACTGCTCGACATAGAGCTGGTAGTTACGCCACAGCTCGTTAGCCTTTTCTGCGGGTACGTTCTTGATCTCACGCCATTGCTGCTGAAGCGCCTTGAACTCCTGATAGCTCTTGTTGGCTTCCTCGGGTGTGGTGATCATTGATTTGATCTTCTCGATGATGTCAAGCTTCTTTGTCAGGTTCTCCTGCTTCTCAGCTTCCTGCTCTTTGAAGATTTTGGCGCGTTTTTCCTTGATGATGCCCATCTCTGCCTTGAAGGCCTCTTCTTTTTCATCAGGGGAGATCTGATACAGCTCGGGGTCGCCGCCTGCGTCGATATACGCCTTCAGGTTGGCTTCGCGCTCGGCAATGTGCAACTTGTAGAACACAGTCTTCAGATAGTCTACCTCCTCCTTCTGAGGCGCCTCGTCGCCGTGGGCAATCTCCTGGATACGGGCCAGAACCTCGGCCTTGGTCTCATAGACCTTCTGGGGCTGTTCCGCTGGCTCTTCCGCAAGTGTGGATACTTCCTCGGTTGCTACTTGAGAAGCGTTCTCTGCTACTGGCTCTTCAGCCTGCTGAGGGGTAACTTCTTCCTTGATTACTTCGTTTTTGCCCAGTTCGAGGGCATTTTCTTGAGAGTCCATCATTTAACTTTTTAGTTATTGACATTCAGTATAATGATGCGGCGCATCATCGCATTTGGGCTCAAAATTACTAAAAAGAAGTGAAAAGCGAAGAGTGAAGCGTAAAAAGTTGCAACGTTTTTTACTTTTTTAACTATTTACTATTTACGCTTCACTCCTCGTTTTCAGTCACTTTTTATACAAGTCGCTTATGTCGGAAAATCCACCACGCGATGCCAGAGATGGCTCCGGAAATCAGGATGGCGAATATGAATCCCCATGATTTCGCTTCCATGCCGTTGATAAGGTTCATACCGAACATAGAGGTAATCAGGGTCGGTATCATCATGATGATGGTGACGGACGTCAGCGTACGCATCACGGTATTCATATTATTATTAATGATGCTGCTGTAGGTGTCCATGGTCGACTCCAGAATGTCAGAATAGATGCTGGTGGTCTCACGGGCCTGCGACATCTCGATGTTCACGTCTTCGATCAGGTCGGCATCGAGCTCGTCGATCTGCAGTTTGAACTTCAGCTTCGACAGCAGATTCTCGTTACCACGGATGGATGTCTGGAAGTAGGTGAGCGAGTCTTGCAGACGACTCAGGCCGATGAGGCTCTCGTTGTTCACCTCACGGTCGAGGTTGCGCTTGGCCTTATCGATGAGCATGGAGATCTGCTTCAGGCGCTTCAGGTACCAGACGGCACTGCTGAGGAACAGTCGGAAGATCATGTCCACATGGTCGGTAAAACCCACGTTGCGTTTCTGTTGGAAGCTGACGAAGTCGATCATCATGTTCGTCTCGTAATAGCAGACGGTGATGGTGACGTCGCGTTTGTGGATGATTCCCAACGGTACGGTGGTATATGGCGTCCTGGATCGTATCTCCTTGACATAGGGGATACGGAGGATGATCAGCATCCATCCGTCGTCGTACTCGTAACGGGCACGCTCATCGGTATCGCTGATGTCGCTCATGAAATAGTCGGGAATATTGAATTGCTTCTCCAGCATATGCTGGTCTTCCTCTGTCGGACACGTCACCTGTATCCAACAATTGGGCTGCCACTCGTTGAGCTGGGTCAGTCCACCTGCAGTGTTCCAGTAAGTCTTCATTTTGCTAATCCTTTTTAAGCTGTTAGCCAATTTAGCGGCAAAGGGATTAGCTGCTTTGCTCGCTATCCCCCGCCTTTACAAATTGTAATTATCCGCCGGGTAGTCGTCCATTTTTGTTAATAATTTGGTTTAATCGGGTGCAAAGTTACGAAAAGTCGAGCGCAAAACAAAGAAAATCTTTTCTTTTTTTGCTAAGACGGAGTAATTTCGTCATCCGTGATGACAAAGTTACGAAAAGTCGAGCGCAAAACAAAGAAATTCGAAGAAAAATAAAGTTAAGAGTTAAAGAAAATGCATGAGTCGTGCATTTTTCCTTAACTCTTAATATGCTCTCTTATTTCACCGGGATATCCTCAAGTGTCTTCTTCAAAAGCGTCCAGAAGGGTTCAACGGTCTTGATGAGGGCGCGCTCGGTAGTCGTATGAGGCGACTTCATCGTGGGACCGAGACTGACCACATCCAACCAAGGATACTTGCCGAGGATGACTGAGCATTCCAGACCAGCATGGTCCACCTGTACGATGCCGTCTTCACCGAACAGTTCCTTATACTCTTTCAGCAACAGGTTCAGAATCTCTGAGTCGGGGTTCGGATCCCAACCGCCGTAGCTTCCGGCCGTCTCTACCTTCATGCCGGCCATAGAGAAACAACTGTCTAAGGTGTCGACGATATAGTCCTTCATATCCTCACGACTGCTGCGAGCAAGGATCTTCAGCGCAGCCTTGCCATTCTCGATATCGATGATGGCGAGATTGCTGGAGGTTTCCACAACGTCGGGATAGCTGGGTATCATACGTACCACCCCATCGTGACAGGCGTGGATCGCATTGATCAGATTGTCCTGGATCTCTTCTGGTACCTCCGTCTTCGGTGTCTCCACGTCTTCCACGTAGAACTCGATACCGCTCTCGATACCCTTGAACTCATCGATGAGGAGTTCCTTCCAGTCTGCGACGGTCTGCTTCAGATCGTCTACATTCTCCTTCGGCAGGGTCAGCACGACCTCCGCTTTGAAGGGGATGGCATTGCGCATGTTGCCGCCGTGCCAACTGACGAGGCGGGCCTCTTCGGTCTCGATGACCTCACGGACGAAGCGTGCCATCTGCTTGTTGGCATTGGCGCGCCCTTCGTGGATCTCCAGTCCGGAGTGACCACCGCGCAATCCTTTCAAGGTTACCTTCACAGCTACGTCCTCAGGGTCGGTCTCTGCCTCCTTATATTCGAGTGTGGCTGTCACGTCAATACCTCCTGCACTACCGATGACGAACTTGCCCCAGGTCTCGGAGTCAAGGTTCATCAGGATATCGCCCTGCAGCTCGTTCTCGGGCAGGTCGTTGGCACCATACATGCCAGTCTCCTCGTCGGCAGTGATCAGTGCGTCGATAGGACCGTGCTTCAGGGTCTTATCTTCCATGACGGCCATGATGGCGGCCACGCCCAGACCATTGTCGGCGCCGAGGGTTGTGCCTTTGGCCTTTACCCACTCACCGTCGATCCATGGCTCTATGGGATCGGTCTCGAAGTTGTGCTTCGACTCAGGTGTCTTCTGGGGTACCATGTCCATATGGGCCTGTAAGATGACTCCTTTGCGATTCTCCATTCCTGGTGATGCAGCCTTGCGCATCACGATATTATTGGCGGGATCCTTGAAGACCTCAACGTCGGCCTCTTTTCCGAACTCGAGCAGGAACTGCTGGATCTTTTCCAGGTGTCCGCTCGGACGGGGTACTTGTGTCAATTTGTAGAAATTGCGCCAGATGCATTCCGGCTTCAGGTTCTTGATTTCGCTCATAGCTATGTTGTTTTTGGGGTTATACGTTTTGTGAATGAGAGGGCGGCCCAGCCATAGATGCCAAGAGCCACGACCAGCATGGTCTGTACGGTGTGCACGATCAGTACAAAGTAGAGCGCGTGCTCGTCGACCACGCCATAAAGTATCAGCATGGTCTTCACCGCGAAGTGCCACGGTCCTGCGCCATTGGGGGTCGGCACGATGACGGCGATGGATCCGACCACGAAGGTCACCATCGCACAGGCCAGTCCCAGGTGTGCCGTAAAGTCGAAGCAGAAGAATGTCAGGTAGTAGTGCAGAAAATAACTGCCCCAGATGCCTATCGTGTAGAAGATGAACAACGGCAGGTTCTTGACATCCTTCAGTGAGATGATGCCTTGCCAGATACCTCCGGCGGTGGCTTTCACCTTACTATATATATTAAGACTCCTAAGCAGGATATGCAGAAGGATCAGAATGGCCACGATACAGACGGCAGTGACGAGGTAACCTGTCAATGAGAAATTGTGGAGTATGGAGTCCAGACTGGTACCTGTCTGGTCGAAGAAGGTGCCGAACACACTCAGTTGGAACAGTAACGTCAGTCCTGTGATGCCGCCAATCAAGAGGGTGTCGATGGCACGTTCTGTCACAACGGTCCCTAAGGCCTTGGAGAACGAGATGCCATCGTAGCGTTTGAGGATGCCGCAACGCGTAAACTCACCGATACGGGGTATGACCAGACTCACGGCATAAGAGAGGAACACGGCATAGAGGCTCGTTGAGGTCCTGGGGCGCTCGCCGAGCGGCTCCAGGGTCTGTCGCCATCGCCATCCACGGAACATCTGTGCGAGTATGCCGAAGGGAAAAGACAACAGCATCCATGCCCAATTCATCTCGTCTGTCAGCACATGCTGAAGACGGGTGAAGTCTTCACCCCGATACATCCAATACAGAATGACCCCACCCAGTAGGATGGGGAAGACAATCTTTGTAGTATTGGTGACGACGGTCTTTGTTTCCATAGCTGCAAAGGTACGAATAAGAGATCGAAATTCCAAATTTATTTGGATATTTCCGAACGGTCGTTTCATGGGGTGATAGATCTTGCCTCACTTGATACTTGTCAACTAAATGCCTGTTTTCCTGGCTTTTGTGTTTGGAAAGCTTGGCTGTGTGCGTAAACAGTTGTACCTTTGCATCGTTTTAGGATAACATATATAGAATTAAAAGAAAGGAAATTAATTATGACAGTATTATTTTTGGTAACATTTGTTGTTGCTGTATGTATTGCTGAAGCCGTGAAGGTGAACAACGACATTAACTTAGGCATAAAATAACTTGAGAGCGTAACAAAGAAAGCATAGAAGAGACGGGTAGGGCGTGAGCTCCGCCCGTCTTTTTTCTGCTTTTGTTTGGTATTCCGCACGAATTATCTTAAATTTGCACCCATGAAACAAGTAAGACCTAAGAAGAATCTTGGTCAGCATTTTCTGACTGACCTGAATATCGCCAAGGCGATTGCCGATACTGTGGACGCCTGTCCAGAACTGCCAGTCTTGGAGGTTGGTCCAGGTATGGGCGTGATGACACAGTATCTTGTGGAGAAACCTCGACCTTTCAAGGTGGTCGAGATTGACCGCGAGTCTGTGGCCTATCTGCATGAGAACTTCCCGCGTCTTATTAATAATATAATAGGTGGCGATTTCCTGAGGATGGATCTACGTGAGGTCTTTGACGGACAGCAGTTTGTGCTGACGGGTAACTATCCTTACGACATCTCCTCGCAGATCTTTTTCAAAATGCTCGACAACAAAGACCTGATACCTTGTTGTACAGGTATGATCCAGCGTGAGGTCGCCCTCCGTATCGCTTCGCAGCCAGGTAACAAACAGTATGGTATCCTTTCTGTACTTATTCAGGCATGGTACCATGTTGAGTATCTCTTCACGGTTGACGAGAATGTGTTCAATCCACCGCCAAAGGTGAAGTCGGCAGTCATCCGTATGACGCGTAACGAGGTGACCGACCTGGGATGTGATGAACAGCTCTTCAAGCGTGTAGTCAAGACGGTGTTCAACCAGAGGCGTAAGATGCTGCGCGTCTCCCTCCGTCAGTTGTTCGACGCAGCTCATCCTGCTCCTGCATCTTTCTTTGAGGATCAGATGATGACTCTGCGCCCTGAGCAATTGTCTATTCCCCAGTTCATTGAACTGACGAATAAGGTGAAAAAAGTTCTGTTATCGAACACAAATTGATTGTGTTCGCACACAACCGCTTGACATACATCAAAAGAAATGCGTTTTTTCGCCAAAAGTGCATAGCAATCCATTGTGGGTTGCAAAAATCGTCGTACCTTTGCATTGTCAATCAGAGATGATGACTCTTTAATAGAAACACAGACACGATACAGTGGTATTAGTTTAGGTAAAAGATTGGTTTAGGTTAGTTAGAGTTAATAGTTAGTTAGAATTTAGGTTTTAGGTTTATTGAATTTGATTGGAGATAGGTATTTCTAAGGTGTTAGAAAAGGTTTGTAAGTAAGGATAACAAACGTAGTGGTGACACTCCGTTTTTTTAGAAAAGGTTTTTAGTTATTCATAGATTGTTGGTGCCGCCCCTGAGTCGTTGATGACCCTTGAGCGGCTTTTTTTTTGTTTCTATTTTTTCCGTGTATTTCTTCTGACGACGGCTCTGGTGGTCGTTCTCTTCTTCTGAGGTGCTGCCTGTGGCAGATCCTTTGTCACAGAGGCTTTTAGGATACGGATATCCTCCAACGGGCGATCGTTCTTGTCTGTCTCTGTCTTCAGAATTTTTTCCACCACGTCCATGCCTTCCGTCACCTCGCCGAACACTGTGTATTGCCCATCGAGATGGGGCGTGCCTCCAATGGTCTTGTAGACTTCCCGCATCTCTGGTGTCAGTATCACTTCTCCTTGTGTTATGGAATCTAGTTTCTGTTGGATATAGTCCAGACGTTTGTCGTCGCAGATCTTTCCCCAAACGATATAGAACTGACAGGCAGCGCTGCGCCTCTCTGGGTTTTCCTTGTCACCCTCACGAGCCATGGCCACGACCCCTCGACGGTGGAATATCTGTGGCAGACGGAACTCAGCTTCTGTGGTGTAGTCGTAGTCGCCTGTGCCGAGAAGTTCTCCTGGCTTGGCATGCTTGCTGTTGATATCGCCGCTCTGCATCATGAAGTCCTTGATCACTCGATGAACGAGCAGAGAGTCATAGGTGCCCATCTTGGTAACCTTTAGGAAGTTGTCGCGTGTCTGTGGGGTCTCATCGTAGAGAGCGATGCGGATGTTACCTGCGGTTGTCTCGAGAAGCACTTCTGTGTTCTTGGTCTGTGCGAGGACTGTCGATGGTGACAGTAGCGTCATGATCGACAGGGCTCCTAATAGTCTTTGTACTTTAGTTGTCATACTCTAATGGTTTGGGCTATTTGTTTTCGTTTTTATGTAGATTCAGCTTGTCAGCCCATCCGCCTTTGAAGAGACGGGCTAGGAAGATACTACCCCGGAAGGTCAGTTCGATGGCCATGGCAGTCCACACACCCTTCAGTCCATACTTGGGCGCGAACGAGGCCGCGAGGGTCAGGCGCACGAACCACATCGAGCAGAGGCTCATCACAGCAGGGATCAGCGTGTCGCCAGCCCCGATAAACACGCCGTTGATAACGATGGCAGCAGCGAACATCGGCTCAGCCCATGCCTCGATGCGGAGAATATGGGAACCGAGATTGATGACTTCTTCGACAGGCGACATCAATGCCATCAACTCTGGGGCGAAGAGCCACATCAGCATGCCCATGACCGTCATCACCGTGATACCCAGTCCTACAGACATTCTGGCGAATGAGCGTGTCAGCGCCTTCTGTCCGGCTCCGATGCCTTGTCCCACCAGCGTCGTGGCGGCCTCGGCAGTGCCGTAGCCTGGCATATAACAGAGGCTCTCGACTGTGATGGCCAGTGAGTGGGCTGCGATGGCCACTGTTCCCAGAGGAGCCACGATGAGAGTGCTCACGATCTGGGCTGAGCCCATCAGCAGGTGCTGGAGTCCCATCGGAGCTCCTATCTTAAAGGCTGTCCGTACAGTGTTGGACCTTGGTTTGAAGGAGCCTGGTCGTCCTATGAGCGAGAGCATCTTCGATCGGTAGAGTAGGAAGTACAGCATCAAGGCAGCAGTGACCAGTTCTGCCAGTCCTGTTCCCATGGCTGCACCCTTCACTCCCATGTCGAGCACATAGATGAAGAAGAAGTTAAACACCACGTCCATCAGGCACATACCGATGTTTAGGATGCTTGGAATCTTCATATTGCCAGAACACTTCAGCATCGAGCCCGCCAGTCCTTCCATTTGGAAGAAAATCCCTGCCAGTCCGATGATGGCGAAGTAAAGTGAGGCATCGTGCGCGATCTCCTCTGATCCTCCGATCCAATAGGGGAGGAAGGGGGCGATACCGATAGCCGTGACAGAGATGATGAGGCTCCATACGAGACAGCAGACGAGCGACTGGCGTAACACTCTCCTCGCAGCCTCAAAGTCGTTGGCGCCTATGAAGTGAGCCACCTGAACAGAGAAACCCATGTTTGCCGCCGAAGCCAGTCCTCCCAACAGCCATCCGGTCGACTCCACCAGACCGATGGCTGCCGATGCCTTCGCACCCAGATGACCTACCATCGAGGCATCGATGAAGAACATCACCGTGGCTGATATCTGTGCAAGGATTGAGGGAATACTCAGGCTCACGATGAGCCAGAGCTTCTCGCGCCGAGTCATCGTGCGTCCCTCACGGATATAGGAAAGGAGCAGCTCGCTGTTCTTAACCATCTTCATAGCGGCTACAAAGATACGGATTATTTGTCGAGTTGCTCCAAATACGTGACGCTTTTTTGAAAAATGTTTTATTTTCGTAAAGGCTTGGGCTATATTGTTGCTCTCAGGGGAAGCAGTGGAGGTACACATCTCAGATGTGCGAAAAGAGTCCGCATAAGCATATCGCTTATGCGGACTCCTGATGATTGCTGTTTATTTGCGTAATTCCATAATCTTCGAAGGACAGGCCATTGTGCACTTGCCGCACTTGATGCAATCGGGATGCAGATAGCCTACGGCCTCGCCACGAGAGTCGTAGGGGGTGAGCTGCATCGGACAGACGCGAGCGCAGCTTTTGCACTTCATCTGACAGGCACTGCTGACATGGATGTTGGTGAATGCTTTTGGCAGTGGTAGCTTCTTGGGCGCTACCCATCTGGAGATGGTGCCCATCGGACAGAAACTGCACCATGTACGAGGTGCGTAGATGAACGACAAAATGATGCCAACGATGGTGGTCGTGAGGATGATGGTCCAAAACACGCGTCCTACGTCACTCCAGCTCTTGGCGAAGCTCAACTGGATACCAAACATCGTGAAAATAAAAAGTACCATAAACAGCCGGAAACCAGAGGAGCGTACAAACTGGGGGATGGGCTTGTGGGGCGAGTATCTTGAGAGCAGACGGTCGTACATGCTGCCACGAGGGCATACGTGACCGCACCAGAAACGTCCTCGCCAGATGGATGTCAGTACGGGGCCGATCATGCAGATGAGGGCAACCAGTCCGATCGCTGGATAGAACCAACCCACGACGAGATATGCGAAGAGAATCCAGTAGAGCGGCCGTCCTGGAGTCTCGAAATGACGATGAAATAGTTTCTTGTTATTCTTCTGTTCCATAATGTTTTCTGATTTGGTTTTCATTTGAACCCACTTATGTGAATGATTTCTAATGCGATTGCAAAAATACGAAGAAAATGATAGATACATGAACTAATTTTTCTATCTTTGCATCGATATTGTCTATTGTAAAACAAGGAAACATGACATTACAACAGCTGAAATACATCGTGGCGATCAACCGCTATCGCAATTTTGCCAAAGCTGCAGATGCTTGTGGTATCTCACAGCCTACGCTGAGTGCTATGCTGGTGAAGCTGGAAGAAGAACTTGATGTCCGTATCTTCGAGCGCAGCAACAAAAGTGTGCAACCAACATCTAGTGGCGAGAAAATCATACGGCAAGCCGAGCGCACCATTGCGGAGGCCGAGCGTATAACATGGTTGGTCAACGAGGACAAAGGTAGCATAGCGGGAGAACTGTTGTTGGCTATAGGACCAACCATCGCCCCTTATATCCTGCCGAAGTTTATTAGGCATTATGTGGAGGACTATCCGTCAGTCAAGCTTCGTGTCATGGAACTGAAGACAGATGCGATGCTAAACGAATTGTTGTTAGGGCATCTGGATGCAGGTATCGCTATCAGTGGGAATATGCGACAGGGTGTGTTGGAGATACCACTTTATACGGAGCGATTCATGGTGTATCTGTCAGAGCACTGTTGGCGCAAACTACCTGTCTTCAGACCAGAGAACCTAGAGCATGAGAAGATGTGGGTGATGAAAGAAGCGCAGTGTCTTCGTGAGAGCGCTTTCAGCTTCTGCAAGGCCAGAACCAAAGGGCGGCATGTCTATGAGGCTGGGAGTATAGATACACTTATTCGCATCGTTGATGAGAATGGTGGTTTTACGATTATCCCAGAGATGCATCTGCCTTTTCTGTCTGACAAGCAACGCGAAAACGTGCGTCGAATAGAAGGCGACTATTTGTCGCAACGTCGAGTGTCGCTTTATATTCGTGAGGACTACATTCGTCAGTCGATGCTCAATACTATTACGAAGACACTTCTCCGATTCATGCCAGATAAGATGATGGAAGAGCGGATTGTAAAATATGGGATTAAGTTGTAGTCCAGTGTTATGAAGCAAAAAAAAGCGTGTAGTCAAAAGACTGCACGCTTTCTGTTATATCGTAGGAATGTGAATTCCAACTTAATTGTTAGTTTACTTAACCTCCTCGAAATCAGCGTCTTGAATGGTTTCGTCGGTACCACCAGTCTGCTGGTTGTTGGCCTGCTGCTGACCTGCGTCGGCTCCAGGCTGAGGACCTGCCTGCTGGTACATCTGCTGTGAGGCGGTCTGCCATGCCGTGTTGAGGGCTGCGATGGCGGCGTCGATAGCTGCCACGTCACCTGCCTTGTGGGCATCCTTCAACTGCTGGAGAGCCTGCTCGATAGCGGGCTTGTGATCAGCAGGGATCTTGTCGCCCAACTCGTTCAACTGATTCTCGGTCTGGAAGATCATAGAGTCAGCCTGATTCAGTTTGTCGACACGTTCACGCTCTTTCTTATCGTTTTCTGCGTTCTGCTCGGCCTCTGCCTTCATGCGATTGATCTCGTCCTGTGACAGACCTGATGAAGCCTCGATGCGGATAGCCTGCTCCTTGCCTGTAGCCTTATCCTTGGCAGATACTTTCAGAATACCGTTGGCATCGATGTCGAAGGTCACCTCAATCTGAGGAATACCACGACGGGCAGGAGCGATGCCTGTCAGATTGAACTGGCCGATACTCTTGTTCTGAGCAGCCATCGGACGCTCACCCTGCAGTACGTGGATGGTCACCTCTGTCTGGTTGTCAGCTGCGGTAGAGAATACCTCGCTCTTCTTGCAAGGAATGGTTGTGTTGGCCTCGATCAACTTGGTCATTACACCACCCATGGTCTCGATACCCAGTGTCAGCGGAGTCACATCGAGCAGTACGATGTCGCCTACGCCACCTTCCTTATTCAGGATGGCACCCTGGATCGAAGCACCAACGGCTACCACCTCATCAGGGTTCACACCCTTTGAGGGCTCCTTGCCGAAATAGTTCTTCACCAGCGTCTGCACAGCGGGGATACGGCTTGAACCACCTACGAGAATCACCTCGTCGATATCGGCTGTACTCAACTTTGCATCAGCCATTGCCTTCTGACATGGAGCCAGACAGGCCTGGATGAGGTCGTGAGCCAACTGCTCGAACTTCGCACGTGTGAGAGTCTTCACCAGGTGCTTAGGTACACCAGCCACAGGCATGATATAAGGCAGGTTAATCTCGGTAGAGGTGCTTGAAGACAACTCGATCTTAGCCTTCTCGGCAGCCTCCTTCAGGCGCTGCATGGCCATGGGGTCATCTTTCAGATTGGCACCCTCGTCGTTCTTGAACTCCTGAACCAACCAGTCGATAATCACTTGGTCGAAGTCGTCACCACCAAGATGTGTGTCACCATTGGTAGAGAGCACCTCGAAAACGCCACCACCGAACTCGAGGATGGAGATATCGAATGTACCACCACCGAGGTCGAATACGGCAATCTTCATATCCTTGTTAGCCTTATCTACACCATAAGCCAGAGCGGCTGCTGTGGGCTCATTGACGATACGCTTTACGTTAAGACCGGCAATTTGACCAGCCTCTTTGGTGGCCTGACGCTGAGAGTCGGAGAAGTAGGCAGGTACGGTAATCACTGCATCTGTCACCTCCTGACCAAGATAGTCCTCGGCGGTCTTCTTCATCTTCTGCAGTACCATAGCGGAAATCTCCTGTGGCGTGTACTTACGGCCGTTGATGTCGACACGGGGATAGCCACCCTCGTTGACAACGGTATAAGGCACACGAGAAATCTCTTTCTCTGTCTGCTGCCAGTTCTCACCCATGAAACGCTTGATACTGTAAACGGTGTTCTTTGGATTGGTGATGGCCTGACGCTTGGCAGGGTCACCGATCTTACGCTCGCCGTTCTCAACAAAACCTACAACAGAAGGAGTCGTACGCTTACCTTCGCTGTTGGCAATCACAACAGGCTCGTTACCCTCGAAAACGGCAACGCAACTGTTTGTTGTTCCTAAGTCAATTCCAATAATCTTTCCCATATTCTAATATTATTTAATGTTACATGTTTGTTAATCTCAGGCTGATAGCCAATAAGATGTCACAGATTTGATTGCAAAGCATGTGCCAAAATGACTTTTTTCAGGAAAAATGTTTTTTGTCACGTCATTTTGGCACATAAAATTTGGATATTCGCATGATTTGACTTATCTTTGCAACCATAATTCTACATTTAAAACTATAGATAAAAATGAAGAAGACTTTTTTGACAACCTGTATGGCTTTCCTGTTTTTGGCAGCTACGGCTCAGGAAAACCCTTACATCGTGAAGACCCGTGGTGCTAAGAAAAAGGCTCAGACTCAGATGGAGGGCGGACAGCTTGGTATGCAAGAGGAGGATGAGGCCGCTCGCGACTTTATTAGTCAGAATTTTAGGTTCTATAGCCTCTGTGATTGGGAGGAGGGCATGAAGTTTATGGTTCTGCCAGAGAAATATGATTTAGTGGTGAAGACTTTCACAGATGTCGCTACAGGTAAGGATGTGAGCAGTATGCCTTTGAAGCATAAGATCATGATTTACAAAGGTCACAGTGAGAGTCTAGATGGTCATTCGCGGATCAACTTCTTCTGTCCAGATAATAACAAAGAGTATTATTACGAAATACCGAACGGTTCCTTTGAGGACTATTGCTATGGCAAGCTCGGTGTGCCGACGCTGGCTTATCTGGGTGATGTGGATATAGCCCGAGAGAAACTGATGGGCAAGACGCTTTACACCAAGACACAGCATTTCTTCGTTGATACGGAAGTCGATGGCGACGGATTCCAAGAGGTGACAGTCGATAAGGATATGGAGGTGAAAGTGACAGCTGTTGGAGTCGGGACGCGTAGCTTCCCCGTGAAAATTATCGTTGAGGACAAGAACGGTAATGAGTTCTTTCAGAATGTGGCTATCTCGAAAACCAATAGTGGTATGCGTGATGATGAGTTCATCATGGATAACACAAAACATCTGTTTGGAAACTCCTTCGAGTTGGTGGATGACATTATGGCAGTCAACAGCTATAATTACAAAGCTTTTGTTGGCCGTGTCATTCATACGAAGTTCCCAACGAAGATGCTTAACGAGACTACAAAGAAAACTCAGAATATCCCGCGCCTGACAGGTTATCAGATTGAGTCAATTACACCTCATAAGGCTGATACCAAGTTTACTGTGAAGTTGAAGAGCACCATCCTAGGTACTTATTTCTATAAGGATGTGACTCTTGACAGGAAGGGATTGGCTGGTAGCTCAGATGATTTCGTGGAAGAGCCTGATGATTACTTCTCATATCTCTTTGCTCCAGGTCCTGGTAAGAATGTACAGACCACGGAGACGAGCCGTAGCATGATTCGTGTCGGGCATGTGGGTATCGGCTTCTCTGAGGATGAGACGATGCTGGCTGCAGGTGAGCCTGATAAGGTAGAGCATTTTGATAATGGTCAGTATCGTTGGATATATAATCGCTCAAATAACAAACAGTTGCATGTTGACTTCGATGGATCTGGTGCTGTGTTCAAGACTACGACCAAGGATCTCCCTGTAGCCAAGAAGGTAACTGGTAATAAGCGTAAAGTCGTTAGACGCAAATAGTCAGGCTTTGTGCGAGAGAAAAGCTCTTAATCTATACGATAATAATCAGAGCCGTCCTATAAGGGCGGCTCTGATTATTATTTGCTTATTAACGGACTTTTACTTTTTGTCGGAGATGGCTTGCATAATCTGTGCCTCCAACTCTTCGCAAAGTTCAGGATTGTCTTTCAGCAATTCTTTTGTGGCATCACGACCCTGTGCCAGTTTGGAATCCTGATAGAAGAACCACGAACCGCTCTTCTTGATGAGACCATATTCGACGCCGAGATCAACGATCTCACCAATCTTTGAGATGCCTTCTCCGAAGAGAATCTCAAATTCACAGCGACGGAAGGGAGGTGCCACCTTGTTCTTAACGACCTTTACCTTGGTGAGGCTTCCTATCACTTCATCACCATCTTTGATGACAGATGACTTGCGGATATCCAGACGGACGGAAGCATAGAACTTCAGTGCATTACCACCTGTAGTCGTCTCCGGGTTACCAAACATGATACCAATCTTCTCGCGCAACTGGTTGATGAAGATACATGTGGTATTCGTCTTTGAAATGGTTGATGTCAGCTTCCTAAGCGCCTGACTCATCAGTCGCGCTTGTAGACCGACGGCAGAGTCACCCATGTCACCCTCAATCTCTTTCTTTGGTGTCAGGGCGGCAACGGAGTCGATGACGATAATATCAATGGCCGATGATCGGATTAGTTGATCGGCAATCTCCAAAGCCTGCTCACCATTGTCTGGCTGTGAGACATACAGGTTTTTGATGTCTACGCCCAATTTCTCTGCATAGAAACGGTCGAAGGCATGCTCTGCATCAATGAAGGCAGCGATACCACCGGCTTTCTGCGCCTCAGCGATAGCATGAATAGCAAGCGTGGTCTTACCAGATGACTCAGGGCCAAAGATCTCAATGATTCTTCCCTTGGGATAACCACCTACACCAAGTGCAGCATTCAGACCAATACTTCCTGTTGGGATTACCTCTACGTTTTCAATCTGTTCGTCACCCATTCTCATGATGGAGCCTTTGCCGAAGTCTTTTTCAATCTTCGACATGGCTGCCTGTAAGGCTTTTAACTTGCCCTCCTGAGGGCTCATCGTTTCTTCTTTTGCCATAGTTTTTTAAATTTAAGCGTTATAAATTATAGTTCCAGGTCTCCGTCGAACACTTCGTGCCAAGGGAGTCCTTGCTTGTTGAGTTGCTCCATGAAAGGATCGGGATCGAAATCCTCTACGTTCCAAACACCAGGCTTCTTCCAGATGCCTTTGATAAACATCATGGCACCAATCATGGCAGGTACGCCAGTGGTATAGCTTACACCCTGCATACCAGTTTCCTTATATGCCTCCTGATGCTTACAGTTGTTGTATACGTAGTAGGTGTGTTCTTTCCCGTCTTTGATACCACGGATGCGGCAACCGATAGAGGTCTCTCCCTCGTAATTCTCACCTAGGTCTTGCGGATTTGGCAGAACGGCCTTTAGGAACTGCAGGGGTACTATTTTTACCTTGGCAGTTTTTCCTGAGCCATCAGCGAGTGGCGCCTCATATTCAATCTCATCAATACGACTCATACCGATGTTCTGAATCACGTCAAGATGCTTCAAGTATTGTTCGCCGAAGGTCATCCAGAAACGTCCTTGCTTAATGGTCGGATAGTTTTTGACAAGCGATTCCAGCTCCTCATGGTGCAACAGATAACTCTCACGCGGACCGATATTGGGGTAAGTCAGGGGCTTGTGAATCTCAAGTGGCTCGGTCTCAATCCACTGCCCGTCCTTATAATAGAGTCCTTTCTGGGTGATTTCCCGGATGTTGATTTCCGGATTGAAGTTCGTTGCGAAGGCATGATGATGATCACCTGCGTTACAATCGACGATGTCGAGATAATGGATCTCGTCGAAATGATGCTTGGCGGCATAGGCCGTATATACACCACTGACACCTGGGTCGAAACCACAGCCAAGAATCGCTGTCAGACCAGCCTGCTCGAAGCGGTCTTTGTAAGCCCATTGCCAGGAGTATTCGAAGTGTGCCTCATCCTTCGGCTCGTAGTTGGCCGTATCAAGGTAGTTGCAACCACATGCGAGACAGGCATCCATAATGGTGAGATCCTGATAGGGTAGGGCCAGGTTGATAACAAGTTCTGGCTTGTAGTCACAGAAGAGAGCCTTCAGTTGTTCCACATCATCGGCATCAACCTGTGCTGTCTTGATGTCCATATCGTAGCCTGCCTTATGGATATCCGCCACAATCTTATCACACTTAGCCTTACGACGGCTAGCTATCATGAAGTCTGTAAAAACGTCAGCATTCTGCGCAATCTTGAATGCCGCCACCGTAGCAACGCCTCCGGCGCCAATCATTAATACTCTTCCCATTGTTAATTCCTCATCTTTAATAGTTTGTTGTACAGGATTATTTCGCCGAGCAAGTCAGAAGTCACGGAAGGTGTCCGTTTGCTCCCCAGTCTTTTTGGAAGCTAAATCCTCTCGAAAATCTCTGTCAAGTCTGTATTCTTTTCCCATTTATGTCTACTCTGTATTAATCCAACGATTCTTTCACTCAGTTCTCTTGCATCCCGTTCTTGGTTAGTTCAAAACATCTAACCACTAACTGACTTCGTTCAGCTCCGCAGAGGAAATCCCTAATGCAGCCATCAGCGAATACCCAAGTATTTCCTGACGATAATTTCCTCCAGGCATTGGCTGCATGGCGAAGACTGTAATTCGTTTTTCGTCGTCATCCAGTCGGTTGAGTGCTTCACGTACCTGCTGAAAGGTGTTATCTTCGGCATTGGGTATGACCATGATCCTACGCACCTCTTTCTGAGCGGCTGTCAGTTGCAAGATTTCCGTGAAAAAATCTTCCCCTCCGGCGATATCCTCTATGGGATAGGCGCTAATGGAGAACTCACCGAGGTGATCCTTGAATGCTTTTCCATTCAACTCTTCAGCATAGTTGCCTGGTGTAAAGTTCTCCATATTTCCTCTTCCTTTCCGATGAATCAATACAACCAATGTTTCATGCTCTCCTTCGCGGATTCCTCCATCAAGAGCGACACAGTCTATCCATCTGGCAAAGTCGGCTTTGGGTATCCGACGTCCTATCATCCGCTCGAAGTTCACAATAAGGTCAAATGCAACTTTATCAACGTAATCAGCGTCAACCAATATCACATTCTCACTCCACTTGGTCTCTTGTAGGTTGTTGTTCATATGTGGCTACAAAGATAGTGCAATTTGAGCGGAACTCCAAATTTTTTCCAGTTTTTCCTCGGAGATTGATTTAAATCAAATGAAAAATCATAAATTGGGGCTCAAATATCAAATATTGTGGTCGGTTGCCTATAATTCGGACTACCTTTGCATCACCTTTTATATTTATAGAGGCATGAAGAGTATATTGGAAAGACGTCCGTCTTTGAAGGCGGAGATAGATAAAGTCGCAGAGGTGGCAGGATATCTGTGGCAGAATGGTTGGGCTGAACGTAACGGTGGTAATATCACAGTTAACGTCACAGCGTATGCCGATGATGAGATAGCCCGGCTGCCGGCAATCAGCGATGTGAAGCCGATTGGTGTTACGCTCCCTGCCTTGAAGGGATGTTATTTCTATTGTAAAGGAACGGGTAAGCGTATGCGTGATTTGGCTCGTTGGCCAATGGCTAATGGTAGTATCATCCGTATTCTCGACGATTGCGCCTCCTATGTGATTGTTGCCGATCAGATGGTCATGCCTACGAGCGAGTTACCTAGTCATTTGACTGTCCATGCCCGTCTGATAGAAACAGGAAGCAGTTATAAGGCAACAGTTCATACACATCCTATCGAGTTGGTTGCGATGAGCCACAATAGGACTTTTCTCGCTAAGGATGTGCTGACCAAAATCTTGTGGTCCATGATTCCTGAGACGAAGGCATTCTGTCCATTAGGTCTAGGTATTGTTCCCTACACCTTACCAGGTTCTAAAGAATTGGCGGATGCAACATTGAAGGAGTTGGAGGACTATGATGTCGTAATGTGGGAAAAACATGGCGTTTTCGCTAAGGGACTTGATGTCATGGATGCTTTTGATCAGATAGATGTGCTCTCGAAGAGTGCCAAGATCTATATCAATGCCCGTGCCATGGGTTTTGAGCCTGAGGGTATGAGTGATGAACAGATGGCAGAGATGACACGGGCATTTAACTTGCCGAGGTAAGGAAACAAACAACTACTAAATATATATAATCAAGATGATCCTCGGAGCAGTGATGTTCTGAGGATCTTTTTTGAGATATATTGTCCTTAGAAAGTGATTGTGGTCACGGGACGGAGATATGCAATTGATGCGATGTCCTTATTGAGTTCTATTTCCCCAGAATTATCGCTGAAACATGCATAGGAGTTGCCGTTGTCATATAGGTAACTGGCTTTATTGGCACTATTCATAAAGAAGATGACTTTTGCACCGTTTGGATACCTCGCGTCTTTCGCGGCATAGAGAAGTATCGCTTCTGAAAGGGTCGGAAGCCTCCACGTTGCATCAATTCCGTCAACGGTCCATTCTGCAAGTCTTGCCTTTATTTTTTCTTCCTTAACGTTTTGGGAGTCGTTGGTCTCTAGAAACCTGTTTTCTTTTAGCGGAGATAATAGTGTAACTTGGTTGCCATTCACTGCTAGCACATAGCATTCTTTGTAGAAAGAACCAGCTTTGAGAGTGTTGTTCGAGACTGTTGTTTCTTCTTCTTCATCATCGTCGTCTGTCAGGTTTTTGCTGCCTGTCTCGTCGAAACGGAATTTAATAGATTTTTCTCCAGCCCAGGTCACCCCTGTCATCGTCCCGCTGAGTCTCACGTTAGAGCCATAGTGGTTATCGGCATACTGACCTTCAATGTTGATCTTGTAGTTGGCAGTCAGTTCCTCGGCACAGGTGTATGAGTAGTGGTTGTTACCGATGTTTACGGTGATGGTTGGTTTACCGACTGACGGCATGGCATAGATATCAGCTATCCTTTCTTTCCAGGTGCTTCCGTCCGTCTGTCTCTTCAAAGGTATAGTAATACTGCCGTTCTCTCCCTGCCAACTTCTGTTCAGCAAAAGTGACTCATAGAGGGGTGAGATGCTCACGCTGACATCTGTAACCATGTCTGGTACGTCTTTGATGACAATGCTTTTGATGCGTATGACCTTACGCTCCATACCCAATGTCAATAGATTGGTGTCATTGGCAGAAAGTGTGACCGTAGCATGCCCTGTCATCAGATCGTCAAGCATTTTTCCTTCCTGGGGGCGGATGATGGATGTCTTGGATGCATTTTCTTGTGTTGGTAGGACTAGTCGACTATCTTCTGCCCCACCAATGGCATATATGTCATATACGCCTACTGGCAGGTCAATGGAGAAAGGTGTCTCCTCATCCTCAAGTGTCTGGATTGTAACACATTTCCCATCAGAGGCGAATACATAGAGTCTGACGGGGGTCGCGATGAAGGTATCTTCCGAATCGTCGATTCCACGTGTCTGGATTGTCAGACGACTATTCGCTTCATCCGAATCCTCGATTAATACTTCCTTGCCGCAACTGCACAAGGTCAATAAACCATATACGATGGTGAGAAAAGATACAAGAAATGATTTCATTGGTCTTTCGTTTTTTAGTTTAGAGATAATGTTAGCAACGCATGGGAATCCTATAATCCCGTTTGCAAAGGTATGAAAAAATCCTGAAACATACAAATATTTCAGGATTTTTTTATGAACTGGTTGTATATCAGATTAGTTGGGGAAGAAAACAGGAGATGACAAGCACCACAATACCAATGGTGAGTACGATGATCGTCTTCTGTGAACAACCCTTCCATTCCTTAAGGATGATGCCCCAGACATTGGAGAAGACAACGTTGAGAGCCATCAGAATACAGAACGCAAGTGTAAGTAGTGTTGGCGACTCGGCGAGAAAGCCTTTGCCAAGAGCTAGCCCAAAGAACTGCGAGTACCATAATGTGCCGGCCAACAGACAGAACAATAGGTTATTGCCCCAAACGGCAGTCTTCTTGTAGTCGCCCCATGTGCCATTCTTCTGGTTCTGCCAGAAACAATAAATGGCATTGGTGATGAAACCTCCTAAGGTGACGAGTAGCGTAGCTGGTAGTGTGCGATACATGGGGGCTGTCAACTCACCGAAATTAATGCCCTTGCCGAACTCCAATCCAACATTGAAGCATCCGCTCATGAAACCTGCCAACAAAGCAATCGCAAGTCCTTTTGGGAAATTGAAGTCTTTTACGGCGGCTTTCTTCTCTTCCTCCGAAAGCGTGGCCGCTTTCATTGAGCCGGCAATGCCAATGATGGCAATGCCAATAAGGGTTACAACAACACCGAGAATGACGGCGAATGTCAACGATTCCAACGCATTGAGATCCGGGAAGAAAATGTTGAGTAAAACAGGTCCGAGAATAGTCCCAAGACCAGCACAGGTGCCGAGGGCTATCGACTGTCCGAGAGCTACACCAAGGTAACGCATGGAGAGACCAAATGTCAGTCCACCTATACCCCAAAGCACACCAAAGAAGATGGTCATCCATATGTTGAACGACTGTTCTGTAGTGAACAGTTCCCAAAGGGAGTGCCCTGCCGGTACGGCCAACAGTGCACCGAGAAAAGGCAGTATTAGCCAAGCAAACACACCTTGTATAACCCAATACGACTCCCATGACCAATCTTTGATCTTGTTGATGGGAACGTAACAACTGCTTTGGCAGAATGCACCGATGGCAATGATGAACAAACCAATGATAATATTCATAACATCATCGTTTTAGTCGTCGTAATTGTTATCTTTTTGAAGTAACATTTTTCTCGTATTGTTGAATGGCTGCGATGTATTCTTCGCCAACAGGTACATTATTCTTCAGGTTGAAGTAGTCGAATACAGCACCGAATGGCATGCTCTTGGCCTCCTCCATTAGAGCAAGACGCTCAAAATTCTGGCCGTTGTCCTCATACTCGCATAACTTAGCTTTTGGCTCAAGTAGTGCCTGCAGGATGCATTTCTGTGTGGCACGAGTACCGATGATGTATGCACCGATGCGATTGATGCTGGCGTCAAAATAATCCAAGCCAACATGGGCGCGGTCAAGAGCGTCGCAACGGACAAGCTCCTTGAAGAGGTCGAGGGTCTGGTCGTTCATGATGGTAACGTGGTCCGAGTCCCAACGTACAGGACGTGATACATGCAGCATGAGTTCGGGTACGTACATCAGCAGAGTGGAAACAAAATCGCTAACGTTTTCGGTCGGCTCGTAGTGCCCGGTGTCAAGGGTGTACATCTGTTTGCGGGTAGCGCAATAGGCTGTGTAGAAGTCGTGCGACCCAACAGTATAGCTTTCAAGTCCAATGCCGAACAATTTTGCTTCGAAGCAGTTTTTGACACCATCAAGTTTCTCCGTCATAATCTCATCGAGTGATGAGGCTAGAATCTCACGGTATTTCTTGCGCTGAACGGGGATGTCCTTGGAACCATCGTGTACCCAGATGTTCATGATACAGGGATCGTTCTGGGCCTTACCCATCGCATCAGCGATATGTCGGCAGCGCTTTGTGTGTTCAATCCAGAAATCACGAATACCTTTGTCGGGATTTGAGAGGGTCAGTTCGCCGCTCTTAGGATGTGAGAATGAGGTGGAATTGAAATCGAGTTTCATGTTATTCTCTTTTGCCCAGTCAATCCAACTTTGGAAATGTTTTACTTCCACCTGGTCGCGATCAACGAATTGCCCTCCGAAGTCACCGTAGATTTCATGGAGGTTCAAACGGTGATTGCCAGCAATTAGGGTCTTTACGAACTCAATGTCCTGGCGTACCTCATCAATATTGCGGGCACGACCAGGATAGTTTCCCGTAGTCTGTATTCCGCCGCTGAGTGCCTCATTACGCTCAAAACCGACAACATCGTCGGTTTGCCAGCAGTGCAGGGATATCTGTTGCTTCTGAAGCTTGTCAAGTACGGCGTCGGTGTCGATACCGATAGCGGCATAGCGCTCTTTCGCTACGGCATACGCTTTTTCAATTAGATCTGCTTTCATAGAGTTTGTTTCTTATAATGTATTAATGAATTCTTATCGTTTTGTGACCCTGAGATATTTGTCATAGGCAAGATCCCAAATGTCCTTATCTGTAGGTTCGAACCTCACAAGTTCAATACTGTTGGCGATAATCTGGCGCATTTCCCAGATGTCTTTGACCAGTCCAGCGGTTTTGGCCTGGAGCATGATGTTGCCAATGGCGGTGCCTTCTTGAGGTCCGGCCAAGACGGTCGTACCTGTGGCATTTGCGGTGAACTGGTTTAGATATTTGTTCTGTGACCCACCACCGATAATGTGAAGTACATCAATGGTATCTAACTTATGGCCATCGGCCGTCGATTTTTGATTGGCAAACTCTCGCAGCCACAGAAACACTTGACGGTAACGTAAGGCCAGTGAGTCGAAGATACAACGGCAGATCTCTGCCGGCGTCTCTGGAATAGGTTGCCTTGTTTGGCGACAATAGCTCTGGATGGCTTCAATCATCGAAGTAGGATTAGCAAACATGATATCATCAGGGTTGATGAGAGAGCGGAACGCCTCTGCTTTCATGGCAGAACCCTGTAACTCGGGATGAGAGAGGCTTCTCACGGCATCGGGCCATTCCTTACGGCAACACTCATAGAGCCACATTCCACAGATGTTCTTCAGAAAACGAGTCGTTCCTTCTATACCTCCTTCATTGGTAAAATTACGTTCATAACTCAGGTCATTAATGATGGGGGCTTTTGTTTCGATGCCCATCAGGCTCCAAGTGCCACTGGAAAGATAGGCAAACCGTTCATTCTTAGCAGGAACAGCTGCAACGGCACTTCCTGTGTCATGACCAGCAACGGCAATCACGGGCACAGGACCAAGTCCGGTCAGTCGTTGTGCCTCTTCGGTCAGTGTACCAATAACAGTACCGGGATCCACCATCTTCCCAAACGTGTTTTGGGCCAGTGCAAGACTGTCCAGAAGCCGCTCGTCAAACTGTTTCGTCCTTGGATCCAACAACTGAGACGTTGAGGCGATAGTATACTCGCAGACCTTCTTGCCAGTAAGCATCCAACTTAGAGCGTCAGGCATGAATAGGATTTCTTTTGTGCTATTCAAGGCGGAGTTCTTTTCCTGTCTCATGGCATAGAGTTGGAAAAGCGTGTTGAAGTTCATGAGCTGGATACCCGTGATGTCGTATATTTCTCTCTTCGATATAACCTGCCTGAGGTAATCGTTCATGGCATTAAAGGTGATAGGATCTCGGTATGCACGAGGATTCCTGAGGATGGCGTCGTCGTCACCGATCATCACAAAATCTACGCCCCAGGTGTCAATTCCGATACTGGTAATCTTGATGTCTCGTCTAACCACCTCTCTCAGACCACTTATCATTTCAAGGTAGAGCGCATGGATGTCCCAATAAAAATGCCCACCCTGTTCAATAAGGTGATTATGAAAACGGGTAATCTCTTCCAGAGTGAGAGAACCGTTTTCTATACTTCCGATGATGGTTCTGCCACTGGTAGCACCCAAGTCGACCGCAAAGAAATAATTCTTGCTTTTCATTTTGTTTCCTGATTTGATTAGCAGTTGGATGAATTGATGGCAAAGGTACAGGATTTTCAATCAGCCTACCATGACTATTTGATTTTTGCACATGAATTTTTGATAAACAGCTTTTTTTTACTTTATACCTTTTATTTCTCATGTCTTTTTCGTACCTTTGCACCGTCATTTTAAATATCATAAAAACGCTATGTCGACATTAACAGTATTGATCGTCGTTATTTTCTGTATAGGATACCTCTGTATCGCTTTGGAAAGTCTGACAAGAATTAATAAGGCAGCTATTGCGCTGCTGATGTGTGTGTGCTGCTGGACTCTGCTGATGATGGGACCAGCATCATATTATCCAGAGGTCGGAGGATGTGAGATAATGCATCATATCAGTGAGGTGATAGAACATCATCTGGGTGATGCTGCTGGTACGCTTTTCTTCCTGATGGGAGCCATGACTATTGTTGAAATCGTTGATTCGAATGGGGGCTTCAACTTCGTTCGTGATACGATGAAAACACGCTCCAAGCGGAAACTCATGTGGCGGATGGCCTTTATGACCTTCTTTCTCTCTGCCATTCTTGATAATCTGACGACATCGATCGTTATGATTATGGTTTTGCGAAAACTTGTACAGAGTCGAGAGGACCGCATGATCTATGCCGCGTTGGTTATTATATCAGCCAATTCTGGAGGTGCATTCTCGCCTATTGGAGATGTCACGACTATCATGCTATGGATTAAAGGGGTGATTACCACGCAAGGGGTGCTTACTGAGATATTTATTCCTTCGCTTGTTTCTATGTTGGTGCCGGCTTTTATCCTTCAGTATCAACTCCAAGGAAAATTCGACAAAGAGCAGAACCTGCCGAAAGCCGATGTAAGTCTGTTCACGAAGAAACAACGTTATACCATTTTCTGGCTTGGCGTGGGTGGTCTCTGCTTCGTACCGGTCTTTAAGACAATTACTCACCTGCCACCATTTATGGGTATCCTTCTGGTCCTTGGTGTTCTGTGGACTGTGACGGAGATCTTCCACTATAATACTGCCGAAGACGATACGATGGCAAAGCGCGTTAGTGACCTGTTATCGAAGATCGACCTCTCAACGATCATGTTCTTCCTTGGCATTCTTATGGCGGTGGCTGTGCTGCAAGAGGTTGGCGTTCTTACTGCCCTAGGTGAGGGACTTAACGAGGCATTCGCAGGTAACTACTATGTTATTAACGGTATTATCGGAATCTTATCTTCGATTGTCGACAATGTGCCGTTGGTGGCGGGTTGTATGGGTATGTATCCCGTAGTAGCAGAAGGGGCGATGGCTGTCGACGGTATCTTCTGGCAACTGTTGGCCTATTGCGCAGGTGTCGGCGGTTCCATGCTGATTATCGGCTCTGCCGCAGGTGTCGTCGTCATGGGACTGGAGAAGATTACCTTTGGCTGGTATATGAAGAAGATTACGTGGATTGCCTTTGTGGGCTATCTCGCGGGTATTCTTGTTTACTGGCTGCAGCGTATGCTTCTGTTCTGAAGCCTATTTGCTTTTGACTTCGCTGGGCTTACAGCCCATCTTTGCCTTAAATTTGGCGGAGAAATAATCTGGACTCTCGAAGTTCAGACGGTAGGCGATCTCCTTGATGCTATAATCGGTGGTCGTCAGAAGTTCCTTGGCACGTTGTAGTCTGAGTTCTTGTTGGTAAGTTGCCGGCGAAAGACCAGTATATTCTTTGAAGAGTTTACGGAAGTTGCTGTAGCTGACCCCCATCTCCTCTGCCACTTGCTGAATGGTGAGATTGCTTTCCAGCGATTCACGGATTCGAAGACGTGCTTTGTTGACCATGTTCACCTGCGTCTGGTTCTTGCCTAACTCGATATTTCTTTCGAGCGAGTACATAAGTCCGATGAGGTTGTTGACGATACCTGCCATGACCTGCTGGGAGTAGGCCGCCTCTTCAATGGCGGCCTCATAGGCTCGTCTATAGAGATGTTCGATCTCTGCGGAGTAGCCGATGTGATAGATGGGCTTTTCCACAGTAAGGAAGCCCGCTTTGACACGGTCGTCCATATTTCTTCCCTTGAATCCTATCCAGTGACTTTTCCAGCCTGTTCTGGCATCGGGATGGTAGGTGTGCCACTCTCCCGGGAATAGCAAGAACATATCGCCGGCCTTCAGACGGGTAGGGGGGCAATGGGCACTTTCGAAGATCCCACTTCCTTCAGGGTTATAGAGCAACTGGTATTCATTCAGTATACGACCTTTCTCCACGTTGAAGTAGTAGCCGTCGGCATGTCCTATCGTTGGATAGGAATCATCTGGTGCAATCTCCTCGTAGCCAACGGTGCTGACAGAGAGTCCCCATTGGGCATCACGCTCGTTTGCAAGAAGATATTTACTTGTTTGCATGGCTGTTTCTTTTTAAGATGTGATATCTCGCGGTGTCCACAGCCAGAACCTGGAACCTTGTCCAGAACCTTCTGATGTGACACCGATCTTTCCACCACAGTGTTCAGCGATGGCTTTGCAGATACTGAGTCCAAGGCCCGTACCTTGAACAAAGTCGTTGAGTTTGACAAATCGTTCGAAGACCGAGTCCTGTTTTTCTTTGGGGATGCCGGCACCTGTATCCTCGCAATAGTAATAGATGCCTCCATCCTCTTCATGATAGCCCACTTTAATATATCCTTCGCGAGTATATTTTACGGCATTTGTCACGAAGTTCGTAAGTACCTGTTGAATTCGTCCGATATCAAGGGTCGCAGGATAAGTCGTGTATGGGTTGTCTTTGATGAACTTCACATGAGGACCTTGTACTCGTTGCGCCAGTGTCTGACAGATGTCATCAAATGCCGTCGCAAAATCCACCTTTGTAGGTTTGATGGCTAATGATTGTCCCATGTTAGATGCTTCAAGAATATCATTGATCAGGCGCATGAGCATCTCACAGTTATTACGGATGATGCGAATGAACTCCATCCGTTCCTCAGAACTGTCAACCACGGGTAACAGGTCACTGAAGCCCACAATGGCATTCAATGGTGTCCGGATCTCATGGGTCATATTGGCAAGGAACGCACTCTTCATCTTGCCAGAGTCTTCCGCACGTTTCGTTTCTTCTATGAGTTTCTGTTGTGTAACCATCAGATTCGTGATATTACGTGCGATGCCGAAGTATTTGATTAATGTACCATCTTTGTCAAAGGTCGGAACACCACTGATGGAATACCACACCGTTTCTTCCTCAAGTGGGGTATACTTGTAACGGTGGATGGCATTATAGGGCTTCTTAGTCGCCACACACTCCTTGATACCGTTGAGGAGCGTCTCACGATCTTTCTCATCAACACCTTTGAAAAACTCTTCAAGCGTCTCATGATATTCTGTCTTGTGAGTAGTGCGGGTGAAGTTGATGACATTCTTTTCCGGATCAAAATGCCAGATGAACATCTGACTGTTCTCCAACAAGTAGTTTAACTGCTTCTCGTAGTGACTGATGGTCTCATTGGCTTTTTGTATATTTGCATCGTGACGACGCTGCTCCAGATACATAATACGCTCTTCTGACAGATCGCGTGCTGTCACCACATAGAATCGCAGTTCATCATTGTTGTCAAAGGTAGGACGTACCTTGAACTCGATATACTTGTCAATGCCATACTCTGGGTAGTGCATTTTCTGACATACGTGGAAATTCTCATGACTTTTAGGGTCGAACTGACCTTTGAGAAGTGGAACATCAAACAGACACACCTGATGAAAGTATGCTTCAATCTGCTCGTCGAAATCGCAGAGGCGCTTCATATTCTCATTGGTGTCAAGAAGGATTCCATTCTTGTCGTAGATCGACATGGCGACGAGGTTCGTACCGAACATCTTCAAGTATTTACTTGCTGTCTCACTGTTCACACGCTCCTCCTCGATTTCCTTACTGATATCTTTAATGGAATATACGATGTAGCGCGGCTTTCCGTCTTCGTATTCAACAACAGTATTGCCACGCAGGTATCTCCAGATAGGTGCCGCCTCTGTTCCGGCATTCCAACGGCGACTGACGGCCCACTGTCGACTGCGCTCTGCTTTTTTCACCATGGCATCGTGTCCTGATCCCTTTCTGTCGTCAGGGTGGAAATGCTTGATGAGTTCTTCTATATCCATGCCTTCCTCCGGCAGATGGTCACCGTAGATATTCTTGGCGTGTCTTGTGTGGAGATCATACTCTATGATGTAGAAGTTTCCCATGTTGAGAGCCTGCTCCA
The DNA here is from genome assembly GCF_900107065.1 of Prevotella sp. lc2012. NCBI lineage: Bacteria > Pseudomonadati > Bacteroidota > Bacteroidia > Bacteroidales > Prevotellaceae > Prevotella > Prevotella sp. lc2012. The sequence goes on along the minus strand of NZ_FNUF01000003.1, from coordinate 397,123 downwards.
TCATCTGGTTGATCTCAACGGATTGGCGTACTGCGGCTCTGACGCGGGCATGGATCAGTCGACTCAGTAACAGGGCGATAACAGTGACAATGATAATACCAGTTAGGATGATCAGAGCCAAGGGCGACGTGTCGTTATGTACACGTTCCGGATGGAACCACTGGTCGTGGATTTTCTCCAGTTCTCCTAACTGTTCTAGTCGTGCGTATTCATCGTCGATGGCATTTATCAGCTCTTTGTCATAGCCCACGATGTGGAACTCTCCGTCTGGAATGTCAACATCGCTGAGTACGATATTATCGAGTGTCAGTTTCCTGATGGTCCATTTCAGCTGTGCTTCACTCCAAATGAAGTATTTGTGCTCTCCTTTGCTGATGTCTGCTAGAGCGGTTTTGGGCGAGAGATACTTGTAGGGTGATTCAAGTAAGTTGTCCGTGACAATCTGGTTGGAGGCATAATCATTCTCTTTTAAGATGACAGTATCTTTCTTCGTCAGATGACTGAGTGCAACAAGTGGTTGGACCTTTTTGTAAGTAGCCACCTTGACGCGGTAATAATCTATGATACTATGCGAGAGAACATAGGGACGTCCATGATATCGGTAACCCGGATCAATGATAATGTCTGCCTCGTGCCTCTCGAAGGCGGCCATAGCCTCTTCCCCTTCTGTCATCAGTACCTTGTATTGAATCTGAAGCTTGTCGAGGATGGTTCCCAGTAGTTGGATGTTATAGCCGTCAGGTTCTCCTTCATTATTGAATTCGTAAGGAGCCATGTCCCAGTTACAGGCGATGACCAGAGGGGTCTCGGCGTCGTATGCTTTTTTTAATTGCGCATGAGCGATATGAGTGCAACCGAGGAGCAGCACTAATACTGTGATGTAACGTATGAATGGTTTTCTTGTCATGTCTTCTTCCTCCTTCTTTCTACTTCCTTTCAATTTCCGAGGCCTTACATGGTATAGAGAACCAGACCGTTGTTCCTTTGCCCTCGACAGATTTGAGGCGAATGGCTCCACCCATGCGTTGGGTCAATTCGTGACAGATGCTTAGGCCAAGGCCTGTTCCCATGTCGCCTCCTGTAACAAATCGTTCGAAGATGTGCTTTTGAAGAGACTCGGGGATGCCACTTCCGTTATCTTCTATCGATACGACTAGTCGGTCGCCGATATAATCATAGCGTGCCAACACCTTTCCTGAGGCGGTATGCTGGACGGCATTCTTGATAATCTTCTCCAGAATCATTGAGAAGTTCGTGTCATCAATATCGATAATCAACCGTTTGTAGGGATTCTGGACAACATACTCCACACCTGGCTTACGATCACTGGCCCATGCCGACTCGCATTTTCCGTCAAAGACGGCCGCAAAGTCGATGGGAGCAGGGGTGATGGCGACCATGTCTGCATCCAGGCGAGAGATGAACAGGATATCGTTTATCAATTGGAGCAGTTTGTCGGAGTTGGTCTTGATCTCATGAATGAACACGGCTTCATCTTCCTCGGAATGCTCCATCTCAAAGAGTTCGGAGAAGCCTACCACCGTATTGAGTGGTGTTCGAATCTCGTAGCTCATGTTCCGCAGGAAGGCGTTCTTGATTACTTCCACCTCTTGTGCACGGAGTGTCTCTTCCGCAAGTTTGGCCTCTGCTGATTTTAGTTCGCTGATGTCGCGGCAGACACCAAAATACTCGTTAACACCGTGACCGGTCTCGTGGAGAGGGATGAAATGGAACTGCAGATATAGAGGAGAACCGTTCTTCCTGAGAATGGTCTTGACATCCGCATGGATGACTGTCGCGGCCTGATTATCCATACTGTGGAGAGCTTGCTGAACGAGTTTTCTGGACTGTTCGTGAACAAGTGCCAGCAGACGGGTCTGTGTGAGCGTAAACTCAGGCGACTCGGCTTCTCGGTAGATGGTGAGTGTATGGGTGGTCGGCTGGTATCTGCCAATGCGGATACCGCCTACACTCATGGCATAGTCGATGTTTTGTATATATCCTCTTACCTCGTCATTAGCTTCCTGCAATAGTTTGATGTTCTCCTGTTGTTGATGGTAGGAGTTCGCAACCTCTGTGATGTCGCGGCCTGTACCATAGATACCGAGCAACTGACCGTCATCGTCATGAACAGGAATCAGCTGCTGTTCATAATAGCTTTTCTCCTTGCGTCTCCACAGTTTACCGTTGTGTCCTTCTTCATCTGGCGGAATGATCTGTGTGGCATAGAAATAATCGAGATCGTCAGCTTGAAGGTCGTGAATACCTGTTACGTCGGCAATGGATATCCGCTTGGCTAACAACTCCTTGCGGTTGGTGCCGAAGGTCTCGCATGCTTTGTTATTTAGGTCATAGAGAATACCGTTGCTATCGTAATATACCATATCAACCATAGCCGTCTCAAAGATTGACTGATATCGTAGCTTTGTATCCTGAATCTTCCGCATGCGGGTGTGCTCGTCAGTCTTGTCGTTCCCTGAGCAGATAATAACCGTTGGTTTCTTGTCCTTGTCACGTTGGAAGACAGAGAGCTTGATGCTGTAGTCGCGTTCTTCTCCATCATCCTGTCTGGACCTGATGTCAAGGGCTATGGTGTGTACCTTGTCTTCTATAACTTGTTTCAAGGCTTGGTTCAGATGGAGGAAGTCATCAGCACTGTATCGGCGTGAGAACTCAAGAGAGGAGTATTCTCGTTGCGGCTTTCCGTGCTGGTCCATGACCGTGAATATCTGCGTGGCAACATGGTAGGTCCAGAATCTGACACGACTGGTTCGCATAATCAGGGTGAGCCGTTCGTTGTTCCTTTGCACATTCCTGGTCATCTTACGTTCCTGTAGTCTGTAGAAGATATAGTAGCCAAGTACGAGGACGGCGAAGAGTGCCAAGGCAGAGATGAGTTGCCATATCCAAGAGGGGATACCTGTCTCTTTCCTGTTAGGGTAGAACCACTTATTCTGGATTGGCTGTAACCGTTCTGTGGCACGGAGGACAGAGAAAACACTGTCGATACGGGCAAGCAGGTTCAGGTCTTTCGACATGAACTTATACTCTCCGTAAGGAAGATCAATAGGTGTAATCTCAAGGTTGTCCAGGTGATATCTCCAGAGTAACCATTTCAACGACATCGTGTTCCACAGGATGACACCCTCTCTCTTGGCGCTGACCTTCTGGGTGGCTTCTTTCATGTCGTTGTACGCCTCAATCTCTTTGGCCAGGTTGTGGTCCTTGATATAGTGGTGACTGAAACTCCCTTCGTGTACAATGATGGTGTGTCCCGCCAGATCGTGCTCGTTTCTGATACCTAAGTTCTTGCCCTTTGGCGATACGATACTGTGAGTGAAAAGTTGGACGATAGACTTGCTGTACGAGGAGTTTCCCCTTGAGAAGCTCGCATCCATTCGGAGCATCAGGTCTGATCTCCCTTCCTGTAAGTCTTTCTGGGCTTCCAACGTAGGCTTCAGCTTGATAATATAGGGTATGTCCAGTTCTTTAAAGATTAGTTTCAGTAGATCGACATTATAACCGTCAGGCTCACCGTTCTCGTTTAGGAAAACATAAGGCCACAGATCCCATGCGTCTTCGTAGATCAACGGACGTTCTGTCGAGTAGGATCTAGCATAATCGGCTTTCTCTTCAGCTATAGCAGACAGAGTGCACAGAAGCAGTATCAGAATCGTGAGTTTCTTCATGTATTGTCGGATGCTTGGTCGCTTTCTTTGATGGTCTCTTCCCGTTGACATGGAATCCACAGCCAGAATGTGGATCCTTGTCCTTCTCCTTCCGAAAGGATGCCGATATCTCCGTGGCATCCCTCGGCAATAGCCTTGCAGATACTAAGGCCTAAGCCCGTTCCCTGAATAAAGTCGTTGAGTTTGACAAAACGGTCGAATACCTTTTCCTGATATTCCTTTGGAATGCCAACTCCAGTATCTTCACAATAGATATACAGTCCACCGCCGTCTTTCTCTTGATATTCATATCCCACCTTGATATGCCCTTCATGGGTATATTTGATGGCGTTTGTCACAAAGTTCGTGATGACCTGCTGTATACGTCCTTTGTCAATCTTGGTGATGAACGACTTGTATGGGTTGTCTATGATGTATTGCACCTTTGGCTCCTGTACTCGTTGTGCCAGAGAGTTGCAGATGTCGTTGAAGTCCTTAGCGAAGTCGGTAGTCGTTGGCTGCACATGGATACCGTTTGTCTCCAGAGACGATACCGCAAGGATATCGTTGATCAGACGGAGCAGAATATCACAGTTGTTCATGATGACTCGTGTGATCTCTTTCTTCTCTTCTGGGGTCGTCAGCATGGGGAGCACATCCGAGAAACCTACGATGGCGTTGAGTGGCGTACGAATCTCATGTGTCATATTCGCCATGAATACGCTTTTCCTCCTGCCGGAATCGTTGGCCCGTTCTGTCTCCTGTTTCAGTTGTTCTTGTTTCTTGATGAGAACAGTGACGTTGCGGATGATGCCGTAGCAACCTACGAATTGATTGTTTCCATCATAATAAGGTACGCTATCGATGATGTTCCACTGAGGCTCATCGCTTTCGTGGAAGAGCGGACGTGTATTGCAGAGGAAGTTCCGTGGTTTATTGAAGGCGGCCTCCGGATGTTCGAACAGCAGCTTGCTGGTGTCGGATGTTGTGATAAGACAACTCTGGAAGTGCTCAAGTGTGATCTTTCTCTCTGGTCTGCTGAGTCCTCTATAGAAGGTCACTTCATTGTTGACAAAAGAACAGCGCCAGAAGCGCATGTCGCAGTTGTCCATCAGATACTGCAGCTCTCCCTCATATTGTTGGATCTTCTCGTTGGTGTCACGTATCTCCTTGTCGTTCTTCTTGTTTTGCAGGTAGAGCTCTCTTTCCTGTGTGATGTCTCGGATGGAGAACGTGATATAGACAAGTTCTTTCTTCTCATCGTAGATAGGGTGTAGTCGAAGCTCCGTGTAGCAGTTGACACCCCGTTCAATGATAACGCTCTTGGTGCAGAAATACAGCTCCTCCACATGACGGTTGTTCAGCACCTCCCTGAAAGTGGGCATGTCGTAGATGGTACGGTTGAAATAGAAAGGATCGTCCTCGGATTGGAACCTCAGGATCTCCCGCATCTTACGATTGGCTGTTATCAAGTGGCCTTCTTTGTCGTAGAAGGCCAGTCCGGCGATAGGCTGCTCAAAGATCATACGGTACTTGTCAGTCATCTGGTTCTCCTGGCGTTCCAGCAACACCTGATCCGTCTTGTCGGTGAGCGTGCAGAAGATATTGGTAGGCATCCTTCTCCTTTTGTCGGCAAACTCTACAATACCGATATCTTGGATAAATCGCCAGTAGGGTTGTCCGTCACCTCTGTTAAGATCCCATCGGAACATACATTCCTCGGTATGGCCATTCTTTATCAGTCGCTGTAGAAAGTCGATGTATATCTGACGGTCATCAGGATGAATGTACTCGAGGCTCTCTTGATAGCTGAGTCCTTTTTCTGGCAAGAAGTTACCATGCATGTTATACGCATACCTCTCTTGTATGGATAATCGGATCACATCGTTCCTGCTGACGTTCAGCGTCTGTTGCATGATTAACGCCAGATCCTTTACTCGTCGGGCATTATGCCGTATTCGCATGATGCTGATATGGGTGACCGCCCATACAAGCAGGAAGGCGACGACGGCCGATATAACCATCAGCAGGGATACGCCTTCGATGCCAGGGTTATGGTGGATATACAGTAATATGTTTGTTAGTAGTGTCATCATCTTTTTTCTGGTCCTTATATGATTATTTCGGCCTTCTTCTCCAGACTGGTCATCTCGCAAGGTACACTGACATAGAAGGTGCTACCCTTGCCTGGCGCTGTTTGCAGTTCTATCGTTCCCCCCATCTGTTGCAGAAGTTCCTTGACGATGGGCAGATCGAGCCCTGTACCAGGATGCCCGTGCTCCGTTTCTCGCTCAAAGCGATTGAAGAGCCGTTCTTTAGCCTCGGCAGTAAAACCTGTGCCAGTATCCTCGATGGTAATCATCAGCTCACCATGGCGGTATTCGCATTTAGCCCTTACTCTTCCTTCGTGAGTCGTATAGAGCGCATTGGCACAGAGCTTTTGGACGACCATCCCGAGATTCTGTTGGTCTATGATGACGTTCAGGTGGTTATAGGGATTATCCACGCTGACCTTTACCTCGGGAGATAGGGCGCTCCATCCCATATAGCACCAGCCTTCGAACAGTGGCACGAAATCACATTCCTGATAATTAAGCTCAATCATATGAGCATCCAGCCGTGATATGAACAGGATATCATCGATCAGCCGTAACAGCACGTTGGTATTCTTCCTGATCTCTTCTGCAAAGATAGGCTCATCCTCGATGCTATGCTCATTGTTGTAAAGTTCCGCGAAGCCGAGAACGGCATTCAATGGCGTCCTTAACTCATAGCTCATATTGAGCAGAAAGGTGTTCTTCAGTTGCTCGGCATCCTGTGCCTTGGCCGTTTCCTCCTGCAGTTGCAGTTCTGTATAGGTGATCTCTGTCTCGTTACGACACATGCCGAAATAATGGGTTACGTGTCCGTCGGCATCAAAGATTGGCATGATATGGAAAGACAGATAGATGTCTCTTCCTCGGCTGTCGCGCATGATCGTTGGGAACGTACAAGTGAAAGTCTGCTTCTGCCGTTGGTCCATGCGACGGAAGTAGCCTCTGGCTCTTCGATGGCTGTCCTCTTTGAGCAAAGCGATGGCGCGCAGTTCCGTCAACCGATACTGAGCCTTGCTCAGGTCACTGAAGAGTTCCAGAATATGCGTGTCAGGGTCGTAGCTCATCAGTTGGACATTGCTTACCTTCAACGAGTAGTTGATATTGTCTATATAAGTCTGAATATCTTTGGTCGTCGTCTTCAGCTGTCTGCTCACCTGACGCTCGTGATGGTGTGACTCCACCATCTCCGTGATATTTCGTCCGGCTGTGACGATACCCCTCAGACTGCCGTCCTCGTTGCGGAGGGCTCTCACCGATACCTCATAATAGATCGTGCCTCTTAGCAGAACCTCCGGAACCTTCTCGTCCTCTCTCTTCACCTTGTCGATATTGGTGATGGATGAGCACAGCAGATGATCCAAGTGCTCAATGTCCAGGTCCTTGTAGGCAGGGATGTCGGTAATCTTGATCCTCCTTCTCAGTAGTGAGTCGCGGTCTGATATGCAGAACGTCTCACAGGCCTTATCGTTGATCTCCGTCAGATATCCGTCGGCATCATAGAAGATCATGTCGACCAGCGAGGAGTTGAAGACATTGTGGTAGCGTAGCATCAGTTTCCTGACTTTCTCGCCGTTCTTTTTCTCTTCGGTGATATCGTGCTGGATACCCAGCAAGGCAGTTGGACGATGATGCTTGTCATGGCGCAACACAGACACGTTGACATCGTAGATCCGTTGCTCTGTCTCTGCATCTTTTGGTATAGGTCCTTTGATGAGGAAAGACTCCGACAGGGTCTCGCCAGCCGTCATCGACTTAATCGTGTTCCTGATGGCGCCCACATCACTGGGGTCGTAGTTCTGTGTGAAGTCAAAGGGGAAGTAGCTGATCTCCTTATTATCGTCGGTATAAACCTTGAATACGTGTTGTGAGATGTCGTATACCCATGTCTGTGTCTTGTTCGAGGCGAGGATCATAGACAATTGGGCATTGATCCGCCTGGCTTCTGCGCCTGCTTCCTGTTCACGGTAGTAATAAAGCCGATTGGCGAAGATCATGACAAAGAGCATGATCAGGAAGATGGCTATCAGGTAGGCGAGTGTATGGTGAATATCGAAAGCATCCAGGATTTTTTCAGACTGTGCCCTTGCTGTTATGCCTTCTAGTAAGAAGACGCTGCACATGCTTATCCTGGCGAGATATATGTGAATACGCATATTATTGGCTGGTCTTGTAGTAATAGCTGCAAAGATAATATAATCTGATTGAAAAAAAGAATATTTATATAAAAAAAAGCACAATTTGCCTAGCAAAGGGGCAAATTGTGCTCAAATCTTTGATATATAAAGGCTAAAGTGGGTATTCCTCAAAAGCGTAGAGAACGGTCGACAGGTATCTCTCACCCGTGTCGGGGAGCAAGGTGACAATGGTCTTATCCTTGTTTTCTGGGCGTTTGGCGATTTCCGAGGCGGCATAGGCGGCGGCTCCGGAAGAGATGCCTACCAGCAGACCGTCGTATTTGGCCAGCTCACGACCAGCGCGGATGGCATCGTCGTTCTCTACATCGAACACCTCGTCGATCAGTGTGCCGTTGTAGGTCTTGGGGATGAAGCCGGCACCGATACCCTGGATCTTATGAGGACCGCTCTGGCCGCCGTTCAGCACAGGCGACGACTTAGGCTCTACGGCGATCACCTTGATGTTCGGATTCTGCTCCTTGAGATATTTCGCGATACCAGAGACTGTGCCGCCAGTACCTACACCAGCAACGAAGATGTCCACCTTTCCGTCAGTCTGTGCCCATACCTCCGGACCCGTCGTGGCGTAGTGCTTGGCGGGGTTAGCTGGATTCTCGAACTGCTGCAGGATGATGCTTCCGGGTATCGAGTCGCGCAACTCCTCTGCGGCCTTGATGGCACCAGGCATACCGTCCTTGCCACTGGTCAGACGTACCTCAGCCCCGTAGGCTTTTACCAGGTTTCTGCGCTCGATGCTCATGGTCTCAGGCATGGTCAGAATCAGCTTATAACCTTTCACAGCCGCTACCAATGCCAGTCCTACACCCGTGTTTCCGCTGGTAGGCTCGATGATGGTAGCCCCAGGCTTCAGCAGTCCCTTCTGTTCTGCATCTTCGATCATCGCCAGTGCGATGCGGTCTTTTACACTACCACCAGGATTGAAGTACTCAATCTTAGCGATGACAGGATTCTTGAGTCCCTTGGCCTCTGAGAACTTCGTGAGCTCCAGCAGAGGGGTGTTGCCGATCAGATCGGTCAGTTTCTTTGCGATTTTAGCCATATTCTTAACTGTATTGGTTTATTATTCTGGTGCAAAGGTACGACGAAAAATCGTTCTCTGTAATAGCACAAGTGGGTTAAATCATATACCACAATGATGGTATTTCGTTGTTCTGGCACTTTCCACCTATTTATATAATAGCGAAAATGATGATAAAAAGTGTAAAACGCTTGGAGATATCGGGGAAAAAGCATATCTTTGTCAACAGAAAAACTAGAACGTATTAAGATTATGTTAGATGTAAAAGAAACTTTGAAGTCGAGTGAGGAGAGGATGGAGATGGCCGCCATGTACCTCGAGGAAGAGTTGAATCGTATCCGCGCTGGTCGTGCCAATGTCGCCATTCTCGACGCCGTTCGTGTGGAGGTTTATGGCAGTAGGGTGCCCCTGAATCAGGTGGCAAACGTCAGCGTGCCCGATGCGCGTACCATCGCCATCAAGCCTTGGGACCGTAAGGAGATCCGTAACATCGAGAAAGCCATCATGGACTCCGATGTGGGTATCACGCCCGAGAATAACGGCGAGGTGATACGCCTGAACATCCCCGTTCCTACAGAGGAGCGTCGTCGAGAGCTGGCCAAGCAGTGTAATAAGATTGCTGAGAAGGCCAAGGTGGAGGTTCGTAATGTGCGTGCCGACATCAAGGATAAGCTGAAGAAAGCGGTAAAGGACGGTCTTTCTGAAGACAATGAGAAAGACGCAGAGCAGGAACTCCAGAAGATCCACGATAAGTACATTAAGAGGATTGACGAGCTGATTGCCGCTAAGAACAAGGAGATCATGACGGTGTAGGATGAAAGGCCTCGTCGTCAAGAATACCGGAAGCTGGTACACCGTCCGCACAGACGACGGACAGCTGATCGAGAGTAAGATAAAGGGTAATTTCCGACTCAAGGGCATTCGTAGCACTAACCCTGTGGCGGTGGGCGACCATGTGGAGTTGGTACCCAACCAAGAAGGTACGGCGTTCATCACATCGATTGATGATCGCCGTAACTATATTATCCGGAAATCCCAGAACCTCTCCAAGCAGAGTCATATCATCGCGGCAAATGTCGACCAGGCGTTCCTGGTTGTCACGGTGAACCGTCCCCAGACGTCCACGACATTTATCGACCGTTTCCTTGCCTCGGCTGAGGCCTATCGTGTTCCCGTCATGCTGGTCTTCAATAAGACCGACCTGTTGGATGCCGACGAGCGGCGCTATCAGGAGATGATGATCGCGCTGTATGAGAATGTGGGCTACCAGTGCTTCGCCATCTCGGCCGAGACGGGCGAGGGCGTGGAGGCTTTGCGGCCCCTGCTCGACGGAAAGATCACCCTGCTCAGTGGCAACAGCGGTGTGGGCAAGTCGACCCTGATCAACCGTCTGGTCCCTGGCGTCTGTCTGCGTACGGCAGAGATCAGCGATGCCCATAATACTGGTCAGCACACAACCACCTTCTCTGAGATGATCTCGTTAGACGACCAGAAGCCGTCTTATCTGATCGACACTCCAGGCATCAAGGGCTTCGGCACGTTTGACATGGAGCCTGAGGAGCTGACGAGCTATTTCAAGGAGATCTTCCGTTTCTCGAAGGAGTGCCGCTTCTCGAACTGCACCCACACCCATGAGCCAGGCTGTGCTGTTCTTCAGGCCCTCGAGAACCATTACATCGCCCAGAGCCGTTATCAGAGTTACCTCTCTATGCTGAACGACAAAGAAGAAGGCAAATATCGCGAGGCCTATTAAGTCTCGCGATATTTGTTTTCTCATTATCTTGTCTTGACCACCTTTCTTCCGTTGACGATATAGATACCCCTCGGCAGTCCGTCGAGAGAGGTCGTACCTGTACGCACCTTCCTGCCGCTCAGGTCGTAGATGCCCTGCGGGTACGTCGCATCGCTCCTGAGTGTGCTGATGCCTGTCTGCCCAGGTACGATGGCAGCCGTGATCGTCAGACTGTTACATGCCGGCATCACCATCGACAGTTTCTCGCCTGCCACGAACTCCTCCGTCACCGAGCTACCCACGACCTTCATGATACGCCAGCCGCTGATCATCTGGCCTTCGCCCTCCTCGCCCTCGAGCGAGATCACCCTGTCGGCATAGAACCGTCCGTTGAACACCTCCTTCGACAGGCGCACACCATTGAACGAGAGCCGGATGTCCTGCGTCGCCTCCCCGTCTTTGTTGATGATCAGGGGGATGGCATTACCCAGATGATAGAAGTTGCCGAGCTGCGTGTAGAACTCGTTCGTGCGTTTTTCCAGCCAGTTACGGGCATGAGTCAGTTCGTCATTGTACACAGGCCACCACTGGTTGATCAGCTTCCGGTGGTTAGGATACTCGTACCTGATCTTTTCGTACATCGGATCCCAGATGGCCCGTATTCCCTTCTCGTTCATGAAGTCGCCCATATAGATGGCACAGCGGTCGATGAACTCCCGACGGAAGTCCGAGTCTTCCATCAGCTGACGGAACAGCAGCGTGGATTTCTCACTGTTGGCACCCCAGTTATGGGCATAGTCGTAGTGGGGGGTATACAACCATTCCAGAATCTTGTAGCCCACCTTCTCGTCGTACAGTCCCAGCGTGAAGTCGGCATCCTTGGCAATCCAGCGCCAGCGCCCACCTTCGGCCCTAGGTCGCCACATGATGATGTTATTGCCAGGAAAGTCGAGATTGTTGAAGTACAGGTTCATGGCCATCAGGTTGATGAACTCTTGACAGTCCATCCACTGCTCGTATTCCTCCATCGTATGTCCATCCTGCGAGTAGAAAGCCTTGAACTGGTTGTAGTTCTCCCACGAGCCCTCCTTCAGGTCGCTCCAGTTCTCTATGAGGTCGATATCCTCCAGACCGTCATGGTTCGTGTACACATTATCCTCGTTGCCCCGTTCACGGATGTTCAGTATGCCGTGGTAGTTGCCGTTGATATAGACGATGGCGGGCTGCCACGCCTGCCAGTCCAGGTCGGCATGCTCGGCCATGGTACGCTGTACGATGGCATCCCGCATATACAGGTAGTCGAAGTCGTTGCCGGCATTCCGGAGCACGAGCGACTTATAGTCAGTCATGCCAGGGCGCTGATCCGGGAAGAACTCATGCTCGAACCGTTTCGTGCCAAACCGCTTGTGGGCGTAGATCGCCATCGATTTCTTGGCGGCGCTGCGCGTGGCCCCTCCAGCGACCCTTGTCTCGCACAACTGGTTCAGTCGACTTGGTGTGTTCCCCTCCGTGAAGTACTCGATGTTGATAGGTCGCCGCCAGTTCTTCCTGTTCTCGCTGGAGTTATTGGCGAAGATGCCCATATACGAGCCGTCCAGGTACCTGCTGTTGGTGACTATCGAGACCACAGGCAGTGTCAGTCGTCGTGTAAAGAAGAGGTACGAGTGGGTGGTCGAGCGTGGCGACAGCCATCCGTCACAGAACAGTCTGGCCCGTATCACCTTGTTGTCGTTGATGTCTATCGGTGCCACATATCTTGTGCTTGTCGTGTCAGGCTCCGTCCCGTCAGTGGTATAGCAGATGATCGTCCCTTCAGGCGACCCCTCCGGCACTGTCAGGGTGAGCTGTACCTGTTGCTGACTCGTAAACACCTGTCCCGCCCTGCTGAACACAGGCTGCCCGAGGATATGGTCGTGGGCACAGACCCTGCCGCAGTTGGCCGCCTCAGGGCTAGGGGTGAGCTGGTAGCCCCACTCCTCGCCACCGTCGTCCTTCCGTCCGTAGGCGATGCCAGGAGCCGGCTGCTTCTTCAGTCCGCTCACCTGGTCCACCACCTGTCCGTCCTTGAACAGGTACACCTCGCCGTTCTTCCCCGACTCCAGTCGGAAGTTGGTGTGCAGCTTCTGTCCCTCCTTGTCGCAGTAGATGACCACATGCTGCTTCGCTTCGACCACCTTGTCGGGCAACTGGTAGGCCTGTTGCGGGCGACTGGTAATCCCTATCTTGTAGTCTTTCAGGTTCACGGCCACCGAGTCAGGGTTATACACCTCGACCCAAGAGTCGGGAAACTCTCTCAGATCGTCCATGATACCGTCGATGTTCGACTGCATCAGTTCGTTGATCACCAAGTGGCCGTGCTGTTCTTGTGCCCATGATGTCTGGGCAGTCAGTGTCAGTGCGATAGCGAAAAGATGTTTTATACAGTGCATTTAGGTTCGTCGTTAAATAGCGGCACAAAGGTACAACTTTTCTTTCAGAAGAATGAAGGATAAAGGAAAAGATTTTGTATCTTTGCAGGCAAAAATTTACAGGAAACGAACTATGATGAAATTATCTTTTCTCACGATGGTAGCTGTTGGCGTCTTCTGCACAGCCCCCGTCTATGGCCAGACCAAGAGCGAGATCCGTCAGTTTAATCTGGCAGGCCCCTATGCCGTGTCACAACCCGTAGTCCTCGACACCGTCGATGTGCAGGGGAAAGCGTTCGCCGAGTCGTCATGGCTCAGTGCGCTCTCACTGACGTCGCCCACTGACAAGACCTTTTCAGGCGCTGTCCTCCCGTCTCTGACCGACAGCAAGAGTGTCGGCCTACTTACGTTCTACGTGAACAACACCGACTATCTGAAAGGAAAGATCGAGGTGAAAGGGCCCCGCAACCACCAGCTGTTCATCGACGGTGCCGAGGCCTCAGGCGACCTGAGCCTGTCTCCCGAGCATCATACCTTCGCCATCAGATACCTGGTCGAGCCCAACGATACCGACTCTATCCGTGTGTCGATCGATGCCAATATCCCTGTCGTCGCTACCCTCGACAAGAGCCACCCCTATATGTCGCACGACCTCTTCGACGGAAAGCGTGTGCGCGACATGCGCCTCTCGGCCGATGGTGCCTATGTTATGGTGGCCTACCAGACCGCCGACCGTGGCGGCACGTCGCGCTGGAGTTATGAGCTGCGCGACACCAAGACAGGGCGCCTGCTCTCCATGCTCCCCCATAGTGTCAGATGGATGCCCCGTACGGTAGCCTGGCTCGAGGAGCGCAAGGAGAATGGCCAGCGCAACCTCTATCAGGTGGATCCCCTCACGGGTTGTCAGAGTCGTTTCGCCAGCGATATCCCTGAGGGCGACTTCACCGTTAGTCCGACGGAGGACTATCTCATTCTCTCCGTGAAGGAAGAAGGTCCCAAGGAAGACCCTGGCGTGTTCGAGGTGCTTGAGATGGACGACCGTCAGCCAGGCTGGCGCGATCGCACCTACCTGAGCCGTTACGACCTCGCCACAGGCATCTCCCAGCGTGTCACCTTCGGTCATAAGACCACCAGTCTGCAGGACATCTCAGCCGACGGTACGAAGCTGTTGGTCGGTGCGGCCTATACCCGTCTGAGCCGCCGCCCCACCGAGGTGTGCGACGTCATGGTGGTGGATGCCAAGACCCTCGCTGCCGACACCCTCTTCGTCAACGAGGGCTTTATCGGCAGCGGCTGCTTCTCTCCCGATGGCTCCCAGATCCTCTTCTCTGGCACACCCGAGGCCTTCGACCGCATCGGCTGTCAGTTGCCCGACAGTGTCACGCCGAGCATGACGGAGAACGAGTTCTTCCTCTACGATATCGCCACTAAGAAGATAACCCCCCTGACGAAGGATTTCGACCCCTCAGTGGGGACTGCCACCTGGTCGAAGCACGACGGCCAGATCTATTTCACGGCCGAGGACCGCGACTATGTCAACCTGTTCGCACTGAACCCCAAGAGCGGTGCCATCCGTCAGCTTCCCATCTCCGGCGATGACACCTATCGTTTCGACATGGCCGAGCATGCTCCCATGATCGCTTACCTGTCGTATAAGACCATGGAGCCCGCCTCTGGCTATGTCATGAACCTGAAGACGAAGAAGAACCACACCATGTTCGACGGACGGACGGCCCTGGGCGATGCCCAGGTGGGCACCTGTCAGGACTGGGACTTCGTGAACTCACGCGGCGACAAGGTCTATGGTCGCCTCTACCTTCCGAAGGATTTCGATGCCACGAAGAAATACCCGATGATTGTCTATTACTATGGTGGCTGCTCACCCGTGTCACGCTACTTCGAGTCGCCTTATGCCCCGCAGTACTGGAACACCCTCGGCTATGTCGCCTATATCCTCCAGCCCAGCGGTGCCACGGGCTTCGGACAGGAGTGGGCCTCACGCCATGTGAACACCGCCGGCCGTGGACCTGCCGAGGACATCATCGAAGGCACCAAGAAGATCTGTGAGACACACCCCTTCATCGACGCCACGAAGATCGGCTGCATGGGTGCCAGCTATGGCGGTTTCATGACCCAGTACCTCCAGACCCAGACCGACCTCTTCGCAGCCGCCGTCAGCCATGCTGGCATCGCCAACCACACCAGCTACTGGGGCGAGGGCTACTGGGGTTATAACTACAGCGAGGTGTCGATGGCCAACAGCTACCCCTGGAGTCATCGTCAGCTCTATGTCGACCAGAGTCCTCTCTTCAATGCCGACAAGATCCACACCCCGTTGCTGTTGCTGCATGGCAATGCCGACACCAATGTGCCCCTGATTGAGAGTCTTCAGATGTTCACGGCTCTGAAGCTCCTTGGCCGCGAGGTAGCCCTCGTCGAGGTCGAAGGCGAGAACCACCATATCCTCGACTATGCTAAGCGCGAGAAGTGGCTTGCCACGCAAATGGCCTGGTTCGCCCGCTGGCTTAAGGGCGACTCCACTTGGTGGAACGCCCTCTATCCCAAGAAGCATCTTTAAGGAATATACGGTCCCTGAGCCTGTCGAAGGGACAATGCCTATCGAAGGGCCCTCACGTGTTTTGTCGTGAAAAAGTGATTGAAAAAACGTTCGCCAGAAGGCACTAACTAGAAAAATAAAGGGGCTTTCTAAGCCCCTTTTTACTTGTTTATAACGTACTTTTGACCTGTTCGGTATGGAGTAGGTGGGTAGTCCGACTACCCCCGTCTCTTTACAGTCAAAGAGTTTATCTCCATGACGGTAAGGAATGGCACTTACGAGAGAAGGAGATAATCCCTATACCCTATAAGAGATTATCTCCTTCACTCGTGAACCCTATCTCCACGACTCATAGACCCTATCTCTTTGAGCGTAAGATCCTACCCCTATTTTGTAGATGCGTAACTTGTTTAATATCAGTTGAATATAAAAGAGGCTCAAAACTCGCGTATATGGGTCTCATTCTTGTGGTCTTGATCTCCGTGCGAGTTATGAGCGTCCATTTGTCAAGATATATGGGGCTTGTCGAAGCAACGTGGGGTTACGACTTGGACCTGAGGATCAGGAAAGGGAAGATGAGGGAGATGGCGACCATGATGCCTACCACGATGAGGATGGGCATGACATTTGGACCACCATGACGGACGGATGCCAGTGAGGTCCAACCGATGGCGAACGAGAGGACTGGGGACATCAGGCCTAAGAGGCGCAGCATACGGGTGACCAGCAATACTTGTCGCGGGGTCTCGATCTTCAGCGACGTGCCTTTCTGGGGATGGTAGGCACCGATCATCAGTCCGACACCCATCAGTGACATGATGATGCAGATGACCAGGATGATGTACTTAGAGCCGTGGGCATCGGCCTTGCCTGACGGACCGAAATGGGTGGGCACGATGTCGGGGGTCTGTCTGAGGAAATAGATAAGCAGGGCCCACACGATGATGAGCAGCACGACGAACGTCAGTTCGAAGACGGTACCCTCGAGGGTTCTGCCGACTCGGATCCTCTCAGAGGTGGTGTTATTTGTGTGTTGACCTCTCAGGAAGAGGGTAAGTAATTTATTCATGTTCATGGTTTTCCGGGTTTGTTGGTTTCTTCTTAGGTAGGCGCTTGGCCTTGCGCAGGGCCTCGGTGATGATCCACTGCAGTTGGCCGTTGGTGCTGCGGAACTCGTCCGCAGCCCAGGCCTCTATCGCGTCCATCGTGTCGGCATCGACACGTAGGATAAAGCTCTTCGTGGATTTCTTCTTCTCCCCCATAAAGTTCAAAGATCAATGATTCAACGTTCCCGTGTTCACGACCGGCTGAGCGGCATCGTCGCCACAGAGCACCACGAGCAGGTTGCTGACCATGGCAGCCTTCTTGTCGTCGTCGAGGTCGACGATAGCCTCGTTGGAGAGTTTGTCGAGCGCCATCTTCACCATCGAGACAGCACCCTCGACGATCTTCTCACGGGCGGTGATGATGGCCGACGCCTGTTGGCGGCGCAGCATCACGGCAGCGATCTCAGGGGCATAGGCCAGGTAGTTGATACGTGCCTCGACCACCTCGATGCCGGCAAGGGCCAGGCGTTCGTCGAGTTTCTGCTCCAGTTGCTCGTTCACCTCGTTGGCACTCGAGCGCAACGTGGGCTCGCCGATCTTCGTGTCCTCGTCGTCGTAGGCATACTGGCCCGCCACCTGGCGCAGGGCAGCGTCGCTCTGCACACGTACGAAGTTCTCGAGGGCGTTCATCAGTCCCTTGGTGTCTGAGCCGACGGTGTTGGGGTTCGAGGCCATCGTCTGCGAGTCGACCTCGAAGAGGGCCTTGTAGGTGTCTTTCAGCTTCCATACGAGCACTAGACCGATCATGACGGGGTTGCCCGTCTTGTCGTTGACCTTGATGGGCTCGGCGTCGAGGTTACGAGCGCGGAGCGACACCTTCTTCGTGCCGTAGAAGGGGTTGATCCAGAAGAAACCCGTCTGTGCGAACGTGCCGCTGTACTTGCCGAACCAAGTGGTCACCTTGGCCTCGTTGGGTTCCAGCATCAGGAAGCCGAACCACATGATGAGGCTGATGATGAGCAGGATGATGCTGCTGACAAGCATCCAACCGCCTGTGGCACCGCTGGTGCTGTCGAGCAGGATGATGCCACGGACGATACCTATGATTGACAGGACTGTGATGGCGATGTTGGCGAAAAGCATCAGGAAACCGTTCTGTACGCTTCCTTTGAAAGTAAACTCTTTTTGATCCATAATTCTATGCGTTTAGTTATTTGTTATGTGATATCATTTTAATATCGCAAAGATATGTATTGTTTTTGAATGGACAATGGATTTCTTGTGTTTTTTAACAAGAATTACGAAAAAAGTTCGTACCTTTGCCACCATGAATATCAACGAACTGGAAGGTAAGCGGATAGCGGTGCTGCTCTCGGGCGGCGTGGACAGCAGTGTGGTGGTGTACGAGTTCGCACGACTCGGACTGCATCCCGACTGCTTCTATATCAAGATAGGTCCGGAGGAGGAAGAGGAATGGGACTGTTCCAGTGAGGAGGACCTGGAGATGGCCACGGCCGTGGCGCATAAGTACGGCTGTAAGCTGGAGGTGATAGACTGTCACCGTGAGTATTGGGACCAGGTGACGAGATACACGATGGACAAGGTGAGGGCCGGACTGACCCCCAACCCGGATGTGATGTGCAACAGACTGATTAAGTTCGGTGCCTTCGAGGAGAAGCGCGGACACGACTACGATCTCTTTGCCACGGGCCACTATGCGCAGACGGAGATAGACGATGAGGGACGGAAATGGCTGGTGACCAGTCCGGATCCGGTGAAGGACCAGACGGACTTCCTGGCGCAGATATACGACTGGCAACTGAGGAAGGCGCTCTTTCCCATCGGTCATTATGTGAAGGACGAGGTGCGCCAGATAGCCGAACGCGAGCATCTGGTCAATGCCAAGCGTAAGGACTCGCAGGGGATATGCTTCTTAGGGAAGATCAACTACAACGACTATATACGGCGCTACCTGGGTGAGAACCCTGGCGACGTGATAGAGCTGGAGACAGGCAGGCGTATCGGCGAGCACAAGGGTCTGTGGTTCCATACCATCGGTCAGCGCAAGGGTATGGGATTCGGCGGCGGACCGTGGTTCGTGGTCAAGAAGGATGTGGAGAGGAACATCCTCTACGTGTCTCATGGCTACGACCCCGAGACAGCTTATAAGCAGGACTTCCCCATCCATGACTTCCATGCACTGACACGACCGTTGGACGAGGTGTTCGGTGCGCAGACAACGGGGGCGGCGATCACGTTCAAGATCCGGCATACGCCTGGCTATCTGGCGGCGACACTGGAGCAGACGGGCGCTGGCAGCTATATCGTGCATGCCAAGGAACGGATACACGGGGTGGCCCCGGGACAGTTCTGTGTGGTCTACGATGAGCATCACCACCGTTGCTTAGGCTCTGGGGAGATAACCATCTGAGAATAAAACATCCCGCTCAGCGTTGCTGGCGGGATGTTTGTTTTGATGGCTTTGTGTTATTTCCTGACTTTATTCCTTGGCTTTATTTCCTGGCGAAGCTGCCGAAGTAGTCGAGACAGGTCTTCTGCCATTCACGGGCATTATCCAACTGGTGCTGCAGGCGCTCGTCGACCTCCTGCCAGCGCTGCTCGTCGATAGTCGGCTTGCTGTTGTGCCAGATATCGATGAAGCTCTCCACCTCTTTGACTCCACGGCCGTAACGGTAGGTCAGCTCGTCGATGAGGGTGCGGCCGCTGTTGGTGCGGTAGGTCCATGGCACATGATGGAACCAGAGCAGGTAGCGCTCAGGACAGGTGGTCAGGTCGTCGTAGAGCGAGCAGTAGGGCTCACGGTACTGCGAGGTGGCATCGGTGCCGGTATGACTGCGGTCGAAACCGATGCCTGCGGAGTCGGCCTGATGGTAGTACACGGGGCACCACTCGAGGGGGTAGTGGGCGATGTAGCCGTCGGGCTCGGGACCGTAGTGGTGGTCGAACTTGAAGATATGGTGCAGACCCAAGGGCATCATGTAGTCGACGCAGGCCTCACGACTGCGTAGCATCATGCTGAGCAACGGGGTGCGGTGACTGTCGTCGATATCGAACGTGGCGGAGAGCCATTCGTCGGCGATCTGCTCGCTTCTCAGGGCAGGGTCCCAGGCCAGACGACCAAAGGCGTACCAGTTGGCCTGCGAGAAATGATGACCGCACCAGTTCTTGTCTAAGCCGATATTCGCCACACCTGCGACGCCCACCAGACGGGCGGGGGCTACATAGCCGAAGAACTCGCGCCACATCGGGGCGAGGTACACCAGGTGGCGCGACTGTCCGAGATACTCCTGGGTGATCTGCAGCTCGGCCATCTGGGGGGTCTTGTGCATATTGTCGAAGATGGGGGCATAGGGCTCGCGCGGCTGGAAGTCGAGCGGTCCGTTCTTAGACTGGAGGATCACGTTCGAGCGGAACAGTCCGTCGTCGTTGATGAACTCGGAAACGGCTTGCTTCACACGGTCCTCGCCCTTGTGGTTGGCACCATAGACAAACGAGCGCCACATGATGATGCCGCCGTAGGGGGCCACGGCATCGGCCAGCATATTGGCACCCTGGGCATGGGTTCTATGGTAGTCGCCAGGACCAGGCTGACCCTCGGAGTTGGCTTTCACGAGGAAGCCGCCGAAGTCGGGAATCTCACGATAAATCTCCTTGGCCTTGGCTTTCCACCAGGTTTTCACCTTCGCGTTCAGGGGGTCGGCGGTCTTCAGACCGCCTAGGGCCATCGGCGAGGCGAAATTGACGGACAGATAGACCTTGATACCATAGGGGCGCAGGATGGCGGCTATCTCTTTCACCTTATTTATATATAGAGGCGACAGAATTCTTGGGGAGGCATTGACATTGTTGAGCACGGTGCCGTTGATGCCTATCGAGGCGTTGGCTCTGGCATAGGCTCTGACGAGGGCGGCATCGATGGCCTTCGGTTGGTCGCCGTCGAGGTCCCAGAAGATGCTACGACCAGCATAGCCGCGCTCGATCGTGCCGTCGAGGTTGTCCCAGTGGTTCAGGATACGGTACTTGAAGTAGGGCTTCTGATAGCCTTGGGTGGCAGGCTCCCTCAGTAGGGTGTAGGCACCGTACAGCAGGCCTGTCTCGTCCTTGGCGGAGATGGTCGTCCCTTCTATCTTGAAGGCCTCGGCCTCGATGGTGGGATCGATGGCAAGGGTCACCTCGTCGCCTCGGAAATACTTCCGCAGCTCGTCGGCAGCGATACATGCGGGTCCGTTCACTTTTGCTTTGTCGACAGATTGGTAGCGCAGCCACAGTCGACTACCGTCCTCGGCCTGGACTTGGCCCATGACGAGGCAGGTCATGATCAGTAATGTCAGTTTCTTCATATGTATGGCAAAAGTACAATAAAATCTTCAAAAATCATCATCAAAGACCATAAATGATTGATAATTTCCCTGCAATGTCATTTTTTTACGCTAAATTTGCAAGCGAAAACTGTAGCTAAGACAAATATATGACGTGTAAGTTCTTTATCAGAAATGTGTTACTGTCGGTTGTGATGGCCGGCATGTTCTTCGTACCCCAGACCATGAGGGCCGCCGACTTCACCGTGGGCCACAAGACCTTCCTCCTTGACGGCAAGCCTTTCGTTATCAAGGCAGCGGAGGTGCATTACCCACGTATCCCGCGTGCCTACTGGGAGCATCGTATCCAACTGTGTAAGTCGCTGGGCATGAACACGCTCTGCATCTATGTGTTCTGGAATATCCATGAACAGCGCGAGGGACAGTTCGACTTCTCCGAGAATAATGATGTGGCAGCGTTCTGTCGATTGGCCCAGCAGAACGGGATGTATGTCATCGTGCGTCCCGGACCGTATGTCTGTGCGGAGTGGGAGATGGGCGGTCTGCCCTGGTGGCTGCTGAAGAAGAAGGATATCCGACTGAGGGAGCAGGATCCTTACTTCATGGAGCGTGTCAGGCTCTTCGAGCAGCAGGTGGCACGCCAGTTGGCACCGCTGAGCATCCGTAACGGGGGACCTATCATCATGGTACAGGTGGAGAACGAATATGGCTCTTATGGTGAGGACAAGCCTTATATCTCTGCGATACGTGACATGGTGCGCGATGCCTGGGGCTCTGGCGCGCCTGTGATGTTCCAGTGCGATTGGAGCAGTAACTTCGAGAAGAACGGGCTCGACGATCTGGTGTGGACAATGAATTTCGGCACGGGCGCGAACATCGACGAGCAGTTCCGTCGTCTGGGTGAACTCCGTCCTGATGCACCGAAGATGTGCTCGGAGTTCTGGAGCGGCTGGTTCGATAAGTGGGGAGCACGGCATGAGACGCGTCCTGCCAAGGATATGGTCGACGGTATCGACGAGATGTTGTCGAAGGGCATCAGCTTCTCTCTTTATATGACTCATGGGGGTACCTCGTTCGGACACTGGGCGGGGGCCAACAGTCCGGGTTTCGCACCGGATGTCACCTCTTACGACTATGATGCGCCCATCAACGAGCATGGTGCTCAGACGGAGAAGTTCGTCAAGTTGCGTGAGGTGCTGCAGAAATACAGTGACGTGCCACTGCCCAAGCGACCGCCGTTCCCTAACGGTCTTATCAGTATCCCGCCGTTTGAGTTGACGGAACGGGCTGACATCCTGTTGGGTGTCGACTCGCTGGTGATGGACAGTGAGCTGCGTACCATGGAGGAGATGGATCAGGGCTGGGGCTCGATGATCTACCAGACGGTGCTGCCTGAGATTCCGCAGGAGAGTATGCTCACGCTGAACGATTGTCATGACTATGCTCAGGTGTTCATCGATACGACTTATATCGGCAAGATCGATCGTGTGCGTAATGAGAAGAGTCTCCGTCTGCCGGCTGTCAGGAAAGGTCAGGAGCTGAAGATCCTCCTGGAGGCGATGGGGCGTATCAACTTTGGACGGGCTATCAAGGACTATAAAGGTATCACTAAGAGTGTGACCATCACTGCCGAGGTTGACGGCCATGAGCTGACATGGGACCTGCGCCGTTGGACCATCATGACGATACCTGATGACTATCAGACGGCTGTCAAGGCGCTGGCCACCGCCAAGGCCATGAGAAATGAGATGGCAGGGAACGGTCAGGTGACCGAGCTGCCTGCTCCTTACAAAGGCTCTGGCTACTATCGGGGTTATTTCCAGTTGAACAGGGTGGGTGATACGTATCTGAATATGGAGGCTTTCGGAAAAGGACAGGTCTATGTCAACGGACATCCCATCGGACGGTTCTGGTCTATCGGCCCGCAGCAGACGCTCTATGTGCCTGGCTGCTGGCTTAAGAAGGGAAAGAATGAGGTGATCGTCCTCGACGTGGTGGGGCCATCGCTGCGGGCTTACTATCCGTCGGCTCTGAAGGCTCTGGATAAGGCGAACAAGAAAAAGCGCGCAGGACGTTTTCTCCGGAGGCCGAAGGAGGCCAAGGCGGAACAGATGTCTGTCTATCCGACGTTGTTCGGACAGAACCGTCCGGAACTGGATAAGTTGAATATAGAGAAGACACGCACGCATAATAACCCTGGCGACAAGCCAGACCTGAACTCTGCCACGCCTGTGGCCGAGGGTCAGTTCGTGGCTGGCAACGGTTGGCAGACCGTACGTTTCGACCAGCCAGTACGGGGACGTTATATCGCTCTTCAGGCGCTCTCCACCCAGACGGGTGGTGACGAGGTGGCCGTGGCAGAGGTCTATGCCCTCAATGCCCAGGGGGCTCGAATCAGTCGTGAGGCGTGGACGGTGAAGTATGCCGACAGCGAGGATATCCTTCGTGGGAACAACACGGCCGACAAGGTGTTCGACCTGCAGGAGTCTACGTATTGGCGCACAGAAAAAGGATCTGCTCTTCCGCACTTGATGGTCATCGACCTTGGCAGTGAACAGATCCTGACGGGTTTTGATTATCTCCCTCGTGCCGAACAGTCGGCACCTGGTTCTATCCGTTCCTATCGTCTGTTCGTGTATTAACGCGACAGACGATAGGAACAGATGCTTATTGCTTCAACAGATTGAGTGACTGTTGAGGAGCAAGAGCATTCGTTGTCTTCTCTGTGTATTCCGAGAGCTTCAGTGTCGCTGTGGCAGTAATGTCACGGCTGCTATTGCCGATACGGAACGTATAGGTGCCAGCTTCTGTGAGCCACTGCGAACCTGCCTCGTCGAAACTGGCTAGGTCGCGCACAGGAATCACCATGGTGAGAACCTGGCTCTCGCCAGGCTTCAACTCACGTGTCTTGGCAAAGGCTTTCAGTTCTTGAGTAGGTTTCGCAAGCTTTCCTTTGGGAGCCTGAACATAGACCTGAGCCACCTCTTTACCCGTTACACTTCCTGTATTCTTAACGGTGACACACACTTCGACGGCATCTTTTCCTTTGGCCTTCACCACAGGTTTAGCAAAACTGAACGTTGTGTAGCTCAGTCCGAAACCGAAGGGATAGGCTACATTCTTCTGGAAAGTGTCGAAATAGCGGTAGCCCACATAGATGTCTTCCTCATGGTTTGTGTAGGCATGTCCTGGGATAGGACGCTTGTTGGCGGCCATATCCTTGAAAGTATAAAAGTCAATATTGCCAGGGAAATCCTTCGTAGAGGCATGATCAGTGGCAGAGATGGGCCATGTCATGGTAAGCTTTCCAGAGGGGTTCACCTTACCTGTGAGCAGATCGGCAATCGAGTTGCCACCTTCCATGCCAGGTTGCCATGCACAGAGAATAGCATCAGGATAGGCGCTCCAAGAGGCTGTCTCGATGACACTTCCTGAGTTGATGATTACGATGACAGGCTTGCCAGCAGCATGGAAAGCGTTGCAGACATCCGTGATCAGGGCACGCTCCTCAGGGATGAGGTTGAACTCCGTGTCGATGTCGCGGTCGACACCTTCACCAGCCTGGCGTCCGATGGTGATGATGGCAGCGTCGGCATGCTTCACTTCATTGTTGACGGCGATGGGTGAGATACCGATCTCAGGATATTTCTGCTGACCGAAATACTCACTCTGGTACCATTTGGCGGGGTGGCGCTCGGCTTGGAACTTCACCTTGGCATATTCGATGTATTTGCGATAGATATCAGTGAGTGTGGGCGAAGAGCTGATGCCTACATTCTGCAGTCCTTCCAGCATGTCAACCACATAAGGGGGGTGGACACAGCCAGAACCTGTTCCGCCAGAGAGGAAATCGTAGGAGTTCTCGCCAAACAGGGCAACCGTTTTGATTACATCTTTCTTCCAAGGCAGTGTGCCGTTATTCTTCAGAAGAACGATACCTTCGGCGGCTGTCTGTCGGGTGATGGCAGCATGAGCCTTGAAGTCGGGGGCATTGCTGGCGGGATACTGGTGGAAACTCGGGGTTTTGACAATGTACTCAAGCATGCGGCGCACGTTACGATCGACATCGGCGATGTCGAGACTACCGTTTTTTACACCGTCGATGATCTCCTGTACCTGAGCCGGCTGACCAGGTTCCATGAGATCATTGCCTGCATGTACCTCACGGGTGGTGGGCAGTCCCTCGCGGATACCGATCCAGTCAGTCATCACGATACCCTTGAAGCCCCAGTCCTCACGGAGGATCTTGGTGAGCAGATCGTGATTGCCCATAGAGAACTCACCGTTGATCTTGTTGTATGAGGCCATAATGGTCCAAGGATTACTCTCGCGGACGGCAATCTCGAAGCCGCGGAGGTAGAGCTCACGGGCTGCACGTTGACTGACGCGCTCGTCGACGCTCGTACGGTCTGTCTCCTGGGAGTTTACGGCGAAATGCTTGGCAGAGACACCTGCGCCCTGACTCTGCACGCCGTTGATATAGGCGGCGGCGATCTTACCTGTCAGAAGAGGGTCCTCGGAGTAATACTCGAAGTTACGACCGCAGAGGGGGTTGCGGTGTAGGTTCATGCCAGGGCCGAGGATGACGTCGCAACGGTACTCCTTGGTCTCGTTGCCGATGGCTTCGCCCACCTTGCCCACAAGCTCGGTGTTCCAGGTGGAAGCAAGACAACTACCGATAGGGAAGGCCGTGGCATAATAAGTCTTGTCTGTGCCCTTACGGGTGGGGTCGATACGTACGCCAGCAGGACCGTCTGTCAATACCGTGGCAGGGATGCCAAGACGGGGAATGGCTGGCGAGGTACCTGCGGCACCTGCCACGAGGTCGGCCTCACCGCCTACGACGGCTCCTGCACCAAAGAAATTGTTGGCTCCTCCGACGAGCAGTTTGGCTTTCTCTTCAAGGGTCATAGCCTGAAGCACCTCGTCGATGTTGTTGGCACTTAGCTTGGGCTGGGCATTCATTGTCATAGCGAATGATACTAATAAGGAAATGGTAAGTAGTTTTTTCATTTTTATAATAGTGTTTAGAAGTTTAGCTTGGGTTGGGGTCGACTAAGGGAAGACCTTGAAGATGTAGCCCTCTTCCTTCAGCCACTGAAGACTCTCTGGTAGGGCCGTACGAAGCTTATCTATCGATTTCAGGGAGTCGTGGAAGGTGATGATAGAGCCATTGCGGGCGTAGTGCTTCACGTTGTTCACCACATCCTCGGCAGTCATCCACTTAGAATAGTCGCGTGTCACAAGATCCCACATGACCACCTTGAACTTCCTGCTGACCCATGCGTACTGACCAGTGCGCATCCAACCATGAGGCGGACGGAAATAGCGGCTCTTGATATAGGCGTTGGCCTTCTCGATATTGTAGTTGTACTCTTTGATGGTATGACGGAACCCACTGATATGGTTATGGGTGTGGTTGCCTACCTGATGACCTTCTGCAACGATCCGCTCATACAGGTCGGGATATTTCCGTACGTTGTCGCCCACCATAAAGAAGGTGGCCTTGATATCAAACTGCTTGAGCGTATCAAGGATGAAGGGGGTGGCCTCTGGGATAGGACCGTCGTCAAAGGTCAGATAGACTGCCCTTTCACGACGGTTCATCCTCCAGAAGGCTTTGGGATATAGCCAGCGGAGATAGATGGCTGGTTGTTCTATGAACATGCTGGTTTCCTCTTAATATTCGAATCTGCCACCCTTGGCATGGAACTGCTTGGTGAGCTGCTGGATACGCAGATCCATCTTCTTAGCCTTCTCGCTGTCGATGGTCTCCTGCACTTGCAGCAGCTGTTCTGCGATATAGAGCTGTATCAGACAGTCGTGCTGTGAGCTCTCGAAGCGCATGCCGTCGAGCGAGTAGTACCATGTCAGATACTGCGACGCTTTCTTCCACAGGATGTCGATCAGCTGCTGGGCTTTCTTTTCCTGACCTGTCAGCGCATAGCCGCGTGCCAGATCGAGCGAGCCGCTCTGGAAATCGTGTGGCACATTATAGTCGGGGATCGCCTTCTCGCTCTTGGCGAGCACCTCTTTGGCCTTCTCGTCCTGTCCCTCCTGAATTAGGTTCAAGGCCAGGGAGGCCATCAGGCGGCGGTGGGTGTAGCACATACGCATGACGGTCTCGTCGAGGTAGATACCTGGCTGCTCGATGCCGCCGAACTTGAACTTCTTCATCACGTTGTTATAGGTCTTCTCTGTGTCGAAGTTCTTCGCTCCTGGCGCGTTCGTGGTGAAAGGCGTGATGCGGTTGGCAAGACCCTCCTGTACGAAGTTGTCGCCCAGGTTCATATAGTTCTCAGAACCTACGGTGGTGGCTACGTAGATGGGACGAGTCCAGTTGGCATTGGCGATGATCTCGAGCATCATCAGGTCGCCTTTGTAGAGCGCGCCCTTTCCTTTCAACGAGATCACCATGCGGTCGGGGATAGAGTCGCTGGCCATCATCATCTTACTCTTACGCACAGCCTCCTTGTCGATGGTCACATAGACGGTATCGGTGGGGATGACGTGGAACTCTTTCTCCTTGGCGCGCACCCAGTTCTTCAGGATGTTCTTCAGCTCGAAGGGCTCGTCGCCAAACTGCTTGCGGGCTGCCTCAGGCTGCTCACGATAGAGCTGGAGCACCTGTTCCTTGAGCGACGGGTCTACCTGTACATATTCGTTGGTGCCTGCACAGTATTCGAGACGGTTCCATGTGATAGGCAGCGATGGCGAGTTGTATGCAGGACGGACCATCTGGTCGATGTACCAATCTGTCTGCAGATAGGAGAGGTTGCAGACACGGGCATCCGTGCGTACACCCTCCGTATCCTGGTTATACCACAGGGGGAAGGTGTCGTTGTCGCCATTGGTGAAAATGACGGGGTTACCTTCTTCCTGGAGCGTCATCAGGTAGTTCTGTCCGAAGTCACGGCAGCAGTAGCGACCAGAGCGGTCGTGGTCATCCCATGTCTGGGAGGCCATCTGGATGGGGACGATGAGGCAGACGATACCTACAATAGCGGCGATGATGGTCTCTCCCTGTTTACCTGTCAGCTGGAGCTTTCTCGTGAGCCAGTTGATGATGGCGGCCACACCCATACCGCACCAGATCGCGAAGGCATAGAACGAGCCTGCATAGGCGTAGTCGCGCTCACGTGGCTGCATCGGTGTCTGGTTCAGGTAGATGACGATGGCGAGTCCTGTCATGAAGAAGAGGAAGAACACCACCCAGAACTGGCGGATGCCGATGGGGTCGTCCACCGTCTTCTCCGTGCCGTTGACCATCTCCTTGCGCCTGCGGGTGTACCATGCCTGCCAGAAGAGGCCGAGGAGACCCAGGATGAGCGGCAAGCAGTAGAACACGTTATGACCCTTGTTCTCCTTCAGGTCGTCAGGTAGCAATGACTGGTCGCCCAGACGTGCGTTGTCGATGAAGGGGATACCAGTGATCCAGTTGCCGTGCTCCAGTTCTCCGTTGCCCTGGATATCGTTCTGTCGACCAGCGAAGTTCCACATGAAGTAACGCCAGTACATGAAGTTACACTGGTAGCTCAGGAAGAATCGGATGTTCTCCAGTTGTGTGGGCATCTTCACGGTCATGGGTTCGCCGCAGCGGTCGTAAGGCACTTCCGTACCGTCGACACCGCCCATCCATGACTCGTATGCTGAGGCATGACCTGCATCATACATACGTGGGAAGAGCATGTTCTGGGCGTATTTGTATTCATCCTTCGTACGTACCACGAAGTATGAGTCCTTCTCATTGGCCGATGCCTTCTCCTTACGTTGGTAGACGGGCTTGCCCTTCGACATGACGGGCCGACAGTACTGACCGTCGGTAGTCAGGGCCACCTGTGAGGTGTAGGCCTGTCCGTAGAGCAGTGGGCGCTGTCCATACTGGTCGCGTCCGAGGTAGTCGCCCAGAGTGAAGATATCCTCTGGCGAGTTCTGGTCCATCGGCGGGTTAGCCGAGGAGCGGATCACAATCAGGGCGTATGTCGAGTAGCCGATCATCAGCATCAGCATACAGAGTAGCGTGGTGTTCTTGATACGTGCGCTGATGAGGGCGACCTTGTCTCTCTTCATCTGCAGGACGAACCACAGGACTGCCAATACGATGACGCCGATGATGAATGCCGACCAGCCCCAGCCGTAGAACGGGATGCCGAGCATACCAACGGCCAGCAGGAAGGCGATGTTCTGTATCTTCAGACTGTGCTTCTGGGTCTGTGTCTCGTAGACGGCCCAGATGACGCAGGCGACGAGCAGGATAATATAGATGATCTCACCAGTATTGAACGGTAGGCCGAGGGTGTTGACGAAGAACAGCTCGAACCAGCCGCCTACGGTGATAATACCAGGTACGACACCATACAGCACGGCTGCCAGGATGACGAGCGAGATGGCCAGTGCAATCAGCGAGCCCTTGAGGTTGGCATTCGGGAATCGGCGATAGTACCATACGAGGCCGATGGCAGGCACACACAGTAGGTTCAGCAGGTGTACACCGATAGAGAGTCCTGTCATGTACATGATGAGAATCAGCCAACGGTCTGAGTGAGGCTCGTCGGCATGGTCGTCCCATTTGAGGATCAGCCAGAATACAACGGCCGTGAAAGCGGAGGAGTAAGCATAAACCTCGCCTTCGACAGCAGAGAACCAGAACGTGTCACTGAAGGTGTAGATCAATGCTCCCACAAGACCAGAGGCCTCGATGGCTATCATCTTGGGCAATGTCAGCTCATTCCAGTTGCTGATGAGCAGACGACGTGTCAGATGGGTGATACTCCAGAACAGGAACAGGATACAGGTGGCCGAGAGCAGGGCGCTCATCGTGTTCACCATGCGTGCCACTTGAGTGGCGTCACTGGCAAACTGCGAGAAGAGGTTGGCCGTCAGCATGAAGAAAGGAGCCCCAGGGGGATGGCCGATCTCCAGTTTATAACCTGTTGTGATAAACTCCGGACAGTCCCAGAAGCTGGCTGTCGGTTCGATCGTAGAGCAATAGACGACGGCTGCTATCAGAAATGTGAGCCATCCAAGCACATTGTCCACCAGTCTATAGCTGGCACGACTGTTTTGCTCTGCAAAGAATTGTCTCATATGATTGATTTCTTGTTTTATCGTTTATTCATAAAATTACGGGCAAAGGTACGAATTATTATCGAAAATATAGAACGGATACTGATAATTAACTTACATAAACAAACCAGCGCCCTCGATCAGGAGGATATAGCGGAATATCTTACCCAATGTGATGGCTATGAACGTGATGACGATGTTCGAGCGCATCAGTCCCAATGCGATGGTGATGGCACTGCCCAGCACAGGCAGGAATGCGAAGAAGCCCATCCAGGCACCGCGGCCTGCCAGCATGCGATGCGCCTTCTCCAGACTTTCCTTCTTCACGTGCAGGTATCTCTCTATCCATTCCATCCTTCCCATCCTTCCCACGCTGTAGTTGAGGATGCTGCCCAGCACGTTGCCGATAGTGCCATAGACCATCAGTCCCCAGGGGTCGAGTCCTGTGGCCATCAAGCCTATCATGACGGCCTCACTGGAGAACGGAAAGAAACTGCCAGCCAGGAAGGCCGCCAGTAGCATGCCCCAGTAGCCGTACTGGCTCAGGAAGGTGATGATTACATCCATAGACAGTAGACGGTGAGTGCCAGTACCACAGCGACGATAGTGAGGAACGCGATGTTGGTCACCTTAGTGGAGGTCAGTGCCACGAAGTGTCCTATCAGCGGACTGGTCGTGATCAGCAGGACGCGTATCATGAGATCGTAGAGTTGAGGCTGTAGCGCCAACAGGAGGATGGCCACCGTTCCCAACAGGATAAAGCTATAGTACAACTGACGGGTTCTGATCTTATCACGTGAACTGGTGCGTACGAAGTGCACTGTCCCCGTGATGCCCAGTCCCACCATCAGGACGAAGAACAAGATTCTCGGCAGCGACAGCACTGTGTAGTCGATGGGGAACATCACATCGCCGAGAGCAGCGAAGTGTGCCCCTGCTAACAGCCACCCTTCCTCGCCCAGGAAGAACAGCCATGCCAGCATGAACCAGTAGGGCGCGATCAGTCCGAGGATAGATGCCAGAAACGTGCGCCAGCTCATGGAATAGAGATGCCATGCCATGATGATCCAGTAGGCAGGCAGCAGATAGACGACGTGGATGTCGATGACGCTAGCCAGTCCGAGACAAAGGAACGCGTAAAACGTCCAGCCCGTCGACACCTTGTCCTGATAGCATCTGAACAAGGTAATCAGCGACGCGATGAGGATAAGTTGTATGGCGGCTCCTGCCGTTGAGGGAAACAGGAAGACAGCCGCGCACGACAGCATGACGAATGCCGAGGATACCGAACGACTGTAGATACGAATCAGCACGTTGATGTTGGTAAACTCCAACATGAGCAGTGCCGCCACGTTGAAGAGGGCGAACTGTAACCACCACTGATGCTGTATGAGTCCTGCCAACAACCATACCAACGCCCCGTAGATCATGGTGACGGGAAGGGTATAGCGGCTTCCTGCTATCTGGTTCTGTAACCGTTTCATGGTCTACAGGTCGGCTCCGATGTCACGACGGAAATACTTGTCTGTAAATTGTATCTTCTGTGCTTCCTCGAAGGATTTCTGCAATGCCTCGGCCTTGTCCTTGCCGTATGAAGATACCGCGATGACGCGCCCACCGGCAGTCACCACCTGTCCGTCCTTCATGGCCGTGCCGCTGTGGAAGACGATAGAGCCTTTCACCTGGTCGATGCCCGTGATGGGATAGCCCTTTTGGTATGCCTGCGGATAACCGCCGCTCACCATCATAACACATACGGCCGAGCGCGGATCAAACTCGATGGTGCGCTGGTCGAGGTTCCCTTCGGCCACACCCTCGAACAGGTCGACGATGTCGCTCTTCAGACGGAGCATCACACTCTCCGTCTCAGGGTCGCCCATACGACAGTTGTATTCGATGACCATCGGCTCGCCCTTCACGTTGATCAGTCCGAAGAAGATGAAGCCCTTATAGTCGATATGCTCAGCGGCCAGACCCTCGACGGTAGGACGGATGATACGGTCCTCCACCTTCTGCATCCACTCCTTCGTGGCGAAAGGTACGGGGGTGACGCTGCCCATGCCGCCAGTGTTCAGACCTGTGTCGTGCTCACCGATACGCTTATAGTCCTTAGCTTCGGGTAGTATCTTATAGTGCTGTCCGTCAGTCAGTACGAACACTGAGCATTCGATACCGCTGAGGAACTCCTCGATGACCACCTGTGCCGAGGCTGTGCCGAACATACCGCCCAGCATCTCCTTCAGCTCTTTCCTGGCCTCCTCGAGGGTGGGGAGGATGAGAACACCCTTACCAGCGCAGAGACCGTCGGCCTTCAGCACGTAAGGTGCCTCGAGCGTCTCCAGGAACCGCAGTCCCTCCTCCAGATGCTCACCGTCGAAAGTCTGATAGCGGGCTGTAGGGATGTTGTGACGCTGCATGAAACCCTTAGCGAAATCCTTCGAGCCCTCGAGCACGGCACCAGCCTTCGAAGGACCTATCACAGGCACGTCTTTGGTGCGCGGGTCGTTCTTCAGGTCGTCGTAGATACCCTTTACCAATGGATCTTCAGGACCTACCACCACCATGTCGACGCGCTTCTCTGCCACGAACTGCTTGATGGCCTCGAAATCATCGGCCTTCATGGCGATGTTCTCGCCGCAGTCAGAGGTGCCCGCGTTGCCTGGGGCGATATACAGTTTCTCACACTTGTTGCTCTGAGCGATTTTCCATGCTAAGGCGTGCTCACGTCCGCCACTTCCTAACAATAATATCTTCATTTTACTATAAACTATCAACTACAAACAGGCAGACTACTTCAGGTAGTCCTCGAAATACTGGGTGATGCGCTCATGTAGATGCACACTGGCGTGGCCGCGCATATTATGCTCCTCACCAGGGTAGGCGAAGAAATCGGGCTGGGTGCCGGCCTTCACGCAAGCGTCGAGGAACGACAGGGCATGCTGAGGCACCACCGTGGGGTCGTTGTAACCCACAATGATCTGCAGTTTCCCTTTCAGGTTCTTCGCCTGTGGGATGAGGCTGCAGGTCGCATAGCCCTCAGGGTTGCTCTCAGGCGTACCCATATAGCGCTCGCCGTACATCACTTCGTACCATTTCCAATCGATAACAGGTCCGCCTGCCACACCCACCTTGAACACATCCGGGTAGTGGGTCATCAGTGAGATGGTCATAAAACCGCCGTACGACCAACCATGTACGCCCAGACGGTCGGCATCGACATA
The DNA here is from genome assembly GCF_900107065.1 of Prevotella sp. lc2012. Classification (NCBI taxonomy): domain Bacteria; kingdom Pseudomonadati; phylum Bacteroidota; class Bacteroidia; order Bacteroidales; family Prevotellaceae; genus Prevotella; species Prevotella sp. lc2012. Next base: position 363,776 of record NZ_FNUF01000003.1, on the reverse strand, counting down.
GGGCAGGCTCTTCAGGAACTCCACACCCTTCATCTGGTCTTGCATCTCCACCTGTCCTAAGCGGTGGAAGGTCGCCTGCTCGAAGTCACGTCCGCGATCCTCCGATCCTCTGTTGTCGAGGATGAAGAGCACATAACCCTTCTGTGCCATGTACGTCTCCCACGAGCGACTGTACCAGTGCCATGAGGCCTCGACGTTATGGGCGTGCGGTCCGCCGTATACGTAGACCACCGTCGGATATTTCTTCGCAGGGTCGAAGTCGGCTGGCTTCACCATGCGGTAGTAAAGGTCCGTTACCCCATCGGCCGCCTTGATGCTTCCGCATTCGAAGAGCGGCTGCTGGTAACCTTTCCATGGATCCTCGGCAGCGAGCAGTTGGTAGCCCTTTCCTTTAGCTGTGGCTATCACCTCGATGTTCCGCGGGATGTCGGGAGCCGAGTATTTGTCGACCACCTGTTCACCTGCGGCAGAGAGCTGGGCCGACTGCACGGCGCCGATGCCTTTGTCGAGTAGGGTGCGCTTACCGTTGGCTACGTTCACGCTGTAGATGTTTCTCTGTAGCGGGTCTTTCTCGTTGGATATATAGATAATGCTTTTGCCTTTCTGGTTGAATCCCAGTACGTCAGTGACCACCCAAGGACCAGCGGTGAGCTGTCTCAGCTCCCGTCCTTTGGTGTCGAACAGATAGAGATGGTTGTAGCCGTCTTTCTGACTCTGCATAACAAACTTCGTGTTATCCCATGGCAGGAAACTGATGGGATGCAGCGGCTCTACGTATCTGTCGGATACTTCGCGATACAGTTCACCGAGACGCTCACCTGTCACAGCGTTGTAGGCTACCAGACGACAATCGTTCTGTGCTCTGTTCAATTCGAACATATAGATGGTCTTGGCATCGGGGCTCCACGCGATGTTCGTGAAGTAGCATGCCTCTCCAGTTTCCTCCGAAGAAGGCGTCTTAAGGTAGATGGTCTTGTGGGTAGCTGTATCATAGACGCCGACGGTCACCTCGTGACTGGTCATACCAGCCATCGGATATTTGTCGGGCTCATAGGTCGCCGTCCTTGGGAAGATATTCACCTGTGGATAGTCCGTCACCATCGACTGGTCCATACGGTAAAAAGCCAGCCGTTGTCCGTCAGGACTCCAGAACGTGCCCTTCTCGATACCGAACTCATTACGGTGTACGGACTGTCCATATACAATCTCCCTGCTGCCGTCATCGCTGATATGACAGGTCTGTCCCTGTCCGTCAGTGACATAAAGTTGGTCGTCGCTTACATAGGCCACCGCTCTGGACACCTTGTTCCAGTCGGCATACAACTGTCCCTTGCTGTCCTGTCGCCATGCCACGCTCTTCTTCTTGAAGTCGTAGAGCACACGCTCCGTACCGTTGTCCAGAAGTACAAGCGACTGGTCCGGATAAGGATAGCTGGCATTCATCGCGCTGTGGAACGTGATGCCGTTGTCGGCTGTGATCTTGTTGATCTCCTCAAGCGTGAAGAGCACCTTCCTGTTGCCCTTGGCATCGATGGAGCCGCCCTCCTCAGCATCCTGATACATCAGCTGCTCGCCCCACCATGTCAGCCACATGTTCTTGGGTAGCATGCGACGGTAGTTCGTACCTCCGAAGTTCAGGTCCTCAAGGGTGAATAGTTTGTCTTGTGCACTCATTGTTGTTGCGACTGCCAGGAGCAGGGCCATGGTCAGCAGTTGCTTAATCCTCGTCATCGTTGAATCTCCTTTTCTTTCCGAAATCTTTGCCCTTGCCGAACGAACGGCTCTTGCCGCTGCGGTCGAAACGCTCATGACCGCCTCTGTTCGGACTGCTCTTATAGCCGCCCTTGCGGTCTCTGCGCTCTTCGCGGTCCTCACGGCCACCCTCCCTGCGACTTCTGCGCTCATTACGCTTGTCGTTTTCCAGGTCGTGACGGTGGAAGGTGAACGAGCGGATATCGCTCTCCTCGTTCTGCTCAGTCTCCTCCAGACGCTGCTTGAACTCACGGTTCTTCTTGAAGCGGTGCTTCTCGGCCATCTGCCGTTTCTCGTCCTCCGTCTTCACGACACCGCCCTCCTGACGGAAGTTCTTCAGCTTACCGTCGAAGATCTGGTATTTGCGGAACTCGCACTCCAGCGATCCGTTGTAGAGTGGAATCTTGATGCTGGGTTTCAGGCCTATCTGGTCGAAGCACTCCTCACGATAGGAGAGCACCCAGGCGTCATTATTCAGGAACTGGTGCTTCAGTCGTTCGCCGATCATCTTATAGGTGCCCAGCAGATCGGGCGTTGAGATACGCTCGCCGTAGGGTGGGTTGGTGATGATGATGCTTTTGTTGGCAGGCTGTGTGAATGCCTTGAAGTCCTGCTGCTTCACGGTGATGACGCTGGTCAGTCCCGCCGCTTTCACGTTGAGCAGGGCCGTGTTCACGGCCTTCATGTCGATATCGTAGCCGTAGATATGGTGGTTGAACTCACGCTCCTGACTCTCGTCGTTGTAGATGCGGTCGAAGAGCTCAGAGTCGAAGTCGGGCCATTTCTCGAAAGCGTATTCTTTCCTGAACAGACCAGGAGCCATGTTCTTGGCGATGAGGGCTGCCTCGATGAGCAGTGTGCCCGATCCGCACATTGGGTCGATGAAGTCGGTGTCGCCCTGCCATCCCGACATGAGGATCATGCCGGCGGCCAGCACCTCGTTGAGTGGTGCCTCCACGCTCTCCTGACGGTAGCCTCTGCGATGCAGCGACTCACCGCTGGAGTCGAGACTCAGCGTACACTTGTCCTCGGCCACGTGTATGTTCAGGCGAATGTCGGGGTTTGCCACCGAGATGTTAGGCCGCTTGCCCGTAGCCTCGCGGAACTGGTCCACGATGGCATCCTTCACCTTGTATGACACGAACTTCGAGTGGCGGAACTCCTCGGAGAACACCACAGCATCGACGGCGAAGGTCTTCTCCGTCGTCAGGAATTCTGTCCAGTCTATTTTCTTGATTTCCTCATACACATCATCAGCGCTTCTTGCCTTGAAGTGGCGGATGGGTTTGAGAATTCTGATTGCGGTGTGCAACTGAAAGTTGGCACGATACATCATTTCCTTGTCACCAGTAAACGAGACCATTCGTCTACCAATCTTCACATTGTTAGCCCCCAGTTGGGTCAGCTCCTTCGCCAGTACAGGTTCCAGTCCCATAAACGTCTTGGCGATCAGTTCCTGCTCATCTGTGTGAGCAGGGTTTGCTTCATAATTCTGTTTCATGATTTCTTAGTACCTTGTCGCGGTCCGGCATCACTTCCGTGACCGTTTTGGGAATTCCGACTGCAAAGTTAATACAAGTTAATGGAAAACAGCGCATTTTGTTTGTTAATTATTAAAAATAGGAGGAAAATAGTAAAAATCGTCGTCGAAAAGTGATATTATTCGAAATTAAGTTGTATTTTTGCGAAGAATAACTTAAAACTATGCTTAGAATGCTGCTGATGGTCTCCTGGGAAGACATGTACCTGTACCCCCTGGTGTGGGTGGTAGGAATCCTATTGTTTATCGCTTTGGTCATTGCCGTGTTCGTTCAGCTGCGTACGGGCAAGAAGATCCGTAGTGAGCTGGCTGAGCTGGAGAAGGTGCGTCAGGGCAATATCGAGTACGAGTTCATCTTGCGCGCCATGAAGCTCTGCACATGGCATATCGATGCTGCCAGTCGTACGCTCACCATTGAGAGCGATTTCCGCGAGGGGCAGGACAATTACGTGCCGGCTCCCGACACCCCTGTCGAGATCATCATGGCCATGGTGGGCAGAGCCGACCGCCAGCGTGTGCGAGTGGCCCTCGACGACCTCTGCACGGGTCGCAGCACCTCCTATCATGAGCAATATCAGGTGAAGACCAGTATCGCAGGACTTACCTATTGGGAAGAGAGCTACGGCACCGTCGTCGAGCGCGACGAGGAAGGCAACCCCTCACGAATCCTGGGCGCCACGATGCGCATCGACCGCAGGAAACAGTTGGAAGAGGCTCTTATTAGTGCCCGTAACAAAGCCGAGGAGAGCGACCGCTTGAAGACGGCCTTCCTGGCCAATATGGGTCATGAGATCCGTACGCCGCTGAATGCCATCGTAGGCTTTGCCGATGTATTACCGATGGTCGATAATGCCGAGGACCGTAACCATCTCATCCGCGAGATACAGAACAACAACCAGAAACTGCTGCGCGTCATCGACGGACTGGTCAGTATGTCGAAGGTCGAAGCCGAGGGACAGAGTCTGGTGCGTTCGCAGACGGAGCTGAACGCCCTTCTGCGCCGTATCGCCGACCATACGGCTCCCATCGTCGACCGTACGGCCGTGGTCGTGGCCACCGAGTTCCCCTATGCCGAGCTGATGCTCACCACCGATGTCTCCAAGCTCACCGAGATCATCAACCACTTCATGCAGAATGCCGTGAAGTTCACCGAGAGCGGTAGTATCACCCTGGGCTACGAACTCCAGGACGGCGAGCATGTACGTATCTGGGTGCGTGACACAGGTAAGGGCATCCCCGAAGAGGACAAAGATCGTATCTTCGAGCGTTTCGTCAAGCTCGACGAGTACGTGCCAGGTACGGGCCTCGGTCTGGCCATGGCCAGGACCTATGCCAAGAGTCTGGGCGGCACCATCGGTGTGGAGACGCGTCTGGGACATGGTTCCACGTTCTGGGTACGTCTGCCTCTGATGTGATGAAAATAAACGATGTGTCTTGCAACTTTTCCGACGCCGCCTGCGTCAAACATACAAAGTAACCCCTAAAAGAGAAAGAAATGAAACAAGTAAGAATACTACAGGTCAGTGCATTGCTGCTGATGGCCATGAGTTTGAGCTCATGCGTAGAGGTAACGAGGACACTGGCGTTCGATGGCAAGAAAGTCGTGGAGACCAGAAACCTGAAGGGCTTCGAGGAGATAGAGATCAGTGGCTCGCCCACCGTATATTACACCCAGGCCGACACCTTCTCCGTGCGGGTCGAGGGTAAGGCAGATGCCGTGGAGCGTATCATCACCGAGGTCGAATACGGTACCCTCCGCATCCGTAACCGCAGTAAGGTGGGCCCCGTCAATGTCGTCATCACCACAGGCTCGCAGCCCGTTGTCCACGTCACCTCGCCCGACCTCGTGGGCATCCACTTGAAAGGCTCTGGCGACTTCATCAGCGAGCACCGCATCGATACCGACATCATCAATGTCGACCTGCGCGGTTCTGGCGACATCGATATCGATGAACTGCTCTGCGACCGTTGCCGTGTCGAGCTTGTCGGTTCAGGCGACATCGACATCAAACGTCTTGAGGCACAGGCTACGACGGCCGAGCTCGTCGGCTCTGGCGACATCGACATCAGACAGCATAAGGTGGACACCACGTCGCTCTTGCTGAAGGGCTCTGGCGACATCAAGGTCGACTTTGCTGACGGCTGCAACAGTGCCAACTGCGAACTGTATGGTTCTGGCGATATCGATCTCAAGGGAAGCCTGCGGCATCTCTCCAGTCAGAAGCGTGGTTCAGGCGACATCGACATCGATAAATTGTATGTTGGAAAATAAATTTCCCGAAAAAGTTTTGGTTTCTCATAATTATTGCCTATCTTTGCCGTGTCAAAGGTGGGCAATAACCTTTTAAGGTCCTTGTTATGCTGAATTAACCAAACGTAAAACTAAGATATTATAAAATGGTAAAGACAAATGTGAAGCCAGCAGAAGGAAAGCTGGGAATCATGGTGGTCGGTAACGGTGCTGTTGCCACTACGTTTATGACAGGAGTCCTGATGACCCGTAAGGGGTTGGCAAAGCCCGTGGGGTCGATGACCCAGTACGATAAGATCCGCATCGGTCGTGGTGCCGACAAGCAGTATCTGCCCTACAAGGATATCGTTCCCCTCGCCAAGCTGAGCGACATCGTCTTCGGATGCTGGGATGTCTATCCCCAGAATGCCTACCAGGCTGCCATGTATGCCGAGGTGCTCAAGGAGAAGGACATCGAGCCTGTGCGCGACGAACTGGAGAAGATCGTGCCGATGAAGGCCGCTTTCGATAAGAACTACGCCAAGCGTCTTGACGGCGACAACGTGAAAGACTGCAAGACCCGTTGGGAGATGGTCGAGGCGCTGCGCGAGGATATCCGTAGCTTCAAGCAGCAGAACGGCTGTGCGCGCATCGTCGTGCTCTGGGCCGCTTCCACCGAGATATACGTGCCCGTCGACGAGCAGGTGCACTACCGCCTGAGCGACCTCGAGGCCGCCATGAAGGCCGACGACCGTGCCCATATCGCTCCGTCGATGTGCTACGCCTACGCCGCCCTGAGTGAGGGTGCCCCCTTCATCATGGGTGCTCCTAACACCACCGTCGACATCCCCGCCATGTGGGAGTTGGCCGAGAAGACCCGTATGCCGATTGCCGGCAAGGACTTCAAGACCGGACAGACCCTCGTGAAGTCGGGCTTCGCCCCGATCATCGGCACCCGTTGCCTGGGACTCAGCGGCTGGTTCTCTACCAATATCCTCGGTAACCGCGACGGACTGGTACTCGACGAGCCCGCTAACTTCCGCACCAAGGAAGTGTCGAAGCTCTCCACTCTCGAGACTATCCTTAAGCCCGACGTACAGCCCGACCTCTACGGTCATGGCAATGACGAGGATACTCAGTACTATCATAAGGTACGAATCAACTACTATCCCCCGCGCAACGACAACAAGGAGGGATGGGACAATATCGATATCTTCGGATGGATGGGCTATCCCATGCAGATCAAGATCAACTTCCTCTGCCGCGATTCCATCCTCGCTGCGCCGCTCTGCCTCGATCTCTGTCTGCTGAGCGACCTGGCCGCCCGTGCCGGCCGTTACGGCACGCAACGCTTCCTGTCGTTCTTCCTCAAATCGCCCATGCACGACTACACGCAGGGCGAGGAGGCCGTGAACCATCTCTACCAGCAGTACACAATGCTGAAGAATGCCATCCGTGAGATGGGCGGCTACGAGGCCGACGAGGAGATTGACTAAGAATAATAAAAAAAATAAACAGGAGTAAATAGTAAACAATACAATTTTGTTGGAGAGGGGTGGACTCGTGAGAGCCTGCCCCTTTTTCTTTTTCTGTCGCTGAGCCAGTTGTGTTATTGGTGTCTGCTTTCGCGTTTCTCCGTTTGCAGCTGTTGTTTTTCCTGTATATTCTTGCGGGTCTCAGATAAAAAATGATGTTGATAAGAAAAAAAACGGCTCAAAACTTGTGTACTTCAATTGTTTTGAGTATATTTGCAAACGAGAAGAGAGATATTTGGAGTTTAGAAAATACTGTTAATAATACTTATTGTAAGATTAATGTTTACATTTCATGATTGATGAAAGGGCTGACTCGTGAGAGCCGGCCCCTTTTATTTATGCCCCTTGATCCCGTCGACGGCGGTCCCTGAGCCTGTCGAAGTGCGCCCCAAAGCCTGTCGAAGGGCGCCTCCAATCCCGTCAAAGGCGGTCCCTGAGCTTGTCGAAGGGCAGCTCCCAAGCGGCCTCTATGATAATCCCTTCCTCCATGATCCTTGAGTGCCTCCTGCGCTTGTCGAAGGACAAGCCGAAGAGCGTGTACCCAACTCCTTCTCTCCGTTTTGTCCTAAAAAAGTGCCTAAAAAAGTGTTCGCCTAAAGTTGCAAACTAGAAAAACGAGGGGGTCTCTTTTGTTCCTTTTAGTCCCATTACAATGAACTTTTGGTCCACTCGGAATAGAGAAAGGCCCTACTCCGGGTACCCCCGCCTCTTTACAGTCAAAGAGATGATCTCCACAACCGTAAGGAATGGCACTTACGAGAGAAGGAGATAATCTCTTATAGGGTATAGGGATTATCTCTTTCACTCGTAAACCCTATCTCCACGACTCATAGACCCTATCTCTTTGGGTGTAAAATCCTACCCTCTATGCTGAAACAGTATAACGTGCTTGCTATCAGTTATATACGAAAAACCGTCCATAACTCGTGTGTACGGTGCTCATTATCATGTTCCTGATCACCACGCGAGTTATGAGCGGTCGTTTGTAAAGATATATCGAAGGGTGTCTCTAATGACTTCTGTTACAGATGAGGCTTCCTAATCTATAAGTCCCCATTCGCCGCTGATGCAGAGAAAACCTGTTGGGCTCGTGTTGACGGTTTGCATCGATGGCTTAGCGTACTGTTGCTTCTTCTTTGAATCGTTAAAGTTAATGTTCTGATTCTTTTTCATTGTGTGAATCTGTTTGTTAATGGTTAGTAAATCTAATTATTGTGTGGTGTCCCTTTGACAGGCTCAGGGACAGCGATGTAGCGGACATAGCGGTGGAAGAAACGGGTGATGGGGGGGATGCGCAAAAGCACCCATTCGAAGAGGGCGATGCCAATCAGGGCACAGGCGATGCCTAACAGCACGTCGATGATGTAGTGGTGGCAGGTGTAGACGGCCGTGGCCCAGATGCCCACCGTGATGATGGCGAAGACCACCAGGAGGGTCTTGCGCTGGCGACTGATGACGGCATAGACGAACGCGATGAGCATATAGGCGGCGTGCAGTGAGGGCACGGCGGCGAAGATGTTGGCATTCTTACTATACAGACCGTCGAAGACGTAGAGGCCGGTGAGGTCCTGGAAGCGCGACAGACCGGCGACGTTGCCGGGGGTGCTGAGGATGGGCTCGAAGCCGTAGTTGAGCACATACCAGGGTGGTGCCGCAGGGTGCACGTAGTAGAAGAGGAATCCCAGTAGGTTGACGAACAGGAAGGCGACGGCGAAGCGCAGGTAGTGACGGCGCTGGCCACTGAAATAAAGCCACAGGCCGAAGGCGATGGGCACGGGCACCCAACAGAGGTAGAAGAGACCGGCCAGCAGATCGGCCACGGACCAGTGGTGGGCGTTGAAGTACTCGCCTGGGATGAGGCACTGACCGTCAGCGGTGATCCCGAAGAGAGCACGCTCGGCCTCGTAGAGAGGACGGGTGTCGATGGGGTTCACCTCGTAGTTGGGTACGAGTCGCATCCAGTCGTAGGAGATGCCGAAGAGCACGAAGGGCAACAGGGCCACGGCCAGGCGGCGCGTGGCGGGGGCGGCGAAGAACAGGACGACGAACAGACCCGTGATGAGCAGGTGCTCGGGGCGCAGGCCGATGAACAGGCCAGTGGCTGTCAGGAACAGCAGGGCGAGCACCACACAGGTGAGCGCCTCACCACGGGAGAGACTATGTAGGTCGAACCACTTCATGCCTTCTGATGGTCGCGCTCGTTCAACACTCGGTAGCAGTGGGCGATGCGCCAGAAAGCCGTGATATTGGCCAGGATGGCGATGAGGTACATGGGTACGATGAGCAGCCACAGTGGATCGAACGACACACCGTCAGCGCAGCAGCCGCAGAGCAGGGCACCGACACTGGTGACGACCACGCGCTCGGGACGCTGCATGAACCCTACCTTACACTCGATGGCGAGTCCCTCGGCACGGGCACGCACATAGCTCACCATGACGGAGCCTACCATGGCCGCGAAGGTGACGACACCGCTCCATACATAGCCGTTGAGCAGCAGGTAGATAGCGATGCCGAACAGGGTGAACAACTCGCTGTAGCGGTCGAGGGTGGAGTCCCACAGGGCACCGAAGGTGCTCTGCATGCCTCCCACGCGGGCCAGACGGCCGTCGATCATGTCGAACAGGCCGGCGAAGAGGATGACGGCTCCGCCCCAGCCTATTAGATTGAGCTGCTGCGGTGCATAGACGGCGGCATAGATGAACAGGGCCGTAGCCAGCAGGTTGAGCAGCAGACCGACGAAGGTGATGATGTTAGGGGTGATGTGCAACTTGATCAGGGCGCTGATGAGCGGGTTGATCACATGGTAGATCACTTTCTGAAGGAAGTCTCTGTAGTTCATGCTTGTATGTCTTGTTTGTTATATGGTCTTCTCTTGATACGGTCGATGAGGTGGGTGTCGCGGTAGACGAAGAGCCGCTGCAACTGGTAGTTCCACAGGAACCCCACGGCCACGGCCACCACCAGTTTGGCATAGACGAAGTGCTGACCTGACAGTTCGGTAAGCAGATAGGTGCCAGCGGTGTTGAGCAGGATGCTGCCCGTCCACACCAGGAAGTACTTACCGGCCACGTTGCGTTTCTTCAGGCCCTCGGCATGGAACACCCAACGGTAGTTGGTGATGCAGTTGACCACACCGCCGCTCAGTGCGCCGAGAAAGGTGGAGTAGAGATACCACACCCCGCATACCTCGGCCAGGAACAGCGACACGCAGAAGTCGACTGCCGAGGCCAATTGGGCCGTCAGTTGCGCTTTACAGAAGGTCCAGAGCTCACGACGTATAGGCATAGGTGATCAGGATGATGAGGCCCAGCACAAGGGCGGAACAGAGGCCTGCCGCCACATCGTCGAGCATCACCCAAAGCGCACCGCGACGACGGTCGAGGCGGCGGATGCCGAAGGGCTTGACGATGTCGAAGACACGGAACAGCAGTAGTGCTGCCAGCGCCCACCACAGGCGGTGTAGAGGATCGGCTGCCAGCAGCAGAGGGATCCATACACCCACCATCTCGTCGACGACCACCCGACTGGGGTCGTCGCCCCAAATGGGCTGCAGACGGGCTGTGGCCCAGGTACCGAGAACGGTGAACAGAATGATGAGCAGGGCCGTGACGACGGTGAGAGCAACGGGACTGAGCACCAAGCCCAGCGCCCACCAGATAACGGTGGCTACCACGGCACCAGCCGTGCCAGGTCCCCACGGCCAGAAGCCGGCTCCGAAGCCTGTTGCGATGATGACGGGTAGTAATGGCGGTTGCTTCATATAGTTTGCAAAATTACGATATTAATTTGAATAAAGCTCTTTTTAGACATAAAAAAATATAAAAATGGCAAAACTATTTTGAGTATCAGCGTTTTTTAGATGGCGATTGCGTACCTTTGCACCTTGGTTGTAAATAGGTATATGATTTTAGTGGACAGAAGATTGGAGAATAAAAGATTCTTACTGATTATTATAGTGTTGCTGATGACCGTCGTGGGCATGCGGGCCCAGATCACGGGTGAGATACTCGATGCGACGGACGGTGGACCTGTGCCTTACGCCAGCGCCGTATATCGCGGTAAGGTGGCCGTGCCGAGCAATGCGGAGGGCAAATTCAAGATTGAACGTCACAACGGATGGCGACTGACCATCAGTTCGGTGGGCTATGTGTCGCAGGTGATCACCATCACCTCGAGCACACCCAATCACCTGGTGATACGTCTGAAGCCCGACACGAAGAAACTGAAGGAGGTGGTGATCAACTCCAAGCGGAAGTCGCGCTACAGCAGGAAGAATAATCCGGCCGTGGAGCTGATGCGGAAAGTGATCGCTGCCAAGAAGAAAAGCGATCTCAGGACGCACGACTACTACCAGTATAACCACTACGAGAAGATCACGCTGGGACTGAACGACCTGAAGCCGGAGGCCATGGAGACGGGCATGTTTAAGAAACACCCGTGGCTACTGAATCAGGTGGAGATGTGTCAGTATAACGACAAACTCATCCTGCCCGTATCGGTGGAGGAGAAGGTGTCGCAGAAGCTCTACCGCAAGGATCCGCATACGGAGAAGACCATCATCAAGGGTGAGAACTCCTCAGGTGTGAACGACTATTTCCAGACGGGTGACATCCTCACGTCGGTGCTGAAGGAGGTGTTCACGGACATCGATATCTACGAGGACAACGTACGATTGTTCCAATATCCCTTCACCAGTCCTATCGGGCGTGATGCCATCGCCTTCTACCGCTTCTATATCACAGATACTCTCGAGATCAGCGGCGAGCGCTGCATACAGCTCGACTTTACCCCTAACAACCAGATAGACATGGGCTTCCGCGGACAGTTGTTCGTGCTGGCCGACTCGTCGTACCAGGTGAAACGCGTGAACCTGACCATCCCCAAGACCAGTGAGGTGAACTGGGTGGATAATCTGCAGTGCTTCCAGGAGTATAGCAAGTTGCCTACGGGCGAGTGGGTGCTCTCTGTTGACGACATGATCTGTGAGCTTCAGGTGACGAAGTCGCTCGGAAAGGTGGTGGTGATACGCACCAACCGTCGTACCGACTTTGCCTTCGACGAGATTCCTAAACAGTTGTTGCGCGGCAAGCGCACGGAGCTGAAGGACGCCTATGCCGAGATGCGGGGCGACGACTTCTGGAACGAGTACCGACAGGTGGAGCTCACTAAGGGCGAGAACGACATGGATCAGTTCGTGAAGAACCTGTCGAACATCAAGGGTTTCAAGCTCGTGGTCTTCGGCATCAAGTCGCTCATCGAGAACTTCGTCGAGACGGCCAACCCCAGTAAGGTCGACATCGGACCTGTGAACACCATCGTGTCGCAGAACTTCTATGATAAGCTGCGCCTGCGTGCCAGTGCCCAGTCGACGGCCTTCCTGCATCCGCACCTCTTCCTGAAGGGCTATTACGCCTATGGCTTGGAGCACCACCAGAACTACTACGGTGCCGACATCACATGGACGCTTAACAAGCCGGGATACCTGCCCCGTGAGTTCCCGCGACAGGCCTTCTGCTTCAGTACCATGCGCGACGTGGCCATGCCCAGTGATAAGTTCATCCGTACGGACAAGGATAACATGTTCACCTCGTTCAAGTGGAGCAAGGTCGACAAGATGTTCCTCTACAACCGTCAGCAGCTCAGTTTCGACTTCGAGCAGGAGTTTGGCACCTACTGGTTTGCCAACGTGAAGACGGAAGAGGTGGCACCTATCGGCAATATCGCCCTCGAACGGCTCTCCGACCACCGCCAGCTCGGACATATCCGTTATACGGAAGCGACGGTGGGATTCCGCTATGCTCCTGGCGAGAGCTATATCAACACGAAGAAGCACCGTTGGCCGCTGAACCTCGATAACCCCGTGTTCCGTCTCCAGCACACGATGGGCTTCAAGAACGTGCTAGGGGGCGAGTACAAGTACAACTTCACCGAGGGTGAGGTGTACAAGCGTCTGTGGCTGCCCATGAACTGGGGAAAGTTTGATGCGCGCATCAAGTTCGGCGCTCAATGGGACCGCGTGCCCTATCCGCTGCTTATCATGCCTGTGGCCAACCTCTCGTATATCCTTGAGGACGAGACGTTCAACCTCATCAACAACATGGAGTTCCTGAACGACCGTTATGCCTCGGCCGAGATACGATGGGACCTCAACGGAAAGATATTCAACCGCATACCTCTGCTGCAGCGCCTGAAATGGCGCGAGTTCATCGGCGTGAAATGCCTGTGGGGTATGCTCACGGATAAGAATAACCCCTACTTGGCCGAGAACCAGGGCAGTGACGTGCTTATGATGTTCCCTGAGGGCTGTTATATCATGGACAAGAACCGTCCCTACTGGGAGCTGTCGCTCGGCGTGCATAATATCTTCAAGATCCTGCACGTGGAGTATGTGCGGCGACTGAACTATCTCGAGTTGCCAACGGCCCATAAGCATGGCGTGAGACTGACCTTCCGTGCCTCGTTCTAAACAACAATCATCAAACGTATGCAGATCGTATTAGCAGACAACCAGGATATCACAAGGGCAGGACTGATGTACCTGTGCGACAGTCTTGGCGCCGCATGGAAACAGGCGACGGACAAGACGGAACTCATCGAACGACTGAGGCAGGCGGGCGATGCCGTCGTAGTGCTTGACTATACGCTCTTCGATATTAACGACATCGAAGAGCTGGAGATCCTGCACGAGCGCTTCCCACAGGTGCACTGGATCTTGTTCAGTGTCGACCTGTCGACGGAGTTCGTGAGGCGCGCCATTGCTGTGAGTACCCGTTTCAGTGTACTGATGAAGGAGTCGCCCCTGCAGGAGATCAGAGAGTGTATACAGTATGCCATGCGGCGGCAACGCTATATCTGTCAGCGTATGACGGAGATCCTGCTGACACCTGTGGTCAGTCACTCGTCGGAGGATGTGAAGCTCACACCCACGGAACTGGAGATTCTGAAGGATATCGCCCTCGGCATGACCACCAGGGAGATTGCCGAGAAGCGCTTCTCGAGCTTCCATACGGTGAACACACACAGAAAGAACATCTTCAGGAAGATCGGCGTGAACACGGTGCACGAGGCCACGAGGTACGCCCTGAGGGCTGGTCTGGTCGACGCTGCCGAATACTATATCTGACGCGTCCGCCAGAGAAGTTTCTGGACGCTGGTCTGTGAAAAAATCAAAAAAAACAGGGCTTTGGGGTTTGGGTTTGATCGTTTTCTGGGTCTAAAAGACAGACAAGATGATTAAACTAACAAAGAAACGATATGAATAACGTAAGACAGAGCAGACGTGCCCTGCTCCTGCTGACCATGCTGTTGGCAGTGACTCTCGTGAAAGCACAACTACCCAATGACTCCATCGTAGCAGACTTCCGCTGTTTCGTTCACCAACTGGAGACCACGCACCCTGACCCTTATACCAATTATGGCGGTAAGGTGTACTTCCATCGGACTGCCGCTGAGACGCTCTGGGATCTGGAACAAGACAGTGTGACGAGTAGTGAGGAACTGTGTTGGCGCATCAGGGCTTTCCTCGCACCGCTGAGGGATGGTCATACGCAGATCTACTATCCAGGGCGACAGAGTTTTGACAGACTTGTTCCCATCCGTTTCAAGGCGGCCGGCGATGGTGTGATCGTCAGTCGTCTGCCTCGGGAATACCAGCACCTGATTGGCAGCAGACTCATGGCCATTGAGAACATCCAGACGAAGGTGCTGGGCGAGGAGATGCTGAAGCTGTACCCTGCTGAGAACGAGATCGGTAAGTTGGCAAACATCTGTACGCGCGGTCATCAGCCTGTGGTGCTCGGCAGGATCATTCCGAATCTTCGTCAGGATACCATCACCTATCATCTGATGAGTCCGGAAGGAAAGGTTGTGCGACTGCCATTGGCGCCCATCCCCGTTGAACAGTGGAAGGAATGGCATAACGAGAAGACGACGCAGGACCATCGCTTCCCAACGGATAACCTGGCATTCGCCTTCGTGGACAAGCAGAAGAACACGATGTACTTCCGCGCGAGCAGTATCATGGCTCGTGACAACATAGAATATATGCGTCAGACGGGGATGGACTTCTACGACGACCTGAAATACTGCTATGATAACGTGTTCCATCAGAAGATGCCTACTGACACCCTCGAGGCCATCGCCAGTATGCCGTCGTTCTCGGAGGAGTTTGAGAAGATGCTCCTGCAGATGAAGCATCACCAGAGCGAGAACCTGATCATCGACCTGAGAGGCAATGGTGGCGGGTGGACGCCCATCACGCTACCTACACTCTATCAGCTGTGGGGCGACGACTATCTGCAGAAAAACTTCCAGAACTATTTCTATCGACTGGTGTCGCCACTCTATCTGCAGAAGATCAACATGACGCTCGAACAGTTCAATGCCGAGAACCATGCGGACTATGAGTATGGCGACTATACCTTCTATGAGAGCTACGAGGAGACTCAGACGGTGACCGACGAGCGGCGTGCGCAGTTCGTTAATAGTAGTATGAGCTGTGTGAAAGACAAACTCGCCAAACAGAATGGACGACCTGTCTATACCCCTAAGCAGGTGTATGTGCTGACTGATGCCAACACGTTCAGTGCTGCCTTCCATTATATGTTCTACCTATGGAAGATGGGAGCGAAGATCGTGGGTGTTCCCAGTGGTCAGGCTCCAAACACCTATATGGAGGTGACACACTTTTCTCTTCCACGGACGAAGCTCGAAGGGTCGATATCCAACTCCATGCAACTGTTCCTGCCTGCCAACGATCCGAACGCCAAACAAGTAATACCTGATATTCTGATAACCTGCGACGATTATAAGCGTTATCATTTCGACAACCAGACCGAAGTGCTCTATCTGCTCGACTATATCAGATCACAGGTAAAATAGGTCTTTTGTGGTCAGGGGGAACAAAAAAACCAAGAGTGTCTCACGACAGTCTTGGCTTCCATGTTTTCTAACTAACTTATTATCAACTATTCATTACTCTTGTGTTTGTCTTTTCCTGTTTTTGCTGGTGCAAAGGTACACATTTTCTCTCATATATAAGCGCTTTTTCTCTTAATTATTTGTGCGTTTCGCAAAAAATTCCTAAATTTGTAGCGAATTAACGACCTAATGCTTTTTGTATGAAGAAACTGTTGACCGTCTTACTGCTAGGGTGGTGCCTGATAATGACAGCAGGCTCCACGATGATACCAGATATGAAGTTTCGTCGCCTCGATACGCGCGACGGTCTGTCGAACTCCACGATCAACTGTCTGTTCCAGGATTCCAAAGGTTTTATATGGATGGGAACATCGTACGGACTGAACCGCTACGATGGCTACCGCTTCCATACCTATTACTCTGATCCGAACGACACGACGACGCTCCGCAACAACTATGTGGACCAAATATGGGAGGATGCCAAGGGCAGACTGTGGCTGAAGCAGGGTATGAACTATAGTATCTTCGACCCCGTGACTGAGCGCGTGAACAGAAACCCGATGACGGAGCTGACCAAGTGGCGCATCAAAGGCGGTATCGACCGTTTCTATATCGACTCCAGAAAGCGTATCTGGGTAAAGACCTACGACGAGGGTATCTACTGTCTGAATCCCAAGAACAACAAACTGAAGCTGATCAGATATGGCTATGGTGAGGGTGAGATGCCTAAGGAGTTCTGGCTGTCGTCGTTTGGCGAGTGGGGCGACAGACTGGTAGCTACTTCCAGCGACGGTGAGTTGGTGGTGCTCGATGGTGATAACGGCACCGTGGTGAAGAAGGACAATTGGATGCGACAGAACGGTGGACAGACGAGTCAGGCATACAATGTCTATGTGGATAAGCGCAGTAATATCTGGGTGATATCGACGAGGGTGTTCGTCTACCACCAGAAAGAAAAGAAGTGGTATAACTCGCTTAACGGCTATCTCAATGCTATGGGCATCGGCTCACTGCCGGAAAACCTGCAGGTGTGGGACGTGTGCATGGACCAGCGCGGTTGGCTCTGGGTGGCTACCGACCATGAGGGCTTGTTCGTGATTGATCCGGAGACAAAGATGGTGAAGCAGTTCCTGAACAATAAGTACGACCAGACTTCGCTCAGCGAGAACACCGTCAAGCGACTGCTGCTCGACAAGAACGGCAGTATGTGGATCGCCTCCTACCGTAGTGGTCTGAACCAGTATATCGAGAAGCTTCTGGGCTTCAACACCCTCGAGATGGGTGATATCAACACCACGGCGGAAGACATGCTGGGTAACTACTGGCTGGGTTCCGACAACAGAGGTGTGATCAAGTATAACCCGCAGACAGGTGAGAGTGTGGTCTACGACAAGGCGCACAACGGTTTCGCTTCCGACATCATGGTGTCATCGTGTGCAGCCAAGGATGGGTCTGTATGGCTCGGAACTTATAACGGAGGACTGATACATATCGCTGGTGATCAAATACACAATTACCAGGCTTCGAATGCTGATGGCGGACTACTGAATAATAACGTGTGGTCGGTCACGGAGGATAAGTGGGGGAATATCTGGATCGGTACCTTAGGTAGCGGTGTGCAGAAGCTGGACCTGAGATCGGGAAAGTTTGAGACCTTCAACTCGTATAACTCCATCCTGCCAGAGAACTTTATGACCTCCGCCGTATGGAACAATAAGGGTTGGCTGATGGTAGGGCATTCTGCTTTCTACTCGCTGATAAACCCTGTGAGCGGAAAGATCATCAACATGACAATACCTACTGTTCCTGGACAGCCGGCAGCCATGGCCACAACCACCTGTCTGTTGGAGGACAGTCGTGGACTGGTGTGGCATGGTTCTACAGCGGGCTGTTGTATCGTCAATCCGAAGACGGGTAAGCAGACCATGCTCGATATGAACACGGGTCTGTTCGGCTCCAGTGTGGTGGGTCTTGTTGAGGATAACCAGCATAATATGTGGGTTGTGACGGAGCATGGTATCTCGAATGTCGTAGCCGTGAAGGAGGATGATGGCGAGTGGACTTTCTCCGTGCGGAGCTTCAGCAATAAGGATGGTCTCCAGCAGGGACCGTATAACCAGCGTTCCATCAGTTGTACGAAGGACGGTCTTATACTCGTGGGTGGACTTGGAGGCGTGGATGTCATCAACCCCAAACTCGTTGCAAATGTCGACAACACGGAGAAGCCGATCTTCAGTGGGCTGAAGCTCTTTGGACAAGAGATGGGTGTCGGACAGGAGTACGATGGGCGTGTCATCTTGAAGAAGGCGCTCAACGAATGTCGTGAGCTCACGTTGCGTTATGACGAGAATCATTTTACCATCCAGTTGGCTACCGACAAAGGTGAGATACACAACCCCTCCCGTTTCGTCTATATGCTCGAAGGCTTCAGTGACCGCTGGATCAAGACAGAGGAGAACGACCCTAATATCACCTATATGTCGCTGCATCATGGCAGTTATACACTGCACGTGAGGATGCTCAACGAGGACGGTACGATGGGAGGCATCGAGTCGACCCTGGAGATTACCATCACACCACCACTATTGCGTAACCGTTGGATACTGCTACTCTTCTTGTTCTGTGTAGGACTAGGTGTCTACCTGTGGCGCCGCCGCTTCTTGGGTCGCCATGCCGACCAGATGGAGCGCGAGCAGTTACGCATGGAGATGATGAAGAAACAGTGGATGAATGAGATGAAGGCTCAGATGCAGAACAGCATCGTTCAGGAGCAGGAGACGGCATCAGAACCAGAACCTCAGTCTTGGGGACTCGGTGAACTGCACAAGGAGCCTGCCGACCTGCAGGCGTTCATGAAAGAGCAGTGCGCACAGTTCAAGGCCCCAGCAGGCAAACGCCTGAAGTTCTCGTTCTTTCCCTTGGCACAAGATCTGATGGTTGAGTTTGACCGTGAGCAGTTGGGCCAGGCTGTACAGATCCTGCTGAACAACTCGGTGATGTTCTCGCCTAAGGACTGCCGCATCAAGGTGTTTGTCGATAAGACACCTTCTCACGGTACTATCCGAATCTCGGATAATGGTGTCGGACTGCCAGAGGGTGCCAAGGAGCATATGTTCGATCCTGTGGTGAGCGATGATGATCCTGGCGTATGTCTTTCTGTCGTGAAGGATATCGTGACGGCTCATGGTGGTACTGTCACAGGCGACAATAATGCCGGAGGTGGTTCTGTGTTCACGATCACCCTGCCGTTAGAGAATGCGGATGTTGAGGAAGCTGTGCTCATGGATGAAGAAGAGAATAAAGATTAACTATAAACTACGAAATTATTTTATGAAGAAATTTTTGATGATGACGGCTGCACTGTTGATGACTGCCGAGATGATAGCGGCAACGGTGCAGACAACCGCTCATGGTGTGACAATCCGTCCTGACGGAGGTCAGGCAAAGGTGATCTGTCTGGAAGTAATTAACAACCATATCATCCGGGTGCGTGCTACGTCGAAGGATGTGCTGCCCGAGAAGCCTGCCTCGTTGATGATTGTGCCGCAAACAGCTCCTCCTAAAGGGTCTTATTCTGTGAGCGAAGAGGGCGAGACGGTGGTCGTTAAAGCCAAGAACGTGACGGCTGTGGTGTCAAAGGCCACGGGCGAAGTAGCTTTCTTTGATGCCAACGACAAACCATTGTTGAAGGAAGCCAAGGATGGCAAGAAGTTCTGGGATTTTACTGTGCCTGAGCGCGAGTTAGGTATGAAAACGGGCTATACTGTACCTGAGGAACAGAAACATGGTTTGTCGTGGCAGATGAAGTTTGACAGCCCAGAGGATGAGGCTTTTTATGGTCTTGGTCAGCACCAGAGTGAGGAGTTCAATATGAAAGGTAAGAACGAGGATTTGTTCCAGTATAACACCAAGGTGTCGATACCTTTTGTGCTCTCTAACAAGAACTACGGTCTGCTTTGGGACAGCTATAGCTACTGCCGTTTTGGTAACCCTAACGATTATCTGCAACTGAACCGTGCCTTTAAGCTCTATGATCGTACGGGCAAGGAAGGTCATCTGACAGGAACCTATGTCGATGCTCTCGGAAAGCGACTGGTTCGCGATGAGGACAGCATTTATTATGAATATGGTACGCCAGAGAAATCGGCCATCGCCCTCAAGACAGATCAGGGGGGGATCAAGAATTTCCCCAAGGGTATCAACCTGTTGGGAGCTAACGTCACCTACGAAGGTTTTATCGAGCCTGAGTGTTGTGGTAAGTGCAAAGGTAAGTCACAACTTTATCAGTTTATCCTTTACTACTCTGGTTATGTGAAGGTGTATATTGATGGCAAGGAGGTGGTGCCGGAGCGTTGGCGCACAGCCTGGAACCCCAATGCCTATAAGTTTGCTGTCGAGCTGCAAAAAGGCAAGCGGGTGCAGTTGCGCATAGAGTGGCGCCCTGATGGTGGTGAGGCCTATTGCGGTCTGCGTGTGGCAGAACCCCGTAGCAAGGAGGATCGCGAGCAGCTCTCTGTATGGAGTGAGATGGCCAAGGATATGGACTATTACTTCATTGCTGGTGAGAACCTCGACCAGGTGGTTTCAGGCTATCGCACCCTGACAGGTAAGGCCACTCTCTATCCCAAGTGGGTCTTGGGCTTCTGGCAGAGTCGGGAGCGCTACAAAACCTCTGATGAGATCGAGGGGACATTGGCAGAGTTCCGTAAACGTCATATCCCCATTGACAATATCGTACAAGACTGGAACTACTGGCCAGAGGACCAGTGGGGCAGTCATCAGTTTGAGGCTTCGCGCTTCCCTGATCCGCAGGCGATGCTTGACAGCGTACATGCGATGCATGGCCGCTTTATGATCAGCGTATGGCCGAAGTTCTATGTGAATACAGATCATTACAAGGAATTGGATGCTAAGGGATGGATGTATGTCCAGTCGCCTACGGACGATATCCACGACTGGGTGGGACCTGGTTATACGAATGGCTTCTACGATGCTTACGACGAGGGGGCACGGAAGATGTTCTGGCGTCAGATGGACGAGAACCTGTATACGAAATATAATAAGAATGGCGTGCCTGGTGTCGATGCCTGGTGGATGGATGCCTCAGAGCCTAATGTGCGCGACTGTACCCCGATGTGGTATCGTAAGGCGCTCAGTGGTCCTACTGCCTTAGGAACATCCACAGAATACTTCAATGCCTATTCGACAGTGAATGCAGATGCCATCTATCATGGTCAGCGCTCTGTATGGAAGGGTAAGAAGAATGAGCCGCGTGTGTTCCTGCTTACTCGTAGCGGTTTCGCTGGTGAACAGCGCTTCTCGACAGCCACATGGAGTGGTGATATAGGTACTCGTTGGGAGGATATGCGTGCTCAGATGACGGCTGGTCTGAATTATTCGATCTCTGGTATCCCCTTCTGGGGAATGGATCAGGGCGGATTCTGTGTGGAGAACCGTTATGTGGCTGCCCAACAACTCTATGACCGCACCAAGGTAGAGAACGAAGACCTGAAGGAGTGGCGCGAACTGCAGACACGATGGAATCAGTTTGGTACCTTTATCCCGCTCTTCCGCTCTCATGGTCAGTGGCCTTTGCGCGAGATATGGAATATCGCTCCTGACGAGCATCCTGCTTACAAGTCGTTCGTCTATTACGATCGTCTGCGCTATCGTCTGATGCCTTATCTGTACTCGATGGCTGGATGGGCTCACTTCAAGGATTATACTTTAATGCGTGCATTGGTGATGGACTTCAATGGCGATCGTGAGGTGGAGAATATCGGAAACCAGTGGATGTTCGGACCTGTGCTGATGGCTTGTCCTGTGGGATATTATAAGGCGCGCAACCGTTCTGTCTACTTCCCTAAGCAGTGTGGTTGGTATAACCTCTACACCAACGAGTATGTCGATGGTGGACAGCGCCTGGTGGTTGATGCGCCTTACGAGCAGATACCTGTCTTCGTGCGCGAGGGTGCTATCATCCCCTTCGGACCAGAGATGGAGTGGAGCGACGAGAAGTCTGCCGAGCTTATCAACCTCTACGTCTATGCGGGACAGGACGGTTCGTTCCAACTTTATGAGGATGAGGGGACGAACTACAATTACGAGAAGGGGAAGTATGCCACGATCGATATTACCTATGATGATGCTTCCAAGACCGTATCGTTCGGCACTCGTAAGGGTAGCTTCCCTGGTATGCTGAAGAATCGCCGTTTCAATGTGGTGCTGGTCTCTAAGGACGCTCCGAAGCCTTTGGATCTTGATGCTCCTGAAGGAAAGATCGTGCAATATCATGGTAAGGCCGTTAGTGTGAAATTATGAGAAGACTCTTTTGTCTTGTCTGTGTCCTTTGTGGACTGACAACGATACAAGCCCGTCAGCGTCAGATTTTTGATGCTGACTGGCTTTTTCTTTTGGCCGACTCTGTCCAGATGTCGGAGGTGGATTACGACGATAGCGCTTGGCGTCATCTTAATGTGCCTCACGACTGGGCGATAGAGGGTGACTTTTATGTGGGAAACCCTAGTGGCGCAAGTGGCGGTGCCCTGCCTGGTGGGATAGGGTGGTATCGCAAGCACTTCCAGATCTCTACCGATCCGTCTCCTAAGGGGAGCCGATTCTTTCTGGAGTTCGATGGGGTATATATGAACTCCACGGTCTATGTCAATGGACAGGAGGTGGGATTCCGGCCTTATGGTTATTCGACCTTCGAGTATGATATCACCCCCTATGTGCATCAGGGGGAGAATGTGGTGGCCGTGCGTGTCGACAACTCCGATCAGCCCAACTCCCGCTGGTACTCTGGCTGTGGTATCTATCGTCATGTGTGGCTTACACAGACCCATCCTGTCCACGTGAAGCACTGGGGCGTATATGCCGATGCCCGTGTGGTCAAGGGAAAGGGGCGTCTCGATATTGGGGTATCGCTTGATGGTGCGGGGACAGTTGAGAACACGCTGTTGGATTCCAACGGACGTGTTGTCGGTAGGTCGAGGGGTTTGAGGTCGACCATAACAGTTACCAAACCCCTGCTCTGGTCGTGCGATGCCCCTAATACATACAAGGTGCGTACGGAGGTGAAAGTGAGAGGAAAGGTGGTAGATATCTATGAGACCACGACGGGCTTTCGTGATTTCCGCTTCGACCCTCAGACAGGCTTTTGGCTCAACGGTAAAAACTTCAAGCTCAACGGCGTGTGCGAGCATCATGACTTCGGTTGTCTGGGGGCTGCCCTCAACGAGGATGCCCTGCATCGTAAGCTCACGAAACTGAAGGCGATGGGTGTGAACGCCATCCGTTCCTCGCATAATCCCCCAACCCCTGAATTGTTAAACATGTGCGATACGATGGGGCTCATCGTGATGGACGAGAGCTTCGATATGTGGCGACGCAGGAAGACACAGAACGACTATGCGCGTTTCTTCGACGAGTGGCATGAGCGCGATCTCTCCGACCTCGTCATGCGCGACAGGAACCATCCATCGATCCTGATGTGGAGCATCGGCAACGAGGTGCTCGAACAGTGGAGCTCGGCTGAGGCCGACACGCTGACTCTCGAGCAGGCTAACCTGATACTGAATGCGGGCCATGATGAGTCGACGCTGGCCAAGGACGGCGAGCTCTCGGTGCAGAGCCTACTCACCCAGCACCTTGCTGAGATCGTGAAACGCTACGACACTTCGCGTCCCATCACGGCTGGCTGCAACGAGCCCTCGCCCAACAACCACCTTTTCAAGAGTGGTGCTATCGACATCATCGGCTTTAACTACCACCACCAGTGGGTGAGGGATGTGCCCCAGAACTTCCCTGGTAAGCCCTTTATCTTCTCCGAGAGTGTGAGCGCCCTACAGACACGAGGCAACTATATGATGCCCTCCGACTCTGTCTATGTAGCGCCGAAGGAGTGGTGGTTGCCTTATACCGATCCGTCGTATATGTGCTCGGCCTACGATAACATGCATGCCTCGTGGAGCTCGACGCACGAGGAGACGTGGGACGTGGTGAAGCACACACCTTATGTGGGTGGACAGTTCATTTGGACGGGCTTCGATTATATCGGTGAACCTACGCCCTATGGCTTCCCTGCTCGTAGCTCGTATTTCGGACTGATCGACCTCGCCGGCTTCCCCAAGGATACCTATTATATGTATCAGAGTGAGTGGACCACCAAGCCCGTGCTGCATCTCTTTCCCCACTGGAACTGGGTGCCTGGCGATGAGATTGATATGTGGTGCTACTACAATAATGCCGATGAAGTGGAACTATTCGTCAATGGCAAGAGCCAGGGTGTGAAGAGGAAGACCGCCAGCAAGGATGATCCTCTCTGTACAGCGTATCATGTGGGATGGCGTGTGACATTTGATCCTGGTGAGGTGAAGGCTGTATCGCGGAAAGACGGGAAGGTGGTATGCGAGCAGATCATCAAGACGGCTGGCGCACCTGATCATATCCGACTGTCTGTCGACTATCAGGGGCAATCGACCATATTCATCATGGCCGAGGTGGTGGATAGGGATGGTAACCTCTGTCCTTGGGCAGAGGATCAGATCTGTTTCATTTATGAGGGTGATGGTGAGGTGCTGGGAACAGACAACGGCTGTCAGACCTCGATGGATAGATTTCGCGTTGTTCCGTCTGTCGACGGTCGCCTTCCAACGCCCCATCGCAAGGCTTTCTTCGGTAAGTGCATGGTGGTGGCTACAGGCAATGGCTCCATCACGGCCAAGTCGGCCACGTTGCAGCCTGGTGTAGTCACATTTACTGTCGGAAATAAGATATAAATATATAAAGATGAGAAAAGTTTTATGTGCGATATGGATGCTTGGCAGTATGACGGCTGCTTATGCTCAGATACAGACGAATGCTGGTGTACAGTATTTACAGGCGATGCAGAAGGATGTATCGACAGACTTCTATGATCTGTCAAACACCTATTTCCTTGCTGACTCACTCGTTGACTTCGATGTGGTGAGGGGTGAGGGATTGGTGCAGTGGAAACGTTACAGATTGTCGCCTCGTCAGGCCTTTAATCTGAACGGCTATTGGCCTGTGCGGATGCAGATGTTAGACTTTCCTGATGCAGCTTATGAGAATGACCCCGAGTTGAGGATCAGTATCGAGTTTATCACACCCAGGACTGTTCGCATCCGCATGCTGACAACTCCTGTAGAGGACAAGAGCGCGGATACCGACGATGTGATGTTTTGTGATGGGTTCAAAAACAGGACGCAGGGTGCGAAGTGGAAAGGCTCGCAGGATGCAAAGAGGGTTGTATATCGTAGTGACTATGGTTCCGTCGAGATCCAAAAATACCCGTGGCGCCTCGTGGTGAGAGATGCGAAGGGTAGGCTACTCACACAGACACGCCATCTGATCGACAACGATTCGAGTCAAGTGAAACTGCTGCCCTTCTCGTTTATCAAACGAGGTTCCGACAATTCTCGTAGCGTTAATCCCGTGCTCACGCTGGCTCCTGGCGAGCGTATCTATGGATGCGGTGAGTCGTTCACCTCTTTAAATAAGGTGGGACAAAAAGTGCACCTCAGTGTGACTGATCCTCAGGGACCTGAGACGGATGGACAGTATAAACCCGTGCCTTTCTTCTTCTCGAATCGTGGCTATGGCATCTTCATGCATACATCGGCTCCTGTGACTTGCGACTTCGGGACATCCTATATCGGTGCCGACCGCCTGTTCATGGATGATGAGCAGATGGATATCTTCGTGTTCCTCGGCGAACCTAAGGAGATACTTGATGAGTACACGAATATCACGGGAAAATCGCCTATGCTTCCTCTGTGGAGCTTTGGTACGTGGATGAGTCGTATCACCTATTTCTCACAGGAGGAGGGACTGGAGATCGCTCGTCAGTTGCGTGCCCATCGCATCCCTTCTGACGTCATCCATTTCGATACCGGCTGGTTTGGCGTCGATTGGCAGTGTGACTACCAATTTGCCAAGGATCGTTTCAAAGATCCCGTGAAGATGCTCAGACAACTCTCGAAGGATGGCTTCCATACCTGTCTGTGGCAGTTGCCTTATTTCACCCCGAAGAACCGCTTCTTCCCTGAGATTATCGAAAAAGGTATGCATGTGAAAAACGCAGCAGGTGGTATGCCCGTCGAGGATGCCATCCTCGACTTCTCCAATCCAGAGACGGTCGACTGGTACCAGCAGAAGATTGAAGGACTTCTGAAGCAGGGTGTCTCCACCATCAAGTGCGATTTTGGCGAGGCTGCTCCCTATAACGGTTTCTATTATAGTGGTAAAGGCGGTCTCTACGAACATAACCTCTATCCTCTGCGCTATAATAAAGCCCTTTGGGAGGTGGTAGAGCGACATCATCCTGGTGAGGGTATCATTTGGGCACGCTCGGCATGGGCAGGATCCCAGCGTTATGCCCTTCATTGGGGAGGGGATGCTGCCACCACGAACACAGGTATGCTGGGCGACCTACGAGGCGGGCTTTCGTTCGGCTTGAGCGGTTTCTCCTTCTGGAGCCACGACATGGGTGGTTTCGTGACGGCCTCGCCAGAGGATATCTATCGCCGTTGGCTGCCTTTTGGCTTCCTCTCCAGCCATACCCGTGCCCATGGTGCGCCTCCTACTGAACCCTGGCTCATCAGTGAGAGTTTCACCGATGCTTTCCGTGCTTGTGCAGAGATGAAGTATAAACTGATGCCATATGTCTATGCCCAAGCGAAGGATTGTTCCGAGCGTGGTCTTCCGATGGTACGTGCTCTACTAGTGGAGTTCCCCCACGATCAGGGTGCCTGGCTTGTCGAGGACGAGTATATGTTCGGTTCTCAGATTCTCGTGGCACCACTTCTGGAGTCGGGTAATAGTCGTACGGTTTACCTTCCCTCTATGGGTGGTGACAAGTGGATCGACTACCAGAGTGGGAAGATCTATGAGAGTGGTTATCAGACTATCGAGGCTGGTGAGATCCCGGCAGTCATCCTTGTGCGCGACGGCTCCCTGATACCCCATGCTCCCTTGGCGCAGTGTACTGATGAAATCGACTGGAATGCGATCGAACTGAAAGTCTACAAGGCGACGGCAAAAACCTGTAAAGGTTACATTTTTAAGCCAGGATATCCTCATATTGAGACTATAGAACAGTGATTTTGGTTAAATAAATATAAATAATACGTATCGTAGCGGTAGAAAAGCGAAACTTGTCGATTTTTTTTGTACTTTTGCGCACTTTTTCAGAGTAACAAGGATTATATGAGGCAATTAAAGATTCAAAAGAGCATTACCAACCGATCGAGTGAAGCACTTGATAAATACCTTGTAGAGATCGGTCGTCAGCCCCTTGTGACCATTGATGAGGAGATTGAATTGGCCCAGGCTATCCGTAGGGGTGGTCCTGAGGGTGAGCGTGCGAAGGAGCGTCTGGTGACAGCCAACCTCCGTTTCGTCGTTTCCGTAGCCAAGCAGTATCAGCATCAGGGTCTGACACTGACCGACCTGATTGACGAGGGAAATATCGGACTGGTAAAAGCTGCTGAGAAGTTTGACGAAACGCGCGGATTTAAGTTTATCTCTTATGCCGTATGGTGGATTCGCCAGAGCATCCTGCAGGCTATCGCGGAGCAGAGTCGTATTGTACGTCTTCCGTTGAACCAGAGTGGAGCCCTGAGCAAGATTAATCAAGAGATTAACCGTTTCGAGCAGATTCATCAGCGTCGCCCCTCTGTGACAGAGTTGGCAGAACTGACTCAGATTGATGAGTCGAAAATTGAGCAGACCGCTAAAGCAGACAGTCACCACATGAGTATTGACGCGCCCTTTGGCGAGGACGACGACAATTCTATGGCTGACATGCTCAGCTCTGGTGAGGACTCGCGTACAGACAAGCATGTCGATTACGAGTCGCTGACATCCGACTTGGACAATGTGCTTCGCAACGTGTTGAAAGACCGTGAGCTGAAGATTGTCAAGGAGTGTTTCGGCATTGGTTGTCAGGAGCGTGGTCTGGAGGAGATTGGTGCCGAGATGGGCTTGACCCGTGAGCGTGTGCGCCAGATCCGTGAGAAGAGCATCGCCAAGCTGCACGACAGCGGGCATGCGAAAATCCTGATGAAATATCTTGGATAAAATAATCCCACCAGACGGTGGGATTTTTTGTTGGCCTCATATCATCTCTCTCTCCTGCTACGATAACTCTTACGGGCCTTTGTCTAATCCTGTACGACAGGGATGGGAATCGTGACGACGAAGCGCGCCCCTTGGGTGTAGGTGGTGTCCAGTCGGATGCTACCACTCAGTCGTTCTGCGAGCGTCCTACAGAGTGACAGCCCCAGTCCGATACCTTCCTTGAACGTATTGAGTTTCACGAACCGTTCGAATACACGTTCGGCCTCGTTGGGCGGTATGCCACAGCCAGTGTCCTCAACGGTGAGCGTGAACACCTCTTCGTTGGCGTCGGCCTTCAGGGTGATCGAGCCTTTCTCCGTGTTCTTGGCGGCATTGTCAATCAGGGCGTTAACGATATTCTTCAGCATATTCTCGTTGGTCATGAATGCGAAGTCATCATCCACCTGAGTCTCAAAGTGCAGCGCTACCCCGTACTGGACGATACTTTGGTTCTCCTGCAACAGGTCGCGCAGCAAGTCGTTCACCTCGACCTTGTCGTCCTTTCTGGCATTGCCCTCAGCCTCATTAAGCGAAAGCATCAGCATCTCATCGACGAGCGAAGTGATGAGTTTCGTGTTCTTGCGCATCATCTTCGCAATCTCCTGACGATCCTTGGTGCTAGGGGCCAACTCTGGGTCGGCGATCACCTGGGCAAAGCCACTGATGATGTTCAGGGGGGTGCGCACCTCGTGACTCACGTTCTGTATGAAGGCCGTCTTCATCTTGTCCGACTCTAAGGCGTGGTTGTAGGCACTCTTCAACTGGCTCATGTGGCGACGACGTGCCAGTACGATGTAGGTGAGGGCAGCCGAGAGTAATAGCAAGAGTAGGATGATCAGC
This sequence comes from Prevotella sp. lc2012, assembly GCF_900107065.1. Lineage (NCBI taxonomy): Bacteria > Pseudomonadati > Bacteroidota > Bacteroidia > Bacteroidales > Prevotellaceae > Prevotella > Prevotella sp. lc2012. Next base: position 334,816 of record NZ_FNUF01000003.1, on the reverse strand, counting down.
GATAGTCCGAGGAACCTGTTCCGATCAGTCTGTCGTTTGGCCTCGTAGAGCTCCATCTCGTCCTCGATACCCTGCATGCTGTTGATTAGCACCACGTTGTCGATGGAATCGTTGACCACATTACCCTTCCTCAGTGTCTGATAGGCATCTTTCCATCGTCCCGCCTTCTCGTAGATCATCGTGATGACATCGTAGCCGTCGTCACTCAATTCCTCCTTGGCCATCTTCACCGCCTCGTCCGTACGTCCTTGTGCAGCGAGGTAATAGACCTCCATCAGTCGGCCGTGTACAGATGACAGTCCTTTCGCCACGCCCTCCCTGTATGCCTGGTAGCCTTTCAAGAAGGTCTTGATGTCGCCATTATTGAAGTAGCTTACCGACTTACGCGTCTCGATGTCGAACACCCTCTCTGGTGCGTATTCCTCAGCAATCTTCTTGGCCTTGTCCATCAGCAGCTGAGCCTCCTCTGGGTCGTCGCCGATTTCCACATTGACGATGTTCATGTAGATGGGTGGTATACTGGCTTGATAGCCCTCCTTCTCCATCATGTCGATAACTTGGTAGAAACATTGTTTGGCCGCCTCGTTGTTACCACAGTATCTGTTGATATGTCCCATCATGTTGACGGCCATATACATCTCTTTATCGAGCTTACGCTCCCTCAGTTCCTTCGATAGCTGTCTGGCTTTCCTGTATGCCTCATAGATCTTCTGTTGATTCATGAGGAAGACGATTTCATTACACCGCTGGGTGTAATACTCGTGCAGGTCGTTCTGACTAAGTAGGTAATCCTCCAGTTTACTCACGGCATGAAAGAAACGGTCACAGTCGCCATCATTGAAAGAATGATGAACGGAGTCGCGCAAGGCCAGATAAACCGCATCCTTCGTGCGATCCACACCTGCACTCTCGATGTTAAGGCACAACGTCAATAAGGCTAATAGTAGTACCTTTCTCATAATTTTTCCTTAGATTGTTGGGACAAAAATACAAAAATATTTTAAAGAGAGAAGGAAAATCGGAATTTTTTTTCTCTTTCTCCATAATTTACCGTAATTTTGGCCACTCATGGAAATCCGTCCCATAGCCCATTTCCACTCTCCGTTGAAGTCGAAGTTCGGCATTCCCCGTCAGAGTGGCCTCGTCAGTGACTTGCCGGGACGTATCGTCTTTACCCCAGACTATCGTCAGGCGGAGGCCGTCAGAGGACTTGAGGATTTCGATTTCCTGTGGCTCATCTGGGAATTCTCAGAGAACGGTCACAAAGCCTCCGCCCAGCGCCTCACCGTCCGTCCCCCGCGTCTGGGTGGCAACCGTCGTATGGGTGTCTTTGCCACCCGTTCCCCCTTCCGTCCCAATAACCTCGGACTCTCTTGTGTTCGTCTCGATAGGGTGGAGGATAATCCCCATCTCGGTCCCGTAATCCATGTGCGAGGTGCTGACCTGATGGATGGAACCCCTATCTACGACATCAAACCCTATGTCGCCTATGCTGATGCCCACCCCGATGCTCGCAGTGGCTTCGTCGATCGTGAGGTCTGGCGCGAACTGCAGGTCTGTGTGCCCGATGCTGTGGCCACCTTGTTCTCATCTGCCGATTTGGCGGTGCTAAAGGCCACGCTGGCACAAGACCCCCGTCCTCAGTACCACGACGATCCTGAGCGTGTCTATGGCATGCCCTTCCTCAACCTTGACGTCCGTTTCAAGGTCTTGGGCGACGTTTTGACCGTCGTTGAGTGCGTCAGACTCTGACGAATCGATCGTAACAAACAGATCTGACGAGTCTGTTACATCGCCTTATCCAGTCTTCCTTTCCAGAGGTATTTGCGCGTCTCGTGGACAATGATGCCATTGAGACACAATAGAGATATCAGATTGGGTATGGCCATAAGTGCGTTCATGCAGTCGGCCAGGTTCCATACCAGTGCGAGGTTCATCACGCTACCCACGAAAACGGCCGTTATATAGATCACGCGATAGCCCTTGACCCATTGTCTTCCTTTGAAATACTCGACGGCCCGTTCGCCGTAGTAGCACCATCCGAGGATGGTCGAGAACGAGAACGTCAGCAGTCCGAACGTCAGTAGGGGCGTTCCCACATAAGGTATCTTCGAGAAGGCCGCCTTCGTCAGAGTGGCCCCGTTGGAGAAGTCGATATCAGGGTATGCGATCACGCTGCTCACGATTACCAGTCCTGTGAGGGCGCATATCACCACCGTGTCCCAGAATGTGCCGCTCGACGAGACGAGCGCTTGTCGCACAGGGTTCTTGGTCTGTGCCGCGGCTGCCACAATGGGAGCTGATCCCATGCCCGACTCGTTCGAGAACAAGCCTCTGGCTATGCCGAAGCGAGCGGCCATCATCACCGTCGAGCCTACGAAACCGCCGCCTGCCGCTTCCGGACTGAAGGCCGACAACACGATCATGCGGAGCGCAGCCCCCAGATAGTCCGCATTCACGAAGAGAATATACAAACAGCCTGCCACGTAGAAGAATGCCATCACAGGCACGAGCATCCCACACACACGGGCGATGCTCTTTACACCTCCAAGCACCACGGCCCCCGTGAGCAGACATACGATGGCTCCTGTGATGTAAGGCGACACCCCGTACGACTCCTGAGCCACCGTAGCGATGGCATTTGCCTGAACCGTGTTGCCGATGCCGAATGCTGCTAAGGCCGTGAAGACTGCAAAAAGGATGGCGAGCCATCGCCAACCCAGTCCACGCTCTAGAGCATACATCGGACCGCCCAGCATCTTTCCGTTCTTGGTCTTCACGCGATACTTGATGGCGAGCAGTCCCTCTGCGTATTTCGTGGCGATGCCGAATACACCCGTCAGCCAGCACCATAGAACGGCCCCAGGACCTCCCAGGGCAATGGCCGTGGCCACACCAATGATGTTACCAGTGCCGATGGTGGCCGCCAGTGCCGTGGCCAGGGCCCCGAACTGCGACACGTCGCCTGTGGCGTCAGGGTCTCTCTTTACTGACAGTCGTATGGCCTTGAAGATATGTCTCTGTGGGAATCGCAGACGGATGGTCAGAAACAAGTGTGTGCCCAGCAACAGGATGATCATCGGCCATCCCCAGAGCAGTCCGCTCACCTCCGTCAGGAAATCATTCAGGCATTGCATTATCTAGTCTTATGTTGGTTGTTCGTGGTTGTCGTTTCTATTTCTTGAATGTGATGGCGATATGGTTGAACCCCATTGAGCGCATCATGTTCTCCATCTGTCTCTGGGCGTTCAACTCCGCCGTACGGATGTTCTCTTTCGTCATACAGTGCTTCACCATCCGTGCGTAGGCCTTCCTGTAGAGCGCCTCACGGTCGGCTGGCTTCCATTTGCCGCTTTCGTAGAACGATTTCGTGCGCGCCTCGTCGATGAAGTCCTTGTCCAGCAGTCCTATCTTCGGCAGTGTCATCACCACTGTGTCGCCACTGGTTCTGATCCATCCCGGCTCCACCTGGTGCATGTTCACCCCCAGACGCGCCGTTCCGTAGTAGATACGCACCAACTCGTCATTGCTTAGGAAACCCTTGCGTATGGTATCCACCATCTCCTCCGTGCTCACGGCCAGGAACTCCCATTCGCCGATGGCCTTGATGCTTTGTATCTGTGTGGGTGTCACGTCTATCTGGTCGTCTGTGCCGAAGTCTATATGGTTGTCCTTGCTCAGACTCCTCAGCCAGAAGATCGCCACGATGAGGAGGGCCGCCACGAAGAGCACCAACCCCATCCTGAGTAAATTCAAAGTCTTCATGAATTCTTTCATACCGAGTTGTCTTTAATCCTCCATCTTCAGCAACTGTATCATGTCGCCAGTGTTATACTGTTTGCGGAAGGCGATGGTGATGTTCTCCTCCTTGAATCCCATCTCCGTGAGCATGGGTACCAGCACTTTCGCCGTGTTGGCCCGAGCCGTCTCGAGTATTCCCAGTTGTGGGATGCTCTCTATGATGGCCGCCCGTCCCTGTTGCTCGTAGTTCGTCATTTCCCTGTCGCTGAAGTGCGCCCTTGCCAGTGCCACATACTGTTTGATGTTCTCCTGGTCTATCTTCGAGCTCGTCATCACCACCTGAGGGTCAGGCAGTGTCACCGTGATCCTCTCTCCATGGCGCTCGATGTTCTTCTCTGAGAACGCGCTTAAGTCGATATATGCCTTCAGCTTCGCGTCGATGGGAATGGCGATCTTCCTGTCGCCCAACGGCAGCGGTATGTTGAACGAGCGCTGCAGGATCGAGCCCTTCAGTCGCAGCACGTCGTCGTGCGTCACGATCTTGTGCACATGATACTCCGCCGTGTAGAGTCTGGCGCATTTCTGTATCTGCATGATGAGCATCGGCACCGTGTCCACTCCCTGGTAGGATGTGACGGGGTCGCCGCTCCCGTTCTCCTGTTCTGAATGACCCTGACAGGAGACGAGGGCGACGACCGCCACTACAACTAAACTAGATAGGATGAATTTTTTCATCTTTTGTTTTGATTTAACATCGAAAACAAAGGCAAAGGTAGTAAAAAAATGTCAAATTATTAAATACGAGCATGTTTTTTTCTAAAACGATTAAACTTTTTGTGGTTTCCTTCCGTCAAAAGAGTGGTTACTGTTATAAAAGAATCTGATATCAAGAACGGTGATAAATAGTGATAATTCGTTAATTTTTTATTTAGGTAAGCGAACCTAAAGGCCCACCCCGAAAAAGGTGGGCTTTTTTTGTGTAATATAAAAAAAAGGTGTACCTTTGCGCTCAGTAAACAGACTAAGACAGTATGAAGAATAGCGTATTAGTGGCAGTCGTATTAGGCACGTTAGTGCTTGTGGGCTGCGGAGGAAAGAAGAGTGAGACCAAGGATATCATTGTCACGACGACAGAGGCTCCAAAGCCCAAGGGACCTGTTAAGATGCAGTCCTATCGCCAGACCAAGGATGTGATGTGGCTCGACAAGAGCTATCAGGTGGTCATCGACCGTACCCCCGACGACAGTCTGCGCATGGCCGTCGACGAGACGGGTCAGAAATATGTCGACAATCATGTCAGTCTCCGTGTCATCCGTGCCGACGGCAGTGTGTTCTTCAGTCGTAGTTTTACCAAATCCACATTCGATGCCTATCTCGATGGCGACTATCGTGAGGGCGGCATCCTCGAAGGTTTTGTCTTCGACAAGGTCGACGGTGCTCGTCTGGTCTTCGCCAGCAGCGTGTGTCTTCCTCAGACCGATGAGTATATCCCCTTGGTGGTCACTGTGAGCAGTCAGGGCGAGGTCGCCATCCGTCGCGACAGTCAGTTGGACACCAACGGTGATGACGACGAAGAGATCTGATCCTTCACCTTATTCTTTTATAGCTCTTCGGCCACCAGCTCGTGCCAGTGGTCGCAGAACGTCTGCATCGAGGGGAACAGAAGGTTCGCCCCCGCCTCAAGCAGTATCTCGTCGGCCAACGGTCCCGTGTTCACGGCCACGGTGAAGATGCGAGCTGCATAGCCGGCCCTTACGCCCAGCGGTGCGTTCTCCACGACGATAGCCTCGTAGGGCATGAGTCCTCCCGCCTTCTGCAGTCCCACGAGATACGGGTCAGCATTGGGCTTTCCCCGTTTCACGTCGTAGGCCGTGGTGATGTGCGCCTCGTCCACAAATCCGTCGAAGTCCTTGAGTATCCGTTGGATGAGCGGCCGCTGTCCACTGCCTGTCACGATGCCGATCTGTAGTCCTGCCGCCTTGATCTTACCCATCAGTTCCAGGATGCCAGGCATGATGGGGGCCTCAGGCAGACTGTGGAATATACGACTCTTCACGTCGTACATCCGTTGTGCCTCCGCCTCGTCGATCTCCCGTTTCTGTTGCAGACTCACCATTACGCGGATCGTGTCGATGCCACGTGCGCCCTCCGTGGCATACGCATCGTCGGCCGTCATCTGCAGTCCCAGTTGCGCCATCGATTCCTGCCAGGCGATGGCATGGTTAGGCATAGAGTCGTAGAGAACCCCGTCCATGTCAAAGAGCACGGCTTTGGGGCGGAGTGCCTCAAAGCCGTGTTCCTCTAAGTATTTCTTTTTCGCCAGTTCGTACATTACTCTGCAGCGAGACGTTCTTTGATAGCCTTGCTGTCAGCCTCATATCCGGGCTTGTCGAGCAGAGCGAACATATTCTTCTTATACGCCTCCACACCAGGCTGGTTGAACGGGTTCACACCCAGCACGTTTCCGCTGATGCCACAACCGATCTCGAAGAAGTAGATCAGCTGTCCGAGGTAACGCTCGTTCAGGCGCGGCATGGTGATACGGATGTTAGGCACACCACCGTCGACGTGAGCCAGACGAGTTCCCAACTCAGCCATCTTGTTCACCTCGTCTACACGCTTGCCAGCGAGGAAGTTCAGTCCGTCCAGGTTCTCCTCGTCGCTGGGGAACAACAGTTTCTTCTCAGGCTCCTCCACGCTGATCACCGTCTCGAAGATGGTGCGCTCGCCGTCCTGTATCCACTGGCCCATCGAGTGCAGGTCGGTGGTGAAGTCGACGCTGGCGGGGAAGATACCCTTCTTGTCCTTACCCTCGCTCTCGCCGTAGAGCTGCTTCCACCACTCACTCATGAAGTGGAGCTTCGGCTGGAAGTTCACCATGATCTCGATCTTCTTACCGTTCTGGTACAGACCGTTGCGCACGGCGGCATACTGGGCGGCAGGGTTCTCCTCGAAGGGCACGTCCTTACCACAAGCCTTCTCCATGTCCTGGGCACCAGCCACCAACTCCTTGATGTCGAAGCCAGCACAAGCGATGGGCAGCAGACCCACTGGTGTGAGTACCGAGAAACGGCCACCCACGTTGTCGGGGATGATGAAGCTCTTGTAACCCTCCTTGTCGGCGCACGAGCGGGCAGCGCCACGCTTAGCGTCTGTGATGGCCACGATCACCTTCTTGGCCTCGTCCTTACCGCGCTGTGCCTCGCACTGCTTCTTCAGCAGACGGAATGTCAGAGCAGTCTCCGTGGTCGTACCACTCTTGGAGATATTGATAACACCGAACTTCTTGTCCTTCAGATACTCAGTGAGCTCAAACAGGTAGTCCTCACCGATATTATTGCCTGCATAGAGGATGGTGGGGTTCTTCTGATCCTTCACCAGCCAAGCGAAGCTGTTGCTCAGTGCCTCGATGACGGCACGTGCGCCCAGATAAGAGCCACCGATGCCGGCCACCACCACCACCTCGCAGTTATCGCGGAGCGTGTTGGCACACTGCTGCAGTTCGTCGATGAAGGCAGGTGTGATGCTCGAGGGCAGGTGGAGCCATCCCAGGAAATCGTTACCAGGACACGTTCCGTCCTCGAGGGCCTGCTGAGCGGCCTTCACTTTGGGCTCGAAAGCCTTTACTGCGCCAGCCTCAAGGAAACAGGCTGCCTTTGTGATGTCAAGACTGATATTCTTCATTGTTTCGTCAAATTATTGAATTTAGTTATATTTTGTGTGTTAATAAGCTATCTGAAACTGTCTGTCAGCAGCTTGATCTCTATCTGTGGCGAGATTCGCTCGTAGAGGATGTTATACACCGCGTCGAGTATCGGCATGTTCACATGGTAGTGACGGTTGATCTCCTTCATGCACTTTGTGCCGAAGTAGCCCTCCGCGATCATCTCCATCTCGATCTGTGCCGACTTCACGCTGTAGCCCTTTCCGATCATCGTTCCGAAGGTGCGGTTACGCGAGAAGTTCGAGTAGCCCGTCACGAGCAGGTCGCCTAGGTACACCGAGTCGTAAGGATTACGCTCGATGGGGTGTACGGCTGTCAGGAAACGGCTCATCTCCTGTACGGCGTTCGACATGAGCACCGCCTGGAAGTTGTCACCGTATTTCAGTCCGCTGCAGATACCCGCAGCGATGGCATACACGTTCTTCAGTACCGACGAGTACTCGATGCCGATCACGTCCGTCGATGTCTTCGTCTTGATCACATCGCTCGAGAGCACGTCGCAGAACGCCTGTGCCTTCTCTCTGTCGGCACAACCCACGGTGAGGTAACTCAGACGGTCCATGGCCACCTCCTCGGCATGCGACGGTCCACCGATGCATGCCAGGTTTTCGTAGGGCACGTCGTACACCTGATGGAAGTATTCCGAGCATACCAGGTTCTCGTCGGGCACGATACCCTTGATGGCCGTCAGTATGAACTTATCGCGCAGTCGCGTTCTCAACTTCTTCAGATGACTCTTCAGGTAGGGTGACGGTGTCACGAACACCAGTGTGTCGTATTGCTGGGCGATACGGTTCAGGTCGCTGTCGAAGGCAATCTCGTCGATGTTGAAGTGCACACTGGTCAGGTAGGCCGGGTTATGACCCAGTCGACGGAAGTCGTCGATACGGTCGTCGCGTCGCATATACCAGCCGATGTGGTGCGTATGTCCCACCACGATCTTGGCAATCGCCGTAGCCCAGCTACCGCCTCCGATAATCGCTATCTTCCCACAGTCAAACACTTTGAACTTTGATCTTTAAACTTTGAACTTATGATTACTTATTTGCGGCTTCGATCCACTTGGCGATATCATCGACAGAAGGCTTCTGCAGTTCCAGCTTGTATTTCTTCACGATGTCGCCGATCTTCTGCTGCAGGCCCTGTGCCTTCTCGTCCTTGATGTTCGAGATCAGGTTGAAGCCCGCCTTGCGCAGTACGGGCACCCAGTCCTCGCCTACGCCGATCTCGGCCCACTCGGCCACGCTGCTCTGCGGCATCTTCTTCTCCGGCTTCATCTGCGGGAAGAACAGCACCTCCTGGATGAATGTCTTACCCGTCATGAGCATTACCAGACGGTCGATGCCGATGCCGATACCACTGGTAGGAGGCATGCCGTACTGCAGTGCGCGCAGGAAGTCCTGATCGATGATCATCGCCTCGTCGTCGCCCTTGTCGGCCAGTCTCATCTGTTCCACGAAGCGCTCCTCCTGGTCGATGGGGTCGTTCAGCTCCGAGTAGGCGTTAGCCAGCTCCTTACCGTTTACCATCAGCTCGAAACGCTCGGTCAGTCCCGGCTTACTGCGGTGCATCTTCGTCAGCGGCGACATCTCCACGGGGTAGTCGGTGATGAACGTCGGCTGGATGAACGTGCCCTCGCAGAACTCGCCGAACAGCTCGTCGATCAGCTTACCCTTACCCATGGTCTCATCCACGTCCATGCCCTTCGACTTGCAGAAGTCACGGATCTCCTCCTCGCTCTTACCATTGCAGTCGAAGCCCGTCTTCTCCTCGATGGCCTCGAGGATCGGCAGTCGGCGGTAGGGCGCCTTGAAGCTCACGATGTTCCCGTCGATCTCGCGCTCGGGCTTACCGTTCACGGCGATGCAGATGGTCTCGAGCAGTTTCTCGGTGAACGACATCATCCAGTTGTAGTCCTTATACTGCACATACAGCTCCATGCAAGTGAACTCGGGATTATGGTTACGGTCCATACCCTCGTTGCGGAAGTTCTTGCCGATCTCGTACACGCCCTCGAAGCCGCCCACGATCAGACGCTTCAGGTAGAGCTCCGTCGCGATACGCATATACATATCCTGATCAAGGGCATTGAAATGGGTGATAAACGGACGGGCAGAAGCACCACCGGCAATCATCTGCAGCGTCGGTGTCTCCACCTCGGTGTATCCAGCCTCGTCGAGCACACGGCGCAGGGTGCGCAGCACGGTGGCACGCTGCAGGAACGTGTCCTTCACACCATCGTTCACCACGAGGTCCACATAGCGTTGACGGTAGCGCAGTTCTGGGTCGTCAAACTTATCGTATGCCACCCCGTCCTTGTATTTCACGATCGGCAGCGGCTTCAGGCTTTTCGAGAGCAGTGTCAGCTCTGCGGCGTGTACACTGATCTCACCCGTCTGAGTGCGGAACACCTTACCCTTCACACCGATGAAGTCACCGATGTCGAGCAGGCGCTTGAATACATTGTTATAAAGATCCTTGTTTTCTCCGGGACAGATGTCATCGCGCGTGATATACACCTGAATACGCCCCTTGCTATCCTGAATCTCCACGAAACTGGCCTTGCCCATCACACGACGGCTCATCATACGACCAGCGATCACCACCTCGCGCTCCTCGTCGTCCTTGAACTCCTCCTTGATGTCGGTGCTGAAGGCGTTGGTGGGATATTCTGCGGCAGGGTACGGGTCGATACCCATGTTACGTAGTTCTTGCAGGCTCTGTCGCCTGCCGATTTCTTGTTCACTTAACTCTAAAACGTTCATGTCTAATATTCGAATATTTGCTATTTGGGTGCAAAGTTACGAAAAGTCGAGCGCAAAACAAAGAAACTCGTTTCTTTTTTTTGCCGAGACGGGGTAACTTCGCCATCTTTGATGGCAAGGTTACGAAAAAACGAGCGCAGAACAAAATAAGTTCACTTATTTTTTATGCCGAGTACAAGTAACTTCGCGATTTCTATCATAAAGATACATTTTTCCAGGGTAAGTACCAAACATTTTTATATTATAAACATGACCGCGAAGGAAAATAATCGTACGTTCCTAACGGAAGTAAACAAAATTTATCAGGTGCTTGGAGGAGCGTAAGGCCCCGATTTCAGGGCGTTTCAGCGCCCTCGGAGTTTCCTTCGGGGAAAGTAGGAATCTCCACCGATGAAACACCCGTTTTCCTCCGAGCCAACTGCGACGCTGCAGGGAGCCTTCTGTAGCCGCACCTTCGGAAGTGACGATTTTGTAAATTTATTCTACCAATATTTGCTTTACTGAGGCCTTAGACCGTCTTGCCCTGAAAAACGTTGAATCAAAATTGGACAATTGGACAAAACTAAAATTCGATTGGAATAGACAGTAATAATGACAATAATTTAATTATATTATATATTATAATATATAATATAATTAATATAATATATATATAATATTAATTATATCCTTTCTTTGTCTTGGTTACGACAAAGAAAAAACATTTTGTCCAATTGTCCAATTGTCCAATCAAGGCGGAATGTACTTCCCTAGAAATAATCTTTTTCAAAAAAATATATCCGTTTTTTCTTGCTCGTCCGAAATCATGATTCGGATATGGCATCCCGTTGGTCGCGAGCGACCTGAGGATGAGCACGACAGGCTTAGGAAGCGGGAAGATATTTGTGAAAAATAAAAAAAATAGACGAAAGATTTGGTGGGTTTGTGAAAAATGTATATATTTGCCAAACAGTAACTAAAAAATCATAATGGATCAAGCAGCGGTCAAAAAGCGTGTTGTCGGCGTAGACATCAGTCTGGAGGAGACAACCTATGCTGTCGTGGATGCCAAAGGGGATATCTTCGCCAAGAAGAGTTTTCCTACCAATGACTATCCTGACGTGCATGGGTTCGTGAGCGCATTGAGCGGACATATCCTCGATCTGGTGGAACAGAATGGGGGCTATGAGACCATCCGCGCGGTGGGCATCAGTGCACCCAGTGCTAGTTATATGACGGGGTGTATCATCAACTCAGCCAACCTGCCGTGGAAAGGGGTGATACCCTTGGCAGCGATGCTGCGCGGACGACTAGGACTGGCTGTGGCCGTGGCCAACGATGCGCACGCGATAGCCTTAGGTGAGCATGCTTTCGGCTGCGCTCACGGCATGCAGAACTTCGTGCTGATCACGCTGGGTAGTGGCATGGGCAGCTGCTTCTTCTCGAACGGTGTAGCGCACCAGGGCAACGACGGTATGGGCGGTGAGATCGGACATACGTGTGTGGCGCTGGACGGTCGACAGTGCGGCTGCGGCAACCACGGGTGTCTAGAGACGTACACGGGTGCGCGTGGGATCGTGCAGACGGCTCGTGAGTTGATGAGCGAGACCGCTGAGCCCTCGCTGATGAGGGGCGTGGAAGAGCTGACACCCAAGATGATCACAGCCTTCTGTGAGCAGGGTGACAAACTGGCACAGGAGGTGTATCGTCGTACAGGCGAGGTGCTGGGCATGGGCCTGGCCAACTATGCGTCGCTCGTAGACCCCGAGGCGTTTATCTTCGCAGGGGGCGTGTCGAAGGCGGGCGACTGGCTGCTCGAGCCGGCCAAGAAGGCGTTTGAATCGTATGTTTTCCCCAATATCTCTGGACATGTGCAGTTCCTCCTCTCGGAGCTAGACGACGAGACCCACGACGTACTGGGCGCCAGTGTGCTGGCATGGGAGGCGAAAGAGTATTCATTATTTAAGTAGTAAACAGTAATCTAATTCAGTTATGGTGGCAATGGATCAAGTAGATGGTGTTGAGATCGTGGATCAGATTAAGACACGTGTGGTAGGTATCGATATCCGTCTTTCAAGGACTACCTTCGCGGTGGTGGATGTCAGGGGAGAAATTGTGGCTCAGGATCGGTTTGTCACCGCTGATTATCCGGATATCAACGACTATGTGAAGGTGTTGAGCGACAAGGTGATGATGCTGGTCGAGGAGAACGGCGGCTACGAGACGGTGCGCTCCATCGGCGTGAGCGTGCCTAGCGCCAGTTCGGTGACGGGCTGTATAGAGAACGCGGCGAACATGCCATGGAAGGGCGTGATACCACTGGCAGCGATGCTGCGCGACAGACTGGGACTGGCGGTGGCTGTGGCCAACGATGCGCATATCACGGCCCTGGGCGAGAAGGCCTACGGCAGTGCGCATGGGATGCAGGACTTCGTCGTGGTGTCGATTAGTCACGGCGGACTGGGAAGTTGCTTCTTCAGTAACGGGCATCCGCACTTGGGATATAACGGCTTTGCAGGTGAGTTCGGACATACTTGTGTCGAGGTGAACGGACGCCAGTGCGGCTGCGGGCGCAAGGGCTGTCTGGAGACCTACTGCTCGGTCAGGGGACTGCTGACCACCATCGACGAGCTGATGGCGGAGGCCGACGAGCCCACGATGCTGAGCGATTTGTGCCAGAAGGATATTGCCTCGATAGCGGCCTGCTGCGACAAGGGTGACAAACTGGCCATCGAGGCCTTCCGTCGCGTGGGTGATATGCTGGGACTCGGACTGGCTAACTATGCCTCGATACTGAATCCGGAAGCCATCATTCTGACGGGCGACATGACGGCGGCAGGCAAATGGCTGCTCAAGCCCATGCGCGCCTCGTTTGATGAGCACGTTTTCCAGAATATCAAAAACAAGACACGAATACTCGTCTCGATCCTCAAGGAAGGCGAGCGCGACGTGCTGGGCGCCAGTGCTCTGGCATGGGACGTGAAGGAGTACTCGCTGTTCAAATAAGTCAACTATATCATAATACTTTACTAAAACTGTGGAAGAGTTTAATATCAAGACAAGAGTTGTTGGTGTCGATATCAGCAATGAACGTACTACCTATGCAATCGTGGATATCCGCGGGAATATCCTGGCGGAGAATTCCTTCTCTACGGAAGACTATCCTGACATTAACCAATTTGTGACAGTGCTCAGTGAGCGCATCGTGATGCAGGTCGAGGAGAACGGAGGCTATGAGACCATCCGCTCGATCGGCGTGAGCTCGCCGAGTGCCAGTCCGGTATCGGGCTGTATCGAGAATGCGGCCAACCTGCCGTGGAAGGGGATGATACCTCTGGCAGCGATGCTGCGCGACAGACTGGGACTGGCCGTGGGACTATCGAACGACGCGCATATATCGGCGCTGGGCGAGTATACCTTCGGCAATGCGCACGGCATGTCGAACTTCGTATTGGTGAGCCTGGGCGTGGGTGTGGGCAGCTGTTTCTTCTCGTCGGGTAGGGACCATCAGGGGCATCTGGGCTTCGCGGGTGAGTTCGGTCATACGTGTATCGTGGATCACGGACGAAAGTGTGCTTGTGGGCACGAGGGCTGTCTGGAGTCGTATGTGGGTGCTGCAGGCATCGTGAACACCGCCCAGGAGGTGTTGGCCGAGAACAGTGGTCCGTCAATGTTGCGCGAGTTGGAGAAATTGTCGCCGCGTACCATCTGCGACTGCTGTAACAAGGGCGACGAAATGGCCATCGAGGTGTTCCGGCGCACGGGTTACATGCTGGGCATCGGACTGGCCAACTATGCCTCGCTCATCGACCCTGAGGCGTTCATCCTGACGGGTGGCATCTCGAAGGCTGGCAGATGGCTGACGGATCCGGCTTATGAGTCGATGGAGGAACATGTGTTTGGCAACCTTCGCGGAAAGGTGAAGTTGCTGACATCGAAACTGGACGATCGTGAGCGCGATGTGCTGGGAGCGAGTGCTCTGGCATGGAGCGTACCAGAATATTCACTGTTTAAATAAGAATGAACGTAGATAGAATCAAAGAAATCATAGAGCAGAAACCGAATCTGAGTACCGCCCTCGGGATGGAGTTCATCTCCACTCCCGAGGTTGATACTTGTATGGCAAGGATGAGAGTCGACGAGCGCAACAGGCAGCCTTTCGGCTTCCTGAGCGGCGGTGCATCGCTGGCATTGGCGGAGAACGTGGCGGGCGTGGGCTCGTCGGCGCTCTGTCCGCACTGCGCTTGTGTGGGCATAGAGGTCAGCGGCAGTCATGTGAAGGCCGTAGCCGAAGGGGATACCGTGACGGCCTATGCGCGGATGTTGCATAAAGGCAAGACCCTGCATGTGTGGAACGTGGATATCAAAGATACCTCGGGAGAGTTGATCTCGAATGTCCGAGTGACGAACTATATCATCAGACAGAAGAAGGGATGACAGGATTCGCACTTTTCCGACTGCCTTATGCCATGGAGGCAACCTGCGTCCGTCAGACGACAGGGGAGCCCACGGAGTTGAAGGCCTGTCAGGAGCTGAACGGGCGACAGGGGTTCGTGATGGCGCCCTTTGAGGTGAAGACGGGGCAGCCCATCCTGCTGATACAGCCTGACGAGGTGACGATCGTCGATCTGCGCGAGGGCATCACGGGACTGCAAGGGGCGATACCGCCTTTGGACGCAGTTCCGACGGCCGGGGGTAGCAGAGACTCGTACGCTATCGACTTTGCTAATTTCCACGCGCAGCTGTGCATGGGCACTTTCCAGAAGATCGTGCTGGCACGGTGTGCCGACGAGCCGCAGACAGAGGCGCTGTCGCCCGAGGCGCTGTTCATGAGGGCCTGTGAGCGCTATCCGCGTATGTTCATCGCCCTTGTCTGGACGGCCAAGAGCGGCTGTTGGCTGACGGCCACGCCTGAGATCTTGTTGGAAGGACAGGATAACCACTGGCGCACCATCGCTCTGGCTGGTACCATGCGACTGGAAGGCGAGAGTCTGGCAGGCGAGGGAGAGACAGCCACGTGGACCACGAAGAACATCCAGGAGCAGCGTATCGTGACCACATATATCACGGAGTGCCTGGAGCAGTTTACCAGCGAATTCCACGAGGAGGGGCCTCGGACGGTTCGGGCGGCCGACCTGGTGCACCTGAGGAGCGACTTCACGTTTACGCTCCCTGACAACCAGCATATCGGCGACCTGTTGCAGGTGCTCCATCCCACTCCGGCGGTCTGCGGACTGCCCAAGCGCGAGGCCTTCCGTTTCATCACCCATAACGAGCATACCCCTCGGCGCTACTACTCGGGATTCATGGGGATGATCGGTGAGATGGAGACACACCTCTATGTGTCGCTGCGGTGCATGAACATCGCGAGGGACGGCTATCGGCTTTATGCCGGTGGTGGACTGCTGAAGGAGAGCTCCGAGGAACTGGAGTGGCAGGAGACAGAGGCGAAGATGGAGACCATGAGACGAATATTGGATAATCAATTATCATATTAATTCATTTTATTGTTAAATTTTAAATTGTGATACTATGTATAGCAATAAAGAAAATGTGAACATCCTGACGTCACTGCTGTCGACGTTTGGAGTGAGGCACGCCGTAGTGTGCCCAGGTAGTAGGAACGCAGCCATCGTGCACAACCTCAACGAGTGCCCTGAGATCACGTGCATCCCTGTGACTGACGAGCGCTCAGCGGGCTTCTATGCCTTGGGCATGGCGCTCGGTGAGAACTTGCCTGTGATCGTGTGTGTGACCAGTGGCACAGCCTTGTTAAACCTGATACCTGCCGTTGCGGAGGCGTATTACCAGTGCGCGCCGCTGATCGTGATATCGGCCGACCGTCCGCCGCAGTGGATAGACCAGTTGGACGGACAGACGTTGCCACAGCCTGATGCTCTCGGACGGTTCGTGCGCAAGGCGGTGACGCTGCCTGAGCCGCACAATGAGGAAGAACACTGGTATTGTAACCGTTTGGTGAACGAGGCGCTGCTGGAGACATTGCATCACGGCGGTGGCCCCGTACATATCAACGTGCCCATTACGGAGCCGTTGTTCGAGTTCACCGTCAAGAAGTTGCCTGAGGAACGGGAGATCGACTGCACAGCCAACGAACTCTCGGAAGACGAGGCTGCCGCTGTCACCCTGCACTTCCTGCAGGCCGAACGACCGCTGCTGCTTAGTGGGCAGCCGTTGAACGCGCTGATGGACGAGGCCGTGTATCTCGTGGCCGATGATGAGAGCTACACACCCGACTTCGTGCTGAACATGGGTGGCTCTGTCGTGAGCAAGCGCCTGAAGCAATACCTGAGAAGGGCCAAGGAGAGCTGGCTGGTGAACGAGGCGGGAACGATGGCCGACCCATTCATGAACCTGACATATGTCATCGAGGGTTGCCGCAGTGATGTGGAGGACTATCTGACTACGGTGCTGGAAGTGCGGAAGATTGACTTCGTGGAGAAGTGGAAAGATTTGTTGGACAGGATCAGGGATCACGTGAATGCCTACCAGCCTGACTATTCGCAGATGGCGGCCGTGAAACTGTTTGAGAAGAAGATCGGCCAGGCTGAGGATATGTACGTGCATTACGCGAACTCGACGGCCATCCGTCTGGCGAACACCTATGCCGAGCATGAGGTGTTCTGTAATCGGGGCGTGAACGGCATCGACGGGTCGCTGTCGACGGCGGCTGGCTTCTCGTGCGTGACGGACAAGAAGGTGTTCTGTGTCATCGGCGACCTGAGTTTCTTCTACGACCAGAATGCGCTGTGGAACCAGAACCTGCGCGGGAACCTGCGTATCCTTTTGCTGAACAACGGACGTGGGGGTATCTTCAACACGCTGAAGGGTCTGGAGAACAGTGAGGCGCGCGACACGCTCGTGGCTGCCAAGCACCACACCACGGCAGAGGGTATCTGTGCGCAGAACAAGGTGGACTACATGAAGGTAAAAAGCATGAGGGATCTGAAGAAGGGTATCGAAAAGTTGGTCGACTCGAAGAGCAGACGCCCCATGCTGCTGGAGGTGTTCACGGATGTCGATGAGGATACGCGTGTCGTCAAGGACTATTATGAATCATTGAAACAAGTAAAAATTTGAAGCTATGAGACAGTGGAAAACTATCAAGGAGTTTAAGGAAATACTGTTCGAGGAATATAACGGTATCGCGAAGATCACCATCAACAGACCGCGTTACCGCAACGCTTTTACGCCGAAGACCACCTGGGAGCTATCGCAGGCCTTCTCGTTGTGCAGGGAGATGCAGGACATCAGTGTGGTGCTGTTGACAGGTGCCATGTCGGAGGTGCCAGAGGGACAGCAGCTCGCCGACGTGAAGCATGCCTTCTGCTCGGGGGGCGATATGCATGTGAAGGGACGGGGCGGCTATGTCGACGAGGAGGGTGTACCACGTCTGAGTGTGCTCGACGTGCAGATGCAGATACGGCGCCTGCCCAAGCCCGTCATTGCCATGGTGAACGGCTATGCCATCGGCGGCGGTCATGTGCTGCATCTGGTGTGCGACCTGACCATCGCCTCGGAGAATGCCATCTTCGGACAGACGGGACCTAAGGTGGGCTCGTTTGATGCGGGCTTCGGCTCGTCGTACCTCGCGCGGATCGTGGGACAGAAGAAAGCCCGCGAGATATGGTTCCTCTGTAGGCAGTACACGGCCAAGGAGGCCGAGGAGATGGGGATGGTGAACAAGGTGGTACCCATCGAGCGTCTCGAGGACGAGTGCGTGGAGTGGGCGGAGATTATGATGGAGCGCTCGCCGCTGGCATTGCGTATGATCAAGGCCGGACTGAACGCCGAGCTCGACGGACAGGCGGGCATCCAGGAGCTGGCTGGCGACTGTACGATGCTGTACTACTTCCTCGACGAGGCGCAGGAGGGAGGAAAGGCGTTCCTCGAGAAGCGGAAGCCTGACTTCAAGAAATATCCGAAGCTGCCATAGGATGTTGATCTCAGGGAGCTGTCTCCCGACTCCAGAAAACTTATAACAATGAAATACAGAATAGAGAAAAGAGTGCTGCATTTTAAGCAGCCAGCAGGGACATCCAGAGGTGTGTATACCACGCGTAAAATCTGGCTGGTGCTGCTCTCTGACGGGGAGCGTCAGGGAGTAGGGGAGTGTGCGCCCCTGCCTGATCTGAGTTGTGATGCCTTGGAGGATGAGAGGTATCAGAGTATATTGAGTAAGGTGTGCGAGGAGGTCTGCGACACGGGTATCGTGAACTACGACTACCTGCGCGACTACCCCTCGATGCTCTTCGGACTGGAGACGGCCTTGCTCAATCTGAAGTTGGGAGACAGACTCTTTGACACGTCCTTCAGTCGGGGTGAGGAGGGCATACCCATCAACGGACTGGTCTGGATGGGTAATTATGAAGAGATGCTCCGTCGGATGGAGGAGAAGCTCGAACAGGGCTTCCATTGTGTGAAGCTGAAGATCGGAGCCATCGACTTCGAGCAGGAGCTGGATCTGGTGAGACGAATACGGACTCGCTTCACGCATCATGAGGTGGAGTTGCGACTGGATGCCAACGGGGCCTTCCCTTATCAGGAGGCGCTCTATAAGCTGGAGCTGTTGTCGCAGTATAATATCCATTCCATCGAGCAGCCCATCAAGGCCGGACAGTGGGGGTATATGGCTGACCTCTGTAGGGAGTCGCCCCTGCCCATCGCGCTCGACGAGGAGCTGATAGGTATGAATGATCCGGAAATGAAGCGTCATATGCTTGGGATGATCAAACCACGATATATCATCCTTAAACCCTCGCTCCACGGTGGTATGATGGGGTGCAGGGAGTGGATCGACATCGCGGCCGACCTGGGTATCGGCTCATGGATCACCTCGGCGCTGGAGAGTAATGTCGGTCTGAACGCCATCGCTCAGTTTGCTTCGGAGGTGTATGGCGACCATATCGGTATGCCGCAGGGGTTGGGTACGGGCCAGTTGTTCACGGATAATATCCCGATGCCACTCGAGATACGTGGCGACAGACTGTGGCGATGTCGTTAGAGCAGTTCCTCGAGGAGTGGAATAACGCCTCACCTTATGTGCACGTGCAGACCAGTGGTAGTACGGGCGCACCGAAGCCGATGCTCGTGGAGAAGCAACGGATGCTGGCCTCGGCCCGTCGCACGAACGATTTCCTCGGTCTGCGCAAAGGTGACACGGCCCTGCTCTGTATGTCGCTTGACTATATCGCTGGTAAGATGATGGTGGTGCGTGCCTTGGAACGCGGTCTGCGACTGGTGACGGTTCCACCCTCGGGACATCCGCTCCAGAAGGCTGTCGCTGAGGAGGATGTGCTCACCTTCGCTGCCATGGTGCCCTTGCAGGTTTACAACGCATTACAGGTTGACGAGGAGCGCGAGCGTCTGAGAAGGATACGACATCTGATTATCGGAGGTGGGGCTATCGACGTGTCGTTGACTGAAGGACTGAAGGACTTCCCCAATGCCGTGTGGAGCACCTATGGTATGACGGAGACCCTCTCGCATATCGCACTCCGTCGCATCAACGGGCCTGAGGCGTCAGACTGGTATACGCCGTTCCCTTCGGTGGGTGTCAGTGTCTCGGCCGACGACTGTCTGGTCATCGATGCGCCAGAGGTGTGTGCGGAATGTCTTGTGACCCATGATATCGTCGAACTGGTACAGACGGAACAGGGGACTCGCTTCCGTATCCTCGGAAGGAAGGATAACGTAATCTGCTCTGGTGGTATCAAGATCCAGGCGGAGGAGGTGGAGCGTCTTTTGCGCCCTCATCTCTCGGCGCCTTATATCATCACCAAGCGCGCGGATACAAAGTTCGGCGAGATCGTGGTACTGCTGACAGAAGGGCCGGCTGACGAGGCGCGCGCCGTCTGTGAGACGGTGCTGAGCGGATATCTCCGTCCTCGTGGTTATATCCATGTAGACAAAATTCCGCTGACGGAGACTGGAAAGCCTGCCCGCCAGCGGATATTAGAGATTGCGAGACACTCTACTTTACAATAACTTTCTTAGTGCGCGTATGCCCGTCTTCTAACTGCTCGTTGCAGATGTTAACTCCTTTGGCGAGACTCTTACGGGGCATGCCTGCGACAGAATAGATCTGTCGACTGACGACCTTCTTCTGATCGTCGTTGTCGATGGTGCGGATACTGCTTTCTGTGTTCTCCACGACCTCACGTGTGACGCTCTCGAAGGGAACGGTGAGCCGTTCCTGTCCATAGCGCTGAATGGCAAAATAGGAGTAGCTGGTGGTCAACTCATAGACCAGTTCGTTGACACCTGCCTGGATGGGTGGATACATCTCTGCCTGTGCTTCCCCGAACTCGTCTCTGAGCGAGATCTTCCATTGCAGACCTTCTGGCAGTGGCTCTGAGGTCTTGACGGTGATGATGTGCTTGGTGCCTTGGTTGACATCGCAGCCCCAGCCGGAACCTCCGATCTCGCCCCATTGGCCAGAGAACGTGGCGGTGCCGCTGTAGATCTTGCCATCGGCGGCAGCATCACCTGTGACGGAACTCGACCAGTTCGTGAGTAGTGGCAGTTGCTCCTTGGTGCCGATGGCAGGACCGTTGGGCACGTAGGTCTGCTCCACAAACTCTCCTGGTTCACGGATGCCCCACCAGCCCATCCACCAGTCGAGATCGGCTTCTGGTGCAACCACCTTTGTGCCGTTGGCAGTAGACAGGTAGAAGTCGGAGGCGATACGTACGTTTGTGTTGACATCTTCTTTGCCGAGCAGGAAACGGTCTAGATAGGCCTCGACCTCAGGCTCTTGAGTCTCCGGCAACTGACAATGGCCGTGGTCGCTAACGAAGGAATAGCCTACACGGTCGCCGATGCCGTATTGCTCCCATACCTTTGCTGCGGCATTCATGGAGACAAAACCCGACTGGTCGGCCAGCCATATCTGTGTGGGGTTGCCAAGCATCAACAGAGCACGTGGGCACACCATCGCAGCCAGCTCATGATGGTCGTAGGGAAGGTAGGAGACATCCTTGCCTCCGTATTCGTTCTTCAGCTTCTCCATGAACCAGTGGTAGTCGGTACGGTCAAGACTCTCCACACCAGAATCACCAGCATCGAGAACATCCTTGTTGAGTACGCGTGAGAAACGCCATGCGGCGGCACCGCCACCTCCTGGCTCTTGGGCGATGGTCAGGGCGATTCGCTCGTCGAAGGCTCCGCAGAAAAGGGCCATCTTACCAGCATAGGAGCATCCTGTAACGCCGATATGCTTGGTATCGATCTTGGAGACCTCAGGACTAAGCTGTTGGAGACCGTCGATCAGACGACTCAGTCCCCATGCCCACTCGCTGTAGGCTCCATTTCCTACCAGCTCAGGATAGAGGCGCTCGAACTCGCGCTTGCCAGAGTCGAAGAACTGACTGTAGCCATTGACCTGTGACGACGAGAAGTTCATGTAGGCGATAGGTCTTGACGTGATGAGCGTGTTCGTCAGACTGATATTATCCATGCCGATCATCAAAGGATAGGGGGCCTCTCCTGTCGAGGGGTAGTGGATGGTCGCACTGAGCTCCAGTGCTTCGCCATTGATGGTGACTGTCACCCTGAGTGTGTCGACATCCATCTTGGCAGTGACGGCCGAGGAAGCGACGGCAGGCTTGGTGCCGATCTCGTAATGCTGGATCTCCTTGGCAATCTCGCCTCTTCGCTGTGCCCAGTCGGAAAAGTCTGTGGCACGTCCGCTGCCGTCAGACCACTCCAGAGGGTCTGGCAGAGGGTCAATCCTGCGTCCCTCAGCCTTGGTCGGCAGGACGGGATGAACATTCTCACCTGTGTTCTCCACCTCGTAAACAAGGGGGATGTCTGTGGCTGTTCTTGTCTTGCCGCTTAGAGGTGAGAGAACCTGTGCTGATGCTCCTAAGCAGGTGAGTAGCACGAGGGTAAGGGTAGGAAGTTTCTTCATAAGTCTTGGTTTTTAAGTGAATGAAAAGATATGGTTGTGCTTATGACCACAAAAATACAATAAAGGTTGGTAAACGACTTTCAAAATGGGCTCAAAAATAGTGGGTTTTGTCTCATCTCTGTATCAGAAGGCAGAAAAACGATACTTTGCAAAAGAAAAGGTTACATGATATAAAGTGAGATAGGGTCACTCTCACGAGCAACCCTATCTGCGATTAGTTAGTAATATGATTAGGTCTATTATTAAGTTGATTGGTAACTTATCGGGTTGTCAGCACTCTCTGTAGAAGTCGAGTGCCTCGAATATTTCTTCTTTTGTGGCCGTCTGGTTGATGCGGATGTCTCCGATACCTCCAAGCAGCGTGAAGTTGATGATGCCCGAGGTGTTCTTCTTGTCGTGAGTCATGAGCTCGAAGAGATCGGGGTAGTCGTCGCAGGTGATGGTCATCTTACCATAGTGCTCTTTGATGAAGCTGACCGTCTGCCGCATCTTGTCCGAAGGGAATCCTGTCTTGACAGTACTCAGGTAGAGCTCGCATATCAGGCCCCAGGCAACGGCGTAGCCATGGAGTACAGGCTTATGCCTGAGGGCGAAAGACTCAAAGGCATGACCTGCGGTGTGGCCGAGGTTCAGAGCCTTACGGATGCCCTGTTCTGTGGGGTCTTCCTCGACGATGCGCTCCTTCACAGCAACGCTGTCGGCCACCATCTGTCTGAGCTTTGCAAGATCTGGCTGCTCCAGATCGAAGGTGATGAGTTCTGCCCACATCTGTTCGCCAGAGATCAGACCGTGCTTAAGCATTTCTGCATAGCCGGAACAGATATTCTCTCTGTCGAGTGTCTGAAGGAACTGAGTGTCGAGAATGACGGTATGCGCATTGCCGAATACGCCGATCTCGTTTTTCAGTCCTCCGAAGTTGATGCCTGTCTTTCCGCCGACAGAGGCATCAACCATGGCAAGAAGCGTGGTAGGGATGTTGATATAGCTGATACCTCGTTTGAAGGTTGAGGCTGCAAAACCTCCAAGATCCGTCACCATACCTCCACCTATATTTATTAATAAGGAGTGACGTGTGCCGCCGCCCTTGCCCAGTTCCTCCCACACGTGCGTCAGTGAACTGAGTGTCTTACAGGCATCGGTAGCTCCGATCACGATATGGTAAGCACTCCCCAGACCGTCGACCTTCTCGATGGCGGGGACACAGAGTCTTTCCGTCGTTTCGTCTGCAAGAATAAACACACGGTCGTACTCACATTTTTTCATGGCTGTTGTGAGTGCTTGTTCAAGCTGATCGGATATAACGACTTCTTGTCGGGTCATCTTTTAATGGTTCGGGTCTGTCTTTATTGATTCGCCGACAAAGATACGATAAATTTTCATAAATTACATCATATTTAAGAAAAAAATGCAACTCGCTTATTAAACTTTCCGTTGCGGGTTGCGTCAAAAGTTCAAAAAAAACTAAAGATAGAATGAGAAAACTAATGATTCTGACTGTCTTTCTGTCGATGACAGTCACGCTGTTCGCCCAGCACAAGGTAACGGGAAAGGTTATTGAACAAGACACAAAAGAAGCCGTTATACAGGCGACCGCATCTCTGTTGAGTGGTGAGAAAGTAGTATCCAATGCATTAACCAACACAGAAGGTTATTTTTCCATTACAGCCCCTGGCGATGGTACATATACGCTGAGAGTAACATTCGTGGGCTTCAAGACCTATACGAAGAAGATATCCATCAAGGATGGTAAGGACTATCATGCCGGCACTATCTCACTGGCTCCGGATGCCATCATGTTGAAGGGTGCCACAGTGACGGCTCATGCATCGAAGGTGACACTGAAGGCCGATACCTTTGTCTATAATGCCAATGCCTTCCGTACTCCAGAGGGATCGGTGGTTGAGGAACTGGTGAGACGACTGCCTGGTGCCGAGGTCAGCGACGACGGTTCTATTAAGATTAATGGTAAGGAGGTGAAGAAAATCCTCGTGGAGGGTAAAGAGTTCATGACGGGCGACACCAAGACGGCCTTGAAGAACCTGCCCACTAACATCATCGATCGTATCAAGGCCTACGACAGACAGAGTGACCTTGCTCGTGTATCAGGCATTGAGGACGGTGAGGAGGAGACCGTGCTCGACTTCGGCGTTAAACCGGGTATGAACAAGGGATTCATGTTGAACGCCGACCTGGGAGCTGGTACGGAGCATCGTTATGCAGGTCGTATCTTCGGTGGCTTGATGAGTGACGGCTTGAACCTGATGATGATGACCAATGCCAATAACACCAACGATATGGGCTTCCCTGGTGGTGGAGGAGGTGGACGTTTCGGCATGGGACGTCAGGGACTGACTGCCATGAAGATGACAGGTGTCAATATCAACTACGAGAAGACCAATAAGCTGAGGTTGGATGGTAGTGTGCGCTGGAACCACAGTGATGGTGACGTGTTCTCCAAGAGTTCTACGGAAGATATCTTCGGCGAGAAAGTGTCTCAGTTTGGTAACAGCCGACGGAACCAGTATTCGCGCTCAGACGGCTGGAATGCGCAGATGCGTCTGGAGTGGCAGCCCGACTCAATGACGAACATCTTGTTCCGTCCGAACTTCAGATATAACGTCAGTGATGGCGCTAACTCCAGCACGACAGCTACTTTCGACAAGAACCCCTATGACTATGTTGACGATCCTTTGGCATCGGTGAAGGAACTTGTACAGAAGTATGGCTTCGTGAAGAACTTCAGTGAGCAGGATGGTATCAGCTATGATGAATCGAAGAACCTCGGTGGTATGTTGCAGTTCAACAGACGTCTGAATAACAAGGGGCGTAACATCACCTTGCAGTTGAATGGTAACTGGAGCGAGGGTAGGAGCAAGTCGATGAGCAATGACTTCACGGAGATGTTCCAACTGATGAACTATTTGGGTACGAGCGACTCTATCAAACAGACTAACCGCTATAGTGTGACGCCAGAGGATCGCTGGGGCTATAGTGCGAGAATGACCTACAGTGAGCCTATCATGCGTCAGGTGTACTTGCAGTTCAGCTATACATACCAGTACAGCTTTACGAAGAGCGACCGTGCTACCTATAGTCTGACTGGTGTCGACTATTCCGGTATTACTCCTTCCTATCGTAACTGGGATGCATATCTGGGTCGTCTGGTTAATCCTCTTGATATGTATGAGGATGTGAAACTGAGTCGTAAGTCGGAATATAAGAACTATATTCATACTGGTGAGGTGATGCTGCGCATCGTTCGTCCTGCCTATAATTTCAATATCGGTTTCCAGGTGATTCCTCAGAAGACACATTTCATGCAAGACTATCAGGGCGTTCATGCAGATACGACGCGTACGGTGGTCAACTTCACGCCGACTCTTGACTTCCGTTGGAAGAAGTCTATGACGGGTCAGTTGCGCTTCACCTATCGTGGACGTAGTCAGCAGCCGTCGATGAGCGATCTGCTTGATATCGAGGACGACAGCGACAATCTGCGTGTCACAAAGGGTAACCCTGGTCTGAAACCCTCGTTCACCCAGAACTTCACCCTCTTCTATAATGACTATTTCCAGAAGCACCAGCGGGCCGTGATGACCTTCGTGAACTTCTCGACAACCAGCAATTCTATTGCCAACAAGACGACGCTTGACAAGTTAAGAGGTGCTACGATCACACAACCGGTGAATGTGAATGGTAACTGGAATGGTAATATGGGCTTCATGTTCAATACGGCTATCGACTCTGCCGGCTTCTTCAATATGAACACCTTCACGAATCTGAGCTATAATCGTCGTGTGGGATTCGTCAGTGTCGATATGAAGTCTGATTCTCAGAAGAGCTCTACTAATACGATGGGCATCGGTGAGCGTCTGGCAGGTAGCTATCGTAACGAATGGTTGGAGGTGGAGCTGAACGGTTCTTTGAACTACAACCACTCTCGCAGTAAGCTCCAGCCGAACAACAACCTCGATACTTGGATGTTCTCTTATGGCGGTATGGTAGGCGTGACGGCTCCTTGGGGTACGTCGCTCACAACCAACATGAATATGCAGAGCCGTCGTGGTTATAGTGACAAGTCGATGAACACCAATGAGCTGATATGGAATGCACAGATCTCACAGAGCTTCCTTAAGGGAAATGCACTGACCATCTCGCTGCAGCTCTATGATATCTTGAAGCAGCAGTCTACCGTGAGTCGTATGATCTCTGAGATGCAGCGTAGTGATACGGAGTATAATGCTATCACCAGCTATGGCATGGTGCACGTGATCTATCGTCTGAATGTCTTCGGCGGAAGAGGAGCCCGTGGTGGCTTTGGCGGTCCCTTCGGTGGCGGTCCTCGTGGCGGTGCTCCTGGCGCAGGTCCTCGTGGCGGTGCAGGTCCTCGTGGCGGCGGTCCTCGTGGTGGCGGCTTCGGTGGCCCAGGACGCTTCTAACTTCTAATATAAACAAAGAATCCCACCAATTGGTGGGATTCTTTTTGTAATCTGTTTCTGTTCTTTATTTCCTGTCGTCGACGTTGTCGCCTTCTGTGGGTGACATCTCTTCCTTGAAGTCTGTGACACCATTTTCCACAAGGATATTATACCAGGTGATGAGCTTCTTGATATCGCTGTTATGCACGCGATCACGATCCCACTCCGGCAGAACCTTCGTGAAGTAGTCCTGCAACTCAGCGCCAGAGGCTTTCTTCTCGTTGATGCTGGCTTTCTTTCCGCCTTCGAGTGTCTTGAGGTTCTCAAGTACGTCCATCAAGGGAACATCGTCTGTCTCAGTGAACATGGCAATGTCGGCCAGTGATGTGATCCTGTCGGTGGCAAAGGCTGGCAGACGACGGTGTGTCGCATCGAGCGCCTCGACAATCAGGTTGTTCTTTCCTCTTGATACGAGTTTGTAAAGACCGGGCTTCCCGGAAATTGCTAAAATTGTCTGTTGCATGTATTCTCTAATTAGTTGTTGTTAATAATCTGTTTGAATCTGAAGGTCAGACAGGAGATGGTCCAGTTGTGCATCTACGTCTGCCTTTCCGTCATTGATGATCTCGTAGTCGGCCAATCTGCGCACCTCTTTCTGTGACATCTGTCTTCCCATCCACTCCAGCACTTTCTGTCGTGAGATGCCGTCGCGTTTCATCACACGTCGGATACGGACCTCCTTAGGTGCTGTGACTACTACGACGCGGTCGACGAGGTGCGCTATGCCAGACTCATACATCAGTGCGCTTTCCATCCACTGTATTCCACTGGCTAAGTAGTCCTGAAATACGGCAGGATGCACGATGCTGTCAATGGCTTTGGCATTCTCCTCGGAGGCTAACAGGAACTTGGCGACGACCGCCTTGTTCAGTTGTCCTTCTGTGCCGTAGGTCTCTGGTCCGATGAGGGCTGAGAGTCTCTGACGGATATCTGGTGATGTGCGAATCAGATGCTTGGCAGCCCGATCGCAGTCATAGACAGTGATGCCTCTCTCTTGTAAACGGCTACATACGTAGCTTTTTCCACTTCCGATCCCTCCGGCGATCCCGATCTTCATTCTTCCTGCGATTCGATGAGGTAGTCAACAAGTGTCGTCTCCAGATGAGCGCGTGAGATGCCGTTGGGCACGTTCTTCAGATAGATGTGACATTTCTCCGAAGGGTGTTTCGTCAGATCACGATAGTCGGCGACAACGGTGAAGTCTTCTGGACGAAGATTCCGATAGACGCTTACACCTGTAACAAAGCTGACTGCGACTTTCGCTGGGAAAGTACGCAGGGTCTTTCCCTCCGGCATATTGATGCCTTTGACGGGAATACCCTCGATACGCTCTTCCGTCAGTACATCGGTCAGGAAACTAACCTTGATGTGGTCGGGCACCATCTTGACCCCTTTCATCTTAGCCAACTGACAGTTCACGACAAGCGTGTCGCGGAAGTTCGCATAGTTCAACGACTCGGTGTATACCATGTTGATGCTGTCGAGCTTCTCGTTGGCCGCATAGATGGTAATGCTGTCAGGAGAATACTCTACTCCAGAGATGAAGTAGAGCTCTTCAGGAATGACACGTCCGCTCCATCTGACAGGTACCCTTTTCTTACTGCCATAGTTGTAATAGAATTCCAACTTCTCAGGTTTGATGCTGATGATTTTGGAACTGGCGTTCAGTTGTTTATATACAACCTTCTGGATGTCTGAGGCGGTCACGTTGCCTTTGCCGTTGTTGTGAGAGAACGTCTTGAAGTCGAAGTTCAGCTTCTTGAACAAGTCACTATATTGGTAGGTAAGGAGTGTGATACCCTTATCACGGATGGTGACCTTGACGGTGTCAGTCTCGTCGGAGGTAAGCACGGCGTTCTTGGGGATGCCGATGACAGACACGGGAATGGCGAACTCTTTCTCGTAGGTATCGCTCAGCGTCTGTGATAGCCAGAAGACGCCCGACAATGCGAGAAAGAAGCAGAATACCAGAAATTCCCTGTTGGTGTTACTAAACAGGAAACCTCTGATGAACCGCCATATCTTGCCGATTCTCATCCCTTGCTTGTGTTATTTCTGCACAGGCGTGTTGGCTGTGTCTTTGAAGACATAGCTCTTGTCGACCGTGATGACGACATCACGTGCGATCTTCACTTCAACAGTGTTCTTGGCGAGGTCGATGCTCTTGACAGTGCCATAGATGCCACCGCCAGTGATGACCTGCTGACCCTCTGCCAGTTCGTTCTGGAACTTCTGGATCTCTTTCTGTTTCTTCTGCTGAGGTCTGATCATGAAAAACCACATGATAGCGAAGATAGCGACCATCATGATGATAAAACTCATACCACCTCCCTGTGATGCCTGTGCGGCTAATACAATACTTGTCATGTTTTTTGTTTTTATTTATTGTTTTTGAGTTCTTCAATCTCTTTTTTGATCTCCTGAATGTCTGTGACATCAGAGATCGTCTCTCCCGTTGGCTCTTCTTTCTTGATGCGGGGTCTTGTCTTGGTGGGCTTGCCCTGCTTGTGAGGTGCCCTTGCGCTGACCGTCTTCTCCTTGCCGTATTTCTGGTTCTTGATCGGATCAATGTGTTTCATCAGTCGACCGGTGCGAATCAGGTTACGTGCGATGCTGTCGAGCATACCGTTGATGTAGCCGCCGCTCTTGTAGGTAGAATACAACTTGGCAATGTCTACATATTCGTTGATGGTGACACTGATGGGAATATTGGGAAGGGTCATCATCTCAGCAATGGCAATCTGCATGAGGATCACGTCCATATAGGCGAGACGGGAGAAGTCCCAGTTGCGAGAGGCTTCACTCATGTAGTGCTGGTATTCGTCTGCGTTGAGGATGGCCGAACGGAATAGTTTGCGTGCGAACTCCTTCTCTTCCTCGCTGTCCCATTCCGGCAGGAGTTCCTCCTTGGCACCGTTTTGCTCATTGAAGCGCTTGATGGTCTTCAGGACGAAGGTGTCGACGATCTCCTTGTCGTCGTTCCAGTACAGGCTCTGGTCTTCCAGGAGTGAATCCAGATCCTGGTTGTCTTGGATGAAGGTACGATACAACTTGCGCCACAACTCGCGGTCGGCCTCGTAGCTGTCCTCCTCGCTGTTCATATATTCCTGATAGATGTCGCTAGACTCAATCTGCTCGAAAAGTTGTCCCAAGAACATGGCAGAGTCTTCCCACGTCATCTTCTGAGTACTCATGAAGTCGTTAAGAGCTTTGATCTCACTCAACTGCAGTGCGAATCGGTTGTATACGAATTTCTGCGACGGCTCTTTTGTCCCTTCACGCTTGGCGCGCGCCTGTGCCACCTCCAACCTGCGTCCGGCTTCTTTAGTGACAGCGACAATCAAAGCTAGCAGATAGTTGTAAAGGTCATATGCCTTTGAGAGACTGAAGAAAAGTTCCTTTTCAGCCGAGTCGATGTTCTTGTTACCGTTTTGATAGTAAGCATAGGTTAACTGAACAATCTTAATTCTAATAATTTCCCTATTAATCATCTCACTTGATGCTTTTTATTTAGTTTTTTACCTTTAAAATGATTGAATCTAAGTGCAAAGATAGTTATTTTTCCGCTACCATGCAAGAAAGATACCATAAAATAGAGTAAAAATGTTGTTTTTTAGGCAAATATTTGGTTGGTAAGCAAAAAAGTGCTACCTTTGCACCGCTTTTTCTCAAAGCACTACGATATGCTCGTGTGATGGCGAATTAAGCAAAACAGTTTTAAACTTAATTTAGAGTAACACAATTATGAAAGAAATTAGCGTAAGTGGTCAGAAGCGTGCCACTACCGGTAAGAAGGCAACGAAAGAGTTGCGTAAGGAGGGTCTTGTTCCCTGTAACCTCTATGGTGAGAAGAAAGGCGAGAATGGTCTGCCTGAGGCTCTGGCATTTGCTATCCCTGCATCCCAGCTCCGCAAGGCTGTCTACACTCCTCATGTCTATGTTGTGAACCTGACCATCGACGGTGAGGCCCACAAGGCTGTTATGAAGGAGCTTCAGTTCCATCCCACAAGCGATGCTCTGCTCCATGTGGATTTCTATGAGGTAAGCGAGGAGAAGCCCATCACCATTGGTATTCCTGTTAAGCTCAATGGTCTGGCACAGGGTGTTCGTGACGGTGGTAAGCTGAATCTGGCTGAGCGTAAGCTGAACGTTACCGCTCCTTACAAGCAGATCCCCGAGGTACTTAATATCGACGTGACCAACTTGAACCTGGGTAAGGCCATTAAGGTTGCCGACCTGTCGTTCGAGGGTCTGGAGATTGCTACTCCTGCACAGGTTGTTGTATGCTCTGTGAAGGCTACACGTGCTTCACGTTCTGCAGCTGCCGCAGCTGAGAACGCTGGTTAAGTGTGAATTCCTTAGTACTGTAGGGAATGGACAAATACTTGATTGTTGGTCTGGGCAATGTCGGTGATGAATACGAACTGACCCGCCACAATACGGGATTTATGGTATTGGATGCTTTTGCGAAGGCATCCAATATTCATTTTGAAGACCGTCGGTACGGTTTTGTGGCCGAGACGTCGGTCAAGGGGCGTAAAGTGTTTCTGCTCAAGCCCTCTACGTTCATGAACCTCAGTGGGAATGCAGTCAGGTACTGGCTGAATAAGGAAAACATCGAACAGAACCGTCTGCTGGTCATCAGTGATGACGTAGCGCTCCCGTTGGGAGAGTTCCGTTTGAAGGGCAATGGCTCAAACGGTGGTCATAACGGCTTAGGACATATCCAACAGTTAATCGGACAGAACTATGCGCGCCTTCGTATGGGTATCGGAAACGATTTTCCCCGTGGCATGCAGGTCGACTGGGTTCTGGGGCGTTATAGCGAGGATGAGCTCAAGGAGCTTCAGCCTGCCATCGATCTGGGCGTGGAGATTATCCGTAGTTTTGTCTTGGCAGGCATAGATATCACCATGAACCAGTTTAATAAATTGGGAAAGCATGGACGAGGCCAGAGTTGACAAGTGGCTATGGGCCGCACGGATCTTTAAGACACGTTCTATTGCTGCCGATGCGTGTAAGAACGGTCGGGTCACAATTGGAGGTGTGAATGTAAAGCCCTCGCATATGGTGAAGGCTGGTGAGACAGTCTCTGTGCGTAAGCCGCCGGTGACTTACTCTTTTAAGATTCTGAAGACGATAGAACAGCGGGTAGGTGCAAAACTCTTGCCTGAGATCTATGAGAATGTGACGCCCCCTGATCAGTACGAACTACTGGAGATGAATCGTATCAGTGGTTTTGTGGATCGTGCAAGGGGCACGGGACGGCCAACCAAGAAAGACCGTCGTGCGATGGATGCGTTTATCAACGAAATGGAATAGGGTATGTTGCTGAATATTGTGTACATTATTGTTGGTGTGGCTCTTGTGCTCTGGGGTGCGGACCGTCTGACGGAGGGAGCCTCATCCTTGGCCCGTGGTATGCGTGTGCCGGAGATCGTGATTGGTCTGACGATCGTGGCTGCCGGTACGTCGGCACCCGAACTCTTTGTCAGTCTGGTGTCTGCCTTGAAAGGCACGTCCGATCTGGCTGTGGGTAATGTGATCGGTTCGAACATATTCAACACCATGCTCATCGTAGGCTGTTCGGCGCTGGTGGCTCCGATGGTCGTGTCGAAGACAACAGTCAAGAAGGATATCCCGTTTGCTGTGGTGGCCTCTTTTATGCTGTTTGCGTTGTGCTTTGACGATATGGACTCTCCTCACCTGTGGGGAAACGATATCAGCCGTTCCGACGGAATCATCCTGCTGGCAGGTTTCCTGGTCTTCATGATTTATACGTTCCGGGCAGCGAAGAACGACGGTCTGATGCCTACTCCCGAGGAACTGGACGAGAACAGTGAACTGCCCAAGGACTATTCCAAACTATGGCGGAATCTTGCCTTCATCGCATTGGGACTTGCCTGTCTGATTATCGGCAGTAACCTGTTTGTCGATGCGGCCTCGTATGTGGCTCATCGCTATGGTGTTCGTCAGAGTGTTATCGGTCTGACCATCGTGGCAGGCGGTACATCGTTGCCTGAGTTGGCCACGAGTGTCGTCGCAGCCTACAAGGGACGCTCGTCTATTGCCATTGGTAATGTGATAGGCTCCAACGTGTTTAATATCCTGCTGATTCTGGGAACGACGGCAGTGGTTCACCCGATGCGCATCATGGGTATCACGATTGTCGATCTGATGATGATGCTGGTGAGTGTCGGCATCCTCTGGCTGTTCGCTTATACAAAGTATGCCGTCTCGCGCCGTGAGGGTGCCTTGCTGGTATTGGGATTCCTTGCCTATATGGCTTGGCTGCTCTATCTGTTGTAAAAAAAACACAGGGGTACTTGTAGAACCCCCTTAAACAAAACAAGAATAATGAAACAAAAGAATGATCAGAAGGTCAGTGTGCTGTTCATGTCTTACGGCATACTGTTCTGCGTTTGCCTGATCACGGCAAACGTGTTAGAGACCAAGCAAATCTCGTTTGGTCCGGTGAATGTGACGGCGGGACTGATTGTGTTCCCCGTGAGTTATATCATTAACGATGTCGTATGCGAGGTGTGGGGCTATAGTCGTACGCGTCTGCTCATCTGGCTCGGGTTCGCCATGAACTTCCTGTTTGTGCTGTTCGGAGCCATTGCCGATGCCATCCCCGGTGCCTCCTATTGGGATGGTCAGGAGGGGTTCCATCAGATCTTCGGATTGGCACCCCGTATCGCGGCCGCATCGTTTATCGCCTTCCTGGCAGGCTCGTTTATCAATGCGTATGTGATGAGCCGGATGAAGCTGTCGGCCAAGGAAAGACGGTCTGCCGACTCGAATGGATTCATCAGAGACTTCTCGGCCCGTGCCATCTTAAGTACGGTGTTCGGTGAGCTGACCGACTCCCTTATCTTCTTCCCTCTGGCTCTGGGGTGGGTGATTCCCTGGGAGGAGATGCCGTCGCTGGTCATCTCGCAGGTGTTGCTCAAGACCTCTTATGAGATCGTGGCTCTGCCTATGACCATCCGTGTCGTGAAGTTCACGAAGGCCCACGACCATGAGGATGTGTACGACAAGGATATCAACTACAATATTTTCAAGATCAAGAGCTGATATGAGAGAAGACAAGTTACAGGCATTAGGTAAGAATACGACCTATCGGATGGACTATGCACCAGAGGTGTTAGAGACCTTTGTCAACAAGCATCCGGATAACGACTATTGGGTTCAGTTCAACTGTCCGGAGTTCACTTCGCTCTGTCCTATCACGGGACAGCCCGACTTCGCGGAAATCAAGATCATGTATATCCCGGGTGAGCGGATGGTGGAGTCGAAGAGCTTGAAGCTCTATCTGTTCAGTTTCAGGAACCATGGCGACTTCCACGAAGACTGTGTGAATATCATTATGAAAGATCTGGTGCGCTTGATGGATCCGAAGTATATAGAGGTGATAGGACTCTTCACACCCCGTGGTGGCATCAGCATCTATCCCTATGCCAACTACGGACGTCCAGGCACAAAATACGAACAGATGGCAGAGCAGCGCCTGCTCAACTATCAGGCTCGCTAAGACAGACAGACGGTCTCCCGAAAGAAGGGAGGCCGTTTTTCTGTCTGTGCCTGAAAAAGAGCGATATTTGAAAAAAAAAATGACTAAAATTCGCCCAATTCGATTTTATTTGTTATTTTTGCACCTCAAAAAACTATTGTCAGTATAATTATGGCTAAGAAGAAAATACAGTTCAGTCTCGTATATCGGGACATGTGGCAGTCTTCAGGTAAGTTCCAGCCACGTAAGGATCAGTTGGAGCGCATCGCTCCGGTAATCATTGATATGGGCTGCTTTAGTCGCGTTGAGACTAATGGTGGTGCCTTCGAGCAGGTGAACCTGATGGCCGGTGAGAATCCTAATGATGCCGTGCGCACATTCTGTAAACCATTCAACGAGGTGGGCATCAAGACCCACATGCTCGATCGTGGTCTGAACGCACTGCGTATGTATCCTGTGCCCGATGATGTACGTGCCTTGATGTACAAGGTAAAGCACGCACAGGGCGTGGATATCACCCGTATTTTCTGTGGTCTGAACGACACCCGAAACATTATCCCAAGTATCAAGTGGGCCAAGGAGGGTGGTATGACACCGCAGGCTACGCTCTGCATCACCACTTCACCTGTACATACGGTAGAGTACTACAGCAGGATCGCCGATGAGGTGATTGCCGCAGGCGCAGAGGAGATCTGTCTGAAGGATATGGCCGGTATCGGTCAGCCTGCCATGCTGGGCGCACTGACGAAGGCTATCAAGACCAACCATCCCGATATCATCATCCAGTATCATGGTCATTCTGGTCCTGGCCTTTCTATGGCTAGTATCCTGGAGGTGTGCAATAACGGTGCCGACATCATCGATACCGCCATTGAGCCGCTCTCTTGGGGTAAGGTTCATCCGGATATCATCTCAGTACAGTCGATGCTGAAGAACGAAGGCTTCGAGGTGGCTGATCTGAATATGAATGCCTATATGCAGGCCCGTACGCTGACCCAGGAGTTCATCGACGAATGGCTTGGCTACTTCATCAATCCTGCCAACAAGCATATGTCGAGCCTGCTGCTCGGCTGCGGACTCCCCGGTGGTATGATGGGATCGATGATGGCCGACCTGGGAGGCATCCAGTCTATGATCAACAAGCTGCGCCAGCAGAAGGGTGAGGCCGAGTTGACGATGGACGATATGCTCGTGAAGCTCTTCAACGAGGTGGAATATGTTTGGCCGCGCGTGGGTTATCCCCCATTGGTGACACCGTTCTCTCAGTATGTGAAGAACATCGCGCTGATGAACCTGCTCACCATCGAACAGGGCAAGGGGCGTTTCGTGATGATGGACGATGCCATGTGGGGTATGATCCTCGGTAAGAGCGGAAAGATTCCTGGTACCATCGATCCGGAGCTTGTGGAACTGGCTAAGAAGCAGGGTCGCGAGTTTACCGATGTCGATGCCCATACTCTGCTCAGCAATGCCCTTGACGACTTCAAGAAGGAGATGGACGAGAACGGATGGGACTACGGCAAAGACAACGAGGAACTCTTCGAGTTGGCTATGCACCCCGAACAGTATCGTGCCTTCAAGAGCGGACAGGCTAAGAAGCAGTTCCTGGCCGACCTGCAGAAGGCGAAGGATGCGAAGCTTGGTGGTGGTAAGATCTCGAAGGAAGAGATCGATGCCCTGAAGCATGCCAAGGCCGATGCCGTGAAGTCGCCTCTGGCCGGACAGCTCTTCTGGAGCTTCGGTGGTGAAGGTGTGATGGCACCGTGCGTGGAGCCGTTCATCGGTCAGAAATACAAGGAGGGAGATACCTTCTGCTACCTGCAGACGAAATGGGGTGAAATCGTTGAGATTCCCGCAGCCCTTGGCGGTAAGCTGGTTGACATCAGTGTGAAGCCCGGACAGAATATCCGTCAGGGTGACACCATCGCTTGGATAGAGCGTGAGGCGTGATCTGTGTTAAGCAGAAAATATGGACTATCAGAAAATCATTGACAAGTATTATCCGTCGGAGAATGAACTCCGGCGGATATTGCTTACACATAGCCGACAGGTGGCCGATCGTTGTCGGCGTATCGCCAGTGCCCATCCGGAGCTGAAGCTCGACGTGGATTTCCTGTACGAGGCTGCCATGCTCCATGACATTGGTATTCTGGCTTGTGATGCGCCTGCCATCGAGTGTTTTGGTCCGGAGCCCTATATCTGTCATGGTATTATCGGTGGACGGATGTTACGTGAAGAGGGATTCGTGCGCCACGCTCAGGTCTGTGAGCGCCATACAGGAACAGGCATCAGTAGGGAGCAGATCATCCGTCAGCAGCTGCCCCTTCCCTTGGACGGCTGCTATGAGCCCGAGACCTTGGAGGAGCAAGTGGTCTGCTATGCAGACAAGTTCTATTCCAAGAGTCATCCTGAGATGGAACGCACGGTAGAGCAGACGGCCCGTAGTCTGGAGAAGTTTGGTGAGGCCGGCTTGAAGCGTTTCTTCCGTTGGGTAGACATGTTCGAATAGTCGAGAGGTAAGAGTTAAGAATTAAGAAATTTACAACTGCTGAGGCAATTTTTCTTAACTCTTAATTCTTAATTCTTATTTTATTAGTACCTTTGCACCGTGAAAAGGAAATCAGCCCTGATTCTGATGCTTTTCGTCATCATCGTGGTGATGGCGGAAGGATCGTTGTCTTTTGTCTCCAAGGCACCTGTCTATGGGACCAATGACAGCATCCCGACTGATACGACGGTGTCCGTTCCTGTTGATACCCTGTTGAGGCGGAGTGCCGCCGCCGCAGCCAGGATGAAACGCGATACCACCACGATGGACTCTCTGGAATTGGCTATTTACAGGCATAACAAGGCTATAGACGACTCGTTGGCGCTTGACAGTATCAACCGGAGCCGGAAGAGTGGTATCGACTCTCCTGTAGAGTATTCGGCCAACGATTCCCTGACCTATGAGGCGGAGTCTGGTCTGGCTCACCTTTTTGGAGAGTCGACGGTGAAATACCAGAATATGGACCTCTCGAGCGATAAGATCTATATGAGCCTCGACAGTAGCCTGGTGCATGCGACGGGCTCGATAGACAGCACGACACACCAGTTGGCCAAGACACCGGTCTTCAAGATGGGCAGCGACGAATATGAGAGCGATACCATGGCCTTCAACTTCAAGACGAAGAAGGGCCTGATTACCGAGGTGTATACCCAGCAGGAGGAAGGTTACCTGACCAGTAAGTTGTCGAAACGTGGTGCCAATGGCGAGATGTTCCTCGAACATGGCCGTTATACGACCTGTGACGATCCCCATCCCGACTTCTATCTGGCCTTGTCGAGGGCCAAGGTACGTCCGGGCAAGGACGTGGTGTTCGGTCCGGCTTATCTCGTGGTGGCCGATGTGCCGCTGCCGTTGGCCATCCCTTACGGTTTCTTCCCCTTTACGAAGAGCTATTCCAGTGGTATCATCATGCCGACCTATGGCGATGAGATGTCGCGAGGTTTCTATCTGCGCGATGGCGGTTATTACCTTGCGCTGAGCGATAAGGTGGACCTGAAGCTCTTGGGCGAGATCTATACGAAAGGCTCATGGGGCCTGTCGGCAGCCTCGAACTATAAGAAGCGCTATCGCTATTCAGGATCCTTCTTTGCCAGTTATCAATCGACGGTCACTGGCGAGAAGAATATGCCGGATTATATGAAGACGAACAGCTTCAAGCTGACTTGGCGGCATCAGCAGGATCCGAAGGCCAACCCCTTCAGCACGCTCTCTGCAAACGTCAATTTCTCTTCTGTCGGCTATGAGCGGAATAACCTGACATCGCTGTATAACCCGCAGAGACTGGCACAGTCGAAGCGCACCTCTTCTGTAGCGTGGAGCACGGGCTTCTCCAGCATTGGCATGACACTCAGCTCGACGATGAACCTTGAACAGAATATGCGTGACTCTACTATCGGTGTGACACTGCCTGGTCTGGATATCTTCATCTCGCGCTTCTATCCCTTCAAACGGAAGAAGGCGGCAGGCGCACAACGATGGTACGAGAAGATCTCGATGTCATATACCGGGCGCTTGGAGAACAAGATTCTCACCAAGGAAGACCTGTTGTTGAACTCCAGTCTGAGTAAGGACTGGAAGAATGGCATGTCGCACTCGATACCTATCAAGGCCGATCTCACGCTCTTCGGTTTCCTGAATATCAGTCCTTCGTTCAACCTGACCGACCGTACCTATCTCAATAAGATACATAAGTCGTGGGATACGGAGCATCAGCGAGAGGTCACGGATACGTTGAGCGGTTTCTATAACGTATACAACTGGAACTTCAATGTGACTGCGA
Organism: Prevotella sp. lc2012; assembly: GCF_900107065.1. Lineage (NCBI taxonomy): Bacteria > Pseudomonadati > Bacteroidota > Bacteroidia > Bacteroidales > Prevotellaceae > Prevotella > Prevotella sp. lc2012. The sequence goes on along the minus strand of NZ_FNUF01000003.1, from coordinate 296,359 downwards.
CGACCGATGTGTACGGCTTCTGGATTCCCAACCGTAAGCTCTTCGGAGATAAGGTCCAGGCTATCCGCCATGTGTTTACACCGACCATCAGCTATAGTCATGCTCCCGACTTCAGTGCCAGTCGTTATGGTTACTACAAGAAATACATGAAGACCGACTTGGACGGTAATGTGACGGAGGTGGAGTATTCGCCTTTCCAGAATGGTCTCTACGGTGTGCCGGGTAAAGGTAAGAGCGGTTCTCTTTCCGTGAATCTGTCGAACAATCTGGAGATGAAGGTCAAGTCTGATGATGATTCTACGGGTTATAAGAAGATCAGTCTGATCGACGAGTTCGGTCTTGGTATGAGTTATAACTTCTCTTCCAAGATCCAACCCTTGAGTCCGCTTGATGTCTCCCTGCGCCTGAAGCTCTCGAAGAGTTATACCTTGAGTCTGAAAGGTTCATTCGCTTCGTATGTCTATGAACTCGACAGTGTGGGCAATCCCCGGTTGAGCGACACCAGGACCTATTGGGAGCGTGGAAAGATCGGTCGTTTCCAGGGTATATCGCAGAATATCAGCTATACGCTCAACAACGAGAAGGTGGGCAACCTCTTCAAATGGCTGAGAGGCGAGAAGGTAGAGAAGAAGAAAAAGGCGGAAGAAGAGGACGACGACGATCTTGACGACCTCGACTCCAACATCGACAAGGAGATGGAGCGAGCCAAGCACGTCCAGTCGAAAGAGTCGTCCAAGGCCGAGACCGACGAGGATGGCTATCTGGCATTCAAGATGCCATGGAATATCAGCCTCAGTTATGGTGTGACCATGCGTGAGGATACCGACGTGAAGCGATTCAACAAGAAGACGATGCGCTATCCATATACGTTCTCCCAGAACCTGAACATCAGCGGTAGTCTGCGAATCAGTGATGGATGGAACATCTCTTTCTCCTCAGGTTATGACTTTGACTATAAGAAGATATCCATGACCACGGCCTCGTTGAACCGCGACCTGCATTGCTTCAACATGTCGTGTAGTGTTACGCTGGCTCCTATTACCAGCTATAACTTCTCGTTCAGGTGTAACGCTTCGACGCTCACCGATGCTCTGAAGTACGACAAGCGCAGTGGCTTCTCGAACGCCGTGCAGTGGTATTGATAGATCCTACTTGATAGCTGATAAGAATGGCAGCACTCCCGACGATGATTCAAGACCTGGCCCTGATCCTGATGGTGGCCGGTATCGTGACGCTTATATTCAAGAAGTTAAGACAGCCGCTTGTGCTGGGCTATATCGTGGCCGGCTTCCTGGTGAGTCCTAACATGCCTTATACGACCTCTGTGGTCGACTCTGCCAATATCCATCTGTGGGCCGACATCGGTGTGATGTTCCTCTTGTTCTCCTTAGGACTGGACTTCTCGTTTAAGAAGATCCTGAAGATGGGCGCCTCGCCTGTCATCTCTACCTGTACCATCATCTTCTGTATGTCGATACTTGGAGTCTGTGTGGGACATTCCTTCGGCTGGGAGAAGATGGACTGTATCTTCCTGGGCGGTATGCTGGCCATGTCGTCGACGACGATTATCTATAAGGCCTTCGACGATCTGGGTCTGCGCCAGCAGCAGTTTGCTGGACTGGTAATGAGTGTGCTGATACTCGAGGATATTCTGGCCATCGTGATGATGGTGATGCTTAGTGCCATCGCCCGAGGACAGGACCTCGAGGGTGGTCAGATGCTTGAGGCCGTGGTGCGTATCGGTTTCTTCCTGGTGCTATGGCTGGTCGTGGGCATCTTCGCCGTACCGTTGTTCCTGCGTTCTGTCCGTCGTCTGATCAATGGCGAGGTGCTGTTGGTCGTCTCCTTAGGACTGTGCTGTGCCATGGCCGTCTTCTCCACGAAGGTCGGCTTCAGTTCCGCCTTTGGTGCGTTCATCATGGGAAGCATCTTGGCCGAGACCGTCGAGGCCGAGCGTATCGAGCGCCTGGTCGAGCCAGTGAAGAACCTCTTCGGTGCTGTGTTCTTCGTGTCGGTGGGTATGCTTGTCGATCCGAGGATCCTGGTCGACTATGCCCTGCCGATAGTCGTGCTGGTGCTGACGATCCTGATCGGTCAGGCCGTGTTCGGCACCTTCTCCTTCATGCTGGGCGGTGAGTCGCTGAAGTCGGCCATGCGTTGTGGCTTCTCCATGTCGCAGATCGGTGAGTTCTCGTTTATCATCGCCTCGTTGGGCTTGTCGTTGGGTGTGATCAGTCATTTCCTATATCCTGTGGTCGTGGCCGTCTCCGTCATCACCACGTTCCTCACCCCATATATGATACGCTTGGCCACCCCAGCCTATAACCATCTGGAGCATCATCTGTCCGAACGAATGGTCCGTTCGCTTAACCATATGTCGATGAGTCATCCTCATACCCAGGAGCAGAGCAAGTGGAAGCGTTTGCTCACGCAGATGACTATCAACACACTGATCTATTCCATCCTGTCGTCGGCCACCATCGTCCTGATGTTCACCTTCGTGCTGCCCTTTATGCGGAAACTGCTGCCAGGATGGGAACTGCATTGGTATGCCAATGCCATCACAGGCATCCTCACCGTACTTATGATCTCTCCCTTCCTCCGTGCCATGGTCATGAAGAAGAATCATAGCGAGGAGTTCAAGGGTTTGTGGAAGGAGAGCAGCCGCAACTATTTCCCGTTGCTGTTCACGATACTGGTGCGCATACTGATTGCCGTCAGTTTCATCTTCTATATCTGTAACTATCTGAGTCGTTTCACCAACGCTCTGATGATCACCATCGGCTTCGTGGTCATCATCCTGATCATCTTGTCGCGCCGCATCAAGCATCGTAGCATCGCTCTGGAGCGGCTCTTTATCCAGAACCTCCGTTCACGTGATATCGAGGCCCAGGTGCATGGAAAGAAACGTCCGCTCTATGAGGGGCGCCTGCTGGATCGTGATATTCACATCGCCGACTTCGAGGTGCCGTCTAACTCGACCTGGATGGGTAGTACGCTGAAGCAGCTGAACTTCGGTCAGAAGTATGGTGTCCATGTGAGTAGCATTCTGCGTGGTGGTCGTCGCATCAATATCCCTGATGGCGACTGTGTCATCTTCCCTGGTGATGTCCTTCAGGTGATTGGTAGTGATGCGCAGTTTACGGCCTTCCGCGAAGCCATGGAGAGAGAGCAGTGGGGCGTTGACCCTGAGTTGGAGAAGCGCGAGATGAAGCTACGCCAACTGATCATTGCCAGCGATAGTCCGTTTATCGGAAAGACACTCATCGAGAGTGGTATCCGTGAGACCTACAGTTGTATGGTCGTGGGTCTTGAAGAGGGAAAGGAAAGTCTTTCGGCCTACAGACCCAACAGGAAGTTCCAGGTAGGCGATATCATCTGGGTGGTAGGAGAGCGCGACTCGTTGGCCGCCCTCCTCGACACCTGACGATCAGTCGTTGAAGCCAGCCGTCAGCTCGCAGATCTTCACGATGACCTGCATGGCTTTCTCCATCGATTGGATGCTCACAAACTCATAAGGCCCGTGAAAGTTCACGCCTCCAGCGAAGATGTTGGGGCAGGGCAGGCCCTTGAAGGACAGTTGGGCACCATCCGTACCGCCACGGATAGGTTTCACCTTAGGCGCCACACCACAGTCCTGCATGGCGTGTAACACCAGGTCAATCACATGCATCTGTGGATCGATCTTCTCCTTCATATTGTAATATTGGTCCTTGATCTCGGCTGTCACCGTTCCCTCACCGTATTTCTCGTTCATCTGGTTGACGCAGCACAGCATCATGCGCTTACGGTCCTCGAACTGCTCACGGTCGTGGTCACGGATGATATAGCTCAGCTTGGCCCCCTCGACGTTCGACTGGATGCCCAGCAGATGGTAGAAGCCCTGATAGCCCTCTGTGGCCTCTGGCGTCTCGTCCTCGGGCAGCAGATTGGCAAACTCGGCAGCCAGGTTGTTGGCATTCACCATCTTCCCCTTGGCATAGCCCGGGTGCACGCTCACGCCCTTGATATGAATCTTCGCGCTGGCAGCGTTGAAGTTCTCGAACTCCAGCTCGCCCACGTCGCCGCCGTCCATCGTGTAGGCCCACTCACAGCCGAACTTCTCCACGTCGAAATGGTGGGCGCCCATGCCTATCTCCTCGTCGGGGTTGAAGGCGATGCGGATATTGCCGTGTCTGATCTCCGGATGGTCGCGCAGGTAGCACATCGCCTGAACGATCTCGGCGATGCCGGCCTTGTCGTCGGCTCCCAGCAGCGTGTGTCCGTCGGTGACGATCAGGTCTTCGCCCACGTGCTTCAGCAGCTCCGGGAATCTCTTCGGACTGCTGATGATGCCCTCGGAGAGCAGGATGTCTGAGCCGTCGTAGGCTCTGACGATGCTGGGTCTGATGTCGGCACCAGAACAGTCGGGACTGGTATCATAGTGGGAGATGAAGCCGATGGTAGGGATGTCGTCCTTGGTGTTGGCCTTCAGTGTGGCGTAGATATAACCTTTCTCATCCATCTCTACGTTGCTGAGACCCTCGTCCTCAAGCTCTTTCTTCAGGTATTCTGCGAAAACAAGTTGTTTGGGGGTACTGGGCACGCTGTCGCTCTCTTCCGATGACTGCGTGTCGAACTTCGTATAGTTTAAAAAACGTTCAGTAATATCCATATCGGTTGCAAAAATACGAAAAAGGAATCAGATAAACGAGGAAAATCCTCTTTTTATCTGTTTTTTGGGGGAAAAGTGAAATAAGATCTTTTTTTGTCGTATCTTTGCAACTCACAGTCAACTATTAAATATTAAAACAACAAAAACAATAACGATGAAACAGAAACCTCTCTGGATGCTTATTGTCATCCTTCTTTTCTGCGGTATGACGGCTCAGGCCCAGAGTGCCGACAAACAAGAATCCAAGCCCTATCTGTCAGTGAGACAGTTGCCCGACCTTCTGAAGTGGTTGCCTGCCCCTCCTGATACTACCAGCGAGGCGTTCGTTCACGATATCATGCGTTATATGTGGGGCAAGACCCAGCGTCTCGACTCCGTCCGTGCTGCCATCGCCATCCGCGATGCCGTCTGGGATATCGACTCCACCCTTGCAGCCTATTATGTGCCCTTCGGTATGGAGATCACCAAGGAGAAGACCCCCGAGATCTATACCCTGATGGAGAGAAGCATCAAGACCTGCGACCAGATTGGCGGCAAGGCCAAGTGGTTCTACAGACGTAAGCGTCCGTTCCAGCGCATGCACGAGCATATGCTCACCCGCCACGAGGAGCCCGGACTCGTCCACAACGGCTCCTATCCCTCTGGTCATACCATCCGCGGATGGAGTGCCGCCCTGTTGCTCTCCGAGATCAATCCGGCAGCAGCCGACACCATCCTGGCCCGTGGTATGATGTATGGCGACAGCCGCGTCATCGTCGGCGCCCACTGGCAGAGCGATATCGACGCAGGCCGCCTGGCCGCAGGTGCCGCCTGTGCCGCCCTCCACACCAGTCGGGAGTTCCTCGACCAGTTGGCCAAGGCCCGTGCCGAGTTCCTTCGCCTGACGGGCAAGAAAGATTAGTATTCTTTAATCTATATAGTGCCCCCGAAAGATTGTGATTTATCTTTCGGGGGCACTATATCTCTTGAGCAATCAATCTCATTAATCCTCTTTGGGTTTAGAGAGTGGCTCTGCAGCCATTCCTTGAAGAGAGTCTTCTTCAACATCCTGCATGTTGATCTCCTTCACCTCTCCGATAGGAGTGTTCCTGTAGTTCAGATACATGGCCTTGGCCATTTCGCTCATCACACGCTTATAGAACTGTTCATCCTCGAAGAGTTTCGAGAAGGCATCCATCTGTTCCATATAGCACTTCTGCGCCACCTTGTCGAACTCTTTGGGGAAAATGCTGGTCTCGAACATCTGGGCGTCGTTGTTCTTGGCCTGTTTCTTCAGGGCCTTGCCAGATCTCACCATCTTGTCGTAGATGGTTTCCACAATCACCCTGTCGGCCTCCGTGAACTTGCCGGCATACATGATGTTAATCTTCTCGATGATATTTGCCAGCAAGTCTGTCTTTTCTTCAGGTTTCTTACCTTGTGTGCCCTTTTCAGGATTCACCGTCTTGTCTTTCTCCGTTGGCTTCAGTTCAATGGATCCAGAAAAGGTCTCAGTCAGTTTGTTATTGATCAGTGCCAGTTTGTTGCTCAGATCCACTTTCTCGTGCGCTTTCTTTGGAATAATCCGATAGAAGAACTCCGCAAAGATATAAGACTTATACAGTTCTCTATCGAACGTGCGCACCACCTGCGCCATATAGGCATAGAAGCGGATGAAGTTCTTCAGCAACGAGCGGACCTTAAACTGTTCGTCCTCCACCAGAGTTTCATACGCTTGCAGGGCTGGTTTCAGAGCCGAAGCCAGTTTACCCATATCCTTGTCGCCTTGCTTGCGCTTGGCGTAGATCTGATAGACCTTCTCCTCATCGTCAGTGTTCCACAGATGATATTTCTTCAACTCCGTGTCGTATTCATACACCACGTTCACATCCACGGCATCGCTCAGCAGGGTTTCCTCATAGAACGGCTGGAACGACTTCTTGATGTCATCAGCCGTATTGATAAAGTCCAGAATATAAGTGTCCGTCTTTCCCTTATGACTCCGATTCAGTCGTGACAGCGTCTGCACGGCCTTTACGCCTCGCAGTTTCTTATCCACGAACATCGTATGCAGCAACGGCTCATCAAAGCCCGTCTGGTACTTATCAGCCACAATCAACACATTATACATATCGCTATTGAAGAACAGCGGCAACTGCTTCTCCGATATCTTCTGCTCATCCGTGCTGTTCAGTTTGCTCTCCGTATATTCCTCGCCCTGATATTTCACAGTACCAGAGAATGCAATCAGCGGACGCACATCATCGTAGCCCATCTTCTTGCAATACTCCTTCAGTAGGAACAGATACCTCACCGCATGAGCTCTCGATGGCGACACAATCATGGCTTTGGCCTGGCCGTCAATCTTCGAAAGCGTAATATCACGCAACTTCTCCACCATTACTTCTATTTTCTGCTGCAACACAAAGCCGTGCGTGTCGTGATAGTTCTTGATGGCCCTCGTAGCTGGCATTTCCTCATACTCAGGATTCTCCGATATGGCTTTGGCTATCTCGTAACTCGTCTCGATGGTGGTATAGTACTTTAATACATCAAGGATAAAGCCCTCGTCGATGGCCTGACGCATGGAATAATGATGGAAGGCATCATAGGTACCATCAGTTTTCATCACGCCAAAGGTCTGTAGCGTCTTTGGCTTGGGCGTAGCCGTGAAGGCGTAGAAATAGAGGTTCTTGTGCTTGCCCTGTGCCAACAGCGTTTCTGTCATCACATCCATGCTGTCCTTCAGCTCTTCTTCCGTCTTCTCTTCCCATGCCGCCATCTCTCTCAGCGCCTCGTCAGTATCGGCCAGCGCCTCTTTCAGTTTCTCTGCACTCTTACCGCTCTGCGAACTGTGAGCCTCGTCAATCACAATAGCAAAATTCTTCTGAGCATGTCCGTCCAGTTCTTTATAGATGAGTGGGAAACGATGAATAGTCGTAATGATGATACGTTTCTTGTCGTTGATGGCATCCTTCAGTTTCGAAGAGTTATCGCTATCCGTGATGGTCTCTATCTGTCCCAACTTATGGTCGAAGCCCAGGATGGTGTCTTGCAACTGATTGTTCAGAATCCTTCGGTCTGTCACCACAAACACCGACTGGAACATCTCTTTATCTTCCAGGTTATGCAGCGATGCCAACCTGTAGGTGAGCCAGGCAATGGAGTTCGACTTTCCACTACCGGCACTATGCTGGAGCAACCAACTCTTGCCCTCCTTCTGGGCCTTCGTGTCGGCAATCAGCTTTTCTACAACATCCAACTGATGATAACGTGGGAAGATGATCTTCTTCGATTCTGTGGTTACCTTCTTGCCATTCACCAACTTCACCTTCTTCTCTACCTGCAGACTGATATAGCGTTGCAGCAGTGCCAGCAGCATATCCCTACGCAGCACCTTTTCCCACAAATAACTTGTTGGATAGCCATCAGGATTGGCTGGATTGCCACCATCACCAATATTACCAGCACCATTACTGCCCTGATTGAATGGCAGGAAGAACGTGTTTTCGCCTTTCAACTCGGTGGTCATAATCACCTCCTCCAGATCCACGCCGAAGTAAGCCAGTATGCGGTTGTTGAACTGGAACAAGGGTTCTTTGGGGTCGCGATCGTACATATATTGGTGTTTGGAGTTCTCCACCGTCTGATTAGTGAACTGGTTTTTCAGTTCCAAGGCCACGAGGGGGATTCCGTTTACAGACAGCACCATATCGATGGAGTTTTTGTTCTCTGCCGAATAAAAGAACTGACGGGTTTCTGTCAGGATATTGGCCTTGTATTTCTCAACCAACTCCTCATTCAGTCCTGATGCAGGCTCGAAATAGACGAACTTCAATCCGATGCCGCGGTCTTTGATACCATTTCGCAGCACATATATCAAACCATTTTGCGCCACATTGCTCTGGAATATCTTATAGAGCTGCTGTCGAGCCTGTTCGCCATAGATATTCATATAGCGTTCCCATTGTTTGGGTTGTGTCTTCTCGATAAACTCAATAAGGGTAGACATGTCTATGGCCTTTTTCTTGTCATAGGTCCACATATTGCCCTTCACATAGCCGCCTTCACCCAGCAGCCAGCTCTCAATATCCTGTTCGAAGTTCTTCTCTTTCGTTTCCATACGCTAATCTATTTCAAGAGGAAATGAATCTATTATCTGTGATATTGGCGATTGCTCACAGCAAAGATTAATCTCTTCGTTCGTCAGCCCCAACATATTTAATATACAGCAAGTAAGCAGTATCTTGCATTTCTCTGTCAGCCAATAAAGATCTTCGCCTTCTACGGCCAAAGACTTTTCTTCGTCAGGGAATAAATGTGAATACTTGTGCCGAGAGTCTGTTAGTACTTTGGCATTGATATTACATTTTCGTATTGCTTCTATGTCATTAAACTGATTAAGCAAGACATTAATTTGGTCTTCATATTTTTTAATGTTTTTCCCGTCTTTCTTATTTATGAACCTCTTATGATAACCATCTAATGCTTGTGCTATTATCAAGAAATCAGGGATGTCAAACCTATTGTTATTTTTGAGCGAGTTAATTAAGTAATGACTTATAGGAGCCACTTCCTCAAAATTTGAATGCCATAGTTGTAGCATTGATGGAAGTTTTACCTTCAGTTCCTTTAATTTTATTACTGAACGGAATCCCGGATCATATGACGCTTCTTTCTTGAATAGTAACTTTCGCGTATTATTATCGCCTTCAATAACAAATTCAACATTTTGAGGGTCTTGTATACCAAATAATGCAATAGACAAGAATTGCGTAAATTCTTTAATCTGTCTAATATATGATTTCAAAGGAATAGGCTCTGTAGCACGAATTTCGAAATAGGGCGATGGCTTAATCTGATAACCTCGAATATCATTAACAATTGAATTGTTTTGGTTCAACACCCATAGTGAGGCTTTATCAACAGAAGCTTCAAAAATGTTGATTGTCTGAAAAGGAATTGTTAAATAGAAAAACTTGTCCTCATGGTGATAATAAGTATTTATTACATTTTGTGTTTCGTAAAAAGTCCAATTTACTAAATGCGAATATGTAACAATACACCGACTATATTTGTTGTAATCCAAAGATAGGACATGTTCGCCCATAAGTATCATATCTACAACAAATTTTGAACAGCTAAAGTCATCCAACTGCTGTTCATTCATCATCACGTTGAATAGCGTAAAGATATGCCCGTTGGCATCTTTTCCCCAAATTACAGCATTTTGATGGTAATGCCTCGAATGAAAGTTACTGGGTGTATGGTATAATTCCAATGTGCTGTTTTTATCCCCATAATACGTCAAAGTGCCAGTATATTTACGCTCATGGCCCATCATTCCTTCTGGTTGAAGGAACGTCATACGGGTGTCGTGGTCTGCCACTGCTGGAACCCACCATTCACCATGAAATATCTGGGGATTATTGCTCATATTTATTGTCCGTTTTAGAAATAATATGGTTATGTTGCGAGGTTATTTAGTAGGCCTTCAAAAATACTCTCATTTTTTTCTCTTTGTTCTTTATCAGTATATATAAAATCTATACGATTGGAATTATAAAGAAGCTGCAAGTTTATTCCCATATCAAGCAAATTATTCTTGACATCACTCCCTGTAGCTGTATTTAGAGTAATGAAAACGATGCGTTTGTTAATCATTTGTGGATTAGCAAAATTTGATATTTGCTCAAATAGATTTTTAAAATACACACCATCAATATATCCTAATGATAAGCCAAAAAATATTATGGTTTTAGCCTGTAATGATTCAGTAACGATTGCGCTTGATTTGTAGTTTTCATCCATTGACTTTTGGAGGGATCGATATTCTTTGGGTATATTAGGATCATCATGAAAGCCAAATATGATATTATTTCTTTCAACCGTTCCATGCACAGGGATATAGCCTGCCTTGAAATTTGGGTCTATATCCGAAAGAATTCTCGATAATGGTGTGTAATTATATGAAAACAGTTTAATAGGGAAATATCTATCCGATGTTTTATCTTTTTTCGCTCCGACGTATGCTTCTAGTAGCCTATAAGCATATGAATCCTTCTTGACAGACGACTTTGAACCCTCCGCAATAAAACTTGCCAATTGGGTCTTAAAAGTATTATAATCTTGAATATCTCTCTCTATTTTACTAGTTTTATATTTGAGGTATGGTTTCTCAGCTCTAAGCAAAGCATACTCATGTAGAGTGCGTTCAAAATCAAACCAATTGCCTGGAACTTTCTCAACTACAAATTGGAACAAATCATCTTCATTAGTACGGAATGCTCTCCATCCATCATGCTTTTCATAGAAAGATTTATAGCTAGTATCCCAGCCTAAATCCAGATCAAAGCCGTTTCCCAAGACTATAACCGTTTCCGTATTCATATCACCTCCTTTTTACCAGTTACGTACTCGTAGATGACAGATTTCTTATAGTCCTTCAGCTCCTCTATCTTCGCTTGCTTAATAGCTATCAGAGCATCGATTTCTGCGCATTTAGTGTCAAGATAGGAGGCGATGGATTGTTGCTCGGAGAGAGGAGGCATTGGTAAATAAAACAACTTCAATTGGTCTGCTGGAAGTCTCCATCTTCCCATACCAGAAACACCTTGTCCAAGATGATAAAAGATCTTTTCTTTATAGCATGTTTGGAAAATTTTCAAGTAATAAGACAGGGATATTTGAGTTTTATCTATTGCTCTAAAGACACGATAATCAGGACTCGTCACTCCAACTTGTTTTGAACAATCAACGTAACCAGTCAATAAGTCCATGTGATTCATAACATAATCATGTACATCTACTAACTGATATTTTGAATAGTCTTGAGCTATTTGTCCCTCGTTCTTTGTAAGGTCTTTAACTTTTATACCATTTTGAGTTACAGATAAAACATCATATCCCAATGTGCCCGCTATGATTTTCTTAATCACAAAGATTCTTCTAAATTGATGTAGGTTCCAATGCTCTGGCACTTCTCCAATCCAATCAATCCCACTATCCTTCATAGGCACATCAGGATTTAGGCCTTTGGTGACAGCCTCTGTGATAACAGATTGCTTATACGCTTTCAATTCCTCTATCATATGCTCTTGCAGGGCTATCATCTCATCCACCTCTCCACATACCTTATCCAAATAGTTGGCTATCTTTTGCTGCTCGGAGAGAGGAGGAAAAATAATTGTAGTACTTCCTAGAAGTCTTTGCGGAACACTAAACAACTTCACGCCATTAACACTAGAACGAATCTGTGACCTCCAGCAATCTGTTTTAAAGAGATAACTAAGATAATTATTTGGCGTTGAAGATTGGTATTTTGCGATAATTGTATGATAGCCTGCGAATATGGCATTATCCCTATCAATATATACGCAATTACCACAACCATCCAGATCCTCTGATGTGTCTGCAAAAATCACATCACCCTTTTTCACCAATGAGGATGCATTGCCATCAAGGAATCTATCAGGAACATACCTAATTAATTCATCTTTAATGGTCGTCCCTGTATTTGTTTTTGAGTGTATTTGGCCATAACTAATCACAGGAATACCTTCTTCAACCAAATCGGATTTTGTGATAGATAAACCTTTGCTTAACTCATACATCTGCTTGAAAGGCATCACTTCCCACTCCTTTGGAATCTCGCCAATCCACTCTATGCCGCTATGTCGCATCTCTCTGCTCATCGTCTTAATCCTTCTGTTGAATTTTTATTCGACAAACCTCTCGTTCGGCAAAGCTCAAACGAGTTTGGCTTTGCTCTCTCTTAATCGGCTTGTTCATAATAATAAGAATAATCGATACCCTTCATGAATGTCTCACGGTCATTAATCTTATCTGTCAGGGCCTGCTTGAGCAGTTGCTTGATATGGGTGCTATCCGTCTGACTTTCAATCATGGCGTTCAGGTATTCCTTCTTCCCAACCTTACTCCAATCCACGCATAATCCTATTCGTTTTTTTAGGATTAAATCGAGCCAAATACGCGTAGAGCGGCCATTGCCTTCCATAAACGGATGGGCCGCATTCATCTCCACATATTTATCGATTATCTCTTCGAACGTGTTCTCTGGCATCTGCTCAACGGTTTGTAAATAGTTATGCAGATGTTCTGCCAGGCAGAACAGAGTGTTGCCTTTCGAAATGGTCTTTGTGCGAATCTTACCTGCAAAGTCGTAGAGACCGCCAAACAGATAAGCATGAATCTGCTGTAGTGCTTTGATGGTGCCAGGCTTTAGCGTTTCCATCAGTCCACTCTCAAACAGTGTATAGGCCTTCTTCTGACTCTGTCCGTCGATGGTGGTATCGCTATAGGTGAACCATTCCAGGAATGCATGGGCACGGTTGTTGGGATAGTGCTTGGCTAATGTCTGAACACAATCGGCATCAAGCGCATCAGCTGCACGCTGTTTGCCGTCGGGGGCTTGGAATTTCAACTCGTGAGTGACACTCACGAGTTGAATGCCCTCTGTATTAAGTTTCCTTTTGAGCCAACGCCAATAGTTACCAGCCTTCACATAATCATCCTCATCGTTGATGGCACGCACGATGTCTGTGGCTGAGAACCACCATTTGTTGTTCTCATCGTCCCACACGGCACGCACCTCGCGGTCGTTGAAAAAACGTATTGACTTCTTGCTCATCGTCCCATGATTTTAGCCATTAACGCACTCTCCTGCTGCTCCAACTCCTGCAGGTGGGCAAAGATTTCTTCGCTCTTGCGAGGTGCCTCATATTTATAGAACTCGCGAGTGAAGGGAATCTCGTGGCCTATCTTGCTGGCCTTCATATCCACCTTCGCCTCTGGCGCATAGGGATAGACATTCTTCTGTATATAGGCCTCGATGTCTTCCTTGAAGGGCACATTCTCTGTGTCTTTTCCCTTGTTGGGCAGTTTGATAGCCACCTTGGTGAACTTGAAGTCGTCGCAGTCCTTCACCTTGCTTTCTACAGTCAGTTCACCGTCTTCATACACGCCATCCTCAAAAGCCATATAAGCATTGGCTATCAGGTCGATGCAGCGGTCGGTAAACTCATTGCGCTTGTTGCCCAACGACTTGCGACGCTTCTCGCAGCACTTGCTGGCGTCAATCAGTTGCACCTTGCCTGTACGCTTTGGCTGCTTGTCCTTAGTGACAATCCAGATGTAGGTGGCAATACCCGTGTTGTAGAACATATCGTTGGGAATCTGCACGATGGCTTCCAGCCAGTCGTTGTCGAGCAGATAACCACGGATATTGCTTTCGCCACTACCAGCATCACCCTTGAATAATGGTGAACCGTTCTGAATAATCGCCATACGCCCCGTATCTTTCAGCTTGGCAATGCCATTGAGCATAAACAACTGCTGACTGTCGCCAATGGCAGGCAAGCCAGGGGCAAAGCGACCTGCATCGCCACGCTTGTGCTCTTCCTCCACCTTGCTCTTCTCGTTCTTCCACTCAATGCCAAAGGGCGGATTCGAGATGATATAATCGAAGGTGTAGCCCTCGAATTTATCATCGCTCAGGGTGTTGCCGTGACGCATATTTTCTGCATCGCCACCCTTGATCAGCACATTGGCCTTGGCAATGGCGAAGGTCTGCTCGTTTAGCTCCTGTCCGAACTCGGTGATCTGTGCCTCAGGGTCGATCGCCAACAACTTTTCAGAGAGACAGTCGAGCATCTGACTGGTACCCATCGCCATATCGTAGACAGTAGCCGTTACACCCTCTTTTTCAAGTTGGTCGCGTTGCGGAGCCACCAGCATCTCTGCCATCAGATAGATGATGTCGCGAGCGGTGAAGTGGGCTCCTGCCTGCTCGTCATAACTCTCAGAGAACTTACGTACCAGTTCTTCGAAGATGTATCCCATATCGACCGCGCTGATCTCGTCGGCACCCATATAGGCTTTCTTTGAGCAGAACTCCTGAATCACATTGTAGAGGATGCCGTTGTGGTCGAGTTTTGTGATTTCCTTGTCGAAATCGAACTTCTCGATGATATCCACCACATTCTCAGAAAAATGGTTCAGGTAACTGCGGAAGTTGTCGGCAATATTATCTGCATCTGACAGCAACCCCTCAAACGTAAAGGGAGAGACATTATAAAAGTCATAGCCGGAGGCAGTAGTCAGAAAGCCCTTTCTTACGGCCAGTCCCCGCTGCTCGCAAAGGTCATTGGCCTTCAGCACCGCCTCCTTGGTGGGGGCCAGCGTATCAGAGAAGCGCTTGATGACACACATGGGCAAGATGACATTGCCATACTCGTGGGGTTTATAGGTTCCCACCAGTTTATCGGCTATGGCCCAAATGAGGTTGGCCTTCTCCTGTATATTGACGGTTGTTCGTTTCTGTAAATCTTCTGTTGACATGTGTTATGATATATGTTTTAGGATCAACTCGTGAAAATCATCGCAAATATACAAATTTTTTGGTGAAATAAAGAATCTTTGTGTACATAATATCTTAGGAAAGGGGAAATTACTTAGAATTTCCCCGACAAAGTGTTGCTTATGACTTGGGCCGAGGTCAAGAACATCGGAGATGAGAGCGTAGGCGCGAGTTTGGGGTGATTTTGCTATTAGCTTGATAATGAGGCGGTTATGCCTATGTAAGAAGGGGGGGTCTTTCCCTCAAAGAGATAGGGTCTATGAGTCGTGGAGATAGGGTTTACGAGTGAAAGGGATTATCTCTATACCCTATAAGGGATTATCTCTTTCTCTCGTAAGTGCCATTCCTTACAGTCTTGGAGATTATCTCGTCAACTATAAAGAGGCGGGTTTGGTCGGAGTAAACCCAATCGTTACTCCGGGCAAACTAAAAGTCTATTGCGACTGAACTGAAAATGAACTTTTTCTTGACATCAGGCGTGACCCTTCTGGTGGTACTGTCGTGCCAGCCAGTGGTTCAGCAGGGCGAAGAACAGCAGGCAGATGAGCGTGGGAACGACGAGGCTCGTGCTCGGAGCGCATGTTGTGATTCGTCAATGGAATGAAATGATTGTAGCCGTCGCGTATTGGCCTGCTATGCCATAGGGGTGCGCTCCCTAAGTCATAGGGTCAGGCCAGCTATGTCATAGGGTTGCGTCCCCTAAGTCATAGGTTTAGGCGTGCTAAGTCATAGGGTTGCATCCCCTAAGTCATATGGATATTGTCTCAGAATGTCAAACATCGCTTTTCTGCCCCGGTTGTCATCACCCCCATTTTTTGTTGTCAGACAGCATAGCTATTCTGTTCACGCTGCAAAGATACAACAAACAAAAATAGGGTCCGTGACAACAGTTATCACGGAAAATGGCAAGAAACCCGAAAACTTTCATTTCTGTTAGCAAAGTTTAACAATTGGACCCCTTCTGACCCCCTCCAAGAGCCCCTGTCGGGGTGTTGAAACCGGCCAAGTCATAGGAAAACCGTCGTCGAATGATAAAAAACGCTTTTTAGCCGTTCTCGTTGGTTGGGGCCTCGGTGAAGGTCGCTTCAAACCGCCCCTCATACTACCTTCTCTCTCGATGAGAGAAGTACGTATGGGGGCTTGAAGCCTTCACCTCGGCCGACTGCCAAATGACCCCGAAACAGACTATGATGTGCCCTTCGGTATGGAGATCACCAAGGAGAAGACCCCCGAGATCTATACCCTGATGGAGAGAAGCATCAAGACCTGCGACCAGATAGGCGGCAAGGCCAAGTGGTTCTACAGACGTAAGCGTCCGTTCCAGCGCATGCACGAGCATATGCTCACCCGCCACGAGGAGCCCGGCCTCGTCCACAACGGCTCCTATCCCTCTGGTCATACCATCCGCGGATGGAGTGCCGCCCTGTTGCTCTCCGAGATCAATCCGGCAGCAGCCGACACCATCCTGGCCCGTGGCATGATGTATGGTGACAGCCGTGTCATCGTCGGCGCCCACTGGCAGAGCGACGTCGATGCAGGCCGTCTGGCCGCAGGTGCCGCCTGTGTCGCCCTCCACACCAGTCGGGACTTCCTCGACCAGTTGGCCAAGGCCCGTGCCGAGTTCCTTCGCCTGACGGGAGCGAAGAACTGACACAGTCTTGGCAGTGCCTATCGGCCGCCTGAATGATTCCCCAAACACAAAATCTTTCCTTGCTGATTCAGTTTTTTCTGGAAAAGTAAAGGAAAGATCTTTTTTTATTATTGATAAACAATATGTTATCCTTATTTTAGAACGCGTGTGTTATAGTTTTGACGTATAAAGGTACACGTATTACTAAAAAATAACCAAAAAGTTTGGAAATATAAAATAATCTCTTTATATTTGCGGTATGAATTTAAATAGTAATAGATTTACTAGGATAAAAACACCTCTAAGGTGTATTGCGGATATCCAGTCTGGTATATACGCAAAAGGGTCGCCGGCAGGAGCTATAGCATGTCTGCAGGTAAGGGATTTGCAGATGTCTTCGCCGGAAACAACAGCCACCCGTATAGAGTATACTCCCAAATTGGATAGCTATTTGCTCAGAAAGGGTGATTTGTTGTTTGCAGGGAAGGGTACTACGTATCTGTGTCAGGTCTTTGACTATGATATTGCAGCTGTACCTTCTACCACCTTATATTATATAAGACTACATACGGATGTCGTTAGTCCTGAATACCTTTGTTGGTATATGAATCATCCAAGTGTCGTGGCTGCCATTAAAACTGTTCAGGTAGGCTCTGGAACACCATTGATTCATAAGCCAACATTAGAGAACTTGGAAATAATTGTTCCAGACAAGGAGACACAAAAGTGTATCGTTGAGGTGGCAGAACTTCAGAAACAAGAAACCCACCTTATGAAGGTAATTGCAGAAAAACGCATGCAAGTCACCAATCAGATACTTATCAACGAAATAAAAAAATAATAGATATGGAGATTAAGAAGATTGCTCAAGAAGACATTAACCGCACAGTTTGGAAGGCATGTGACACCTTCCGAGGTGTGATTGATCCGAGTCAGTACAAAGACTACATCCTTACCATGCTTTTCCTGAAGTATGTAAGTGACGTATATAAGTCTAAATTGAACGACTACCTTATTAAATATAATAGTGATATAGAGCGTTCAGAACGTGCTATGCGCCATGAGCGTTTTGTGGTGCCAGAAAAGAGTTCATTTGATTTTCTGTACAAGAATAGGAATGCGACCAATATTGGTGAGCTTATTGACGAGGCACTGGCAGACCTTGAAGATGCCAACCGCGAGAAGATGAGTAGCGAGGATGGCAGCAGTATCTTCCGCAACATCAGCTTCAATAGTGCCAATTTGGGCGAGCCCAAAGAAAAGAATGCCCGTTTGAAGAATCTGTTGCAGGATTTCCACGAATTGGATTTGGATGAGTCCCATTTAGAGAACAACGATATTATTGGCGATGCCTATATGTACCTTGTCTCCACTTTTGCAGGGGAGGCAGGTAAGAAGGCGGGAGATTTCTTCACGCCAGCAGAAGTTTCTACGCTACTCGCAAAGTTGACCAAAAGCAAGCCAGGTGCACGTATCTGTGATGTCACTTGTGGTTCAGGCTCTTTGTTGATTAAGGCAGGCAAAGAAGTGGGCAACAATAACTTCTCACTCTATGGCCAAGAGGTAAACGGTAGTACATGGGCATTAGCCATGATGAATATGTTCCTGCATGGATTCGATAATGCCGTTATCCGTTGGGGCGACACGTTGCGTAACCCCAAGCTGAAAGTTAACGACAAGTTGATGAAGTTTGATACCGTAGTAGCTAATCCTCCTTTCTCTCTTGATAAATGGGGAGCAGAAGAAGCTGCCAGTGATCCCTTCAACCGTTTCTGGCGCGGCATACCTCCTAAGAGTAAGGGCGACTGGGCTTTTATCAGTCACATGCTGGAAGTAGCAGACGATAATGGTGGCAAGGTTGGTGTCATTATTCCTCATGGTGTTCTTTTTCGTGGAGGCAGTGAAGGAAAGATTCGTCAATATATCCTTGAAAACGAACACACGTTGGAGGCTGTCATTGGCTTACCTGCCAACCTTTTCTATGGAACAGGCATCCCTGCCGCTATTGCCATTTTTCGTAAAGGGCGTAATTCAGAAAACGTTTTGTTCATCGATGCCAGCCGAGAGTATGAGAACGGCAAGAATCAGAATAAACTTCGTGAAAAAGATATCGAGCATATCGTAACGACCTATCAGAAGTTTGTCGATGGTGAATTCACGCCAGGTGTAGCCGAAGACAAATATGCCTTTGTCGCCACTCCTGGTGATATCCGCGAGAATGATTTCAACCTCAACATCCCTCGCTATGTTGATACATACGAGGAAGAAGCAGAAATCGACATCCCTGCTGTGCAAAAAGAAATAGAGCAGTTAGAGGGAGAACTGGCAGAGGTTCAAGCCAAGATGAAAGAGTATTTGAAACAGTTAGGGTATTAAACAACCATTTCGAGGACATCCTCGAAATGGTATAAAAGCGTAAACGATTTAAAATCAAGAAAAATATGAGTAAAAGACTTACAAAAAAGACAATGTCTTTATTCGAGAGTATTAAACATGTTGATCCAAACGGAAATGAATATTGGACAGCACGAACTTTATGGAAAATCTTAGAATACACAGAATACAGGCATTTCCTCCCTGTTATAGAAAAAGCTAAAATTGCTTGCCAAAATAGTGGTCAGAATATTGAAGACCATTTCGAGGATATCCTCGAAATGGTTGAAATAGGATCAGGTGCAGGACGTCCCCTCGATTCCGTCAAACTCTCAAGATATGCTTGCTACCTGATAGTGCAAAATGCAGACCCAAGCAAGCCGATTGTGGCACAGGGTCAGACCTATTTCGCCATTCAGACCCGTATCGCTGAGGTTCAGCAGATGAAAGAGTACCAGGAACTTTCCAGCGAAGAAGAGAAACGTTTGTTCCTTCGCACAGAACTTCAGAAGCACAATTCTCAATTAGCAAGTGCTGCGAAGGATGCTGGTGTCATAGACTCAAGAGATTATGCTATTTTCCAAAACTATGGGTATCAAGGCCTTTATGGTGGAATGACGGCAAAAGACATTCATGCTAAGAAAGGCCTGAAGAAAAGCCAGAAGATACTGGATCATATGGGAAGCACAGAATTAGCTGCTAACCTGTTCCGTGCAACCCAGACTGAAGAAAAGCTTCGACGAGAGAATATCAAAGGTAAACAGCAGGCAAACATGACCCACTACGAAGTTGGTGCGAAAGTCCGTCAGACCATCAAGGAACTTGGTGGCACTATGCCCGAAGACCTTCCAACAGCAGAGAGCATCAAGGCCGTTGAGAAAAAGAAGCAAAAGCTGCTCAATTCAAAGAAAGAAGGAACTGAAGAATAACGAAAAAAACGGCAGTATGAAGAAATGGAGTTTAGCACATTTTTGTGCATATTTATCATTAGCCATATCCATCACTTTATTGGTTTTATGGTGTTGCAATGTTGGTGGGTTTACTGTAGTTAGCCTTGATTCCTTTGTTGGAGTCATTGTTGCCTTGCTTGCGATTATCGTAGCCTTTGTTGTTGGGTGGCAGATATATAATAGTATAGAAATAAAGGGAAAGATTGAAGAGTTAAGTGCCTTAAAAGAAATAATAAATGTTCAAGAAAAAAATATTAATCAGGTAACAGGAAAGTCTCAACACTTAATATCATATATACTGGGAAACGAAGCGTATAAAGAAAAAAGATATTTAGATGCCTTTCGTTTTTTTATGTCATCATTGAGATATAGTATGCAATTGGATTCTCCACTAAATGTCGAATTATTGTTAAAAGGGTTGGAGCAAATTAATAAAAACATAAGTAAAGAGAATGATTTTAAACCTTCGAAAACAGAGGAAATTTCCACCTATAATAATGATATTAAAATATCATCTGGTTATAATCTCATAAAAGATCGATATGAGGAAATCTATATAAATTTCAACGCAAAAGTAAAGGTTGGCAATGGATAAACATATACCACAAGGATATAAAGAATCTCCACTTGGCATCATTCCAGAGGGATGGGAAGTGAAGAGGCTGGGAGACTTATGTCTTGATATATATTCTGGAAGAAATAAAACACGTATTGATTCTGGAACTTATCCCGTTTACGGATCTACTGGAATTATTGGAAAAACTAACGAATATCAATATGAGGGGGAGAAAGTTCTTGTAGCTCGTGTTGGGGCTCATGCCGGACAAGTTGGTTTGGCCTCAGGTAAATATGACGTTTCGGATAATACCATTATTGTTGAAAACAAAGATTATTATTCACTATATTTTGCATATCAACAATTGATTGCCGCTAATCTTAACAAAATGGTATTTGGTTCAGGACAACCTCTAATAACAGCAGGAATGCTAAAGCGTATGTTTGTCATTTATCCACCTTATGAGGAACAAGAACTAATTAATAGTGTCTTAAAGCTTTGGGACACCGCCATAGAGAAACAATCAGAATTGATTGAAAAGCTCAAATTGCGCAAACGCGCATTGATGCAGCAACTCCTTACTGGCAAAAAACGCCTGCCAGGATTTAGTGAAGAGTGGAAAGTGCAAAGGATCAAAGATCATTTTATGCAAATCGAAGACAGAAATGACGGCAAGGGACACATCCCTATGACCATTTCTGCTAAATATGGTTTAGTGTCACAAAAGGATAAATTTGATCGAGTTGTTGCAGGAAATAGTTTGGAGAAATATACTCTTTTAAGAAAAGGGGATTTCGCATATAATAAAGGGAACTCAAATCTTTATGAGATGGGGTGTATCTACCGACTCAAAGAAGAATCTGCGGTGGTCCCGTTTGTATATATTTGTTTTAGGACTAAAGATAATACTTGTAGTGAGTTTTACAAACACTTCTTTATCAATCATGGGTTGGATTCACAATTAAAACGGATCATCACATCAGGGGCACGAGGCGACGGATTATTAAATGTGAATTCAGAGGACTTTATGTCACTCAAAATGCCTTATCCTATTATTGAAGAACAGGAGGCGATTGCAAATGTTCTAAATAGCGCAGACAAAGAAATAGAACTCGCCGAAAAGAAATTAGCAAATCTTCTATCTCAAAAGAGAGGCTTAATGCAGCAATTATTAACTGGTAAAAAACGAATAAACAAAAATTGAATAGTATGAAAAAAGAAGAAAACAAAGTCGAAGCAATTAACGAGAAGCCTGTATGTGGTATCATTATGCCGATTTCATCAATAGACAATTGTTCGATGGAACATTGGGCAGAAGTAAAAAAAATCATATCAGAAGCCATCTGCGATGCTGGTTATAAACCTAATCTCGTAAGCAATGCTGATGATATAGGTATTATACAAAAAAGAATCATTCAGAATATCTATGACAACGACATTGTTGTCTGTGATGTGAGTGGCAAAAATCCTAACGTAATGTTTGAGTTGGGCATGCGTTTGGCTTTTGACAAGCCTGCAATTATTGTTATAGACGATAAAACAGATTACTCATTTGATACTTCCCCCATAGAACATCTATCATATCCTCGTGATCTACGATACTACAACATTCTTAATTTCAAAGAACAATTAAAAACAAAGATCATTGCTACTGTCGAAAAAGCAAAAAATGATCCGAATTACACTACGTTTCTGAAAAACTTCGGAGAATTCGAAGTGGCACATGTGGAGAAAAAAGAAGGCTCTATGAATGAAGTCTTATTATCTAAAATAGAGGAAATGGCTTACCATTTATCAAGAATGGAGCGACGCATAAATACAAGAGAAAATGTTATGGTAAGTACTTTGGAGAACGAGAAAATTAAATCTATTATACATTCTGGTATTGGACAATTCTGCAAAGAGAAAGACGTACCATATCGGGCTTTAAAAGAAGATCCAAGTTTCTTTGCAGATAGACTTTTTACATATTTAGAAGAGAATGAGGAATTAAGGAGACTTTGTAAAAGTCCGGAGACATTACGTTCATATTTAGATATAGTCCTTTCTTTTTTCTAATATGATAATCTATGGATAAACGATATCAGATATTTATCAGTTCCACGTTCTCTGATCTGAAAGAAGAACGTAACAAAGTGATGCAGACTATTATGAGTTTGGATTGCATTCCTGCTGGTATGGAGTTGTTTCCAGCGATGGATGAAGAACAATTTGATTTCATAAAGAGAGTTATAGATGATTGTGACTACTATCTACTAATTGTAGGTGCTCGCTATGGTAGTATGGATGATAATGGTGTTAGCTATACAGAAAAGGAATATGATTATGCAAAAGAAAAGGGTATTCCTGTAATGGCTTTCCTTCATAAGGATATTTCTTCTATTCCTTTAGGAAAAGCAGATACTGATGCAGTATTAAAACAAAAATTGGAGAACTTCCGTAAAAAAGTGGAGACAGGAAAACTTGTAAAATATTGGGATAATGCAGATGAACTTAATGCATTAGTCGCAATTAGCTTACCCAAAACAATAAAGATGTTCCCAAGAACAGGATGGGTTCGAGCAAATTTGCAGACTAATGCGGAATCCTTACAAGAGATAAACCAATTACAAAAAGAATTATCGGAACTTCGTGAATTTAAAGCAAAACAGGATCAGGACTTAAGTCAATTAGAAAATAATCTGAAAGACAGAATTGCAGGATTAGAAACAATTGCTACTATTCCAGGCCAAAACAAACACTTTGATTATAAAAAACATAAAGATGCTGTTACAACATGGAAAGCGCAATTATCTATAAAAGAGATTTTTGAAAAATTAGCTCTTTACATGATAGATAATAGCTTGTCTGATACCCAAGTTAGGAATAGAATTGCTAGAATATCATTTGAATCTACTGGTAAGAATTTTGACAGAAACGACAATTGTCAGATAGAATTAAAAACATATCAGCAGATAAGACTTCATCTGAAGTTATTGGGATTAATAGAGATGTGTACGATACCGGAGTGCAAATCCATTTATTGGCAATTATCTCATAACGGGAAAGCTCTGATATTGAATTCACTATGTTTTTTTAAAGATAAAAATCAGTAACATATGACACTACCCATAAACATTGAGTCGCTGATTGACGGAAGAGTCGTTGAGAGTGACAGAATCGAGTTTAAGAAAGGGTGGAATCCTGATGCCATCTATAGGACCATTTGTGCCTTTGCCAATGATTTCGAAGACATTAGTGGCGGTTATGTCGTAGTGGGAGTAGAAGAAGAAAACGGCAGAGCAAAAAGACCCGTCTGCGGAGTTGACATAGATGATCTGGATGATATTCAGAAATCTATGATTGGCTTCAATAATCTCATCATGCCCTACTACCAGCCACGAACTGCCATTGAAGATGTTGACGGGAAGAAAGTGTTTGTAATATGGGTAACAGCAGGCGACAGACGCCCCTACAAAGTTCCTGATAATGTAACAGCCAAGCATAAAGAGTATAATTACTATATTCGATATAACTCCAGCTCAATCGTAGCAAAAGGGGATTATGAGGTGGAGCTGTTGAATATGGCCAACCGCGTTCCTTTCGATGACAGGGGGAACACATCAGCTTCCATAAAAGATGTGTCGATGCTACTGGTAAGGGACTTCCTGACACAAACAGGCAGCAAATTAGTTGAGCAACTTGAAACAAGCTCTCCTCTACAAATTCTTCGACAAATGGATTTGGTAGAGGGTCCAAATGAGAATGTAAGAATCAAAAATATAGCCTTGATGCTGTTCTCATATCATCCTGAGAAGTTTTTCCCTAGTACCCAAGTGGATATTGTCATTTATCCTAAAGGCAAGGATGCAGACCCAGATAATTTCATAGAAATAGATCCCATAAAAGGACCTGTGCATCAGATTATCAGACGGACTCTTGACTATGTAAAGACAATGGTGATTAGGCAGAAAGTTGCCAAAGTAGCAACAAAAGCAGAGGCTGATAGAACTTTCAATTACCCTTATCAGGCTCTGGAAGAAGTTATCGTAAATGCTTTATACCATCGCTCCTACCAGGAACGGGAGCCTGTTGAGATCTCTATTATGCCAGAGCAAATAGAAATTATCAGTTACAGTGGTGCCGATAGAAGTATCAGACTGGAAGACCTTCGTGCAGGCAAACGAATCCATGCAAGAAGATATAGGAACAGGCGATTAGGTGATTTCCTGAAAGAACTGGATTTGACAGAAGGACGCGGAACAGGAATCCCAACCGTCAAGAAAGAGTTGGAAAAGAACGGCTCAGATGATGCATCATACGAGTCAGACGAAGATAGAACCTATTTTTATGTATCCATTCCATGCCACAAAGACTTCGTCTGCAAGGAACTAGTCGTTGATGATGACGGACATATTCGTGAGCGTAAACTGTCTGTTGCAACTGCAGTTGATATTAGGAAACGAATATTTGATTTAATTATGGATAATACTCATATTACTCGCCGAGAGCTAGCTGATACCATTGGAATTAATCAATCTGCTATTCAAAAACATATTGAAGTGCTTATTAATAATGGTAATATTGCTAGGAAAGGACGCACTCGTGGAAGTTACTTCATTATTTTGAAACAATTATAATGCAGGTGGTCAAATAGGTGGTCAAATAGGTGGTCAAATAGGTGGTCAAAAAATGGATAGTATGTTAACCGTTTTTGAAGTCAATGTTTTCTCAACTGTTGATGATGTCACCCAAGATGTCACTCAAGATGTCACTCAAGATGATACTCAAGGTGATACTGAAAGTGGTTATAGTGGGCACTGGGAAATAGAAAAATAGGGCAAATATGGATAGAATATCATTCAAAGAAAACGATATAAGCCAGAAGCCGGCTTTGGAGCTGTTGCAGAAGTTGGGCTATCAGTATCTATCGCCAGAAGAGGCATTGGCTATGCGGGGTGGAAAGACTTCCAACGTGCTGTTGGAAGAGGTGCTGAGACGGCAACTGAGGGAACTGAATTCCATTCGGATAGGTAACCGTAAAGAGGAACGTTTCTCAGAGCAGAACATCGAGAACGGAGTGATAGCCATGCGTAATGTGCCGATGGAGGGTGGATACCTTAGTGGCAATGAGGCCATATATAACATGTTGACATTAGGTAAGGCTTTTGAGCAGAGCATCGATGGTGACAAGAAGAGTTACACCATGCGATATATCGATTGGGAGCATCTAGAGAATAATGTCTATCATGTGACAGAGGAGTTTGCTGTGACCCGTACAGGCTCTGCAGACACCTATCGTCCTGATATTGTTTTGTTTGTGAATGGTATTCCGTTGGTAGTAATAGAGTGTAAGCGTCCTGATATCAAAGGAGCGGAAGAACAGGCTATTTCCCAGCATCTGCGTAATCAGCAGGATGATGGCATCAGAGGACTGTATGTCTATAGTGCGCTGTTATTGGCTGTTGGAAATAACTTCGGCAGTTATGCCACAACGGGTTCTGCACAGAAGTTCTGGTGTAAGTGGCATGAGATGCACATTAATAAGGAAGAGGAATTGGATTACCAGAAACGACTCCTGGATATAGTGAACAAGGACGAAGAAGTAGTGCGCACTCCAACGATACAAGATGAATACATCTATAACCTCTGTCGCCCCAAACGATTGTTAGAATTGATTTACCACTTTACGATTTATGATGCAGGCATCAAGAAACTGGCCCGTTATCAGCAATACTTCACCGTGAAGGAAACGGTGGAGCGAGTAAAACGCATTGAAGCAGGCAAGCGTAATGGTGGCGTAGTTTGGCATACGCAAGGTAGCGGAAAGTCTCTGACGATGGTGATGTTGGCTCAGAAGATTGCCACTGTCGTGCAGAATCCTCGCATCGTATTGGTAACAGACCGCACAGACTTGGATGCACAAATCACTAAGACTTTCCGTAAATGCGGTAAGGATGTGGAGAATGCGACAACTGGCATCAAACTGGTGGAGTTGTTGGAAAGCAATACAGATTCTGTGATTACAACCATCATCAATAAGTTTGCAACAGCCATCAAGAAAATCAAGCAGCCATTGACAGATCCGAATATCTTTATTCTGATTGACGAGGCTCATCGTAGCCAGTATAAAGAGATGGCTATCCAGATGAATCGTGTTCTGCCTAATGCTTGTAAAATAGCCTTTACGGGTACGCCTTTGATGAAGAAGGACAAAAATACAGCTCGCACTTTTGGTGGAATCATCAAACCCGTCTATACAGTGAAGCAGGCAGTAGAAGACCATGCAGTGGTACCCCTGTTATACGAGGGAAGAATCGTGCCACAGTTTGTAACGGAAGGGCCCATCGACAGTTTCTTTGACCGTGTGTGCGATGACTTAACAGAAGAGCAATCGGTTGATCTCAAGAAAAAGTTTTCACGTACGGATATTCTCAACCAGACGGAACAGCGTATCTATTCGATTGCAGTAGATATTTCAGAACATTACTCAGACAACTGGAAGAGTACTGGATTTAAGGCCATGCTAGTAACTCCCAAGAAAAAAGTGGCGATCCTCTATAAGAAATATTTGGATGAGATCGGTAAGGTGACATCAGATGTATTGATCACAGCACCTGACGACCGCGAGGGTGAGGAGACGGCTTACGGAGAAAGCTCTGAGGAGGTGAAGGCATTCTGGAAAAAGATGATGGACGAGCACGGGGCTCCACATAAATATCAGGAGAATCTGATTGCCAGATTCAAAGGTCAGGAGGATCCTGAGATTATGATTGTTGTGGATAAATTGCTGACAGGATTTGACGAGCCCAAAGTGGCTGTCATGTATATTGACCGTCATCTGACAGGACATACACTTCTGCAGGCTGTCGCTCGCGTCAATCGTAACTGTGATGGGAAAGACTATGGCTATATCATCGATTACTATGGTGTATTAGCAGAGTTAGATGATGCGTTAAGCATTTATTCTGAGTATGACGAAGAAGATAGAGATGTGTTCCGTGAGACGCTGGCACCTGTTAGTGATAAGATTGCAGAATTGCCTCAGAAGAATGCAGAACTATGGGATTTGTTTAAGGCTATTCCAAACAAACGTGATTTGGAAGCCTACGCCCAATCATTGCGACTGGAAGACAGGCGTCATGAGTTCTATGATCGTCTGACGGCTTTCTCGTCTGTGCTTCAGCTGGCTCTTTCTACCAAAGAATTTCATGATCATACCGATGAAAAGACAATTGAACGATACAAAGAAGATTTGCGTATGTTTGCCAAACTACGTACTTCTGTCCAGTTGCGCTATTCTGATGCTGTTGACTATAAGAAATACGAGGCAAGAATTGAGAAGTTAATCAATCGTCATGTGGAGAGTGACGAAGTAAAAGTCATCACTCAATTGGTCAATATCTTCGATACTGAAAGTTTCCAGAAGGAGGTCGACAGTATTGTTGGAACAGCAGCTAAGGCTGATACTATTGCTTCGCGTACCTCTAAATATATTAAGGAGAATATGGATTCTGATCCTGCTTTCTATAAGAAGTTCTCACAATTAATTCGTGAGGCGATTGAAGCATATGAGCAGGGACGACTTAGCGATAATGAATATCTGGAAAAGATGTTGCAGTTCAAGGAGGATGTACTGAACCATACGGACAGTGAACTGCCGGCAGAACTGGAACATAATAATGCTGCAAAAGCCTATTATGGTATTGCCATAGAAAACTACAAACGACTATTCCCTGATCAGCCTATCAGAGAAATGGCTCTTGCTACGACAAAGGCTTTCGATGAGATTATTCGTAAAACAGTTGTTGTTGACAATGCGGTTTTAGTGGATTGGCAATTAAAAAGTGATATCATCGGAAAGATGAAGATTGATTTGGAAGATGAGTTGATTGACAACATCAAACGTAAGTATGGACTTGACTTCTCATTCGACGATATGGATGTCGTCATTGACGGTTGTGTAGATGTGGCAAAGATATGGATCAAATAACTGTAGAGGCATCCCTTGCGGTTGCCCATGACCATATACAATATGGAGCGACTGTCATCGATTATGATATAGAGTTTGCCCATAGAAAGACTCTAAGCATTTGTGTTAATCCGGATAGTCGTGTCTGCCTGAAAGCGCCTATAGATGCGACCTTGGAACAGATTCAACAGAAAGTACATAAAAGGGCCAGTTGGATTCTCAAACAGAAACGGTTTTTTGAGTCGTTTGGCACATCTACGACAAAGCGCCTGTATATTAGTGGAGAGTCGCATCTCTACTTAGGGCGTCAGTATATGCTCAGAGTCAAAGAAAGTAATGTGAATGCAGTCCATTATCAGAATAACATCATTGAGATAGAGTGTCGCCATAAGAAAGATGCTGGTATCTTGTTACAAACATGGTATCGCCAACGGGCCAACGTCAAGTTTCAAGAGTATGCTCAGCCAATCATTGAACAATTTTCTGTCTATGGCGTAAAACCCCAAAGTCTTTCCATTAAGAAGATGGAAAAACGATGGGGATATTGTACCACTGATGGGCGTATTTCTCTCAATCCACGGCTTATTTGCGCTCCAAGATGTTGTATTGAATATGTGATTACTCATGAAATGTGTCATCTCATTTATCGTAATCACACTAAAGATTTTTATGCTTTACTTACCAAAGAGATGCCTCATTGGGAGAAGTGGAAGACAAAACTGGAAAGAGTTATGATGTGACGTATATAATTGGGCACTTTATAAAGAATCTTTGTGTACATAAAATCATAGGGAAGGAAATGATTTCTTTGAATTTCCCGGACAGAGTGGTGCTCATAACTTGCGTGGTGGTAGGAACATCGGAGTTGGAGGCGTAGGTGCGAGTTTTGGGCGGTTTTGGCAATTAGTTGATTATGAGGTGATTATGCCTATGTAAGAAAGAGGCGGAATCTTTCCCTCAAAGAGATAGGGTCTATGAGTCGTGGAGATAGGGTTTACGAGTGAAAGGGATTATCTCTATACCCTATAAGGGATTATCTCCTTCTCTCGTAAGTGCCATTCCTTACAGTCGTGGAGATAATCTCTTTGACTGATAGAAGGCCCCTCTACCCAGAGTAGGCCCTGTCTCTACGCCGAACAGACTAAAAGTGCAATATCGTATTGCTCTCGATTTATCGTATCTTTGCACTGTCAATACGAAGGAAAGAGAAAGTAAAAAAGAGCCTCGAAGATTGAAAGCAATCTTTCATCGTTCGCGACTCTTTATCTTTTGTGATCCCGTTGGGATTGACTTCGTCTTTCCCGTAGGCTGGCGCCTGCCATCCTACAAAGGGAAAAGGAGCCTTAAATATCTGAAAGTGAACTTTCATATTTAAAACTCCTTTTCCCTTTGTGATCCCGTTGGGATTCAAACCCAAGACCTTCAGAACCGGAATCTGACGCTCTATTCAGCTAAGCTACGGGACCCTGCTTTTGAAAAGCGTATGCAAAGGTACGACTATTAATTAAGAATGAAGAATAAGGAATTAAGAATTATGATTTGTTAACGGGCTTCCGCTCGTGCAAAATGTTAGCGGATATTATCAATTTGTGTCATTTTGCAAAATAATTGTTTCTTTTCGCTTGCGTTTTAATAATAAATGTGTACCTTTGCAGCGGCAAATGCCACAGCTATAAACTAGAATTAAGTATCATCTGACATATGGGACAAATCATCAAACCTGTGAAATATGAGGCGCTGCTTGATATGAAGCAGACTGAGCAGGGTATCAAACTAATCAAGGAATTCTTTCAGCAGAACCTTTCCACCGAACTGAGACTGCGCCGCGTGACGGCTCCTCTGTTCGTGCTTAAGGGACTTGGCATCAACGACGACCTGAATGGCGTGGAGCGGGCAGTGTCGTTCCCTATCAAGGATCTGGGTGACGCACAGGCTGAGGTGGTTCACTCGCTGGCCAAATGGAAGCGGCTGAGTCTGGCCGAATACAAGATAGAACCTGGCTACGGCATTTATACAGATATGAATGCTATCCGTGCCGATGAGGAACTCGACAACCTGCACTCGCTCTATGTGGATCAGTGGGACTGGGAGGCCGTGATACGCAAGGAGGATCGTACGCTCTCCTTCCTGAAGAATGTGGTAGAGCGTATCTATGCGGCTATCCGTCGTACGGAGTATCTCACCTGTGAGACGTATCCGCAGATCAAGCCTTTCCTGCCTGAGAAGATCCACTTCATCCATGCCGAGGAACTGTTGAAGATGTATCCGGATAAATCGCCAAAGGAGCGTGAGGATGCCATCTGTGAGGCTTACGGTGCCGTATTTATAATAGGTATAGGCGGTAAACTGTCGAATGGCGAGAAGCACGACGGACGTGCACCAGACTATGACGACTGGTCGACGGTGGCCGAGAACGGCAAGCAGGGACTCAACGGTGATATCCTGATATGGTATCCTGTGCTGGGACGCTCGTTCGAGTTGTCGTCGATGGGTATCCGTGTCGACAAGGACTCCCTGCTCCGTCAATTGAAGATGGAGGGCAAGGAGGAGCGCGAACAGCTTTACTTCCATCAGCAACTGCTCAACGACAAGCTGCCGCTCTCCATCGGCGGCGGTATCGGACAGAGTCGCCTGTGCATGGTGTTGCTCCACAAAGGACATATCGGTGAGATACAGGCCAGCATCTGGCCCGACGACATGCGTCAGGCCTGCAAAAAGCTGGGTATGAACCTGATTTAGTCATCATCATTATCAGGTATAGAGACCAAATGGGGTCGGTTCATAGGAGCCGACCCCTAATTTTTGATTTTCTTCTTTGATTTTTGATTTATTTGGGTATTTGCAGAAATATTGTATATGGAAATTGGGAGAAAATGTTACCTTTGCCTTCACTTTAACAACTCTTACTAATTTTACTAACCATTAACTGTATGAGAAAACTTTATGTTACAGACAAGTTCGGGAGGGGCGTATCTGTGCTCCACCGACTGATGTTCTTGGCCTTGATGGTGCTCTGCACGTCTAGTGCATTTGCCCAGAAGCAGGTGTCGGGAACTGTAGTTGATGCTGCCGGTGAACCGATTATCGGAGCCAGCGTCATTGTGAAGGGAACTTCTACTGGTACAGTGACCGACCTTGACGGAAACTTTATCATTAAGAACACACCCGAGAATGCTAACCTTTTGATCTCCTATGTGGGGTATCGCAACCAGACGATATCCGTGGCAGGAAAGACACAGATCAACGTGACGCTTGAGGAAGACCGTCAGCTGCTCGACGAGGTCGTCGTGGTAGGATACGGTGTCCAGAAGAAAAGCGACGTGACAGGTGCGCTGGCACACATCGATTCCAAGGAACTGACCCAGATGCCTGTGAGCAATGCTTTGCAGGCTATGCAGGGTAAGGCTGCCGGTGTGGATATCACCAATAGCCAGCGTCCTGGTGAGGTGGGCTCCATTACGGTTCGCGGTCAGCGTTCCATCGATGCAGGAAACGGCCCGCTCTATGTGGTCGATGGTATGACCATCCAGAATGGTGGTATCGAGAATCTCAACCCTGCCGACATCGAGTCGATCGAGGTGTTGAAGGACGCTTCGTCAACAGCTATCTACGGTAGCCGTGGTGCTAACGGTGTGGTACTCGTGACGACCAAGAAAGGTAAGGAGGGTAAGGTGACTCTGAACTATTCAGGAACTCTGACCGTCTCCTCACTTCATAATGTATCTGAGATGATGAACGCAGCCGAATGGCTGAAGTACTCTCGCTATGCCTATTATAATAGTGGTGCATACGGTGACGGTACACCTAATTACGACCTTGACTACAAGATCTATGGTAATGTGCCTGCTTCTTGGGCCAATATCGAGAAGGGCTGGAGTGCAGACCACTCTTCTTTCGACTACTCAAAGGTGGGTTCTTATGACTGGGAGAGCGAAGGTAAGCGCACGGGTATAGCCCAGGAGCATACACTGAGTGCTTCAGGTGGTACGGATAAGTTCAAGGGCTATGGCTCGTTTGGCTATCTGAATGAGAAAGGTGTCACACCTGGTCAGAGCTATCAGCGCTTCACATTCAACACCTCGTTCGAGGGAAAGGTCCTGCCTTACTTCACCATGGGCGTGACGATGAATGCTTCTTATGGTACGCAGGAGTATGGTTATAGCTTCACGAAGTCGACCACTGGCGCAGGCGACTACTACAACGCTCTGCGTGGTATGCTGCCTTGGTCTGTGCCTTACGATGCGAATGGCAATTTCATCGAGTATCCTACAGGTGATGTGAATATCCAGAACCCCATTGACGAGTTGAACTATACCAAGAACCAGCGAAAGAACTTCCGTATCAACGGTAGTGCCTATGCACAAGTTGACTTCGGAAAGATCTGGTCTCCGCTGGAGGGCCTGAACTATCGTATCCAGTTCGGACCTGAACTCCAGTACTTCCGTCTTGGTACAGCAAATGCCGCTGAGGGTATTAACGGCGCAGGTCGCAACCAGATTGTCTATAATCCCTATCAGCGTGTGGCATGGACGCTTGATAATATCGTCAACTATAACAAAACGATCGCCGACATCCACAGCATTGGTGTCACTCTGTTGCAGTCGGCTTCCGACTATCATTATGAGGGAGGTAATATCCGTGCTAACGTGGCTACTGCAGAGGAACTCTGGTACAATGCTCACTCCAAGAATGATCCTACTGACTATTCTACAGGTCTGACAGAGTCTTCGATGACTTCTTATATGGCTCGTATCAACTATTCGTTGATGGACCGTTATCTGCTTACTGCTTCTATGCGTTGGGATGGTGCCTCTCAGTTGTCTGAGGGTCACAAGTGGGCTAGCTTCCCATCACTATCTCTTGGTTGGCGCATGGAACAGGAGAAGTTCATGCGGAACATAAAATGGATTGACCAGTTGAAATTCCGTGTCGGCTGGGGTGTCTCTGGTAATGCTGCCATTACTCCTTATGCTACGAAGGGCTCTGTTCAGGACCTCACATATACGTGGGGCGATAAGACGGATGTGGGCTATGTTCCTTCTGACCCGAACGCGAAGAATCCTGCTCTTATGGCTAACAAAAACCTGAGTTGGGAAAAGACTTATCAGTGGAACTTCGGTCTTGACTATAGCTTCCTCTCCGGACGTCTGGGTGGTGCTGTTGACGTGTATACCACGAAGACAAAGGACCTGCTGATGGCAACCACCATTCCTTCACTCAATGGTTATGTTTCTACAATGGCTAACGTTGGTGAGACTTCTGGTTGGGGTATCGACCTGCAGATTAATGCCCTGCCCGTGAAGACCAAGGACTTCGAGTGGAGCACCATTCTCTCTTGGTCGCTTGATCGCAATAAGATCGAGAAACTGGCTAACGGCGTAACTGAGAATATCAACCGGAACTGGTTCGTCGGTGAGGAAATCGGTGTCTATTATGACTATGTCTATGATGGCATTTGGAAGACCTCTGAGGCTGAGCAGGCTGCTGTGTATGGCCGTAAGCCTGGTCAGATCCGCGTCAAGGACCTGAATCCAGATGACAAAATTGATGGAAACAACGACCGCACGATCGTTGGTAAGGTCCGCCCTCGCTGGTCAGGCGGTTGGCGTAATACCTTCACGTATAAGGAGTGGGAACTCTCTTGCTTTATCTTTGCCCGTTGGAAGTTCACAGTGCCTGCTGGACGTGTCAATCTGGATGGTCGCTATGCGATGCGTAAGCTCGACTACTGGGTAGCCGGTGAGAATGAGAATGCCGAGTATTATGGCCCAGGTACCAATGGTCAGTCGGAGGATACCTATGCCAGCTCGATGAACTATCAGGATGGCTCTTACATTAAGATGCGTAACATTTCCTTAGGATACAACTTTACCGGAAAGCAGTTGGCTCCTCTTGGCATCAACTCTTTGAAGCTCTATGTCCAGGCCATGAACCCATTCACAATTTATTCAAAGTGCGACTGGCTGGATACAGATATGATGAACTATGATAACAATGCCAGAAACTTTGGTACTACAACTACTATCAGAAGCTGGGTTTTTGGTCTTAATGTTGGATTCTAAAAGAAGATAGTGATATGAAACTCAATAAAGTTTTTCTTGCGGCACTGATTGCCGGTACGGTGGGGGTGTCGTCTTGTAAGGAGGATTTCCTCGATGAGACACAGATTACTCAGCACGATACTGAGTACTTCAAGACACAGGATGGCATCGATGCCCTTGTGACAGGTGCCTATCAGACCTTGAAGTTCCGTTATGAGTACCAGTGGGCCTATAAGATGTGGCACATGGGTATCGACGAGTTTACAGGCGGTAACAACGATATGGCCGACTACAACCACTATAGTTCATCCTTGAACTCTACTCAGGGTGATCTGGCTACGGTATGGAACACCTATTATGGACTGATAGAGCAGACTAACATCGTTATTCAGAATACGCCTCTGTATTATAATCAGTCGAACGTAAACTATAACACCCGTCTGGGTGAAGGTTACTTCCTGCGTGCCTATGGCTACTTCGAGCTTGTGAAGCTTTTCGGTGGTGTTCCCCTGAAAGTGGAACCAGCCAACGGAAAGATCCAGACTTACTTCACACGTGCTTCTGAGGAGGAGTGCTACAAACAGATTATCTCAGACTTTGAGCAGGCTTACAATCTGTTGCCTACCACTGCCAGTCAGATCGGTCGTATCACCAAGAGTGCTGCCGCCCACTTCCTGGCAAAGGCTCACCTCTTCCGTGCCTCTGAGGGCTGCGACAGTTGGAATGGCGCCTATAAGAGTGGTGACCTCGAAGCTGTGATCAAGTATGGTAAGGAGGTGCTTGCTGCTCATCCCTTGTGTGCTAATTTCCTCGATCTGTGGAACTACACCAAGCCCAATGATGTCAATGAGAGCGTCAGTGAGGTGGTGCTGGCTGCCCAGTTCTCTGACAATAGCGACTCTTGGGGACGTTTCGGTAACCAGATGAGCCTCTGCTATCCTTCTGTTTACCAGAACCTCGCAGGTTGTGTACGTGATATCTCTGGTGGTCGTGAGTTCTGCTATGTCAGTGCTACGGAATATGCCATGGAAGTGTTTGACCGTGTGAACGACTCTCGCTTCTGGAAGTCGTTCATCACTTGCTACGGCTGCAACAAGAGTGGTGACGCTCCTAAGTGGGATGCCTCGCAGGCTGCCTATTTCCCTGAAGGTGCTCAGGCCAGTGAAGGGCGTTTCAAGGGTGGCGAGATCGGCATCAAGTATATCGTCAATGCTCCTGAGGATAAGCGTTTCACCGATATTGACGGAACGCGTTCTCAACTCGGTGTGCTGAAAGAGGGTAAGCTGGAGAATACCCATACCTTCATCCGTTACTATGCTGACGAGTCGTTCAGCTGGAACGTTAAGAAGGAGGAGCGTACAGGTAACTACTACACGCTTTATCCTCATAACCGCAGTGTGGCTCTCTCAAAGTATCGTGACGGTTCTCGTAATGGTTATAACTCTCAGTTCGGTTGTCGTGATGCCATCACAGCCCGTTCGGCAGAGGACGCCTTGATGGTTGCCGAGGCCTATATCCGTCAGGGAGAGGCTCAGTATGCTAATGCTCTCGTTTATCTGAATATGCTTCGCGACCGTGCTGGATACTATGCTGGCGAAGATCGTTCGAAGAGTCCTGATGGTGGTCAGGCTTATAAGAATAATTCTCTTGGAACAGGTGTCGCCAATCTTGATGGTGCCATCTACACTGACGAGAATACCTACTATGAGTCGAACAATATTGCAGAGACCACGGCAGAGACTAAGAGCGTGATGCATCTGAACAGTGTTGATGATGTCTATAACATGCCTAACGAGCAGCGTATCTACAAGGCTCTTAACTGTAACTCTAATGCCGAGAAGATGATGTGCTTCCTGCTCGACGAGCGTAGCCGTGAGTTGATCGGCGAGGGACACCGTTATGAGGATCTCGTACGTACTCGTACGCTCGATGCCCGTTGGCATGCATTCAACGATGGCGCAGGTCAGGGTATTGGTAACTTCGATCCCTCAAAGCACTACTATCGTCCTATTCCGCAGTCGTTCCTCAATGATATTACAAACGAGGATGGTTCTAGTCTGACTGCAGAACAGAAACAGGCTATGCAGAATCCTGGATATTAATTACATAAGCCATAAAGAAGAAAGGCTCCACACTCCTTGGTGAGTGTGGGGCTTTTTTTGTGATGCTTCGTGGAGTGGCCAACCATGAGGAAATGTCAATCGGAACAAAGTTTCGAGTTAGAATATCAAAAAACAAAGTTCGTTTCTGCGGATATGATGTATCTTTGCCATGAATTGTTATGATGAGTGAGATAACGGAATGAAACGTTTAGGTTTTGATGGCAGACGGCATTGTAGGGGTGTGAGGATGATCACACGACCTGCAATGCTGTGTCTGTTGGTATTGGCGTGTCCGATGGGGACGTATGCTCAGACAATCGTGGATAGCATATTGAATAAGGTGAGCGATAAGCCATTCTACTTCTCCGTGCCTGTGGAGGACGGAAACTACAAGGTGACGGTGACGCTGGGCTCTCGGAAAAGGGCGGCGCAGACCGTGGTAAGGGCTGAGTCGCGTCGTCTGATGGTGGAGAGCGCCGTAACGCGGAAAGGGGAATACGAGACTTATAGCTTCATCGTGAACAAACGATCGCCAAGGATTACGGATGCGATGAGGGTGAGACTGAAGCCTCGTGAACTGACGTATCTGAACTGGGACGACCAGCTGACGCTGGAGTTCAATGGCGCAAGACCTGCGGTAAGATCTGTTCGTATAGAACGTGACACCACGGCTGTCACCGTCTTCCTATGTGGAAACTCCACGGTGGTCGATCAGGAGCAGGAGCCATATGCCAGTTGGGGACAGATGATTCCCCGCTGGTTTACAGATAAGGTCGCTATATCCAACCATGCGGAGAGTGGACTGAGTGCTCGTACGTTTATTGCAGGTAATCGTCTGGAGAAGGTTCTTTCTATGATGAAAAAAGATGACTATGTGTTCTGTGAGTTCGGACATAATGACCAGAAGGAGAAAGGGCCGGGCGATGGCGCATATTACCATTTCTCTTATCTGTTGAAGATCTTCGTGGATCGGGTCAGGGAGAAGGGCGGACACCTGGTGTTCGTAACGCCAACTCAGCGTCGTTTCTTTGACGAGGCGACCAGAAGTCGGATTCTGGAAACACACCTTGACTATCCTGATGCGATGCGTGCTGTGGCTCAGCGTGAGGGCGTTCCGGTGATAGAACTACATGAGATGACGCGCGATTTCTTTGAGACACTGGGTTACGAGGGCAGCAAAAGGGCCTTGGTGCACTATCCGGCCGGAACATTCCCGGGGCAGGATCAGGCTTTGGCAGACAATACGCATTTTAATCCTTATGGTGCCTATGAGGTGTCGAAGATGGTGGTGATGGGGATGAGGCAATTGGCGCTCCCTATCGTGAGGGATCTTCGGTCGGATTGGATAGATTACAGCCCAAAATATCCTGACAGTCCTAGAGCTTTTATCTGGTACCCTGCCGATAGAATGGATATGACGAAACCTGACGGGAATTAGATGAGGCCTGTAGGCAGCAGAAAACAATCAAAAGAGATAATAGATATGAAACGATTCGCGTTTAAGATGTACTTGAAACCTGGTTGTGAGAAAGAGTATGAACGGCGCCATGCGGCCATCTGGCCCGAACTGGTCAGAATGATTAAGGACGGTGGAGTGAGCAATTATTCCATCTATTGGGATAAGGACACTAACATCCTCTTCGGCTATCAGGAATGCAGTGGTGATGGTAATTCTCAGGATACGGATAATGTGGATCCCA
Organism: Prevotella sp. lc2012; assembly: GCF_900107065.1. NCBI lineage: Bacteria > Pseudomonadati > Bacteroidota > Bacteroidia > Bacteroidales > Prevotellaceae > Prevotella > Prevotella sp. lc2012. The sequence continues at coordinate 258,045 of NZ_FNUF01000003.1, read as the reverse complement.
TCACGCAGAAATGGTGGGATATGATGGCCGATATCATGGAGGTGAATCCAGACAATTCGCCTGTCACGATACCCATTCAGGAGGTGTTCCATCTTGATTAGCATTGTGGCCTGATTGACGTATCTTATTTTTAACACGGGTTAATCTATTTTTCATACTGAAAATGAGGATTAATCCGTTTTCTTTTTGTATCTTTGCACGCGAAATTAAAATAGCGCATTTTATTATAACGTTATAAGAAAAAATATGGCTGATACAAAGAAGATTAAGACCGCATTGGTGTCGGTATTCCACAAAGACGGACTTGATGAGTTGCTTAAGAAACTGAATGATGAGGGCGTGAAGTTCCTGTCAACCGGTGGTACACAGAAGTTTATAGAGTCACTTGGCTATGAGTGCCAGAAGGTAGAGGATGTGACAACCTATCCTTCTATCCTCGGCGGACGTGTGAAGACGCTTCACCCGAAAGTGTTCGGAGGCATCTTGGCGCGTCGTGAGAACGAAGGCGACATTGAGCAGATGAAGCAGTATGAGATTCCTGAGATTGACTTGGTGATCGTGGACCTCTATCCCTTTGAGCAGACGGTTGCCAGTGGCGCGTCTGAGGCAGACATCATCGAGAAGATTGATATCGGTGGTATCTCTCTGATCCGCGCTGGAGCCAAGAACTTCAAGGACGTGGTGATCGTGCCGAGCAAGGCTGAGTATGGTGTGCTGTTGGATATCCTTAACAAGAAAGGCGCTCAGACAGACATCGAAGATCGCCGTATGTTTGCCACCCGTGCCTTCGGCGTGAGCTCACATTACGATACCGCCATCCATAGCTGGTTCGCAAAATAATTGAGATTAAGTATTTAGAATAGAAATATAAAGACTATAATGGGATTTTTTAGTTTTGTCCAGGAGATTGCAATGGACTTGGGTACTGCCAACACGATCATCATCAGCGATGATAAGATCGTAGTTGACGAGCCGTCGGTCGTTGCTCTTGACCGCCGTACCGATAAGATGATCGCTGTCGGTAATGAGGCAAAGATGATGTATGAGAAGACTCATGAGAACATTCGTACCATCCGTCCGCTGCGCGACGGTGTGATTGCCGACTTCTCTGCTTGTGAGCAGATGATGCGTGGCCTGATTAAGATGGTGCACACGGGTAGCCGTCTGTTCTCACCTTCACTCCGTATGGTAATCGGTGTCCCCTCTGGTTCTACCGAGGTGGAACTCCGTGCTGTGCGCGACTCTGCAGAGCATGCCGATGGGCGTGACGTCTATCTGATTTTCGAGCCGATGGCTGCTGCTATCGGTATTGGCATCGACGTGGAGGCTCCAGAAGGTAATATGATTGTCGATATCGGTGGTGGATCGACGGAGATCGCCGTGATCTCACTCGGTGGTATCGTCAGCAATAACTCCATCCGTACGGCTGGCGACGACCTGACAGCCGACATTCAGGAGTATATGTATCGTCAGCATAACGTGAAGGTCAGTGAGCGTATGGCCGAGCGTATCAAGATTCATGTGGGTTCTGCCTTGACCGATCTGGGTGAGGATGCTCCTGAGGACTTTGTGGTACACGGTCCTAACCGTATCACAGCCCTGCCTATGGAGGTGCCTGTATGCTATCAGGAGATTGCTCACTGTCTTGACAAGACGGTCTCGAAGATTGAGAACGCTGTACTGTCGGCATTGGAGAACACACCTCCCGAGCTTTATGCTGATATCGTGAAGAACGGTATCTATCTGGCAGGTGGTGGCGCTCTGTTGCGTGGTCTTGACAAGCGTCTCACCGATAAGATGCATATCCAGTTCCATGTACCTGAGGATCCTCTCCACAGCGTGGCTAAGGGTGCTGGTATCGCATTGAAGAATGTAGATAGGTTCTCGTTCTTGATGAGATAATCCGGAAATGCGCAACCTGCTGGATTTCCTGAGAAAGTATCATCACTGGTTTATTTTCATCTTATTGGAAGTGGCCAGTGGTGTTCTGTTGTTTCAGTACAACAGCTATCAGGGTAGTGTCTGGCTGTCGTCGGCCAATGCCATGGTCGGCAAGATCTATCAGTGGGAGAGTGAGGTGACCTCGTTCTTCTCTATGTCAAAGGCCAATAAGGAACTGGCACTTCGTAACATCTATCTGGAACGTCAGGTAGACCAGTTACGGCGACTGTATACGGATCTGACGAAGGATACAACGGTGATGGAGCGCGATGAGCTTCAGTTCCTGAGTCAGTATAAACTGATTCCTGCCAAGGTGGTTGACAACTCCCTGAATAAGGAAGAAAACCTGATGACCATCGATAAGGGCCGCGCCGACGGTGTGGAGGTGGATATGGGAGTGGCCTGCGGAAACGGTGTGGTAGGCGTGGTCTATCTCGTCTCTGAGCACTACTCTGTGGTAATCCCCGTGTTGAACGCCTCTTCGTCGCGCATCAGTTGTTCGATCCGTAACCGCGGCTATTTCGGTTATCTCCGCTGGTATGGCGGCGATCCTTCTGTGGCATATGTGGAGGATGTGCCTCGTCATGCGAAGTTCAGTCTGGGTGAATGGGTCGTCACCAGTGGTTTCTCGTCGATATTTCCATCCGGCGTACTGGTCGGTAAGATCGAGCAGGTATATAACTCTCATGACGGACTGTCGTATAAGTTGAAGGTGCGACTCAGCACTGATTTCGGCTGTGTACGTGATGTCTGTGTTATCAGTGACAAGAGTATTGCTGAGCGTGCTGTACTGATGCAGGCCGCTCGTGATTCTATCAATATCAAACAGAAATAGACAAGTAACATGGCCATAGAATTACTTAACCGGTTGATCATGTTTGTGGCGTTGTGGCTGGCTCAGGTGCTGATACTGAACCGTATTCATCTGTTTGATGTGGCAACACCGTTGCTCTACGTGTTCTTTGTCATTACCTTTCGGCGCAGTTCACCGAAATGGCAGATCTTGCTATGGTGTTTTGCCCTCGGACTGCTCATCGACGTGTTCTCTAACACACCGGGACTGGCTGCGGGCACGATGACACTGATGGCCGTTGTCCAGCCATACTTGTTGGAACTGTTTGTCCCGAGGGATTCTGCGGATAACCTGGCCTCGTCGGCAGCAACCTTAGGTGTGGGCAAGTTTTTTATTCTCTGTACTGTCATGGTATCGCTTTATTGTCTTGTGTTCTATGCCTTGGAGACATTCAATTTCTTCAATTGGGCACATTGGCTTTTGCGTGCCGCCGGCAGTGCCATCCTGACGTTAGTGTTGATTGTAGCTATTGAAAGTGTTCGCTCGAAGTGAAGGATTACGGTCTTGGGTATAGGCGTTATGTGATTGGCGGGGTGGCTGTACTGATTGTGGTCATCTATATCATCCGTCTGTTCACACTCCAGATTACGAGCGACGATTATAAGAAGAGTGCCGACTCCAATGCCTTCCTGAAGAAGATCGAGTATCCTTCACGCGGTAATATCACTGACCGCCATGGGAAGCTGCTGGTGTATAACCAACCATCCTATGACATTATGGTGGTGATGAACGAGGCAAAGGACAGAATTGATACGACGGAGTTCTGTCATGCGTTGGGCATTACAAAGGAAGAGTTCGATCGTCGGATGACCATCATGAAGGATCGTAACCGTAATCCTGGTTACTCGCGTTTCACTCAGCAGTTGTTTATCAGTCAGCTTAGCGACAAGGACTTTAGTGTCTTTCAGGAGAAGATGTTCCGCTTTCCTGGTTTCTATGTGCAGAAGCGTAGCGTGCGACAGTATCAGTATCCCATGGCGGCTCATGTGCTGGGCGACGTGGCTGAGGCCTCTCCTGCGGATATCGAGGAGGACGATTACTACCAGCCTGGTGACTATATCGGGAAGTCGGGCGTGGAGCGTAGGTATGAAAAGGAACTGCGTGGTGAGAAGGGCATCCAGATTCTGCTCCGTGATGCGCATGGCCGTGTCCAAGGAAGATATAAGAACGGAGAACTCGATCATCGTGCCGTACCAGGAAAGAACCTAACGCTTAGTATCGATGCCAGTCTGCAGGAGTTGGGAGAGCGCCTGATGGAGGGCAAGATCGGCAGTATCGTGGCCATCGAACCGTCTACTGGTGAGGTGCTTTGTATGGTCTCGTCGCCGTCGTATGATCCTCGCATGATGGTAGGTCGCCAGCGCAGTAAGAATCATCGTCAACTCAGTCAGAATGTGTGGAAACCACTTCTGAACCGTAGTGTGATGGGTCAGTATCCTCCTGGTTCTACTTTCAAGACGACACAAGGACTGACATTTATGTCGGAGGGTATCATCACTCAGTCGACGATGTATCCTTGTTCCCATGGTTTTAACTTCAAAGGACTTCATGTCGGTTGTCACGGTCATGCAGCTCCTCTGCCTCTTGTGCCGGCTCTGAGTACCTCTTGTAACGGTTTCTTCTGCTGGGGGCTCTATCATATGATTGGCAATAAGGCGAAATACGGGTCAGTGCAGAATGCCATGAATACATGGCGTGACTATATGGTGAGCATGGGATTCGGTTATAAGCTTGGCATAGACCTGCCTAGTGAGAAGCGTGGCATGATTCCTAATGCCATGTTCTACGATAAGGCATATAAGGGTTCCTGGAACGGACTGACGATTATCAGTATCGCCATCGGTCAGGGTGAGGTGACGGCAACCCCCTTGCAGATCGCCAATCTTGGTGCTACCATTGCCAACCGGGGATATTACTATGTACCTCACGTTGTGCGGAAGGTACAGGGGGAACCTCTTGATACGACCTACACGCGTCGTCATGTCACCAAGGCTGATCGTAAAGCCTACGACTATGTGGTACAGGGTATGCGGTCGTCGGTGCTTGGCGGTACATGTCACGAACTGGGTAAGTATGATTTTGTGGCATGTGGTAAGACCGGTACGGCTCAGAACCGTGGGCATGACCACTCTGTCTTTATGGGTTTTGCTCCGATGGACCAGCCGAAGATTGCCGTGGCGGTCTATGTGGAGAATGGCGGCTGGGGCGCTACCTATGGTGTGCCTATCGGTGGCCTGATCATGGAACAATATCTAAAAGGTAAGCTCTCAGAGGCCTCGCAAGCAAAGGCGAAGTCTATTCAGGAGCGCAGAATAGCATATGGTACAACGGACAGATAAGCAGAAAGGGGTGTTACGCTCTCTTGACTGGTGGACAATCATTATCTATATGGCCTTGCTCACCTTCGGATGGGTCAGCGTCTGTGGTGCAAGCTATACCTATGGCGATGCAGACATCTTTAGTCTTGACACCCGTTCTGGCATGCAGATTGTATGGATTGGTACGTCGATCGTACTGGGATTTGTACTGCTGATGCTTGATGACCGTTATTATGATATGTTTGCCTTCATCATCTTCGGATTCATGCTACTACTCCTCTTTGCCACAATTTTCAACCCGCATTCTATCAAGGGATCCCGATCGTGGCTGGTGCTTGGACCTCTCCGTCTGCAACCAGCAGAGTTTGCCAAGTTTGCCACAGCGTTGGCGTTGGCGAAGTTGATGAGTACCTATGGCTATAATATCCAGAACTGGCGGCATTTTGCTGCTACGCTGGCTGTGATATTGGTGCCGATGCTTTTTATCGTGCTGCAGCGTGAGACGGGTTCGGCCCTTGTCTATCTGGCCTTCTTCCTGATGTTCTACCGTGAGGGAATGCCTGGGAGTGTGTTGTTCACAGGATTGGCGATGGTGATCTATTTCGTGGTCGGTATCCGATATGCTGATACGATGTTGTGGCAGACACCTACTTCAGTTGGAAAATTCGTCGTTCTTCTCTTGATCCAGCTATTCTCTGCCGCTATGGTGTGGATATACTGTAAGGAGAACCGTCATGCGATCCGTCTCTTCTCGATATGTTTGGGGGTGACGGTTGTGGGACTCCTCTTCTCTATATATGTGATACCTTTTGATGTCACATATATTGAATTGGTGGTTTGTGTGCTGTTGATTGGCTATCTGCTTTGGATGGCACTGGCCACCCGCATCAGGAACTACGCCTGGATCGCGTTGTTTGCCCTTGGTTCAATGGTGTTCTTCAATCTGGCCGATTATATGCTGAACGAGGTCATGGAACCGCATCAGCGTGTACGTATCAACGTGTTGCTGGGTCTGGAGGAAGACTTGAAAGGTGCCGGTTATAATGTGCATCAGAGTGAGATAGCCATCGGCTCTGGTGGACTGGAGGGAAAAGGGTTCTTGAATGGAACGCAGACGAAACTAAAGTTCGTGCCGGAGCAGGATACAGACTTTATCTTTTGTACGGTAGGTGAGGAGGAAGGTTTCGTTGGGTCTGCAGGGGTCTTATTGCTCTTCCTGGCTCTGATCCTACGACTGATTCATTTGGCAGAGCGACAGAACCATCGCTTTGGACGTGTCTATGGCTATTGTGTTTTGAGCATCTTCCTCTTCCATGTCTTTATCAATGTGGGCATGGTGCTGGGCTTGACGCCGGTAATTGGCATTCCACTGCCATTCTTTAGTTATGGCGGTTCCTCCCTATGGGGATTCACGTTGTTGCTCTTTATCTTCCTACGTATTGATGCGGGCAGGAATCTGATACGAACATAACACTTTCTTCTGCTATTTCCTTGCCAGACTGATGCCGATGTCGGCGATGCCTGGCATGATCTCACGCTTCATATTATGCATCACACAGATCTGAAGCGAGTCGCCTTTGTTCAGTTGTAAGTCGTTGACGGGGAAGTTGTATTGGAAATAGCTGACACCGTTCCCCTTGATAATGCCGTTTTTGTCTATCAGGTTACAGTTGACGACATGCCTGGTGGTATATCCTAAAGGAAAGATCGTTTCTTCGACAACAAGACTGAGTCCCATGAATGGATAGGAGTTGTCGATACGAAGCCCAATCTCTTCGTGATAGGTGCCTGGTTCCTCCAGAGGATTGATGCTAAAGTGGAGCGTGTCGTTCTTTTCCCAGCCGCTGATGGGGGTATGCTCATAGTGGCTGTAGACTGTCCTGCGGTTGCAGGCAATCATGCACAGGGCAACCGCAAGGATCAGAAAGATCGTCCGGTATCTATGGGTTGTCATGACGCTGCCCGTGCTCTCTTCTGTCGTCTCTTCTTCTGTTATTGCCGTTGTTACCATTATTAGGACGGCCGTTGCCAGACTTCTTCTTTTTCTTTTTCTTGGCCTTGTCAAATCTGCTGATGTCGCCGCCGGCAAGATCAATATGGTGTTTCACCTCCGCAGGTTTACCACCGTCTTCCTGTAGAGAGAGTGGTTTCTCACCTCTGCGGTTCATCTCGATAATCTGTTTGGCACGCTGTGCAGAAATCGTTTCCAGATTTGCGGCGATATTCTTATCGGTGGAGTAGGTGACCAACCCTGCGAGAATGTCGCTCTTGAACAGGTGGTAGTCGGCATCCTGTGTCTGAAGGATCACTTCTTTGCTGGGAAGTCGCTTGCCTGCCTCAACATAATCATCGACCTCATAATTCAGACAGCATTTCAGTTTGGCGCACATACCCGCCAGTTTCTGGGGATTCAAGGAGATATCCTGGAAACGAGCTGCGTTCGTGCTTACAGAGATGAAGTTCTTCATCCATGTGGCACAACAGAGTTCACGTCCACAGGGACCTGTTCCTCCGATACGACCAGCTTCCTGTCGGGCACCGATCTGCTTCATCTCAATTCGTACGTGGAAGGCGGCTGCCAGATCTTTGATAAGCTGACGGAAGTCCACTCGTTCATCTGCGATATAGTAGAAGATCGCTTTATTGCCATCGCCTTGATATTCCACGTCACCAATTTTCATGTCGAGCCCCAGACCTTTGGCAATCTGGCGACTCTCGATCATGGTTGCATGCTCACGCGCCTTGGCCTCGTGGTATTTCTCCATGTCGGCAGGACGGGCCAGACGGTAGATTCGTTTGATGTCGTCGGCCGACTTGAGATTTGCCTTCTTCACCTGTAACTTCACAAGTCGTCCGGTCAGGGTCACCACACCGATGTCATGTCCGGGACTGGCTTCAACGGCCACGATGTCGCCTTTCTTCAGCTCCAGGTTGTTAACATTATGATAGTATCCCTTGCGGGTGTGTTTGAATTGTACTTCCACCAGATCGGTGGTATCGGCATTGCCTGGTACATCAGCCAGCCAGTCGTAAGTGTTCAACTGGCGGTCCTGGCGACCAACTGCCGCGTGGCACAGTCCTCGGTCACATCCGACCTTGACGGGCAATTCCTTTGTCTTTTCTGTCATATATATCGCTATAATTATATTATCACTTTTGTACGAGCAGAACGATCATCTGTAGTGCGAAGTCGAAAAACACGATCTTCGCATTGGCATTCTGTCCGATGTCACGGATGGCGAGATTGGCCAGATCGCTGATGGGCAGGATATTCTTCTCGTTGATGAAACGTGCGAAATTCTTCGCAAACTCCTCCTCTCGCTGGGTCATGTAACACAGTTCCTCGTTCTGGAAGTTATACATGAAATTCTCCCTTGTCATGCGAAGGAAGAAACTGAGCCATCGTTTCTGTTTCTCACGCCCCATACCTGCCATTTGCTCACTCCATTTGCGTAGGTCTTTGATCTTACGCAGGTATGCCAGTCGCATCAGCGTGATAAACATATCAAGGAACAGTTCGTTCTCAGCCCCTGCCTGCAGCGCTTCCAGAGCTTTTAGCCAGTCACCGTTAGCCAACCGACTGATGCGGAGGGCTGCCTCTTCGTCAATGCCTCTTTGCGTGATGAGTGCCTGACGGATATCCTCATTATCGGTCCTGCGGATGTCGATGCGCTGAACGCGACTACGGATGGTCTCCAGAAGCTTGTCTGGTTCCTCGCAGACCATAATGAATACGGTTTGCTGTGGTGGCTCTTCAATGAGTTTCAACAGTTTGTTGGCACATTCGATGTTCATGCGTTCTGGTAACCAGATGATGCTCACCTTATAGCCGCCTTGACTGGACTTCAGACTCAGTTTGCGTACAAGATCGTCGCTCTCGCCGGCGGTGATGATGGCCTGCTGATTCTCGCCACCCATAGCCTGCATCCATGCATCCATGGTGAAATAGGGGCTTTCCATGATCAACTCATGCCACTCTTTTGCGAAGTCGTCGCTCACGGGCTTGTGCTCGGTGCTCATCGAGGGCAGTTTGATGGTGGGGTATGTGAAGTGCAGATCGGGGTGCTCCAACTTTGCCAGCATCGCCTTGGTACTGTCAGAGACCTGTTGCCCGTTGGCCGTCGGCCGTTCCAGCAGATAACAGGCAAAGGCTGTCGCCAACGCCAGTTTGCCGCTTCCTTGTGGACCGCAGAGCATCATGGCATGTGGCAGATGGCCTTCTTCAACCATCTGTATCAGTCGCTTCTGCGCCTCTTCCTGACCGATTACCTCACTGAATTTCATCAGGCTTATCGCTTGTTTAATTCCTTGACGACCTCACATACACTGTCTACTGCCGAGACGGTATAGAAATGTATGTTATGGATGCCGTGGTCATATAACTCTCTGCATTGTGCCGTGGTCCATTCAATGCCCAACTGTTTGGCATCCTCGTCAGTCTTACACTTCACAATCTCCCTGGCCAGTGGCTCGGGAATGTCACAGTGGAAGGTCTTGGGCACAACCGTTAGCTGACTGAGTTTAGCAAAGGGCTTGATACCGGGGATAATGGGAATGGTGATGCCCATGGCTCTGGCTTTCTCCACAAATGCGAAGAACTTGTCGTTATCGTAAAACAACTGGGTTACCGCGTATTGCGCACCCAGATCCTGTTTCTCTTTCAGATACTGCATGTCCATCTCCAGATTGGGCGCTTCTTCATGCTTCTCAGGATAGCAGGCAACGCCATAATCGAAGGGCTTCCCAGGATTCTTGATAGGTGTGCCGTCTGCGAAGAAACCCTCGTTGAAGCGCACGACCTGTTGTATGAGGTCTGTCGTATGGGCATGACCACCGGGGGTAACCACAAAACGACTGTCTTCCTTTGCCTTGTCGCCTCTTAACAACAGCAGATCACTGATGCCGAGGAATTGCAGGTCGAGCAGCTCGTATTCGATATCCTCGATGGTGGCACCGCTACAGATCACATGTGGTTGTACGGGGATCCCGTATTTCTGTTGTATGGCAGCAGCAATGGCCACTGTCCCTGGTCGACGACGAATGCGATGACGCTCGAACTGTCCGTTAGCCAGTTCTTTATATACAAACTCTGAGTGGTGTGTAGTGATATTGATATAGGCAGGATCAAATTCCCTTAGCTTATCAATGTCGGCAAACAACTTTCCCGTGCCTGTCCCTTTCAGGGGTGGAAGCACTTCAAAAGAAAAACGCCGAGTGTCTATATCTTGGTGGATAAATCCTGTTACGCTCATTGGTGGAAATGTCTATTTGTGTGCAAAGTTACGAAAAAACGAGAGAAATGCAAAAGAAAAACTTGTTTTCTTTTCATTTCCGAGTGCATGTAACTTCGCGGTCGAATGACCGCAGAGTTACTAAAAAAGGATAGTAAAACAAAGAAAAAGCTGTTGTTTCTGAATGTAAGTTCTTTAATTTTCGTACTTTTGCAATCGGTTTTATGAGTATAATACGATTTATTAAGAACTGGACCCTGCCTGTGGCGATAGCTGTCGGCTCGTTGGTCTATCTAACCTTCTACTGGGTTCCTCAACTCGATACCGTGGGTAACATCATGGGACCAGTCATTGATGCCGTCTTTCCCATGGCGGTCTTCCTGACCTTGTTTTCTACTTTCTGCCGGGTGGATTTCCATCAGATGAAACCCCATCGTTGGCATGTCGGTGTGTTAGTGGCCCAAATGCTGCTTGTTGCCATAAATTGTTGGATCGTATTCCTTGTCGATGCCGTTCCGGAACAGAAAATCCTATGGGAGAGTGTGCTTACCTGTATCATTGGTCCGACGGCTTCCGCATCACCGGTTGTGACGGGCAAATTAGGAGGCAATATCAATACGATGACGGCGTTTGTCGTTATCTCCTCACTGACTTCCGCTGTTATGATTCCTGCAGTGTTCCCGTTGTTAGAACATACGGCTCATGTTGACTTCTGGAGCGCTTTTGCTATGATTCTTGAGAAAGTGGCAATCGTGCTTGTTCTACCGCTTATCCTTGGTTGGCTGGTGCAGCATTACGCCAAACGGCTTTGTCAGTGGATTGTCTCGATACCAGATCTCTCCTTTTATCTATGGTCGGTCTCATTATGTATCACGTCGGGCGTCACGGTTCGTAATATCGTTCATAGTCAGGCCACCCTGACACTGCTTGTGATGATTGCCGTGCTCAGCTTGATACTCTGTTTCGTACAGTTCCTGGTAGGACGTGGTATCGGGCGACATCTTGGTGAGGAAATCAATAGTGGACAGGCTCTCTTCCAGAAGAATACGGCCTTGAGTATATGGGTGGCCTATATGTATCTGAACCCTGTTGCTTCGGTCGGTGCCGGGTGCTACGTGTTATGGCAGAACATTATCAACTCTCTGGAACTATGGGAGTATAGGAGAAAGAATCTGGATAAATAAAGACTCGCCAATCAGCAGATGACTGATTGGCGAGTATCATATCAATATCTGTCTGAGATCTTAGGTGTGCAGGTTCAGCACGAAACGGGTTCCTTTGGTGAACTCAGGATCGATATCAAGGTCTCCATTCATGTTGATAGCCATCTGCTTACAGATCGGTAGCCCAAGACCGTCGCCGGTCGTCAGGTCTCTGATCTCACGGAAAGGCTTGAATATCTCTTCTCGTTTCTCTTCTGGTATGCCTTGTCCTGTGTCCGACACAAGGAACTGGTGTACATGTGCGCCACGCTTCTTGTAGTCCAGCCATATCTTTCCGCCCTCTGGCGTATATTCGGCGGCATTGTTCAGAAGATGCAACAGGATGTGGGATACGTAATCTTGATTGATCATGGCACTCATGCTTGGCGCGTTCACTGTCAGGGTGACTCCACTCTTAACCTTGTCGCGCACTTTGTCGGCCAGACTCTCACAGAACTGTTGAACCTGGGTTTCTTCCAACTCCACCTCTCCGGCTGTATTCTCCAACTCCGATAGTGTCTGGATATGTTTGGAGAAGTCCATCAGTGCCTTTACTTCTGGAGCTCGACTGTCGAGTTTCTGGAGGGTCGGGTCCAACTGGGCGGAGATGTTACTGATAAACTTAGCCTTCAGTGCGTTGTTCTCGTTTGCCTGACGGATCGTTTTCTTCTGCTTGCGGGTCAAGGCAATGAAACGGAGGAGTACGACAGCACCTATCGCCAATGCGGCAGCCAGTGCGGCAGCCAGAATGCAGAGTCCGATGATAATCAGTTGACGTGAGGTCAACGAACTGTCTTTCTCTGAGATAGCGGCTTCGTTGTCGGCAATCTGTTTCTTCAGAGCACCGATCTCGTCGGCATGCTTCAGGGCATTAGCAGAGTCTTTCCAAGCGAGATAACTGCTATATGACTGTGCCACGAGATTGGCGTTGCCAGCTTTGCGCCCGTTGGCGATAAGCGTCTGGTAAACCTGATCAACCTTGTCGTATTCTTTCGAGGCGGTCAACTTGTCGGCCATCTCCTTAAAGACTGCATTACCTTGTGCATTCTGTCCGAAGGTGTAATAGTAGATCGCTTTATTATAGAGCAGGTCGTTCTTGACGCTCTCATCCCCTGCCGCGTTGGCCAGGACTTCCATGGCGTTAATCTGGTCGAGTGCGCTGGCGCTGCGCCTCATCCTGATATACATCTCCAGACGCTCCTTGACAGTCAGATATTTCAATGCTGCCTTCTTAGAACCATCCTGTTCTTTTGACTGGATGGCTTGTTCGATACGCTGCAGCAAGTCGAAGGCTTCCTTGTAATAGTTCTCTTTGTAGTACAGGGCTGTAGCCTTCGTTCCACACTCTACACCTTGTCTGATTTGTCCCTTGCCGGCATAATCCTCGAAGGCACGGATGAAATGAAAACGGGCACTGGCGATATCGCCTTTCTCATTGTCGGCCTCAGCGCGTTGCTGCAGGGCACTCTTCTGCGCTTCCTGTGCATGGGCAACGGCACAGCAGAACAGCAGACTTAGAAGTAAAGAAAAAAACTTAGTATTCATAGTGTAAGTTATTTAATCTTGTAAACACGGAAGGACATCTGTTGCAGATGGTCGTTGAGTATGGTGTTCTTTTTGCCGGCCTCACACAGAATGGTGCCTTCCTGGGGGGTGATCAACTCAGGATTGTCAAGCGTGTTCTCGTCGTCCATACCATCGTGGCATAAGGTGATGGTTCTCGCGGTATGCTCACCCTTGAGCCCCAGAAGATTCAATGCGACAGACTGCGTCTGCTTGGAGGTATTGATGACTTTTACGATGATCTCACCGGTGTTCTTATCGAACACACTGCTGGCGAAAAGACCGTCTTGTCCCTCCTGACCGGCCACAAACTGCTTGTCCATGGTCGTCGTCAACACATGGGTACCTTTGTTCGTCGCATACATCTGCTGCACGTAGTAGCTGCACGACTTGAACATACGGGTGTTATCGTACCAGATGAGATCGGGGCGCCATTGCCAGCCCTCTACATGTGCGAAGAGTGGGGCATAGGCTGTCATATAGACCACGTCGGCATTGCGCTCCAGATCGGTCATGAAACCAGCCTCAAGGATAGAGGCCTCATAGTGGTTCCATTTCTTGCCTTTTCCATGGCAGGCATATTCTCCGGCAAAGACCTTCGGCCCCTTGCGGTCGTAGTTCTCGTAACGCAGACCGCCGCAATTGTCGCCGTATCTGGCTTTGCCGGCTGCATTACCAAGGAACCAGTCTTCGTTACGGTAGAAATGCTCGTCGACGAGGTCGGCCTTCTGTTTCCTCATAGCCTCCCAACCTTTCTCGAACATCTTGCCTTCGGAGTCGGGACCGCTGGTACCGATAATCTTGATATGGGGATATTTGGCGCGGATGGCCGCCACAAAGGGCTCCAGACGCTTGAAGTACATATCGTCCCATTGCTCATTGCCCACACCGATGTATTTCATGTTGAATGGTTCCGGGTGCCCCATCTCTGCACGCTTCTTTCCCCATTCAGAATCGACAGGACCGTTGGCGAACTCAATCAGGTCGAGACAGTCTTGGATGTATGGCTGCAACTGATCCAAGGGAACATGGGCACTCTCATCGTTCCAGTTCTGGAACTGACAGGCCATACCCACATTGAGCACGGGCAACGGTTCTGCTCCGATATCTTCTGACAACTGAAAGAACTCGAAGAAACCGAGGCCATAACTCTGGAAATAGTCAGGAAAGAAACGATAAGGGAAACTATACTCCCAACGGTTCTCGTTCAGAGGACGGTTCTCCACCGGACCGATGGTGTTCTTCCACTGGTAGCGTGTGGCGAGATCAACACCCTCTACAATACAACCACCGGGGAAGCGCAGCAACCCGGGCTTCTCGTCGGCAAGAGCTTGGGCAAGGTCACGGCGCATGCCGTTCTTGCGGTTCTTGAAGGTGTTGACAGGAAAGAGTGATATATGCTCTAGGTCTACCGTGTTCTTTCCGTCAAGGAAGATGCGCAGTTGTGCCTTCTGGATGGTACGGGGCGACTTCAGTACGATCTCATATTGTTTCCATGTGTTACCGTCGATGCTCAGTCTGGCTTCGGCGAACTCCTGATGCTCCTCCATCGTGGCACGATCGATGAACTGTACGATGATCCGTGCACTGTCTTGTGGCGCCTTGGCCCAGACGGAGAAACGGTAGTCTTCTCCTTCGTGCAGACCGATACCGAAGAATCCGTCGTTGCTAAGACCTGAACGACGATCACCGTGACCGGGATGGCGTAATTCTATGTAGTGGGGACAGCGTTCGAAGGGACCGTCGTCCTTTATCTCAAAATTTCCGAAAGCCTCCCAGCCCATCAGCCTGTCGGGAAATTCGAAAGAACGGTTCTTGACAAGTTCGCCATAAAGACCTCCGTCGGCGGCGTAGTTGATGTCTTCAAAAAAGAGTCCGTACATGGTCGGCTGTATGGGGGCTCCAAGTTTTTTAGTGTTGACGTCTATGACATGTATCTGTGCTGCTGCGGTCAGACTGATGGCCAACAGTGAGATTGTTGTTAATTTCTTCATTTCGTTTTCGATTAGTTGCTAGTGGCTACAAAATTACGTAAAAAACCTGATGTGCGAAAATTTTATCAAAAAAATAAGGTTAAAAGGCGATTTATTTTGGTGATTTCATCAAAAAGGCTTATTTTTGCAAACAATTGAAAGAAGAGGGGGAGAAGATAAACTTAAAACAAATAGATATGATTAATCAAAAAACAGAACAAGGTAGCAAGGCCTACCTGATTTCAATTGTGATGGTCGCCGTGTTGGGCGGTCTGTTGTTCGGATATGATACGGCGGTGATCTCTGGCGCCGAGAAGGGACTTCAGGCTTTCTTCATGGAATCAAAGGATTTCACCTATACAGACGGATGGCATGGCTTCACATCGGCTTCGGCACTCATCGGATGTATCATCGGTTCTGCCCTCTCTGGCTTCCTGGCTACTAACCTGGGACGTAAGAAGTCACTGATCGTCGCAGGCCTGTTATTCTTCATTTCCGCTTTGGGAAGCATGGAACCAGAGTTCTTGTTCTTCAAGCATGGAGAGCCTACCTACTCATTGCTTATTACCTTTAATATATATAGGGTGATCGGAGGTATCGGTGTCGGTCTGGCTTCGGCCATCTGTCCGATGTATATCGGTGAGGTCGCCCCCTCTAACATACGTGGTATGCTTGTCAGCTGGAACCAGTTCGCTATCATCTTCGGTCAGCTGGTGGTATACTTTGTGAACTTCTTCATCCTTGGCGATCATATCCAGCCGTTGGTAGAGGAGATGGGAAAGGGTCTCGCATCCATCAATCCCGCCGCTCAGTGGACCGTGACGACCGGCTGGCGCTATATGTTCGGTTCCGAGGCTGTTCCCGCCGGACTCTTCGCCCTGCTCATCTGCTTCGTGCCTGAGACACCGCGTTACCTCGTGAGCATCGGTCAGGACCAGAAGGCTGAGGGAATCCTGGCAAAGATCAACGGTACGGCTAAGGCTGCCCAGATTCTGCAGGACATCAAGGATACGATGGTCGTGAAGACCGAGAAGCTGATGACCTATGGTGCCATGTGTATCTTCATCGGTATCATGCTCAGCGTGTTCCAGCAGGCTGTCGGCATTAATGCTGTGCTCTATTATGCTCCGCGTATCTTCGGCGATATGGGTATGGAGAACCCGATGGTTATCACCGTGTTCATGGGTGTTATCAACATCCTGTTTACGCTGGTTGCCATCTTCACCGTTGAGAAGCTGGGTCGTAAGCCGCTGCTCATCTGTGGCTCGTTGGGTATGGCTCTTGGTGCCTTCGGTGTTGCGGTGACGTTTGGTCACGCAGGACTGGAGTTGGTGACTGCCGCCTCACTGCTTATCTACTCGGCATCGTTTATGTTCTCATGGGGCCCCATCACCTGGGTGCTTATCGCAGAGATCTTCCCCAATACCATTCGTGGCGCTGCGGTGGCCATTGCCGTCGCTTTCCAGTGGATCTTCAATTTCATCGTCAGCTCGACGTTCGTTCCGATGTTCAATATGCATCTGACGGCAGGTGATGACTTCGGCCATTGGTTCACCTATGGTTTGTATGGCATTATCTGTGTGATCGCCGCCCTGTTCGTATGGCGTCTTGTTCCTGAGACAAAGGGAAAGACCTTGGAGGATATGAGCAAGTTGTGGAAGAAAAACTAATCAAAGCAAAACCATATGAAGAGAATATTAGTAGCAGAAGACAATGACAGCAACTTCATCCTGATGTCGTACATCTTGAAGAAGGACTATCAGTATGAAAGGGCCAAGAATGGTCAGGAGGCTGTTGACATGATCGAGGCAGGTGGTTTCGATATCGTGCTGATGGATGTGAAGATGCCTTTGATGGACGGTCTGGAGGCCACGAAGATCATCAAGGAGAAGCATCCTGATCTCCCGATCATCGCCTTGACGGCTAATGCTTTCGATAGCGACCGTCAGTTGGCCTTGTCAGCAGGGTGTGATGATTTCCTCTCAAAGCCTGTCAGCGGAGAGGTCTGTCTGAAGACTATTAAGAAGTATCTGAAGGAATAAGGAACGGGCCTCTGTCAGGCCAGTTCCAATCCGAATGCCTGCCGTAGTTTCTCTACGGCAGGATTTTCTTTGCTCATCAGCTCGAACTGCTCACGACGGGTGAGCACCTTTACATGCTCAGGACGCTCGGCAACGAGGATGGTCAGGGTGATCTGACTGTTATGCAGATTATCCGCCAGTGTTCTGACAATCCTATTCTTGAATTGCTCCATCTCGTCCTTGATGAGATCATTGTCAACGGTGACGGTTACCTGAGACGTGTCGGAGACGACAGGTGTCATGTTCTTCATGCGTGTGGCAATGCTGCTGTATTTCTGAGGC
This sequence comes from Prevotella sp. lc2012, assembly GCF_900107065.1. NCBI lineage: Bacteria > Pseudomonadati > Bacteroidota > Bacteroidia > Bacteroidales > Prevotellaceae > Prevotella > Prevotella sp. lc2012. Next base: position 240,601 of record NZ_FNUF01000003.1, on the reverse strand, counting down.
ATGCGATTGCACATAGACATCCATTGCAGTTCCAGGTCTTCCTGAGAGAAGACGGCATCTGTCTCTTGCTTGATGGTCGTGTTAACGGTTCCAGGGATGATATTCATCTTCGTCGGCTTACCTTGCTGACGAAGGTTTCTCCATGAATAACCGAGCCCTTTCAGGGAGATGCCTGGCTTTACGGGGTTAGCGGCATTCTTGGGTTGCTCGGACTTTTCCGAGACTTGGGAGACAACAGTCTGGGGAGACACGACAGGCTCAGCCGCAGCCACCTGCGGAGCTGCTGCCTTGGACTGAGACTGTCGTATCAGGTTCTTAAACAGGGTTTTTAATCTTCTGGGGCGGCGCCCCGCACTGGCACCGTCGTCATCCGACTGTGTGATCTGGGCGATCTCTATGAGTGTCAGTTCCACCAGCAACCGCTTGTTAGACGACTGGCGGTAGTTGATGTCGCACTGGTTCATCAGTCGGAGTGCCTGGTAGAGGAACGGTGTCTCGCATCGTTTGGCCTGCTCCTGATAGCGCTGGCGCTGCTGGTCGCTGACCTCCAGTAATGAGAGCGTCTGTGGATCCTTGGCCATCAGCACATTACGCACGTGCTTGGCGAGGCCTTGGATGAGCAGACCACCGTCAAAGCCTTTGTTGATCACACTGTTGAGCAGTATCATGATGTCGCTGACCTTGTTCTCGATGCTCAGGTCTATGATCTTGAAATAGTTCTCCGAGTCGAGCACGTTCAGGTCTTCGATCACCTTATCATAGGTAATGTTACCCTGACAGAAAGAGGCGGCCTGGTCGAAGATCGACAGGGCGTCGCGCATACCACCGTCGGCCTTCTCTGCAATGACGGCCAGGGCCTGTTCCTCGTAGGTGATACCTTCTTTCTCGGCAACATGCTTCAGGTGGTCGACCGTGTTCCTGATGGTCATCCGCTCAAAGTCGTATATCTGACAACGACTGAGGATGGTTGGCAGAATCTTATGCTTCTCGGTCGTCGCAAGGATGAAGATGACGTGTGCGGGCGGCTCTTCAAGGGTTTTCAGAAAAGCGTTGAAGGCTGCTGTGGAGAGCATATGTACCTCGTCAATGATGAACACCTTGTAACGGCCCAGTTGCGGTGGGATCCGGGTCTGTTCCATGAGCGTCTTGATGTGCTCCACGGAGTTGTTACTGGCAGCGTCGAGCTCAAAGATGTTCAGTGAGCGTTGCTCGTTGAACGACTGACAGCTCTCACATTCATTACATGCCTCTCCCTCAGCTGTCGGGTTCTGGCAGTTGATGGCCTTGGCGAAGATACGGGCGCAGGTGGTCTTACCCACGCCTCGTGGTCCGCAGAACAGATAGGCGTGTGCCAACTTCCCGCTCTTGATGGCATTCTTGAGCGTCGTTGTCAGGGCGGCTTGCCCGACAACCGCGTCGAAGGTCATCGGGCGGTATTTCCTGGCAGAAACGATATATTCCATGAATTGCAGATTTAATTTCCCTGCAAAGTTACATAAAAACGAGCGCAGAACAAAATAAGTTCACTTATTTTTTATGCCGAGTGCATGTAACTTCGCGACTTTTGTCGCAAAGTTGCATAAAAATGAGCGCAGAACAAAATAAGTTCACTTATTTCTTATGCCTTTTCTCTCATTTTTATTTGTATCTTTGCACACAAAAGCATGCGAGAATATGGAGATGAATAAGACAAAGCGATGGATGATCGCCGCCATCCTGACAATCTGCGGCATGACGATGGTGTCCTGCTTTTCGGACACGAAGAAAAGTACGACGGTCAGCGCGACTGACGATGCCAGTCAGTTTGTGACAATTACGGATGTGGTACCCGATGCCATTCTGGAGATACGTTATTTTGGAACGTACAACTTTGTGGGTACCCGTATCGATGGCTATGACGAACCGATAGCACTGCTCACCAAGCAGGCTGCTGACAGTCTGAAGGCTGTGAGTGATGACGTTATGAAACTAGGGTATCGACTGAAGATCTACGATGCCTACCGCCCGCAGAAGGGTGTAGACCACTTCGTGCGCTGGGCAGAGGACATCGCCGACACACTGATGAAGCCCTACTTCTATCCCGACCTCGACAAGAGCGTACTCTTTCCTCAAGACTACATCTGTCTGAAGAGTGGTCATACCCGTGGCTCTACCCTCGACCTGACGCTCTTCGACATGAATACGGAGAAAGAAATCGATATGGGCGGCACCTTCGACTGGTTCGGTCCTGAGAGTCATCCCGACTTCTGCGGCAATCCTGAGACGGGCGAATACACAGGCGACAATTCGAAGAGTCCTGCCAATCCGAAACGCAGCATCACAGAGCAGCAGTTCAGAAACCGCATGATCCTACGTCAAGCCATGCTCCGTCACGGCTTCAAGCCTTTCGACACCGAGTGGTGGCACTTTACCCTGAAGGACGAGCCTTTCCCCGATACCTATTTCACTTTCCCCATCAAACCCCATCCGTCACTATGATGTTTGGGGCTGAATCATGCGTGTTATGCCGTCGTGGTGCTTTTTATTCCTCGGCATCCGGCCCCGAATACAGTTTCCTCCGAGCAAAGTCCTGCTTTATTTTATTCAAACCTCCATTTTCCTTCGGGCATGGGGTGGGGGTGATAAAATGTGGTCAAAATGGTCATTTTGACCACTTTGCCTTTTCCTTTTTTATTTTAAATATTTCTAATCCTTTGTGATGTTATATTTCTGTATCAATGGTTTGAATAATGGAAGAGGATTGTCTTTATATGCCATAAGAAAATCCAATCTAATGCCGTAGAATACTTGTTTATCTTGTTTGGCTTTTGACAAAGTCTTGTCTATAAAATTGTAGCTCCACTTATCATTATAGGCCATTAAAGCTCCCAAAGCGCTACGATAGCAACCATATGTATCAGCTTTATTAAGTATATACTGACATTTTTTTCGTACTTGTTGCTTGTATGATTCCGACGGCCATGCTGTAACAGCATCTAATGCAGTGCGGATAGTATCACGATTAGAGATATTAATCTTTTTGTCTATTTGGGAAATCAATCGGATAATCTCTTGTTTTATATCTTCTCTATGATATCTTGCCAAAGCTATCAATGCATATTGATCCTGCTCGTGTAATTGTAGCAGGCGTTTCTCAAATTCTGGCTTTGCAGGTAGCTTGTGGTAAAGATGAGACATGTAACCAAATTTTGGAGAATGATTTGAAAACAGTAGTGCACTATCAATGCGCATAGAATCTGCCAGAGATACTTTATAATGATTTCTTTCATATTGTATCATACCGATTCTTACATTAGATACAATATCCTCTTGTCCGCAATTGCCGTCTGTCGTTGTCACATTAGTAGTGTCATCTATCTCAGAAATGGCCAAGTTAACTGCCTCATGTGGATTCTTCATTAAAAGAGCACGAAAAGCTACCAAGCGTTCGATCTTATCATCATGATTCGCAGCAAGTTCTATTAGCTCCTTAGTAGAAGCATGGGCATATAAGCTGTCGGATTTCTTCCATTGATATGAGATTTCTCCGTGACTATTTTTTATCGTATGAAAAGTTTTTGTTACCTTTATTTGGGGCTTTTTGTTGACTACAAGATCATTTGCTTCATCTGATTTCTTTTTATTCTTACAGCCTTGTAATGAAAGGGCAAATATTCCTATGCCCAGTAACACTGATATAGTAACAAGCCCGATTCTCTTCATATAAGCTCTTATAATGATTGTACTTTTATTCATTTCCCCAGAAGGTGCCCATAAAGCAGTAGTTGCCAAAGGGATCGGCTATGATATAGGCAAAGGGATGGTCGGCATAGAAATAAGCCTCTGTGGGATGCATGAGCGAACTCAAAGTTGCAAATGAAGTAGATGTAATGGCACCAGCTCGCGTTCCGTCTTCGTCCAGAATGACTTTGCTGCTTTGTAAGATTTCTATTACCTTCATCGGACGTGATTGAATGCGGGTCAATTGAGAATCATTACTAAACAGCTTCTTGATGCCCAACGATGCTAGACATTCGTTTGCCTTGATCTATTTTGCCTTTGATGATACCTGCAAAATAGTCATATTCCAAAACCTCTTGAAAGGATTTGCTGATGTCTATGTCCTCCCCTGCTTGGAATAGAGTGGCGGTTCTCATGTACGATGTGGGACCAAGGAATTCGTGCTCTGTCACTTTTGCCTGACCAATCATGAATCTGCGGCAGAGATTATTAATACGCTCCACATCAGTTGGTACAATGTTTAAGGCATGGCATATCTCTTGTTGGGTTTGACCTGATGCACCATTGTTGATGATGTTCAATGAATATAACATGCCAGTAGTCGAGACGAAGACATTCGAATCTTCTCTTTCCTCGCAAATTTTCTTGAAAAGATTGACAGCGAATTCATTGCTGTTACGAACCATTATCTTTTGTTCATCACTCAGTCTGTAGTCCTCTTCTGTCATTGCCGCAATCTTTAACAGATTCTTTTTCGAAGAGCCTTTGCACCCAGCAAACACACAAGCGGAAATATAGAGTATAAACAAAACCTCTATCACCCGATAAGAATACCCAAGTATCGTTCTGATTTTCATTTCTTTTATCAATTGACGTTTCTTGTGCAAAGATATGTATTTTATTTTTAAACTAACAAACATATTAGTATTTATGTAGCAAAAAAAGATAAAACCTTTTTGCATTTCACTCTTTTTTATGTAACATTGCGACAAAAAGTCGCGAAGTTACATGCATTCGGCAAAAAAATAAGTGGACTTATTTTGTTTTGCTCTCATTTTTATGTAACTTTGCCGTCAAAATAGTAGGAGAATGAAAGTATTGGGTCGTATAAAGACTTTCCTGTTACGTCTCTGGCGGTCGCAGTTCCTGAAATATTCGGTGGTGTGTATCGCTGGTGTACTGATCGTTGGCTTCCTTGACGAGAACAGCGTCTGGAGTCACATCAAGAATCTCCAGCGTATCGACGAGCTGACGGAGGAGACGGAGAGGTACAATGCTGACTTCCAGCGCGATCAGGCGCAGATCCGGGAGTTGGAGACCAATCCTAAGGCGATGGAGAAGATCGCCCGTGAGCGTTATTTCATGAAAGCCGACGACGAGGATATCTTTGTATTGAGCGATGACGATCGTGCTCCTAAATCCATTGTTGATCATGAGGAAACTGAGTAATATACAGAATGCGGTGTTCCTGTTGGGCGCCGTGTTGATGGTGATCGGTGCCGGCACCAGTCTGTTGGCATGGAAGAGTGCACCATACATATATGCGGTAGGAGCCATCTGTTTTACGTCCATGCAGATGCTGCAGCGCTATGAGGGGAACAATCTGGTGATCCGTCGTCTGCGTCGGATGATGCTTATCAGCGATTTCCTGTTCCTGCTTTCTGCCCTTCTGATGTTCGCTAACATCGCGAATTTCTTCGGTCTGAGTCAGATCGTCTATGCCCAGTATGTTTATAACAAGTGGGTCATCACGCTTCTGATTGCAGCCATCCTGCAGCTGTATTCTATGCACAGAATAGACCAAGAGCTGGCTAAAGAGGCAAAAAAACTATAAAAGATTGCGCATTTGTTTTAAAATGCGCAAATTTTTTTTTCTACTTCAATATATCGTTGTACATTTGCGCCACGAAATAAATATTTATGAGCAAGATTCTATATGCATTCGTCGTCATAGTTGTGTTCGCATCCTGTGCTGAGTCCTATTCTATCCAGGGTTCCTCCTCTGTATCGTCTCTCGATGGCAGTAAGCTTTATCTGAAGACGGTGAAGGATCAGGAGTTGAAGAATATGGATTCGTGCGATGTCGTGCATGGCAAGTTCCATTTCTCTGGTATTCTGGATACAGTCAAGTTAGCCAATCTGTATATGGATGACGAACCGCTGATGATGCCGGTAGTCATCGAGAAAGGCGAGATCGAGATCCGTATTGATAATACCAGTCGGGTGGTCAGTGGTACGCCTCTGAACGATAAGCTGTATGAGTTTATCCACCGTCACGATCAGTTGGGCAGTGAGATGAACGAGCTTTCTCATAAGCAGAGTCAGATGTTACTCGATGGCGTCGACGAGGAGGTCATCAACCGTCAGCTCTCTGTCGAGGCAGCCCGCCTGTCACAACAGGAGGACAGTCTGGTGACGAATTTCATTGTAGAGAACTTTGACAACATATTGGGTCCTGGAGTCTTCATGATGATGACCAGCAGCTATGCTTATCCTGTGCTGACCCCACAGATCGAGGATATCATGAGCAAGGCCACGAAGAAATTCAAGGACGACCCATATGTGAAGCAGTACTACCAGACGGCGAACGAGATACAGGCCCGTCAGAATGGGCTGGTAGAGGATGCTGCTACTTCTCAGGCTCCGGCGTCGCAGACGCCCCCGCAGACTCCCGACTCATTGCAGATGCCGTCTCTCAATCTGCCTCAGAAATGAAGATACTCATACACGGGGGAACCCTCGTCAACGAGGGGAAGATATTCGAAGGCTCCTTAATCATAGAGGATGAGCGGATAGCCCGTGTTGTTCAAGGACATACAATTCCCGAAGCATCGTTCGACGACGTGATCGATGCTTCGGGATGTTTCGTTATGCCCGGTGTGATCGACGATCATGTCCATTTCCGTGAGCCGGGACTCACGGCCAAGGCCGATATCGACACCGAGAGTCGTGCGGCAGCAGCGGGCGGGGTGACCACCTATTTCGATATGCCGAACACGGTTCCGCAGACCACCACGCTGGAGGCTCTGGAGGAAAAGTTCGTGTTGGCGGCAGCGAAGAGTCATGTGAACTATTCGTTCTTCTTTGGTGCGACCAACGATAATGTGGAGCTCTTCAACCGTCTTGACCCGACCCGGATTCCCGGTATCAAACTCTTTATGGGCAGTTCGACGGGGAATATGCTGGTCGACCGTCGGGATGCGTTAGACCGTATTTTCACGTCGGCAGCGCTTCCAGTCATGACGCATTGCGAGGATACAGAGATGATCAACCGGAATATGGCACTGGCGGTCGAGAAGTATGGCGATGACCCGAAGGTGACCCATCACCCGGAGATCCGTAGTGAGGAGGCCTGCTATGAGAGTACCCGTCTGGCTGTCGAACTGGCCAGGAAGCATCATACCCGTCTTCATGTCGCTCATGTGACGACGGCCAGGGAGCTGTCGCTGTTCGAGCCGTGGACGGTGAACAGCGCCCGATGCCCGCAGATCACCGCCGAGGCCACGGTCTCGCATCTGTATTTCTGCGACAGAGACTATGTCTCTCTTGGAACACGTATCAAGTGTAACCCGGCTGTCAAGACCCAGCGTGACCGTGATGCCTTACGCGACGCGTTGAGCGATGGACGTATCGCCGTCATCGGCACAGACCATGCGCCTCATCTGCTTTCGCAGAAGGAGGGCGGCTGCGTGAAGGCGGCTAGTGGCATGCCCATGATCCAGTTCTCGTTGGTCACCATGTTAGAACTGGTGGATCAGGGGATACTCAGTATCGGACGACTGGTCGAACTGATGTGCCATCGTCCCGCACGTCTTTTCGATGTGCAGCGCAGGGGCTTCCTGCGCGAGGGCTATCAGGCAGATATCGTCCTGGTCCGTCCGAATACCGGTTGGACGGTGACGAAAGAGCATATCCAGAGCAAGTGCGGTTGGAGTCCGATGGAAGGTCACATGTATCTGTGGCGTGTAGAACAGACCCTGTGTAATGGACACACCGTCTACCGACAGGGTCAGGTGGATACGGATTATATCGGTCAACCGGTGCTGTTTTCCAGGGAACGAGGTGACAATGGCGTTGACAGATGAGACTGGTTTACGATATCTCAACGTTGACGCCTTATGTCAACTGGCCTTATTTCTTCTTCGCCTGGCAGGTGAAGGATCCCACGGAGAAGGCCCGCTTGCAGCGTGAGGCAGAGACCTGTCTCACCGAGTTGGAAGACCGTTATCATGTGTATGCCTTGTTCGAGATATGCGATGCCAATGGCGATGGCGATGATATTGTCATCGGGCGTTCCCGGATCCCTTTGTTGCGCCAACAACGTCCGACGTCTGTCGGACAACCTAATCTCTGTCTGGCCGATTATCTCCGGCCGCTTTCCTCCGGTGTGAAAGACCGTCTCGGGGTCTTTGCCACGTCCGTGGATATGGGACTGGAGACCGATTTTGATAACGATCCCTATCAGAAGATGATGGTGCAGCTCCTGGCCGACCGTCTGGCCGAGGCGGCCGCCGAGCGTATGCATGAGGAGGTGAGAAAGACGTATTGGGGCTATGCCAAGGACGAGTGCCTGACGATTGCGGAGATGCAGATAGAGAGGTTCCAGGGCATCCGTCCGGCTGTCGGTTATCCGTCCTTACCGGATACCAGTCTGAACTTCATGCTCGATGAACTGTTGGATATGAAACAGATCGGGATACGTCTCACAGAGAGTGGGGCCATGAAGCCCCATGCCAGTGTCAGCGGTTTCATGTTCTCTCATCCCCAGGCCCGCTATTTCAATCTGGGAAAGATCGGCGAAGACCAGCTCCGCGACTATGCCTCCCGCCGTGGTCTTCCTGTTGAGGTCGTCCGTCGCTTCCTCGCATCTAACCTCTAACCTTTCTTCAGGGTGATCACGACGATCTCGCCCGTGGCTCCGAAACGGAAGGGGACGAGAGCGCCCAGACCGGCTGTCACAAAGAGCGACTGCCGTCCTTCCTGGTACCAGCCGTTGACCTCTTTTCCCGTCAGTGACAACGGACACCATCCGAACAGCTTGATCTGTCCGGCGTGGGTATGACCGCTGAGGGTCAGCTGAGCCCGGTGGTCAGGGATGATCTTCCGTCGCCAGGCCGAAGGGTCATGCTCTACCATGACGATGAAGGCACCGTCGGCCACACCGTCCAGTGTCTTGGTGATATCTCCTTTCCGTGGCGACCGCTTCCCGTCGCCGTCGTTCTCCATGCCGGCTATCGTGATCTGGTCGTTGCCTCGTGCGATGGTACGGTTCTCGTTCAGCAGCAGGGTCCACCCCATCTGCTGTTCCAGACTCCTGGTCTCACGGCAGTTGGCCACCTTCGTCACCTCGTCACACGCCAGGTATTCGGCGTAGTCGTGGTTGCCTAGCACCGAGAGGACACCGTCCTTGGCCTTGAGCGAACTCAGGATGTCCAGGTGCTGGTAGACCTCCTGCGGGTGAATGTTCTGCAGGTCGCCGGCGAACACGATCAGGTCGGGGCGCTGGGCGTTGATACTGTCGATGGCCTGTTTGAGTATCCACTGCCTCCCTTTCGCGTAGGTGCCCACATGGGCGTCGGCGAACAGCACCAGTCGGTAACCGTCAAAGGCCTCCGGCAGGTCCGGCGCGACGAACACGGTGCGGTTGACCTCCAGCTTCCCGAAACCGACGAAGCTGCCGTAGATGACCACATACCAGATGAGCGGCACGCAGAGCGCACCGATCAGATTGCCGATGTTGATACGCCGATGCAGCAGCTTACAGAGTCCTAGGCCTGCCATGGAGAACAGCACGAACACCAGCTTTGGGATGGCAATCAGACCTAGCAGCAGGATGTATATATAGACGATGATCGGGTTGTCGGGGATGAAGCTCTTCTCGTAGGTGAGGAACAGCGTATAGGCCACCAGTACGATGGTGGGCAACCAGCGTAGTAGGCGTTGCCACATGGCGTGTCTGCGACGCCAGTAATGATAGTCCAGATAAAGATCCGGAACGATGATCAGCAGCAGAAAGAGATAAGGAGCTCTGGCAATCATGAACGCGATTACTGGTCAGGGTTTTCCACGTATCCTTGGTATTCAGGTACCAGCGCCGACATCACCGAGTCGTAGGCCTGTCGCAAGGTGGCATTGACATTGTCCGGTCCTTTGCCCACAGGGTAGATGGCCTGGTGGATGGTCAGACACAGCGGGTGCCATTTGATCCATTTGCCGTCGCGCATCCTTGGCAGGATGTTAAACGAGCCGTTGATGGTCAGCGGTACGACGGGCAGCTGCAGCTCGTCGGCCAGGGCGAAGGCCCCTTTCCTGAACAGACCCATATGCCCGGTGAAGGTGCGCGATCCCTCTGGGAAGACCACCACACTGTAACCCTCTTGCAGAATCTCACGGGCGTCCTCGTAGGTCTTGCGTACCTTACTCGGTCCCCGTTTGTCCACGAATATCTGGTGGGATTTCTGACAGGCAAAGCCCACGAAGGGCATCTTCTTCAGCTGGTGCTTCATCATCCATTTGAAGTTACGTCCCAGATGACCGTAGATCAGGAAGATGTCGAACGATCCCTGGTGATTGGCCACGAACACATAGCTCTGGTCTTTCTCCAGGTGCTCGCGCCCCTCCACCTTGACGGGTATCAGCAGCACCTTCAGGATGAGCTTCGCCCACCAGCGTCCGGGATAGTATCCCCAGAAATGACCGTCGCCGATGGTCGTGCCGATACCCACTGTCAGGGCGGTGATGATCGTCAGGATCACCACGATAGGCAGACCGATCAGTAACTGATAAATCCTATATAGAAAGGTCATCATCTTGTTCAGTTTTCAATGGGTTTGGGGTATTTCCGTGTCCATCCGTCCCAGCGCAGCTTCATCACACCCAGGAAAGCCTCACCGAAGATGCCGCCCGACATCTTACTGGTGCCCTCCTGACGGTTGACGAAGATCACCGACACCTCCTTGATCTTGAATCCGATCTTGTAGGCCGTGTACTTCATCTCAATCTGGAACGCATACCCCTTGAATCGTATCTTGTCGAGCTCGATGGTCTGCAGCACCCGCCGTTTGTAGCACACGAAGCCGGCGGTGGTGTCATGAACCAGGAAGCCGGTGACGAGACGCACGTATTTCGATGCGAAGTAGCTCATCAGCACCCGGCCTATGGGCCAGTTCACCACGTTGACACCTGTCACATAGCGTGAGCCGATGGCCATGTCGTTGCCTTCGTCATGACAGGCCGCATAGAGTCGGGGCAGGTCGTTCGGGTCATGACTGAAGTCGGCATCCATCTCGAAGATATATTCATAGTCGTGTGCCAAAGCCCACTTGAACCCGGTGATATAGGCGGTGCCGAGCCCTTGCTTCCCGCTCCGTTCCAGGAGGAAGAGCCGGGGGCCGAACTCCGTGGCCATGAGTCCTCTGACAATGGCTGCCGTCCCGTCGGGCGAGCCGTCGTCGATCACAAGAATATGGAAACATTTGTCAAGGGCAAACACTGCGCGGATGATCTTCTCAATGTTCTCCTTCTCGTTGTAGGTTGGTATGATGACTATGCTGTCGCTTTCGTACATCGTTTTTAATGGTTTGGTGCTGCAAAGATACGAATTAAATTAGAATAAAGGTCAACGAGTCGCGTTTTTTTACGGTCGTCCTACTTTTTTTCTCAATTCTTAACTCTTAATTCTTATTTTCTCCGTACCTTTGCAGTCGGTTCTGATGAATATACAGGAATTAGAAAGTGTCTATACCCGTTTGCCGCAGGTGTCGGCGGTGGTAGATCTGTTAGGGAAATCTTCGGTGAAGACGATTTTCCTCGAGGGCTTGTTGGGCTCCTCGTCATCCATGCTCTTCGGCTGTCTGGCACCGAGGGTCAAGGCCCCGCTGCTTTTCATCCTCCAGGATGCCGAGGAGGCCGGTTATTTCTACCACGACCTCACCCAGTTGTTAGGCAACCGCGACGTGCTGTTCTTCCCCTCCAGTTACCGCCGTTCCATCAAGTACGCCCAGCGCGATGCGGCCAGTGAGATCCTCCGCACGGAAGTGCTGGCGCGCCTCTCTGCCGACAGTCAGGAGTCGTCCGCCCTCTATATCGTGACCTATCCGGAGGCGTTGGCCGAGATGGTGGTATCCAAGCAGGCCCTCGACACCCGGACCCTCGTCCTGGAGAAAGACCAGACCATCGCCGTGTCGGAGATCGAGACCACCCTTCGTGGCTTCGGCTTCAAGGAGGTCGACTACGTCTATGAGCCGGGTCAGTTCGCCCTTCGCGGTTCCATCCTCGACGTCTATTCCTATAGCTGTGAGTATCCCTACCGTATCGACTTCTTCGGCGACGATATCGACTCCATCCGTACCTTTGAGGTCGAGGACCAGCTATCGAAGGACCGGCGCGACCGTATCGAGATCGTGCCCGAGTTGGCCGTCACCACCGAGAACAAGGAACCCTTCCTCTCGTTCGTGCCCAGACAGGTGGTCTTGGTGGTCAAGGACTATCTCTATGTGCGCGATGCTATCGACCGTGCCTATCAGGAAGGCTTCTCCTCGCAGGCGAGACTGGAGCAGTTGGAGGCCGCCACGGAGATGGAGCAGCGCGAGATCGAGCACCAGTTCCGGAAGGAGTCGCAGCTCATCACGGGGGCACAGTTCATGACCGATGCCGAGACGTTCCGTCGGGTGGAGTTCGGCCATCGTCCGTCATCCCAGTCCCAGGCCACGGTCCGCTTCAATATCACCACCCAACCGCTGTTCCATAAGAACTTCGAGCTGCTGACGAAGGCGTTCGACGACTACCTCCTTCAGGGCTATCGTATCTTCGTCCTTGCCGACAGTCAGAAGCAGAACGAGCGCTTGAAGGAGATCCTGACCTCCGCCGACCCCTCCAAGGGCGGTGAGCGCCCGCAGACAGAAGTGTTCACGCCGGTGGACAAGACCCTCCACGAAGGCTTCGTCGACGACGACCTGCGCGTCTGTGTCTTCACCGACCATCAGATCTTCGACCGTTTCCATAAGTACAGTCTGAAGAGCGACAAGGCCCGCAGTGGTAAGATGGCGCTGACGCTGAAGGAGATCCAGCAGTTCGAGATCGGCGACTATGTCGTGCATGTCGATCACGGCGTCGGTAAGTTCGGCGGTCTGGTGCGGATGCCGCAGGGCGACGGTTATCAGGAGATGATCAAGATTCTGTACCAGCGAGGCGACAGTATCTACGTGTCTATCCACTCCCTCTATAAGGTGGCGAAATACAAGTCGCAGGACAATGGTGAGCCACCCCGTCTCTCCACCCTGGGCACCGGTCAGTGGGAGCGCCTGAAGGAACGCACCAAGAAACATATCAAGGATATCGCCCGCGACCTCATCAAGCTCTACGCCAAGCGCCGCCGTGAGAAAGGCTTCGCCTTCAGTCACGACACCTATATGCAGCACGAGCTCGAGGCCAGCTTCCTCTACGAGGATACGCCCGACCAGCTGAAGGCCACCCAGGATGTGAAGGCCGACATGGAGCGCGCTCGTCCGATGGACCGCCTCGTCTGTGGCGATGTGGGCTTCGGCAAGACCGAGGTGGCCGTGCGTGCCGCCTTCAAGGCCGCCACCGACGGCAAGCAGGTGGCTGTGCTCGTGCCGACCACCGTACTGGCCTACCAGCACTTCCGCACCTTTGCCGGTCGTCTGAAGGACATGCCCGTGCGGGTCGACTACCTCACCCGTGCGCGGAGCACCAAGCAGACCACGGCCCTGCTCAAGGACCTGGCCGACGGTAAGATCGATATCCTCATCGGCACCCAGAAGCTCATCGGCAAGAGCGTTGTGTTCAAGGACCTCGGCCTGCTCATCATCGACGAGGAGCAGAAGTTCGGTGTCTCCACCAAGGAGAAGCTGCGCCAGATGAAGTCCAGCGTCGACACCCTCACGATGTCGGCCACGCCCATCCCCCGCACCCTGCAGTTCTCCCTCGTGGGTGCCCGCGACCTGAGTGTCATCCAGACGCCGCCGCCCAACCGTTATCCCATCCAGACCGAGATCCACACCTTCGGGGCCGAGATCATCACCGACGCCATCAACTTCGAGATGTCGCGCAACGGTCAGGTCTATTTCGTCAACAACCGCATCTCCGACCTCACGCATATCGCCGAGATGATCCATAAGTATATCCCCGACGCCCGTGTCGCCATCGGTCACGGTCAGATGAAGCCCGAGGAGCTCGAGCAGATCATCCTCGACTTCTCCAACTACGACTACGACGTGCTGCTCTCCACCACCATCGTCGAGAACGGTATCGATATCCCCAATGCCAACACGATCATCATCAACGGCGCCCATAACTTCGGGCTCTCCGACCTCCATCAGATGCGAGGCCGTGTGGGCCGTGGCAACCGTAAGGCCTTCTGCTACCTGCTGGCACCCCCGTTGGCCGCCCTCAACCCCGAGTCGCGCCGCCGTCTCGAGGCCTTAGAGAACTTCTCCGACCTCGGCTCCGGCATCAATATCGCCATGCAGGACCTCGATATCCGTGGCGCCGGCAACCTCCTCGGCGCCGAGCAGTCGGGCTTCATCTCCGACCTCGGCTACGAGACCTATCAGAAGATCCTGAACCAGGCCATGGCCGAGCTGAGAAGCGAGGAACCCGAGTTCGTCAAGGCCGAGGGCGCAGCAGATAAGAATGATCAGTCTTCGATGGTCAACGCCCAGTGGGTCGACGACTGTGCCCTCGAGTCCGACATCGAGATGTATTTCCCCGACCAGTATGTGCCCAACGACTCCGAGCGTATGCTCCTCTATCGTGAGCTCGACAACCTGGCCAACCGCCACGACCTCGAGGCCTCGCTCGAGGCCTATCGCAGTCGTCTCAGAGACCGCTTCGGCGCGATCCCCGATGTCGCCGAAGAGCTCATCCGTGTCGTTCCCCTCCGCGTCTGTGGCCGCCAGCTGGGCATCGAGAAGCTCATGCTCAAGCAGCAGAAGATGTACTTCTACTTCGTCAGCAACCCCGACAGCCCCTACTATCAGAGCGAGGCCTTCGGCCGCATCCTGCAGTATGTGTCCACCCATGCCCGCCAGTGCAACTTCCGTGAGGCCGGCGGCAAGCGTTCCGTGGTCATCTCGTCCGTCGCCTCCGTTGAGGCTGCGCTGTCAGTTTGTCGTGAGATTCTGACAGATTGACGCATCTTTTCCCCTTGGCATTTTTCTTGCTTCCTGTTCTGTGAACAACGCTTCCAGCGAGGCCGCGTTCAGAATGAATAGTATTAACAACTTAAAAGTATAACGAGGAGGTAACAACTATGATGCCAATGATGAGAAGTAACAACTGGGTTCCCAGTGTATTCAATGATTTGTTCGATGTTGATCTGATGCCGAAGGCCAACTTCACAGCACCAGCTATCAATGTGAAAGAAAGCGACAAGTCCTACACCGTAGAACTTGCTGCACCGGGCATGAAAAAGGAGGACTTCAACGTACACATCAACGACGAGGGCAACCTCATGATCAAGATGGAGAGCAAGAACGAGAAGAAAGACGAGGACAAGACCACCCGCTATCTGCGTCGTGAGTTCTCTTACACCAAGTTCGAGCAGACCCTGATCCTGCCCGACGACGTCAAGCGCGAGGAGATCACAGCGAAGGTCGACAACGGTGTCCTCACCGTCGAGCTCCCGAAGGTTGTTGAAGAGAAAGTCAAGGTCTCCAGGCAGATCGACATCGTATAAATGCAAGGTTTTTAGTTATTGTTTGACAAGAAGAGAGAGGGCGTCACCATTGACGCCCTCTCTTTTTTCTTTTCCCCCCTCCCTCATACGGTCCCTGTGGATGGGGGGATCTTTGGCTTAAAGAGATGCCTCCTATGAGTCATTCAGATAGGGTTTACGAGTCATGGAGATAGGGCCTATACCCCTATAGGGATTATCTCCATCAGTCGTAGATGACGTCTCTTTCACCGAAAGGGATTATCTCTTTCACCCATAGTTGGGGGGGGGGGGCGACACACTTGTCTGGTCGCTTATCAAGGTACAACATTTCAAAGAGCACTTTTTCGTAGTAGGGCGTGGAAGGGTCACTACCTTGCTTCGACAGGCTCAGCAACCGTGCCCCTTCCATAATCTTCTTCTGCTTTTATTTGTGACAGATGGTACAGATGACAGATGGGTTATAAGATTTCTCACGCGTGTACGCAGGAACTTTTGGCGGCTCGAGAGTTCCTGCGTACACGCGCATGTGTATTCAGGACCCATCTGTCATCTGTACCATCTGTCACACAGGAGGGGGGCGAAAATGTATGTGATGTACTTGGTCCATGAGCTATCAATATAAGTCTGGGAACAAAGATACAAAATAAAATCGGGAATTAGGTGTATGCATGCAGTGCATGCACTGCATGCATACACCATAAGTAACTGATTATCTGTGTTTTAATTTTCTAGCTTCACCCCCTCGCGCCTGCCGTGTGTGGTGGGGGTGAAAAGGTAAGGCTGCACCCCATCGTCGGGGTGCAGCCTTCATTAACCAATCAATCATAAATGTATGATGTGAAAACTTTTTCCGTGATTAGTAGCCGGGGTTCTGGTCGGCATCGGTGATGGCGTTGTTGGAGTTGATCTCCAGCGTGGGGAAGGGCAGCAGCATGGCGCGCTGGGCCATCTCCGGCGTACAGATGAAGTAGTCTTCCTTATACTTGGTCGACGACGGCTCGGGACAGTTGGCCGGATGGGCATTGTGGGCCTTCCAGTACTCGAGCAGGAACTCCGGACCGCGGCGACGCATGTCGAAATACTCGGTCTCCTCGCCGAGCAGCTCGAAGAAACGCTCGTACATGATGCGATGACGGAACTCGGCCTTGGTCATGCCGCTCCAGTCGGCGGGCTGCGCAGCGGCGGGCTCGGCACTGTTGCGGGCACGGGCCAGCACCTCGTTGACATACTGGTAGGCCTGGTCGGGACCGCTCACCTCGTTGATGGCCTCGGCGAGCATCAGCAGCACGTCGGCATAGCGCAGGTAGATGAAGTTCTGGGCGGTGTACTGGGCCACGTAGCGGGTGTCGAGGAACTTCTTGAGGTAAGGCCACATGCGGCCGCTACCCGTATCGCTGGTGTAGGCAGGATAGATCTCAACGGTGTCGACACCGCCGTTCTTTGTGTAGTAGTTGTAGATGATTCCTTCCTCGATGCGGGGATCGCCGGGGTACTGCTCACGCCAGGTGTCGAAGATATATTTCGACGGGCGGTAGCGGCCGTAAGGGTTGCTCGATGAGTTGGGCGTGAAGTCGCTGACATCGGGGGCGATGCCCTGGGTCCAGGTGCTGCCGTTGATGTCGGAGAACTGGATCTCGATGATCGACTCTGCCGTATTGCGGTTCTGTGCGTTGTACAGGGTCTGCAGGGGTACCAGCTGGTAGTGGCCATACACCTTCATGCACTCGTCGATGCACTTCTGCCAGTAGGGGGAGCCTTCCTCGCCGTTGGCCAGGGTGATATACACCTTTGCCAGCAGGGCATGGGCGGCATAGCTGTTGGGACGGCCGTCGGTGGGGTTCACCTCGGGCAGCAGCTCGGCAGCCTCCTGGAGGTCGGCGACCACCTGCTGATAGGTCTCCTCGACGGTAGAGCGCGGCATGTCGAGTGTGGTGCTGGTGATGGGGGTGAGGCGCAGGGGCAGACCGCCGAAGGCGCGCACCAGGTTGAAGTAGATCATGCCTCTGAGGAAATGGGCCTCGCCCTTGGCACGGGTCTTGAGCACGTCGGAGGCACCGCTGCCGTCGATCTTGCTGAGCAGGTCGTTACAGTCGGCGATGACACGGTAGCAGGTCTTGAAGTGACGGCCGACGTACTTGTTGTCGGGCTCGGTCTTCTGGGCCTTGGAGTCGTTGTACGACGAACTGGTGTTGTTCATCGTGCCTCCTGCGGTGCAGAAGATGGTGTGGTAGTCGGACTGGAACACGTTGTAGTTGATCAGACCGTGGTAGCATCCCGTCAGGGCTGCCTCCACACTCTTGTCGTTGGAGTAGATGACTGCCTGCGAGGGGAACGAGTCGGTGTTCTCTTCCAGGATGTCGTCACATGACGTGAACAGGGTGCTGCTTATCGTGAATAATGCTGCTCCCAGCAGTATATTGATCTTTTTCATTGTTGCTGTGTTTATAGGGTTAGAATGTAACATTGAGTGTACAGCTGTATGAGCGTGTGATAGGTGCGCTTCCGTAGTCGATGCCGATACGCTTCGGGTCGTTGGAGAAGCTGTTGATGTCGGGGTTGTAGCCTGAGTAGTTGGTGATGGTGAAGAGGTTACGGCCTGTGAGGGTGAGCTGCATGGCGTTGATGAGCTTCACGGGCTTCACGGGCACGTTCCATGTCAGGCTCAGGCTGCCCAGGCGCAGGAAACTGCCATCCTCGATCAGACGATCGGTCAGCTCGCTCAGGGGTACACCGATGCGCGGATAGGTGGTGCTGGGCTTGTCGGCGCGCCATGCGTCGAAGTAGGCCTCGCGCAGGATGTTGTAGTCGTAGTAGGTATTGGTATTGTCGAGCTTGTTGGCGTTGACCACCTCGTTGCCCACTGAGCCGTGGAACTGTGCGGACAGGGTGAAGTCCTTATAGGTGAGCGACGTGTTGAAGCCGAAGGTGAAGTCGGGGTTCGGGTCGCCCAGGATCACGCGGTCCTCGGTGTTGATGACGCCGTCCTCGTTGGTGTCGACATAGGCGATGTCGCCTGCCTTCAGGGCGTCGCCGTTGTACACCAGTCCGTTGGCCTGCTCGTCGCTCTGGAAGATACCGTTGGTCTTGTAGCCCCAGAACAGTCCGATGGGCTTGCCCTTGATGAAGATGTTGACAGGGAAGGCGGCCGAAGCGTAGTACGACAGGTTGGTGCCGTAGTAGGCCTCGTAGAACTCGGTGCCGTACTTGGTCAGGGGCAGACCGAGGTCGGTGATGCGGTTCTTGTTGTGCGACAGGTTGGCGCCGATGGTCCAGGTGAAGTCCTTGGTGCTCACGGGCACGGCATTGACTGCCACCTCGATACCGTTGTTCTGGATCGAGCCGCAGTTCACGTAGATCGAGCTGTAGCCTGTTGATACGGCGGTGTTCATCGACTGCAGGATGTCGTTGGTCTCCTTATGGTAGGCGTCGATGCTGAAGGTGAGGCGGTTGTTGAAGGCACCGAAGTCGATACCGGCGTTGACCTGTGTGGTGGCCTCCCACTTCAGGTCGGGGTTGGCGATCTTGCTGGGCTCCAGACCGACGATGTTCTGACCTGAGCCTGTGGAGTACTCCACATTGCCGTAGGTGTTCTGTGTGGCGTAGGCTGAGATACTCTGGTTACCGGTCATACCCCATCCCAGACGCACCTTCAGGTTGCTGAGCCACTGGCTGTCTTTCAGGAACTGCTCCTGGTTCACGCGCCAGGCCAGGGCCACCGAGGGAAAGAAGCTGTAGCGGTTGCCTTTCTGGAACTTGCTCGAGCCGTCGACACGGCCTGTCAGGGTGACGAGGTAGCGGTCGAGGTAGTTGTAGTTCATACGGACCAGCGATGAGGCGGTGGTCTCGTTGGTCATCGAGTGACTGTTGGTATAGGTCTTGTTGGCATAGCCGATACCGTCGATGCCCAGACTCAGGATCGAGAAGTCCTCGCCCAGCATGCCGTAGCGGTTGGCATCGCGACGCTCGTAGGTGACACCGGCGGTTCCTGAGAGGTGATGGACGTGGTTCAGGGTGTAGTCGTAGTAGAACAGGGCCTCGAGGCCTTTCTTCAGACTTCTCAGCTCGCTGTAGCCCAGCTGACCGTTCACCTTCATGCCGGTGTACACACCTGTGCTGTACCAGCGTGAACGGGTCTTGTCGCGGTTGTCGTAGGAGCCCATCAGGTGGAAGGTGAGACCCTTGATGATCTTATAGTCGAGGGCGATCGACGCCATGGTGCGGTTCTCCTCGGAGTGGTCCTCATAGTCGGTGAGCCAGTTGGTCGGCGTGAGCTGCAGACCGGTATCGTCGTCGTCCTCGGGATCGACATTGGCGAAGGGCTTGGCCAGGACGGCATGGCGCGTCAGACTGGTGCGCTGGTTACCCTGTCCGTCGGTACCTGTGGTCATGTCGTTCACACGGCGCATCATGCTGAACGTACCCTTCAGCGCGAGGTTGTTGTTGAGCTTGTATTGGTAGTTCACACGGAGGTCGGCCTGTGACAGACCGGTGTTGCGGATGATACCTTTGTTGTCGAGGTAACCGCCAGCCACGTAGTAGTTGGCCTTGTCGTTACCACCGTTGGCCGACAGACGGTAGGACTGGGTGATGGCGGTGTGGAACAGCTCGCGCTGCCAGTCGCGGTTCTCGGGGTGGAAGTCGGCTTTGTAGAAGTCTTCTTCCTTCTCGTTCCTGTAGGCGATATACTCCTCGGCGTTGAGCACGTTGATGTGCTTGCTGGCACGGTCGAAAGAGATACCGGTGGTGAGGTTGATCTTGGCCTTGCCGCTCTTACCCTGCTTGGTGGTGATGAGCACGACACCGTTGGAGGCGCGGCTACCGTAGATGGCTGTGGCAGAGGCGTCTTTCAGCACCTCGATGCTCTGGATGTCCTGGGGGTTGATACCTGTCAGACCGCTCTGGGTGGTCTGCACGGGGTCGCTACCTGTGCCACCACCGCTGTTGGGGTTGCCGACGTCCTCGGTAGCGTCGTTCATGATAATACCATCGATCACATACAGCGGTTCCTTGTTACCGTTGAGGGTAGAGGTACCGCGGATGCGCACGTTGACGAGTCCACCCAGCTGCGAGTCGCCGCCGTTGACATACACACCGGGGGCGTTACCCTGCAGCAGGTGGTCGATACCTGAATTGTAGATGGCCTTGTCGTGGTCGACGGCCACTGAAGATACGGAGCCGGTCAAGTCGCTTTTCTTCATCTGACCGTAGCCCACCACCACCACTTCGTCGAGGCTGTGGGCGTCCTCGGTCAGACGGATGTCGATCTGATTCTTGTTGACCTTTATATGCTGTGTCAGATAGCCGATATAGCTGATCTGGATGGTGCTTCCCTTCGGTACGGTCAGCTCGTAGCGGCCGTTGATGTCGGTAACGGTTCCGTTGCCTGTGCCTTTCTCGGTGATGCTGGCGCCGATGATGCCCTCACCGTTCTCGTCGGTCACGATACCTGTGATCTTCTGCCTGGCATCCGACTTGGTCTGTCTCTTCGGCACGATGATGATCTGATGGCCTTTGATCTCGAAAGTGTAGTCGGTGCCCTTGAGCAGCTCGTCCATGATCTGGGGCACGGTCTTGTCCTTTTGGTTCAGAACAACCTGCTGGTTGACGTTCAACTTCGTCGCATTGTAAGCAATACGGTAGTTACTTACAGACTCGATTTTCTCAAATGCCTTCTTCAGGGTCACCCGTTCGTTGTTGAACGATACGTTCTGGGCCTGAAGCGAGAGGCAGCCTCCAAGTAGCAACATAGCAGCTAGTCTCAGAATTCGGTTTTGTCTTTCCTTCATTTTAGGTTGAAATTAGATTGAAATAATAATAGTTAATGTACCCAAAGGACAATAAATGTGAAGTGTACACCCAATCCGTTTATGTTAAATAAAGTAAAAAGAAAAGTTACCTGATGAAGATGTCGTTGCCGTCGATCTCGTAGTTCAGCGAGGGTATCAGCATCTTGATGACGGCCATGATACCTTCGATGCTCTCGCCGGCATTGAAGTGTGCTCTGATGGTCTGATGATTATATCGGCTGTTCTGAATATGAATCTTCACATCGTAGGTGCGCGCAATCTGCTGGAACGCATACATGAGCTCGACCTCGTCGAAATGGAGGGCCGGGATGCGCCAGACGGAGAAGTCGGCCGCACGGACATCGTGCACCTCTACGTCGCCTGTCTTGGTGTCGAGCACCAACTGGTTGTCGGGCGACAGGACATAGGGCTTCTTCTGGTTGGCCACGCTGATCTCGATCTTACCCGTCTCGAGGGTGGCCACGACCTTCGGGTTGTCGGGGTAGGAGAACACGTTGAACGTGGTGCCCAGCACCTTCAGCTTCATCTGGTTCACATCGACGGTGAACGGACGACTGGCGTCTTTCGTCACCTCGAAGAAGGCCTCGCCAGTGAGACAGACATTCCGCTCGGCCGAAACGAAGCGCGACGGATAGATGAGTGAGCTGCCGCCGTTGAGCCATACCCGCGAACTGTCGGGCAGGGTCACCATGCAGCGCTCGCCGTAGGCCGTGAACTGATGCATGAACACCACCTCGGACAGGGATCTCGACTGCTTGAGACCTGAGGCGTAGAAGAAGGCCGCCAGACCCATCAGCGTGAACGGGACGATCCAGATGGCCGCGATCTTCAGCCATGGCAGACGTCCGCTGCCCGATGAACCAGGCAGCGACGACAGGAGCCGTCGGTAGGCTGTCTCCGTAGATGCGTCGTCGGCAGTGGCCTCCTCGCACTCGTCCCAGAGCTCCCGGAGTACGGGATCGAGGTCATGGGATGTGTGTACAAGACGGTCCTGTACCTTTGAAGCTATCTCGTCCGACACCTGATGGCGGAAGAAATACTTGACGATCTGTGGCATGTATCGACTCACGCTATACCTGTTTTTTTATTATATAGACCACCAAGGTCCGCTTTTCCCCCAACCGTAGAGCAATAAAATAAGAATTTTTAGCATATTCCGGATATCGCCTAAGGCCAGGTTGAGGTGATTCTCGACGGTTTTCTTCTGGAGTCCCAGTCGCTCGGCTATCTGGTCGTTGCTCAGGCCCTCCTCACGACTCAGCTTGTAGATGGTCTGCCGTTGCGGCGGCATATTTTCGACCACCATGTCGATCAGGAGCTGCAGGTCGCGGGCCTCGACTTGCTCCTGTGGCGTCGCACTGCCTGTGACCCTATCGCCCATACCGGCGATATCGACGGTGAAGGCCTTGCGGGTGGCCAGGTGATTGAGAACGGTGTTCTTGGTGATGGTGTAGAGGTAGGTGTTAAAGTTCTTTACCTCCTTCAGCATGGACCGCTTGGTCCATAGCTTGATAAACACCAACTGGGTGATATCGTCGGCATCGGCATCATTCTTCACCAGACCTTTGCTGAAGGCCCGTACCTGGGGGTAGGCGACTTTGTACACGGTGTGGAAAGCCTCCTGACTGCCAGATGCCAGTTGTTCGATGATACCCTCGCTGATGTGCATGATGTAGTTTTTCCAAAAAGGTGAGAGCATCCCTCTGACAGGATGCTCTCGCCGATAGGCTTTTATTGGTCGATCTCAGCCAGGTTGGCTGCGATCATCTCGTCGGTGACGGTGTAGTTCTGCAGGTCGCCCTTGATATACGAGTCGTACGACGGCATGTCGATCAGACCGTGACCGGACAGGTTGAAGAGGATGACCTTCTCCTCGCCGGTCTGCTTGCACTTGTTGGCCTCGCGGATGGTGGCGGCGATGGCGTGACAGCTCTCGGGCGCAGGGATGATACCCTCGGTGCGGGCGAAGAGCATGCCGGCCTCGAAGGTCTCGAGCTGCGGGATGTCGACACCCTTCATGAAGCCGTCCTTGATAAGCTGACTGACGATCATGCCGGCACCGTGGTAGCGCAGACCACCGGCATGGATGTTGGAGGGCTTGAAGTTATGGCCCAGCGTGTACATGGGCAGCAGCGGCGTGTAACCGGCCTCGTCGCCGAAGTCGTAACGGAACTGACCGCGTGTGAGCTTCGGACAGCTGTCGGGCTCGGCAGCGATGAACTCCGTCTTCTTCCCGTCGAGGATGTTATGACGCATGAAGGGGAAGGCGATGCCACCGAAGTTACTGCCACCGCCGAAGCAGGCGATCACCATGTCGGGATACTCGCCGGCCATGGCCATCTGCTTCTCGGCCTCCAGACCGATGATCGACTGGTGGATGGCCACGTGGTTGAGCACCGAACCGAGCGTGTACTTACAGTTGGGGGTGGTGGTGGCCAGTTCGACGGCCTCGGAGATGGCGGTGCCCAGAGAGCCGGAGTGGTTGGGGTCGCGCGTCAGGATATCCTTACCTGCACGGGTGGACATCGAGGGAGAGCCCTCGACGACAGCACCGAAGGTGCGCATGATCGACGAGCGGTAGGGCTTCTGCTGCATGGTGATCTTCACCTGATAGACGGCACAGTCGAGACCGTAGATCTTGGCGGCGTAGCTCAGGGCAGCGCCCCACTGACCGGCACCCGTCTCCGTGGTCACATTGGTCGTGCCCTCCTGCTTGGCATAGTAGCACTGCGGCAGGGCTGAGTTGATCTTATGCGAGCCGAGGGGGTTGGTCGACTCGTTCTTGAAATAGATATGTGCCGGGGTGCCGAGCGCCTCCTCGAGGGCGTAGGCGCGTACCAGCGGCGTCGAACGGTAGTATTTGTATTTCTCTAATACCTCTTCGGGGATGTCTATCCATGCATGCTCGGTGTCGAGCTCCTGCACACAGCACTCGCGGGGGAAGATGTGGGCGAGGTCGTCGACGCCCAAGGGCTGCTTCGTGACCGGATGGATGGGGGGCATAGGTTTGTTGGGCATGTCTGCCTGAATGTTGTACCACTGTGTTGGGATCTCACTCTCTTGGAGGATGAATTTTTTCTGTTTAGTCATAATTAAATGTTTTAGGATTGTTCTCTCCGCATGCAAAGGTACACTTTTTAATTAAGAATTAAGAACAGGGAATTAAGAATTTCATAAAAATGTGTACCTTTGCAGCTATTATGTGGATGATTGTTATCATATTGGTCTATTTTGCCATTCTGTATGGCATCAGCCGACTGGCGGTACACCGTGCCGACAACGACACCTTCTTCCGTGCTAACCGTCAGTCACCGTGGTATCTGGTGGCCTTCGGCATGATCGGGGCGAGCATCTCGGGCGTGACGTTCATCTCCGTGCCGGGCATGGTGACGCGGGTCGATATGACGTATATGCAGACCTGTCTGGGATTCATCCTCGGCTATGTCGTCGTGGCGTTCGTGCTTCTGCCGCTGTACTACCGACTGAACCTGACCACCATCTACGCCTATCTGGGACAACGCCTCGGGTCCCGGTCATATAAGACGGGCGCCTCGTTCTTCCTGTTGTCGAAGATGACGGGCGCCGTGGCCCGCTTCTATGTGGTGTGCATGATCCTGCAACGCTTCGTGTTCGACGCCATGGGCGTGCCGTTCGCGGCGACGGTCACCGTGATGGTGGCGCTGATATGGCTCTACACCCGTCGGGGCGGCATCAAGACCCTGGTGTGGACCGACTCGTTCCAGACTGTCTGTATGCTCGTGGCACTGCTCCTTATTATATATAAGGTGATGGGACAGCTGGGACTCACGTGGAGTCAGACCGTCGGGGCCATCGTCGCCGACGAGCACAGTAGGATGTTCGTCTTCGACGACTGGCTGTCACGGCAGAACTTCTGGAAACAGTTCCTCAGTGGGGTGTTCATCGTCATTGTGATGACGGGGCTCGATCAGGATATGATGCAGAAGAACATGACCTGTAAGACGCTAAGGGAGGCGCAGAAGGATATGTGCTCGTATGGCGTCGCCTTCGTGCCGGTGAACCTGTTGTTCCTCTCGCTGGGCGTGCTCCTGATGATGCTCGCCCGACAGCAGGGACAAGCTGTGGCGGTGGGCGACGAGCTGTTGCCGACTTTTGTCCTGCAGGCCGACATGGCCGTGCTGATACCGTTCTCGATCGGTATCGTGGCCGCCTCGTTCTCGAGTGCCGACTCTGCGCTCACCTCGCTCACCACCAGCTACTGCGTGGATATCCGCGGGAGGGCCGACGATGAGCGTATGCGACGCCGGACGCATCTCGCCATCTGTGGGCTGTTCGTGGGACTGGTGCTGCTGTTCCATCTGCTCAACTCCACGAGCGTCATCGATGCCATCTTTATCATGTGCGGCTATACCTACGGTCCGCTGCTGGGACTGTTCGCCTTCGGCATGCTCACCCACAGGCATCCCGACGACCGCTGGGCACCTTATATCTGCGTGGCATCGCCATTGCTCTGCTACGCCATCGATATGCTTTCTTCGCGTTATCTGGGGTATGTGTTCGGCTATGAACTGCTGATGCTCAACGGCGCACTCACGTTCATGGCTTTGCTATTATGTTCTCGAGGAACTCCTTCGGCAGGATGCCGAACTGCTTCTTGAAACAGGTGGAGAAATAACGGGGGTCGCGGAAACCTACCTTATAGGCCAGGTCGCTCACCCGGATGTTCGGATCGCTCTCGGCCATCCGCTTGGCTTCCTTCATGCGGATGTCGCGGATAAACGTCGACACGTTCATGCCTGTGATCGAACGCAGCTTATTATATAAGGTGGACGAACTGGCACCGATGTCGGCGGCCAGCGCATCGCGGTCGTAGCTGTCGTCTTCGAGATGTGCGTGCACCAGGTTCAGGGCACGGTCGAGGAACAGATCATCGGCACTCGGCGTCGTGGCCTGCGAGATCTTCATCATCGTATCCTCGAGCGACTGCTGACTGTATTCGTGCTGGATGCGCTTCCTGTTCTCGATGATATTGTCGATGCGCAGCTTCAGGTCGCTCACACGGAAGGGCTTGGTCAGGAACTCATCGGCACCGATGAGCAGCGCCTTCTTCTCGTCTTCCTCCTGCGTCTTCGCCGTCAGCAGGATGATGGGCAGGTGGTTGAAGTTGGGGTCGGACTTCAGCTCGCGCGTCAGCTCATAGCCGCCCATCTCGGGCATCATCACATCCGAGATGATCAGGTCGAGGTCGCGCTTGTGCACGATGTCGAGGGCCTCGATGCCGTTTCGGGCCACGTAGATACGGTAGTAGGGGCGTAGCAACTGTCTCATCAGCATCAGCAGCTCCACGTTGTCCTCCACGATCAGCAGCTTGTAGCTGTCCTCGTCGATGGTGTTCATGTTCTCGTTCACGTCGGGGATGACAGTCTTGAAGTCGGCAATGGCGTTCTGTGGGATGTTCACGTCGATCTTATGCTGCTCGTCGATCTGCTCGGAGGTGAACGCCTCCTTCGAGATGGGCAGTGTCACGATGAACGTCGTACCTTTGTTCTCCTCGCTCTCGCACCTGATCGTGCCGCCATGCAGGTACACCAGGTCGTGCGTCAGCGCCAGTCCCAGTCCTGTACCGATGGTCTTATGCTGTCGGTAGTCGCCGTCCTGGAACCGTTGGAACAGATGCTTCATCTTCTCCTTGGAGATGCCGCTGCCCGTGTCGCTGACCTCGATCCTGATATGGTCGTAGGTCTTGTTGGTGAACGCCCTGATGGCCACCTCACCGTTCTCGTTGGCGTATTTCGCGGCGTTCGACAGCAGGTTGTAGATGATCTTATCGAGCTTGTCGGTATCTATCCAGCCCATCATGCTTTCCGGATAGCACTGCACGGTGAACTTCATCTTCTTCTGTGATATCAGCGGCTCCAGACAGCGCGCCGTCTCGTGGATATACTTCATCACGTCGCCGTGGGCCACGCGCAGCTTCAGACCGCCGGCCTCCGACTTGCTCGTCTCGAGGATCTGCTGCAGCAGTCGGACCATACGCTGGATGTTGAGCTGCATAAGGTCGTAGTCGTGCTGGAATTTCGGCTCCTCGTCGCGCAGCTTGTCCACCGAGGCAGAGATCACGGTCAACGGCGTCAGCAGCTCATGTGTGATATTGGTGAAGATGGCGCTCATGTGGAGTCGCCTTTTCAAGCGCATACTGCGGAGGTATAATAATCGCCCGAAGATTAAGATAATGGCAATTATTATGAGGGTCACAATGGCTAATAGTATGCGCAAGTCCAGGTTCATGGATATGGTAATTTGTTGCAAAAATAGATTTTTTTTTCGAAAACACGCTTTTTTTTCTACAAAAACTAGTATTTTATGGCCTAAAATGTTTAAAATGCGTGATTTTATGTAGAAAATCCGTGAATTATCGCATTTTCAACATCAATTCACGCAAATTGTACATCATATTGCGAACCCTATCGTATATTTGTGGTGGAAAAAGATTTTAATGGTTAAGGTTTATGGTTGATTAATTTAGTTTTTTAAGTAATTGTGAGAAAAGGCGCGTTGTGAAACGGGCCTTTTCTTCATTTTTGTCGATACCGTCTTGATATCGCAAGATGGGGGAATAAGATATAGGGTATTAACGGTTCATCAGGAAGCGTTCGGCTTCGATGGCTGCCTGACAGCCCGAGCCGGCTGCCGAGATGGCCTGGCGGTACACCGGGTCGGCGCAGTCGCCTGCCACGAAGATGCCGGGGATCTTCGTCTTGGGTGTCCCGTCGATCTTCTTCAGGTATCCCACCTCGTCTGTGTCGAGCCATTCCTTGAAGATGTCTGTGTTCGGCTGATGGCCGATGGCGAGGAAGAAACCGTCGATGGAGATGTCTACCAGTTTCTCGTCGGCCTCACCCTTGCGCTTCACGAGGTGAGCCCCTTCCACGCCGTTCTCGCCGAAGAGTCCGATGGTGTTGTGCTCGAACAGTATCTCGATGTTCTCGCGCTCCATCACGCGCTGCTGCATCACCTTCGAGGCACGGAGGAACGGCTTGCGCACGATGAGGTACACCTTCTTAGCCAGTCCTGAGAGGTAGAGCGCGTCCTCGCAGGCCGTGTCGCCGCCGCCCACCACGGCCACGGTCTTCTTCCGGTAGAAGAACCCGTCGCAGGTGGCACAGGCCGATACGCCCTGTCCGTTGTATTTGCGCTCGTCGTCGAGTCCCAGGTACTTGGCCGACGCTCCCGTGGCGATGATCACCGTGTCGGCCTCGATGTCGGTGCCGTCCTCGGCGGTACAGATATACGGTGCTTTCGAGAAGTCGACCTTCACGATGGAACCGTCGCGGATGTCTGCTCCGAAACGCTCAGCCTGTTCGCGCAGGTCCATCATCATCTGGTTGCCGTCCACCCCCTGCGGATAGCCGGGGAAGTTCTCTACCTCGGTGGTCTGCGTGAGTTGTCCACCGGGCTGCATGCCACTGTATTCTATCGGACTGAGGTTGGCGCGCGATGCGTAGATGGCAGCGGTGTAACCTGCGGGGCCGCTACCGATGATCAGACATTTCGTATGTTCCATCTTGATGGGGTTGTTGGTTCCGTTTGGCTTATTTCAGCAGTTCTTCGATCTGCTGGGCTATATGGTCGATATTCTCGGTGGGCTCGAAGCGGGCCACCACCTGTCCCTTCTTGTTGATCAGGAACTTGGTGAAGTTCCATTTGATGCTGGGCTTCTGCTTGTAGTCGGGATCAGCCTTCGACAGCATATCGTCGAGGACGGGGGCTATCTCGTGGCTCATGTCCCATCCGGCGAAGCCTTTCTGCTGCTGGAGGAACTTGTATAGCGGGTCGGCGTCGTCGCCGTTGACCTTGATCTTCTTGAATCGTGGGAACTCCGTGCCGAAGTTCAGTTTGCAGAACTCATGGATGCTCGCATCGGTGCCAGGTGCCTGTTGGCCGAACTGGTTGCAGGGGAAGTCGAGAATCTCAAAGCCCTGGGCGTGGTATTTCTCGTAGAGCTTCTCCAACTCATCGTATTGAGGGGTGAATCCGCACTTGGTTGCTGTGTTTACGATGAGCAACACCTCGTTGGCGTATTCCTTCAGGGATACGTCTTTGCCTTTTCTGTCCTTGACAGTGAAGTCATAAATAGTTTTCATTCGAATTTTAATGATGCGTTAAGTTCTAGGGCACAAATATACGACAATTCTTTCTATTAGCCAAAACAAAAGGTGATAAAATTTATTTTGGGGCCCAGAGGGGAAGGGACATAAAAAAAGTGCGGCCAGGCATATGCAACTACCGTGGACGCACTTTTAATTTGTTGTTCGTATGATTTACTTCTTCGCAGCCTTACCGTAGCGGCTCATGAACTTATCAACACGACCTGCGGTGTCGACGAGCTTGCTCTTACCAGTGTAGAACGGGTGAGAGGTGCTAGAGATTTCGACTTTTACCACTGGGTAAGTTTCGCCTTCGAACTCCACGGTGTCATTGGTCTTTGCAGTAGACTTCGAAAGGAACATATCGCCGTTGGACATATCCTTGAATACGACGGGGCGATAGTTTTCTGGATGAATACCTTTTTTCATTTTTAAATCTAAATTGTTATTTATTACTTGGAAATTCCACTTACGGGCTGCAAAATTACGAAGATTTTCGCACTCTGCCAAATATTTTTTGAAGAAAAGTGGATTGTATCGTATATTTTTCGTATTTTTGCATCATTATGGAGATAAAGATCCAGAGTGAGGAGGGCTTACCTGTTGAGTGTCACCCATTTGAACCGTTTCTTCCTGAGAATGCCCGGCTGCTGATGCTGGGGACGTTCCCTCCGTCGGAGAAACGGTGGTGCATGCGCTTCTATTACCCGAACTTTATCAATGATATGTGGCGTATCTTCGGCATCTGTTTCTATGATGACAGAAGTCACTTCGTGGTGGAGGGAGAGAAAAGGTTCGACCTGGAGCGTATCGTGGCATTCCTGAAGGAGAAAGGCATCGCCTTGTTTGACACGGCCGTCCGTATCCGTCGTACCAGGAACAACGCTTCCGACAAGGATCTGGAGATCGTGGAGGAGACGGATCTCGACGCGATGCTGAGACGGTTGCCCAACTGTGGCGCCGTGGTCACGGCGGGGCAGTTGGCGACGGACATCTTCTGCAGGCACTATGGGATCGTGCCCCCGAAGGTGGGGGCATACGCGGAATTCACGCTTGACGGGAGGTCGTTGCGACTCTACCGCATGCCGAGCAGCTCGCGTGCCTATCCCATGAAGGCGGAACGGAAAGCGGAATTTTATGATATTGTTTTCAAATACTTGAAACTATGACAATAATAGGAATTGCAGGCGGTACGGGTTCGGGCAAGACCACCGTCGTGAAGAGAATTGCCAAGGCTCTGCCTCCTCATTGTGCGGCAGTGGTGCCCTTGGATTCGTACTATAACGATACGACGGGCATGACGCCTGAGGAGCGGCGAGCCATCAACTTCGACCATCCCGACGCCTTCGACTGGAAACTGCTGACGGAGCATATCAGGAAACTGAAGAACGGGGAGGCCATCGAACAGCCTACCTACTCATATATTGAGAGTAACCGTCTGAAGGAGACCATCCACGTGGAGCCCAAGCCTGTGATCATCATCGAGGGTATCATGGCGCTGCACTACAAGAAGCTGCGCGACATGATGGACCTGAAGATCTTCGTGGATACGGATGATGACGTACGACTGATCCGGAATATCCGGCGCGACGTGGTGGAGCGCGGACGAACGGTCGACATGGTGCTCGACCGCTACGAGAAGGTGCTCAAGCCGATGCATGAGCAGTTTATCGAGCCTACGAAGAAGTTCGCGGATCTCATCATCCCCTGGGGCGGCGACAACAGGACGGGTATTCACATCCTGAAAGCCTATATCGAGGGGATCGTGACGGGCGTATAAAACAAAAGACTTAGTCTTCGATGGTGGGGAGCTCTCTGGGAGCGTCGGACCCGGCGCTGTCTTCTGAGTCGGATGCCTCGGTGATCTCCTCCACGACCTCTTCGGCGGTGGGGATCGCCTGTGCCTGACTGGCCTTCCGCTTGTCGGCATGGAACTTCAACGAGTTGATGACCTCTGTCACACCGTAGAGCAGTGAGCACCAACCGAGAATGAGCATGGCCATGCTGACAGGAGCCATCGGTCGGATGATGACGTAGAGACCCGTGAGTAGGATGATCGACGGGAAGATCCAGTAGCCGAAGCCGATCTTACCGTATTTCTTGGCATGGATGAGGTTCGTGTACTGGTTCACGGCACCGAGGATCAGGATGGCACCGATGATGTACATCAGGGCAGTGACGAAGACGTTGGGCGTCAGCGCCAACAGGGCACCCAGGATCATGCTGCCTGTGCCGACGAGGGGGAAGGTGGGCTGCTCGCCCGCGATGACTCGTCCATCGGCATCGGTAATCTTGTATTCGGTCACATTGTTCCTGGCATGGACATAGGTGATCAGGGAGATGATGCCCGACAGGAAGAACAGGACGCCGATGGCAACGGTGATCCACGTCACGGTGTTATCGGGGTACTTGATGAGCAGTATACCAATGGTGATCGCACAGATAGCACGGAATATAGAACTTTGGAGTATCTTCATAATGGTCAGTTTCTTTGGTTTCTGACTGCAAATATAATGGAAATCGCGTAAAAAGCCAAATTTTTACCGTGTTATCAACAATTATTAGTAATTTTGCGCCTTAAATAGAAGGATGATGACAACATTATATTTGGTTAGACATGGTGAGACGGTGGACAACGCCAACCAGATCATGCAGGGGCAGACACAGGGCGAGCTCAACGAGAACGGTCTGCGACAGGCCCGACTCTTGAGTGAGACGTGGAAGGAGCAACCGCTCGACGCCGTGATCGCCAGTGACCTGAAACGCTCGGTGGATACGGCGAGGATCATCGCGGCACCCCACCAGTTGGAAGTGCTGACGACCCCGTTGCTCAGGGAGCGCGACTGGGGCGACTTCACTGGCAGGTATATCCCTGACCTGAAGAACGAGGTATGGCCCGACAATGTGGAGACATTAGAAAACCTTCTTTCCAGGGCTGATGAGTTTCTCACCTTTGTGAGACAGACGTTCCCTGAAAAGAAGGTGCTGGCAGTAGGACATGGCATCATCAACAAAGCCGTCCAGGCTGTCTATTATCAGAAATCAATGAGCGACATACAGAGGATGTCGAATGCGGAAGTACGCATCCTGGAGCTGTAGGCTACCGGCGACCGCCAGAGTGTCCACCTCCGTGTGAGCCACCGTGCCCACCAGAGTGCCCGCCAGAGTGCCCACCACCGTGTGAGCCGCCACTGAAGGAGCCAGAGCTGCGGGTGCTGCTACGCGAGCTGCCGAACGAGCTGCTGCTACGTGTGCTGCCAAACGAGCTGTTGCTACGTGTGCCGCCGAAGGAGCTGTTGTTACGTGAGCTGCCGAACGAACCGCCACGCGAACGACCTACGGTGTTGTTCTCACGGTTACCCCTGAACGAACCGTTGTTACGGTTGTTGTTGAACGACTGGTTGTCGCGCACGCCGTTATGCTCGTGATTCCTGTTGATGGTGTGACCTCTGTCGGCATGCTGATGGTCGCGCATCTGACTGTTGTCTCTGCGAATCTCATTGTTCCGACGGTGCTCAAGTCCTCTGTTGTGCATCTCATGGTCTCTCTTACGATCATGACCAGTGATACGAGTCGAGCTGTGACGAGGACCACGGAAGTCACCGCGGTTCCAGCGGTCGTGCATGCCGAAATGCTTTCTGTCTGCGACACGGTAGGTGTGGCGACGACCGTAGTAGAAGCTATGTCCGCCGTTCATGTGCCAGCTATGACCACCTCGGTAGGTCACATAGAAATGAGGCCTGCCAAAGAAGAAATAGTCGCGATGGGGGTAGCGGCTGTAGATGCCGAAGTGCCAGTAGCCTGCCTCCCAGTAGAGGGGACGGTAGAAATACGAGGCGGCAATGAAAGCCTGCCACTGCCAGTCGAGAAGGATATAGCTCAGGTCGAGATTACGACGCTCCCAATAGGTGCCGAACACATCCGCACGGCCTGTCACTCCCATCAGATAGTCGAGGTTGATCTCATAGGCAGCCTCATACTGTTCGTCGGTGAGATTCAGTTCGTACGCCATCTTGTCTGTGAGGAACAGTGCCTCGCTACGGGCCTGCTCATAGCTCATAGCACTTGCTGAAACAGTGACCGTCAGCAGAGTGATCAATGCGAGAAACATCTTCTTCATCTTCGTTATCATTTAAATGGTTCAACATTCTTTTGTCTTGTGAACGATGGTTCACGGTGCAAAGAAACAACAAATTCCGGGCCTATGCAAAGGATTTTCCCTAAAGCGGATGGGGAAAATCCCTATAGATGTGGAAATCGACAAATATATCGGTTTTTATTTTGTTCTTCGAGCGGTTTGCATTACCTTTGTGGGCGTAATGAGATATGTTGCCCTTATATTATTAATAATGTGTCACTTCGTCTGCGCCGACGGACAGGAACGGTCGTTGTTCGACTCACTATGCTATCGCACGGAGCTGCAGACGACCTTGTCGGGCGGCGATCACACCCCCTTGTGGTTGAATGCCAACAGATACGGACTCAGTTCGCTGAAGACGGTCAACGGCTATGTGAGGGCGGCGATAGAGCGTCCGCTCGCACGGGATGACGGCAGGAGGTGGGGTGTCGCCTATGGTGCCGATATGGCGTTGGCTACGGGCTTCACCAGTACGTTGGTCGTACAGCAGGCCTATGTCGAGGGGCGCTGGCTCAAGGGTACCCTGACCGTTGGTGCCAAGGCCTATCCCATGGAACTGAAGAACCAGGCACTGAGCACGGGTTCGCAGACACTGGGCATCAACGCCCGTCCTGTGCCACAGGTGCGGTTGGCCTTGCCCGACTACTGGGCGATCCCTGGCACCAGACGCTGGCTGGCCCTGAAGGGACATGTCGCATTCGGTAAGACGACCGACGACGGATGGCAGAAGGATTTCGTGGCACCGTTGTCGAAATACACGGAGAACACGCTCTATCATAGTAAGGCCGGCTATCTGAAGATCGGTCCCCGTAACCTGACACTGGAACTCGGACTGGAGATGGGCAACCAGTTTGGTGGCAGCTCTTACCACGAGGTGCTGACGGACATCTGGGAGAAGACGGATAACGAGAAGGGACTCTCTGCCTTCTGGCATGCGTTCGTGCCTGGCGGGGCGGATTCTGATGAAGGCATCTATGGCAATACCAACGGCAATCATGTGGGCTCGTGGGTGATGCGCCTGAATATCGACCAGCCCTCGTGGAACCTAGGTGTGTATGCCGATCATTTCTTCGACGACCACTCGTCGATGTTCATGCTCGACTACGACGGCTATGGTCGGGGAGAGCAGTGGAATGAGCGGGTGAGCGACCGTTATGTGGCCTACGACCTCAAGGATATCATGCTGGGTGCGGAGGTGCAACTGAAGAAGGTCGGATGGCTGAACAACGTGGTCGTGGAGTATCTGTATTCGAAGTATCAGAGCGGACCGGTGTACCACGACCGTACCCCTGCATACCGTGACCATATCGGTGGTAACGACAACTATTATAATCACTATATCTTCACGGGCTGGCAGCAC
Source organism: Prevotella sp. lc2012 (assembly GCF_900107065.1). NCBI lineage: Bacteria > Pseudomonadati > Bacteroidota > Bacteroidia > Bacteroidales > Prevotellaceae > Prevotella > Prevotella sp. lc2012. Next base: position 205,773 of record NZ_FNUF01000003.1, on the reverse strand, counting down.
TGGGGACAGGTGATGGGCAACCCGCTCTACCGGTCACCGATCTATAACAACAACGGGAAGATTGAGGTGGAGAACAACCGTTTCGTGGCCTGGCATGTAGGACTGAGCGGTGAGCCGTCGCCGTCGGTGCATTACAGGGTCTTGGCCACCTATCAGACGGGACTGGGGACCTACGACGCGCCTTATGCCCAACCGCGGTATAACCTGAGTGTGATGACCGAGGTGTCGTGGCAGTTGGCGCCTGACTGGCAGGTGTGTGGCGCCTGGGCGATGGACAAAGGACGTTTGTTGGGCGAGAATTACGGTGCCCAACTGAGAATCATCAAGACTGGCATTTGGACAAGATGAGAAAGTGGATCTATCTATGGACGGTGGTGTGCACGGCACTGGTGGCGTGCGATGTCGAGACGTCGGACAACGGTCGTCTGGACGGCTACTGGCATCTGACGGGTGTCGATACGCTGGTCACCTCTGGGCATCGTGATGTCTCTGACGAGACCATCTTCTGGGCTGTGCAGTTCGACCTGATCCAATTGAAGGGAGCCGACCGTCAGGGGGTGGGGCGTGAGTTCTATGCGCGCTTCGATCGTCAGGACGGTCATCTGACGCTGTACGACATACATGAGAAGAACCGTAGTGCCGGCGACCCCGTGGTCGTGGCCGACTCGCTGGTGGTGGTGCATCCTTACGGCATCCATGAGATGGTGGAGACCTTCAAGACCTTACGGTTGGGGAAACACGAGATGGTGCTTCAGTCGCCGATGCTGAGGCTGACCTTCAGAAAACTCTAAAAGCGCTTGCCAGAGACGATGCGGCAGAAGGTCTGGGCCAGGATGTAGGCATCCAACCACAGGTTATGATGCTCCAGGTAGTAGAGGTCCAGCTCCAGTCTGACGAGCATCTTCTCCATCGTGTCCGTATATCCGTTATGGAGTGTGGCGTAGCTGGTGACACCAGGGCGCAGGACATACAGACGCTCGTAGCGTGCGTCGTGCTGCATGATCTGATCGACGAAGAACGGTCGTTCGGGACGGGGCCCCACAAAGGCCATGTCGCCCTTCAGTACGTTCCACAGCTGAGGCAGTTCGTCGAGATGATGGTCGCGCAGGAACCTGCCGCAACGGGTGAGGTCGTCGCTGCGCTCCATCCCGACGAGCGCATTCTCGTCGCGTGCCACGTCGGTCTTCATGCTCCTGAACTTATAGATACGGAACAGACGACCATTGCGTCCGACCCGCTCCTGACTGAAGAAGGCAGGACCTCCATCCTCCAGACGGATGATCAGATAGCCTATCAGGAAGAGTGGTGAGAAGACCACCAGGCATAGGAGGGCGATGATGAAGTCGAGGATACGTTTCATGACAGCAGACTCTTGAGGGTGAGCAGGATCACCCTGAGATACTCTCTCAGCGTGTGGTGCTCGATATATACCATGTTCAGTTTGATCTTGTCGGGCATGATCTGCTCGATATATACCCGTTCGGGATCATCCGCCCGACAAAGGATCTCGTTCTCGTTGATATACCGGATAGAGGCATGATCCGTGATGCCAGGTCGGACGGTCAGCACCTTGCGCTGCTCATCGGTGTAGAGGTCGACATAGCGCCTCACCTCGGGTCTGGGACCCACGATGCTCATGTCGCCTTTCAGCACGTTCCACAGCTGAGGCAGTTCGTCGAGCTTGTACTTCCTCAGGAAATAGCCGATGCGTGTGATGCGTGTGTCGTGGGCTCCGACCGTGATCTGACCTTCGGCCTCGGCCTTTGTCTTCATCGAACGGAACTTATACAGTCCGAAGGGCTTGCCGTCTTTCCCGATGCGCTCCTGCACAAAAAAACCGCCGCCCTTGCTCTCCATCCAGACGAGGATGTAGAACAGGATGAACAGTGGTGAGAGCAGCACCAGTCCGATGGCCGAGAAGAGTATGTCTAACAGTCTGATCAACGTATCGTCTCCTTGAAAGTCTTAAGCAGGTATGCCACCTGTTCGTCGTTAAGTCGTGAATACAGGGGGAGTGTTATCTCGTTCTGGAACAAAGCGTAAGCATGAGGATAGTCGGCGATGTCGAAGCCCAGTCGTCTGTAGGCCGTCATCATCGGCAGGGGCTTGTAGTGCACATTCGTCGCCACACCCTGTTGGGCCATCCGTTCTATCACCTCGTTACGGGCCTCGAGGGAACGGCCGTTCAGACGGACCATATACAGGTGACCAGACGAGGTGTACGCGTCCGTATAGTGACGAAGCACCTGTATGTCTTCACCCTTCAGGGCCGCATCATAAGTCTCGATCAGACGGCGACGCTTCTCCAGCATGGCAGGGTAGCGACGTATCTGTGCCAGTCCGACGGCAGCCGCCAGGTCCGTCATGTTACACTTGTAGGCCGGACTGACGATATCGTACTCCCAACCCCCTTTCTGGGTCTTCTCCAGGGCGTCCTTGCTCTGTCCGTGGAGCGAGAGCAACTGGAACTGTTTGTATATCCACTCGTCGTCGATGCCTGTGAGAGGGCGCCATGTGAGCGCACCGCCCTCGGCCGTGGTCAGGTTCTTCGTGGCATGGAAGCTGAACGACGAGAAGTCGGCCATCGCACCAGTCATCTTCCCGCCTCTGCTGGCACCCAGGGCATGGGCAGCATCGGCAGTCACGGCCACACGGCCGATGGCTTTCTGCAGGTCGTTGGCAGGTCGGAACAGATGACGCTTGGCATCAACGACAGCCAGCACCTGGTCGTAGTCGCAGGGGATGCCGGCGATGTCGACAGGGATGACCGCCTTCGTGCGCTCGTTGATCGTGGCGGCCAGTTGGTCGTAGTCCATCTCGAGCGAGTCTTTCTGTGTGTCCACCAGTCTCAGTGTGGCTCCCACATGGCACACCACACTGGCCGAGGCCGTATAGGTGTAGGCCGTGGTGATGACCTCGTCGCCAGGGCCGATGCCCAACAGGCGCAGCACCGACTCCAGACAGGCGGTCGCGGAGCCCAGGCAGACAGCCTTGTCGGTATGGCACAAGGCGGCCACCTCCTTCTCCAGCGCCTTCGTCCGTGGACCCGTCGTGATCCAGCCGGAGCGCAGGGCATCGGCCACTTCCAGGATTTCCTGTTCTGTGATATCGGGTGGTGAGAATGGTATGATCATAATCGTTGTTATCTGTTAGACGTTACACGGGTCGTTTTCTTTCGCATGACGTTGAAGCTACCTGTCAGATAGCCGAATCCGTAGCTCAGGTGGATGTTCAGGAACACGTAGGGCATGAGCAGGATCAGCACCGGCTGGTGCATGCGAATGGCGCTCATGCCGCCCACCACCAGTCCGATGAACAGGTAGAGCAGCAGGATGCCCACATATACCTGTCGTACCAACGGAGAGAACAGACAGCCTATGCCGCCGAAGACGAGGAACAGCAGGAACAGCAGCGGGAAGAACTGACGCACGGTAGCCGGGGCACCGAGCTTCTTGTTCACCAGAGGCTTGTAGAGTCCGTACTGGTAGTACATCCTGCGCATCTTACAGAGCGTGTCGCGGGCGGTGTAGTTGATGATCACCTGCGGAATCAGGTAGATCTTCCCACCAAGGTTCTCCAGACGCCCGTTGAACTCATCGTCCTGGTTGCGCACCAGGTCTGTATCGAAGGGGCCGGTCTTCTCGAAGATCTCTCGTCTGTAGCAGCCGAAGGGTACGGTGTCGGTCTCGATGATCTTCGACGAACCGATCTTATGCATGGAGCCTCCCACCCCAAAGGGGTGACTCGACGCCTGAGCGATGGCCTGGCACACAGGTGTGTCCTTGGCGGGCTGTGTGTTCCACACCCCTCCCACATTGTCGGCATTGAGCAGATAGAGGTATTTCACCAGTTCGGAGATATAGTTGGTGGGGTAAGTGCAGTGACCGTCCAATCGCATGATCACCTCACCCGTCGCGGCCTCCAGTCCTCTGTTCAGAGCATAGGGCACGATGCGCTCAGGGTTGTCGAGCAGCTTGATGAAGGGATAGTCCTTCATATACCGTTTGATGATGTCGACCGTATGGTCTGTACTCCGTCCGTCGACGCACAGCACTTCCAGATGATCCAGAGGGTAGTCCTGTTCGATAATCGACACAAGGCATGCTTCAATGAATCTCTCTTCATTGAATACTGGGCAAATGACGGATACTTTTCGAACGTTCATTTCTATAGTAAACGACCTTTTTCTATAATTAGTGTGCAAAGGTACGACATTTTTTAGTAATTCCGCACCAATTAGAGAAGAAAAAACAGGTCGGGTTAATAGAAGTGACGGATGATATAACTGACGGCCTCGAAGTTATGCCGGCAGTAGGTAGAATGACTCATCTGTCCCACGGATACATGTTCCGTGTCGTTCACCTTCATGTGAGGTACATACACCACCGTCAGTCCGTTTCTCCTGCACATCTCCGCCAGGTAGATCTCCTCGCAGAACAGGAAGACGGGGTAGTCGATCGTGCCGCAACGCTCCAGATAGTTCCGGGTCAGGATGATGAACGATCCGTGACCGGCATAGATGGTGCCGGCCTCGTGGTGCTGGTATCTCTTACGTCGATAAAGGGTGTGCCGGTAGAGCGTGTCGAGGAAGGGGAAGCGGTAGACGGTCTTGAGGATCCTGAGGGCGTTCAGCGACAGCCGGTGCATCCTTCCCGGGTTACGGTCTCGGTCTTCATAGCTGGAGTAGATCTGAGGAGCGATCCATCCCGTATCCTCAGCGCAGTCGTAGTCGGCCAGCTGCGAGAGGAAGTCCACTTCCACCGTCAGATCCACGTTGCTCACGATGACATAATCGTAGCTTTTCACCTCCACCTCAGTCATCAGTCGTCTCACGGCTCCGAAGTAGCCGGGGTTGTCCTCGTCGGTGTTCCTGCCCACGAAGATGTCGAGCCCGACCTTGTCGCCGGCATACTCCTGCGCTCTCCTGAGCGAGGTGAGATACTGCTCCAGCTCCCGGTCGGAGTGATAGGTCACACAGAACACCGCTATCCGTTTCATGCCTGAGTCTCCTTTTGTAACAGATGGAACAAAGCGTATGCCACGACGAAGGTGGCGATATAACTGGTATAGGCGAAGAACGAGGTGACAAACGACCACAGCAGATAGGGGTAGGCGCCTGTCGTCACGACCTGGTTGAGGAAGATGTTCCTTCTGCATACGAGCGCCTTCAGCGACGCCTTCGTCAGCGCACCCATCACAAACAGCACCAGATAGGCACCAGCCTCACCGAAGTCCTCTATCAGCGGCCTGAAGATGGTGAAGATGTTCGAGATACCATAGTAGCCGTTCTGTCCTATCTGGTAGTACTCCTGATACATACCCTGTATCCTGTCCTCCAGTCCCAGCACGTTCGAGATGCCCAGGAAGGTCTTCGTGCCCCAGGCATAGGCGGCCGGCTCATGGAAGGAGAACCACATGTCGAAGCAGTGGAAATGGCCCAGGGCGTAGGTCACGAACTTCTGACTGATCTCCACGATGGTCTTCTCACTGATCTCACCCGTGCGGAACACCATCGAGAAGAACAGGATACCGAAGAACCCCACGAAGCCGAGGGCCACATACAACCAGTGGCGCGGACGGATGCGAAGGGGGAGCGCGTAGCTGAACGAGCAGACCAGATAGCCCGTCAGCCAGAGCACGAACCCTGTGATCATACCCATCTTCATCGACTGTGTCAGGGCGATGAACATGCCCGGTATCAGTGTGAGGATACACACCAGTCTCGTCCACCTGCCCACCCAACGGTAGCAGAAGCCGCCGAACAAAGGCGCCGCATAGCAGAAGATCAGGAAGAACTGGTTGACCACGTTCGACACGTCGCCCGACATGTAACGGTCCTCGGATATCTGTCTGTTCATGTTCAGCAGATCCTGCATGCTCAGCAGAGCCTGTAGGTTGAAGCCGTGGAGGACGATCGAATAGAGCGGGTTCACCATCGCCCCCACCAACAGTGCCACCATGATGGGTGTGGCCCACTCCCGACGGAATGTCAGTTGTCTTTTCCGCGGCTCAGGCCGATAGGCCGTGTCGCAGAACACCGTTCCGAGCATGAAGCATATCACGCCCCCCACGATATAAAGGATGCCCGTGAACATCAGGGATATATACGTCTGGAGCAACAGCACGACCGGTATCGAGATCGCCCACAGCAGAGCGAACACCCCCGCAGGCTCCAGTCGGAGGATATACTTCCACGACAACAGGAGCATGACGATGACGAGTGCGATGATGAGGATGGTCATGGGCATCGGGGGATAGAGCGTTTCTGGATGATCTGCCAAGTCAGCCACGACAGCAGTCCCTGTAGGATAGAGACCGTGAGATAGGCCCAGGCATACTGGGTGAGGGTAGAGGCCCATACGAAGCTAACCACCATCGCAGCCAGAGAGATACCGAGAATCACCGTGTTATAAGGTACCACGGCCACGGCGTCGATGGGGTTGCGATAGAGCAGGTAGAGTGCCTGTGGCAGGATGGCCAGGATCATGATGCGTGTCAGGTCGCCTGCGGCCACATAGTTCCGCGCGAACAACAGAGCCGTCATGAAGTCGGTGAAGATGTAGAGCACGACCGTGATAAGCAGGGCCGCCCCCACATAGAGCAGCAGCAGACGGGTGATCACCTTGTCGGCCCTCTGCATCTCGCCTTTGGCGATACAAGCCGACACGTAGGGCAGCAGGATAATGCCGATGAAGGAGAACACAGGCGTGACCATCGTGACGAAGGTGATGCCCACAGCGTAGTAGGCCGTCGCCTGCAGTCCCATGGCCTGACTGATATAGATGAGCGGGAAGGCCGAGAGTGAGAACAGGAAGAAGTCGGCCACCAGTCGGCCCGACGAGTATCTCACGATGGTCTTCAGTGAGTCGTAGAGCGACGACTGTCGTGTGAAGTGTGGGGTACCATCGCTCACCTCTCCCCAGCGTCCTCTTCCCTCCTTGACCAGGCAGAGCGCCACGAGCAGGGCGGTGATGACCAGCCACGACACGAATACGGTCTTGACGGTGAGCACGGGCAACAGCACCAGTGGCACGACGATGGCCAGTTGGACGGCCAGTTGGGTGCCGTTGTACCACTTGAAGTTACCGGTGCCACGGTAGTAGGCGAAGACAAACTGCGCCATCGCCAGTGTGAAGGCATAGCCCAGGGCGATGAGCAGCAGACAGCCGTTGCCAGTCTGTCCGATGACGATGTCCTGCATCTGCGTGGAGAAGAGCAGGCATACGACCAGTACCACGAGCGAGACGCCCAGGATATAGACGAGTGAGGCCACGAGCAGGGGGACGATCCTGCGTGGTGGTGTACTGTTACGATATAGGGGGATATAACGGGGTAGGGCGATGCCGACGCCGGCGAGCATCACGAACGAGAGCACCTGTACGGAGCGCTTGATGACGTTGTACTGTCCGAAGTCGTCGATGCTCAGACGACTTGCCAACAGTTTCGTGATGGCAAACGCGCAGACCATCACACCGATCTGCAGCGCGAATGTCCACACGACATCCTGCCCCATCTTCGACCTCACCCGTTCTCTCATGCTCTGGCGTTACGTTCTCTGACGAAGATGGCACAGGCCGGCAGGAACAGTCCTAAGAGGAAGGCACCGAAGAGGATATTCTTCTTCACGGGCGCGCTCTGCTCCTTCACGCCCAACGGTGGGGTGAGCACCCGGATGTCATTCCTCAGAGCCTTCGACATCTGAGCCTCCTCGCGCTTCTGGAGCAGGAACACATAGACCTCGTTGAGCACACGCCAGTCGCGCTCGTCACCCAGTCCGCCGATGGCCTTCTTAGGTGCCGAGGCCAGCAGTTGCTTACCTTCGTTCTCCTTGGCCGTCACACTCTTCAGCTGCAGCTTCAGCTGTTTGATGGCATTCTCGGCCGAGGTGAGCACAGCGTCGTGCATGGCCGAGAGCTGACGGTCGATGTCCCTTACCAACGGACTCTCCTTGCTCGAGCTGGCTACGATCTTACTGCGCTGCAGCTGTAAGGTGTTGTATTCGCCCACCTGGTCGGCCAGCGCCTTGTTGTCAGCCACGAGCAGGGCGGGCAGCAGTTCGTCTTTCTTCGACTCGTCGCGCAGGTAGTCGCGGATGGCCTGTGCCACGTAGAGCTGGTTGCTTAGCTCCAGATGGGCGGCCGAGATATCCTTGGCCCCCTCGGCATAGACCTTCGCCATCACCTCGAGGTCGGGCATCATCGTCTTACTCTTATAGTCGGCCACGCGCTGGTCGAGCGTCCTCAGCTCGTTCTCCAGTGAGGCCAGTCGTTCTATGACATAGCGTTCCGACACAGCCGTCTGCGCATCCCTGTCGTCGTTGGCCTCCTTGCGGTATTCGGCGATGACGGCATTGATGACGTCAGTGGCCCGTTGCTTCGACACATCCTTGTACTTGATGTCGATGATCGACGCGTCGCGACTGCCTACGACCACGCTGAGGCGTTTCTTCTTGATCAGCTCCACCATGGCCATGGGCTCGGTGCGCTTCACGGTGATGGTCATCTCGTCGTCGTCCATCTTCTGGAGGTAAGGTGTCGCCTTGACCTCGATATTACCGATGGAACTCTTCAGCGTCTGTCCCACCTTTCCCGTCAGTTCGTCGGGATAGCTGTCGTCGTTCTTCTTCAGCTTCCATATCCTCACGTCGCCGTTGCGGCTCAGTCGTAGCCTCATCCTCACGTCGTCCTCGGCCGTGATATCCTTGAACGTCACGGTCACGGGCAGTGTCTCGGCATAGAGATCGCGGTTGCGGATGCCCTTCACGGTATAGCTCATGTCGAGGTGCAGCTGGTCGACCACGTTGAGCAACAGCCACGACGACTGCATGGCGTAGAGCTCGTTGTACACGTTCTGCGAGCCACCCAGGCCGATCAGTCCGCCCAGTTCCGCCAGTCCGCCCAACTGTCCCATGATGGCGCCCATGCCGTTCTCCTCCTTCACCAGCACCTGGGCCTTACGTGTGTACTTTGGCGGTGTGACCACCAGATAGACTATTGCCAGTAGCATGACCACCGCCACGGAGGCTGCAAACCATCTCCATCGGGTGGTGCATGCCTTGAGAAAACTTCCTATCGTCATAATGCTTGTTTACTTAAAGATGAGTACGAGGATGGTGGTGAGCACAGAGACGGCAGAGATCCAGAATGAGCCTGTCGTCGTGTCGTTGGCATTGGCAGCCTGACGCTTACGGTAGTTGTTGGGCTGCACGTATACCACGTCGTTCTGCTGTAGGATGTAGGCTGGCGACTGAGCCAGTGCCTCCGCATCCATCATGCTCAGCACGTAGGTCTGCTGTTGTCCGTCCTCCTGTTGTCTGAGCACCTTCACCTTGTTTCTGTCGCCGTAGATCGTCATGTCGCCCGCCTTGCCCAGAGCCTGCAGCAGAGTGGTCTTGTCGTTGTCGAAGGTGTAGAATCCCGGGTTCTTTACCTCTCCGATGACGGTGAATCCCAGGTTCAGGTACTCTACCGTCACGACGGCGTCCTTGGCCACACTCTGTTCCTCCATGGCTCGCTTCAGGTGGTCGGCCAGTTCGGCGCGTGTCAGTCCTGCGGCCTTCACCTTACCCACCAGTGGAAAGTCGATGTAGCCCTCTGCGTCGATGGTGTAGCCCGACGTGCCACGGCTCTGGTTGATCGACTGTATCTCGGTGTATCCGATGATCTGTGAGGTCACGGGCATGTTCAACACGTTGTTCAGCTCGGCCGACTTGGTGTTTACCACGATCGAGATCTTGTCGTGGGGTCTCAGTGCGATACCCTTGCTCTGAACCATGGCGAATATCTGTCCGTCGCTCAGGTTGGGAAAGTAGGCCACCGTCTTGGGCGTCATGCACGACCCCATCGTCAGGGCTATCGCTCCCATCACGCATATTTGTTTCAGTTTCTTTATCATCGCTTTATCAGTTGTACTGTCAATTATAGAAAACGCGGTTGTCACATGATTATTGTAAACCACTGCAAAGATACGAGGTTTTCGCGAGAATCGTGCCAAAAAATTTGGATTATTCACCTATTATCTTTATCTTTGCAGCCGATTTACGGAAATCATGACTTGGGGTTGACTGGATTTGACAGCGGGTTGAGATGGTACGTAAGCACGCGGAGGCTCGTTGGCTACCTCCTTAATCTGAGTGAACAAAAAATTAATTGGCAACAATGAGTATGCTCTCGCTGCCTAATCGAAGTATAGTAGATTAAGAGCTTAATTTCCCTGCAAGGCGGGGAAACGAGACGTCGCTCCGAGGATGTTGTTCCGAATCCGAAGATTCAGCGGCGCAGGTTAAATCGGAAATAGCCCTTGCAGGCTCCGATGCATGGGTGAAGATTTAGGAGCTAAGGTGCGCAGTGGGTGGTCCAGGTCTTGCTGTCACTCGAAAACCGAAGGCTGGAATAAGCGTGTAGAAAGCGTATGGTTTCCCTGTTTGGACGAGGGTTCGACTCCCTCCAGCTCCACTAACGTTTCGCCCTCATGAGGTCTCACCCTCGTGAGGGTTCTTTCTTCGCATATTATATTATCGCGGTCCCTGAGCCAATCTCCTCGCGGTCCCTGAGCCTGTCTCCTCGCGGTCCCTGAGCCTGTCGAAGGGAAAACCGCGATAAAGAGGTGGGATCTTTCCCTCAAAGAGATAGGCCCTATGCCTCATGGAGATAGGGTTTACGAGTGAAAGAGATAATCCCTTATAGGGTATAGAGATAATCCCTTTCACTCGTAAGTGCCATTCCTTACAGCCATGGAGCCTATCTCTTTAACCGTTAGAAGCCACCCCTACCCAGAGTAGCCTCACGACATAATTTTATTATCCGAACATCCTCTCTCTGTGTGCCAGAAACTGATTGTATCAATCTGTTCTTTTTCTTACTCGTTGTATTATCGCGATATTTTACTAAGTAAACTAATTCTTTGTCATTGTAAATATAGTATGTATGTTCTTTTGATATCGCTTCTTGAAAGAAATATAAAAGCCTTATTCGTTTTTGAGAAGAATCTTCTGACACGATATTAGAACAAAAAGATTTGTATCTCTCGAATCCTTCTATTTCCCCTTGTCTAACAGAGATAATATATCCCTCATCCTTATTGCCAAAATGAAATTGAATATTATTCTCATTTGATAATTTCGTGTACTGATACCTCATGAATTTTGGTACTCTCACTCTTATCTTATACAAAAAGACGCTATCGCCTCTCAATAATGGATAGAACAAATTGTATACATTCACTTTTTTCTCTTTCTGATATAGTTCCACCCATTTATTAATCAGCGTTCTATGTCCATCATATTCTAGAGAGATAGAATCAATACTTGTATTAGCCTTTCTAACCATTTCTCTAATTATCAAATCTGAATCAGCAGATGCTGAAGATAATTGGAAAAGAAAGAATAGGAATAATAATGCTTTCTTCATCTTTTTATACTTAGTGTAATCCGTTGACGATTAAATCATATATGAACAAACCGAACAAAAGAAACGCCGAAGGAATGAGCCATAACAGAATACAGTCCGAAGGTAGAAATAATATAAATAGAATTATAACTACAATAACTCCCGTGTTGAAAAACATATAATCATATTCATCTTTTGCCAAAGCGTAATTCCAATTATTCTTTTTAAGGCTTCGATATATGATGGCAATACCATAGTTAAATATCATCATTCCCACAATAAATAATAATTCGATAGCTGATTCTTTTAAATCTTTATCGTAAAATAGTATTACTACGAAAAGCAAAATCACGCTAATAATTAATCCATAATAATCTTGAATTTTTTTCATTGTTTTCTGTTCTTTGTTTCTTCTTCAATTATTATCATCATGTGACCTTGTCTTTATTATTTTGGTCTTTCCCTTATTTTGGTAATTAAAGATACAATAATAACCATGTTTATCAAAACAGTATGCCAAAGTAGTATCATTAAGAAGCGATACGGTGTCATTCCCCTCCACCATTGTATATTTCTTGCTAAAATTCTCAAAAGACATTTGAGAATAATCCCACAGGATCTGCTCATTCACTCTAATATGATATGACCATTTTATTCGTTTTGAGAGATTCTTTGGATGATATAAAAAAGCTCTCTCGAAATCCTGATAGCTTTTATACAACTTATGATAAGGTTCCAATGGGGATTCATACAAATTAGCAAGTGTCCAATCTGGAATCATTAAAAGAGAATCCTTTCCATATGGAACAAAGTAATTCTTTAATTCTTGGTTGTCCGATATGGTCGAGTCGCTATCTAAGTGCTCTTCTTGATAATCATGTGACTTCCCATTAGAAAAGTCGCATGATAATATAATAATAACAAGAACCAAAAACGATATGATATTTCCTATTTTCATATTTCTACTTATCTTTATAAAAACCTGCAATTTGCTTGAGAGTCCTCGTTCCTGCAATAAAACCATTGTCGGCACAGGCTTGTTCTCGCCTATGTGTCAATGCCCAGTCTTCTTGCTTAAATAGTATGTGAGATTCCTCATAAATTTCTGGTTATTGGTTTTCATCTTTCGATCCGTGTGGTTGATATCGAGGGCAAATATAGGCAATTTGTCTGAAACGGCCAAATGTGTGAGGGGGATTATTTGTACTACTCGTCACTATCACAAAGAGACGCCTTGTGTTATACCCTCCTCATATGTCCTTTTTGCATCTCTTATATTGTTTAACACACGAATATAGATAAAACAAACAAATACAAATATGTATAATGCATAGCGATGAATAAAGGCCTGTGACGGTAATAACGCTTGAAAACGAGTCCTTCCCAAATAACCAGATTGGGAATTGGAACAAAGCATTATGCTCATCAATAACTCCATCTTGTATTCTTGACAAAATAAAGAAATACCCTGCCATCATACAAAACGTAATAAGAAAGAGATATGCAAACGCAATTATCAGATCACACTTCATGTACTTTCTAATGCGTCTTATCCTTGATTCAAAAGCCAGTACAATCATGTTGATAATGATTGCAATAATCATTGTATTATATACTTCAGAGTGTAATGGAAGTAGCTTTGCTCCTATATTCGAATCATAATCCAGTAAAGGCTCATATTGTATTTGTCTTTCAAACCATACAATCCAAAAGACAATCACAATATCTATTACACTCAGAATAGCGACTCTTCTCTTCAACATATAATTAAGGATTGTGTAATTTGTAAGATATTGGTATAAGCATTTCTTTTCGTGAACATGCAACTAGGATGAGGATGAGAAGTAAATATTTAATTTTCATTTCTTAGAATTTAAAAGAGGAGATAAGCCATCCCATGCGATATGTGGTTGATATTGAGGGCAAATATAGGCAATTTGTTTGAAACGGCCAAATGTGTGAGTAGGATTATTTGTTCTGCGCACTAACACAAAAGCCCCCTTTTGTTCTATTCTTGGGGTGTCTACTCTTGAAAGAAATTACAGAAGTAATCTGCGTCTTTACCATATTTCCCTAAGCCATATTTTATATATGCCTTCTCCATAATATCTATAATATCCTTCTTCGCAGGAATATAGTTATACCGTTCTACCATTATGTAGGAATAATACAACAACAAATCGTATTGGTCTTCATGAAGAAGCACACTCTTAAGTTTATTGTAATCCCTAATAGAACCCATCAGAGAATTTGCTTTAAGTTCTGCTAATGGGCTTTTATTTTTCTTTGGTAGCCACATCTTTTCATAATCCCTACGTTTATCAAGAGAATTATATGCTTCTGCACATATTTTGTCTTTCTCTGAGCCGATTCTAAGATAATGAGAAGCCATCTCTTTCGAGTGTGTTCCTATTGAAAGATAACTTAGGCAATTGGTCAGACAACAAGCAATCTCGTAATATCCAGATGCGATGTCGAATTTGTCTGTAGCAATTATCGCATAAAGGAGAATCTCAAACTGCGAGTCGGCATTAAGAAATAAATAGTATAGGTTATCGAATTCATCAGATGTTTTTCTCAACATGAATAAGTTCACGTCGCCAACGGTTGGTTGTCTTCTCTCAATAACAGGTTTCTTTCCTGTATGTTTCTGTGAATCTTTAATACAAGATTCTGACTTGCGATCAGAGTTGTTTGTATATTTCTGCCCACACGCAGTAAACATCAAAAAGCAACAGAATAATGCGATTAAACTATATTTCATATAAATTGATAAACTCATGCAATCGTTTCCTTCTATCTTACCAAAATGTAATTTTCCTTTGGACGAGTAAATGCCTTCTGATATTCAGGGGAATCATAATAATCTGTAATATCTATCAGACTGTCTTTTCTGACAATAAACTTTGTAGGATAGAATTCTGGAATAGTATCTTTTCTATTAAGTTTCGCGACGTTAATTGTACTGTCAGAAAAACCAAGTTGAAAGTCGTGATACAAGGTTAATGTGTCGTTCCTCAAAGAAAACTTTCCCATAATTCCTTCTGCAGTCTCCGTGTAAATCTCATAAACAGAATTGGTCATTTTCAGTATAATATACATTCTAAGAATGTTGTAGTGTACCTTGTAGTCATCCCCAATTCTTTTATATATACGGATTTCTTGTTTCACGAACTGGTCATCAATGTTTCTTCTTGTCGTATAGCACGATTGGAGAAAACTTATACAAAAAAACAATATAACAATTCTTCTCATTTTCAAGGAATTCCATTATATGTTACACCATTTACTCTGAACGCACGCTTTTTCCGTCGTGACCTTCATTCGTAATCCCATGCGATATATGGTTGATATCGAGGGCAAATATAGGCAATTTGTCTGAAACGGCCAAATGTGTGAGGGGGATTATTTGTATTTCATGGGTAAGCGTGTGATATTTGGCACACAATATTTACAAATCGCATACCACCATGAATCCGCATAAAGAAAGGGCAGGGGCAAACTGGGAGTTTCATGCCGGTAAAGTAACAGAAACCTGGCAGGAAACTCCGACTTTCCTGCCAGGTAAAAACAAGTGGCCCCGAAATGTCCGCAACTAGGCTATCGTTTATTCACCTGCTCACCTATTTAATAGTTAAAAAAGGGCTCATCTCCTTTGCCAGTTACAAGGCGCTGATTGTCTATATACAATTCAAAGCCATATCTTTTGGGGCCATTCGGAAGAGAACGCTTCTGCCTAAAAAGAGTAATCGTATATGGCACCGAGTCACACATTTGCTTTGAGTCACAAACCATATATGACACCGAGTCACATATTTGCTTAGAGTCATGGAATGAAATACTCTCAAAATATGCCTCCTTAGGAACATCTTCAAAAACGTACTCGTTACCTACCAGATATCCAATGCCATAGGATAATGTCCGTTCACAATGTATACTATCTATATGTAGTATGGTTTTATGATCTTTTTCAGAGATACTGATACTATTATCCCAATTGAATTTTATGTCAAGAATATGCTTGCTTCCATCACCGCTATAACATGGTATTTCTCTAAATGACATACCTTTATGAACATAAATATAGTGATTATAATCATATAGCCGAAATCTAAATGTTCCCTTTTTATCGCTCGGGGCTGTATAATCTCTAACATCTATCTGTTCAAATTTGGGGAATGGAATTGTAATGTATGCTACAATACCCACAACAAGAGTGATAAATGCTGCTAATGCTATTTTATTTCTCGTTTTCATATTGATATATTTGAAATGATCGTTATGATGAACTTAGGGAGTGTCATGCGATAGACAGGAGTTCGATCTCGAAGATCAGGGTTGAACCGCCGGGGATGCCGGGCTGGGAGAACTTGCCGTAGCCCATCTCGGCAGGGATGTAAAGCTCCCACTTGTCGCCGACGCGCATCTGTTGGATGGCGATGATCCATCCTTCGATGAGGTCGCAGAGACGGCAGGCCAGAGGCACACCGCCACGACTGCTGTCAAACTGTTTGCCGTCGATCGTCCTACCCGTGTAGTGGGCAGTGATGATACTACGCACGGTTGGCTTCGCACTGTCCTGGTTGCCTTCGCCCAGCACCTTGTAATAGATGCCCTTGGGCAGTGCCTTCACGCCCTCTTCCTTGGCCTTGGCCTCCAGCCAATCCTTGTTGGCCTGTATATACTCTCGCTTTGCCATAATCATAAACAATCCTAAATAATCGGTGCAAAAATACGAAAATAATGGGAATAATGAGTACCTTTGCAGAATAAAAAATGTTTTGTGAATATGTCAGAAGAGAACAAACGTAAAGTGTCGATAAATATAGTCAAGGCGAATCTCTTTGCCTTTGTCATCCTGCTGGTGTCGGCAGTCGTGTTTCTGGTGCCGTTCTATTATATTTGGGTAGGACGCAAGCCGCTGGCGGAGCTGTTGGGCAGCGAGACACAATGGTATGTGGCTTTCTTTGGCTTGATAGTCGGCGTCGTGATACATGAGCTTATTCACGGTATCACATGGGCCTGTTATGTGCCAGGCGGATGGAAGAGCATCAGCTTTGGCGTGATGTGGAAGATGCTCACCCCCTATTGCCACTGCGATGAGCCGATGCGTATCCCAGACTACATAAAGGGAGCCATGATGCCTTGTATCGTGATGGGTATCATCCCCTCGGTTGTGGCGCTGCTCATCGGCAACCTGCCCTTGCTTTTATGGGGCATCTTCTTCATAGGTGGAGCCGCTGGCGATATTTGGATGACTTGGCTTCTGACCAAGGAGGATCCGAAGAGCATGGTGCTCGACCATCCCACAGAGGCTGGCTTTTACATTCTTGATTGAAAAAGATGATGGAGAATTTTGAAGAGCAACTACACACTGACCTGCATCAGTTCCTGCTGAGCATCAAGGAGGTGGACGAGCGGCTGCCGGAGTGTCCCGACGTGGAGGATAAGTGGGAGGCGATAGCCAAGGCTTACATCCCCGACGGCATCCGTGAGTTCCAGGACTTCCCCTCGGCCTCGCTCGGCTGGATGATGTATATCGGCATGGCTGTGGCGAAGATGTGGGACACGGAGTGGGAGATCTATTCGAAGATCGAGGACCTCTATGTCTATATGCGCGACAAGCGGGGCTACGATGCGATGGACGAGTATATCCGCGAGGAGGTGCTGTCGCTACAGGGTGCCGACTATATCGTGCTGGAGAAGGTGACGGGCGAGTGTGCCTCACGGGTGTATAACGCCTTGATGCACCAGCGTCTTGAACCTGGCACGAAGGAGGCCTTCGAGGGGTATGTCGCCTGTCTGCGTCAGCTCTACCTGTATGGCGCTGCCATGCAACTGCGGCGTATGGGCTATCACATGACGAAGATGGACTGATATAGGAGATGAATCCTCGGTCCGGAAGGGTCTTAGGTTGAGATGACAGTGTGGGGAAGTGGCTTGTCGTGTATGATAAGAGTAAAAAAATATTAAATATCCAACGGGTTTAATCGGAATGTGACAGGTTTAAGTTAACTTTGCAGTGTATAATCGTTGTTTAACTTAAATGGTAACATTATGAAGAACAAGCACTTCTGCTTTTCTTATACAGGTCGTGTAGGCAGATCGCTGTCATGCGTTCTCGTGAGTATGATGATGCTCTCTATGGCATCGTGTGAGGAAATGAATGCCGATGATCTTTCTGAGGCCGGTGACAAGGAAACACCCAATGTTGTGGTGCGTGTCGCCAGCTTCGAGCAGGTGCCCTTTCCTGCCAGGACGAGGGCGGCAGTGGGGGAGGTGAGTACCCGACTGAACATCGCGGTCTATGACGAGACGGGGCTGCGGGTAAAACAGGTGAACCAGAAGGCGGGAGACACGGGGTTCGGACAGGTGGGCTTTCTCCTGCCAGCAGGACACTATTATCTGGTGGCTCTCGCACACAACAGTTCCAAGAACCCGACGATGACCAATGCACAGAAGATCAGGTTCTCCAATCAGTCGGAGGGCATAGGCTATTCAGACACTTTCCTCTATGGCGGCAGTCTGATCGTCGGTGACGAGCCGGTAGAACGTGTATTGTCCCTGAGGCGTATCGTGGCGAAGGTGCGCTTTGAGCTCGATGATGCACCGCCGTCATCCGTCAATAGGATCCGTTTTGCCTATGAGGGAGGGTCGGGCACTGTTGACGCTACGACGGGCTGGGGTGTCGTCAAGTCGAAACAGAAAGAGTTCTGTGATGTCGACAGAAATGTCAGACAATATGAGATATACACGATACCGCGCGAAGACAGCCAGTATCTGACGGTGACGGTGGAGGGTTACCAGCAGACGGATTCTTGCTTGGCAGTGCTGACAGAGAGACAGATAGACAGTATCCCGATTACGCGCAACCGTATCACGGTCTGTCGTGGAAATCTGTTCAGTCGTGAAGCGTCTGCGACACGTTCCAGCTCGTTCTCCTTCACCGTGGAAAATGAATGGGAAGAGGGGCAGACTATATTTTTCTAATCTTTTCTTGTCTGTATCGAAAAAAATCAGTAAATTTGCACGCAAATTGGAAAGATGCTGCCAGTTGGATAAGAAAAAACAGCTGGCAGATTCCTCTATGATATGAAGCAGTTAGACGCTAAACAGGTGATATTCAGAAATTCGGTGTTCCTTTTCGTAAGGAGCATCATTGTCATTTTGTTGGGTTTCTATGCGGCTCGAGTTCTGTTGGAGAAATTGGGCATAGAAGATTTCGGTGTCTATAATATCGTGAGTGGCGTCGTGCTGATGTTCCATTCCTTGCGTATCTTCTTCTCCTCTGCGATACAGAGGTTCCTTAATTACACGAAAGGACTGGGCGACGAGAAACAGCAGAACAAGATATTCAATACAGGTGTGCAGATACAACTGGTGCTGGCAGGCCTGTTCTTCGTCTTGATGGAGACGGTGGGACTGGTGGTGTTCATGCACTTGAACCTGACCCCGGAGCAGTTCTCTGTGGCCAAGGTCTTGTTCCAGTTGGCCATCGCCACGGCCATTGTCTCGATGATGACCGTGCCCTACGATGCCTTGCTGATAGCCAACGAGCGGATGGATGTGTATGCGCTGTTCTCCATCATGGACTACGCGCTGCGCCTTGTCATCATCTTCCTGATATCTATCGGCCCGTTCGAGCAGCTGATCAACTATTCCGTGCTGTTGCTGGTGGTGACGATCCTGATGCTGACGGTCACGGCTCTCTATTGTCATCGTCATTTCGTCGAGTCGAAGTTCCACTGGCTGTGGGATAAGTCGTTGATCAAGGATATGGGTCGCTTTGCCGGTTGGAACTTCCTGGGTAATACGGGTAACCAACTGACACACGAGGGTGTGAACTTCATCCTGAACCTCGCGGGAGGTGTCACCGTGAATGCGGCGCGTACCATCGCCTATCAGATGATGGGTGGTGTCAGCACGCTGGTGACGAACGTGAATACGGCCTACAAGCCTCAGATCAACGCCTCGGCTGCCTATGACGAGAAACGTACCTTCTACAAGCTGTTGGGCTATAATGCGAAGGTGACGTTCATCTTCTACCTGCTGATCGTGGTGCCGCTGCTGATCTTCGCGCGTCCCATCGTCCAGTTCTGGTTGGGACATGTGCCTGAGCATGTCATCCCCTTCCTGCTGGCCATCAGCATCTATCATCTGCTGCGCTCCCTTCATGAGCTGGTGAACCAGTTCTTTATCTCTATTGGTGAGATGAAGGAATATCAGATCATCGAGATCTCTGTGATGATCCTGATTCTCCCGTTGGCCTATTTCCTGCTCAAGCAGGGACTGCCGTTCTGGACGGTGTTCATCGGGATGTCTGTGCTGGAGGTGGTGAACCACTCTGCCACGGTGTGGGTGGCAACCAGGAAGTTTAAGTTCCCCTTCATGTATTTCGTCAAGGAGGTGTATACGCCCTTCCTGATGATGACACTGATCTCCGTCCTGATCTTCTGCGGTGCCTATTACCTGAAATGGTCGGAGGTGGACGGTCCGCTGAACGGTCTGCTTCATGTCATGGCCACGGAAGGTCTGCTGCTGCTTGTCACCTCGGCATTCTTCCTGAAGAAAGAGGAACGCAAGGATATGGTCAGGATCATCTTCCCGTGGCGGAGAAAGAAGGATTAAAGAGAAAGAATGAATAAGACATATAAAGCCCTCATCAATCGATGAGGGCTTTTTCGTTCTGTGACTGTCGGCGGATCAGTAGATCACCATACCGCCGTTAGACTGTAGTGTGATCTTGGCCCGTCCTTTCTTGTCGCGCTTGAGCGTGGTCTGTATAGGCGCTCCTTTCGTGTCGTCTATATAGAGTGTCGCGTCATCGGATAGGAAGGAGAGGTCGAGGGTCAGCGTGATCGGCTCTTTCTTGGCGTTGAGACCAGCCACATACCAGTCGTCGCCATGTCGACGGGCAAGGATGATGTACTTGCCGGGATAGCCGTCGATGAAACGGGTCTCGTCCCATGTCGTAGGAAGCTGGCGCAGGAAGTCCATCTCAAACTGGGGCAGTTCGTCGAGGTTGTTGGGCTGCATGGCCACACACTGGATACTGGTCTGCATGATGATACCTGAAGCCAACTCGAAGATATCGGTCGTCTTACGACGATGACGACTCTTATTGTCCTTCGAGAGATACTTGTTCATGATGATGCCGCCCCAGTCCATGGAGGCTGTTGCATTCCGGCAGAAGGGGTGGAGGGTGAGGTCGAACGGCTGACGGATGGCTGCCCCTTCATTGAAGAACACGTTCTCACTGGCCAGGACGGCCTCGGAGGCCACGTAGTTGGGGTACATGCGCTCCCATCCGCGAGGAACGGTACAGCCATGGAAGATGACCTGCAGACCGTATCGGTTGGCATCACTGAGGATATCCTCATAGAGACGCATGGTCTCCTGCTTGTCGCCACCGAAGAAGTCGACCTTGATGCCCTTGATGCCGATGCGCTGCATCCATGCCATCTCCCGTTCACGGGCGATGTTGGTATTCATGCAGTCGCGTGGTCCTTGGGGCGCGTCGTTCCAGAAACCGTTGGAGTTGTACCACAGCATCAGATGAACCCCTTTCGACTGGGCATACTGGGAGAGTTCGGCGATGCGCTCACGACCGATCTGTGTGTCCCACCAGTTGTCGACAAGGCAGTACTCGAAGCCCATGGCCGAAGCCAGGTCGATGAACTTCACCTGGTCGTCGTAGTTGATGGAGTTGTCTTGCCAGATGAGCCAGCTCCAGGTGTAGCGCCCCGACTGGTAGTCGGTGGAGGCTTCGTAGAGAGGAGTCACCAGGTCGTAAGAGATGGTGGTCTCAACGATAGGCTTCAGACTGGTGCCCACGGTGATCGTGCGCCATGGGGTCTCACCGGGAAGGGGAATGCCGGCATACTCCGAGCCGAACCCGTTGTTCTCGCCTTTGTCGGGGTAGGCGACGGTATAGCCGGTGCCCGACTGGTAGTCGGAGAGGTGAGAGCCGCAATAGCCACTGCTCACACCTGTCTCGGAGACCAAGGCCCAGCCCTCCTGCTGACTCTTTCCGCCTTGAACATGAAACAGTGCCGGGAAGATATAGCCATGACCGTATTGGGATCTGACGGCCATGGGGGCGTCGGCAGAGTAGCCCTCCTCATAGCTGGGCTTCGTCTGTTCCCAACCAGTCTCTGGTCCGATCTGAGGAGAGATGAAGGTGGTGGTCCTGTCGGGGAACAGGAAACTGCTTTTCTCTTGATAGACGACCGCGCGTTTGTATTCCTTGCCATCGAACTGCTGACGAGGGATGCTGTAGCGGAAGGCGATATCGTTGTTGCTGACCTGGAAGATGATGCTGAACGTCCGTCCTTCCTGATTCTCGAAGTCGAGTGTCAGTTGGTTGGCATGGTATTCGGACGAAGCGGTCTTGGTGCTGCGCATGGTATAGCAGTCGAACACTTCCTTTTTGTGACAATTTTTCATGGTCAGTCCATGCGTGAAGTCGCCAACACTTGTCTTCAGTCCCAGGGAAGATTTCTCAAGCACTTGTAATCCGCCGAGCGTGGCGGCATAGGTTACGTCCCCATCGTTGGTGCTGATAGTCACCTGCAGATTGCTGTCTGGGGATAAAACCGTAACGTCATCAGCCTGGGTGAAGACTGATGACGTTAGGAAGATAGAAAGGAAGAGGGTCTTTCTCATTCTCTAATCTTCATTTGTGTTAAAGAATATTGTCACTCTCGATGTCCTTAAAGTACTTGTAGGTGGCAACTTTCAGCTCGTCGGCAGCCTCCTCATCGCACACGATGATACCGTGCTCGTGCATCTGCAGGGCACTGATGGTCCACATGTGGTTGACACTACCCTCGATGGCAGCCTGCAGGGCGCGAGCCTTACCGTGACCGTTGGCCAGGATCATGACCTCACGGGCATCCATGACAGTTCCCACACCAACAGTAAGGGCGTGAGCAGGCACGTTCTCGGGATTTCCACCAAAGAAACGAGAGTTGGCGATGCGTGTGTCAGTGGTCAGGGTCTTCATACGTGTTCTGGAACGAAGTGAAGAGCCCGGCTCGTTGAAGGCGATATGTCCGTCGGGACCGATGCCGCCGATGAACAGGTCGATGCCGCCAGCCTCGAGAATCATCTGCTCATAGTGCGCACACTCTGCGTTCAGGTCGGGAGCGTTGCCGTTGAGGATATGAATATTCTCTTTGGGACAATCTATATGATCAAACAGATTACGTGCCATGAAAGCGTGGTAGCTTTCCGGATGTGTCTCGGGCAGGCCAACATACTCGTCCATGTTGAATGTGATGACATTCTTGAAGGAAACTCTGCCTGCGCGGTTTGCTTCCACCAGTGCGTTGTACATGCCTATGGGAGAAGAACCGGTCGGCAGACCCAGCACGAACTTGTGATCGGGTGTCGGGTTGAACTGATTGATACGCTCGACAACATGGTTTGCTGCCCACTGGGACAATTTCTGGTAGTCGTTTTGAATGATTACTCTCATAATAATTAATTGTTTTAGATGGTCTGAAATTTTTGCAAAAGTACAAAATTCTAGAAAAACAGACACAGGATTCTTCGTTTTTTTTTATTAATCTGTGTTAATCTGTTTCATCTGTGACAAAAAAGAAGTATCTTTGTAAGCAAATTGAAGAAAGTCTGAATGAAAGAATTTGTAATATCTGAAGCAAAGGCGGAAACGGCCGTCTTGGTTGGCCTGATTACGAGGGAGCAAGACGAAGCGAAAACCAATGAATATCTTGACGAATTGGAGTTCTTAGCCGACACGGCAGGTGCCGTGACGGTGAAGCGGTTTACCCAGAAGGTGGGCGGACCGAGTCAGACGACATATGTAGGCAGCGGAAAGCTGCAGGAGATTAAGGAATATATCAAGCAGTGCCAGGATGCCTATGACGAGGCGATGGATGAACTGAGCGAGTGGCAGTTGGCTAATGGCGGACAGATGCCCGACGGTGTGGAGATTCCCCAACCTGTGGGTATGGTGATCTTCGACGACGAGCTTTCTGCCAAGCAGATCCGGAATATTGAGAAAGAACTACAGGTGAAGATCCTCGATCGCACCTCACTGATCCTGGATATCTTTGCCATGCGTGCCCAGACGGCTGAGGCCAAGGCGCAAGTGGAACTGGCCCAGCACCGTTATATGCTGCCCCGTCTGCAGCGATTGTGGACACACCTGGAGCGCCAGGGCGGTGGCTCCGGCTCTGGTGGTGGTAAGGGTAGTGTGGGTCTCCGTGGTCCTGGTGAGACCCAGTTGGAGCTCGACCGTCGTATCATCTTACAGCGTATCACCCTGCTGAAGCAGCGCCTGGCTGAGATCGACAAGCAGAAGACCACCCAGCGTAAGAACCGTGGTCGTCTGATCCGTGTGGCTCTTGTGGGCTATACAAACGTGGGAAAGTCGACGATGATGAACCTGCTTGCCAAGAGTGAGGTGTTTGCCGAGAACAAACTGTTTGCCACCCTTGACACCACGGTCAGGAAGATGACCATCGACAATCTACCCTTCCTTCTGGCTGATACCGTTGGATTCATCCGTAAGTTGCCTTCCGACCTCGTGGAGAGCTTTAAGAGTACCCTCGACGAGGTGCGCGAGGCTGATCTGCTGGTACACGTGGTGGATATCTCGCACCCAGACTTCGAGGAGCAGATACGGGTGGTGGAAGAGACACTGAAAGAGCTTGGCTGTGCTGATAAGCCGGCACTGCTCGTGTTCAATAAGATCGATGCCTATACATGGGTGGAGAAGGAGGAGGACGACCTGACGCCTCTGACGAAGGAGAACTATACGCTGGAAGACCTGCAGAAGACCTGGATGGCGAAGACGGGTGAGAACCAGCATTATCTGGAGTGTATCTTTATCTCGGCAAAGAACAAACAGAACATCGATGAACTCCGTAATATCATCTACAAGCGAGTACGCGAGTTGCATGTTCAGAAGTATCCGTATAACGACTTCCTCTATACGATAGAGGAGTAGACGAGGGAGATGAGGATGGATGAACGTATCCTAATTAATGAAGTGAAACAAATTCAAAAATAAGTATTTATGAGTGACTACAGACAACTCACGCCATCAGAGATTGAGGTGCTGGAGAATAATGTCTGCTGGGCGGAGGACTGGCAGAAGGTGAAGGTGCATGAGAATTTTAAGCCGTATAATTTCCATCGTGTCGTATTCTATGGCGATATCCGTCTGGGAGAGTTCAACAAACAGGTGGAGGTGAGCAAAGGCTTCTTCAAGCATTCTGGTATTAATGACGCGACCCTGAGAAACGTCACCGTCGGTAATGATTGTCTGATAGAGAAAGTCGGAAATTATATCAACAACTATACGATAGGCAATGACTGCTATCTCTCGAATATCTGTACGCTGGAGACGACAGACGACGCCACCTATGGTGAAGGTAGCATCATCAGTGTGCTGAATGAGATGGGCGACGGAAACGTGACGCTCTTCAGAGAACTGAACAGTCAGATGGCCGCCTTCATGGTGAAATACAACACCGACAAGGAACTGAAGCGTATCCTCGAGCAGATGATTGAGGATGAGTTGCGCGTGTCAAGACCGGAACGCGGATTTATCGGCAATAACGTGAAGATCATCAATGCCAAGGATATCACGAACACCATCATCAAGGGCGACTGTGAGATCAGTGGGGCTGCTCGACTGAGTGAGTGTACGGTGATGAGCTCGACGGATGCGCCTGTGTTTATCGGCACGGGCGTGATATGTGAGAACTCGATCATCTGCGACGGTTGTTCCATCAATAATTCCGTGAAGATGCAGGATTGCTTCGTGGGAGAGGCCTGTCAGATTACCAACGGGTTCACGGCCGAAGCCAGTCTCTTCTTCGCCAACTCGTTCATGGCCAACGGTGAGGCCTGTGCCGCCTTCTGCGGTCCGTTCTCGGCTTCGCATCATAAGAGTTCACTGCTCATTGGCGGTGAGTTCTCTTTCTATAATGCCGGCTCAAACACCAACTTCTCGAACCATGCCTATAAGATGGGTCCGATGCACTGGGGAACACTGGAGCGCGGTACGAAGACGGCTTCCGGAGCCTATATCCTGATGCCTGCCACCATCGGTGCCTTCTCCGTCTGCTTCGGCAAACTGATGCACCATCCTGACACCCGTAACCTGCCGTTCTCTTATCTGATAGCCTATGGCGACCAGATGGTGCTGGTGCCAGGACGTAACATCACAACAGTCGGTCTGTATCGTGATATCAAGAAATGGCCGAAACGTGATAAGCGCTCGAAGCTGTCGCGTAAGAGTATCATCAACTTCGACTGGCTGTCGCCTTTCACTGTGGGAGAGATTATGCAGGGTATCAAGATCCTGGAAGACTTGCGTCACGCCTCGGGTGAGAATGTGTCGAGCTATAACTTCCACGAGTATGTGATCAACGCCTCTTCTCTGCGCAAAGGACTGAAGTATTATGATATCGCATTGCGTATCTATATGGGTGCCGTCCTGAAGCGTGCCCAGAGAGAAGGTTATATAGGGAAGCCCGTTAGTAGTATCGGCAAGGGCAAATGGGTGGATCTGAGCGGTCTGCTGATGCCAGAGAGTGAGGAGCAGCGTCTGATTAGTGATATCAAGGGAGGTGTCTTTGACAATATCCAACAGGTGCTTGACCGCTTTGCCGATATCCATAGCAGTTACCGCGACTATCGTTGGGCATGGAGCTATCAGATGATTCTTGACTATTACCATCTGGACGAACTCGACGAGGCTGCCTGTGAGCGGATCCGCGAGGATTATGTGAAAGCCCGTCGTACATGGATTGCCGAGATCCGTAAGGATGCGGAGAAGGAATATGCCATGGGTGATGTGGAGCAGGAGGTGTATGAGGATTTCCTCGAGAAACTCGATCATGAGGTGGATTATGAGAATTGAAGGATTGAAGGATTGAAAAATTGAAGAATTGAAAGATTGAAGAATTGAAGAACTTAATTGAATATACAATTTACAATTACACAATGAGAACTAAATTATTATTGACAGTATGTGGTCTGATGCTTGGTATGAGTGTTCTGGCCAGAGACTACAAGTACGCCACGGTTGAT
Source organism: Prevotella sp. lc2012 (assembly GCF_900107065.1). Taxonomy (NCBI): domain Bacteria; kingdom Pseudomonadati; phylum Bacteroidota; class Bacteroidia; order Bacteroidales; family Prevotellaceae; genus Prevotella; species Prevotella sp. lc2012. The sequence goes on along the minus strand of NZ_FNUF01000003.1, from coordinate 179,317 downwards.
GGCGACTTGATGAAAACGCGTATTTATACACTTGATAACGGTCTGAAGGTGTATCTCTCCGTCAACAAGGAGAAGCCCCGTATCCAGACCTATATCGCCGTGCGTACAGGTTCGAAGAACGACCCTTCAGAGACAACGGGCTTGGCTCACTATCTGGAGCATCTGATGTTCAAGGGCACAAAACAGTTCGGTACCAATAACTATGCTGCCGAGGCTCCTCTGCTCGACGAGATTGAACAGCGTTATGAGACTTATCGCAAGCTCACCGATCCCGAGGCTCGTAAGCAGGCCTATCATGAGATCGACTCTATTTCTCAGGTTGCCGCCCAGTATTTCATCCCCAATGAGTATGACAAACTGATGGCGGCCATCGGTGCTGAGGGGTGTAATGCCTATACCTCGGACGATGTCACCTGCTATATGGAGGATATCCCGTCGAACGCGATTGAGAACTGGGCAAAGATTCAGGCAGACCGTTTCCAGAATATGGTGATCCGCGGTTTCCATACAGAGCTGGAGGCCGTGTATGAGGAGTTTAATATCAGTCTGACTAACGACTGGCGCAAGCTTCAGGCCGCGATGAACAAGATGCTGGCTCCTACGCACCCCTATGGTCTTCAGACCACTATCGGATCGCAGGAGCACCTGAAGAACCCCTCGATCACGAATATCAAGAACTATTTCAACAAGTGGTATCGTCCCAATAATGTGGCCATCTGTATGGCTGGCGATTTGGATCCCGAGAAGACCATCGCCATCATCGACCAGTACTTCTCAAGTTGGCAACCAGGCGACGATGTGCGCCAACCTGTGTTCCCCCAACAGCCTGTATTCACCCAACCCAGGGATACAACCGTCGTTGGTCAAGAAGCCGAGCAGATCTGGATGGGCTGGCAGGCCAAGCAGGCCAACTCCTTACAGGCCGACACCCTCGAGCTGATGGAGGATGTACTAAATAATGGTCGTGCGGGACTCTTCGATCTGAACCTGGTACAGAAGATGAAGCTACAGAAAGCCAACGGAACGTGTCAGTTGGACCATGACCTGGGTGAATTTATGGTGATGGGAACACCCAAGGAAGGTCAGAGTCTCGACGAGGTGAAGGCGCTCTTGCTCGCTGAGATCGACAAGCTGAAGAAGGGTGACTTCCCAGACAACCTCCTGCCCAGTATCATCAATAACAAGAAACGTAGATACTACCAGAGTCTGGAGCGCAACGAGGTGAGAGCTGATATGTTTGTGGATGCTTTCATCAATGAGATAGACTGGAAGGATGAGGTCGGCAAACTGGATCGTATCTCCAGAATCACGAAGCAGGAGATCGTTGATTTCGCCAACCAGTTCTTCACAGATGGTTATGCCGTGGTGTACAAGCGTCAGGGCGTCGACTCTCTGCAGAAGAAGATCGATAAGCCTGCCATTACACCTATCCAGGCTAACCGCGACATGAAGAGTGCCTTCGTACAGGCTATCCAGGACTCGGAGGTGGAGCCTATCCACCCCCGCTTCGTGGACTTTGAGAAGGATCTCACTGTCGCTAAGACAAAGAAAGGACTCCCTCTATACTATGTGGCGAACAATACCAACGGTCTGTTCGAACTCTTCTTCCGCTACGATTTCGGAAAGAGCGCAGACAACCGTTATAGCGTTGCCGCAGATTACCTCGACCTCCTGGGTACAGAGAAACTGAGTGCCACTGAGGTGCGCCAGAAGTTCTATGAGCTGGCCTGCGATATGGATGTGAGCGTAGGTGCCGATGCGACGTATGTTTATCTTTATGGTCTGAACGAGAACATGCAGCCAGCCCTTGAGTTGCTCGAGGACCTGATGAGTAACGCCAAGGTCGACAAGGAGGCTTATGAGGCTATGGTGAAGAAGGTGCTGAAGAATCGTGAGGATGCCAAGAAGAACCAAACAGGTTGTTTCAACCATCTTCTGGCCTATGGAATATATGGTGTGCGCAGTTCTCTCAGTGATGTGCTGACCGAGAAGCAGTTGAAAGAGACTGATCCTCAGGTGTTCGTCGATCTGCTGAAGAACCTCAGCAACTATGAGCATACCGCCAACTACTACGGTCCGCTGAGCGTGGATAAGATCTCGGCTCTTGTTGACAAGTACCACAAGACGGCTAAGAAACTCCAGGCTGTGCCTCAGAACAACTACTACGTGAAGCAGGAGGCCAACCAGAACGAGGTTTGGATAGCTCCCTTCGATGCCAAGAATATCTACATGCGTGCATACCATAATGAGAACCGCGACTGGCATGTCGATGAGGCTGCCGTGATGTCGTTGTTCAACGAGTATCTGGGTGGTGGTATGAATGGTCTCGTGTTCCAGGAGATGCGTGAGGCCCGTGGACTGGCCTACAATGCTGGTGCCATATATAACCAACCTAACAGAAAGGGTGAGACGGAGTCGTTCTTTACGCATATCGTCACCCAGAACGATAAGATGATGGACTGCATCAACCACTTCAAGGAGATCTTTGACGAGATGCCGGCCAGCGAGAATGCCTTCAATATTGCGAAGGAGGGTCTCACGAAACAGCTCGCCAGTCTGCGTATCACGAAGGAGAATATCATCTACCATTGGTATGCCATGAAGAACCTGGGATTCGACTTCGATTTCAACAAGAAGATCTATGAGAATCTGCAGAAGGTGACGCTTCAGGATATCGTGGACTATGAGAAGGCTAACGTGGCCAACAAACCGCTCCGTTACCTGATCCTAGGCGATGAGAAGGAGCTTGATATGGAAGCGCTGGAAAAGATCGGTCCTATCCGCCGCCTCACGATAGAAGAGATATTTGGATATTGATATATGAATAAGAGACATTAAACAAATACTAGTATGGCAAAAGCAGTTGAATTTAAGTATGCCCCGATGTTTCAGGTGGGCAAGGACAACACAGAGTACAGGTTGCTCTCCAAGGAAGGTGTGAGCACCGCAGAATTTGAGGGAAAGGAGATCGTGAAGGTCTCTAAGGAAGCCCTGACATTGTTGGCTCAGCAGGCATTCCACGATGTGGAGTTCATGCTGCGTCGCGAGCATAACGAACAGGTGGCCAAGATCCTCACCGATCCCGAGGCCTCGGAGAATGATAAGTATGTAGCCCTGCAGTTCCTGCGTAATGCAGAGGTGGCCTGCAAGGGCATCCTGCCTTTCTGTCAGGACACGGGTACCGCCATCATCCATGGTGAGAAGGGTCAGCAGGTCTGGACTGGCTTTGAGGATGAGGAAGCCCTCTCGCGGGGTGTCTTCAATACCTTCACGCAGGACAATCTGCGCTACTCGCAGAATGCGCCGCTGAACATGTACGACGAGGTGAACACCCGTTGTAACCTCCCTGCCCAGATCGATATCGAGGCTACCGAGGGTGCTGAGTATAAGTTCGTGATGGTGGCCAAGGGTGGTGGCTCGGCCAACAAGACCTATTTCTATCCGATGACCAAGGCGACCATCCAGAACGAGGGTACGCTCATCCCCTTCCTCGTGGAGAAGATGAAGTCGCTGGGTACAGCCGCATGTCCTCCTTATCACATCGCCTTCGTGATTGGTGGAACCTCAGCAGAGAAGAACCTGCTCACAGTGAAGCTCGCCAGCATCAAGTACTACGACGGTCTGCCTACCACAGGCGACGAGACGGGTCGTGCTTTCCGCGATGTCGATCTCGAGCAGAAGCTCATCAAGGAGGCTCAGAAGATTGGACTCGGTGCCCAGTTCGGTGGTAAGTATCTGGCTCACGATATCCGTGTGGTTCGTCTGCCGCGTCATGGTGCCAGCTGTCCTATCGGCATGGGCGTGTCTTGCTCTGCCGACAGAAACATCAAGGCGAAGATCAATCGTGATGGTATCTGGCTGGAGAAGATGGACGCTAACCCCACAGAGCTGATTCCTGAGGAACTCCGTAAGCCGGGTGAGGGCGGCAAGGGTATCGAGATCGACCTCAACGAGGGTATCGATGCCGTACGTGCAGAGTTGAGCAAGTATCCTGTCTCTACCCGTGTGAACCTGAAAGGTACCATCATTGTGGCCCGTGATATCGCTCATGCCAAGCTGAAGGCGCGTCTGGATGCTGGTGAGGGCATGCCCGATTACTTCAAGAAATATCCTGTGCTGTATGCTGGTCCTGCCAAGACACCAGAGGGTTATCCCTGTGGTTCGATGGGTCCCACCACGGCCAACCGTATGGATCCTTATGTGGATGAGTTCCAGGCTAATGGCGCCTCACTCGTGATGATTGCCAAGGGCAACCGTTCCGACGTGGTGACAGAGGCTTGTAAGAAGCATGGTGGTTTCTACCTGGGCACCATCGGTGGTGTGGCTGCCGTCCTCTCTCAGTCGAGCATCAAGAGCATCGAGTGCGTAGAGTATCCTGAGCTCGGTATGGAGGCTGTCTGGAAGATTGAGGTGGAGGACTTCCCCGCATTCATCCTTGTCGATGATAAGGGCAACGACTTCTTCAAGACCTTGAAGCCTTGGACACCATGTGCCAAGTAAATAAACGATGAGAAGACTTCTGACGATAGGCGCTCTTGTGCTGCTAGTGGCTTTGTTCTCTAGTGCACAAGAGCGTTTGTGTTTCGAGCGTGTTCCTTGTGTCCATGGTGAGGGCATGGCTCAGCGCGCCACCACGCGCGGCCTGCCTCCTTTCTATCAGAACTGGAACCCCTTGCGCGTCTATCGTCAGGCTGTCATCCTCGTACAGTATGCCGATATGGCATTCAGCATGAGCGATCCCAAGACCTACTACCATGAGCTGCTCAATGTGTCGAGTAGCAACACACGTGGTGGGGTGGGATGTGCCGCCGACTATTTCCGTGACCAGTCCAGAGGACAGTTCAACGCTCAGTTCGATGTCATTGGTCCTGTGAAGGTGAGTCATTCTGCCCAGAACATTCGTTCCTATGCCGAGGATGCCTGTAGGGAGGCCCTGAAGAAGGCCGTCGACTCGCTCCATGTCGACTTCTCGCCTTACGACTGGGACGGCGATAACTCGATAGAGCAGATCACCTTCATCATGTCGGGCTATTGTGCTAATGGCGGAGGCAGTGCCTTCTCCAAATATGTATGGCCTAACACCATCTTGCTTTCTAATGAGAAGGTCACAGAGAAACTGAACGTCAGACAGTTCAGTGTCAGTGCCGAGATGTGGTTCAACGGTCATCCCTGTGGCATCGGCACTTTCTGTCACGAGTATTCCCATTGTCTGGGTCTGCCGGATATCTATCCTACCAGTGGAGGCGGGTTTACGCAGGTCGACGAGTGGGATCTCATGGATGGAGGAAACTACACCGCCTGGGGCTGGTGCCCACCCAACTATTCCGCCCTCGAGCGAAGTCTCCTGGGATGGCTCACATTCGAAGAGATCACAGGGCCTCTGACGGTCTCTGACCTGAAGCCTGTGGATCGTGGGGGCAAGGCCTATAAAATGGTGAAGCAGGGTGATGAGTTCTATGTGCTCGAGAACCGTCAGCAAAGCGGTTGGGACTCGTACCTCCCAGGCAAGGGCCTTCTCATCGCACACGTGCGCTTCGACCAGAATGCGTGGAGGTATAATACCGTGAACGCATATACGCCCAAGCGGTATGATATCTTACATGCCGATGGGATGGACTATGCGGCATGGGTACTCTATGTGAAGAACCAAGGACTCTCAGAGTATGTCGATACCGAGAAACGCCTCTGTCGTCGTCATCTCAGTACATCGCCCTATCCCTTGCTCACTGATACCCTTGAGGTGCACGCGTGTGCCGATCTGCCACTGCCGCTCACCAATATCCAACTATCTGCTGATGGCAGGATATCCTTCGAGGTGGTCACGACAGGGATGAACCTCGCCCCAATCCTCTCCCAAGGAGAGGGCAGCTGGTACGACCTCCTGGGTCGTCGTTTGCAGGGCCGACCTCAGCGACCAGGCATATATATTCATAATGGCAAAAAAGAAAGCATCCGCTAGTGGCGAATGCTTTTCTTTTTGCTTCTTACCTTTTTCAGTTTCTGAACACCAGTCCTTCGCCGAACTCGTCAATGACGATAGGCTTGTCACGATCCACCTCATCGGCGAGCAACTTCTTCGACAGGTCGTTGAGCACGTACTGCTGGATAGCACGCTTCACAGGACGAGCCCCATAGTCGGGATCGTAACCCTGCTCAGCCAGGTAGTTGATGGCCTGTGGTGTGCACTCGAGGGTGATGCCCTGAGGAGCCAGCATATCCGTCACCTTCTTCATCTGCAGGCGTACCACGTCGGCAATCTGCTCCTTGGTGAGCGGTGTGAAGGTGATGATCTCGTCGATACGGTTCAGGAACTCAGGGCGCATGGTGGCTCTGAGCTGCTCTCGCGTGGCGTTCGACGTCATGATGATGATGGTGTTCTTGAAGTTGGCGGTGCGCCCCTTGTTGTCCGTCAGTCGTCCGTCGTCGAGCACCTGCAGCAGGATGTTGAACACATCCGGATGAGCCTTCTCGATCTCGTCGAACAGCACCACGGAGTAAGGCTTACGGCGCACGGCCTCTGTCAGCTGACCGCCCTCATCGTAGCCTACGTATCCCGGAGGTGCGCCAATCAGTCGGCTCACGCTGTACTTCTCCTGATACTCGCTCATGTCGATACGGGTCATCATCGTCTCGTCATTGAACAGATAGTCGGCCAGTGTCTTGGCGAGTTCTGTCTTACCCACACCAGTGGTGCCGAGGAAGATAAAGCTGGCGATAGGACGCTTGGGATCCTGCAATCCCGCACGACTACGGCGCACGGCATCCGAGACAGCGGTGATGGCCTCGTCCTGACCAATCACACGCTGATGCAGCTCCTCTTCGAGATGGAGCAGTTTCTCACGCTCACTTTGCATCATACGGGTCACGGGGATACCTGTCCAACGGCTCACAACCTCGGCGATATCGTCGGCCGTCACCTCCTCACGCACCAGTGAGTCACCGTTCTGTGCTGAGGCCAACTGCGTCTGGATGGCCTTGATATCATCCTCGAGAGCCTTGAGCTTGGAGTAGCGTATCTCCGCCACCTTTCCATAGTCGCCCTCGCGCTCTGCACGCTCCGCCTCGAGCTTCAGGTTCTCCATCTCCTGCTTGTCCTGCTGGATCTTGTTGATGAGCTGGCGCTCACCCTCCCACTTGGCACGGAACTGCGTCTCCTGCTCGCGCAGCTCAGCGATATCCTTATCGAGCTGGGCAATCTTCTGTGTGTCGCCCTCGCGCTTGATGGCCTCGCGCTCAATCTCGAGCTGAGCCAGGCGACGGGTGATCTCGTCGAGCTCCTCAGGCACGCTGTCGCGCTCCATGCGCAGTTTGGCGGCAGCCTCGTCCATCAGGTCGATGGCCTTGTCAGGCAGGAATCGCTCCGAGATATAACGCTCCGAGAGTTGTACGGCCGCGATACAGGCATCATCCTGAATACGTACCTTGTGATGGTTCTCATAGCGCTCCTTCAGACCGCGCAGGATAGAGATGGCCGACAGCTCATCGGGCTCGTCCACCATCACCGTCTGGAATCGGCGCTCAAGCGCCTTGTCCTTCTCGAAGTACTTCTGATATTCGTTCAGGGTGGTGGCACCGATGGCACGCAGTTCGCCACGGGCCAGAGCAGGCTTCAGGATGTTAGCGGCATCCATCGCCCCCTCACCACCGCCGGCACCAACCAGCGTGTGTATCTCGTCGATGAAGAGGATGATGCGCCCTTCGGCCTTGGTCACCTCGTTGATCACGCTCTTCAGACGCTCCTCGAACTCACCCTTGTACTTCGCACCAGCCACCAGTGCGCCCATGTCGAGCGAGTAGAGCTGCTTGTCCTTCAGGTTCTCTGGCACGTCGCCACGCACGATACGGCCAGCCAGTCCTTCCACGATGGCCGTTTTACCTGTACCAGGCTCACCGATCAGAATCGGGTTGTTCTTCGTACGTCTTGACAGGATCTGCAGCACACGACGGATCTCGTCGTCTCGTCCGATGACGGGGTCCAGCTTGCCCTGACGGGCCAGGTCCACCAGGTTCTTGGCGTACTTCTCCAGACTCTGGTAGTTATCATCCGCCGATGGCGACTGCACCTTCTGTCCCTGGCGCAGTTCCTGGATGGCTTTCGTCATCTCCTTCTCCGTGCATCCTGCATCCTTCATGATGCGTGAGGCTGTGGAGTTCACACTGAGCAGTGCCAACAGGATCGGTTCTACGCTCACGAACTCGTCACCGCCTTTCTGGGCCGTCTCCTGTGCGCGCACGAGTACCTTATTACTATCATTAGAGAGATACGGTTGTCCGCCCTGCACCTTCGGCAGGTGTTTGATCTCCTGCTCTGTGAGCATCTCGATCTGTTGGGCGTTCACACCGAGTTTCTGGAAGATGAAGTTCGTCACGTCCTTCGCCTTCTCCAATATACCCTTGAGGATATGTACAGGTTCGATGACCTGCTGACCGTTCATCTGGGCAGTGTTTACTGCCTGCTGAACAGCCTCTTGTGCTTTGATTGTAAATTTGTCGAGTGTCATATTTACCTCCTTTTTATTGTTTTATCTTATATTGTTTGTCATTACGTTATGGTCCCTTCGATAGGCTTTGTCCCTTTCGACAGGCTCAGGGACCGCCCTGGGGGTAGGGGACGCGGTTCTCCCTTCGACAGGCTCAGGGACCGTGAGGGGACCGCTTGTCGATAGGTAACCTTCAAGACTTGTGCCGAGAAACAATTGCCGACAAATTGTCGCAATCTTCTGCCGAATTGTCGGCTATATCTCCTTGCCACTCAGCTTCCCAGACCCCATGTTCCCGATAGCGCCCTTTCGGTATCAAAACCGTTAACGAACAGTAAATAATTGCCGTTTTCTTGCCGTTTTCTTGCGTGTTACCAAGAAGTAACATACCTTTGCAGTTACCAAGTGGTAACATACAACAATTTTGCATGATGAAAGACAGAGAAATAACAGAACAGAAGATCCTTGATGCCGTAGGCAGCATGATCATGGCAGACGGTTTCGAGTCGTTGGGCATCAATGCCGTGGCGCAGAAGGCAGGCGTGTCGAAGATGCTGATATACCGCTATTTCGGTGGTATGGACCAGTTGATCGCCAAGTATATCCTGCAGCACGACTATTGGGTGAACACCGAACTGCCCCTTCACGACATCTCAGGGGTGGGGGCGTGCCTGAAGCAGATGTTCCATGAGCAGATAGCGACGCTGCGCAGCGATATGGTACTGAAACGACTGCACCGCTGGGAGCTGACGGCCGACAACGAGGTGGTGAACCTACTCAGGGACCGTAGGGAGACCAACGGCTGCGAACTGGTTCGTGTAGTCAGCCGCCTCACCAAGTCGCCTGTTGCCGAGGTGGCGGCCATGGCCACCCTGCTCTCAGCGGCCATCAGCTACCTGACGCTGATCGAGGAGCAGAACAAAGTGTACAACGGCATCGACCTCTGCAGCGACGACGGCTGGCAACAGTTGTCGGCAGGTATTGATCAGATTATAGATTTATGGGTAAACAATAAACAACAATGAAAAAACAATTATTATTTTTAGCAGTCATGATGACAAGTGTAATGAATCCAGCGAAAGCGCAGAACGAAGACTATCTCTTTATGATAGAACACGCCATTAAGGCCCCCTCAGGGCATAACACCCAACCGTGGAAGTTCAAGATCAACGATCATAGTATCGACATCTATCCCGACTATGGTAAGGCACTGCCAGTGGTCGACCCCGACAACCGTGAGCTCTTCGTCAGTCTGGGCTGTGCCACGGAGAACCTCTGCGTCGCCGCCAGTGTCAAGGGCTATCGCTCAGAGGTGAGTGTTGCCGACGACGGTGTGATTCATATCAACCTGCAGCGTGATACCACCATCACACCATCACCGTTGTTCCCGCAGATCGTGCTGCGACAGACGAACAGGACGGTGTATGATGGCACCATCATCCCTTCCGACAGCGTCAGTACCTTGCAGGCACTCAAGAAAGAGCCCTCTGTGGATGTTCGTTTCTTCAGGAACGGTAGTCATGAGTTCAACATGATAGCCGACCTGATCTTCGCCGGCAACAGTCGGCAGATGGACGACAAGCAGTTCCTGACTGAGCTGAAATACTGGATGCGCTACAACAAGAGACACTCCGACGACACGCAAGACGGACTGAGCTATGCGGTGTTCGGTGCGCCCAACCTGCCCCGTTTCATCTCGCAACCCGTCATGGGTATGTTCCTCAATGCCAAACAGCAGAACAAGGGCGACAGGAAGAAGGTGGCCTCCGCGTCGCATCTGGTCCTGTTTACGACGGCCGACAACACCATCCCCCAGTGGGTGGCCTTGGGCCGGACGCTCGAGCGCTATCTGCTCAGGATGACAGCCATGAACATCGCCATCGGCTACATGAACCAGCCCAACGAGGTGAAGGACCTGGCTCTCACCATGACCACCGCCCTCGGCCTCGGCTCTCAGTATCCCACGGTACTCATCCGTGTGGGTTATGGCAAGCGGACACCCTACTCGCAGCGTCGCCCTGTCGAGAGCGTGCTTCTGCCGTAAATCCCGGCATCATCATGAAATCCATATAAATGAGGATTGGATAATCCGCCGAATTATAGTACTTTTGCAACGCGTTAGAAAAAACACAACCAATGATTAGTAGTAATATGATGAATAGAAAACTATTTCTCTGTGGTCTTCTCACAGTGACGGTCCTGAGTGCTCAGGCCGAGGTTGTCGAAGAACTCACAGACTCTTCCCGCGTGATCGACCTCGACGAGGTCGTCATTGTATCCCAACCCAAGGAACAGGTGCGCCTGCGCCTGCAGCCCCTCAGTTCAAACGTGTTTGGTGCCGAACAGCTCCAGCAGCTCCACGTCAACGATCTGTCACAACTCTCACAGTATGTGCCATCGTTCGTGATGCCGGCGTATGGCTCGCGCCTCACCTCGTCGATGTATATCCGTGGTATCGGCTCGCGTATCAACAACCCTGCCGTGGGCGTGTATTACGACAACATCCCCCTCATGTCGAAGGCCGCGTTCAGCAACCACTTCTATATGCTCGACCGTGTGGACATCCTGCGTGGTCCTCAGGGCTCGCTCTGTGGACAGAACACCGAGGGCGGTCTGGTGCGTATCTACTCCAAGAACCCCATGAGTTATCAGGGTACGGATATCAGACTCGGCCTCGGCACGGGCCTGTATGGCAATGTCGAGGTGGCTCATTACCACCGTCCCAGCGACAAGCTCGCCTTCTCCGTGGCAGGCTTCTACAGTGGGCTGAAGGGCTTTATCAACAACCAGAACTTCGACCAGAAGAACGACCTCACCGACGAGGCTGGTGGCAAGCTTCGTCTGATCTTCGCTCCCAACCAGAGAACAAAGATCGACTGGACGGCCGATTACCAGTACGTCAACCAGAACGGCTTCGGCTATGGTGAGCTCAACCTCGTCGACAACAAGGTGGCAGACCCAGCCACCACCATCATGAACGGCTACAAGCGTAATATGCTGACCACGGGCATGAGCTTCAGTCGCGATATGGGCGACCTACTCTTCACCTCGACCTCCAGCTACCAGTTCCTGCAGGATCTCATGCTGATGGACCAGGACTATATGACGCCCGACTTCCTGCGCCTTGAGCAGCGTCAGAGGATGAACGCCCTCACACAAGAGTACGTCATCCGCTCACACAATCGCAGTCGTTGGCAGCACACCACAGGTCTCTTCGTATCCTATCAGTGTCTCAAAACCAACGCCCCCGTCTATTTCGGCGATGCCATCACGCAGCCTATCAGCAATGCCATCACCAACGCCATGCGTGGTGCCATGCAGGGCTCTATGTACCCCCGTATGTATCAGCAGATGCTCGAGCAGATGATGGCACAGGGCATGCCCGAGGCCGTGGCTGTCCAGCGAGCCGAGGCGGCAGCCCAGGCTGCTGTCCAGAAGGCTATCGAGGGTGTCTCGATGAGTGCCGAGATGGCCGTCCCCGAGACGTTCAAGACTTCCTCCAGGAACTTTGCCGCCTTCCACGAGTCGAATCTCCTCCTGGGCGACCGCCTCAAGCTCACCCTTGGTCTCCGTTTCAATGTCGACAAGGTGAAGATCGAGTACGATGCCCTTGCCTATATGAACATGACAGGCGGCACCGCCGAGCGTCAGGCCACCTATCACCTCACCTCACACGTGGTGGACAGTCGTCGGAAGACCTACACCCAGCTGCTGCCTAAGTTCGCCCTCACCTATAGTCTCGACGACCATATCGGCAATATCTATGCCCTGGTGTCGAAAGGCTATCGCGCTGGCGGCTACAACATCCAGATGTTCAGCGATGTGCTCCAGACCGAGCTCAATGCCCACCAGCAGGATGCCATGCGTGGCGACTACGATGTGGCACATACGGCAGCCGACTATGACGCCATCGAGAATACCATCTCTTACAAGCCCGAGACGTCGTGGAACTACGAGATCGGTACCCACCTGAACCTCTTTGGTGGCAGCACCCATTTCGATCTCGCCCTGTATTACATGCAGATCTGCAACCAGCAGTTGTCCGTCATGGTGCCAGGCTCAAACTACGGTCGTGTCATGGTCAACGCGGGTAAGAGCCACTCCTGCGGCATCGAGGCCACCCTGCGTGGACGTGCCTTCGCCAATACCCTTGACTGGGGCCTTACCTATGCCTTCACCAACGCCAAGTTCGATGAATATATCGACGACATGACGCCTAAAGGCATTCATACGATGGATCGATCATATATTTATGATTACTCTGACAACTACGTGCCCTTCGTACCCCAGCACACCGCCAGTGCCATGCTCGACTGGCATATCGGACCACTCACCCTGGGTGCCAACATGAACGGTCAGGGTAAGATCTGGTGGGACGAGGCCAACACCTACAGTCAGAAGTTCTATGCCCTCATGGGCGCCCATGCCGACTACGACTTCGGTCCTGTGGTCGTCAGCCTCTGGGGTCGTAACATCACAAACACACATTATAATACATTTGCTATCTCTTCGAGCGCAGCTGGCGGTCTTCACCACTTCGCTCAAAAGGCTAACCCCATCCAGGTCGGCATCGACATCAACATCCATCTGTGAAATAATCTTAAAAATCACCACTTCGGGGTTAGTTTACATGAGTCTCGTCTGTCTAATAGATAAACGAGACTTTTTTTATTGTTTATAGATATGAAGATAAAGCTATTCATTGCAGTATGCGGACTGTTGGGCGCGATGACCCTGCAAGCCCAGCCGCTGCTGAAGACCCATGTTGAGACAGGCGATTTAGAGGGCGTGCTCGAAGGCGACCTCGCAGTTTACAAGGCTATTCCCTTTGCGGCACCCCCCGTAGGCGAGCTGCGCTGGAAGGCTCCACAACCCGCCAAGCCCTGGCAGGGCGTGCTGAAGGCCGAGGAGGTGGCCAAGTGGCCCCCGCAGCCCGAGCGAGGCGATGTGTCGTACGACATGATGAGCGAGGACTGCCTCTACCTCAGTGTCGTCACCCCCGCCAAGACAGTCGATGAGGCCCTGCCCGTAATGGTGTTTATCCATGGTGGCGGTTTCCAGACCGAGCACTATGGTGCAGAACTCTGGCAGAGTCTGGCCCGTCGTGGTGTTGTCACCGTAGCCATCGAGTTTCGATCCGGCGCCCTCGGCTTCCTGGCTCATCCCGAGCTCTCGAAGGAGTCGCCCAATGGTCTTTCTGGCAACTACGGCATTCTCGACCAGATCTTTGCCCTGCAGTGGATCCAGCGTAACATCAAGAACTTCGGCGGCGACCCCTCGAAGGTCACCATCTTCGGTGAGTCGGCAGGTGGCATGTGCTGTAACATCCTCTGTGCCTCACCCCTTGCCAAGGGCCTTTTCCGTGCCTGTATCGCCCAGAGCGGTACCTTCTTCTCACCCACAGGGGCTGTTCCCCGTCAGCAGGCCGAGATGATGGGTGCGATGTTCCAGAATCAGTTGGGCAAGAAATCGATCGCCGAGATGCGAGAGATGGACACCAAGTCGCTCACAGGCACGGGCGTCAACTTCCAGGCCTGTACACCTATCTTCGACGGTTATGTGCTCACAGCCGAGCTCTACGACCTCTACAAGCGTGGCGAGTATGCCGATGTGCCTGTGATCGTCATGTACAACAGCGACGAGGGAGCCGTTGCCACCGATAGTATCACCGTCGATGAGTATAAGGCGCAGCTTACCGGTGTTCCCGAGCAGTATGTGGACAGCATTTTCTCCATCTACTATCCTGCCGAGAACAATGAGCAGGCGCTCTTCGCCTTCCGCGACCTGATACGTGACCTTAATTTCGGTGCTCCCACGGATCTGTGGGCTAAGCTGCAGACAGAGACAGGAAAGAGTCCCGTCTATTACGCCTACCTTGCCCAGAAGTCCGACCGTACCGTCTATGCCAAGGGCAATCGCCGTGGTGCCGCCCATGCCGATGATTTCCTCTACCTGAGAGGTGCTTTCGACAAGGAAGCAGAGAAGTACCCCGCCGAGAAGAAAGTGTCCGACATCATGCAGCAGTACTGGGTGAACTTCGCCACCAACCTCAACCCCAATGGTGACGGTCTGCCCCAGTGGCCAGCCTTCACGCTCGACCCCACAGCGAAGAGCGTCATGCAGTTCAATAATGGTGCCACCCTCGTCCCCGTTCCCAACCAGGAGAATATCGCTTTCTTTGAGCGTTTCTTCGATTGGATACGCAGTCAGCGAACCATCAAACCGTAATCCGAGCGTTGGCCATTAGAATTATGAAGATAAAACTATTCATTGCAGTATGCGGACTGTTGGGCGCGATGACCCTGCAAGCCCAGCCGCTACTGAAGACCCATGTTGAGACAGGCGATCTGGAGGGTGTGCTCGAAGGCGACCTCGCCGTTTACAAGGCGATCCCCTTTGCGGCACCTCCCGTAGGCGACCTGCGCTGGAAGGCCCCACAACCCGCCAAGCCCTGGCAGGGCGTGCTGAAGGCCGAGGAGGTGGCCAAGTGGCCTCCACAGCCCGAGCGAGGCGATGTGTCGTACGACATGATGAGCGAGGACTGCCTCTACCTCAGTGTCGTCACCCCCGCCAAGACAGTCGATGAGGCCCTGCCCGTGATGGTCTATATCCATGGTGGCGGTTTCCGCACCGAGCACTATGGAGCCGATCTGTGGCAGAGCCTGGCCCGTCGTGGCGTCGTCGCCGTGTCCATCGAGTATCGTGCCGGCGCCCTCGGCTTCCTGGCCCATCCCGAACTCTCGAAGGAGTCGCCCGATGGTCATTCCGGCAACTATGGTATCCTCGACCAGATCTTTGCCCTGCAGTGGATCCAGCGAAACATCAAGAACTTCGGTGGCGATCCCTCGAAGGTCACCATCTTCGGTGAGTCGGCAGGCAGTGCGAGCTGTCATGTCCTCTGCTCCTCACCCCTCGCCAAGGGCCTCTTCCGCGCCTGTATCGCTCAGAGCGGAGCCTACTTCATGACCATGGGAAGTATGACGCAGCAACAAGCCGAGCAGATGGGTACGATGTTCCAGAACCAGTTGGGCAAGAAGTCCATCGCCGAGATGCGCCAGATGGATACCCAGTCGCTCACAGGCACAGGCGTCGATTTCCAGGGCTGTGCCCCCATCCTCGACGACTATGTGCTCACGGCCGAGCCCTACGGTCTCTACCAGCGTGGCGAGTATGCCGACGTGCCCGTCATCGTCATGTACAACAGCGACGAAGGTGCCGCTTTCGTAGAGAAAACCACGGTCGACGACTATATGAAAGAGCTCAGTATCGTGCCTCCGCAGTATCTCGATAGCGTGCTGGCCTATTGTCCCGCCGAGAACGACGAGCAGGCCCTCTTCAGCTTGCGCGACCTGATGCGTGATTTCAGCTTCGGGGCGCCCTCGGATCTGTGGGCAAGGCTGCAGACCAAGACAGGCCATAGTCCCGTCTTCTATGCCTACCTCACCCAGCAGTCAGACCGCACCCTCATCGGAAGAGGCAAGTTGCGTGGTCCCGCCCATGCCGACGATATCCTCTATCTGGGCGGCGCCTTCGACAAAGAGGCCGAGAGCCATCCGCAAGAGAAGAAAGTTTCCGACCTCATGCAGCAGTACTGGGTGAACTTCGCCACTAACCTCAACCCCAACGGCGACGGACTGCCCCAGTGGCCCGCCTTCACGCTCGATCCCAGTGCGAAGAGTGTCATGCAGTTTGGCAACGGCGAGGCCACCCTCATACCCGTTCCCAACCAGAAGATCATCAGTCTCATCGAGCAGTTCTTCGATTGGATGTATTCCCAGAAGACGATGAAAACAGAAACACCATAATAAATCTTTTCAGCGACTCGCAATGTCGTTATTCTTTACTAAGTCCAGGGGCGCCAGCGAGCGCCCCATTTTTTTATACGTCCCCTCGCGGTCCCTGATCCCCCCATGCGCGGTCCCTGAGCCTGTCGAAGGGAATACCGCACCCCAATAACGTTAATAAACAAAAACTTTTTGTCCAATTGTCCAATCAAGTCATCATGCAGGCGAGTTTTTGGGGGACATCCATGTAGGTGACGATGATTTGTAATTTTTTTGAAAAAGCACGTTCCGAAGGGGAGTACGATGGACGCGGTGTTTGGACAACTGGCGCGGTGATTGGATAATTGGACAATTGGACAAAACTTAAATTCGATTGGAATCGACGGTACTAATAGCAATAATTTAATTATATTATATATTATAATATATAATATAATTAATATAATATATATATATTAATATTTTTTTCTTTGTCTTGACTTCGACAAAGAAAAAACTTTTTGTCCAATTGTCCAATTGTCCAATTTTTGATTCAACGTTTTTCAGGGGCAAGACTGCTTCAACAAAGCGATTATTGACAGAATAATTTTACAAAATTGGCACTTCTGAAGGCAAGGCTACGGAAGGCTCCCTGCAACGGCACGTTTTGCTCGGAGCAAAACGGGAGTTTCGTCGGAGGAGAATCCGACTTTCCCTGGAGGAAACCCCGAGGGCGCTGAAATGCCCTGAAAGCGGGGCGTTCAGGGTCGGCCGAGCACCTGATAAATTTTGTTTACTTCCGTAGGAAGGAACGTCCTGCGGCGGAGGGTGGCGAGGTGCCGCACTGACCGCACTCGGCACGTCAAGTTGCGTGAGGGGGATGTAAGTGTAAGAACGGATTTAGGGGCAGCTAAAAACTGCCCCTAAACTATTGTGTTCCTAATAAAGTTCCTAATAAAACTACATCGTGACCTCTACGACGTGGTGGCCCTTGGAGTAGGGGATGACGGTGCCGTCGATGGTCTGACCGTCGAGCACGATCTGCTTCACACCCTTCTGTGAACCGTTGGGGTGGATGGTGATGTCGTAGTCGGCCTCACGGAACTTACGGCTGACGGTGTAGTCGCTGGCGGTCTCTGGCAGACAGGGGTCGATACGGATGCCGTCGTAGTCGGGCTTGATGCCGAGGATGAACTCGGAGACGGTGTACCACATCCAGGCGGCTGTTCCCGTGAGCCATGAGTTCTTACCCTCGCCAGGGCGGAAGGCGTCCTTGCCGGCAACCATCTGGCAGTTGACATAGGGCTCTACCTTATGCAGGGTCTGGTATTTCTCCTCGACATACGAGGGGAGGATCTTGGCATAGTGGCTCCAGGCGTCGTTGCCTCGGCCTGCGATACACTCGCCGATGATGACCCAGGGGTTGTTGTGGCAGAAGATACCTGCGTTCTCCTTGTAGCCCTCGGGGTATGAGCTGATCTCTCCGTATTCGTAGATATACTTGGTGAAGGCGGGGTTGTTGAGCACCATGCCGTGCTCGCACTCGAGGTACTTCTTACAGGAGTCGAGCGACTTGGCGACCATCCCGTCGTCGGCGCCGATCTCGGCCATCGTGCACCAGCCCTGCGACTCGATGAAGATCTTACCTTCCTCGCACTCGTTGGAGCCGATCTTACGGCCGTAGAAGTCGTAGGCACGGAGGTACCACTCGCCATCCCAGCCGTGTTTCTTCACGGCCTCGATCATGGCGTCGACGGCCTGCTGCATGCGCTCTGCCTCGGCGGTCTTGCCAAGCTTCTGACAGAGAGCCACATAGTCCTTGCCTGTGACGACGAAGAGGCCGGCGATCATCAGCGACTCGGCCTTGGTGCCTTCGGAGACATTCTCCGTGGTCTGGAACGACTCGTTGGGATCCCATGAGAAGCAGTTCAGGTTGAGGCAGTCGTTCCAGTCGGCACGACCAATCAACGGCAGCATGTGGGGACCGAGGTTCTTGATGACGTGGTCCATGGATATCTTGAGGTGCTCGAAGAGGGTGACCTCTGAGCCTGGCTGGTTGTCGAAGGGTACCATCTCGTCGAGGATGGAGAAGTCGCCTGACTCCTTGATATAGGCGATGGTGCCGAAGATGAGCCAGCAGGGGTCGTCGTTGAAGCCGCCGCCGATATCGTTGTTACCACGCTTGGTGAGGGGCTGGTACTGGTGGTAGCAGCCGCCATCGGGGAACTGGGTCGAGGCGATGTCGATGATGCGCTGACGGGCGCGTGAGGGGATCTGGTGGACAAAGCCCACGAGGTCTTGGTTGGAGTCGCGGAAGCCCATGCCACGGCCGATGCCGCTCTCGAAGAACGAGGCCGAGCGGGAGAAGTTGAAGGTGACCATGCACTGGTACTGGTTCCAGATGTTCACCATGCGGTCGAGTTTGTCGTTGGCTGTCTTCACCTGATAGATGTTAAGCAGCTTGTCCCAGTAGTCGCAGAGTTCGGCAAAGGCCTTGTCGACCTTCTCGGTGGTGTCGAGCTCGGCGATGAGGGCGTGGGCCTTCTCCTTGTTGATCACCTGTGGGGCAGCGAATTTCTGGTCCTGCTCGTTCTCGACATAGCCGAGGAGGAACACGAGGTCTTTCGTCTCGCCTGGCTTGAGGGTGATCTCGATATAGTGTGAGGCGATGGGGCTCCAGCCGTGGGCATGCGAGTTACGGGGCTTACCCTCCATCACCACCTGCGGGTCGGCAAACTCGTTGTAGAGGCCGATGAAGGTCTCACGGTCGGTATCGAAACCCTGGATGGGACTGTTGACATGATAGAACGCATAGTGGTTGCGGCGCTCTCTGTATTCGGTCTTGTGGTAGATGGTGCTACCCTCGATCTCCACCTCGCCAGTGGAGAAGTTGCGCTGGAAGTTCTCCATGTCGGTAGCGGCGTTCCACAGGCACCACTCCTCGAACGAGAAGAGCTTCAGCTGCTTCACCTCGTCGCTCTGGTTGGTGAGCGTGAGCTTCTGTACCTCGGCCCATTTCTTCAGGGGCACGAAGAAGAGCACGCTGGCCTCGACACCGTTCTTACGACCAGTGATGCGGGTGTAGCTCATGCCGTGACGGCACTCGTAGAAGTCGAGCGGGGTCTTGCAGGGTTTCCAGCCGGGGTTCCACACGGTGTCGCCGTCCTTGATATAAAAATAACGGCCGCCATTGTCCATGGGGACATTGTTGTAACGATAGCGCGTGATACGGCGGAACTTAGCGTCTTTATAGAAGCTGTAACCACCTGCGGTGTTGGATATCAGCGAGAAGAAATCCTCATTGCCCAGGTAGTTGATCCAGGGCCAGGGTGTCTGTGGGTCTGTGATGACATACTCACGGTGCTGGTCATCGAAATGACCGTATCTTTTCTGTTCCATGTCGATAAATTAAAAAGTTAGCATGTAAAATTTGTGGTGCAAAAATACAAAAAAGAATTGGTACTTATTGTTTTTTCTGAAATTATTTTCCGCAGGGTCGGCACGGATGTCAATAAAAGCAAAGTTTTTGCAATGAGATGCATACTCATTCCGACTCACTAATGGCCTTGGCCACGGTGTAGGCGGTGGTCCATGCGGCCTGGAAGTTGAAGCCGCCAGTGATGCCGTCGATGTCGAGCACCTCGCCAGCGAAATAGAGGTGCGGACGGTCCTTGCTCTCCAGGGTGTGGGGGGTGACGGCTGAGAGCGACACACCGCCACAGGTGACGAACTCGTCTTTGAAGGCGGCGCGACCAGCAATCTGATAGCCGTCGTTGCAGAGACAGTTCACCAGACGGTTCAGTTCTTTCTTGTTCAGGTTCTGCCAACGGTTCTGTGCCCGTTCGCCGAGGGTCTTCTCCAATAGGTAGGTCCACAGACGGGTGGGCAGGTCGAAGGGACGGATGGTGGTGAGCTGCTTCTGGGGGTGCCTGATGATGATCTGCTGCAGCTCGCTCTGCACCTCGGCCTCGTTCCGACTGAGCCAGTTGACGGCCAGCGGCATCTGGTAGTGGTGGTCGTGGAGGTCGCGCGCGGCATAGCTCGACAGCTTGAGGATGGCGGGACCGCTCATGCCCCAGTGGGTGATGAGCAGGGGGCCTGTGGCACGGAAGGTCGTACCAGGGATGAAGGCCGTAGCCCCCTCGACCACGGTGCCCATGAGGGCCTTGAGGGCCTCGTCGGCGATGCTGAAGGTGAAGAGGGAGGGTACGGGAGGCGTCACGGCGATGCCTTTCTGCGTGAGCCATTGCAGGCCTTCCTCGCGTGGCGACCCACCAGTGGTGACGACCACATGGTCGTAGTCGGAGAGCTCGTCGAGCGAGTCGATCTTCCGTCCTGTCTGTATCGTGATACCATGGCGGCGCGCCTCTGCTAAAAACAGGTTGATGATCGTGTGCGAGTCCTGCGAGGCAGGGAACACGCACTGGTCGTCTTGGGTGACGAGGCGCACCCCGTGGCGCTCGAACCACGCGTAGGCGTCGCGGTAGTCGAACTGCTTGAAGAGGCGTTTCATGAGCCGATGGCCTCGCGGGTACACCTGTGAGAGGTCGCGCACCGCCGCGAAGGAGTTGGTGCAGTTGCAGCGCCCTCCTCCGGACACCTCGACCTTGGCGAGCACCTTCTTCGACTTCTCGAAGATGGTCACCTCGCACGAGGGGGCCATCTCTTTCAGGTTGATGGCCAGGAAAAATCCGGCGGCACCGCCACCTATAATCGCTGTTTTCATTCTATTACTACCTCTCTATACGTATTCTGGCGTCGACAGCCACGACACCATGCTCGTCGGCCAAGAGCGGGTTGATGTCCATCTCCTTGATCTCCGTGGCGAAACGGAGTAGGGTGGAGAGCCGCACGATGATCTCCGCATATCTCTGTTCGTTGATACCCTTCTGACCGCGCGTGCCCTTGATGATCTTATAACCCTTCAGCGAGTGGATCATCGAATAGGCCTCGGCATAGCTCAGGGGAGCCAGACCGCTCGACACGTCCTTCAGTACCTCGACGAAGATACCACCCAGACCGCAGAGGACGACATGACCGAAGCGCTCCTCGTACTTCGCGCCGATAAACAGCTCTGTGCCCTTCAGCATCTTCTGTACCATCACCCCTGTGGCATCGGGGATGCGCATCATACGATCGAACTCCAGTGACAGGTGCTCGGCCGTACGGATGTTCAGGGTCACACCACCCACATCGCTCTTATGGACGGGACCTACGACCTTCGCCACGACGGGGTAGCCCACCTTCTCGGCAAAGGCGGCGAGCTCTTCCTTGGAGGTGCTCACCATCTCGGGAACGAGGGGGATGCCTGCACAGGAGAGCAGTTGGCGCACGATCTCAGGACTGACATAGTCGCCGTTTGTCCCAGAGACGGAGGGCGGCAGACTGGTGATGATATCACGGATCTTGGGTACGTCGACCCCATAGAGCTCGAGCTCGGATGGTGCTGGCTGAGGGGTCTGCATGATCTGCGAGAGGGCCGTGGCCAGCGTCACCTCGTCGCTGAAGTTCACATGGCCGCGCTTCAGGAACGCCTCGACCTCGGGACCAGCGGTGTGCAGACTAGGCAGGATGGGGAAGATAGGTTTCTTGCAGGTCTGTATCTTCTTGTCGAGCACGTCGTATGCCTCGTAAAGCTGGTTCAGACCAGGAGTGCCGTAGATCACGGCGATGGCATCGACCTCGTGGAATCTCTGTTCGCAGTAGTCGATGATGAGACCCAGCTGTTGGGCCGTTCCCGTGGCCAGAAAGTCGATGGGGTTGGCCACAGACGAGCCAGGGAACAACTGCGCCTTCAGTTCCTCGGCTATCGGACCCTCCAGTCTCGGCACGTTCAGTCCGCCCTTGGCCAGAGCATCCGTCAGCATCACCCCAGGACCGCCTGCATGGGTGACGATGGCGAAGTTCCTGCCCTTCAACTCGGGTAGGGTGAAGATACAGCCCACCGTCGTGAGCTCCTCACGGGAGAAGCAGCGCACGATGCCGGCCTTACGGAACAGGGCCTCGACGGCCGCGTCGCTCGAGGCGATGGCACCTGTGTGCGAGGAGGCCGCCCTGCTGCCGCTCTCTGACGAGCCGGCCTTGATGGCGGCGATGCGGCAACCCTTCCGGATCAGACTGCTCGCATGGAACAGCAGTTTGTCGGGGTTGGCGATATTCTCGATATAAAGCAGCTTGACCTTCGAGTCGGTATCGGGATTGAAATGCTCGTCCATATACTGCAGCACATCCTCGATGCCGATCTGCTTGCCATTGCCGATGCTCCAGACGGAGTTGAACTGCAACCCCTTGATGACGGCACTCTCGAGGATGAACACGGCCGTGGCACCAGAGCCGCTGATGAAGTCGACACCCTGCGGGTTCAGGTCGGGGATGGGAAGGGTGAAGACACTGTGGTGATGACGGTTCAGCAGTCCGATACAGTTAGGACCTATCAGGGCGGCCCCATATCGCTCACAGGTGTCGAGGATGCGCTGTTCGAGCGCCGCTCCTGCCTTCGTCTCCTCGCCGAAGCCGGCAGAGATGATCACGAAGGCGCGAACACCCTTCTCGGCACAGAGATAGTCCACGTAGTCGGGACAGAAACGGGCGGCTACCACGAGGATGGCCAGCTCGGTCTGAGGAATATCCTTCACGTCGTGGAACACCTTAAGGCCCTGCACCTCGTCTTCCTTGGGATTCACCACATGGAGGTCGCCACGGAACCCGCCGCTGATGATATTCCTCACAATGGCGCCACCAGGTTTGTGCACATTGTTCGAGCCGCCGATGATGACGATGCTCTGAGGGTTGAGTAGTTGTTCGTTTATCATAGGTGCAAAAGTAATATAATATTTCATAAATTCCAAATGAATTTCAAAAAAAACCTTTACCTTTGCATAAATGTATTAAAGGAATAATTCAGTAACACCATGATGAGGAAAAGTGTCTTTGCTTTGATCATTGTGCTGACAACAATGCCGATGGGATTACTTGGTCAGACATACAAGGAACTCTGGAAGAAAGCGACGACGGCGGAGAACAAGAACCTGCCGCGGACGGAGTATGCTGTTCTGCAGCAGATTATGTCGAAGGCCGAGAAGGAGAAAGCCTACGGTCAGCTGATGAAGGCTGAGCTGTTGGGAGCCCAGGTGATGGCAGAGATCGCCCCCGACTCGCTGAAGCCTGCCGTGGAGCGGATGCAGCAGCGCTGTGAGACTGCGAAGGACGAGGTGCTCAAGACGGTGTGGCAGACGGTACTCTATCGTCTCGCCGATTCGAACCCGAGTCTGGAGATGAAGGTCGAGAAGCCGGTGCTCACGGACGAGCTCTGCCAGAAGCTGAGCAGGGTGAAGGATGATACTTATACGCCGTTCGTGAGCGTCGGCTTCGATTCCAAGATCTTCCTGCACGATATGCTCAGTGTGGTGGGCTATGAGCTCGGAGAGTATCAGATACTACACGATTTCTATACGAAGGCAGGCAATCGTCGTGCGGCGTGTGTCACGGCTGCCGAGGCATACAGAGAGGCACCGTTGGAGCAGATCGACTCCCTCATCGAGCGCTATGGCGATCTGCAGGAGGCTGGTGAACTGGCCATCGTTAAGTATAACCATCTGTCGAAGACCTTGGGCGACTCTGATGCAGATGTCGCAGCAAAGGCCGACTATCTCCAGAAGGCACTGAGCCGTTGGGGTGATTGGAAGCGGATGAACATCCTGCGCAACGCGATGGTGCGACTGACGCGTCCAAGCTATCATGTCGATATCGAGCATGAGGTGTGGCTGCCACAACGCGCACAGAAGGTGTCGTTGAAGAAGATACGGAATGTCTCGTCGCTCACGATGACGGTCTACCGTACGAAGGCTGATGGCGATTTTAAGAAAGACCCCCGTTATGAAGAGGACTATCAGGAGATCGTACCTCTGTTGTCGGGTGTAGCCTGCAAGCAGACACGTGAGTATACGGAAAAACAGCCCTATCAGCTCTTTGAGGACTCCCTGACGCTCGAAGGACTGCCTGCGGGGGTATATATGGTGGAGTTCAAGACGAAGCCTGCCACACAACCCATCCGCCGGCTGTATCATGTGACGGATGTCTATACGATGGTTGAGGCCCTGCCGGAAGATGAGGGGGCGCGCTATGTGGTGGTCAATGCCACGACAGGTCAGCCTCTGAAGGACGCCTATCTGCGTTTCAAGGAAGAGACTGGTACCACCGATGAGGAGGTCTTCGATGCGGAGACGGATGTCAACGGTGAGTATATCCTCAAGAGCAAGACCCCGTGTCGTTATCGTGATGTGTTTGCCTATACTGATACGGACAGGGCCTGTCCTGAGTTCTCAAGATACAGTTGTTACAACTTCTACGACCGTGCGTCGGAGGTCGACCAGATCTCTATCTTCACGGATCGGGCCATCTATCGTCCTGGTCAGACGGTCCATGTGTCTGCCTTGGTCTATCGCACGACCAAGGACTGCGAACAGAGTGTCTGTCCGGGAAAGTCGCTGACGATGATCCTGCGCGATGCCAATGATCAGGAACTGGAGAAGAAGGAGGTCGTGACAGACAACTACGGTCTGGCGGCTGTCGACTTCTTCCTGCCGTCGTCGGCGCTGACGGGGCGTTTCCACATACAGGTGGGAAACAACCGTCAGATGATCCAGGTGGAGGAATACAAGCGGCCTACCTTCCATGTCGACTTCGACGACTATCAGGAAGCCTATCGGGCTGGTGACACCATCACCGTGAAGGCTACGGCCCTGAGCTATGCCGGTGTGCCGGTACAGGGCGCTAAGGTGGCGTTCCGTGTCATGCGGCGCACGGCCTTCTGGTGGACTTCATACTGTCGTTATTACGAAACCGCGACGCTGGGTTATGACCGTGGCGACGAGCAGATCGACTCTGGTGAGACAGAGGCCGAGAGCGACGGCACCTTCGAGGTGAAGGTGCCTCTGGAGGTTCCTGAGACCTCCTATCCGATGTTCTATCACTTCGTGGTGGTGGCTGATGTGACGGATCAGGGCGGTGAGACCCATCATGGGGAGCTGTTGCTGCCTTTAGGTAACCGTGAGAAGGCGCTGACCGTCGATCTGCCTGAGAAGATCCTGAATGAGGAGATGCCTGCCGTCACCTTCCATCTGTTGAATGCCGCAGGCAAGGATATCGATGCCGAGGTGCGCTATCGGATGGATGACGGTGCTTGGCAGACTGTGAAGACCCTTTCTCCCCTTACCCTCACGACTCTTGACAGACGCTCTGGGAAGCATACGCTCGACGCCATCTGCGAGGGCGATACCATCCATCGTGAGTTCGTGGTGTTCTCCCTCGACGACGAGGTGCCAGTTGTTGAGACAGACGACTGGTTCTGGCAGTCGGCCACACAGTTCCCTGACGACGGCTCGCCCGTCACCATCCAGGTGGGCTCTTCCGCCCAGGATGTGCATATCGTGTATGGTGTCTTTGCTGGAGAAAAGATCATCGAGCAGGGCTTCGTCGATAAGAGCCATCAGTTGCTGAATATCAAGGCCACCTATAAAGAGGAATATGGCGACGGCTTGTTGTACACCTTCGCCTGGGTGAAGGAGGGACATTGCTATACCCATCAGACAAAGATCAAACGGCCCTTGCTCGAGAAGAAGCTTCAGCTGCAGTGGACCACCTTCCGCGATCGTCTCACGCCTGGTCAGCAGGAGGAGTGGATGCTCATGGTGAAGGATGCCGAAGGCCGTCCTGTCGATGCACAGCTCATGGCTACGCTCTATGACCAGAGCCTGGATCAGTTGGCAAAGCTTCCGTGGAATTTCGATCCCACCCCTTGGCTCTCCCTGCCGAATACCTCCTGGGCGGCCGATCACCATCTCCCGATGGCGGCGAGCACCTCTCAGAAGGTGGACTACTATGACTGGGACAACCTGTTGCTGAGTCGGTTTGACAGTCGGCTCCATCTTGGCAGTGCTCAGATGCTTGGATATCGTGGCATCAGACTCAAGACAAGGGCGACCAACTATATGGAAGACTATGATCTGGCCATGGATTCGTTTGACGAGGACGTGCCTGTTCTCAATGAGGTGGCAGTCGTAGGCTATGGGGTCAGAGCTGCACGCGGTAACATCACGAAAGGTGTCATGTACAGGGCAAAGGAGACTTTCGACGTTATGGGAAATGATGAGGGGGCGCATGAGGTCTTGGCGGCTGATGCCACAGACGGTGGCGAGATGGCAGAGGCCGTTCAGATGCGTGAGAACCTCAACGAGACGGCTTTCTTCTATCCGCAGCTTGTGACGGATGGGGAGGGGCGTATAGCCCTGAAGTTCACCCTGCCCGAGAGTCTGACCACCTGGCACTTCCTCGGACTGGCCCACACCCGTGATCTGCGCTACGGCCGTATCGAGGCATCGACTGTCGCGAAGAAGGATGTGATGATACAGCCGAACGTGCCACGCTTTGTCCGTGAGGGCGACGAGGTCACCATCACAGCACGTGTGATCAACACGAGCGAGAAGAGGCTGAAGGGAGTGGCTCGTCTCCGTCTCCGTCATCCTGAGACAGAGGCCGTGATCATCGGACTGGCACAGGAGGTGGATGTTGAGGCTGGTGCCACCGTGCCTGTCACCTTCCATGTCCAGAGCTCAAAGCTCTGTGATCAAAGGTCAGGGGCCGGCAGTGCTCTCCTGATCTGTGAGACCACCGTGAGTGGAGAGGACTTCAGCGATGGCGAGCAGCACTACCTGCCCATACTGCCTGCTACAGAGCGCGTCACGGTGACGATGCCTGTCACCCAGCATCAGACGGGTACGAAGACCATTGATATCGCCGCCCTGATGCCGGCTGATGCTGCGCAGGGTAAGGTGACCTTCGAATATACCAATAATCCGACATGGCTGATGATCCAGGCTCTGCCTGTGCTCGGCAAGCCTGTCGAGGAGAATGCGATCTCTCAGGCTGCTTCCTACTATGCCAACAGTCTGGGACAATATATCCTTGCACAGAATCCGCAGGCCAAGACGGCCTTCGACCTCTGGCGCCAGGAACTCACAGCGCCTGCGTCTGTCGATAGGGCACAGGACTTCGATAAGCTCAGTCAACGTGGCTCGCTCGTGTCTCAGCTCGAGAAGAACCAGGAGCTGAAGACCATCGTGCTCAACGAAACCCCTTGGGTGATGGATGCCGATCGTGAGACGGAACAGAAGCAACGTCTGGTCGATTTCTTCGATGAGAACGTGATGCAGAACCGTCTGGATAAGGCCCTCAACAAGATGAGACAGTTACAGCGCTCGGATGGCAGTTGGTCGTGGTGGCCAGACATGCCGGGCTCGTTCTATATGACCGTCTCTGTCAGTGAAATGCTGGTACGTCTGAATGCCATGACGGGCACACAGACGGAGACAAAGGAGATGCTGAACACCGCTTTCGTGTTCATGGGGCGTGAGATTGTCAAGGAGGTGGCAGAGCTCAAGAAGTGGGAAAAGAAAGGCAACGAGGTGTCCTTCCCCAGTCTCAAGGCCCTCCAGTGGCTCTACCTCTGTACGCTCGACGGGCGCCAGTTGCCTGCCGATGTGCAGAGTGCCAACAGTTATCTGCTGAAGCTCCTGAAGAAAGATATCACAAGTCAGCCGATCTACGAGAAGGCGATGACGGCCGTGATCCTGTCGAAGAGCGATCCTCGTCGTGCGACAGAATATGCGCAGTCGTTGAAGGAATATACTGTCTATCGTGAGGAGATGGGTCGATACTACGACACACCACGGGCCGGCTATTCATGGTTCGACTATCGCATTCCTACTCAGACGATGGCCATCGAGGCCCTGCAGCGGCTCACGCCCGATGATCGTCAGACCATCGAGGAGATGCAGCGCTGGCTGCTCCAGTCGAAGCGCACCCAGGCATGGGACACCCCTCTCAACAGTGTGGATGCTGTCTATGCTTTCCTGGGAGAACAGGGACAGGATTCCAAACCCCTGAGGCTCGATGCCGAGAAAGCCACCGTCAAGGTGGATGGGAAGGTGCTGGAGCTGCCCAAGGCTACGGCCGCCATCGGCTATGTGAAGACCCGTGTGCCTGCGGAGAGCAGGCAGCTCTCGATCGTCAAGACCTCGGAGGGAACGTCGTGGGGGACGGTCTATGTGCAGTTCACTCAGGCAACGAAGAACATCGTCGACGCTGCCAGCGGTCTCACCATCAAACGTGAGATCCTCCCAGTATCATGCCAAGACAACAAGCCCACTAGCCGTGTGTTTGCTGTGGGCGATCGTGTGAAGATACGCCTCACCATCACGGCCGACCGTGACTACGACTTCGTACAGGTGATCGACAAACGGGCGGCTTGTCTGGAGCCCGTCCATCAGTTGAGTGGCTACCATAATGGTGGCTATGTGACGCCGCGCGACAATACCACCAACTATTATTATGACCTGCTGTCGAAGGGCACGCACGTCATCGAGACGGAGTATTATGTTGATCGTGCAGGAACCTACGAGACGGGCACTTGTGTCGTCGAGTGCGCCTATGCCCCAGAGTTCCGTGGCATCACGTCGTCGGCAACAATCAAAGTAGAATAGTAAAAAAGAGAATAAGGATATTATATATTATATGAGAAATGTATTTTGCAAGGTGAAGGTAAAGACTAAATGGGGAATCGTATTACCCTTATACCTTTTTGCCTGTACCCCTTTATATGCCCAACGACTGGTAGTGACTAACACGACGGTAGAGTGCGGACGAACAGGTTACGAACAGCCTGTCACCGCCACCTTCGAACTGCGGAATAAGGGATTGCGCAAGCTCGTGATCGAGAGTGTGAAGGCCGACTGTGGTTGTACCCGTGTGGAGTATCCCAAGGAAGTGGGGGCTGGTGATAAGTTTGAGATCAAGATGACTTATGATGCTCGTCAACTGGGGCATTTCCATAAGATGGCTGCCGTGAAGAGCAATGCCACCAAGAAGCCCGTGTACCTGACGATGAAGGGTGTGGTGCTCACAGAGGTGCAGGACTATGCCGGCAACTATCCCCTGTCGATGGGGGAGCTGTTGCTCGACAAGAACGAGCTGGAGTACGACGACGTGAACAAGGGCGACTCGCCCATGCAGGAGATCCATGTGTATAATAACGGTACCAAGCCGATGACGCCGAATATCATGCACCTGCCCCCGTATCTCTCGGCCATCGCCACCCCAGAGACGCTGTTGCCTGGACGAGGCGGTACCATCGCCGTGACCCTGCACTCCGACAAGCTGCGCGACTACGGACTGACTCAGACGACGGTCTATCTGGCTAAGCGTCTCGGTGAGAAGGTGGGCAGCGACAAGGAGATTCCTGTGTCGGCCATCCTGTTGCCAGACCTGAAGAGCTACGATGCCACCAGTAAGGCACAGGCACCTCAGCTACAGATGTCGGCCACCGATGTCGACTTCACCTCTTTCGAGGGAAAGGCACGTAAGACGGCCGATGTCCTGCTCCTGAATACAGGACAGTCGATCCTCACCATCTCCTCGTTGCAGATGTTCACCGCAGGACTGAAGGTGACACTGGGCAAGCGGGAGTTGGCACCAGGACAGACGACCACCCTGAAGATCACGGGCTATGCCGATGAGCTCAGTAAGGTGCGTACCCGTCCCCGTATCCTGATGATTACCAACGATCCCGACCACTCGAAGGTCGTCGTGAATATTCATATTCATAAAGATGGAACATCCAGAGAATAGCTCAGAATATGCAGGACTGCAGGTGAACAGTGGCGTCAGTCAGCAGCCTGTCATCAACCCCTACCTGAAGCGCAACCGCTTCCGTCGCCGGGAGCTCTCGGCGGCCGAGATGGTAGAGGGCATCCTGAAGGGCGATGTCACGATCCTCTCACAGGCGGTGACCCTCATCGAGAGCGTGAACCCCGACCATCAGGCACGGGCTCAGGAGGTCATCAACAAGTGTCTGCCCTATAGCGGCAACAGCATACGGGTGGGCATCAGTGGTGTGCCAGGTGCAGGAAAGTCAACCTCGATCGATGAGTTTGGCATCCATGTGCTGAAGGAGAAGGGCGGCAAGCTGGCCGTCCTGGCCATCGACCCCTCCAGTGAGCGTACCAAGGGTTCTATCCTTGGCGATAAGACCCGCATGGAGAAACTGGCCCAGCACCCCTCATCGTTCATCCGTCCTAGTCCGTCGGCTGGTTCGTTGGGTGGTGTGGCCCGTAAGACCCGCGAGACCATTATCCTCTGTGAGGCTGCGGGCTTCGATAAGATTTTCGTCGAGACCGTGGGTGTGGGACAGAGCGAGACGGCCTGTCACTCGATGGTCGATTTCTTCCTGCTCATCCAGGTGGCAGGGACAGGCGACGAGCTGCAAGGCATCAAGCGTGGTATCATGGAGATCAGCGACGGCATTGTCATCAACAAGTGCGACGGCGATAATGTGGACCGTTGTCAGATGGCTGCCACGAACTTCCGTAATGCCCTTCATTTCTTCCCTATGCCCGAGAGCGGGTGGACACCCAGGGTGCTCTGCTACAGTGGTTTCTATGGTACGGGCGTGAAGGAGATATGGGACATGATCTATGAGTATGTGGACTTTGTGAAGGCTAATGGCTACTTCGATCATCGTCGTAACGAACAGTCGAAATACTGGATGTACGAGAGCATCAACGAGCATCTGCGCCTGAACTTCTACAACAACCCTGCCATCAAAGCCCGACTGGCTCTTGCCGAGCAGAGTGTCCTCGCAGGACAGAAGACCTCTTTCGTGGCCGCGCAGGACTTGCTGGATCAGTATTTCAACGGACTAAAGGAATGAGTAGCGCCTCTGTGTTTAAATGATAAGTAGTATGATTCAGATAGAAATAGATGAAGGCAGTGGTTTCTGCTTCGGAGTGACCACCGCCATCAAGAAAGCCGAGGAAGAACTGGCACAGGGAAAGACCCTCTACTGTCTTGGCGATATCGTTCACAACGGCATGGAGTGTGAGCGCCTTCGGCAGATGGGTCTGATCACCATCAACCACGACGACCTGCGCCAGCTCCACGACGTGAAGGTGCTGCTGCGGGCCCATGGTGAGCCCCCAGAGACCTATGAGCTGGCCCGCAAGAACAACATCGAGATTATCGATGCCACCTGTCCTGTGGTGCTCCAGCTCCAGAAACGGATTAAGACGCAGTATAACACCCTTCGCGACCTCCCAAGAGGGGAAGGCTCTATCGTCATCTTCGGCAAGAAAGGTCATGCCGAGGTGCTCGGTCTCGTAGGACAGACGCAGTCGACGGCCATCGTCATCGAGAACTTCGACGAGGTGAAGAAGCTCGACTTCAGTCATGATATCTTCCTCTATTCGCAGACCACGAAGTCGCTCGACGAGTTCCACCGCATCATCGACTATATCCAGTCGCATATCGCCCCTGGAGCCGTCTTCAAGAGTTTCGACACCATCTGCCGTAACGTGGCCAACCGTATGCCGAACATCTCGCAGTTTGCCACCAAGCACGATCTCATCCTCTTCGTCTGCGGGCGCAAGAGCTCTAACGGTAAGGTGCTCTTCAACGAGTGCCTGCGCGTAAACCCCAACAGTCGTCTGATCGAGAATCCTAACGAGATCCAGAAAGACTGGCTCGACGGTATCCAGACCGTCGGCATATGTGGTGCGACCTCCACGCCTCGGTGGCTGATGGAGCAGTGCCGCGACGCCATCATGGCGATGCAATAATAACTACTTTGCAGATAAAACAAATCAAAAAAGATAGATTACTATCTTCACTAATTAATTAACAAAAACAACAAAACTTATGATGAAAGACGTTTATGAAATGTCAGCAAAGCGTGTGTGCCTAACATCCGCTTTGGCAGCGTTGCTGCTCGTCGGCATGCCTACCCAGAGTGCCTTGGCACGGGGTGGTGTTCAGGCCGTTCAGCAGACAGCGCAGGTGAACGGTATCGTGGTGGATCCCTCTGGAGAGCCCATCATTGGTGCTACTATTAAAGTAAAGGGCCAGTCGGTAGGTGCCATCAGTGACATTGATGGTGGCTTCACCATCAACGCCCAGCGTGGCGATGAGCTCGAAGTGAGCTACATCGGCTACAAGACCCAGGCCGTGAAGGTGTCTGGATCGAACGTGAAGGTGATTCTGCTCGAGGATTCGAAGGCTCTGGATGAAGTCGTGGTTGTGGGCTTCGGAACACAGAAGAAGGTGAACCTGACAGGTGCTGTCGCCGTTGTCAACGGCGAAGAGCTGGCTCAGCGTCCTGTGGCGACTGCCGCCCAGGCCCTGCAGGGTGTCGTTCCTGGTCTGCAGATCTCTGCAACCAGTGGTACCCTCGATGCCAATCCCGACATCAACGTGCGTGGTACTGCCACCATCGGTGAGGGCTCCAGTGGTTCGCCGCTGATCCTGATCGACGGTATGGAGGGCGACCTGAGCACTATCAACCCTCAGGATATCGAGAATATCTCCGTGCTGAAGGATGCTGCCTCATCGAGCATCTATGGTAGCCGTGCCCCGTTCGGTGTGATTCTCATCACCACCAAGAACGGTACCAAGGCTGGCAAGATCAAGGTGAACTACAACAATAGCTTCCGCTTCAGCGATCTGATTCGTGGCAAGCACATGATGAACTCCGTCGATTATGCCTCTTGGCTGAATGATGCCAAGACCAACCAAGGTCAGTCGGTGTTCTTCGACGCTGAGCGTATGGCAGCCATCCAGGCCTATCACAACGCCACACCAGCAGGACCTGGTGTCCGTAAGACGGCCGACGGTCAGCTGTTGTATGCTATCGGCTCACAGAACGGTGTGACATGGGACGACGGCTATGGCTATGGTATCGATGATGTCGATTGGTACGACGTGGTCTATAAGGGCACAGCCTTCTCGCAGGAGCACAATGCCAGTGTGACTGGCGGTGGTGAGAAGATCAACTACTATGCATCTATTGGCTATCTCGATCAGGGTGGTTTCATGAATATGGGCAGCGATGGTCTCAAGCGTTACAATGGTACGGCCAAGATGAATATCGAACTGGCCAAGTGGATCCGCATGAACTACGGCATGCGCTTCACACGTACCAACTATCATCGTCCTGCGGCTCTGACGCGCAACCTCTACAACGACATGGCTCGTCAGGGATGGCCTATCCTGCCGCTCTACGATCGTAACGGCTACCTCTACTCGTCGCCTTCTCCTGCACTGGGACTGGCCACGGGCGGTAACGATACGAAAGAGCGCGACATCATCAACCATCAGCTGGGATTCGTGCTCGAGCCCATCAAGAACTGGGTTACGCATATCGACTTCAACTATAAGATAGATAATGCTGTGCGCCACTGGGACAGTCAGCGCACCTACAACCACAACGTGGCTGGCGAGGCTATCATCTACAACCAAAGCTCTAACGTACATGAGGATCTGCGTAAGGATAACTACCTCAACTTCCAGGCCTATACCGACTATAGTTGGACGATGGCCGAGAAGCATAACTTCCACGTGATGGGCGGTTTCCAGACAGAGCAGCTGAAGCGTCTGGACTTCGGTCTGCAGCGCGATGGTATCCTCGATCCCTCGAAGCCTGAGGTTGACCTGACCAATGGCCTGAGCTACTCTGGTGAGAATATCGTTCCAAGTGTGAACGGTGGTCGTAACCAGTGGCAGACTGCCGGCTTCTTCGGACGTGTGAACTACAACTACGACGAGAAGTACCTCTTTGAGGCTAACCTCCGTTACGACGGAACCTCACGTTTCCGTACGGATAAGATGTGGAAGCTGTTCCCGTCTGTGTCGATGGGTTGGAACATCGCCCGTGAGAAGTTCTGGGAGAGCCTCGCTCCCACGGTGAACACCTTGAAGCTTCGTGCCTCTTATGGTTCGCTTGGTAACCAGAACATCAACAACTGGTATCAGACCTATCAGACCATCGCCTATAACTCTGTGGCTGGTTCTTGGCTGCAGAACGGTGCTAAGCCCAATATCACCAGTGCTCCTGGACTCGTGTCGGCCCTGCTCACCTGGGAGAAGGTGGAGAGCTATAACCTCGGTCTCGACTTCGGTGCCTTCAACAACCGTCTGACAGGTACCTTCGATGTCTATGTACGTAACACCCTCGACATGGTGGGAAAAGCTCCTGAGCTGCCAGCCATCCTCGGTACTGGTGTGCCTGTGACGAACAATACCGACCTCCGTACAACGGGTTGGGAGTTGCAGATCTCATGGCGCGACGTGCTGAAGAACGGTCTCTCTTATGGTGCAACCTTCAACATCTCGGATGCCCGTACGAAGATCACCCGTTATCCCAACAACCCCACGAAAGCTCTTAACAGCTATATCGAGGGCCGTTATATGGGTGAGATCTGGGGCTTCGAGACGATTGGCATCGCTAAGAGCGATGAGGAGATGAACAACCATCTGGCCACGACGAAACAGAACTCTCTGGGTAGCAACTGGGCGGCTGGTGATATCATGTACCGCGACCTGAACAATGACCATGAGATCACTCGTGGTGCAGAGACACTTGACGATCACGGCGACCTAAAGGTCATCGGTAACTCAACCCCGCGCTATCTCGTAGGTCTGAACCTCAACGCGGCTTGGAAGGGCTTCGATATCAGTGCCTTCTTCCAGGGCGTACTGAAGCGCGACTGGTGGATCGGCGGCTCATGGGGCGGCGGTCTGGAGTATCTCTTCGGAACCACCAACTCTTGGGAGTGGTGGAGCGTTGGTATCACCGATGTGCACGACTACTACCGCGATGCCAACACCTGGTCTGTACAGAACGGTTATCAGAAGGAGAACAAGGATGCCTGGCTGCCTCGTGTGCAGTTCAGCGACAAGAACGAGCAGGCTCAGACCCGTTACCTGATGGATGGTTCGTATATCCGTATGAAGAACCTGCAGATTGGTTATACCATTCCTACGCACCTCACCCAGCAGTGGGGTATCAGCATTCTGCGTGTCTACGCATCGGCTGAGAACCTCTTCACCTGCACCAAGATGCCTCACCAGTTCGATCCTGAGCTGATGTCAAACGACGTGACTCAGAACAACGGCTATCCCCTCCAGAGAACATTCGCATTCGGTCTTAACGTTACATTCTAAATCAATCGCAATTATGAAACTATATAAAATATCATTCATAGCGCTGGCTCTTACCATAGGCGTAACTTCATGTAACGACTATCTGGAGCAGGAGCCGCCTTCATCGCTGACACCAGAGAACTTCTACACCAGCGAGGATCAGGTACAGGCCGTAGCCAACCGTTTCTATCAGGACATCCTGCCTGGTCATGGCGGATGGGACTATGGTACCTACACCACCGACAACAATACTGACGTGCAGGCAGCACGTACACCGAGCGCCAAGTTCTCCAAGGACCTCTGGCGTACCAGTCAGTCTGGGGGCTGGTCTTGGGATAACATCCGCAACATCAACTTCCAGTTGGGTCAGTTGAAGACGAAGATGGCCGAAGGTGCCATCAGCGGCAACGAGACCAACATCCGTCAGTATATCGGTGAGATCTATTTCTTCCGTGCATACGCTTATTTCGACCTGCTGAAGACATATGGCGACCTGCCCATCCTCACAGAGGCTCTGCCCGACGATGAGGCCGTGCTCGTGGCCGCCTGCCGTCGTGAGCCCTGTAACGAGGTGGCTCGTTTCATCGTCAACAACCTCGACACGGCCATCACCTATATGAAGGAAGACTTCGAGGGTCGTCATACGCGTATCTCTGTCGATGCCGCCCGTCTGTTCAAGTCGCGTGTGGCACTCTATATGGGCTCATGGCTCACCAACTTCGCTGGTACACCGTTCGTGCCCAATGGCACAGGTTGGCCGGGAGCAGCCAAGAACCCTGGCTATAGCTTCCCTGCTGGCTCGCTGGAGAACGAGGCCCAGTATTTCTTCAAGACAGCTGCCGACGCTGCCGAGCAGGTGGCCGACAAGTACAAGGACAAGCTGACGAAGAACAATGGTGTCGTGCCACAGGCTGAGGGTCAGAGCAATCCTTATCTGGAGCTCTGGGGTACCACAAGCTGCGCTGGCAAGAGCGAGATCCTGTTGTGGCGTGAGTACAGTAAGTCGCTTGGTCTGAACAACGATATCGAGGTAGCTGTAGAGAAAGGAAATATCGGCACAGGCGTTACCCGTTCGCTCGTGGAGCGCTACCTGATGGCCGATGGTAAGCCCATCTACAACTCCAGCTTCACCTACGACGACTCTGAGATTGCCAAGGTGGTGGAGAACCGTGATCCTCGTCTCGCTGTCATGTTGAAAGTTCCTGGACAGGTGAACTGCTTCAAGAACGTGAGCGATAATGCTGGTACCCACTGGACAGAGACTGAGCCCACGCCGCGCATCACCAATGCCAATGCCGAAGACGGCTATATCACGGGCTATGCCATCCGTAAGGGTATGACTCATGACCGTTCGCTGACAGCCAATGGTGGTAGTTATAACGTTTGTGTTGTCTTCCGTGCCACTGAGGCCCTGCTCAACTATATCGAGGCTGAGTATATGCTTACTGGCAATATCAACTCGGGTAAGATTCTGGAGTACTGGAAGAAGGTGCGCGAGACTGCCGGCTTCACTGGCGCCGCCGTCGACCCACAGGTCACCATTGCCGCCACTGACATGTCGAAGGAGACCCTCGACTGGGCAGCCTTCACTGCAGGAAAGGTGCTGACAGACGCCACACTCTATAACATCCGTCGTGAGCGTAGTTGTGAGTTCCTCGCTGAGGGCCTCCGTGATATGGACCTGAAGCGCTGGCGTTCTTATGAGCAGCTCATCACGAAGCCTGTCTATGCAGAGGGTATCCACCTCTGGGGAACACCGATGGAGCAGTGGTACACTGATCTCGTGGCTGATGGCTCTAGCAGCTCTAACGTGTCACAGAAGTCAATCAGTGAGTATCACTGTCCTCATATCGTGAATATGACGAACAACAGCTATGCCGATGGTCTCACCTGGCGTATGGCCTACTATCTGGATCCACTGCCCCTGCGACAGTTCCTGTTGACGGCCTCCGACCACAAGACCATGTCTGAGAGTCCGCTCTACCAGAATCCTTACTGGCCGATGGAAACAGACAAACCCGCAGAACAGTAATAATCATCAGAGACCCGAGGTTCAACACCCCAGGTCTCTTTTTTTATGCCCATCTGACAAATCCCGCCCCTTCCGCGCTCCCTGCTCCCCTTCCCCCGCGGTCCCTGTGCTTCGACATGCTCAGCACCCGCAATACCCCTACGCGGTCCCTGAGCCCCCTCCGCGGTCCCTGAGCCCCCTCCCACGCGGTCCCTGAGCCTGTCGAAGGGAGAATCGCTCGCTTGGCTTGTCCAAGAAGGAAGAACCGCGCTCCCTTGCGGTTGCTGAGCCTGTCGAAGCATCGAAGGGACACCCCACAAATTACCTCATACATTTGGCAGTCTCAAACAAATTGCCTATATTTGCCGTTGGTAATGTTTGAATAACAGGAATATAAAAGTACGAGATTATATGAAGAAGTTAAAAATAATAATGCTATTCTGTTTGCTATTTACTGAGTGCCCAGCAAAACAGGAAGTAGACTCTTTGTACATTCGTTACTTTTCATGGGAAGATTATAAGCAACCACATATCATAACCTGCAACAACTTTGAAGACGAAATGCCCTATACAGAATACTGTGTTTCTGACAGATCTGAGATTGACAGATTATTAGGGAGCATGAGAGAATTGCCAAAGACCTCTGATACGGTTTTTTGTGTCGGATGCAAATTGCTATTCCTTCATAAAGGGATGGTTGTGAAGAAAGCCTGTCTGAATTCCGAATATGTTATGACAGGAGGACAATCCTATCTATGTACGCAAGAATTCATGAATACGATTAATGACATCATGCATAATGGTGTTATCGTGAATCGTCAAAACAGATTTCTGCCCAACAAATATGGGGATGAATACATTCATGGAAGAGAGGCTTTGTTTTCAGAACTTGAAGCATATTATGCGAAGCATGTTCCGGAATCTATCAGAAAGAATGGTGATAC
The DNA here is from genome assembly GCF_900107065.1 of Prevotella sp. lc2012. Classification (NCBI taxonomy): domain Bacteria; kingdom Pseudomonadati; phylum Bacteroidota; class Bacteroidia; order Bacteroidales; family Prevotellaceae; genus Prevotella; species Prevotella sp. lc2012. Next base: position 141,093 of record NZ_FNUF01000003.1, on the reverse strand, counting down.
TCGCATTGTCGTATATTGTAAATCAAACAAAAAAGGAAAGACGACAAAGATCGAAAGAGTCCGTATATACAATACGAATCTATCAGATAGTCAAACAAAAGACATAGAGCAATTGATCTATAGATTCTTTATGAGGAAAGTAAGGTGGAAACCAGACGAAACAAGGATGGAGTCTGATTGGATTACAATATATTACAAGATAGAAGGAGATCAGGGAATAATTCCATGATTTTTCTTGAGAGAAATGTAGCTATGAGAGTCTTGATTATTTATCTAATGTTATTATCTTCTTTATCTGTTTTCTCCGTGAAGCCTCAACAGATAATAGATAGTATGGTTATTAAGGTGGCGCCATGGGATGCTGTTACGGATATCGGGATAGAATGCTCTAATTTTGAGACAAGTATAGACTATCAGGTATGTGATGAACAGAATTCTTGCGCAATATCAAAAATAGTTAGTGAACTGAACCGTCTTGATAAATCCCTGAAAGGCGGTGAGGACATGAGATGCAAAATTATATTCTATCATTCGGGTGAGGTCTTGTGGTCATGCTGTATAGGTAAGATAACAACAAAAATCGAATCCGAATATTATTATACTTCGCCCTCATTAATTGCTGTCATAGATAGTATAGTTAATAGTCATCAAACGCAGTTAAGAAAAGAAGTAATAGAAAAGTGGGACTATACTCCAAGTCTTAAAAAGGTCTACCAGTATTTGACGAGTCAATCTGGTCGATTATACGATGGTATTGAGATCAAAGAAGACTTGGAATTTACTGTTTTTTGCAATGTAGGAGAAGACGGTAGAACGACAAACGTACAATTTACAAAAAACAGAAATGGGAAGGATAAGGTTATCCCTGTTCAGATCACATCGTTATTAGAAGAGATTCTTTATCATGAAATAAGATGGGACGTCCCCCCAAAGCATTATGCAGACTGGGTGCCTATCAAGATTTCAATTAAATCGAATGTCTCAAAGAACAAGACGGGTGCTAAAGCCAATGATTCCATTCTTGTAGACAAAGTATGGACAGAAAGGCGAACCATATTTTACAATGAGGAGGAAATGGATTCCATAGGGGAAGGATCCATAATAGAGGACGGTGGTATTATTGCCAAATATCTATCTGATAGCTTGGTAGTATATGTAAATAAAGCAGGCGAAGAGATTCGCATCGTACCGAATATGGTATGTTTTGATAAAGGAAGAGAAGGACTCATAAAAGAACTCTTTTCGTCTTTGGATATTTCTAATGAAGATTATGGTGGAAGAGTTATTTTCTTTATTTTATTCAATAACATGTTGCAGGTGCAAGAGATAAGAATATTCGAGCCATTACGTCCATCTTACAAAGCTAACGATTTAGTCATCGATAAGTATGTAAAATACTTAGAACAGACAGAGGGCCGATGGATAAGAAAAGAAAACAAACAAGAATGGAATTTGTATATTTTCTCGACTGTGATATAACTTTTATTCTTTAATCTCATGTTTTTGTGCTATATTTGCCCTCGATAATCAACCATATAGTTTGAAAGATGATTAGCGATACATGTTCTATCAACAATGATATTAGTCAATAAATGCTGAGATATGGAAATAACGATTCAAGATGATGTCTTTTTGAAAAAGGTCTTCAAAAGAAAATGGAGACGGGGTATAGCATATCACGGCTGCATCATGGATTATCTGTCAAGACCACAAAAAGTCGCTTTTACGATGAAGCGATTAATGGACGTCCCGTTTTCCAAAGGTCGTATGATTATCCAATATTGGGAAGACGAGAAGATAATGACACGGATGTTGAAGCGTCATGGCGTCAAAGACTATGAGATAGTTCGGGCATATAAGCAGGGAGCGACTCCTGGATATCTTAATATCAATATCTCCGGTGATACTTTGGACGCGAAGTTCTTGAAAGAGTTGCTTACCCGTCATTATGGAATAGACTTTTCTGCGGATAATGCTATTGATATAGTCCCCTTTGTGGTGATAGACACGGGAGGGGATGAAATCATAGCATTCCATTTGTATGATGACAGAGGATTCTATGAATACTTTATCCGGAAAAATATCTGAGTGTAGAGCGCATGCTGAAGACGATTAATACTCCTGAAAGCGAGATAGATATTTATTTGGGTTTACAAAACAATGATGTATCGTATTCGAATGTAATAGAAGTTGAGGTATGGGGAAAAAGCCATCAAAAAAAGTAATCGTGCTTGCAGCAGTGGTTATGCTGTTGGTATCTTGTCGGCAATCGTGTTTTGACGTTCTTACACATAATGATGTGGGATACTGGTCGTTTAATTGGACGCATAAAAATCTTTTTGGTAGTATTATCGAGTTCTCAAAGAAGGATTCAACAATGAAATACATTGATGATAATTGGGCATATGAAGATTGGCCCCCTGCATTATGGGGGCTTAAATTTAGAATTAATAATGATACGTTATTTACTTATGTAAACAGAAGGGGGTATGTGAAGACGTATGATACTCTTTCTATTGTATCTTATTCAAAGAATACATTCATTTCCAATGACCGCGAGGCTGAGAATGTCAAATGGCATCGGATATCGACGAAGTATGCAAGAAAAATGCTTAATGCTCCTGATCAGGTGAAGTTGTCATCTTTATTGAAAAGACGCGACCATGATAAGAAGATAACAAATATTACTGGCATCGTGTGGAAACTATATGGTTATGGCGATGTTTCTACAGGAATAGTTAAAAAATCGGAATATCTAAAGAAGGATTGGAAGTGCGTTATAAAGTTATGGGAGAGCGGAACCGTATCAGGTAATTCATGCTACGATGATTTAAGAGGGGAATATGCCCTCTCTGGATCAAATATAGAATTCTTAAGCATCGAAAAAAGAGTCGGTGGGCGTGATGATGACAATGGCAATGATTTCTGTGATGCCCTACTGCAATGCAAGAGGTTTAAGTTAACGAACAATTGGTTACAGTTGTTCTATAATGATGGGAAAAATTATCTTTTATTCATGGTGGCGAAGAACTTCAAAGAGAACGAGGATCTAAATAGAAAACGGAAATCATTGATATAATTATAAATTATTCGGTTTTTCATAATAAAACAGATAACCTTAATGTTGAATTTAAGTTTAAGATGGAGGATAATACGAAATGAAGACTCTTATTACAATATTAATGACAATCTGCGCTATTAATTGTATGGGGCAGGATAATCAAGGGACGATGTTTTTCAATGCCGACGGTTCGCAGAATGCTTATTTCATTGATACATTGCATATAGATAGCCTCGTTATAGTTAGATCCAAGAAAAATGGGCATTTCTTTGCAACAAGAAGCTCCTCAAGAATAAGTTTAAAAGGTAACATCTGGAATTTACCAGAGACATACCTGTATGATGATGTAGGTCATTTTGCTGGTTGGTGGTTTAAGAACATGCCAGACAGTGTACTTCCTGATGATATATATGAAAGCAAGATAAATAATGTTGTAATAGAATACAGCCCGTCATCAGATTTCAAGTCATACCAAATAGTGTGTAATAGTGGTACTCCCAAATACTATTGGCTTGTTATGATTAGGGGCGACGCATACAATTACCTCACGGTACGCAGTATTATTGACGGAGGTCGTAAATTCGTAAAATTCAGAGATGATAAGGCTTATTACAAATTGATAATTCCGATATGGTAAACATAGCCCCAACATATGACGAAATAAAAATATAGAAATGGATAAGCTAAGAAGGTTCAATAACGAAGAAACAGATAAGGTTAACATTTATGAGAGTACTATCATTCGTATGTCGAATGATTCTGATCATAATATTGTGTTTGTTGTAGACTGGCTGGAAGGTGATAATATTAAAATTGTATTTAAAGACGTTTCAGATGTTATATATGATTTAAAGCGTAATCTTGCTTATGAAAAGGAACAGATAGGCAAGTTAGAAATTAGAGGTTTTTCGTATGAACGTAAGGATGGTTTATATACAGTGCAATTTAATTTTGACACAGAGTTACTTGGAGTAATACGCATCACATGCAAATCTTTCGCTTTCTTTGTACCATCAGAACCCATAACAACTGGAGGTAACGACAAAATGATATTATAGGAGCTATGAAGGATTACGATATTAAATGGAGCGAATGCTATCTCTGCTCAATACAATTTTCAGAGGATTATTGGCATCTGAAAGTTATCTTATATTGTCCTCATGAGAAGGACGACTCTTTTGTGTATGAGGTTGAATTTAGGGATTGCAATATAGAGCAAATGAAAATAAGTGGAAATTCGATCATGTTTCCGATAAAGAATCTTGTCCATCGGAAACTCCCCAATGGAGGCTATGATATACTTATATCATTCTCTTCCAAATATGGAGAGGTAATTAATCTTTCATGCTCTGATTTTTATGTTCGCAATCATGGGGCCGGCTATATTGGTCTTGTAGATTCTTTACCCGTGGGCAAACAGGCATTAAATTGAAAGGTGAAGGAACGACTAATTGGGAAGTAATTGTCATAAAAATGTGCCGAAAAAAGTGCTCGTCAGAAGTTGTGAACTAGAAAAAATAAGGGGGACTTTTATGCCTTTCTGGGGCTGTTATGGTGTGCTTTTGGTCTGTTCGGAGTGGGGAAGGGGGCTACTCTGGGTAGGGGTGGCTTCTAACGGTCAAAGAGATAGGCTCCATGACTGTAGGGAATGGCACTTACGAGTGAAGGAGATCATCTCTTATAGGGTATAGGGATTATCTCTTTCGCTTGTAGAGCCTATCTCCATGGCTCTTGGAGATTATCTCTTTGAGGGAAAGATCCTGCCTCTTTTGTACATTGCTTTAACTTGCATGTTATCAGGTAAATACGATATTTGCTCAAAACTTGCGTGTATGGGGCTCATTTTGATGTTTATGATCTACATGCGAGTTATGAGGGGGCTGTTGTAAAAATATATCGCAAGGCGGCGATCTCGCTTTTTACCTGCGAGACGCAAGAAAGGCCGTCTATGATGCAGGGTTGTACCCTGCTGGGATGTTCTTTTTCTCTGGCGCAGAGAAAAGAACCAAAAGAGACATCCACCCTAACCAAACCTTCCCCTATATGGGAAGGCTTAACCGCTCCTCCTGTCGCTCTTACATTAAGGTACGCTCAGACCATCAAAGGTCTGGCGTGATTTTTTATCGGCTGCGCGCAACTTCTTCGGTGACATTCCGCGGTTTACCCTTCGACAGGCACAGGGACCGTAGGGAGAGTGGTTCAGGACCGCTTGGGGGCTCTGGGGATGTGTTGGGGGCGACTGACAGGAGAAGCTTGAGGTGTCCCCCTCTATACTGGCCCCCCATAAGGGGGGCTAAAGTATAAGAGGGGGCCTCGCGCACCTGTCAGTCGGGAGACGAAAAAAATAGCACTTTGATGAAAAAAAACTCTCAAAGGATGATGTTTTCTCGATTATTATCTGTACTTTTGTGGAGTCAAATATCTAACCTACGAGCGCTAACGGTCTTGCGCATGAAAGAGACCTAAAACATAATAAAACTAACAACATGAAAAAGATTAGAAAAGAGGATTTCGCAATCCTGAATGAGAGTGAGATGAACGAGACAAAGGGTGGAGGTTGGTTTGATAAACCCATCAGTATCTGCGGTAAAGAGGAGTTCATCTTCTGTTACGCTAACTACAAGGTAGATATTCCTACTCTTCCTTATGACAGAGAAGTGCTCTTGGAGCCTTAATAGTTAGGCTCTTGCACCGTGAAGTAACATTTCACTGGAGTTAGAAATCTTATGATCATGGGATTCGCCGTTCCTGTAAAGAATGGCGAATCTCTTAAATGCTTACGATGATGTTGAAGGTGTTATCTAAATGTGATTTTTATTATCTGAAGAGAGATCACCAATGCTACCTCCTGCATATTCCCACCATGACGGTGGTGAACCTGAAGGAGGATACGGTTGTCGATCAGTTCTTTGTCCAACTGACAGGACAAGGCCGTTTCTTCGACGATGAGGAGTTCCAGAGTCTTGAAGAGGAGGTGCTGGAGGTATTCCCCGTTTTCAGTCAGAGCTTTGAATCGAAAGGTGATGATGATTCTTATTCGATGCAGGATGTGATCTTGCCGATCTCGGGCAAGTGTAACCTGAGGTGTACCTATTGCTTCGCTCAGAACAAAGGCGACTTCGGGTTCGGTGACATCACGCCGGAGAACTGCCATGAGATCATTGATTATATCATGGCGCATGCGGATAAGGACATGCAGTGCCGACTCAATTTCTTCGGCGGTGAGCCCATGCTCCGGATGGATACCATAGACGCCGTGCTTAACTATATATCCGAGAAATACGCTGACAGGAACGTGGGGTATGGTATCACTACCAACGGCACGCTGTTCACCGATGAGAATATCGAGTACTTCAAGAACCACCATATCGATATCCTCTACAGCTATGACGGTCCTGAGGAGTTTACGACCCATCGGGTATTCCCGAACGGGAAGCGTAGCAACGACCTTGTGCTGAAGAATATCCTGAAGGTGAAGGCGGCCGGTGTGAAGTTCCAGATGAGGGCGACCATCCCAAGCGACTGCGAGTGCATGTGGAAAGTCTACGACTACTTCGAGAACCTGGGCATGCCTTTCTCTGCCGTACCTGCCTATAAGTCGAGGAACGTGAACAGGGCGTGCGTTTACGACGAGCGTCTGGAATCGTTCAAGAAACAGTATGAGGAGCTGATCGAATACTATATCCGTCGCATAGACAACGGACTGCCCGTTCACTGTATGTCGATCAGGGAACAGATAGACACGCTCGATAACCACAGGACACACCTGAGAGCCTGCTCTTCGGCAAAGTACATGTTCTCGATCGTTGATTCTGGCGAGATCTTCAGTTGCGAGCATCTGGCTTACGACAAGAAGTATGCCATCGGTGATATCCGTAACGGCATCGACGTGGAGAAGATGAAGGCATACCGTCCTGACTCGGTCCATAAGATCGAGAGCTGCCGCGACTGCTGGGCCAAGTATCTGTGTTCTGGAGGATGCTATTCCGAGAAGCTGCTGGTCGGACGGCAGCACGATGCACTCCCGCCCGATGAGTGTGAGATGCAGAAGATGCGGTGGAACTTCCTGTTGTCTGTATATGTCTATCTGAAGACGAGACAGAGAGAGAAGAAGATGAAGAGTCAAAGCTAAGGACTCGGAAAAGAAATCATAACCAAACAGACCGCCCTCCGAAAGTATTCTACAGTCTTTCGGAGGGCGGTCTGTGATGTGTCAGGGAATGGGCTTAGAACTTGTAGTCGAGGCCGATGCCGACAACGTTGTTGGTGCGGCTGTAGACATCCTGACCTTCGTAAGGCGTTCCCAGATAGTTCGGCTGCTTGTGGGTGTAATCACTGTAGAGTGTGCAGAAGTAGCTGACGTTCAGGCGAAGCTTGTCGGAGATGTTCCATGCTCCTCCGAAACCGACACTATAGCTGTCGCAGGCGAAGGAGGTGTTCTGCTGGTAGCCGTCAGAGAGACCATAGTCGGTACGCTGACCGCCACAGCTGACGGTGAACTTCTTGTTGATGTCGTACTCCACACCAGCGAGCACCTCGTGTGTGCCGTGCTTGAGCTCCTTCTGACGGTTGTCGGCCATCTGGGCGTGCTTGTCGTCGAAGAAATGGTATTCCAGTGCAGCGCGCAACTGTGGGGTGAACTCATAGCCGACAGCAGCCACGAAGAGTGAAGGCATGTCGTAGCGTACATGCTCGTCGGGCATGTAATTCTTGATCTTGTCGGCCATCTGATCGCCCATGGCTGAGGCCAGAGCACTCAGCGTAGCTGCGTTGCCCATCTGCTCGGAGAGTGCCTTGATATCGGTCTTCTGTCCCAGCATGGTGACGCTCAGTGCCTTCGTGTCGTTCTTGGTGTTGATCTTCGAACGGAACTCATAGCGGGCTGCGATGGTGAGCGGGCCCTGGTGGTAGTCGAAGCTGACGATGGGAGAGAAGCCCCAGGCACGCTGGGTGACGTCGAGCTGCAGATCCATGAGCTGCTGACCACCTAACTGCTGATGGGTCGTGGCTGTGACGTAGCCTTTGTTGTAGCCGTCGTAGTAGTTGGCGCGCAGACCGATGGAGGCGGCGAAACGGTCGTTGATCTTACGGGTGATATTGATCTGTCCGCCATAGATATACTGCTTGCCTTTCACCTCAGAGTCGAGATTGTACATCTCGGGTGTGATGATGGGACTCTGGGGGTTGGCCATGAAGGTTGCGACCGACTTCTCAAAGATCTTTCCCATCGTCATGGCATTGAACATGGGAATGCCTTCTTCGTATTTCACGAAGCCGCCACTACCCACGATACCGATCATGGATGAGAACACCCACTTGTCTTTCTTGTACGAGGCGAAGAGGGCGGGCACGATAGGAGCAGAAGCCTTACCGTTGAACTTCTGGTGGATGTCGTAGCCCTGGTAGCCCAGTTGCGGATTAGCCAGGAAGTGGGGGATGGTGGTCTCGATGTCGCGGTTCTGCCAGGGCTTCTGGAAGTTGAGCGAGAGCTGGAGACCTTCGTGCCCCCAGGCGAGGCCTGCAGGGTTACTGTATGCCGCATCGATCTCCGTAGAGGCACCGCGAGCGAACATACGGTCGAATGCTATGTGATAGTTTGTGTTGGTCATCAGACCACCTGCCTTGACGGCAGAGGTGACAGCCATCGTGAAGATGGTAATAATAAGAACTTTTTTCGTCATTTTTTCGGGTTTGTGATAAAATTGGCGGCAAAGGTAGCAATAAATCAGGAGAAAACCGAAAAAATGACGAAAAAAAACGCATAAACGGACAGTTCCTTAAGCTGTCCGTTCCTTAAAGCGGTCGAGCAGCCACTGTTTCTGCTCGGCGATGGTCATGTGACTGTTATCGAGCTCGATAGCGTCGTCAGCCTTACGCAGCGGACTCACCTCGCGGTGCGAGTCGATATAGTCGCGCTCCTGGACATTCTTCAGGATATCGTCGAAGTCGGCAGGCATGCCCTTGGCCTTCAGTTCGTCGAAACGACGCTGGGCGCGCACCTCGGCAGAGGCGGTGACGAAGATCTTCAGCTCGGCATCGGGGAACACGGTGGTGCCGATGTCACGGCCGTCCATGACCACTCCCTTGTCCTTGCCCATCTGCTGTTGCTGGGCGACCATGGCGGCGCGCACGAAGCCGACAGCGGCGATAGGACTCACATGACTGCTCACCTCGAGGGAGCGGATCTCCTGTTCCACGTATTCGTCGTTCAGGTAGGTGTCGGGGCGTCCGGTCTCCGGGTTGAACTTGAAGCTGATATGGATATGGGGCATCTCGGCCTCCAGCTCGTCGGTCTTGACGCTGCCATCCTCGTTGAACAGTCCCTTTCGGAGGGCATAGAGGGTGACGCTGCGGTACATGGCGCCAGTGTCGACATAGACATAGCCCACCTCACGGGCGAGATCCTTGGCCATGGTGCTCTTTCCGCACGAGGAATGGCCGTCGATGGCAATAGTGATTTTCTTCATATGGTTGTTCTTTTGTTAATGATTACAGTGTGTAGGCCACATTGATGAGCAGACTTCCGGCCGAGACATGGTACTTGCCATAGCCGATATTCAACTTGAAGCGCTCGAGTTGCAGACCAGCGCCGAGTGAGAGACCCGCACCGTGGGCACTGTCGCCCTCGGCGTCGCTGATAGTCATCTGGTGGGCACGACGGAAGTTATAGCCGGCGGCGATGTAGATGGTCTCACTGAGCAGGATATCGACACCCATGGCGAGGTGACGACCGAAGCTCTCTTCCCAGTCGGTCAGTCGACTGAGCGTGGCGGAGAAGCGGAGCGGGGCATTCGCAAGTCGTTTGCTGACACCCACCTGCAGATCGAAGGGGATACGCTCGAACGCATCGTCGTAGGCTTTCACCTGTCCGCCGAGGTTGCGGGCTACAGCCGAGATGCTCAGGTCATGCGCCTCGTCGTAGTAGTTGGCACCGATATCGACGCCTACAGCCAGCGAACTGTAGCTGGCGATCTTCGACGAGATAACCTTGGCTGTGACGGCTCCGGAGAGCGTGTTGGTGAGGGCATAGGCGAAGGTTCCGCCGATGGCGATATCGCGGGCGGAGAACGTGCCGAGCTCCTGGTTGTCGCTCGTGGTCTCCTTCATCGACCCGTAGTCCATGTATTGTCCTGTCACGCCCCACGTCCCTCTGTCGCCGGCAGCCCTGATGAAGGCGGCACTGGCCGTCTTCGTTCCCTCCATGTAGGTCATGTAGTTGAGGTTGATGGTGCGGTCGCTCACACCGTTGATCAGTGCCGGGTTGTGGAAGATGAGCGTGGCATCGTTGTCTGTGATGGAGATGTTCTCGCCACCGAGGGCCGCCACATGTGCGCTGACGGGCAGTCGCAGGAAGTTGTAGGCTGTCCGGCTCTCCTGTGCTCGGGTCAGTAGCGCAAGAGACAGAAAAACGACGGCGGAAACAGTTCTTCTCATCTAATTTTTGATAAAATCGCTGCAAAGTTACGCATAAATTACAATTTCTTTGTATCTTTGCATGCACTTTTTAGTAAAATAACGGAAGATTCTCGTTTTTATTATGGAGGTTAAGAAAAGTCGCGAAGCGGATCTGGAAGGGCGTCGCGTGCAGGGATTCCTGTTAGGACTGATCGTGGTGCTCGCCCTGCTGTTCGTCGCTCTCGAATGGAATAGCGGCGGCAGTGGGTGGAACTTCTTTGCCGATGACGACGAGCTGGAGGCGGAGATGGAACTCTCGCCGCTGAAGCGCGACAAGGACGAGGTGCCGATGATGCTCCCGCAGCAGCAGAAACATGAAGAACAGCAGACGGAACAGCTCCGACTGGTGGACGATGACACAGAGCTGCCGGTAGAGCCGCCAGTGCCTGAGGAACAGGATCTCCAGGAGAAGCAGGAGGCTCAGAAGACGGAGGAGAAGCCCGAGGTGGTGGATATGTACAATGAGCCGGTGGACTTCCGCGTGGTTGAGGATCTGCCGCAGTTTCCCGGTGGGGCCGCTGAGTTCATGAAGTGGCTGACGAAAAACCTACGCTACCCTGCTACCGCGCAGCAGCGGAAGGTGAAGGGAAAGGTGGTGGCACAGTTTATCGTGAATACCGACGGTAGCGTGTCAGACCTGGAGGTGGTAGAGCATCTGGATGCGGCGTGCGACAAGGAGGTGCTGCGTGTGCTACAGATGATGCCGAAGTGGCAGGCGGGCGTGATGAACGCCAAGCCCTGCAGGACGAAGGTCTGCATACCGGTGGTGTTCAATTTCTAGTAAGGATTTAGTAAAGATTTGAGATATGTATACATCTGACGAACTATTGAAAAAGGTGAATGAAGCGCTGGAGGCGCTGACCTACGACCGACAGCCGATGTCGTTGTATGAGCCTATCAGGTATGTGCTCTCGTTGGGAGGCAAACGTGTGCGCCCCGTGCTGATGATGCTGGCCTACAACCTGTTCCGCGAGGACCCGGAGCGCATCATGACCCAGGCCATCGGTCTGGAGACCTATCACAACTTCACCCTGTTGCACGACGATCTGATGGATCATGCCGACATGCGTCGTGGCCATGAGACGGTGCATAAGAAATGGAACCCGAACCAGGCCATCCTCTCGGGTGATACCATGCTCCTGCAGGCTTTCGAACGCATCGAGGCTTGTGAGGTGGATAAGGTGAAGGAGGTGTTCGCCACCTTCCTCCAGACGACCTATGAGATCGGTGAGGGACAGCAGCTTGATGTGGAGTTCGAGACGCGTAATGATGTGACCGAGGACGAGTATATCGAGATGATCCGTCTGAAGACGAGCGTGCTTCTGGCTTGTGCCGTGAAGATCGGTGCCATCCTCGCCGGCGCCTCTGTGGAGGATCAGCACAACCTGTATAAGTTCGGCGAACAGATTGGTCTGGCCTTCCAGCTGCAGGACGATCTGCTCGACGTGTATGGCGACCCGAAGGTCTTTGGTAAGAACATCGGTGGCGATATCACGTCGAACAAGAAGACCTATATGCTCATCAATGCCGTCAACCGTGCCGATGAGGCCCAGCGTCAGGAACTGATGGGATGGATCAATGCCGAGACGTTCGATCGCGACGAGAAGGTGAAGGCAGTGACGGCTCTCTACGACCAGATCGGTATCCGTCAGCTCTGTGAGCAGAAGATGGAGGCTTGCTATGCCGAGGCACAGCGCTATCTGGCTCAGGTGTCTGTCGCCGAGGACCGTAAGGCGGAGTTGAAGGCGTATGCCGCAGCGATGATGAAGCGTCAGAGTTAGGATTCTAAGCATGATTGATACACACTGCCACTTGGATGGCGAGGAGTTCGCTGCCGACCTCGACCTCGTTGTAGCCCGTGCCCGGGAGGCTGGGGTGGAGGCCGTCGGTGTGCCAGGCATCGATGTGAAGTCGTGTGAGACCGTCCTCGAGGTGTGTCGTCGTTATCCGGGTTACTGTTATCCGATGCTGGGACTGCATCCTGAGGAGGTGAAGGCCGACTGGCGTGAGGTGCTGGCTCAGATTAAACCCTTCCTAACGTCTCTTCTCGACGCTGGGGGATCCTCGTCACCTTCGGGGAAGACGGGAGGGATGCCCATCGGTGAGGTGGGACTCGACTTCTATTGGAGTCGTGAGTTCGAACAGGAGCAGTTGGACGCCTTCGAGGAACAGGTGCGCTGGTCGGTAGAGCTGGGACTTCCTTTGATGATCCATTGTCGGAAGGCGCAGAACGAGATGGTGGCCATCCTGAAGAAATACAAGGACCATCTCCCAGGTGGCGTGTTCCACTGTTTTACGGGTAATGCCCTGGAGGCGCGCGAACTGTTGCAGTTCGACCGTTTTGTGCTGGGTATCGGTGGGGTGCTGACGTTCAAGAAATCACACCTGCCTGAGGTGCTTCCTGAAGTGGTACCTCTCGACCGGATCGTGTTGGAGACCGATGCCCCTTATATGGCTCCCGTTCCGATGCGAGGACAGCGTAACGAGCCTGCTTTCGTAGCCTATGTCATGCAGCGTCTGGCCGAGGCCTACGGAGTTACAGCAGAGGAGGTGGAGCGGCAGACTAATGCAAACTGCGAAAAAATATTAAATATATCCGCCTAATCTGCGGATTCTGCGGTAAAAATACTACCTTTGCATCCGCTAAATACTAAGGAGAGGTGCTCGAGTGGTTGAAGAGGCACGCCTGGAAAGCGTGTAGCCGTCAAAAGCGGCTCGCAGGTTCGAATCCTGTTCTCTCCGCAGGATCAAGAACAGGTTCAAAGCGCCATAAGGCCATCCTGTTCTCTCCGCTTTTAGCCGCATAACTACAAACTGACAGGATTATGAAAAGAGTGATTATTCTGTTCTCCCTCATAGGTTTGCTCTTCTTTACGCAAACTGCCGTTGCTCAAGATAAAACTTCTCAAGACACGATGCTCGTGGCGAATGCTGTCGCAACAGTCGATTCAGTGGCTGTGGCCGACTCGGCACTGGCAGAGAATCTCGTGCTCGAAGACCCTGAGGGCGATGTCGAGAATGGGGGCTTCCATAAACAGCTCAAGACCAAGTTTATTGATGGAAATGTGGGGTTCATGTCGCTGGTGGCTCTGGCCCTGGTGCTGGGTCTTGCTTTCTGTATCGAGCGTATCATCTATCTGACGCTCTCGGAGATCAAGGCCAGAAAGCTGATGGAGGATATTGAGCAACACCTGAAGAACGACGATGTGGAGGGGGCTAAGACACTCTGTCGGAACACCCGTGGACCTGTGGCCAGTGTGTGTTATCAGGGACTGCTGCATATCGATCAGCCGATAGAGGCTATTGAGCGCAGCATCACGAACTACGGCGGTCTGCAGGCCACGAACCTGGAGAAAGGTTGTTCGTGGATCAAGCTCTTCATCGCCATGGCGCCCTCGCTGGGATTCCTCGGAACGGTGATTGGTATGGTGATGGCCTTCGACCAGATCCAGCAGGCCGGCGATATCGGACCAACCATCGTGGCAGCGGGCATGAAGGTGGCACTGATCACCACGATCTTCGGTATCGTGGTAGCCTTGATCCTGCAGCTCTTCTATAGTTATATCCTTTCGAAGATTGAGCGTCTGACGGCCCAGATGGAAGAGTCGGCCATCACGCTTCTCGATATCATCTCTGTCTATCAAACGAAACGATCGTTATGAATAGTCTGGTCTCGCCCTTCCTTGCCGACCTGATGCTGGGTCTGATGTACCTGATGGTGGCTGTCGCACTCGGTGTGACGGCATATTCTGTCTGGCACACGCTCCGCACCCGACAGCAGGGCGACGACATCGTCAACGGTGTGCCGGCAGGCAGGATCGGGTGGTGCGTGGCCATCGCCCTCGTCGTATGCCTGGTCATCACCTTCCTCTTAGGCTCCTCGTCGCCGGTCATTACCAACGGTGTCCGTTTCACGGATACGTTCTGGCTGAAGACGACAGATATGTTTATCTATACCTCAATCCTACTGATCATCGGATGTTTCGTAAGCGCTATCGTCAGCAGATTCCGGAGCTGAACACCACCTCAACGGCCGACATCTCGTTCATGCTGTTGATCTTCTTCCTTGTGACATCTTCGATGGATACGGACAAGGGACTGCTGCGACAGATGCCGCCGCCACCACTTGATCATGAGCAGCCTGTCGACATCAACAAGGATCTTGTGATGCGTGTGGCGTTGGATGCCGATGGACAGCTGACATGTGACGGGAAGACGGTCTCTGTCCGACAACTGACGGATGAGGTGCGTACGCTGGCGCAGGTGAACCGTACAGGACATGTCGTGTCGCTGCAGGTTGACCGACAGGCCACCTATGAGGCCTATTTCGAGATGCAGAACGCTATCGTCGGTGCTTACCATGCCCTGCGTGAGCAGTATGCCCGTGAACGGTATGGGCGTAGCTATGGTCTCTGTACGGCTGACGAGAAAGCGGCGGTCAATGCCTACTACCCCCAGCGTATCAGTGAGGCACCTACGACGGATGCGTCGTCTGATGGACAGAAAGGAGGTCGCGTATGAGACCCATACAGAGCATGTTCCGCACGAAGCATCACCATGTGCCGTCGTTGAATGTGGCGTCGATGCCCGACCTGATTTTCACCGTGCTGTTCTTCTTCATGATTGTCACTCATATGCGCAGCGATGAGGTGAAGGTGAAGGTGGAGGTGCCGCAGGGCAAGGAGATGCAGAAGCTGGCTCATAAGGCGTCGGTGGTCAACGTCTATATAGGGCGCCCTATCCAGGGGACTGATGGTGAGTACCGTATACAACTCAATGGCGATATCGTGACAGCCGAGGAGATACCGGCTCGTATCGAGGCCATCCGTGCTTCCATGTCGCCGGAGAATGCCGACAAGCTGACCGTCAGTCTGCGTGCCGACCGTCATACGCCGATGGGACTGATACAGGACGTGAAACAAGCCCTGCAGCAGTCGTATGCTTTGAAGATTCATTATAGTGCAACCGATAAAACCAATAATTGATATGAGTAAGATTGATAAACTTGACAGGCAGATCCTCCGACTGATAGCCGAGGATGCCCGTATTCCGTTCCTGGAAGTAGCTCGTACCTGTAATGTGAGTGGTGCAGCCATTCATCAGCGTATCCAGAAGCTGTCGGCGATGGGTGTGCTGAAAGGCTCGCAGTTCGTCATCGACCCTGAGAAGATCGGTTATGAGACATGTGCTTATATCGGCCTGAACCTCAAGGATCCCGGCACCTTCGACGAGGTGGTGGAGAAACTCAAGGAGATTCCTGAAGTGGTGGAGTGTCATTATACCACAGGAAACTTTGATATGTTTATCAAACTGTATGCAGTGAATAATCACCACTTGCTGACCATCATCCATGACAAACTGCAGCCGCTGGGACTGGCCAGCAGTCAGACCCTGATCTCTTTCCATTCGGCTATTAACCGTCAGCTGCCTATCGTCGACATGCTCTCCGGAAAGGAGGACGACGAGATCATCTGATGTGAGGGGGACAACAAGCAGAGGGGCGTAAGATGAAGAAGCTTTTATTCGTCGCAGTTCTGGTATTGGCAGCCTGCGGCAATAAGACGGGTAGGACCGTCAATGATGCGGATTCTCTCAGGACTGATACACTGACCGATGCGATCTCCGAAAAGCATACGGCAGCGTATATCAGTCAGCGTGTCGATTCGATGTATAGCCGTTATAAGAATGCGACGCGTAATCAATTCGGATTGGTGATCGATCATACGGTCAACTACGACAGCATGTTCTGTTCCACACGCTATCAGAACCTGAAATCGCAGGCCTTGGCTCTGGCAGAGGACGATCTTCTGTTGGACTACGACCACTGGACGAACTCACAGGATGATGGCGATTTCTCTTATCAGATTGAGAAGATTGAGAATATCACGGATTCCACTGCGGTGGCCTATCTCAATGCCGAGAACTTCGGTAATGACTATGAGATCGTTCTCAGTCTGTTCTTCGAGCGGGGTGACTGGTATGTCGATGATTTCCTGTCGCCTGTTGACGGGAAAGGAGAGAAAGCATACTTCCAGACCTATATCCATGAGCGGTCTGGGGCTTTTGGAGACGAAGAAAAAAACTAAAAGATTTTTTGGTTTTTTACTGACTTAGTCGTACCTTTGTCCCTGAAACGTACAAGAACTAAGGAAATGATAGACAAGAAGACCGTGAATGGGGTGTTGCAGAAGAATGTAGCACTGATGTCGAAGCATACGGAAAAGGAGGTGGGCATGATGCCTGCCACCGAGGCTCCGTTGCCTTCTGTAGAGCAGGTGAAGCAGATCGTCACACTGGTGAAGAGCATTATCTTCCCGGATTATTTTAACAGACGTCAGCCCGATGAGACACAGCGCTCGTATTACATCGGTGTCCACATGGAGGAGTTGCTGATACTGCTGACGAAGCAGATCGCTCATGGCTTGCAGTTCTGTGAGGACTGTGAGGCTATTCGGACAAAGGAACAGGTCTATACTGAGGCAGAGCGATTGGCGTTGACCTTCATCGATACGTTGCCGGAGATCAAACGGCAGTTATATACCGACGTGGAGGCGATGTTCGATAATGACCCCGCGGCACCGAACTATGGTGAGGTGATCTTCTGCTATCCGGTGGTGAACACGATGACCCATTACCGTATTGCCCATAAGCTGCATGAACTGAAGGTGCCGGTGATTCCACGTATCATCACGGAACAGGCGCATTCGAAGACGGGTATAGACATCCATCCGGGTGCACAGATCGGTGATTATTTCTCGATAGACCACGGTACGGGTGTCGTCATCGGTGAGACGGCTATCATCGGCAACCATGTGACCCTGTATCAGGGTGTGACACTGGGTGCTAAGAGCTTTAAGTACGACGAGCAGGGAAATATGCTGAATGTGCCGCGCCACCCGATCATCGAGGATCATGTGACCATCTACTCCAACGCCTCTATCCTCGGACGTATCACCATCGGACACGACTCAGTCATCGGTGGTAACATCTGGTTGACGCATAGTGTACCGCCATACTCGAGGATCCTGCAGAGCAAGGCGATAGATGCCGGGTTCCAGGATGGAGCAGGCATCTGACAAGACATGATACCAAGAAAAAAGGCTTCCTTATTTGGAAGCCTTTTTCTTATTCAAGATAGCCTTGGCGAACTTACCAGAGGCGTAGCTGCGACCATCGTCACTGATATAGACGGGGATAGAGTCAGACTCAGCCCCGCGGGTACGGAAGCTGAAATGGATGTCGAAATCATCCCAGTTCCATCCGGTGTTGTTCCTCAGGTCGAAGCGATAGGCACGGTCTTCCCAGTCGTACATCACACCACGGAAGTGATTGTGGCTGATATCGTAGTCCTCCCAGTCGATGCGTACGTTGTTCCAGTCGCGATTTCTGTAATCGATATAGATATTTCCGTTACGCACCTCCCAGTTGAAAGCACTGTAGGCATAGTCGCGGCGATCGGTGAGGGAATAGTCGACCTCATAGCCTGTGCCGTAGGTGGCATCATAATAAGCTGCGTCGAAGCGCCATACGGTATGGAACTCACCATCTTGGAACTCATCGCCCCAGATATTCTGGTAGTATGTGCCAAGCCAACCTTCCCAGTTTGCACCAGTCAGTCTGTCGGCCACCATCTCATCGGTATCGCAGCTGGTCAGTACGAATGCCGGAATCATCATCAGTAGGTAAAATATCTTCTTCATAATAGTCATGTTTTAAATGTTTGACAGTGCAAAGATAGGTAGATATTCCGATGCTGTCAAGAGATTTTTCCTATTCGTCGGTAGGGTTTTCCCTAATCTCTTTCTTTTTACCGAATTCCGGATCGATTTCCAGAAAGGATGATGCGATATAGGTTAGGGAGCAAGAGGCGATGACGATGAGGAAGAATGTCTGATAACCGACGCTCTCCTGCAGGGCGCCTGCATAGAGTCCTGGTATCATCATCGACAGGGCCATGAAGGCCGTACAGAGTGCATAGTGGGCGGTCTTGTGCTCTCCTTGACTATAATAAATAAGGTACAGCATATAGGCCGAGAAACCGAAGCCGTAGCCGAACTGCTCGATAAACACGCAGATATTGATGATCAGGAGACTGTTGGGTAAGGCATAAGCCAGATAGACATATACCAGGTCGGGGAGGGTGATGGCCATCACCATGGGCCAGAGCCAGCGCTTCAGTCCGTCGCGGCTGGCAACAATACCACCGAGGATACCGCCCAGGGTCAGTCCGATGACGCCGACCGTCCCTTGCACTAAGCCGTATTCAGCTGGAGAGAGTCCCAGACCGCCCTGTGCTTGTGTGTCGATGAGGAAGAGGGCACTGACCTTTGCCAACAGTCCTTCAGGCATGCGATAGAAGAGCATGAAAAAGAGTCCTGCCAATACTTGGGGCTTCTTGAAAAAGGTCTTTACCGTGCGCCAGAACTCCAGTAGGATGTAAGTAGAGGGAGAGAGCGACGGGTCTTGGATATATCGCTGAGAGTCCTCAGAGGGGTGTGGCAGGATATAGTGATGCCACATCCAGAAGGCGATGAAGAGACCAGCCATACCGTAGAACATCAGACTCCAGGAATATCTCACGTTTCGTGTGATGACCTCAAGGTTGCCTGCCAGCATCACAAGCAGTCCTTGTCCGAAGATGGTCGCTATGCGGTAGAATGTGCTGCGGATGCCCACAAAGTAGGCCTGCCTGTGCTGGTTAAGACCGAGCATATAGAACCCGTCGGCCGCAATATCATGGGTGGCACTGGAAAAGGCCATCAGCCAGAAGAAGGCCAGTGAGCCTTGCAGCCAGTAAGGTCCTGGGATCGTAAAGGCCACACCGCCAAGGGCAGCACCGATGAGCAGTTGCATGCTGATGATCCACCACCGTTTGGTCTTGATGATGTCGATGAAAGGGCTCCACAGCGGTTTGATGACCCATGGCAGGTAGAGCCACGAGGTGTAGAGCGTGATGTCGGCATTCGACAAACCCAGACGTTTGTACATGATGAGTGAGATCGTCATCACGGCCACGTAAGGCAGTCCTTCCGCGAAGTAAAGTGTGGGCACCCATGCCCAAGGGTTTCTTCTCATATATATAAATGGTCGTTGATACTAATGATTACTCGTAGATCTTCTGTATCTGGGCACCACGGTAGTAGAAGAGCAGGATCTCATCGTAGGTCTTACCCTGCTCACCCATGACGGCAGCACCGATCTGACAGAGTCCGACACCATGTCCCCATCCCTTGCCATGGAGAATGAACTTGTTGCCCTCAGAGGTGGCGATCTTCTCCACCTCAAAGGCAGAACTGAGCAGATGAGTGTCGCTGAGAGTCCTGCGGATCTCCAGTTCCTTTCCGATGGTAAAGGTCTTCTTGGTGCCGACGATCTTGAGCTTCCAGATACGTCCGCTCTTGCCTCGTTCCAGAGGAATCAGATCCGTGATGGTGCCGAAGTCTTCTTTCAGTTTCCTGCATACAAGCTCAGAGAGCTGCTCTTCCGTATACTCCACCGTCCAGCGGTAGAAGTGTGGGGTCTCCTGGTCGAAGTCGTTGAGCACCTGTGAGAGGATCTTCTTGTCGTTGGTATTACAGTAGGGATCCTGGAAAGAGACAAGATAGGGCTTGGGGGTGTCCTCCCAGCAATACTGGAACTCTTCCGTCTGTCCGCCACAGCATTTTGAGAAGCGCGCGTCACAGATATCTTCACCATAGGTCAGGATCTGTCCACGTGTCTCCTGAATGGCTTGTCCAACATGCTCATTGCAGGCCTTGGTGATACCTTGGTAGCGCTGACAGTGGTCATCGGCACAGACATCGAAGATGGTGTGGTCCTCGCGGTCGTACCATCTGATCAGTTCGTCGTCTTTCTTGGTAAACGAGAAGAAGCTGTCGTTACCGTTCTCATGTTGACGACGCTTCTCCATCTGGGCCAACAGCCATGAACGGGAGATGACGGCATGGGCCTTGAGGAACTCCGGGGATGCGGTGGCCGACATCTCACTGGAGATGACACTGGTGAGGTACTTCTCAACAGGCAGTTCGTTGATGGCAACGATCTTGTCGGCCTCGACCACGATGCGGAGCGTCCCCTCGAACACCTGTGTCTCTTTCCGTTCCCAATGGAAGTTGACGCCAATGGTCACATCGTTGAGCGAGAAAGAGGCATTCTCCGACTGCGGCGTGAACGTGAGCTCGCGATACTGGGTGCCTCGCCAGAGGATACCACCCTCCAGGAACTCCACCGTCTGACTGCCTGTGATGACCTCGCCCTTGGCAATGAAGGGGTCGTTCAGTACAAAAGAGATCTTCTCGCCACTGACGATGCCGACGGTGACGTTAGGCTCTTTGGAGTTGATGGACAGGAAGTGGGGGTTGAGCTTGATGGTGCCCGACTTCAGACGACTGATGACATCCTGCAGCTCTTCCTGAGTGAGCGACACCTCATGGAGAATGGCGATGGCCTTCTCTGGCGTCAGTCGTTCAAAGTCCTCCTGTCTGGGTGTGATGATCATGCCTGCCATGTCAAGGGCTCCCGGACTGATGACCAACTGGTTGGCCCCCTCCTCATAATAGCAGTCAGGACGGTGCTTGCGACGCGGAAAGACCACAGAGAGAAATTCGTCGTCGTGCCGCCAGCTGACGATATTCATCATCGGTTCTGTCTCGTCCTCACGTTGTGGCAGTGCCTCGTAAAGACGGCGGAAGAGCTGCTCGTCACCATAGAGCGAATGACTCCTGATGAGCAAGGCCGGACAAGGATATTCCTCGATGAGGGAGATGTCTTCATTCTCGTTGAGACTGATGATGGTGGTCAGGTTCCTGCCAAGTCGTCGCCAAGCCGTCTGCAGCGGCAGGAGACCACTGGAGCCAGCCTGGAAGTGGGCATGGTCGGGAGCTGAGGCTCCGCACTTGGGACCGTTGTAGAAGACCATCAGCTCAGGATACTCGTCGAGCAGCTTGTGTATCTCGCCATACCTCTCACGGATCAGTTGCGGCTCATGCTTCACAGAGGGAATCGTGAAGTGAACTGGTAGGATGGGGAAGGGGTTGACGAGTAGGTCGTATTGTGCGTTGACGGATTTCTTCACCTGCTCCTTCGGACGGTTCTGCTCACAGAGGAAACAGGGTCGCTCGGCAAGGGCCTGTTTGTCAATCTTGGCTCCCGTGGAGACCATACGGGCAGGATTCCACTGCACCTGGATGGAAGAGGCACCCACCGCCAACTCACGCGTCCTGACGTTACGCAGGTCGAGGTAACGGTTACGGGCATCGGTCCATTTCTCCAACTGCCGACTGAAGAACCGTTGCAGTGGAGAGTCGTCCATCAGTTCCTGTTTGCCCTGTAGCATCTGCTGACGGGCCATAATCTCTAACGTACGCAGTCGATCTTTGTATAGGTTGTTCGCGTTGATCCGTTCGATAGAGAGCGCCGCATCGCTGTTGCCTCCCCAGCGCCGACAGAGGTACAGCTCCGAGAAGATTCGTCCGATACGGTAATGACGGGAGAAGATGAGTCCCAGCGCATAGTCCTCACCGTACGACGTGTTAGGGAATCCGATTTGTCGTAACAGTGGTGTGAAGAAGGCTCTGGGAGCACCCAGTCCGTTGATGCGCAGCGCATTGTTCGGTCCGTTCTCGTCAGTCCATTCCTGATGGTCGATGAGCCCTGGGGGCAAAGTGTTCAACTCGAAGTCGCACATACGGTATGAGCCAATGACCATCGCCGCATGTTGGCGGTGGAAGGTGTCCACCACTTGCTGGAGCGTCTTAGGTGACGAGTAGAGATCATCAGAGTCGAGCTGTATGGCAAACCGTCCGCAGCGGTCATCGTTGATGGCAGTATTCCAGCAGCCTCCGATGCCGAGGTCAGTGCGCTTGGGTATGATATGGATCAGTCGTTCGTCGTGGAAGCCTCGTAGCAGTTCCGTGGTACGGTCCGTGGAATGGTTATCGACGACGATGACATTGAACTTGAAGTTCGCTTTCTGACTGAGGGCACTCGTCACGGCGTCGCAGATGGTCTTCTCCCTGTTGTATACGGGGATGATGACGGATGCCTCTACGTCGAATTCCTGTTCGTTGAAGTCTGGACGACGGTAGAACGACGGGTCGATCTTTGCGCCTATCTCTGCCAGATGGGCTGTGGCGGCATGCTCCATCTCTATCTGCACCTCACGGTTGCGTGGGTTCACATAATCAAACTGTTTCACGCCCGAGGCTCTCGTGTCTGTCTCCTCCTCGGTATAGAGTTTCTCGTTGATGTGGAAGATCGTTCCGCTGCGACTGAGGAAGAGTCGCAGGGCATAGAGCCCCGCATGTCGATAGTCGTGCTCTCCTGCCTGCATGGCGAAGGTGTGAAGCAGCGATGTCTTGACAAGTCGGATGGCACCGAAATCAAAATCATCGCGGATACTACCCAGTTGATAGTCGATGACAGGGTGGTCTTTCCGTTCCCCGCCGATGCTGTCGTAATGGTCGGCATAGACCATCGCGGCATCAGCGTCGGAAGCCACACGAAGCATACGCTCCATGGCTCTGTCGCCGATGGTCAGTCGGGTGGATTTCGTCTGAAGCAGGGCATAATCAGCCTTCGCATTCTCTGCGATGCTCATCAGCGTGTTGCTGCTGGTGAGATTGTCTACTGTAATCTGCTGACAGCCCGGGAAGGATGCCATCACCTCCGTGTCAAGGGCCTGTGTTACAAGTAGGAATATATGTTGTACTGTCTTACTTCCTCTTAGCTGCGCCGTAATCTCGGCTGTCGATTGAAGGTCTTCGTAAGGCAGAAAACAATCGATTTTCTCTCTCATGGTTATCTTGGATCATTTGTAATACAGCGCAAATTTCGTAATATTTCCCGAGAAAACCAAAAATATTTGAGACTTTTCGAGTGTGAATAACTTTGAAGTGATCGATGTACTTAAAAAGGGTAACGAGTTTGAAGATACTTAATCCAGTTCTGAAATTGTGATTCTTTTGGGTAATGAACCTTCAATAAATCAAACAACGACTCGAAAGTGATAAACTTAAATGTTGAGAGTCCATAATCAGTTAAGAATTCCCTGTACTTTGGTAAAGCCTTAGTAAAGTGTGGGTTTCCGCATGGATAGAGAGTAACGCTGTAAAATCTTTCCACCATCTTGTTCATAACCATTGATTCGCCTAAGATATGATTTCTCCATATCTGTCTGAATTCATTTAAGCAAAGGCTTGTCTCACGAATTGGTTTGCTGGCAATTTCTTCTTTGTATAGACCACAACTGCGTGTAATTATTGCGTATTGGGATTTTTCGTCCATAACCTCGCGCTTTTCTTTCTCGCCAAAATGGTAGCCCTCTTCTGTATATTTTACTTCTATACCTATGCCTCCAAGTTGCCCGTCGTGCAGAAACTCTATATATGCGTCAAACGAAGTGTTGTCATTAAGACATTTTGTTTTCTCGGGAGCCCATTCTATACGGATGTCTGTAATGACGTCAATAAGAGGTTCTCCTATGATGTCGTTGAAAACCTTAGTCGCGGCTTGAAGATCTGCTTTCATGGGAACAAAGACATTCCAAGGAATATGTTCACTCCTGAGCATATTTGCATAAAGACCTGCATGTTGTGCTGTTGTTAGTTTGGGATATCTTTTTCTTATCAGATGCAAAATGTCAGATCTGAATCCTTCATAGAAGTTCAGACCCGCATCAGCATCTTCAGGCAAAAGGAATGCTCCGTACTTGCCAAAACGATTAGACGGATCAAAGCCAACTTTTAAATATTCTTCTCTGAACAGTGATTGTTTTAAACGAGCTGCTTTTTTGAAAGGCTTGTCACTTTTACAGGTTTCTTTACAATGATAGTTGTTCGTTGGTAGATGTCTCATAGATTATGCGAAATTACAGATTAATATTATTCAACTTGTTGAATAGCCAATCAGTGGATGTTGACCAATCTTCTAATTTGGTAATCGCTGATTGCCAAATTCCAACTATCCTTAATAGAAGACAGTCCAAGATGATCGCCATACATGGCGCGGTCTTCGTCATGCTGTTCATATTCCACAATATTTTGTTTCTCTTCGCCCAATATGAGGCGTTTCGTCTGCAAATATATAAAAAATAAGTGAACTTATTTTGTTCTGCGCTCGTTTTTTCGTAACTTTGTCCGCAAAATGGAGAATAACGGGAAAAAGAAGGTTCTGCTCGGGATGACATCCGACGAGCTGAAGACGGCTGTGAAGGCGTTGGGCATGCCCCAGTTCACAGCGGGTCAGATTGTCAAATGGCTCTATCAGCAGCATGTGCGGAGCATTGACGAGATGACGAACATCTCAAAGGTGAACCGTGAACGGCTGAAAGAGCAGTTTGTCGTTGGAGCGATGTCGCCGATCGATAGTCAGCGTTCTGTCGACGGTACTGTAAAGTATCTGTTTCCTGTGAGATGCTCAGAACAGGGGGATGATGCGGAAACGCCAACCCTGTATGTCGAGTCGGTATATATCCCCGATGGCGATCGTGCCACCCTCTGCGTGAGTTGTCAGGTGGGCTGTAAGATGAACTGTTTGTTCTGTCAGACAGGCAAGCAGGGCTTCGAGGGCAGTCTGTCGACAGGTGATATCCTGAACCAGATCTATGCCCTTCCTGAGCGTGAGACACTGACGAACGTCGTGTTCATGGGACAGGGTGAGCCGATGGATAACCTCGACGCCGTGCTGAAGGCCACCCAGATTCTGACCTCGGCCGACGGTTATGCGTGGAGTCCGAAGCGCATCACCGTGAGCAGTGTGGGTGTGAAGGGTAAGCTGAAGCGCTTTCTCGACGAGAGCGACTGTCACGTGGCCATCTCAATGCATTCTCCGTTGGTAGAGCAGCGCCGTCAGCTGATGCCTGCCGAGCGTCAGATGTCTATCACCGAGGTCGTGGCATTGCTGAAGCAGTATGACTTCACCCATCAGCGCCGTTGTTCGTTCGAGTATATCTGCTTTGGCGGACTGAACGATACGACGATGCACGCACGGGAGATCGTGAAGCTCTTGGAGGGGCTGGAGTGCCGTGTCAACCTCATCCGCTTCCATGAGATTCCGGGTGTCGACTTGCCTGGTGCCGATGAGAAGCGTATGGAGGCCCTGCGCGACTACCTGACCAACCACGGGGTGTTCACAACCATCCGCGCGAGTAGGGGACAGGATATCTTCGCGGCCTGCGGTCTGCTCTCTACGGCGAAGAAAAATCACGAAATATAAAAACATACAAGATAAATGGAAGATAGAAAGATTCGCGTGGCAATCACGCATGGAGATACAAACGGCATTGGCTATGAGGTAATTCTCAAGGCCTTTGAAGACCCCATGATGCTGGAGTTATGCACCCCGATCGTCTATGGCTCACCCAAGGTGGCAGCCTACCATCGTAAGGCGCTTAATCTGGAGGTGCCGTTCTCGATCATCAATAGTGCCGATGAGGCTCATGAGAACAGACTGAACATGCTGGCTACCTTCGACGAGGAGGTGAAGGTTGATCTGGGACAGTCTACGGAAGAGTCGGCCGATGCCGCCCGTAAGGCGATGGCCCGCGCCAAGGAAGACCTGCAGAAAGGGCTCTACGACGTGCTTGTGCTGGGACCCGTCAAGTCGGCCACTTCGCCCCAGAAGGAAGACAAACCGCTGACGATGATGGTGGGCGATGCCGTACGTATCGGTCTTGTTACCAGTCGTCTGCCCATCAAGGAGGTTGCCCAGGCCATTACCACAGAGAAGATTATGGACAAGGGCCGCCTCTTCCATACAAGTCTGAAGCGCGACTTCCGCATCTCTAATCCCCGTATCGCCGTACTGGCCCTGAATCCACAGCCCGGCAACGAGGAGCAGACCGTTATCGCTCCCGCCGTCGAGGGTATGGAGAATGAAGGTATCCAGGCCTTCGGACCCTTCCTGGCCGATGAGTTCTTCGGTGAAGGACTGTATCATAGCTTCGACGGTGTGCTGGCCATGTATGACGATCAGGGCATCGTTCCGTTCAAGACACTGGCCCACGAGTATGGCGTGAAGCTCAAGGCTGGCATCACCGCCATCTGTACCACACCCGATCACGGTCCCGCTTTCGATATCGCTGGTAAGGGTGTCGCCGATGCCAGTTCCATGCGTCATGCTATCTATATGGCCGTCGACATGTTCCGTCATAGAGTCGACTACGATGAGCCCCTTGCCAATCCGCTGCCGAAGCTCTATCACGAGAAGCGCGAGGATGGCGACAAGGCCCGTTTCGCCGTGAAGAGCAAGGAACTGCCTAAGAAAGCGCCGGCATCTGCCGACGACGCTCCTAAGGAATGAAAAAGAGATATCAGAATGCTTTCTTCGCCTTTGGTCTGGTCGTGCTGATCGTCATGGTGACGCAGCTCGACTTCCGTCAGGTGTGGGAAGGGGTGAATCATGCAGGCTACTGGTTCCTGGCTGTCATCCTCCTCTGGGGTATTCTCTATATCGCCAATACCTATTCCTGGTATCTCATCATCGACAGTATAGGCAACGAGCAGCACGTGTGCCGAAGGCATCATATAGGCTTCTGGTGGCTATACAAGATCACGGTCTCTGGCTTTGCACTCAACTACGCCACGCCAGGCGGACTGATGGGTGGTGAGCCTTATCGTATCATGTCGCTTTCGCCGAAGATAGGTACACAGCGCGCCTCCTCGTCAGTCATCCTCTACGTGATGACTCATATCTACAGTCATTTCTGGCTGTGGCTACTGGCCTCGCTGCTTTATGTGACCACCCAGCCGATGACTCCGTTTATGACCGTCGTCCTGACGCTGGTTGTGGGATTCTGCATCCTTGCTGTCTGGTTTTTTACCAGAGGATATAAGAAAGGTATTGCCATGACGGGTATGAATATCCTGCGCCATTTCCCGATGATACGACGCTGGGCGCAGCCCTTCTTCGAGCGTAACCAAGAGAAGCTGGCCACGGTGGATGGGCAGATAGCCGCCCTGCACAACCAGAATCCGCGTACGTTCGTTGCTGCGGTCTTGCTCGAGTTGTCCGTGCGCATTGCTTCGGCCTTGGAGATTTTCTTTATTTTGCTGGTCATCCTGCCATATGTCAATTTTATTGACTGTATCCTGGTCTATGCCTTTACCACCTTGTTTGCCAATATCTTCTTCTTCATGCCCCTGCAACTGGGTGGACGTGAGGGCGGTTTCCTGATGTCGACCGGTGGCCTGGGTATGACCGCCCGTTCGGGTATATTCGTGGCACTCATCGTACGTGTGAGAGAACTGATATGGACGGCCATCGGATTGCTGCTTATCAAGTTTGATAAGAAAGAAAAGTGATTTTGCGTTAAAAATCTGCCATTATTGCAGTAGTCTCGGAAAAAATATGTAATTTTGTCAGCTAGATGAAGACTTCAGAATTACAAGGAATCAAACAGCGGTACAATATCGTGGGCAACTGCGAGGCCTTGAATCATGTGCTGGATGTCGCCTTACAGGTGGCACCGACCGATCTCAGCGTGCTCATAGCCGGTGAGAGTGGTGTGGGTAAGGAGATCGTTCCGCGAGTGATCCATGACAACTCTCCGCGTCGGCGCGAGAAGTATTTCGCCATCAACTGTGGCTCCATCCCCGAAGGCACGATTGATTCCGAGTTGTTCGGCCATGTGAAGGGCTCGTTCACAGGTGCCATCAACGACTCCCCAGGCTATTTCGGCGTAGCCAATAAGGGCACACTCTTCCTCGACGAGGTGGGTGAGCTGCCTTTGGCCACACAGGCCCGTCTGCTCCGTGTGCTGGAGACTGGCGAGTATATCCCCGTGGGAGCCACCGAGGTGCGCAAGACCGATGTCCGCATCGTGGCCGCCACCAATGTGAACATTCGTCAGGCCATCAGCGAAGGCCGTTTCCGCGAAGACCTCTACTATCGTCTTAACTCCATCCCCATCCAGATGCCGCCCCTCCGTGAGCGTGGCGAGGATATCATCCTGCTCTTCCGTCTGTTTGCCATGCAGATGGCCGAGAAGTACAAGATGGAACGTGTGGTGCTCGACGACGAGGCGAAGCAGATCCTGCTGCGATACAAATGGCCGGGCAACGTGCGCCAGCTGAAGAATATCACCGAGCAGATATCCATCCTCTCGCCAGAGCGTACCATCACGGCCGCCATCCTCAGACGCTTTATCCCGCAGGATCAGGAGACCACACAGTTGGCCACCATCCACCGTGAGGGCGACCATAGCTTCGAGAATGAACGTGAGATCCTCTATAAGATCCTGTTCGAGTTGCGTGGTAACGTCAACGAGATGCGTCATGAGATGGGACAGTTGAAGAAACGTCTCGACGAGGCGCAGAGTGGGGCAGCTATCACCACGGCCTCAGGCTCCACCCAACTGGCACCCCTTCAGCCCATCCAACCCATGGCCACGCCGATGGAAGATGCCTTTGCCGAGGAATATGTAGAGCCCGAGAAAGAGCTTGAGAGCCTGAACCTGAACGATCTGGGCAAGCAGATGCTTGAGAAAGCCCTGGAGCGTAACCACGGCAACCGCAAGCGCGCCGCCCAGGAGTTGGGCATCAGCGACCGTACCCTTTATCGCAGACTGAAACAATATGATCTGGACAAATAAGATATCCCATACAAGCATCGTCAGTCGTTGGGCGAAGGTAGGCGTCGTATGCCTGGCCATGCTCCTTACGGCCTGCTCCGTCAGCTATAAGTTCAATGGCGCCAGCATCGACTACTCGAAGACCAAGACGATACAGATAGCCGACTTCCCGATTCGCTCCAGCTACGTGTGGGGACCGATGGGACCTATCTTCAACAATGAACTGAAGGACCTCTTTGGCAAGCGTACCCGTCTGCAGCAGGTGAAGCGTAATGGCGACCTGAAGATCGAGGGCGAGATCACCCGCTACGAACAGCCCAACAAGGCGGTATCCAGTGACGGCTACTCGGCCATGACGGAGCTCTCGATGACCGTCAATGTCAGGTTCACTAACAATACGAACCACAATGAAGACTTCGAGCAGCAGTTCACCGCCCGCGCTAGTTTCCCCTCTACGCAGTCGCTGAACTCCGTGCAGGAGGAACTCGTCACGCAGATGGTCAAGGATATCTGCAGTCAAATATTCAATGCAACAGTGGCCAACTGGTAAGGAGAGATGGAAAGAATCGTAGAGTTGATACAACACCCCGAGCGTCTGGACCGCGACACTTTGTACGAGTTGCGCTCCCTGTTGGCCCTCTATCCTTGTTGGCAGACCGCCCGTCTGCTCATGCTCCAGAACCTGTATCTGCTCCACGACCCGTCGTTCGACGAGGAGCTGCGGCGCGCCGCCGTCTATATCACCGACCGTCGGGTGCTCTTCGATATGATCGAGGCCGCCCACTACCGTCTGCGCCCTGCTGCTCATAAACCTGCCGACACGAGCCATCGTCCGTCGGCTGCCCAACCTGAGAGCCGCACCCTCTCGCTCATTGACAACTTCCTCGACTCTATTCCGCAGGAAGAGCACAAAGAGAAGAAGCGCAAGCCGACGCCCGCCGATGCGGCTGTCGACTATGTGGCTTATCTCCTCGAGACCGAGGATGACGACAAGCCCGAAGAGGTGCCCCAGATGCGAGGTCAGAACCTTATCGATACATTCATAAAAAGTGACAAAGGTCGCTTCGTGCTCAGCGATGAGCCCACATCGTCGCCACGCCCCTCGGTAGAAGAGGAAAACACGTCCGATGGTGTTGAAGAAGAGTATTTTACCGAGACATTGGCCCGAATTTACATCAAACAAGGCAGATATTCGAGGGCTTTAGAAATTATTCAGCGATTAAGTTTGCAATTTCCGAAAAAAAATGCTTACTTTGCAGACCAAATTCGTTTCCTAGAGAAATTGATTATAAATAATAATAATAAATAAAGAGTAAAAAAGATGTACACATTACTAGTAATTCTTATCGTGATCGCAGCCCTGCTGATGGTTGGCATTGTGCTCATTCAGGAGTCAAAGGGAGGCGGTCTGGCTTCTCAGTTCTCTGGCTACAACCAGATTGGTGGTGTTCGCAAGACCACCGACTTCATTGAGAAGACCACATGGGGCCTCGCAGCTGCCATGGTGGTACTCAGCGTCTTCTGTGCCTATGTGGCACCCCAGGCCTCCAACGAGTCGTCGGTGATGGAGAACTATGAGGTTCCTGCCACCAACCCAAACAATCTGCCGGGCTTCGGTGCTAGTCAGCAGAAGAGCGCTACGACTCCAGCAGAAGCTCCTGCCGCAGAGGCACCTGCAGCTCCTGCTCAGCCTGCAAAATAAAGAAAAAGTGAAAAAAGTACGGGAATTGTTTGGTTATCTCGAATAATTCCCGTACCTTTGCACTCGCTTTTGAAAAGGAGCATCTCTGAAATAGAGAAGATGGTGCCCGTAGTTCAGTTGGTTAGAGCGTCAGATTGTGGTTCTGAATGTCGTGGGTTCGAGTCCCACCGGGCACCCAACAAAAAGGCTTGTAACACTCAGTTGCAAGCCTTTTTTATTTGGAGATCATCAGTTGTGTCATGACGATAGCAGTATGATCACGCCGCTTATAGCGATATAGGCATAGACGATGTAGCGGAAGGAACGGTTGGGGATGTGCTTGAACACAAAGGCACCCAAACAGGTGCCAATGATGACGCCACCAAGGCCGAATAGATAATCCGTCAGGACTGTCGTAGTTAGGAAACCGTTGTAGGCTCGCACGAAGGTCATCATCACATTTCCTATGAGGAAATAGGTCTGTGCCATCGCCATATAGTGCTCCTTTGTCGGCTCCGACTGGATGAAATACAGTACGGCGGGAGGACCTTGCATCCCAAAGAAGCCCCCCATCAGTCCACTCAGCGTTCCTGCTCCGACTTGTACATGCTTAGTTGTCGGTAGTTTGATTCGTTGGCTGAATACAGCGAAATAGATGCTGATGATAATGAGCGCCATGCCGAGGATTAGTCTCAGGATGTGGTCATCGATGCGCGTCAAGGCAAAGATAGCTATCGTCGAGACAACCATGAAAGTCAGCAGTATCGGCCAGAGCCGCAGCCAGGTGACATACTCACGCAACCGCCAGACGATGACTGCCGATGTTGTGATGGCAAGAAGTCCTGAGAGTGTTGTGGCCTCGCCGTATGTTGGCAGGAAGAACGGCAGCATCGTCATGATGAAGATACCGAAGCCGAAACCAGTTGTGCGCTGCACGAAACTGGCTCCGATACTCAGTAGGAATATGGCAATGACGATGCTACTCATCATCAATAAGTACCCAAGATGATTCAATCAATGATCGACATCTTCATCTCAATGTCATCAACGGGTCTGTCACCACGTCCGGTAGCAGAACCCTGGATCATTTCCACGACATGAAGACCTTCCTCCACTTCTCCGAACACGGTGTATTGACCATCGAGATGTGGGGTTCCCCCAATGGTCGAATAAATCGTGTGCTGCTCCTCTGTCAGGCCCTCACCAGTGACCTGCGCTTCCGCTTCGGCTGCGAGTTTATCCTGCAACTCCTGAAGACCGGCACGGTTTCGTTCGCGGCGCATCTGCATGATTTCGTCGCGGTGTTGAGCGGCCAGTTGATTGAAGGCCGACTGGATCTTCTGCATCTTCAGCTGCTTGGAGAACTGACGGAGCTGACCTTCGTTGTACACCTGTCCCCAGACGATATAGAACTGTGAGCCGCTGCTACGACGCTCGGGATTCACCTCGTCGCCCTGACGAGCGGCTGCCAAGGCACCACGTTTATGGAAAAGACCGTCCTTGATTTCGGCTTCCAGCGTATAGCTTGGACCGCCGACACCCAGCATCTTGCCGGCAGGCGCGCCTTTGGAATCAGGATCACCCCCCTGGATCATGAAATCCTTAATCACGCGGTGGAACAGTGTACCATCATAGTAGCCATCTCTCACCAGTTTCACGAAGTTGTCACGGTGGATGGGAGTCTCGTCATACAGGCGAACCACGATATCGCCCAGCATTGTCTGTATCTTTACTTTCATATCGTTTTGAATTTTGAGTGCAAAGGTACTGAATAATTCTCGGAATCTGTACGATATGGCCGTATTTCCAACAATCTTTTACTCTCTGTGCGATAAACAGCACTCATGCGAGCAGCTTTTTTATAACGTAGAGCCCACAGGAGTCACACTTTCTAAACTCAATTTCAACTGATAGACTTATACTCGCCGGGGGTCACGCCAGTGAGGCGACGGAAGTATTTGGAGAAGAACGAGGGATTGGCAAAGTGCATCTCCTCGGCTATCTGCGCCGCCGACTTGTCAGTGTGGCGCAGTTCTATTTTGATGCGGGTGATGAGAGCACGGTCTATCCAGTCTTTGGCGGTAGTGCCGCTGGTTTTGCGGATGACGGTGCTCAGGTAGCGCTCGGTGAGGCACATACGCTCGGCATAGTAGCCAATCTGGTGATGCTCGGCACAGTGCTGGGTAACCAGTTGGAGGAAACGGTCGAAGATGGTCTGCTCGCGCGAACGACTGCTGGCCAGTTGGTCGGCTTGCTGATGGAACAGGTGGTTGTAGTGGTGCATCTGAGCTGCCACAAGTGCTGTGACGGTAGGACGGTGATAGTCGTTGGAGGCATGAACCATTTGCCAGATGGTGTCCAGAATATGTTGGGCAGTAGCGATATCCTCTTCGCTGGCAGGCAACAGGAAGTTGTGCACCTGACCGTTGAAGGCTGACGGCATCTGTCCCTCCGCAAAGGGCATGGGGAAATTAGAAAAGAGACCTATTCCGAAGACGCGGAGGTCTGACGAAAGATGTTTGGGGTGGATGATGGTGCCCGGACCGATATAGACGAGGGTGCCGCTCGTGAGATGGCGGTCTTGCAGGTTGAAGTTGATCTCGGCCTCGCCGCTCATGATGATGCCTAAGCGGTGATCATTGATCGTGAAAGGTGGCTTTTGGCGCATCAGCAGACTGAACACCGTGTGGTCGCCGCGAACCATTCCCAGTTCGCTATTCATGAATACATGCTCGCAAATTTGCGAGAGGTGTGGTGTGAGGATGTCGCGCATCCGTGTGATGTCCATCAGTTGCGGTTGTCTGTTCATAATCTGTCCTTTTTTGTTGGCAAAGATACGAATAAGCGAGCGAAAAATCAAATTTTATTTAAGTTTTTCCGAGCGTGAGTATCTTCGAACGTAGTCTTCAAAGATAATCATTTCCTGCGAAAAAGTGCTCCGTTTCAGTGTAAATCGAACAAAAAGAACATCTTTCCATCCCTACGGATAACGCCACGATGGAAAAAATATCGTACTTTTGCTCCCAGAATTCAACGACAAAAAGATATGAAGAAATTGGTTTTAGGTTTGACGATGCTGCCAATGCTGGTACTGGGCCAGACGTTGGAAGAGTGTCAGCAGGCAGCTGAAAAGAATTATCCGCTGATTCGTCAGTATGGACTTATCGAGAAGACCACACAGTTGACGGTGGCCAATATCCAGAAGGGATGGCTACCGCAAGTGTCAGCATCAGCACAAGCCACGTATCAGAGTGATGTGACGGCGTGGCCCGATGAGATGAAGACGATGATGAGTGGTATGGGCATCGATATGAAGGGTCTGACGAAGGATCAGTACCGAGTGGGCATCGATGTGCAGCAGACCATCTATGACGGTGGCGTCATAGGCAGTCAGCAGCGTATAGCCCGCGAGCAGGGCAAGGTGGAGGCAGCGCAGAACGAAGTCAATATCTATAATGTCCGCAGGCGTGTGAACGAGATGTATTTTGGGCTGTTGCTGATTGACGAGCAGATCAAGCTGAACAACGACCTGCAGACCTTGCTGGCAGGCAACGAGCGTAAGCTGGAATCGATGACCAAACGAGGGACGGCTGCCGAGAGCGACCTGCAGAATGTGAAGGCAGAGCGACTCAACGCAGTGCAGAAGGCCACCGAACTGGCGTCGCAGAAGCAGATGCTACAGCGCATGCTGAGCACCTTTTGCGGTATCGAGATCAACAGCATACAGAAACCACAAGTGAAGGCTGATGACAAAAGGCTGACAACAGAAAACCGCAGACCAGAACTGAAGGCGCTGGATGCACGGATCGGTGTGCTGAATGCTCAGGAGAAGGCACTCGACGCCGCGCTGATGCCGAAGATAGGTGTGTTTGCACAGGGCTTCTATGGTTATCCGGGCTTGAATATGTTTGAGGACATGATGCGCCACAGATGGAGCCTGAACGGCATCATCGGCGCACGGGTCACATGGAATATCGGTGCCCTCTATACCCGCAAGAACGACAAAGCGAAACTGCTGTTGCAGCGCGATATGACGGAGAACAGCCGTGAGGTGTTCCTTTTCAATAACCATCTGGAGCAGATTCAGCAGCAAGAGAACATAGAGCGCTACCAGACACTGATGGCTCACGACGGAGAGATTATCTCGCTGCGACAGGCTGTGAGAAAAGCGGCAGAATCGAAACTGGCGCACGGCATCATCGACGTGAACGACCTGGTGCGCGAGATCAATCAGGAGCATGCGGCCTGTGTCAGGCAGTCGGTACACGAGATTGAGATGCTGAAAGAGATATACGACAACAAATACACGACAAATCATTAAGCATATGAAAAAGATATATGTATTGGCAGGTGTGGCGCTGATGATGGCAGCCTGCAGAGGACATGAGAAGGACTACGATGCAACGGGTACGTTCGAGGCTACCGAGACAACCGTGTTTGCCGAACAGAGCGGGGCATTGCTGTCGTTCGATGTGAACGAGGGCGACCTGATTGAGGCAGCTCGCCAAGTGGGACTTATTGACACCATGCAGACCTGGCTGAAGATTCAGCAGATGGATGCTACGAAGGCCGTGTATCAGAGTCAGAAACCTGATATGGAACGGCAGATAGCGGCCACACGCCAGCAGTTGACTAAGGCTCAGCAAGACGAGCAGCGCTACCGCGAACTGGTAGCCGACGGGGCGGCCCCCTCGAAGATGCTCGACGATGCCACGAGTCAGGTGAAGGTGCTGCAGAAGCAGTTGGCTGCGCAGATATCATCGCTGAGCACCAGCACACAGACCCTCGACAAGCAGACGGCTGCTGCCGAGGTTCAGAAAGCACAGTTGCAGGATATGCTACGCAAGTGCCACATCATGACACCTGCCAAGGGAACCGTACTCGAGAAATATGTGGAGCGAGGGGAGTTCGTGAGTGTGGGTAAACCGCTGTTTAAGATGGCCGATACCGAGTCGATGTACCTACGTGCCTACGTTACTTCCGTTCAGTTGCAGCACATGAAGACAGGACAGCAGGTAAAGGTCTTTGCCGACTACGGCGATGGACAGCGTAAGGAGTATGCTGGCACTATCAGTTGGATATCTTCTCGCTCTGAGTTTACACCCAAGACCATCCTCACCGATGATGAGCGTGCCGACCTGGTGTATGCCATCAAGGTGGCTATCAAAAATGATGGATTCGTGAAGATTGGCATGTACGGCGGACTGAAGCTATGAACGCAATAGAGGTAAAGAATATCAGTAAATCGTACGGCCAGGTGCAGGCACTCAGCGATGTGTCGTTCTCTGTCGGCAAGGGCGAGGTCTTCGGACTGATTGGTCCCGATGGTGCCGGTAAGACATCGATGTTCCGCATCCTCTGTTCGCTGTTGCTGCCTGATGCAGGCACGGCGGCGGTTGAGGGCTACGATGTGGTCAAGCAGATGTATGAGGTGCGTAGTAGGGTGGGCTATATGCCCGGTAAGTTCTCGCTCTATCAGGATCTCACCATCGAGGAGAACCTGAACTTCTTTGCCACCCTTTTCGGCACCACCGTTGATGAGGGTTACGACTCCATCAAGGCTATCTATTCGCAGATAGAGCGCTTCAAAGACCGTAAGGCAGGTGCCCTCTCGGGGGGCATGAAGCAGAAACTGGCGCTCTCGTGCGCGTTGGTACACCAGCCCAGTGTCCTCTTCCTCGACGAACCCACCACGGGTGTTGATCCCGTGAGCCGCAAGGAGTTGTGGGAGATGCTGCTGATGTTGAAGGAACGCGGCATCACCATTGTGGCTTCAACACCTTATCTCGATGAGGTGCGCTGTTGCGAGCGCGTCGCTTTCCTGGATCAGGGGAAGGTGCGCGGCATTGGCACTCCCGATGCGATCCTCACCCGGTTTGCCGGTATCTTCAACCCGCCAGGCATTGAGCACGAAAATGGCATGGAAGTAAAAGACGATAACATCATCGAAGTAGAGCATCTGGTCAAAGCCTTTGGCTCGTTCCATGCCGTCGACGACATCTCGTTCAGCGTTAAGAAGGGCGAGATATTCGGATTCCTGGGTGCCAACGGTGCTGGCAAGACGACGGCCATGCACATGCTGACAGGCCTGAGTCAGCCTACCAGTGGAACGGGTAAGGTCGTTGGCTTCGACATCCGCACGGAATATGAACAAATCAAGAAGCACATAGGTTATATGTCGCAGCGGTTCTCGCTCTACGAAGACCTCACCGTGGCTGAGAATATCCGTCTCTTTGCTGGCATCTACGGCATGAAGTCCGACGAGGTGAGGCGCAAGATGGACGAGCTACTGCGCCAGTTGAAGTTTGAGGACCATCGCGACGACTTAGTGGGCTCGTTGCCCCTGGGTTGGAAGCAGAAGCTGGCCTTCTCCGTCTCGATATTCCACGACCCAGGCGTGGTGTTCCTCGATGAACCCACGGGCGGTGTCGATCCCGCCACCCGTCGCCAGTTCTGGCAGCTCATCTACGACGCGGCCCGTCGCGGCATCACCGTTTTTGTAACCACACACTATATGGACGAGGCTGAGTATTGCGACCGTATCTCCATCATGGTGGATGGCAAGATCAGTGCCCTCGGTACACCCGATGAACTGAAACAGCGTTTCCACCAGCCCGATATGGATCATGTGTTTACCTATCTGGCCCGCCAGGCCACCCGTTCAAGCGATTAAGGGTATGAAACAGTTTATAGCATTTGTAATCAAGGAAACCAAGCATATTCTGCGCGATAAGCGTACGATGCTGATACTCTTCGGCATGCCAGTGGTGATGATGCTGCTCTTCGGCTTTGCCATCACCACCGATGTGAAGAATGTGCGCACGGTGGTGGTCACCTCTGAGCTGTCGCCCCGTACGCAGCAGACCGTAGAACGACTGGCGCAATCGGAATACTTCATGATCACACAGACGGTGAACACCCCCCAGGAGGCCGAACAGCTCATCCGCAGTCAGAAGGCCGATATGGCCCTGGTGTTTGCGCCGGGTCGTGGCATACAGATGATGGTTGATGGCAGCGACCCCAATATGGCGCAGCAATGGACCACCTATGCCCAACAGACAATCGCCAACGCTTCACGATCCACGATCCACTCTCAACTGTTATACAATCCCCAGATGCGTTCCGCCTATAACTTCGTGCCTGCCATTATGGGTATGCTGCTGATGCTCATCTGTGCCATGATGACCTCGATATCCATCGTTCGCGAGAAAGAGAAAGGTACGATGGAGGTGTTGCTGGTGTCACCCGTCAAGCCTCTGATGGTGATCATCGCCAAGGCGGTGCCCTATCTGATGTTAGCCTTCGGCATCCTCATCACCATCCTCTTGATGGCCCGTTTCGTGCTGGGAGTGCCCTTGGCCGGTTCGCTATTCTGGATTCTGGCCGTGAGCACCTTATATATCCTGCTGGCGCTCTCGCTGGGACTGCTCATCTCCAGCGTGGCACAGACACAGCTCGTGGCCCTGCTGCTCTCGGCCATGGTACTGCTCATGCCAGTGGTGATGCTGTCGGGCATGCTCTTTCCTGTAGAGTCGATGCCGCAAGTGCTGCAGTGGCTGGCTGCGGTGGTTCCACCACGCTACTATATCGCGGCTATGCGTAAGCTGATGATTATGGGCGTGGGCATCGGCGAAGTAACTCGTGAGGTGGCTGTGCTGGCAGCTATGACGGTGGTGTTGCTGGCTGTCGCACTGAAGAAGTTTAACGTACGATTAGAGTAGAATGATGACACTGAAATATCTCATACAGAAAGAGTTCCTGCAGATACGCCGCCATGCGTTTCTTCCCAAACTCATCATCATGTTCCCCATCGTCATCATGTGCGTCATGCCGTGGGTGATGCAGATGGAAGTGAAGAATATCGTGGTGGATGTGGTTGACATAGACCACACGGTAGAGTCGCAGCGGTTGGTACAGCAGATCGCTGCCTCCAACTACTTTATGTTTGGTGGACAGAAGGCTACGTATGCCGAAGCGATGAAGGACGTCGAGAAGGGAAGGGCTGATGTCATTCTGGAGATTCGTGATGGCAAGTATCTTATCGCAGCCAATGCCGTCAACGGCACCAAGGGGGCCATAGGGTCAGCCTATCTGAGTCAGATCGTCGCCTCGCATCAGCAGATGCCCCATTCCCTGTTCTCTGTTCTCAATCTGTACAACAAAGGTCAGAACTACAAGCTCTTCATGATTCCCGCGCTTTTTGCCATTGTGATGATGCTGATGACGGGCTTCCTGCCTACACTCAACATCGTTGGCGAGAAGGAGGCAGGCACCATCGAACAGATGAACGTCACACCCGTCTCCAAGTGGTCGTTCATCCTCGCCAAACTCATTCCTTACTGGCTCATCGCCCTGTTCGTCATCACCGTGTGCTTGCTGTTGGCGTGGCTCGTCTATGGCATCACGCCCGTCGGTCCTCTGTGGCTCATCTACGTGCTTGCCCTGCTGCTGGCGCTGTTCTTCTCGTCGTTCGGACTCATCGTGTCCAACTACTCCGACACCATGCAGCAAGCCATGTTCGTCATGTGGTTCTTCGTGGTAAACATCATGCTGCTCTCGGGACTTTTCACCCCCACACGCTCTATGCCCCAGTGGGCCTATCTTACCACCTATATCAACCCCATGCACTACTTCATCGATGCCATCCGCACCGTCTTCATCCGTGGTGGCGGCCTGCCCGAGACAGCCCACCAGGTCTTCGCCCTTGCGGTCATCGGTACGCTCATGGGCTGTTGGGCTGTGCAGAGCTATAAGAAGAATAGTTAACGGCGTGGTCATATTTAAGGAAAGAACATGAGATGTCGAGCAGAGCCTGATCCTGCCCGACGGCGTGAAGCAGGAGGATATCTCTGCCAAGCTCGGCGGAAAGGATATTGTTCCGCCGAGCTTCTGAAGGTTGTTGAAGAGAAAGTCAAGGTCTCCAGACAGGTTGACATCGTATGAATGAAAGTTTTTTAGTTCTTGTTTGATAAGAAGAGAGGGGAACTCCTCTCTTCTTTCTTCCCCTCCCCACGGTCCCTGAGCGGTCCCTGAGCGGTCCCTGAGCTTGTCGAAGGGCTTGTCGAAGGGACGGGGCTTTTGTGCTTCGACAGGCTCAGCACCCGCAACGCTTTTTTGTGCCCATTGGTAGTTTTTTTACTGCTTTATGACAGATATGACGGATATGACAGATGTTTTTAGAGTTTTCTCGCGTGTACGCAGGAACTTTTGCGGCGCTGAGAGTTCCTGCGTACACGCGTGAGGGTTTTGCAGAAACCATCTGTCATCCGTCATCCGTCACACTTCAGAAGGGGTCGGGTTCATCGTCGGTGGTATTTTCGTTAGCTAACATACGCAGACGAGCCTTGATCTCGTCGGCCTGGCGCTGGACAACGAGATAACCACGGGAATGAAATCGCCAGTGGTCGTCCCTGATCATCCGTACCACCGCCTCCATGTCTGTCATGGAGGGGCATGTGTCCCGGAAATGCTTGAAGTATGATAGTTCCATTGGCTATCAGTATTGGTCCGGGGCAAAGGTACGAAAAAAGGGTGGACATTGGGGTGCCAGTAGGCACAGCTGCTGTGCCTACTGGCACCCCTCTATACGTCAATTAATCAGCTTCGAGAGTATCGACACCCCATTGCTATCCGGTTGCAAAGGTACAAAGAATCAGACAAACCACAAAAACCCATCCCATCAAAGCTGACGGGATGGGTTGTCTTTTCGATGATTATCTACC
Organism: Prevotella sp. lc2012; assembly: GCF_900107065.1. NCBI lineage: Bacteria > Pseudomonadati > Bacteroidota > Bacteroidia > Bacteroidales > Prevotellaceae > Prevotella > Prevotella sp. lc2012. Next base: position 100,606 of record NZ_FNUF01000003.1, on the reverse strand, counting down.
TCATAGAATCGGCCGCAGTTGCTCAGCTGTTCGAACAGCTCGGGCACGAACAGGGGGCCGTTATTAGTCGTGCCTATTCGTACCATGATCAGATTCTTGTAGGGGTTGACATAGAGCACCTGTGCGCCTATGCCCAGAGCGTAATAGCCGGGATAGGGGGCCTTGGCAGAACCAACGCTGCTGAGGTTATACCAGTTGAAATGATAGCCGTCGTTAGCGGTGTTATAGTCTGCCGTCTGGCGTATCCATTCCTCGCTGACGATGCGCTTGCCGTTCCACTGTCCGCGATGCAGATAGAGGCGCCCGATCTTGGCAAGATCCTTCATGGTCGTCGTGATACCCCCGAAAGAATGGGGCACATCGTGTTGACGGCTGTCGATGTTAATCAATGCCGGCGACTCCATCTGCAGGGGCTTCCATACCTTCTCACTGAGATAGTCGGCGAAGCGTTGGCCCGAGGCACGCTCGATGACCACGCCTAGGATCTGCGACGTCATACTCTCGTAGCGATACTCTGTGCCGGGCTTGCAGCGGAACCGGAGGCCCCGGATCTGTCTCATGGTGTGATGTCCGTAATTCAACTTCGCCATGGCGTGAAGTCGTTTCAGGTCTTTCAGGGTCAGCGAATAGGTGTCGTCGAAATCCAGTCCGCTCTGCATGTTCAGCAGATGGCGGATCGTGAGTTGCTGCCACATCGGGTCTTTCTTCTTCAGCTCGGGCAGATAGCGGGTAACGGCATCGTCGATGCTGTGGATATAGCCATCGTCGACAGCGATGCCGCACAACAGCGATGTGATCGATTTGGATACAGAGAAGACGGTTGCCAGGCGGTCGGGGGAGAAATTTCCCCAGTATTTCTCGTAGATGATACTGTCGTTCTGGATGATCATGACACCCTGTGTCTTGCTTTTGGTGTTCAGCGCCTCAGGAAGTGTGATGTTCTTGTAACGCGGCTGTTGTGTATAGAAATGCAAGGTGTCTATCCACCCGGCCTTATCGTTGGCAATGGGGAACAGGAATGCCTGTCCCCTATTGTCAATCGTGTCATGGGCATGGTGCTCGAAACTGAAAATAGTCGGTCCTCCCTTGCCGTCAGTCCTATAACCTCGTATCACCGAGCATGAAGTCATAGCGAGGCAGAGGAGTCCACCCAGGATCTTGTATCCTCGTCTCATCCAGCTATCCATGATCATATCATCTTAGAAGTTCTTGCGGACGCCCTGCCACTCGGGGAATCTCAGCTTCAGGTATTCGTCGTCGAGGAAGAGGGCCGATTGTCCCACCTGACCCTTCAGCTGCCAGTCGAGCCATTTCACGACGGCCTTGGCGTAGTTGCCGCCGTATTTCTCGTAATAGGTGCCGCTGTGGCCGTCTTTCGAGTTCAGCATCACCACGGGGATGTTGTCGGCTATCCGCTCGTAGTCCTTCTGGGCATTGGCATAGGCGATGTCGCCAGGACCGCCAATCATATAGAACATCGGCTGGTGAAGGTTGTTGAGCATCTCCTTCGTCGAGCCCATCATCTCCATGTCGCCGATGCCTGAGTTAAGCATCACGCAGGTCTTGATACGGGGATCGTAGGCCACGCCCAGCACCTGTGCGCCACCGCACGACTGACCCATGGCTGCCACCTGTTGCAGGTCGAGGCAGTGGTAGTACTCGGAGCCCTTGGCAGCGTTCTGCGCTGTCAGCCAGTCGAGCACCTCGAGCAGCATCTTCGGGTAGGTGCTGAAGACGGGGGCGGTGGGCTGCTGCTTGCCTTTCTTGCCTTTCTTCATGGCCTTCAGGGCTTGCTCGCGCTGCTTAGCCTGCTGCTCCTGACGGGCCTTGATCTCCTCGGGGGTGAGGGGCAGGATCTTCTCACCGTTGGCCATGATCACCTCGCCCTTGGTCTCGGGATAGGCTGACTTCAGTACGCCGCGCCACTGTGCCATCACGTCCGCTTCGTCGTAGGGACCGATGGCGGCTGCTACATAGCCGTAGGAGGCGACCTCGCTCAGCAGCAGGCGCATCTCGACATTGTTGTTGAAGCAGGCACCGTTGGCATAGACGATCACCGGCAGGGCACCGTTCTGGGCCACCACCTCTTTCAGGTTCTGCGGACGATACACCGTGAAACCGGGGCAGGAGGCATCGCCCACCACTTCGGACTTGAACGGACCTGTTCCGCCTTCTTCTACCACTTGTCTCTGGGTGGTCTGGGCATTCGTCAGACTCACACTCGCTGCGACCATCATCGCTGTCATGAATAGTTTTCTCATCTTTTCTTTTCTGTTTAAGGATTATCGTTAAAAAACATGTGTTATCTTTTACTGTTTCAGTGGCTTCAGTGGCTCCAGATGGCTCAGTGGTGCACGCATGATGTTCCAAGAGAGGACGGCACCGTCGAACTGGTGGCTCAGAACGGCCTCCAGTGACTCTGAGACATACTCGGGTGAGGTGGGAGCCACCACTTCCTTGTAGTTGATCTCTATGCCCGGGTATTTGCCGCAGGCGTAAGGCTCCATGGCGTCCAACTGCGAGTGCAGGAAGTCCACGTCCATCTGGATAGCGGGATAGCCCGTGGCACCAGGAACGCTCTTACGGAGCAGGTCGTACTCGAAGCCCATGCCGGCGGGGGCAAAGGTCTGGCGGTACAGCATGGGCTTGATGAAGTCGGCATGCTGGGTCAGGATTGTATAGTCTTGCCCAACGAAGGGCGCCATGAAGGGTGCATAGAGGTCCATGCCCACCTCCAGACCGCGACTGCGGAGACTGTCGGCGACGGCTGCCACGGAGGTGCTGACGATGTGTCCCTTGGCCTTGAAGAAGGCTGCGGCGACAGGGTTCTCGAAGTGGAGAGGCTGTGACGGGGAGTACTCACTGACGGAGAAGAAGGCATCGCCTTTGGCCTGGTATTCCGCCTTCACGGCCTCGATGTCGACACCTTCGGCGGCGAAGTGCTCCACGCAGAGCGGACAACCGCAGCCGAGCACACCGTTGACACCACTCACGAACGACTGGGTGCGGATGCGGTCGAGGAACACGCCGTCGAAGCCGCAGTCGCTGAACAGACTGTCGTAGAGGTGCACGATATTGACTATGTTCTTGGGATCCGTCGGACAGTTGAAGCGGAAGTCCTCGCCTGCCGCCAGGTCGTAGTTAGAGGGCACCTGTCCCCACAGGTCGACCGCTGGGGTGTTGTCGCACACCTCCTCGGTCTCGGCGAACACAGGCAGCCATAGGAGCATGCGGATGTTCTTGTTATGCAGGTACTCAGCGACCTGACGGTAGATGTCTTTGTCCTGGCTCCAGCCGATGATGACCTTCTGCACGGGGATCAGCTGGCTCACGGTGTCGATGCGGCCGATAATCTGTTCTGCCGTATAGTCGGGGCGGTGCCATCCGCCCAGCGATACCTGCACGATAAAGCCGGCCTTCTTCTGTTCCTGTTTCTGCTGACAAGCCATCAGGGTCATAAGGCCGATGATGAATAAAACAATCTTCTTCATTCTTGTTGGTTTTTAGTTATTTAGTCTTTTATCTGAATTGCGGGTACAAAGGTAAGAAAAAAAACAAAAAAACGAATACATTGCCCGATAAATGTTCTTTTATTCGTAAAAAGTGGATGAGATATGACGTATAAACTTTTTAAGAGGTGTGCCGACTTTTGGTACACCCATCTCTTATCTTTGCAGCGTAAAACAAGCTAAAAGAAGGGAGTTTGGTATGATAGATATCTTAATTGTACTCTTTTGTGGTACTCGTATAGGCAGGGTTATACTTGGATTGCTTATTGTCTATTTCTTTGTGGCGTTAATGGGATGGGCGATCGTACCATTCTTGGCGATCATCATTGGTGGTTTATGTATTCATGCATCCATCTCAGGAATAGAATATTGTGAGAAGGGGGTCAAGATGAGAAAGACACCTTTGATAGTGGGGAGCTTTTTCCTGGTCTTCGCTTTGCTATTCATCATAGGCTCGAGATACTATAATGAAAAGGAGCGATTGGCGCGGAAAACGTATCATTATTATGTATCATCGAAGACGGAAGAGACGATCGATGACGATACGTATGTGCCCGATAGCGTGATAACCACGAAGATGGAAAAGCCGAAGTCTGTCCGGACAAGTCGTCCATCAACGTCATCAAGTCAGACGGTATCATCTTATTATTTTTCGTCATCGTATTTGGATGATGATGAAGAAGACGATGACGACAACATGCGCGGCTTTGACCCTGCATCAGAGGATGACATGGAGGATAACGGCATGAGCCGCTATATGGAGAATACAGATGACGAGGGGTGGGACTGATATACCACGGCCAATGCCAGGGAGCACGACCGTCTGACCTTCTGGTTTTGTGAAATAAACATAAAAAACGGTTCTTTCTCGGTATGGACCTGGGTTTTGGCTTTATCTTTGCAGAAGGAAATGGCATGAGGAATCAACATCATAAACCATATTATCATGAAAGAAATCAACTACAAAGACATGACGTTTAACCCGTTCAACCTGATCGGCGGGGAGTGGATGCTGGTGACGGCCGGCAATGAGCAGACGGGGTGTAACACGATGACGGCCTCGTGGGGCCATCTGGGATGCCTGTGGGGAAGCAACGACCCTACGGCGATCATTTTCCTGCGTCCGTCGCGATATACGAAGACGTTTGTCGACCGTGAAGGTTACTTCACGCTCTGTGTGATGGACAAGTCGTTCAAGAAGCAGATGGCCTATCTCGGCAGTGTGTCGGGCCGCGATGAGGATAAGATCGAGAAGGCTGGACTGACTCCTGTGTATGCAGACCACTCGGTCTATTTCGAACAGGCCAAGCTGGTGCTGATATGCAAGAAGCTCTACCAGTCGGAACTGCAGGAGAGTGGATTCCTCTATCAGGAGACCATCGATAAGAACTATGCCCAGCGCGACTACCACACGATGTATGTGGGTAAGATCGAGAAGGTGCTGGTCAGGGATGATGAGTATCTGAAGGTGTAACGAATGGCTGTGTACGAATAGGTGATGGCCATCAGACTGATTATCTTCGACTTTGACGGGACGCTGGGGAATACCAGGCGTCATATCGTGACGACCATGCGGGCTACCATTCAGGAACTGGGACTGCCAGAACGTACCGAGGAGGCCTATGTCGCCACGATAGGTCTGCCCCTGGCAGGCTGCTTCGAGGCACTCTATCCTGATGAGCGCCAAGAGATGCGCGACCGGTATGTCGAGACCTATCGACGGATCTTTGCCGAGAACCTGAAGAGGTTTAAGCCGGAGGCTTTCCCGCAGGTCAGGGAAACGATGACGGCTCTGCGGAAGAAAGGATTTACGCTGACCATCGCATCCTCGCGCTCGCATGCCTCGTTGGTGGAGCTGACAAAAGAGATGCAGATCGCAGCGTGTGTGTCGTATCTGATCGGTGCCGACGATGTGAAGAATGCCAAGCCTCACCCCGAGCCTGTGCTGAACACGCTGGCGGCTACGCATTTCGGGGCCGACGAGACACTGGTGGTGGGCGACATGCCTGTGGATATCATGATGGGTGCCCATGCGGGTGCTAGGACCTGTGGCGTGACATGGGGCAATGGTTCGCGACAGGAACTGGAGGCGGCAGGGGCCGACTACGTCATTGACAGGATGGAGGACGTGTGGGAGGCCGTCTCCGCATAGGATTGCGTGGAGAAGGCTCCGCACAGGTCTTAGCGCAGGATGTCTTTGAGATCCTTGCGCTTTTTCTCTTTCGCCTCGTCGGCGGCATAGCCGATAGGAATGAGCACGGCCACCTCTTCGTTGGAAGGGATATTGAACAGTTGTGTGCATCTCTCCACATCGAAGTTGCACACCCAACAGGTGCCTAATCCCTGCTCGGCTGCCGCCAGACACAGGTGCTCAACGGCAATGGCGATGTCGATGTTGCCATGATGCTTGCCGTCGGCTCTTACCCATTCCTCATCGTGCAGGATCGAGGCCATGATATAGGTGGGGGCGGTGGCAAACCACTCACGGTCGTAGCACTGGCGGAGCTTTTCCTTCTCCTCCTTGTTGCTGATGATGCGAAATGCCCACGGCTGCTTGTTCACTGCCGACGGGGCGAAACGGACACATGCGATGATGTAGTCGAGTTTCTCTTTTTCAATACTTGTAGGCTGATAGTTCCTACAGCTGTACCTTTTCTTGACAAGTTCCAGAAAGTCCATAGAATCGTTATTGTTTAATTTGAATTGTGAGAGTCGATGTCATATAAGTCTCTGCCATACTGGTATCGTGCGTGAAAATCCTTCTTAATTATAGGATGACGAATCTGCCTTGGTGGATGTATGTCCCCGGACGAGTGGGACGGTGGGGCAGACGGAGACCCTGAAGGGTGTACCACGCTTCGTCGGACGGCTCTGGCTGTCTCTGGATACTGCTGATGGCAGTAGGGACGGGGGGGAGCGTGATGGTGAGTTCGCGGTCGTCGACCACATTGGTGATGTCGGCAGGATCCTGATAGTCGCCAAGTATGCTTTTCATCGAGAGACTGACCTCTTTCATGATGTCGGTGACGCTTAGACTGAAGAGCGGCGCTAAGTACTCGATATCGTCGTAGATTCTGACTGCTTCCGAGGAGGCAGGGTTGGCGGGTTCGTTACCATTGGCATGGATGACAAAGACATTGGTGACGGCCTGTGACATGAGTTCGACCAGCAACTTGTTTTCTGACCGTTGACTGAGCCAGTTGACGGCCCATTTCTGGATGGCCTTCCTCAGTCGCTGTTCCGAGTAGACGGCAAAGTCGTCGTAGCCGTCGAGTGACGATATGGTGTTTGTCAGGATATTTAGCTTCGTGAAGGTGTCGTCGAAGACCAGTGTCCTGTAGTCGCATGGATGGGAGATGGGCGACCCTGTCGAGATGTCATAGATCGTCTGTCCGTCGGCATTCGTATATCTGGCGATGTCGGACACGTGATAGTGGCCTGTGAGCACGACCATGACACCGACGCCCATCAGACGGTCGCGGATGTCGTCGCAGTCGTCGACCACCGACTGCTCGTGGAAGGTCTCTTGTCCGTAGAAATGGGGGATCAGAGAGTGGTGCATCATGACGACAACCTGATCGCCTCTGTCGTGTGCCTCCTGAGCTTTCCGACAGCTCCATTCGATGGCGTCCTGTTCGATACGTGCATCCTGTTCGCTGTCGATACCGATGAGCGTGAGACCGTCGAAGAGGCGCGTGGCATAGGTGAGGGTAGAAGCATGACATTCGGACGTGTCGCCGTAGCCGAAGTCCTGATAGTAGGTTCTGAATTTTGTCTCCGACAGGTATTTCGTGTCCGTATAGGTGTTGTTGGTGTATTTACGGGCACCACCCGTCCAGCCTCTGTCATGGTTGCCTGGAATGACGTAGACGGGGATGCCGGCAGACTCTATCTCTGTCAGCTTTTTTATCACATAATCATGACTCTCTACCTCGCCGTCTTTCGTGAGGTCGCCGACGATGAGCAGCGCGTCTGGTTTGTCACTCTTGATTCGCTCGACCAGAACGTCAAAAATGGGGACACTGAGCTCTTGCATTTTCTTGTTCCCGGCCAAATCGGCTTGCCATGCCTGGTTGTCGCTTCTGTCGACCAGCGATGGGGCCATGACGTGGGTGTCGGCGAGAACGCAGATTCGTTTGGCAGCGTGAGCCGGCAGGCAGAGCACACAGAGTAACAGGAACGTGCCCAAGCGTGTATGTGGATGGCGGGTCATATATGGGGTCGAATTGCTTGCGACGGCAAAATTACCCTTTTTTTTTGAATCCGATATGATAAGGGAATTTTTTTTTGTTTTTTATGAATTTTTTTCTGTATATTGTCGAGATTTCTTCGTACCTTTGCGCCTTGAGAAATGTCTCCTCATCCTAAAAGGATGGCTCGTGAGGGTTGTGGGATGTGTGTATCGGTTCTGTGATGTCGCTGAATGTCAGTGCAATATGGATACTGAGAAAGATGAAACGATAAAAGACTTTGTCACTGCTATAAGGATGGCGGTGACCCCCTATATTATCTGTGGCTGAAGTAACGAAAGAACTGGGAAGAGACGAGATGCATTGGTTTCCGATGCGTGTCACGTATTCGCGGGAAGTGCTGGTGAAAGAGGCGCTGGATGCATTGGGCATCGAGAGCTTCATTCCCATGCACTATGAGCACATCGAAGGGAAGCATCCGCGTCATCGTGTGCTGAAACCGGCCATCCGTAACCTGGTCTTCGTGCACTCCACCAACAGGATGATCACAGAACTGAAGATGACGAAGCGCGAGCTGACGCCTCTTCGTTATATGATGCACCCTGTGCTCGACGATCGGAACAACGTGTTGCGCCATGATATTCTGACGGTGCCGGACAGGCAGATGGAGAACTTCATGCGTGTGGCCTCGGTGACAGACGATAGGGTGTTCTATATGGAGAATCTTGACTTCGCAGGTAAACCGGGACAGCGGGTAAAAGTGGTCGAGGGTGATTTCGCGGGCGTGGAAGGTACCATCAAGCGTGTGAAGAAAAACAAGTGCGTGGTGGTGCAGATCGAACATATCGCTGCCGTGGCCATCGCTTTCCTCCCTTCTGCTTTCCTGCTGCTGCTCGATGAGGCGGAGAACCAATCCTGAAACAAAAAAAGCAATCATAGATTTATGGAAGAACAATTGAAAAAGAATGGTTCCTCGACCGGACCAGCGGTTAATTTCCGCGGAATCTGGCGGGCCATCAAGAAACATCGCACGTTGTACTACAAGGTGCTGCCCACAACGCTTGTTGTGGTGTATCTCATCATGATGGGTTATCCCGAGTACTACAAGTGTAGGGTGAAACTGGCTCCTGAGTCTGCCAGCTCAAACAATTCCGGATCACTGGCATCATTGGCCAGTTCTTTCGGTCTTAGTATCGGCAATGGTGTCAGTGCCGGATCGGATGCGATCACACCGCTTCTCTATCCGGATCTCATGAAGTCGACGGACTTTACGACCTCACTCTTCGACATCAAGGTGCAGCGCGACAGTGATAAGCAGGCGATGACATACTATGAGTATCTGCGTGACTACCAGAAGTCGGCATGGTGGACAGGTGCCAAGAAGGCTTTCTTCGGACTCATCTTCGGATCGGGTAAGGGAAAATCGGGCAAGCAGGATGTGTCGCCGTTCCGCCTGACACCAGAGCAGGACGGTATCAATAGTGCCATCAGACGGAACATCTATTGTAACGTCGATAAGAAATCGCTGGTGATCACCATTGAGGTGACCGATCAGGATCCGGTGGTCTGTGCGACGGTAGCTGACTCCGTGCGCAAGCGTCTGCAGGTTGCTATGACGGACTATCGTACGACGAAGGCACGCCATGACCTGGAGTATATCAAGCACCTTCATCAGGAGTCGAAGAAGAACTATGATAGGGCTTGCAGTCTTTATGCGGAGTTTATGGACTCCAACCAGGAGGTGGTGCTGGAGAGCGTACGTCAGAAGCAGACGAGATTGGAAAACGAGATGCAGTTGCGCTATAACAACTACAATGCGCTGAGTGCTCAGTTGCTCTCGGCCATGGCAAGGGTCCAGCAGGACACCCCGGCCTTCGCTACGCTGGAGTGTGCTACAGTGCCGTTGGGTAAGGAAGGTCCTCACAGAGGCCGTACGGCCATCGCTTTCGTCTTCATCGCCTTTATGGCCATCACGCTTTGGGTGATGTATAAGGAGGGAGAGATGAAATCGTTGTTCAAAGGTTTGAATTAAAAAAGACAAGATTAGGTATATGCTAAATGGGAAAACAGTATTGATTACTGGTGGAACAGGTTCCTTCGGTAATAAGTTCGTGGAGACCATCCTCCGCGATTACCCGAATGTGAAGAAAATCGTCATCTATTCGCGTGGAGAATTGAAACAGTATAATATGCGGCAGAAGTATCCTCCCAAGGATTACCCGATGCTTCGCTTCTTGATTGGTGATGTCCGTGACGGAGAGCGCCTGAAGATGGCTTGTGATGGCGTGGATGTGATTATTCATGCCGCCGCCATCAAACAGGTGGATACTGCGGAGTATAACCCTCGTGAGTGTATCAAGACCAATGTCAATGGTGCGGTGAACGTGATCAACGCTGCTATTGAGTGTGGTGTGAAGGACATCGTGGCACTTTCTACGGATAAGGCCTGTGCACCTTGTAATCTCTATGGTGCGACGAAACTGACATCGGATAAGTTGTTCATCGCGGCCAACAATATAAAAGGTTCACGCGACATCCGTTTCTCCGTCGTACGTTATGGAAATGTGATGGGCAGTCGCGGTTCGGTGATTCCTTTCTTTATCAAACTGCGTGATGAGGGTGCCAAGGAACTGCCGATCACAGACATGAGAATGACGCGTTTTAATATCTCCCTTCAGGAGGGTGTCGATCTCGTGATGTGGGCTCTCAAGAACCATGTCGGTGGTGAGTTGTTTATTCCGAAGATTCCTTCATACCGTATCACGGATGTGGCTACAGCCATCGCTCCCAATCTGAAACAGGTAGAGGTGGGTATCCGTCCGGGAGAGAAACTGCATGAGGAGATGATCACCAAGACCGATGCGCTGAACACCATCGATATCGGCAAGTATTATGCGATTCTCCCCTCTGTGGCCTATAACCACACGACGGAGGAGTATCTGGAGCGTCACGGTGGTAAGTTTGTGCCGCAGGACTTCTATTATGCTTCGGACAACAATGAGTCGTGGGAGACCGTTGAGAGTCTGCGTGAGAAATTCAAGAAGATCATCCCAGGCTTTGAGGTTAAATAATCTGTAGCGCATGAATACGCTTGATCTTTTCTCGCTGAAAGGCAAGACTGCCGTCGTGACAGGCGGTTGTGGACATCTGGGCAGAGCCATGGTGGCCTCGTTGGCCGATGCAGGTGCAACGGTCTATGTGGCAGGTTCCAGTCATGAGAAATTCATTTCCGTCTTCGGTCAGGATAGTTCACTGCGCTTTGTCAAGATCAATATTATGGACTCGGCGAGCATCCAGGAGGCTTTTTCCAAGGTGGCCGAGGAGAAAGGTGGCATTGATGTGCTGATCAACAATGCCGCACAGTATGCCGGTATCGGGAAGAAATCGGAAGATCTCTCTGATGAAGACTGGGTGCAGTGTATCGAGGGCATCGCTGGTAGCACCTATAAGTGTATCCGGGAGGTGCTCCCGTTTATGCGTGAAGGCGGTTCCATTGTGAATATCGCATCTATGTATGGTATCGTTTCACCTTACCTCGCTGTCTATGAGCCTCCCTGTGAGGCCTCACTGATTCCAGTGAACTATAGTGCGGGTAAGGCTGCCGTGATACAGATGACCCGTTATTTCGGAACATATCTGATCGATCGGAAGATTCGTGTGAACAGTATTTCACCAGGTCCGTTCCCGTCGCCGAAGGTGCAGGAGAACAAGGTGTTTGCCGACAGACTGCGTGAGAAGAACCCGTCTCATCGTCTGGGTGATCCAGAGGATCTGAAGGGAGCCGTTCTTTTCTTGGCTTCGGATGCCTCACGGTATGTGGTAGGACAGAATATACAAGTTGACGGAGGATGGACCATATGGTAAAGGTGTTGTGTATCGTACAGGCTCGTCTGACGTCGTCGCGTCTGCCAGACAAGGTAGTGATGCCGTTGGGTAAGGATGTGGCTGCAGGGACCGTGTCGGATGATCATGCCGGAAAGACGATTGCAGAGCATGTGTATGCCCGTCTGAGTCTGAGCAAGCATATCGACAAAGTGGTCTTTGCCATCCCTGTCGGGACGTGTAATGATGCCCTTGAGAGATTCCTGAATGAGAAGGGGATACCTTGTTTCCGAGGTAGTGAGGACAACGTGCTGGAGCGTTTCCATGACTGTATCAAGGTCTATCAGCCGGAAATCGTGGTGCGGGCTACCAGTGATAATCCCTTTGTGGACTGGCAGCAGGCCGACCGTCAGATAGAGGCTTTGTCTGACTGTGATTATGTTTCGACAACAGGTTGTCCGTTGGGTACAGGTGTTGAGGTGTTCTATGCCAAGGGCTTGGAGGAAGCCTATCAGCAGGCTTCGTCCGATCGTGAGCGCGAGCATGTCACGCCCTATCTGTATCTCCACCCTGAGCTTTTCAAGGTACGTAGGATACCCTATCGTCTGACTCTGCATGGTGACTACCGACTGACGGTTGATACCGATCGCGACTATGAGGTGGCTGGACGTATCTATGAGGCCCTCTACGACGGGTATCCCATTCCTAACGAACGGATATATCAGTATTTGGATGCTCATCCCGAGGTGAGTCGTCTGAATGCAGATGTTGAACAGAAAGAGAAAGATCTGATCAGCAAAAGATAAACAAACTAAAAACTCAATAATATGCTGAACTTTAACAAGAATATCAAGATAGGCGACCGGATGATAGGTCCGGACTATCCAACCTATTTCATCGCAGAGATTGGTGGTAACTTCGATGGTAGCATGGACAAGGCAAAACGTCTGATCGATGCGGCCAAGGAAGCTGGTGCCGACTGTGCGAAGTTCCAGACCTTTAAGGCAGAGAGCATTGTCTCGGAGGGTGGTTTCTCCAAGATGACGCTTCATGGCGTGCATGGCTCGTGGGGCCGTACGGTGAGTGAGGTATTCAAGGATGTGGAGTTCCCGATGGAATGGCATCAGGAGATTGCGGACTACTGTAAGCAGGTGGGTATCGACTTCTCTACGTCTCCGTATTTCAAGGAGGCTGTAGACCTTTGTGCCGACATGAAGCTGCCGTTCATCAAAATCGGCTCTGGTGAGATCACTTGGTTGGAGATGCTCGAGTATACTGCCAAGAAAGGTATTCCTGTGATGCTCGCAACTGGTGATGCTACGATGTCGGAGATTGACGAGGCCGTACGTACCATAGAGAAGACGGGTAACAAGGACCTCGTGCTGATGCAGTGCATCACGAACTATCCCTCGAAGATTGACAGTGCCAATGTGAACGTACTGAAGACATATCAGTCGGCTTTCGACTGTCTGACGGGTTACTCTGACCATTCGCCTGGTCATGTGGTGGCACTGGCGTCTGTCGTCTTAGGTGGTCGTGTCATCGAGAAGCACTTTACGCTCAACAAGAATGATAAGGGTCCTGATCATCCTCACTCGATGGAGCCTCAGGAGTTCAAGTTCATGGTTGACTCCATTCGTGAGGTGGAACGTGCGATGGGTAGCACCCGTAAGGAAGTGGTCGCAGAGGAAGGTGAGACGGTGTTTGTGCAGCGTCGTTGCCTCTACGCGAAGAACGCACTCAAGAAGGGTCAGGTGATTACGGAAGCAGACATTGATGTGCTGCGTCCTGCTTTGGGCATTCCGCCGAAGTTCAAGAGTACGATTATCGGTAAGACCGTCAACAAGGATATCCCTGCTAATGATCCGATATTCTGGGAGGATCTGTAAACGATGATCACCGATAGAGAAAAGATACTGGCCATTGTCGACAATGACTGTCTGACTCCCTCTGATGCTATCATCTTGTTGGAGGGCGACGGCTTCTTCCGATATCAGGAAGCAGTGTCGCTATATAAGAAAGGTGTAGCACCGAAGATTGTGTTCAGTGGCAATATCGTTGATCGCGCCTATGGCAGTTATCCGTTTTCGGAGGTGCTTCCACTGATGTTGAAAGAGGGTGTGCCTGCATGTGACATCATCCATGAGGATCGTTCACTGAACACGCGGGAACAGGCTGTAGAGGTGGTGCGCATGGCTATGGAGAGGGGTTGGAAACGACTTGTTCTTGTAGCCTCACCTGAGCACCAGTATCGGGCTTATCTGACTTTCCTTCGTGAGGTGCTTGATACAAAGAGCGGGCTGATACTCTATAATGCACCCGTACGTCACCTGGACTGGTTCGTTGATGCCGGCTGGGGTACTCGTCTGGATCGTCTTGAAGCAGAGATCCTGCGTATAGAGAAATATACTGCCATGGGGCATCTCGCTCATGCACAGGAAGTGATTGACTATCAGAGATGGAAAGAACAACAACTGACAGAAAAGGCATGAATATGATATCGCAACTGAAACACCTTTTTGGTGATTCTTTCATCGGTCCTGATGAGTTACGGCCTTTCGTTGAGCGGTTAGGATGGGAGGGAGAGATTCCTGTTCCCGAAATGAATTATCCGCTGGCGGAGTTGGAAAAGTACGCCAATGATTATATTCTTGTGATGGGACTTCCGCGTATCGGAGACAAAGAGATCACCATCCGCAGCCTCCGTGAGGTGTTTGGTGTTGATCCCGACGTGAGCGAACCCTGTTTCTATAATCAGGATTGGTATATGAACGAGGCATTTATCGATCAGACGTTGGAGTCGCGTTGGTACCTGGTGCGAAAGTGTGTCGTGGAGTCTTCAAGAGCTGTGATGCCTGAGGAGTTGATGACACAGCACTATGTGTTCCCGACAGCGATCCTATGTGCCTTTACGTTCTTTGCCTATTATTTCCGTTATGGCGAGCATCTGTGGTATCATGATTTCGTGTGGTGCAGTGATGTCGATCATAATGGCGACCGTATCTATGTGGGTAAATACCATGATGTGGACGGGGTCAACAAGAATGGGTTCAGTGTTCACCGCCATCTGGCGCTTCGTGCCTGCTATGCGGCAGTGACCATGATCTGATAAAGAATGAAGGATGGAGAATAAAGTGATGAATGTCGGACAGAGGATGTATGACATGGCTGTGCGCCTGTTTCCCATCTGCCGTAGTATCACAGGCGACGGCTTCCGGCAGTCGCTGGAGATCATCCGTGCGACTGTACCCGGAATATCTGTTTCTGAGGTACCGTCGGGCACGCAGGTCTTCGACTGGACTGTGCCACGTGAATGGAATATCCGTGGTGGTTGGATCCGGAATATGAAGGGTGAGACCATCATTGATTTCAAGGATTGTAACCTTCATGTCCTGGGTTATTCTGTGCCTGTCCACCAGACGGTGAGTCGGGAGGAGCTGCTGGCGCATGTCTATACCCAGCCTGAGCAGCCAGACTGGATTCCTTACGTTACCTCCTATTATAAAGAGCGTTGGGGATTCTGTATGTCTGAGAATCAGAAGCAGATGCTGACAGATGAGAAATACGAGGTGTGTATAGACAGTACGCTTGAGGATGGAAGTCTCACCTATGGTGAACTGATCCTGCCAGGAGAGACTGACGACGAGATATTCTTCTCTACCTATCTCTGTCACCCTTCGATGGCCAATAACGAGTTGTCCGGACCTTGTGTGCAGACAGAGTTGATACGTTATGTGGAGAGTCTGCCACGTCGTAAGTATACCTATCGTTTTGTCTTCATCCCAGAGACCATCGGTTCTATCACTTACCTGAGTCGTAACCTGTCTGTTATGCAACAGCATGTGAAAGCAGGATTCGTACTGAGTTGTGTGGGAGACGATCGTACCTATTCGATGGTGTCGACAAAATATGAAGATACGCTGGCTGACAGGGTTCTGCGGAATATCCTGCAGTTCCACGCGCCGGCCTATCAGCATTATTCGTTCATCCAGCGTGGTTCCGACGAACGGCAATACGGCTCGGCAGGTGTTGACCTGCCCGTGTGTGCGTTCTGTCGTAGTAAGTATTCGGAATACCCAGAGTATCACACCTCTGCCGACGACCTGTCGCTCATTAGTGCGGAAGGACTGCAGGGTGCCTATGAGGTGATGGTTAAAGTCATCAATGCCTTAGAGCATAACGCTCATTATCGGATGACTTGTCCATGTGAGCCGCAACTGGGGAAACGAGGCCTTTATCCGACCATCAGTCAGAAAGGGTCATATGATGCGGTCCGTTCCATGCAGCATTTTATCGCCTATGCTGATGGACGGAATGATCTGATAGGGATGAGTGATATACTCCAGATCCCTGTCGACCACCTGATCCCCATCAAGGAGGAACTGCTTAAGCACCAGTTGTTAACAGACAAGTAGGAATGTCAACAAGGAAGATAGTCACTAACACGATCTATTATGGGGTTGTACCCAAGCTGACAATGCTGTTGAGTATTGTCATGCTGCCGTTGACAACACCATTTCTGACCACCTACGACTATGGTATCTATGGCGTACTTACATCCTATACCAGTCTGTTTGTGTCGATAGCCCCCCTGGGACTGAACGTACATCTGACTAACAGCTTCTTTGAGAATCCCCGTCATTATCATCTGGTATGGGGAAGAGTGCTGACGCTGGTGCTCATGTCATCGTTCCTCTTCGGGTTGCTGAACATGATCATCCTGATGCTCACCCTACCGGTGGGAGCGCCGTTGGAAGAGTTGGGACTCTGTGTGGCAGGGTCGATACCGATATTCCTCTTGGCGAATAGTCTGTTAGCGCAGCATATCTTCCCGTTGGTGGAACGTCCGAAACCATTGGTGTTCACCAATCTGATGGGATCGGTGTTGGGCATGCTGGTATCCTTCGTGCTCATATACTTTTTCCGGCTAGGCTATTGGGGACTGGTTTCCTCGGGTGCCGTTTCAGGCATATTCGTCTTTGCGGTATTTGTGAAGTATGTATGGATCGACTTCAATATCAAACCGATATGGGATCGGCATTGGAGACGTATCTGTGGCATGCTGAAAATTGCCTTGCCGCTGGTGCCGCATACTCTGGGATTCGTTCTACTGACGAGTTCTGCAAGGATTGTGATGAGTCAGTGTGGCGTTTCTTACGACGAGATCGGTCTGTTCAGTCATGGTAGTGCGATGGGAGACTATGCTGTGGTGGCCACTACTGCGCTGGTGACGGCTCTGATGCCTCAGATCCAGAGAGCCTTCAGAAGCGGTGACTTCCCAGCGTATAGAAAGCTATATTTCCTCTGTCAGGCCGTAGCACTGACAGCTTCGTTCGTTATCTGTATCTGGATGCCGGAGATCTACTCCCTGCTGATCAGAAATGCTCGTCTGGCTCAATCGTGTGACATCGCCTGTCTCCTGTGTTTTGCCAATGTCGTGTTCTCATTCTATACCTTTATGAGTACTCCGGCATTTATAGAGAAGAATACGATGCAGTTGTTATGGCTGGTATTCGTACCTGGTGTTCTGAACTTCTTGTTGTGCTACTTGCTTATTCCTGTCTTTGGCTTCCGTGCAGCCATCTACTCTACGATTATCTCATATTGGAGTCAGTTGATGATACCGTTCTTAGTGGGATATTACAGGCGTAGTGTTCATCAATGGTTGGGGAACCGCTGGCGTATCGTTCCAATCTTGTTGGTCATTCTGTTTGACTTGCTGGTGGCCAACGAGGTGATGCATATGGGAATATGGGTAAAGGTTATCCTGACAGTTCTGGTCACCGTCATACTGTTCTCATTCTATCGCCGTGAACGACTGTGCGATCTGATGTAATATATGAAATGAAAGTAACGATTATTATCCCCATATACAATGTTGCGCCGTTTGTCGCAGACTGTATCCACAGTGTCATGTGTCAGACATGGCAAGAGCCGTTGGAGTGTATCTTGGTCGATGACTGTGGTACCGACGACAGTATGACTGTCGTAGAACGTACGCTTCAGGACTACCAAGGGCCGGTTGACTTCAGGATTGTCCGTCATGAGCATAATCGCGGTTTGTCTGCTGCCCGGAATACGGGGCTTGACAACGCTACTGGCGATTATGTTTATTTTCTCGACAGTGATGACGAGATTACACCAGACTGCATAGAGGCTTTGGCTGCTCCCATAGCGACAGTAAGCTACGACCTGACGGTGGGCGATTATCGTCTGGAGGGCAGTGGTATGCAGAAGATTCCATTGCGTTTGTCGGACGGTACGGTTCTCCAAGGACAAGAGGTGTTAAAGGCGTATCGCCAGCAGGACTGGTACGTGATGTCTGTTAACAAGCTCTACAGGCGCTCTTTCCTTAACGACTGTCGTCTGCGCTTCCGTGAGGGAATCCTTCATGAGGATGAGTTATGGAGTTTTGAGATCGCCTGTATGGCACAGTCGTTGGCTGCTGTCGGGGCAGAAACCTATATCTATAAACTCCGTGAGGGTAGTATCACAGTCAGAGCGTTCTCTCCTCGTCGGGCAGAATCTCTGAATATCATATTGAAAGAGATGTACGATTTCGCTGTCAGTCATGGACTGCGGGGGAATGCCGATGTACACCATATTATCCAAAACTTCCGTATCAGTTGTCTAAACCGGGTGGCCCGAGAGGCGCCGTCCCTTTTCCGGGATTATTACCGAGAGCAGCGTAAGATGATGGGTTCGTCATGGTCAGAGAGTTGTCGTATTGACGGCTGTGACCTGAAGAAGCAGGTGCGTGATCTCCATGCCCTGTTGCCACAGTCGCTTGCGGTACCTTATCTCCATCTGATGCTGAAGTATTATAATAGCAAGTTATAAAACCATGAAGATCAGTATTATTGTACCCGTATATAATACGGAGAAATACCTGAAAAGATGTATAGACAGCATTCTTAGTCAGAACTATGCCGATTTTGAACTGCTGTTAGTTGATGACGGCAGTACTGACGGCAGTGGTGCACTGTGTGATTCCTATCAGCAGAAAGACTCTCGGGTCCGGGTGTTTCATCAAAAGAACGCGGGGGTTAGTGCTGCCCGTAACTATGGCGTTGATCAGGCACAAGGTGAATGGGTTTGTTTCGTGGATAGCGATGACGAAGTGCTTCCCGATTACCTGTCGGATATGATTAAGGCTGCGGATACGGATGAGTGTCTCGTGATAGGTAACATCTGTAAATCCCGTCTTACTGGTCTTCTGATGGAAGATGTCTATCTGGATGGCAAGGAGATGGTGAGATATCTGTTGGATCATTCTGTTCTTCAGCTCTCAGGACCTGTCGCAAAATTATTCAATCGGACAGTCTTGATGAAGAATGATATCCGTTTTCCGGTAGGTGTTCACTATGGGGAGGATATGATTCACTTCTTCCGCTACCTGAATAAGATCCATCGCGTGGTGCTTCTCAAGTCGGAGAACTATTTGGTGAATATGCGTGACGGTTCTCTTAGTACCAGTTACTATTCCTTTGAGTCGGAATATGAGTGTTTCCAGAATTGTCTCTCTGAGATGACTGCCTTTGTGTGGCGTCTAGATGTGTCGCCCGAGGAACAGACGGAACTGGTGTGGCGTAATAGAACCTCTGATACATTCCTTCGTTGTGTCAAGTGCCTGTATGCCGGAACATCCTCATACAACTACCAGGAGAGACTACATTTGTTGCGTGGAATTCCTAAGGCGTATTTCCTGAATTTCGGGCGCTATTTCCGTCCGCAAGGATTCTCGTCAAAACTGATAACCTTCTTGGTAAGGCACAGACTGTTCACCTTGCTCTTGTTGACGGGATCGGTTTATGAGCAGCATGGAACGCTAAAGAAATTGATAGGATGGCGGCGATAAAAGTGACGGTCTGTGTCCCCGTCTATGGGGTGGAGAAATATATCGGGAAGTGTGTCCGCTCTCTGATGGAGCAGACCTATCCGGAGATAGAATATCTCTTTGTTGACGATTGTACGAAGGATCGGAGTATGGAGGTGCTGGAACAGACCCTTCAGGACTATCCCGATCGTCGTTCTGCTGTCCGGACGGTGCGTCATGACCATAACCGTGGTTTGGCGGCTGCCAGGAAGACGGCGGTAGAACAAGCCACAGGAGAATACGTGATCCATGTTGATAGCGATGATTATCTCTCTGCAGATGCTGTGAGCCAGTTAGTACAGAAGGCAGAGGACACAGGAGCGGATATTGTGGTTGGTGATCTCAACTTCGTCAGTACTGACCACACTTATTGTCATCACGACAGAGTACCGTCTGACAAGGATGAGTATGCCCGTTCTCTTCTGATAAGAAAGAGCTTTCAGGGTATTGCGGGAAAACTGATTCGTCGTTCTTTGGTGATAGACCATCAGTTGTTCACTCCGGAGGGGTTAAACATGGCCGAGGATTATGCCGTATTACCACGGATAGCTTATTATGCCAATCGTGTGGCGAAGGTCGATGCTCCTCTATATCATTATGTGAAATATAATCAAGAGTCATATACGGCAGTTATCAATCGTCATGGTATTGATTGTACGGTAGAGGCACTCTCTATTCTTGAGACTTTCTTCCGAAAAGTGGACAATGCCGACTTTTATGCCGACGCCATCAACTTGGCGAAGTTGTATAACAAAGTGACGTTGCTCGCTTTGGCCGATCAGTCTGATTATAAGTATATCCGTTCTCTCTATCCAGAGGTGAGTATCTGGCGTTCTGGCATAGAACTGAAGCATAAACTATTGTTGACGGCTGTGGCATGTCATGCAGATAGGCTTGCTTCGAGTGCTATCAGAAGGGCACGGAAGAATATGTGATCAATCATGCAGTTAGTAGCCCTCATATTTGTTATCATCTCATTGGCATCGATAATCATGGTGCCATCGTCGTTCTCAAAGCTTTTTTGTGTTTGGGAGATGACCACATTCCTGATTTTCGGCACATTGTATCTTTGGCACAAGATTCGTCGGAACGGATTGGTCTGTTTCGACTTATTTTTCATTCCTACTTTCTTTATCGTAAACTACGCTCATGCGGTGTTTATATATCCGGAGGATGACTTCTTGCCTGCCTTCCAGTTCTCAACAAACAAGGATATTATTCCTTATGCTATTTCTGTTGCTCAGATGGCTATAGCGATGTATATGTTGGGAAGCGTGTTTTTTGAACGGAAGGATTCGGACAGAAATGCTGCGAAAATAAGAGTTCCCGAGATGACGGTTAACCGGTCGGCTTATGTGTCGTTTGGAGTCAGTCTGGCAGTGTTCATCTATGTTTTCCTCAGTAATCAGATTCAGAGTGGTGTCACCCATCTATATCCGCGACTGATGGTAATGATCCTATCGTTGATAGGACTCTCTTGGTATTATCAGGCACAACAACTCGGCGAGAACGAACGAGGTGTCAGGACGTTATTTGGAAGGAACAAATTGAATATCGTGTCTACGGTAGCTTTCACCCTGAGTCAGTTGTTCATTGGTAGCCGTAGTGAGGTGCTTTTCCTGTTGTTGATGGTGTTATTAATCATCAATAGCTATTATATACGTGTCAGAATGAAGTACCTGTTGCCTGTTATTGTCATGGGTGTTGTTGCGATGGGCTTCCTGATGATTACGCGTGTTACTTCCTATAATCTGGTGGAAGCCAGTTTCGCGGAGTTTATCAGTTATGGAATGGAGGTCTTGGAGGAATCCCCTGAGGCAGGTTGGCTTTTGCTGACCGATCTTCTCGTGAATGCGAAGACACTCTATGATGGTGTCGACTACACGCAGGTGTATGGGTTCCTCTATGGTCGGTCTTATATCCCGTATCTGTTCGTGTTTATCCCCTTTGGCGGCTCCTTCTTTACGAGGATGCTGACGGGGTTGGATATGGATTCTATCCATACAGGTTATATCCTGACAGACTTTGCCCAGGCTGATTACGGACTGGGTACTAATATGATTGGCGACCTCTATATGAACCTCTCTTTAGTAGGAGTGATTGTCCTGTTGTTCATCCTTGGTGGCATTGTCGCTAAGGTCGAGGTTCCACGTTCGCGCTATCAGTTCTTTATCTTGATGGCCTTATTCGCCAATGGTATTTATCTGGTACGTGCAGACATCTTTAGTTGGATTACTTTCCTGGTGTTCTTTGTGATTTTCGACTGGATCCTTCGCTTGCATATCAGTATAGATGAGGAAACAGGAGGTGAGATGGAAAGACGCTCTGTTTAAAACAGAATTATATGCCTGTATTATTTCAGATTAATGTAACTGCCAACTGGGGCTCTCATGGTCGTATTGCTGAAGAAATCGGTGAGATGGCCATGGCTCAGGGGTGGGATAGCTATATAGCATATGGGCGATATGCCAATCCGAGTAAGTCGCATCTGTTGAAGGTCGGAAGTCCGTTTGGCCATTATCTCCACGGGCTACAGTCGATGCTGTTCGACCGTCATGGCCTAGGTTCAACGAGCGCGACTTGGAAACTGATTCGTGAGATAGAGTGGATTAGGCCGGATATTATTCATCTGCATAATATTCATGGATATTATCTGAATTATCCGATCTTGTTCCAGTATCTGTCAGAAATGAATACTCCTGTGGTGTGGACGCTACACGACTGTTGGCCGATTACAGGGCACTGTGCGTTCTTTACATATGCAGATTGTGACAGATGGAAGAATGGATGTCATCATTGTCCGTGCCAGAAAAACTATCCAACTTCTCTCCTGATGGATAGGAGTGAAACAAATTATGAACAGAAAAGACGATCTTTTACGTCACTCAGTAATTTGACGCTGGTGCCAGTCTCAGAATGGTTGGATGGACTCTTGGACGAATCTTTCCTGAAGGATGTTCCTAGAAGGTGTATCCACAACGGAATAGACACAGATGTGTTCCATGCTGATAGCTCGTTTTCTTCTTTCTGTCAGGGAAAGAAGGTTGTGCTAGGTGTTAGCAATATGTGGGAACCACGAAAGGGAATGAAAGATTTCCTTGCGTTGAGATCATTGCTCAGCAGTGACTATGTGATTGTGTTGATTGGTCTTAGCAAAAAGCAAATATATTCGTTGCCGGAAGGTATAATTGGCATAGAACGGACAGATAATCTGCAGCAACTGGTACATTACTATTCTCGGGCTGACGTGTTCGTTAATCCTACATATGAGGATAACTTCCCAACAACAAATCTGGAGGCGCTGTCATGTGGAACACCGGTTGTGACGTATCGTACAGGTGGTAGTCCAGAAGCCGTGGACGAAGAAACTGGCGTGGTGGTTCCCTGTGGCGATGTAAACTCCTTGGCAGAGAATATTGAGGCGATATGCTGTGCACCTTATCCGGAAACCCGCTCGGAGAGATGTCGTCAGAGAGTGACGGAGAATTTCTGTAAGAGAGACAGATATCAGGAGTACCTGGCCTTGTATAACTCTTTACTGTAAGAAATAACATATATGAAGATATCTATTATTACTGCGACTTATAATAGTGAGCGAACATTACGTGATACCATGGAGAGTGTGCTCCGTCAGACGTATCACGACTATGAGTATATTATTGTTGATGGTGTATCGAAAGATGGAACACTTGATATTATTCGTGAATATGAGCCACGCTTCGAAGGTAGGATGCGATATGTGAGTGAGCCTGACCATGGTATTTACGATGCTATGAACAAGGGATTTGCCTTGGCCACAGGTGATGTCGTAGGTATTCTCAATTCTGATGATTTTTATACTTCGGACGATGTCCTTCAGTCGGTAGTCGATGGTTTCGGTGGTGAATATGTTGATGCTGTCTATGCCGATGTTCACTATGTCAGTTGCGAGGATTTGTCACGGTGTGTTCGATATTACTCTTCTGGTGTGTTTCGCCGATGGATGATGCGTTTTGGCATGATGCCTGCCCATCCGTCGTTCTACTGCCGCAGGGCTGTTTATACCCAGTATGGAATCTTTGATACGGCATATCGTATTGCCGCAGATTTTGAGATAATGCTCCGACTGTTATTCATACATCGTATACGTACCCGATATGTCAAGAAAGACTTTGTGACGATGCGTCTTGGTGGTGCCTCTACTACGGGTTATGGCAGTTGGTCGCTTATTATGAAAGAACATCTGCAGATTATGAAGAAGCATGGGGTCGTTACGAACCGCTTTCTCCTTAGTCTGCGTTATATATACAAACTATTTGAATACTTATAGATGATCTACGTATCCGTTATATTACCCCTGTTGTTGGCGCTTTTATTGGCGCAGTATATGATCCCGCGAATCCTGATGGTGAGCGTGAAGAAGGATCTGGTGATTCCCTCTGAGACGAGGGATAAGGGGAGACTGCGTGTGCCTCGTCTGGGTGGTGTCTCTCTCTTTCCTGTCTTAGTGATTAGTGCTGGCGCAACGGCTGCATTATGTGCACGTTTTGATGGGTCGCTGTTATGGATGACTGAGAACGACTCGGATTTTGTGCAGTATATGTTTGCGGCAGCAGGCTTAACAACCATGTATCTCCTTGGTGTGATGGATGATCTCTTGGGAGTGTCCATTACTTCGAAATTGATCATAGAGTGTCTGGCGGCCTTGCTGATACCCCTCTCAGGTCTGTGGCTTGACAACCTTCATGGGGTATTGGGCATTTACGAGTTGCCATGGTGGATCGGTATGCCACTGACCATGTTGACGGTATTATATATTTCTAATGCTATTCCGATGCTCGATGATGTGGATGGACTCGCTTCTGGTCTGGCAATGATTGCCTTTACCGTACTTGGTGTTGTCGCGTTCTTGGCCGACGAGTTGGTGCTGTTAATATTCTGTAGTGCCATGACAGGAATGCTGGGACCTTTCTTCTTCCGTAATGTGATAGGTAGTCGTATGGGATTACGTAATATCTATCTTGGTGATACGGGGAGTCTAACAATCGGCTATATCCTTAGTGTTGTTGTGATTGGCTTGAGCCGCCTGGGAGGAAGATGTCTTCCAGAGGGTGTTATCATGGTGTGCTTTGGAACGCTCCTCATTCCAATGTTTGACGTGTTCCGTGTGGCAGTTACCCGTATGGTGAACCACCGCAATATGTTCCGTCGTGATAACAATCATATCCATCATCGTCTTATGCAGGGTGGTATGGGTCCCGTACAGGTGCTCGTGTTTATCATGATCATCACCTTTTCCTTTGTGATACTCAATGTGGTATGTGTGTGGTTCGACTGGAACCTATCTGTACTCCTTGTGACCGATGTCTCGCTGTGGCTGATATTACAGGTGGTGATAAGTTACTATAAGAATAAGAAAAGAAACTTTTAGGATCATGGATGAATTACAGTTGACAATATATTCCGTTGCGATTCCATTTCTTCTGTCCGTAGTGTTAGGATGGTTGTTTATTCCGAGAGTGCTGATTCTTAGCCATCGTAAACAGCTCTATGATATGCCTGATCAACGGAAGATGCATCATACACCAGTCCCCCGGTTAGGTGGTATTACATTCCTGCCTATTCTCTTGATAGTAGTATGTATGTCTTTAGGTGTATGGGTGATGATGCGTATGCCGTACAACTCTGAGACTTTGGATGACCTGTTTACACGGTTTATACTGCTCTTTGTGGGAATGATGGTACTCTTCCTTGTTGGAGTGGTCGACGATCTCATAGGCGTCTCCTATAAGGCGAAATTCCTGACGCAGATTATCAGTGCTGTACTCTTTCCGATTTCCGGACTTTGGATACATGATCTCTCTGGGCTGTTCTGGATCAATGAGATACCTACGTGGGTTGGCATTCTCTTAACAATCTTTGTTGTCGTCTATGTTACCAATGCCATTAATCTGATAGATGGCGTCGATGGTTTGGCGGCTGGTATCTGTTTCGTCTCTTTGCTCACACTAGGACTGGCGGCCATGGTAAAGGGGCAGCATCTCTTCATGCTGATAACTTTTGGTATGCTTGGCATCTTGTTACCGTTCTGGTATTTCAATGTCTTTGGTCATGTTGAGAAGGAGAAGAAGATCTTCATGGGCGACACAGGCAGTCTGACTCTAGGCTATCTGGTGAGTTTCCTGCTCATCTATATGGCCAGTGGGGCTGGAATAACATTCCCTCGTGAGATGCTGATTATTGGTCTGTCCACGATGTTTCTTCCGATGTTTGATATTGTGCGCGTGGTTATTGTTCGTGTTCGAAATCATTGTAATCCTTTTCTTCCTGACAAGAATCATATTCATCATAAACTTCTCCGTACTGGTATCAGCTCGCGATGTGTGATGACGGTATTGGTGTTCGTGTCTTTACTTCTGGTTCTTGCCACGATGATGGGTGTCTTCTATCATCTTGGAACAACATTCGTTTTCCTAATTGACGTTCTGTTGTGGCTTGTGTTTGATAGTACTGTTAACTACTATATTCGGAAGAACCATAGGAAAAGATACGAGTAAGACGATTTTGAAAGAATTGTCGTCTACCATAAATTAGCCCCCAAAAGGTTTCTCCTTTTGGGGGCTAATCATTTTTAGGGGTCTCGTCCTAACGGATGAATAGCAGTTCGCGGTACTTGGGCAAACTCCAGAGACCGTCCTCGACAATCAGTTCCAGATGGTCGATCTCGTTACGGATGGCATCCATCTTTGGGCAGACGGTATCATGGTAGGCAATGGCGCGCTCATGAATGCTCTGGATACGATTTGCAACACGACGTGCATCTGTCAGTTCCTCAACAAACTGTTCTATACGTTCAGTTCGCTCCGCAATCTCCTGAATCAGCTTCAGGTTACGGGCAGAGAGACGGTAAGCCTCATCGGCAGGGAAGACATCTTTCATGCCCTGAACATTTTTGATCAGCTGACTCTGATAATGGGTGGAGACAGGAATGATATGGTTCATAGACAAGTCGCCCATGACGCGTGCTTCAATCTGTACAGTCTTGACGTAGGTTTCCCATTTTACCTCGTTGCGTGCTTCCAACTCCTTGCGGTTCATCACCTTCGTAGACTCGAACATATGAACGCTTGATTCATCAAGGTAGTGCTCATAGATGATAGGGCATGAATTCTCGACATCGAGACCACGACGTTCGGCTTCCTCAACCCATGCTTCACTATAGCCATTTCCATCGAAGCGGACAGGTTTACAGATCTTGATATCCTCACGGAGGATGTCAAGAATTGCAGACAGTTTGCTGTCACCCTGAGCGATACGTTCATCAACGCGTTTCTTGAAACTCTGAAGTGCTTCTGCCATTGCAGAGTTGAGGGCAATCATGGCAGAGGCACAGTTGGATGAAGAACCGGGTGCGCGGAACTCAAAACGGTTGCCCGTGAAGGCAAAGGGAGATGTCCGGTTTCGGTCGGTATTGTCGATAATCAGATCGGGGATCTGTGGGATGTCAATCTCCATGCCCTGTTTGCCCTTGAGGTTGAAGAGATCGTCTCGGTCGGAGAGCTCAATATGATCGAGTAGCTCGTTGAGTTGTTTACCAAGGAACGAACTGATGATTGCGGGAGGTGCTTCGTTCCCTCCAAGACGGTGAGCGTTGGTTGCACTCATGATGGAGGCCTTCAGTAACCCATTATGACGATAGACAGCCATCAGTGTCTCCACGATGAAGGTGACGAAGCGGAGGTTCTCTTTGGCTACAGCATCTTTATCGGCAGCGCGATCTTCCTGACTCTTTCCCGGTGCATGGAGCAGTACGCCAGTATCAGTGGAGAGACTCCAGTTGTTATGCTTTCCAGAACCGTTAATACCATCGAAAGGCTTCTCGTGGAGCAGTACACGGAAACCATGATTGTGTGCCACGCGCTTCATGAGCGACATCAACAGCATATTATGGTCGACAGCCAGATTACATTCCTCGAAGATGGGAGCGAGCTCAAACTGGTTGGGAGCCACCTCGTTATGACGTGTCTTACAAGGAATGGCAAGTTCGAGTGCCTGAATCTCCAAATCCTTCATGAATGCCTGTACTCGGTCTGGAATCGTACCAAAATAGTGGTCGTCCATCTGTTGGTTTTTCGCGCTCTCATGCCCCATTAATGTACGTCCGGTGAGCATCAGATCGGGACGGGCAGAATAGAGACCTTCATCAACCAGGAAATATTCTTGTTCCCATCCGAGGTTTACCTGCACCTTTTTGACATCGTCGTAGAAATAACGACATACGTCCGTGGCTGCTTTGTCAACAGCGTGGAGAGAACGAAGTAGGGGCGCTTTATAATCGAGCGCTTCTCCAGTGTATGCAATGAATATTGTAGGTATACATAATGTGTCGTCAATGATGAAGACAGGCGAAGTGGGATCCCATGCACTATAGCCGCGCGCTTCGAAGGTATTACGGATGCCGCCATTCGGGAACGAGGATGCGTCGGGCTCTTGTTGGACAAGCAGTTTACCGCTGAAGTTCTCTACCATACCACCCTTGCCGTCATGTTCGACAAAGGCATCATGTTTCTCGGCAGTGCCCTCGGTGAGAGGCTGGAACCAGTGGGTATAATGTGTAGCACCCATTTCCATGGCCCATTTCTTCATACCTTCTGCAACAGCATCGGCAATGCTACGGTCAAGTCGTGCTCCGTTGTCAATCACGTCAATGAGTTTATTGTATATCCTATTAGGCAGATACTTGAACATCTTGTCGCGACTGAATACATACTTGCCAAAATATGCCGAGGGACGTTCGGATGGGGTCGGAACCTCGACAGCCTTTTTCTTAAAGGCCTCTTCTACTACTTGGAATCTCAGTTGATTTGACATCTTTTTTTATGGTTGTTTGAAGTTTTGCTTTTTGAGAATATATGATATTTACTTAGTCTGATCAATGAATCTCCGGGGAAGGTCGTCGTAGGCATCAATACGACGGTCTCGCAGGAAGGGCCACCAGCGTCGTACTTGTTCGGAGTGTTGGAGGTCGATGGCAACGATAACACTCTCTTCTTCATCTGTTGAGGCCTCGTAGAGAATCTCTCCCTGAGGGCCGGCAACGAAAGAGGTTCCCCAGAACTGGATGCCGGAACTTCCGCATTCTTCCCAACCGACACGGTTGATAGCAACGACAGGAAGTCCGTTCGCAACGGCATGACCGCGCTGTACAGTCTGCCAAGCTCGACGTTGTCGTTCCTGTTCATCGGGTGCATCACTGGGCTCATAACCGATAGCGGTTGGATAGATGAGCAAGTCTGCTCCCTGAAGGGCCATCAGTCGGGCTCCCTCAGGATACCACTGATCCCAGCAGACCATGACGCCAAGACACCCGACAGATGTCTGTATCGGATGAAATCCGAGATCGCCAGGTGTGAAATAGAACTTCTCATAATATGCGGGATCATCGGGAATATGCATTTTCCTATATATACCAGCGATGCTGCCATCATTCTCTATGACGACAGCAGTGTTATGGTATAGGCCTGCCGCACGGCGTTCAAAGAGTGATGTGACGATGACCACACCGAATTGACGTGCGAGGTCGCCGAAGAACTGCGTCGATGGTCCTGGTATCGGCTCTGCAAGATCGAAGTTGTTGACATCCTCAGTCTGACAGAAATAAAGAGAGTTGTGTAATTCTTGCAAAACGATCAACTGGGCACCTCTTTTTGCGAGGTCACCGATACCTTCCGCAAGGCGGAGAAGGTTGTCTTTTGTGTCTGCAGTATTATGCTGCTGCAGGAATCCGATCTTGAGTTCTTTCATCTTCTTTCTCCGATTTCCGGAAACTGCATCGTACAGCAATGCAGACTTCCATGTTGTTTGATAATGCTCCGACAATCAATGCCTACTATCTTGTGATTAGGGAAGGCTTCTCTGATGAGGCGCAATGCTTCTGTATCTAAATCTGGCTGACCGTACGTAGGACAGAGCACAGCCTCGTTGATGATCAGGAAGTTGGCATAGGTGGCTGGTAGACGTTCACCTTCTTCGTATATGGGACGTGGCATGGGGAGCTTGATAAGCCGGTATGGCTTGCCTTCTAATGTTTGGAAAGTCATGAGCTGCTGCTCCATCAGTCGCAGTTCTTCATATTGCTCGTCAGCAGTATCGTCGCAGCCAACATAAAGGAGCGTGTCGTCAGGACAGATGCGTACGAGTGTGTCAATATGTCCGTCGGTATCGTCACCACTCAGATTACCGTGGTCAATCCAAAGAATCCGTTTGGCACAGAGTTTATCCTTTAGATACTTCTCGATCTCTTGTTTCGTCAGCGGTTGATTCCTGTGGGGAGCCAACAGACAGCCAGTGGTCGTAAAAATCGTTCCCTTCCCATCGCTTTCAATGGAACCTCCTTCTAGTACGAAGTTGAGGCAGTTGACGTATGTTCCCTTAATAACACCAGCATCATGGAGCTGACGATTCAAGGCGTTGTCTAATTCGGCAGGGAATTTATCACCCCATCCGTTAAATCGAAAGTCCATCAGTCGTCGTTCACCATGACTATTTGTAATGGTGATAAAACCATGATCACGTGCCCAGGTGTCGTTTGATGGTAGAGAGGAGAAGTGGTAATGGAGGAATGGGAGAGCAGGATCCGTTGGACCAACAATGAGCAATTCCTCACGAAGGGCAATCTCTCGAGCAATCTCTTCGTAGGTGGCGATAATCTCGTTGAGCATAGGAGCCCAATCGGTGCCGGCATGCGGCCACGTCAACTGCACTCCCCATTGGGGCTCCCATTCGGCCGGCAAGCGCCATCCTTGAGTATCGTTTTTTGTGCCCAAATTGAAAAATTTGCTGCAAAGGTACAAATAAATTGAGAATAATTTATAATTTTGCTGCAAAAATTGAACAGTACCTATGTTAGAGGTAAAAGATGTATCTATCGCTGCTGAGGAGAAGATACTGCTAAAGAACTTGTCGTTTATGGCCAAGGATGGGCAATTGACCTGTATCACAGGAAGGTCAGGTGTTGGTAAGACGACACTGCTACGTACTCTGATGGGGTTCATGCCAACCAAAGAAGGATTCGTCAGTGTCGATGGAGAATTGCTGACGGTCCGCTCTGCACACGTTTACCGCAGGATGATGACCTATCTGCCTCAGGAGTGTAAGATGTTGACTCGACAATTGATTGTACCAGAGGCTCCTTCTTGTGAGGAAGACGAGTATGGGGTATGGAACAATCTGCTGCCTTCCGTGACTCCAGAGTCACAACCAGAACCTCTGTCGTCAGAAGATATCGTTCGCCTGACGGAACTGACGATACAGAAGGCCGAGGATAAACAGATATTTATAGTTGATGAGTTTGCCGATCATCTTCTACCCGAACATACAAGGCATGTGTTAGACTTATTGAGGAGTCTGGTTAGGGTAGGGAAAACCGTTTTGGTGGTCAGCAGTCAATCGCAGATAGTCGGTTGTGCAGATCAAGTGATAAACTTAGATATGATGGAGAGATGAATACAGATATGATTATACATGTATTTCTCGGATTGCTTTTACTGGCAATCCCTGTAGGTGCGTTATATTTCTTGGAGAAACAGATGTTAAAATCGTTTGGCATAGCTGTCGGTCGTATGATAGTACAACTGCTCGTTCTCTGTCTGATAGTATGGGGATTGATCAAAGTCAACAGTCCTTGGCTCTTGATAACTTGGTTGGTGGTGATGTCTGTTGTATCGGGATGGCTGGTGCTGAAACGTTGCGAACTTGATGTCGGCCGACCGATGCTTGCTGTTAGTGGCGGACTATTGACAGGGGTGTTCTTGGTAGGAGTGTGGTTGTTGGCGATAGTACTCCCCGTTCGGACTTTCGATGCCCATTGGTTCGTTCCTGTTATGGCCTTATTGATGGGACATGTTACCGCGATGATGATACGTGGGTTGAATACCTACCTTTCTGCCTTAAAGACCGATGGACAACAGTATGAGTTCCTAAGAGGCAATGGTTTCTCCCGTCTGAAATCCCTACAGCCTTTCCTGCGTCGTAGTCTGCTGGCAGTCGTCTCACCAACCATCGCGAATTTATCTGTACTTGGTCTCACCTCCATGCCGTTGCTGTTGGTCGGCATTTTTATGGGAGGCATGTCGGCTGTTAATGCCTTCATACTGATGCTTCTCATGACGACCGGTTGTGTGGCTGCTTCTATCCTTTCTCTCGCGGTCACAATTTTTCTTGTTGACCGTATTCTTGAACGGGCAAAAATATAAAAATAGAACATCGTTTGAATTGAGGTATGATAAATAATTGGAAACATATAATCTGGGTGTTGGGATTGGCATTGGTGATGGTCTCATGTCAGGAACAGAAAAGAAAAGGAGGTTCTCCTGTTCGGTCATCATTCATGTCGCCGGCTCTGAAGAAAGCCCCGGTCTCATATAATGAGAAAGCGAAAGTTGTCGTAATGTATGAGATGCCGGCTTCCCTAAAGGATCGTCCGGAACAGATTCTGAGGAGGGTGGGTTATACGGCCTCATACAATCGTCAGACGAAGAACCCGAACTGGGTAGCATGGCATCTGACGAAAGATCATACAAGAGGAAACCATCAGCGTGCGCAGGAGGTGTTCTCAGAGGATGAGGATGTCCGTTTGCCAAGAGCTACGGATCAAGACTATTACAATTCACGCTACGATAGGGGACACATGTGTCCGGCTGGTGATAATAAGTGGAGTCAGGAGGCCATGACTCAATCTTTCCTTTTCACGAACATCTGTCCGCAGAATCATGGACTCAACAAGTACGAGTGGAATGATTTGGAGATTCTTTGTCGCGACTGGGCTAGAAAATATGGCGCTGTAGATATTGTCTGTGGTCCCCTTTATGGAAAACCAGAGACTCAGAAGACCATAGGAAAGAATAAAGTGTGGGTTCCAGATGCTTTTTTTAAAGTCATCCTTTGCAGAAGAGGAACTCCCAAAGCTATAGGGTTCGTCTATAGGAATGAGGGTAGGAAGCAAGTGATGGAGGAGGCTGTGAGGACGGTTGATGAGGTAGAACGGTTGACGGGTATTGATTTCTTCCCTTCATTAGAGGATGAAACAGAGCGGAAAGTGGAAGCCGAAGCCCGACTATCTGACTGGTAAAGAGTTAAAAACCCTTAATTAATGGAAAGGCCGGGATGATGTCTCGTCTTTTCTTTGTAATTTTGCAGCCGTGAAGATTAAGGAGGTCTTGAGCGCCCTTGAACAATTCGCGCCTCTGCCCTTGCAAGAAAGTTGGGATAATGCTGGCTTGCAGGTAGGATTGACAGAGACGGAGGTTTCAGGGGCATTATTGTGTCTGGACGTCAACGAAAAGATTGTCGACGAAGCAGTGTGTAAAGGATGCAACTTGATTGTGTCCCATCATCCGTTGTTGTTCCGCGGCCTGAAGACCATTAGTGACATGACAGATGTTCAGCGTACGGTGATGAAGGTCATTCAGAATAAGCTCTGTGTTATCTCCATGCATACGAATATCGATAATGCTCATGGTGGCGTGAATTTCCGTATCGCCCAGAAATTGGGACTCCAGGATGTGCATTTTTTCGCCCCGAAGAGCGTTGATGGCTTGGAGGGAGGAAGTGGTGCCGTCGGCATACTTGTTGAGCCCATGGCCGCCGATGATTTCGTGTTGAAGGTAAAAAAGACCTTTGACGTGGAGTGTGCAATGTGCAACGAACTGCTGCGGCGTCCTATACAGCGGGTGGCAATCTGTGGAGGAGCTGGCGATTTCCTACTTGACGAGGCCGTTAAGACTGGTGCTGATGCTTTTATCACAGGTGAGATGCACTATCATCAATATTTTGGCTATGAGCAGCAAATACAGATCTGCGTCATCGGCCACTACCAGAGCGAACAGTTTACGGCAGAGATTTTCCAGGAGATAATCCAAAGGGAATGTCCTGATGTGAAGACAGAGATAGCGGAGACGGTAACGAATCCGATATTGTATTTATAGAAGAAAAGTTGATTGTATATAAAAACGTAAAAGATTATGGCAAAGAAAGATCCGACAGATTTGTCAGTAGAAGAGAAGCTGAAAACCTTGTATCAGCTTCAGTCCGCGCTCTCAGCCATTGACGAGAAGCGTGCGTTGAGGGGTGAGTTGCCTCTGGAAGTACAAGACCTGGAAGATGAGATTGAGGGTCTGACCACTCGTATTGAGAAGATTAAGAATGAGATCGATGAGTTCAAGCATGCCGTCACTCAGAAGAACGGTGAGATTGAGGATGCTAAGGCTAGCGTGGAGCGTTATAAGAACCAGCTGAACGATGTAAAGAATAACCGCGAATATGATACTCTGAGTAAGGAGATCGAGTTCCAGACGTTGGAGATTGAACTCTGTAATAAGAAGATTCGTGAGGCCAATAATCGTATTCAGGAGAAGCAGCAGGAGTTGGCCGAGAACGAAGAGGTTATCAAGGATCGCCAGGCTGATCTCGAGGTAAAGAAGAGTGAACTTGACGAGATTATGGCTGAGACACGTGCCGAGGAAGAAAAGTTGAAAGAGAAGGTGAAGGATCTGGAGTCAAAGATCGAGAATCGCTTGCTGACTTCTTTCAAACGTATCCGTAAGAATGCTCGTAATGGTCTGGGCGTTGTCTATGTACAGCGTGATGCTTGCGGTGGTTGCTTTAATAAGATTCCACCTCAGCGTCAACTTGATATCAAGATGCATAAGAAGATCATCGTATGCGAGTATTGTGGTCGTATTATGATTGACCCCGAACTGGCAGGTGTGAAGATCGACAAGACAACAGGCGAGGAGAAGAAGACGCGTAAGCGCTCTATCCGCAAGTCAGCTTCTTCTAAGAAGTCGACCGATGCCAATGACATGGATTAAGTCATAGATTTTCATAATCAGGAATATCCTCCAGGAAGCAATAGCTTCGCTGGGGGATATTCATTTTACAGCAATAGTGCTGCAGACCATTGCTGATAATCAGATAATCCGCTTTCAATAGATGATTATAGATAGATATCTGATCGAAGGTTTTCTGCTGAAGTGCTACTGTTGGGGCTTTGTATTCAATAATCATTCGTGGACGAGCTTCTTTATTATATAATAAGGTGTCGCAGCGAAGTCGTTTGTCACCAATCTTAAGCTCTACCTCGTTGGCCAACAGACCTTGAGGATATCCTTTGTGATCGACTAGAAAATGTACGAAATGCTGGCGTACCCATTCCTCTGGCGTTAAAGCCACGTACTTCCTGCGTAGGAAGTCCAGAATCATTCGTTTTCCGTCTTTCTCTTGCAGTTTGATAGGATATGGAGGAAGATTCAATTCGTACATTCTGATAGTTTATGATGATTTGATGGTAATACGAGGATAAAATAATCTCGATTATTTTGCTTTTTTACTCGATTTGCACTAACTTTGCAATCGCAAAAGTACAAATAATTATTTGAATAACGTTATGCCGGAAGCAAAAAATGTGAGTTTCGAAACCATCATGCGTGATTTGAAAGCGCGGAAATTCATGCCTGTCTATTATCTGATGGGTGATGAGCCGTATTATATCGATCAGATTGCTGATTACATTGCCGATCACGTACTGCTGCCGGAAGAGCGCGATTTCAATCAAACTATTCTGTTCGGCTCAGATACGACGGCTTCGCAGATTGCTGATGCAGCCCGGCGCTACCCGATGATGTCGGAATTCCAGGTCCTAATTGTAAAAGAGGCACAGAATGTGAAGAATACAGAAGCGCTGGAGAAATACTTCAAGGCACCTTTGAAGTCTACGATTCTTGTCATGTGCCATAAGAATGGTACTATCGATGGACGAAAAAAGGAATATGTGAAGTCGATTCAGACTGCAGGTGTACTCTTTGAGAGCAAAAAGTTACGAGACAGAGATCTTCCCGTGTATATAGAGAGTTATCTACAGAATCATCAGGTGAGTATCGATCCGAAGTCGGTACAGATGATTGCGGATAATATTGGAGCGGATTTGAGTCGGTTGACTGGTGAGTTGGAGAAACTCATGATTTCTTTGCCCGAACAGGATAGGAGAGTGACGCCTCAAATTGTTGAGGATCAGATAGGCATCAGTAAGGACTTCAATGGCTTCGAACTGAGAGATGCCATTGTGAGCAAGAATGTTTATAAGGCAAACCTGATGATAAAATATTTTGACGAAAATCCAAAGGCTGGTAGCATCTACTCTTTTCTCCCAATGCTCTTTAATTATTTCCAAAACTTGATGATTGCATACTACGCACCGAATAATAAGAGTCAAGAAGCGGTTGCAGAATGGTTGGAATTGAGATCTCCATGGGCTGCCAAAGACTACATGACTGGCATGAGAAACTATGCAGGAATGAAGGTGATGCAGATTATTTCCAAGATGAGAGAGATTGACGCCAAAAGTAAGGGATTGGATAACCCAAATACCCCTCCAGGAGAGCTGATGAAAGAGCTGATTTTTTATATTTTGCACTAAAATAGCCACTTTTCTTTGCTAGAATTATAGAAAAATGCGCTTTTGAGAAGCGCTTTTTTTATGCTCAAATGCCGATAAAATCAAGGGGTATGAGCGTTTTTAGACCCTTCAAAACTCGCGTATTTTTATGTCTTTCCACCGCTTGCCGGAAAAACGCCAGAAATGCGAAAATTTGAGTGACTTTCGTCTGTCGGATTCGGCTTTCACATTTTTTAAATGGCGTGTTTCTCTATATTTGTGTTTGCAAATGTAAACCATTCCATCTAATATTTATATATTAAAAGATAAAACACTCTTTCGGATAATGACAGAATTGTGATTTACAAATGTAGAATTCTAAAAACATAAATGAATATTTATAAATATGCAATGGGAGAAATCAGCATATAACACACGGATTATCAGTCATATATGCAATTATTCTGCAAAAAACAGCCCATTAATTGCCTTATTTCCACATGATAACATGCATATCCGTTATTTTTGTGCTTTATATTTGTAAATACCGATTTGGCAGTCAGTTATTTGACTAATATAGCTAAATAAGGGCTTTGTAATAGTTTATTTCCTTATATTTAGGTTTGTAATTCTAAACCAGAGATTAGTCCTTTATACATATATAATTATGAAATGCAAATATCAAAACCAAAAGTAAAGAAACTTAAATTGTTTTTAATTTTGTTGTATGTTTGAAAAAAATGCTTTATCTTTGTAAACTGAAAGAAAAATAGGCAAAATAGCCCTTAAAAGCACTTTGATTAGTATATGAAGGATCGTATCAGACAAATTATGGAGTCTCAGCATATGACTCAACAAGTCTTTGCCGATTACATCGGATTGGCACCTGCAACCCTTAGCAGTATTTTTAATGATCGTACCCGTCCTACCCTCAACGTGGTTGAGTCGATCAAAAAGAAGATACCTAACATCAGCATCGACTGGTTGATGTTTGGTTCTGGTGACATGTATCTGACTGATCCGACAGTTGAAGACCAGGCACCTCGTACCCCTCAGGTGACTCAGCAGTCGATGCTCGATTTTGATCATCCAGCATCTCCTACCCCACAGACAGCTCCAACAGGGGCACAATATTATAATGGTGTAAAGAGTACACGCCCAGAAATAATTCGCGAGGAGGTTAAAATTGTTGACAAACCGCAACGACGCGTACAAGAGATCCGTGTCTTCTATGATGATCAGACGTGGGACACTTTTGTACCTGTTAAGAAATAAGGCTCTTTAAAAATTTGGCTTTTCGTTCATTTTGCACTATCTTTGCAAACAAATTTTTGCAAAGAGTATGAAGAAGTATGTTTTAGACTTGACTGTTGTCTCCGTAGAGCAGATCCATGAGCGCTATGTGCTGATAAAGCTCACCGATGTTCAACCGCTTCCGGAGATGCTGCCAGGACAGTTTGTAGAGGTACGTGTCGATGGCTCCCCATCGACATTCCTGCGTCGACCGATCTCTATCCATTATATAGATAAGGTGAATAATCAACTTTGGCTCCTGGTGGCGACAGTTGGTGAAGGTACCCGTTGGATGGCTTCGCTCCATACTGGCGACGTGGTGAACTGTGTGTTACCTCTTGGCCATGGGTTTACGATGCCTCGGCAGACAGACGAGAAGTTCCTGCTTGTCGGTGGTGGTGTTGGTGTAGCACCCTTGCTTTATCTTGGTGCGGAGATCCGACGGATGGGAGGTGAGCCCACTTTCCTGTTAGGAGCCCGTTCTGCTAAAGATCTTCTGATGCTCGATGAGTTTAGGAAATATGGTCAGGTTTACGTGACGACAGAAGATGGCAGTGCCGGAGAGAAAGGCTTTGTGACCGGTCACTCGATACTGAGTCAGGAGCGCTTTTCCCATATTGCCTCCTGCGGTCCTACGCCGATGATGAAGGCTGTGGCCCGTTATGCACACCAAGAAGACATCGACTGTGAGGTGTCTTTGGAGAATCTGATGGCCTGTGGCCTCGGCGCCTGTCTCTGTTGCGTGGAGAAGACAACGGAGGGTAACCTCTGTGTATGCAAGGATGGTCCTGTTTTTAATATCAAGAAGTTATTATGGCAGCTTTAAATGTAAGGATTGGAGCACTGGAACTGAAGAATCCAGTGATGACAGCATCAGGAACTTTTGGCTATGGACTGGAGTTCGCGGATTTTATGCCCCTTGATGGGATCGGTGGAATCATTGTCAAGGGCACCACACTGAAACCTCGTGAAGGAAATGATTACCCGCGTATGGTGGAGACAGCACAAGGGATGTTGAACTGTGTGGGTCTTCAGAACAAAGGTGTCGACTATTTCTGTGAGCATATCTATCCGCAAATCAAGGATATTGATACGAATATGATCGTTAATGTCAGTGGTTCTTCGCCCGAGGACTATGCCGAGTGCGCAGCCCGTATTGATGCACTTGACGAGATACCGGCCATCGAACTGAATATCTCCTGTCCGAACGTCAAGGACGGTGGAATGGCCTTCGGTGTCACGTGTGCCGGTGCTGCCAGTGTGGTGAAGGCTGTTCGTGCCCGTTACCACAAGACGCTTATTGTGAAGCTTTCTCCCAATGTGACGGATATCACAGAGATCGCCCGTGCTGTAGAGGCCGAGGGGGCCGATGCCGTGTCGCTCATCAACACGCTGATGGGAATGGCTATTGATATTGAAAGGCGGAAGACCATGCTCAGCATCAATACCGGTGGACTGAGTGGTCCTGCAGTAAAGCCTGTAGCCCTGCGTATGGTATGGCAGGTGGCGAAAGCCGTCAACATTCCCGTTGTCGGCTTAGGTGGTATCAGTTCCGCCAAGGATGCCATCGAGTTCCTGATGGCCGGTGCTACCGCTATCGAGATCGGAACAGCCAACTTCCTCGATCCTGCTATATCTATTAAGGTACGCGATGGCATCAACGACTGGCTCGACAGTCATGGTTGTCAGTCGGTGCAGGAGATTATTGGGGTGATATGAAAAATTTGAGGGTGATCAATAGACCACCCTCAACCAACACAAAAACTAAACTAGACTTAACTAATACATACCGGGATTTTCACAAACCCTCGGAATGTTGATGCAAATATACGATATTTTCTCTTATCAACCAAGAGAAAAACTCATTTTCTTGCAAAAAAAATGCGTTTCTTATCTTTTACCTGCCTTTCCCAACAGGTAGAAGTCAGCAATAGTCATTGCCGCCATTGCCTCAACCACGGGCACCGCCCTGGGCAGCACACACGGGTCATGCCTACCACGAGCCGTGAAGAGGGTGGGGTTACCTTCCAGGTCTACAGTCTCCTGTTCCTTGAGGATGGTAGCCACGGGCTTAAAGGCCACACGGAAATAAATGTCCTGTCCGTTTGAGATGCCTCCTTGTATGCCACCGCTATGGTTCGTACGAGTGGTTACACCCTGCTCAGACGATGGTGCGAAAATATCGTTCTGCTCAGAACCGCGTGTGTTCACGCAGTCGAAGCCCTCACCATACTCGAACCCCTTGACAGCGTTGATGCTGAGCATCGCCGATCCAAGAGCTGCATGCAACTTGCCGAATTCCGGCTCACCCAGTCCGGCAGGACAGCCCTTGATAACACAGGTGATGATACCACCGATGGTGTCGCCCTCAGCCTTGACCTTGGCAATCAGAGCCTCCATCTCGGCAGCCTTCTCTGGATCAGGACAGCGCACAGCGTTGCTCTCTGTCTGTGAGAGGTCGTAGCGGTGATAGTCGCGATCCAGGGCGATGTCGCCCACCTGAGAGGTGTAGGCCTGGACGCTGATGCCGTATTCACGGAGCACCATCTTGGCTAAGGCACCACCCACACACCGACTGATGGTGATACGAGCGGAGGAACGACCGCCGCCCCGGTGGTCTCGCACCCCGTATTTATTATAATAGGTGTAATCAGCATGAGAAGGACGGAACAGACAGCGCATATTCTCATAGTCCTGCGAGTGCTGGTTGGTGTTTCTGACGATAAAGCCGATAGGACAGCCTGTCGACTTCCCTTCAAAGACACCGCTTAACAGCTCCACTTGGTCGGGCTCTTGTCTTGAGGTCGTGATCTTGCTCTGACCAGGTCTGCGCCTGTTCAGTTCCTCCTGAATGAATTTCACGTCGACGTCAATGCCGGCAGGCATCCCGTCGACCACTCCACCAATGGCCTCGCCGTGACTCTCACCAAATGTGGTCAGTCTGAAAATATTGCCGAATGTATTCACTTCTCACCTTTTTATATCACTTCTTAATGGCAGTGACCGCAGCCGCATCCGTCACCATGGTGATGATCGTCGCAGTCACATCCGCCGTCGTGCTCATGCCCACAGTCGCATCCGTCACCGTGCTCATGCCCGCAGTCGCATCCGTCACCGTGGTGATGCCCACATCCACATCCGCAGCCGCCAGTCATCTGCTTGATGAGCGCCTGTACTTCCTCCTGAGTGGCCTCGCGGTTCTCGACGACAGTACCCGTGAAGTTCAGCACCTTCCCGGCCAGCGGGTGGTTGGTGTCGATGGTTACACCGTCTTCCTCGATTTTCTGTACCTTCGCCATGAAGCGCTGGTCGTCAGCGCCCATCAGCGTGATGACAGCGCCCTCGAAGATATTGTCATGGTCGAAATGCCCATTGATTGTGAAGACCTCACGTCCCAGTTTGTGTACACCCTCGGGATCATAAACGCCGAAAGCCTCTGCCGGTTGGAGGGTGAAGTCGAAGGTTGCGCCTTTCTCGTGCTTGATCACCTCCTCCTCGAAACGGTCGAGGGCGATGCCGAAGCCGGTAATCAACTCAAACGGTCGCTCTTCGCCCGTCTGCTCCTCAAGGTTCTTCTGCCCGTCAGTGATAGTATATAACTGGTATACGACTGATATGAATCTGTTTTGTGGTTTGTCCATCTTGAATGTCTTCTTTTTATGTCTATTTTTCAAATTTTCGTGCAAAGGTACGAATAATCGGTCGAATATCCAAATATATTTGAATAAATCCCAATAATTGTGATAGATAGCCAATCTGTTGACCTGTATCAACAAAACGGCTGTTATCGCACACAATTTTCATTTATTGTTTGTTTGGTATTCAAAATCATCGTACCTTTGCAGCGTCAAAAGACATAAAAAGATATTTGAACTTAAACCCGTTAAGGCGGGAAAACAGCGTAAGCCGGGAAGGCTGCGCAACAGGATAACATTTTAAACAATTAAAGAAAGGGTAAAAAGATGAAAAAGATGATTTTGACAATGGTAGCAATGCTGAGTATGACAACTGCATTTGCTGAGGGTGAGAGCGCTTCTAGCGTGAACAGTGTAGAGGCTTACGAGCTGAATGTCAATATGAACAAGCTCGCTGATGCACTGCGTCTGGATAGCGACCAGAAAGAGGCCGTGAGCAACATCCATCGCGTATTCGCTTCTGAGCTGAAGAACGCTGCCCTGAATGGTGAGAGCAATCGTAAGGCACTCGTTGATCGTGCCATCGTTAACGATGTTAAGCACATGCGCTATGTGCTGACCGAGGATCAGTTCCGTACTTATCTGAGACTGCTCAACACAACGATCAACAACCGTGGTTTGAACATGTAATACAGTGAATGGTTGATAGTTATTGAGGGGCGCTCCGAAAGGGGCGCCTCTTTTTTATGCCTATAATTTGTCAGTCTCGTTTTTTTTTATTTATTTTGCAGTCATAAACTCTAAAATAACTGCGATATGAAAAATCTGAAAGCTATTCTTGTGTCAGTCGTTGCTGTCCTGATGGTCAGTTGCGGAACAACCCGTACGGTACCCCTTACCGGGCGTCAGCAGAATCTGATGGTCGAGGATGGACAGATACTAAGTCTGGCCACCCAACAGTATCAGGAGTTCATGAAGACCGCCAAGCTGTCGACCAATGCTGCTAACACGGCGATGGTGAAGCGTGTCGGTCAGAACCTTGCCAATGCTGTGGTTAACTACCTGAATACCGCTGGTCTCTCTTCTGAGGTAGCCAACTATAAGTGGACCTTCAACCTCGTGCAGGACAAGCAGGTCAATGCCTGGTGCATGCCTGGAGGACTCATCTGTGTCTACGAAGGACTGCTTCCCGTCACGCAGGACGAGGCCTCGCTGGCCATCGTGCTGGGACATGAGATTGCTCATGCCGTAGCCCGTCATTCTGCCGAGCAGATGAGTACTCAGATCAAGCAGCAGTACGGTCTGCAGATCGGTGCTGCCCTATTGGGACAGGTAGGCATGGGAGCTAACACAAGTTCCATCATACAGGCCATCGCGGCTCAGGGCTTTAACTTCAAGAACCTGAAATACTCGCGCAACCACGAGAACGAGGCCGACCACATGGGACTGATCTTTGCCGCTATGGCAGGTTATGACCCGCGGGTGGCTACCACGTTCTGGCAGCGCATGGCCGCCAGCAAGACCACCCAGACGGCTGAGTTCCTGAGCGACCACCCGTCGGATGCTACCCGCATCAAGAATATCCAGGGATGGATGCCTGAGGCCTTGAGGTATTATAACCCGAAGGTTGCCAGCACGGTGCCTACAGCCAAGACAACGAAGACGGCCAAGACGTTGAAGGTGTCATCGAGTAAGAAGTAAACAACATATATGAAGCGAAACGTAATCAGTGTTTTTTGTGTCGTCTGCGCCGTGGCAACAGCCGGAGCGCAGACGAGGATTGGTGGCATCTCTCAGGAGATGCTGAAAGATATTCAGAAAGAAGTCGTGTCGGAGCCGGTCAACAAGGCCTTAGTGAATGCCGTTGCCGCCAATAGTATTGATGCGCTGGCGAAGAACCACCAGAATGCAGGTGCTTTCGACACCTATTTCAATGTAGAGACGAAGAAACAGTCGATCACCGACCAGCGGTCGTCGGGCCGTTGTTGGATGTTCAGCGGTCTCAATGTGCTCCGTAGTAATTTCACCCAGAAGCACGACTCCGTAGAGATCAGCTTCTCCCAGGCCTATCTTTTCTTCTGGGATCAGTTGGAGAAGGCGAACCTGATGCTGCAGGGAGTTGTCGATACGGGTAAGAAGCCCATCGACGACCAGCGCGTGCAGTTCTTCTTCCATCATCCCATCAGTGATGGTGGCACTTTCTGTGGTGTCTCCGACCTGACGGAGAAGTACGGTCTTGTGCCGACAGAGGTGATGCCCGAGTCGTTCTCCAGCGACAATACCGACAAGGCGCGCAGTCTCATTGCCTCGAAGCTCCGCGAGTTCGGCCTGCAGTTGCGCGATATGGTGGCCAAGGACCGTAAGCAGGCATCCATCGATAAGGCCAAAACCCGTATGCTGGCCCAGATCTATAAGATGCTTCAGATGACGATCGGCGAACCGCCGCAGAAGTTCGTCTATGCTTTCAAGGATAAGAACGGCAAGGCTGTCGGTCGTGCCAAGGAGTACACCCCGCAGTCGTTCTACCAAGAGGTGGTCGGTGGTCCGCTCAACGGCACGTTCATCATGGCGATGAATGATCCGCGTCGCCCTTATTACAAGACCTATGAGGTAGAGTATGACCGTCACACCTACGACGGGCACAACTGGAAGTATGTGAACCTGCCGATGGACGATATCGAGCAGATGGCCATCGCCTCATTGAAGGACGGTCGCAAGCTCTATAGCAGTTACGACGTGGGTAAGTTCCTCGATCGTAAGCGTGGCTATGCCGACACGGAGAACTTCGATTATCAGTCGCTCTTCGGCACGACCTTCGGCATGAACAAGGCCGATCGTATCTCTACCTTCGATAGCGGTTCCACCCATGCCATGACACTGACGGCCGTCGACCTCGACGAGAAGGGTAAGGCCCGTAAGTGGAAGGTCGAGAACTCGTGGGGCGCCTCCTGGGGCCAGCAGGGTTGTCTGATCATGACCGACCGTTGGTTCCGTGAGTATATGTTCCGTCTGGTGGTCAACAAGAAGTATGTTTCCGAGAAGATCCTGAAGGCAGCCGAGACCGAGCCGGTGATGGTGATGCCCGAGGATCCGCTCTTCCTGCCCGACGAGTAGATGAAACCCTCCATGATCTTCCACCAGTATATCTGGCTGGTCAACACGCTGCGGCGCTATAAGAAGATGACGCTCGACGAACTCAGTCAGCGGTGGGTCGACGACGAGGTCGCCGACGGTAACCCGCTTTCCCGGTCCTCGTTCAACCGTCACCGCGATGCCATCCTCGACATGTTCGGCATCGTCATCGAGTGCGACGCGCAGGATGGCTACAGGTACTATATCTATAACCCCGAGGTGCTCGACGACGATACGATGGAGCGGTGGATGCTCTCCACGCTTACCGTCGGCGGTGTGCTCTCCGACGGGCTTTCCGTTCAAGAGCGTATCATCCTCGAGGATGTACCTGCCGGAGAAGAGTTCCTCCAGACCATCATCCGGGCCATCAAGACCAATAAGATCATTACCATCGGCTATCGGCGCTTCGGGGCCGACAGCTACGAGAAGACCGTGGCGCCCTATGCCCTG
The DNA here is from genome assembly GCF_900107065.1 of Prevotella sp. lc2012. NCBI lineage: Bacteria > Pseudomonadati > Bacteroidota > Bacteroidia > Bacteroidales > Prevotellaceae > Prevotella > Prevotella sp. lc2012. The sequence goes on along the minus strand of NZ_FNUF01000003.1, from coordinate 56,288 downwards.
AAGCTGTTCCACCAGCGGTGGTACCTGCTGGCCTTTACGGGCCGTCATTTCGCCACCTACTCACTGGACCGGATGACGACCGTCACGCTGACCGACGAGACCTTCAAGATGCCTGACGATTTCTCGCCCCAGGCTTATTTCTCCGAGTATTTCGGGGTGCTGACCGACGAGACGCCTATGGCGCATGTCGTCGTTCGTGCCTATGGCCGGACGCCCGACTACTTGCGCACCTTGCCGCTCCATCGGTCACAGCGCGAGGTTGCATCGACCGATACGTATGCTGACTTCTCCTTCGACATCCGTCCTACGGCCGACTTCATCGGCACGCTCCTCTCGCATGGCGACGGCTTGGAGGTGCTCCAGCCTCAGGACCTCCGTCAGAGGTTCCTGCAACAAGTGGATGCCTTACGTGCCAGATATCAGTAGAAATACTTTTTTTAGAAAAAATACGAGGGTGTATCAACTTATGGTACACCCTCGTTTTATCTTTGCATCCGATAACATGATTGTACAACTAAAAAAGTAATAAGACTATGGCTGGTTTATTTTGCATCTTCCTGATCTCTATCGCCCTCGTCGGACTGGTAAACGGATACCTCAATGCACTCGACAGTGCAGAGACAGTCAACAGGCATTAACCTCGTGATATCAGCAGATGGACAGACTGATAGATGTGTTGATGACATCACTCCTGAGGTTGGCCGACTATCTGACCCGCAGTCACGCACCTTCCGACCGTGCCTCTGAAACGGCAGAGTCTCCTGTGCCCCGTATCCGCTTCTCCCGTGAAGACCAGATGGTAGAGGGCGACCTGTTCTGACTTGTCCTATATCATCTTTTTTCTTGAATGGTATTCGTTTTTGACTGTCAGATGCATGATACTAAGTTCTTGTTTGTACCTTTGTCGTCTCAAACAAATCATTAAATAATTATGGAAAAAGAAGAGAAATACAAACTGCTCGTAAAGCAGATCCGAAGTTTGGTCGAAGGTGAGACTAATGCCATAGGTGTGATGGCCAATGTGTGTGCAGCCATCCACGAGACGATGGGCTTCTTCTGGACGGGCTTCTACCGTGTGGAGAACGGCGAACTGCTGTTGGGTCCGTTCCAGGGCCCTGTGGCTTGTATGCGTATCCGTCTCGGACGTGGCGTGTGCAGTGCATCGGTAGAGCGCCGCGAGTCGGTGGTTGTGCCCGACGTAGAGCAGTTCCCTGGCCATGTCGCCTGCAGCAGTCTCTCACGTTCCGAGATTGTCGTGCCTCTGTTCTCTGCCGCTGGTGAGGTGATGGCCGTGCTCGATATCGACAGCAAGGAACTGTCGACCTTCGACGATACCGATCGTCGTTATCTGGAGACCATCTGCCAGATCGTTTCCCCCCTCCTCGGCTGAGAATAAGATTTGTCACAAACAGATGCTCATGGGTGTTTGCCCATGAGCATATTTTTTATACCCATACCTCTGCCTATTCCGCCGGAGCGTTCTTCAGTTGCTCGAGAGCGCGGCAGAGCTGATCGGGGCATGATGTGCTCTTCGTCCCGCAGCGGATGCCGTTGAGGCGTCGTATCACGTCGTCGATATGCTGGCCGCGCACCAGTTGACCGATGCCCTGCAGGTTGCCGTTGCAACCACCCAGGAAGAATACCTGTTGGATGATGTTGTTCTCGTCGGCTGTCACGTCAATGAGCTTTGAGCATGTGCCTTGTGTTTCGTACTGGATGTGCTTGGTTTTCATAAAGCGATATTATCTTGTTAGTTTTAATCTGAGACTGTTCATCACGACGCTCACGCTCGAGAAGGCCATGAGTGCCGATGCCCACATCGGGTTGATCTGCCACTGAGCGCCGAAGAGATAGGGTAGGCCGGCGGCAAGAGGTATGCACACGACATTGTATATGAACGCCCAGAAGAGGTTCTGGCGTATCATGCCCACCGTGCGCCTGGAGAGGTCGACAGCCTCGCCGATGCGTCGCAGGTCGGTGCCCATGAGTGTCACCTGTGCCACCTCCATCGCCACGTCGGTGCCCTTGCCCATGGCGATGCTCACATCCGCAATCGCCAGAGCCTGTGAGTCGTTGATGCCGTCGCCTACCATCGCCACGCGATGCCCCTCGCTCTGCAGCTGGCGCACCAGATCCTCCTTGTCCTGTGGCAGCACCTCACTACGGTAGTGGGCGATGGCGGCCTCGTCGGCAATCTGTCGTGCCCGCTCGTCCTGGTCGCCGCTGCACATCCATACCGCTATGCCGTGAGCCTTCAAGGCCTCCATCGCCTCACGGGCGTGGGGCTTCAGTTGCTCTCCCGTATCAGTGGGCATGGTCAGCGTACCCGTCTTGTCGATCACCATCGTGTCTATCTTTCGCATCTCCTCAAGGGCCGTCGCATCCTTGATGAGGATATTCTTCTTCGCTGCCTTACCGATGCCCACCATCAGGGCCGTTGGCGTGGCGAGTCCCATGGCACAGGGACAGGCTATCACCAGTACCGAGACCGCCGAGAGGATGGCCTGTGGCAGTACGGTGAGACCGCCGATGAGCAGCCATACGAGACAGGTGAGCATGCTGATGCCCACCACGACAGGCACGAACACGAGGGCAATCCTGTCGACCACCCGTTGCACGGGTGCCTTTGAGCCCTGCGCCTCCTGAACCCTCTTGATGATATGGGCGAGCATGGTCTTCTGTCCCACCTCTTGTGCCTTGAAACGGAACGTGCCTTGTCTGACGATGGTACCTGCGAACACCCTGTCGCCCGCCTTCTTCGCTGCGGCTATCGGCTCACCGGTGATCATCGACTCGTCGACGCTGCCCTCGCTGTCGCCTACCACCCTACCGTCAACGGCGATCCTCTCGCCTGGTCTCACCTCAATGGTGTCGCCTGGCTGCAGCACGGTGATAGGTGCCTCCGTGATCGTGCCGTTCTCCACGAGATGAGCCGTCTTCGGCTGTAACCCCATCAGGGCGCGGATGGCCGAGGCCGTACCGTTCTTGGCGCGCTCCTCTATCAGTCGTCCTGTCAGCACGAAGGTGATGATCATCACCGAGGCGTCGAAGTAGGTATGCCACTCCATGCCTCGTGCGCCCCACACCCGTTCGCCCCAGAACGTGTTGAAGGCACTGAACAGGAAGCTGATGCCCGTGGAGAGAGCCACCAGCGTGTCCATGTTCGCCGAGCCGTGTATCAGCTGCTTCCCTGCCGTCGCATAGAACTGTCGTCCGCAGTATAAGAGGTTCGTCAGTGCGATGATGAGCATGGTCTGATTGGCCGTATCGCGTGAGCCGATGGCGACCCAGTCCATCGAGATGGCCATCACCAGCAGGGCAAGGAGCCACGACCAAGCGACCTTATTCCTGAGCGTCGTATAGGCGCGCCGCTCGATGGTTTCTATATTTCGGTCTTCCTCGATCACCATGTCGTAGCCGATCTTACCCAGTTCGTCCTTCATCTGTTCGAGTGAGATCCTCGCAGGGTCATACTCCACCAGGGCCGTCCGAGCAGGCAGGTTCACCGCAGCCGACAGGATGCCGTCGAGACTGTTGAGCTTCTGTTCGACGCGTGCCGAGCATCCGGCGCACATCATTCCGAGTATGGCAATCGTTCTTTTCTCCATTCTGATGGCAAAGGTACGAATAAGTGAGAAGAAAGCCAAAAGTTTTTGTGGCTTTCTCGAACGTAAGTCCCATTGCCATGTCCCCCGCCACCCCCCTGTGCCCCTCAGCGGTCCCTGAGCTTGTCGAAGCATCGCCTCCGCGGTCCCTGAGCTTGTCGCGCTCGAGCTTTGCTCGCTTGGCTTGTCCAAGAAGGGTAAACCGCTGGTGCGGAGGACCTTCATTTTCTTTCTGTCACCAGAAAGAAAACGGAAGCAAAAGAAAGAGTGCGAAAACGTCCTGTCTCGGAGGCCTGTTGTCCGATTTTAGTAGCCACTCAATGAACTCGCTTCGCTCAAACAGCATTTCGTATTTCGTTCCTTGGCTCGCTCCTCGAGCCAAGACTCAATATGGCTCCGAAAATAGGACACCCTCTAAAGACCTCCTCGTGCGGAGTGTTTTCGAAGAAGCTGCGCGGTCCCTGCGCCCCTCAGCGGTCCCTGAGCTTGTCGAAGCATCGCCTCCGCGGTCCCTGAGCCTGTCGCGCTCGAGCTTTGCTCGCTTGGCTTGTCCAAGAAGGGTAAACCGCAGAGTCTGTCGAAACATCGAAGCGCGCAGCCGAGAAAGATCACGCCAGACCTTTCTTAAGACTCGCTTCGCTCATATAAGCGACCAGAGGTCGAGCGGATGGTCTGAGCGTACCTTAATGTAAGAGCGACAGGAGGAGCGGTTAAGCCTTCCCATATAGGGGAAGGTTTGGTTAGGGTGGATGTCTCTTTTGGTTCTTTTCTCTGCGCCAGAGAAAAAGAACAGACTGCATGGTACAACCCTGCATTGTAGATAGAACTTCTTGCGTCCCGCTGGTAACAAGCGAGATAGTCTTCTTGCCATATATCTTTACAAATGCCCCCTCATAACTCGCATGGAGATCAGGAATGCAGGAATGAACCCCGTACACGCGAGTTTTGAGTGAAATGCGTATTTCTCTGATATATAGCACGTTACATTTATGCAACAAAGGGGTGGGATTTTTCCCTCAAAGAGATAATCTCCAAGAGTCGTGGAGATAGGCTCCACGAGTGAAGGAGATAATCCCTATACCCTATAAGAGATTATCTCTTTCACTCATAAGTGCCATTCCTTACCATCGTGGAGATTATCTCTTTAACCATAAAGAGGCGGGTCAACCCAGAGCAGGCCCGTTCTTTACTCCGGACAGGTCCCAAGTATGCCATAACAGGGCTAAAAGGAGCTAGAAGAGCCACCCTGTTTCTTCTGGTTCGCAACTTTGCACAACCACTTTTTTTATTACTTTTTCCTGACAAAAGACTTTTCTCTCTTGCCTCGTTCCTCCGATTTAGTGTCAAGACAGTGAATGAAATCACCCAACTTTACATGACACTAACCAACAATAAACAGATATGCGTGACCTCTTGCAGCAAGAAATAGAGAGTAAACAAGAGCCGAATGCTCTCTATGAGAAGTTGGGATATAGTTTATGGTTCTTTCCAATTTATAAAGAATTGGAAAGAATTGAATAGTTATAAATGGTTAAATATAGGTTTTTATTTGAATTAATTCTTTCCAATTCTTGTAATATTGGAAAGAATTGTATATATTTGCGGTCAGAAATCATTATAAGGAAGATATGATAGAAAGACCTCCATATATAACAGACAGGGATTTGGCAACGGTGATGCTTGACAAGTCAAGAAGACCTGATGAGAAGTTGAACGCATTAATTGGCAAGATTAACGACGACTACGAATATTGGGATACGATCAAATACAAAAAACGCCCAGATAGTTGCGTTTCAGCTCAAGAGTTATGGTTAAGTGTAAAAGCCTCTCGCATATCAAGTACCGTTTATACTTGGGACAAATACAACGTAAATTTCGGCATGACCAACAAGATGCAGAGGTTGTGCCACGAGTTTGATATGAACTTTGGTGGTTCATGGGGGACAGGTAGTGTCATTCCTAATGAGAATAGAGAGCGATATCTAATCAGTTCGCTGATGGAAGAAGCCATCTATTCTAGCCAGATGGAAGGTGCTGCTACGACCCGTAAGGTGGCAAAGGATATGTTACGTAGGCAAATATCGCCTAAGGACAAGTCGCAGCAGATGATAGTCAACAACTATCAGACTATTCGTTTTATTGTTGAAAACAAGCAAACTCCGTTGACACCGGAATTAGTGTTACACATCCATCATTTGATGACGGATAAGACTCTCAACGACCCCAATGATGCTGGCAGGCTCCGCACAAATAACGAGGTGGTGGTAGAAGATGGCATTACCCATGAAGTTGTTCATACGCCCCCCTCTTATGAAGAACTGCCAACATTCCTGAAGGAGTTGTGCAAATACTTCAATGAGACAAACGCAAGAGTATTTGTCCATCCCATTATTCGTGGCATCATCATCCATTTCATGGTGGCTTATATGCATCCCTTTGTTGATGGAAATGGCAGAACGGCTCGTGCCTTGTTCTACTGGTATATGTTGAAGCAGGGCTATTGGCTCACGGAGTATCTTTCCATCTCTCGTGTTATAGCTATGTCAAAGAAGTCGTATGAGAAAGCTTATCAATATGTGGAAGCTGATGATAACGATTTGGGCTATTTCATTACTTACAACCTAAAAGTGCTTGACCAAGCTTTTAAGCAATTGCAGAATTACATCAAGAAGAAACAGGACGAAAAGATGTTGGCAAATACATTTCTTCAGATTGGTGATATCAATGAGCGTCAAGCCCAGATTATCCGTATGTATATGGAGAATCCAAAAGAAGTGCTGACGGTGAAGGATCTGCAGAACAAGTTTATGGTGACTGCCACTACAGCCAAAAGTGATATCATAGGCTTGTTGAATCGTGGCTTGCTTAAAGAAATCGCATTCAATAAAGTGAAGCGTGGTTACGTAAAAGGCGAAGAATACGATGATATCGTAAAGGACATAGAGTTTAGATAGCATTGAAATATACTCGCGTTTCTTTCCTATGCGCTCCCCTAACTGTTGTTGCGTCAGTTTCTGACTTCAAATAACGAGATGTTTATTTCCCCCACTTGAGGCCCAGATAGTGGGCGAGGGCGAGGTTGGCAACTATGAGGGGCAAGCCGATCAGAGCGTACGACAACAGTTGGGATGGACTGAACTGATGGCATAGCTCGTGTATGACCATGTAGGAAAAGGGGAGTAGGAGGATGGATGACACAAGACCTGGTATGTAGCCTCTTACGACAATTGCCTGAATGACATGTACGACAAGATGGATGGAGAAAGCCAGGAACGTAGCCGTCCAGAGTTCGATGGCGTATGCGCCTCCGAGAAGTGCATAGATGGTGATACCCACCAACACGACGAGTTCTTCTAATGCGGCCGTCAGGAAGGCCTTGGTGTTCATGCGCTGCAGGTGGTCGAATATACGTCGCAACCTGGGGAGACGTGAACTCAAGGCGGCATGATGTGCGGTCACCCAACTGTGCTGCACGGCTACCTCTTCCCCGTCGTGAACGACGAAGGCAAGAATGAATAGGATGTAAATGATGTTCATCGTCATGCAAAGATCGGAAATTCTTGTCGTAACCCGATGACAGAAGGCGTTTTTTTGTGTCGGAGAGGCGATATTCTTGACATAGACATAATTATAATAAGAAGAAATGTTGTATCTTTGCGACATGATAACAGATAATCAATAACTGATGTGATGGAAAAGAAAAGAGCAATCGTGATTGGAGCGTCGTCGGGCATCGGAAGAGAGGTGGCGCGGCTGTTGATCGCAGAAGGATGGACGTTGGGCGTGGCGGCGCGACGGACAGACTTGTTGCAGACACTCGGTGACGTGCAGGTGGAGCAGATCGACGTGACCAGTGAGGATGCGACGAGTCGTTTGCGCACGCTAATAAATAAGGTGGGCGGCATGGATCTGTTCTTCTATGCCTCGGGCATCGGCAAACAGAACCGTGAGCTGGTGGAGGGCATCGAGTTAGCGACGATGCAGACGAACGCCTTGGGGTTTACCCGGATGATTGGCGAGGCCTACCGTTATTTCGCGGAACAGGGTGGGGGGCATATCGCTGCCATCAGTTCAATCGCAGGGACGAAGGGGCTGGGCCCGGCTCCGGCCTATTCGGCTACAAAGGCCTTGCAGAACGTTTACCTGCAAGCCTTGGAGCAACAGGCGCACAGCCGAGGGTTGAAAATACGGTTTACGGATATCAGACCTGGCTTCGTGGATACGGCTCTGCTTGCGGGCGACTTCCGCTATCCGATGATGCTGAAGCCTGAGCGGGTGGCCAAGGAGATCGTGCGGGCCATCAACGACAAGTGTCATATCCGCGTGATCGACTGGAAGTACAGATTGCTGACGGCCGTATGGCGGGGGATTCCCAATTGTGTCTGGCGACGGATCCCCAGGTGTGTCTGGCGACGGATGAAGCTCTGAAGACAGAGAAGAGGGGCCGACAAGGGGGTAAAATAGAAAAATGTAAGTGAAAACGCAAATTTTATAGCAAAATATTTGTTTGTTTCAAGGAAAAGTGATAATTTTGCACCCGTCAAACAAAAAGAGAAGACAATGAATAAGTTGAACGCCTATATTTACGTCTACTTTTACTTTGCAAGAAATTGTGAAGCGGGAAGTTGCGTGTAAATTCAACTTATGACTGAATAAAGAAATACAAGGTCCCGCTTCACATCCGTGAAAGCGGGATTTTTGTTAAAGCAAAGAATAAAGGAAAGAAAAAGATATGAAGAGAATAGCCATACAAGGACTGATCGGATCGTTCCACGATATCGCCGCACATCTGTACTTCGAGGGAGAGCAGATACAACTGATCTGCTGTTCAACCTTTGAGCAGGTGTTCGCTCAGATCAAGCAGGATCCCACAGCCATCGGCATGCTGGCCATCGAGAACACAATCGCCGGCTCGCTGTTGCATAACTATGAACTGCTGCGTGATAGTGGTACGACGGTGGTCGGCGAGCATAAGCTGCACATCACCCACTGTATCTGCTGTCTGCCTGAGGACGACTGGAGCACCATCACTGAGGTGCACTCTCATCCTGTGGCTCTGATGCAGTGCCGTAACTTCCTGTCTCAGCACCCTACGCTGAAGAACGTGGAGGCGGAGGATACGGCTGGATCGGCGAAGATGATAGCCGAGGGACAGAAACGCGGATGGGCGGCCATCTGTCATGCTGAGGCTGCCAGACTCTACGGACTGAAGGTGCTCGAGGATCATATCGAGGACAACAAGCACAACTTCACCCGCTTCCTTGTGGTGTCGAATCCGAACAAGGCTGATATGCTACGTCCACTGACAGAGGCCAATAAGTCGAGCATCGTCTTCTCGTTGCCCCACGAGGAGGGCTCGCTCTCTCACGTGCTGGCCATTCTCTCGTTCTATAAAATCAATCTGACGAAGATCCAGTCGTTGCCAATCATCGGACGTGAATGGGAGTACTTGTTCTATGTCGATGTGATGTACGACGATCTGACGCGTTACCGTCAGGCGGTGGATGCGATCATTCCGCTGACAAGGGACCTGAAGATCCTGGGTGAATACAAAGATGGGAAACAGACGAATTAATCGACAGTTATATATTATGGATACTAAGATACAACCAGCAGACAGGCTCAGTTTAGTGAGCGAATACTACTTCAGTAGAAAGTTAAAGGAGGTGGCCCAGCTGAATGCCGAGGGCAAGGATATCATCAGTCTGGCCATTGGCAGTCCGGATATGCCGCCGTCGGAGCAGACCGTGGAGAAGCTCTGTGAGGTGGCACACGACCCTACCGCCCATGGATATCAGCCTACGATGGGTATTCCTGAGTTGCGTGAGGCCATGGCCGACTTCTATAAGCGTTGGTATGACGTGGACCTCGATCCGAAGACGGAGATACAGCCACTCATCGGCTCAAAGGAGGGTATCCTGCATGTGACGCTGGCCTTCGTGAACCCAGGCGACGAGGTGCTCGTGCCTAATCCAGGCTATCCCACCTACACGTCGCTGTCGAAGATCCTTGGAGCGAAGATCGTGAACTACAACCTGCGTGAGGACAACGGATGGCAGCCCGACTTCGACGAACTGGAGCAGATGGATCTGTCGAAGGTGAAGCTGATGTGGACCAACTATCCCAATATGCCGACAGGCGGGAATGCGCGCCGTGAGACCTATGAGCGACTGGTTCAGTTTGCTAAGGATCATCAGATCGTCGTGGTGAACGACAATCCTTACTCGTTCATCCTCAATGATCATCCGATGTCGCTGTTGCAGGTGCCTGGGGCGAAAGACTGTTGTATTGAGTTCAACTCGATGTCGAAGAGTCATAATATGCCGGGCTGGCGTGTGGGTATGTGTGCTACGAACGCCACCTTTATCTCTTGGATCCTGAAGATTAAGAGTAATATCGACTCGGGTACGTTCCGAGGACTCCAGTTGGCGGCCGCCGAGGCTTACCGTAACTCAGAAAAGTGGCATCATGAGGCGAATATCGAGACCTACGGGCGTCGCCGTCAGTATGCTGAGCAGATCATGGATGTGCTGGGCTGTACCTACGACCCCAATCAGGTGGGTATGTTCCTCTGGGGAAAGATTCCCGAGAAATATGCTGATGTCGAGGATCTGACAGAGAAAGTGCTCCATGAGGCGCGTGTGTTCATCACACCTGGCTTTATCTTCGGCAGTAACGGTCAGCGTTATATCCGCATCTCGCTCTGCGCCAAGGAAGACAAGATCAAGGAAGCGTTAGAAAGAATTAAGAATAAAATTAAATAAACACAGAGTGACAGAGGCGCAGAGAGAAAACAACTCTGTATCTTTGTGTCTCTGTGTTCAAAAACAGAAACTATATGGAACTGGAATTAGCACCATTGAACTTACCGAGTGACAATGAACGTCCCTTCGTGATTGCCGGGCCTTGCTCAGCAGAAACAGAGGAACAAGTGATGACTACTGCCCGTGAGCTGGCCATGAAGGGCTGCCATAACTTCCGTGCTGGTGTGTGGAAGCCACGCACGAAACCGGGTGGCTTCGAGGGGCACGGTGAGCCTGCACTCGTATGGCTGAAACAGGTGAAGGAAGATACGAAGATGTTGGTTTCTACTGAGGTGGCCACACCTGAGCACGTAGAGCTGTGCTTGAAGTATGATATTGACATCCTCTGGATTGGTGCTCGTACGTCGGCTAACCCCTTTGCCATGCAGGCAATCGCCGACTCGCTGAAGGGTGTGGATATCCCCGTGTTCGTGAAGAACCCGGTGAATCCTGATCTGGAACTCTGGATTGGTGCCTTGGAGCGTCTGAACCAGGCTGGCGTGAAGCGTCTGGGAGCTATCCATCGCGGTTTCTCATCTTATGAGCAGAAGATCTACCGTAATGCGCCGATGTGGCAGATCCCCATCGAACTGCGTCGTCGTGTGCCTGAGCTGCCGATTATCAGTGATCCGTCGCATATCGGAGGGCGTCGCGAACTGATCGCACCTCTTTGTCAGCAGGCGATGGACTTAGGTTTCGATGGTCTGATCATCGAGAGCCACTGTGATCCTGATAAGGCATGGAGTGATGCTAAGCAACAGGTGACACCTGATGTGCTCGACTATATCCTCTCGCTGTTGGTGATCCGTGATGAGAACACCACCACCGAGGGCATCACCTCTCTGCGTAAGCAGATTGATGAGCTCGACAACCAACTCATGGACTTGCTCGCCAAGCGTATGAGAGTGTGCCGTGAGATCGGACAGTACAAGAAGGAGCATAATATGACCGTGTTGCAGGCCAACCGCTACAATGAGATCCTGAACAAGCGTGGTGCACAGGGCTCACTCTGTGGCATGGACCCGGAGTTTGTGGCTCATGTGTTTGAGAATATCCATGAGGAATCGGTTCGTCAGCAGATTGAAATCATCAATAAGTAGGTATAGGAGAAGGAAGCAGATGAAAATATTAGTAATGGGCGCAGGTAAGATGGGAAGTTTCTTCATCGACCTGCTGAGCTTTGAACACGAAGTGGCTGTCTTTGAGCGCGACGCCAAGCGGATGCGCTTTACCTACAATTGTCAGCGCTTCACTACTTTTGAAGAGATTAAGGAGTTTAAACCCGAACTACTCATCAATGCGGTCACTCTGAAATACACGATCCCGGTGTTCAAGGAGGTGATCCCTTATCTCCCCAAGGAGTGTATCATCAGTGACATCGCTTCGGTGAAGACTGATATGAAGGAGTTCTATGAGTCGACGGGCATGCGTTATGTCTCGACACACCCGATGTTCGGTCCTACGTTCGCCAACCTGCAGCAGCTCTCTGAGGAGAACGCGATCATCATCAGCGAGGGCGACTATATGGGTCGTATCTTCTTCAAGGACCTCTATCAGAAGTTGGGACTCAACATCTACGAATATACCTTCGAGGAGCATGATAAGACGGTGGCCTACTCGCTGTCAATCCCGTTCGTGTCGACGTTTGTGTTTGCGGCTGTCATGAAGCATCAGGATGCGCCGGGTACTACCTTCAAGCGTCATATGCGGATTGCCAAGGGGGTGCTCAACGAGGATGACTACCTGCTTCAGGAAATACTCTTCAACCCCTATACTCACGATCAGGTGGCCCAGATCCGCACGGAACTGAAGGAGCTTCTTGAGATTATTGATAAGAAGGATGCCGGTGGTATGAAGAAGTACTTGACGAAGATCCGTAACAATGTGAAACGCGACATAGAGATTAAATGAAATATCATCTTGTAGCATTTGCGATTGTAGCAATATGGGGCAGCACCTTCGTCTTTACGAAGATGTTGCTCCAAAATGGTCTGTCACCGGCGCAGATCTTCACCCTTCGCTTCGCCATCGCTTATATCCTGTTGCTGGCCTTCAGTATCGCCCAGAAGAACTTCCGGCTCTTCTGCGACAACTGGCGCGACGAGTTGCTGATGGTCGTGCTTGGCCTTACCGGCGGATCGGTCTATTTCCTGGCGGAGAACGCGGCGATGCTCTACACGACAGCCACCAATACATCACTTATCGTATGTAGTTGTCCGCTGTTTGCCATGCTGGCCTTCGCATTGCTGTATCGCCATAGCGAGCGCATTACGAGGGTTCAGGCATTGGGCTCTTTCGTGGCTTTCCTGGGAATGGCTGTCGTGGTGCTGAATGGGCGTTTCGTGCTCCATCTCTCGCCTCTTGGCGATATGCTGGCCTTTGCCGCCTGTCTCTGTTGGGTGGTCTATTCCTTGTTGATGAAGCCGTTCGTGGAGCGCTATTCCACGCTCTTCATCACCCGTAAGGTGTTTATCTATGGTCTTGTCACCATCATACCTTACTACCTGATCGTGCCGGGCTTCCCTTCACTCGACGTGCTTCTGAAACCAGAGGTGATATGGAATCTGCTCTTCCTGGGTGTTGTGGCCTCAATGATCTGTTATGTCGTATGGAACTGGGTCATCAGCAAGCTCGGGGCTGTCGTCGCTACCAACTGGATTTACTTCAATCCTATCACCACAATCCTCTTCGCATGGTGGTTGCTCCATGAGCAGATCACCGTCTGGTTCCTCCTTGGTACTGTCTTCATTCTTGGGGGTATGTATCTGGCTAACAGGAAAAAATGAGCGAGTTTCTTTGTACTTTGAATATATTTGTCTATATTTGCGGTATGAATCGAACTAAAAACGAATGATTATGGGTAGTATTATTTTCACAATTGTTATCGGATGTCTGGCTGGCTTCTGTGCTGGCAAGTTGATGAAAGGTGGCGGCTACGGCTTTGTCATGAACCTGGTGCTTGGCCTCTTCGGTAGTGTTCTCGGTAGCTGGTTGTTTACTGAACTGGGCATCGAGTGGGGTGGACTTCTGGGACAGCTTGGCACAGCCATCATCGGTGCTGTTGCCATCCTCTGGATCGCTTCACTGATCAAGAAGTAAAAAACAAAGAAAAAACACAGAGGGACGGTTCTTTTGTGTCGGACGGCACATGAGAGCCGTCCCCTTTTGTTTAAAAGTAAATTATTCCTAATCGCTTTGCGGTATCGGATATTATATGTACTTTTGCAGGTAAAAAGAAACGATGGTAGCAGGAAAATGGATTGGTGGCTTTATCGGCTGGATGGCCGGAGGACCGTTGGGCGCATTAGCCGGATATCTGGTGGGAGCGCTCTTCGACTCTATGCTCGATGGGGTGAACACCCCCGACAACTCCGGCACGTGGGGCTATGGCTCACAGCGTGATGGCAACTGGCAACAGACATATCAGGATTATAGTCAGGCTTATCAGCAGGCCTATCGCCAGCGTCAGCAGCAGGGTAACCGGAACAGTTTCCTGTTCTCGTTGCTCGTGCTTTCCTCGTATATCATCAAGGCCGATGGTAAGGCGATGCACTCGGAGATGGAGATGGTACGGCAGATGCTTAGGCAGAACTTCGGCGCTACTGCTGTATCCCAAGGCAATGAGATTCTGAATAAGCTCTTCGACGAACAGAAACGGGAGGGGTGGTCGCAGTTTAAGCAGACCGTCCGGGAGTGTTGTGCACAGATCAATCGACAGATGGACTACTCACAGCGCCTCCAGTTACTTAACTACCTCGTGATGGTGGCCAAGGCTGATGGTCGTGTGCCCCAGAGTGAGGTGGCGGCGCTGAAGGAGTGCGCCGGTTGGATGGGCCTCCGTGAGAGTGAGGTCGACTCGATGCTCCACCTCGAAGGCAATACCCTCGAGGATGCTTATAAGGTGCTGGGTGTCAGTCCTGATGCCAGTGATAATGAGGTGAAGAAGGCTTATCGTAAACTGGCTCTTGAACATCATCCTGACAAGGTGGCGGCTCTCGGTGATGATGTGAGGAAGGCGGCCGAGAAGAAGTTCCAGGAGATCAACGCTGCGAAAGATCGTATCTGGAAAGCTCGCGGACTATGATATCATGAAGAAGCCTGCGATTATAGTACCAGAAGGGTGTCATGAGGTGTTGTTGCATGCCTGTTGTGCACCTTGTTCATCTGCTATCGTGGAGTGGATGGTGCAGCATGATGTGCACCCCACCATCTTCTACTATAATCCGAACATCTGGCCTCGTGAGGAGTATGAGATCCGTAAGCAGGAGAGCAAACGGCATGCAGAGAGTCTCGGGCTGACATGGATCGATGGTGACTATGACCACGAGCAGTGGCGACAGAACGTGTGCGGCCTTGAGGGGGAACCGGAGCGGGGACGGCGCTGTGAACTGTGTTTCACACTCCGTCTGACGGCGGCCGCCCGGGAGGCCAAGGAACTCGGACTGCAGTATTTCACGACGACGCTTGCCTCTAGTCGGTGGAAGAGCCTGGAACAGATAGAACGTGCTGGGCATCAGGCAGAACAGACTGTGGAGGGTACCACCTTCTGGGCACAGAACTGGCGTAAGGGCGGACTCTATGAGCGACGGAACCAACTGCTGAAGGAATATGCCTTCTATAATCAGCAGTACTGTGGCTGTGAGTTTTCGCAACGTCCTTCTGGTGAACAAAATAAATAAAAACGAGACTATTGTTTGTGAGTCTCGTTTTTTTTGTGTAATTTTGCAGCCTAAAATAAATAAGGTAGTATGTTTGAGAACTTAAGTGATAGACTTGAACGGTCGTTCAAGATATTGAAGGGTGAAGGAAAGATCACCGAGATCAATGTTGCTGAGACACTGAAGGATGTGCGTCGTGCGCTGCTTGATGCCGACGTGAACTACAAGGTGGCAAAGAACTTCACCGACACGGTGAAGCAGAAGGCTCTTGGCATGAACGTGCTGACGGCTGTGAAGCCGAGTCAGTTGATGGTGAAGATCGTACACGACGAGCTCGCAGAATTGATGGGCGGCAAGGCTGCCGAACTGAAGATCGAAGGCCGTGCCGGTGCTCCTGCCATCATTCTGATGTCGGGTCTGCAGGGTTCTGGTAAGACCACGTTCAGTGGTAAGCTGGCCAACCTGCTCAAGAACCAGAACCATAAGAAACCTCTGTTGGTGGCCTGCGACGTGTATCGTCCTGCTGCCATCGAGCAGTTGAAGGTGGTAGGAGAGAGCGTAGGTGTGCCCGTCTATTCCGAGCCCGACAACAAGAATGTGGTGGAGATTGCCAACCATGCCATCCAGGAGGCTAAGTCTAAGGCTAATGACGTGGTGATCATCGATACTGCCGGTCGTCTGGCTGTCGACGAGGAAATGATGAATGAGATCGAGACGCTGAAGAATGCAATCCATCCCAATGAGACCCTCTTCGTGGTTGACTCGATGACCGGTCAGGATGCCGTGAACACCGCCAAGGAGTTCAACGACCGTCTCGACTTCGACGGCGTGGTGCTGACAAAGCTCGACGGTGACACCCGTGGTGGTGCTGCCCTCTCTATCCGTACGGTGGTGACGAAGCCTATCAAGTTCGTCGGTACGGGTGAGAAGATGGAGGCCATCGATGTGTTCCATCCTGAGCGTATGGCCGACCGTATCCTCGGCATGGGTGATATCGTCTCTCTGGTGGAGCGCGCCCAGCAACAGTACGACGAGGAGGAGGCTAAGCGTCTGGAGAAGAAGATCCGCAAGAACAAGTTCGACTTCGACGACTTCATGGGTCAGATACAGCAGATCAAGAAGATGGGTAACATCAAGGATCTGGCAGGTATGATCCCTGGTGTCGGTAAGCA
Organism: Prevotella sp. lc2012; assembly: GCF_900107065.1. Lineage (NCBI taxonomy): Bacteria > Pseudomonadati > Bacteroidota > Bacteroidia > Bacteroidales > Prevotellaceae > Prevotella > Prevotella sp. lc2012. The sequence goes on along the minus strand of NZ_FNUF01000003.1, from coordinate 40,050 downwards.
AATCAAGGATCTGGATATCGACGACGATGCCTTCAAGGGTATTGAGGCTATCATTAACTCGATGACACCGAAGGAGCGTGCCAATCCGGACATCATCAATCAGAGTCGCCGTCGTCGTATCGCCGCTGGCTCGGGAACGAAGATGGAAGATGTGAACCGTCTGATGAAGCAGTTCGACCAGACCCGTAAGATGATGAAGATGGTAACTGGCATGAATGCGTCGAAGATGGCTCAGATGGCTAATGCCATGAAGGCTATGAAAGGCGGCATGCCGAAGTTCTAGGATATTTTATTTTGAGATATGCAACTGATAGACGGAAAAGCAACAGCAACGGCCATCAAGGCTGAGATTGCTGAGGAGGTAAAGGAGATTGTTGCCAAGGGTGGCAAGCAGCCCCATCTGGCTGCTGTGCTCGTGGGTCACGATGGTGGCTCGGAGACGTATGTGAAGAACAAGGTATTGGCTTGTGAGGCCTGTGGCTTCAAGTCGACACTCATTCGGTTTGAGGATGATATCACCGAGGCGGAGCTGCTGGCGTGTGTTGACAAACTCAACAAGGATGAGGATGTTGATGGCTTTATCGTACAGTTGCCTCTGCCGAAGCATATCGATGAACAGAAGATCATCGAGGCCATCGACTATCGCAAGGATGTCGACGGTTTTCACCCGATCAACGTGGGACGCATGGCGATTGGTCTGCCGTGTTTCATCTCAGCCACTCCGTTGGGTATCATCACTTTGCTGAAGCGCTATGGCATCGAGACCTCCGGTAAGAAGTGCGTCATCCTCGGGCGTTCTAACATCGTCGGTAAGCCTATGGCTCAGCTGATGATGCAGAAGCAGTATGGTGACGCTACGGTAACCGTCTGTCACTCTCGTTCGAAGACCCTTAAGGAGGAGTGTCGTGCAGCAGACATCATCATTGCTGCCATCGGTCAGCCTGACTTCGTGACGGCCGACATGGTGAAGGAGGGTGCCGTCATTGTCGACGTTGGTACCACCCGTGTGCCTGACGCTACTCGTAAGAGTGGCTTCCGTCTGAATGGTGATGTGAAGTTCGATGAGGTGGCTCCTAAGTGCTCGTTTATCACACCTGTTCCCGGTGGGGTTGGTCCGATGACCATCTGTTCGCTGATGAAGAATACCCTCGCCGCAGGCAAGAAGGAGTATTATAAGTAGTTGATAGTGATAGTGCAGAGTCTGTAGTTATGCTATTCTATATACTCTGCACTATCGGCTATCAAAAAAAGGAAAGATGACAGCAGAAGAGTATTATCAGCAAGGTAATGAGGCGCGTAAGCGCGGCCAGTGGCACGAGGCTATCAATAACTATATACGGGCTATTGAACTCGACCCGGACAGTCCTGCTGTCGAGGCCAAGCGGATGCTCGATGATATCATGGCCTTTTATTGCAAGGATATGTATAATCCCTGAACCCTCAACAACCAATAAACTATATTTATTTTAACTAACAACTTATTATTTTCTTCTAACTAACAACTTATTATGAAAAGATTATTATTGCCTCTACTGCTCTTGGTGGCTATGTCTGCCAATGCTGCAGAGAATCCCGTGTTAATGATTGAAGGTGGTAAAGTCCAAGGTGTTCTGGCCGATGATCATCCCGATGTGTTTGTTTATCGTGGCATCCCTTATGCCGCACCTCCTATTAAGGAGAACCGTTGGAAGGCTCCACAGCCGGTCATACCCTGGAAGGGTGTGAAGATCTGTGACACCTTCGGACGTCCCAGTTATCAGGCTATTCAGTATCCTGGTGGATATTACACCGAGTGGGGTTATGGTAAGGAGGCCGGTTCCAGTGAGGACTGCTTATATCTGAACGTATGGACAAAGGCTCCTGGTCAGGTCGGTAAGAAACTGCCTGTTGCCCTGTGGATTCACGGTGGTGGCTATCGCGAGGGTTTCGGTTCTGAGCCAGAGTTCGACGGACAGGAGTGGGGCGCGAAGGACGTCGTGCTCGTTTCTATCAACTACCGTCTGGGTGTGTTCGGATTCCTCGTGCATCCTGCTCTTTCTGAGGAGAGTCCTAATAAGGTGTCGGGCAACTATGGTATCCTCGACCAGATTGAGGCTCTGAAATGGATTAAGAAGAACATCGCACAGTTTGGTGGTGATCCTGATAACGTGACAATCTTCGGACAGAGTGCCGGTGGCGGTAGCGTACGTACTCTCTGTGAGTCGCCCTTGGCTCGTGGTCTTTTCAACAAGGCCGTGATCATGAGTGCCCAAGGACTTGCTATCCCTGATGCCCAGGGCAATATGATGGGTGCCCGTTACAGTGGCGGCACATTCCAGGAGGCTGAGGCTAATGCCAAGAAGGTATTTGACTGGGCTGGTCTGACCGATCTGAAGAAGATGCGTCAAGCTTCCACAGAGACCATCTTTGCTCTGCCTACACTTTACTATCAGATTAACAATGACGGTCAGCAGGCTAGTGGTCCAATGGCGTTTATGCGCATGGGTCTGCCATTCATGCCGATGATTGATGGCTATGTCAGTGAGAAGAGTTTTGATGATGCTACCCGCGGAGGTACCCTGGCCGACGTTCCATATATGATAGGCTTTACCCTCAACGATATGGGTAACATGGCTCCTAATATCGCCGAGTTCTGTAAGGTTCGTGAACAGAAGGGTGGTAAAGCCTGGGCCTACGAGTTTGCTCGTCCGTTGCCCGATGACGGCTCTCATCCTGAGGTGACTGCTCGTCTCAAAGGTGCTTTCCATAGCAGTGACCTCTGGTTTGTGTTCAAGTCGCTCAAGCACTGCTGGCGTCCTTGGACTCAGGGCGATTGGGATCTCTCAGAGAAGATGCTCACTGCGTGGACTAATTTCGTGAAATACGCTGATCCGAATGGTCCGAAGGGTGGCGAATGGGCTCCCTGTACAGAGAAGAATACGAAGTTCATGGTGTTCAAACTCGATGATAAGGATGCTGAGGCTTCTTTCTTCGGTGATCCCGAGATTGCACCTCAGCCGCAAGGCTTCCCCTTCGGTGCTCCCAGCGGTAGGTAATCTGTATGTTTTCTGTTGTAGAGACATATATAATCCCTGGACCGTTGACGGTCCAGGGATTGCTTTTCGTGACGAAAATGAAGAATAATGGGGGTGTAAATGTAAAAAACCTAAGGAAATTTGTTTATTTGCTTACTTATTGTTACCTTTGCACCCAATTTTAGAAATTAGTGCATTAATACATAAGATAATATGGCAAAATTGAAAGGCGCCATTGAGGTGAATACTGAAAGATGCAAGGGATGTTCGTTGTGTATCATCGCTTGTCCCCAGAAGGTGATCGCTCTGGCCAACAAAGTGAATTTGCACGGTTATCCCTATGTGGAGGCTGTCAACGAGGAGGCCTGTGTGGGTTGTGCCTCGTGTGGCATCGTCTGCCCAGATGGTTGTATCACCGTGTATCGTAAAAAAGTGGAGGAATAAGCTATGGCAGAAGAAAGAGAAGTTGTGTTGATGAAAGGTAACGAGGCGATTGCCCACGCTGCTATTCGTTGCGGATGCGACGGCTATTTCGGCTATCCTATTACTCCGCAGAGTGAAGTGATTGAGACGCTGGCTGAACTGAAACCCTGGGAGACCACTGGTATGCAGGTGGTGCAGGCAGAGAGTGAGCTGGCTTCAATTTATATGGTCTATGGTGCTGCCGGTGCCGGTAAGCGTGCCATGACCTCCTCTTCATCACCTGGTATTGCACTGATGCAGGAGGGTATCACCTATATGGCTGGCGCCGAGGTGCCAGGTGTGTTTGTGAACGTGCAGCGTGGAGGTCCTGGACTGGGAACCATCCAACCTTCACAGGGAGACTATTTCCAGGCTACTCGTGGTGGTGGTAATGGTGACTATAAGGTGATCGTACTTGCACCGTCGTCTGTGCAGGAGATGGCCGACTTCGTGGATCTCGCTTTTGAGTTGGCATTCAAATATCGTAACCCTGCCATGATCCTCTCTGATGGTGTGATCGGTCAGATGATGGAGAAGGTGGTGTTGCCGCCATTCAAGCCCCGTCGTACAGACGAGGAGGTTATCAAAGAGTGTCCATGGGCTTCTACTGGTAAGCCAAAGAACCGTGAGCGTGTGGTAATCACCTCACTGGAGTTGAAGCCGGAGATCATGGAACAGCGTAACCTTGCCCTTCAGGAGAAATATCGTAAAATTGAGGAGAACGAAGTGCGTTATGAGATGCAGCAGTGCGATGATGCTGAGTATGCCATCGTGGCTTTCGGTAGTGCTGCCCGTATTGCAGAGAAGGCTATCGAGGTTGCTCGTGAGCAGGGCATCAAGGTTGGTCTGTTCCGTCCTATCACCCTGTTCCCGTTCCCCACGAAGGAGATCGCAGAGTTGTCTAAGAAGGTCAAAGGTATTCTCGTGGCAGAGATCAACGCAGGACAGATGGTTCAGGATGTCCGTCTCGCTGTGAACGGTGCCGTACCTGTAGAGCAGTTCGGTCGTCTGGGTGGTATCGTCCCCGATCCCGAGGAAATTGTTAACGCACTGAAAAAGGTCATGTAAGCTATGGATAGAAATCAGATCATTAGTCCAGAGAACATCGTCTGCAAGAAGCCGACGCTGATGAACGACAATAATATGCACTACTGCCCGGGCTGTAGCCACGGTGTGGTACATAAGCTTATTGCCGAGGTCATCGAAGAAATGGGTATGGAAGACAAGACCGTAGGTGTATCGCCTGTAGGCTGCGCGGTCTTCGCATATAATTATATTGATATCGACTGGCAAGAAGCTGCCCATGGTCGTGCTCCCGCACTGGCTACGGGTATCAAGCGCTGCTGGCCCGACCGTCTGGTGTTTACCTATCAGGGTGATGGTGACCTGGCATGTATTGGTACTTGTGAGACCATCCACGCCTTGAACCGTGGCGAGAACATTGTTATCATCTTCGTCAACAATGCCATCTATGGTATGACGGGTGGTCAGATGGCTCCTACCACGCTGATCGGTCAGAAGACCTCAACTTGTCCTTACGGTCGTGATCCTGAGATCCACGGTTATCCTTTGAAGATGGCTGATATCGCCGCTCAGTTGGAGGGAACCTGCTACGTCACTCGTCAGAGTGTGGAGAGTGTGGCCTCTATCAACAAGGCCAAGAAGGCTCTGCGCAAGGCTTTCGAGGCTTCGATGGCTGGCAAGGGCTCAAGTCTTGTAGAGTTCGTCTCTACCTGTAACAGCGGTTGGAAACTCACGCCTGCCAAGGCTAATGAATGGATGAAGGAGAATATGTTCCCCTTCTATCCAAAGGGAGACCTGAAAGATACCACAAATCTTTAATTAAGAGTTAAGAATTAAGAATTAAGAAAAGATGAAAAAAGAGATAATTATTTCAGGTTTCGGAGGTCAGGGCGTGCTCTCTATGGGTAAGATTCTGGCCTATTCAGGACTGATGGAGGATAAGGAGGTGACATGGATGCCGGCCTATGGTCCTGAGCAGCGTGGTGGTACAGCCAACGTGACGGTCATCGTCAGTGATGAGCGTATCTCTTCGCCCATTCTCAGTAAGTACGATATCGCCGTAGTACTCAACCAGCCCTCACTCGAGAAGTTCGAACCGAAGATCAAACCCGGTGGTATTCTGATCTACGATGGTTTTGGTATTATCAACAAGCCAACCCGTAAGGATATTACCATCTATGAGATCAATGCCATGGACAAGGCTGCCGAGATGAAGAATGGTAAGGTGTTCAATATGATTGTGCTTGGCGGTCTGTTGAAAGTGGCTCCCGTAGTCAGCGACAAGGGCGTGGAGAAAGCTCTTTATAAGACTCTCCCCGAGCGTCATCACGGATTGATTCCTCTGAATATGCAGGCTCTGCAGGAGGGAGGAAAGATCATTGAGCAGAAGTAATCTCTACGGTTATACATAAAAGAAATCCCCACTTCTGGTGGGGATTTCTTTGTTTATATACTATTTGTGATTATTTGTGCGACTGGTAGTATTCGAGTCCCAGACGGACATTCTTCATGACTGCCTCGGAGGAATAGGTGGCACCGGTAACGGCATCGACCTTCAGTTGGGAAGCTTCCTTCACCTTCAGACCGTTCCATTTCTCCAAGAGGGCTTTCTTGACCTTGGCATAATACTTCGGAGTCTCTGCGTTTTTGAGGGCTTCGATTTTCACCACCTTGTTTTTTTTAATGTAGATCTTCAGAGGCGTCGGACCATTGTATCCTTCTATGTTCTTGCCGATGGTTGTCGTGTTAACGACAAACATGTCATTTTCCTTCGTTATCGTATCGTCATTGGCACCGGCACTCAGTAGGGTGAGTGATACGGCAATGAGTGAACAGATGCTCAGTGCTTTGATTTGATTCTTCTTCATTGTTATCTCCTTATTTAATCTTTTCGAGGTGCAAAGGTAAGCATTTAATTCTGTTTGTACAATAGCAAAGGTACAAAATCATTATTTTTCGGTATGTTATCTGGTTGGAATATCGATGGCCTGTGAGAGGTTCAGATGTTCATCCGTTACCTTGAGTGTGATGGCTCCTGCCTCTTTGGTACTGCGTACAATCACGACAAGTTGACCGTGGAAAAGCTTCATCGTCGGTTGGGTGAAAGACTCCAGACTGGTGGCATCACCATTGCAGACAGCTTCGAAGGAACCAGCACCTGAGACCTCGAAGGTCAGTTGGTCGGAAGCATCGGGAATAAGAGTACCTTGGGCATCGGTCAGTGAGACGGTCACGAAAGCAAGGTCGTCACCGTCAGCCTTCAGAAGATGACCTTCAGCCATCCATGCATCAAGTTGGAGCTTGGCAGGTTTGCCGGCGGTACGGATGATCCGTTCGCCAGCGAGATTGCCTTGTCCGTCGTAAACCACGACCTTGATCTCACCCGGCTCGTATCTTACATCGTTCCAGCGCAGGCGGTAGCGATCGAGACGACTGGCGGGATTCTTGGATATCTTACCCTGACTCTTGCCGTTGACGAAGAGCTCAGCGGTGGGGTAGTCGGTATAACAGTAGACGGGCGTCACCTTTCCTCGACGTTTCTTGTCCCATGTCCAGTGGGGTAACAGATGGATGGTGTGTTCGTCCTTGTTCCATTTCGCGCGATAAAGCCAATAACGATCCTTGGGTAGTCCAGCCAGGTCGCAGATGCCAAAGTAGCTGCTGCGTGATGGCCAGTATTCATCATAGGGCGTCGGTTCTCCGAGATAGTCATAACCCGTCCATACGAACTCACCAATCACCCATGGTTTATCGTCTTGCCATACCCAGTCGTCATCGGGTAGATTACTCCATGAGCAGTATTCTACATCATAGCTGGAGCATTGTCCGTCGGCGGTCTGGATAGCGGTAGGGTCATAGGTAGGTGCCCACGAGGCATAACGTGAGTTGTCAGTAATCTCAACAGGGAATTTATACACGCCACGACTGCTTACCGTTGAGGCGGTCTCACTTCCTAGAAGAAATCCTTGTGGTAGTTGTTCGATATTCTTTGAGTACTTATGCACCCGATAGTTAAAGCCAGGCACATCCATCACCTGAGCAAAGCCGCTCTTCAGTGCCTCCTCTGCGCGGTCCATACCTTGTGTGACAGGACGGGTGGGATCGAGCTGATGGCACAGCTCCTGCAGATGGCAGGATATCTCACGGCCTTTCTCGCTACCTTGTTCGGGAATCTCATTGCCGATGCTCCACATGATGATGCTCGGGTGGTTTCGGTTGACAAGCACGAGGTTCGTGATATCTCTGTCGGCCCACTCGTTAAAGAAACGGGCATAGCCATTCTTGCACTTCGGGTAGAGCCACATGTCGAAACTCTCGGCCATGACCATCATACCCAGAGAGTCGCAGATATCCATCTGCATCTGACTCGGCATGTTATGTGAGGTGCGGATGGCATCGCAGCCCATCTCTTTCATCGTCTTAATCTGACGGATGAGGGCTGACTTATTGATGGCCGTGCCAAGAGGTCCCAGGTCGTGATGCAGACAAACACCTTTGATCTTACGTGTGACACCATTCAGTTGGAAACCGCCTTCTTCCGAGACGCTGACGGTGCGGATGCCGAAACGCAGGCGTGTCTCATCTATAGTCACAACATCAGCTATTCCTGCCGCCTCGTCCACATCTTCACGAACAAGACTAAGTCCCAGGGTATACAGATATGGTGTCTCTGGTGTCCATAACGAAGGTTCTTCCACCTCAATCGTAGATGTCAGGTCACCGTGGGGAGGAACCTTCACCCAGTTTGTCTTAACAATCTGTCCGTCTCGGTCGATCAAGGAAATGAAAATCTCCTGTTCCTCCAGAGGGTTCTCTACCTTAGCTGACACGCGGATGAGTGCTTTATTCTCTTGTATTGATAAGGTTTGCACGCAGGTCTGCCACATATCAATGTGACTTTTGGGTGTCAGTACCAGTTTTACGGGACGATAAATGCCTGCGCCGGGATACCAACGACTGCTTTCCTCGACGTTCTTCAGGTCGACCTCCAGAAGATTATCACCAGTCTTGATATAGGGTGTGATATCAATGCGGAAGGCATTATAGCCGTAGGCCCAGTAGCCTGCTTTGTGACCGTTAATAGATACAGATGGTTCGGCCATTGCGCCATCGAATACAAGTTCGATATGTTCATAGCCTTCGGGAATTTGGAATGTCCGTCGGTAATGACCTTCTCCAATCCATGGTAAGGCACCAGAGCGACCGCTCTTCTCGGTGGCTTGTTTCTCTCCGTTCTGTTCGATAGCAACCGTCTGCAAGTCCCATTTCTTATCGAAAGGACCGCTGATGGCCCAGTCGTGTGGCACGCTGACAGTCTTCCAGACCGCTCCGTCATTGTCGCATGAACCTTTGCAGAATTGCCAATTGTCGGAAAGGGTGATTTCACAACGAGGTTGTGCGATGGCAGTTGCTGCAACAGCCATTGTCAGCGCTAGGAGTTTGATTCTCATAATTGACTATTGTTTTAGTTGACTATATACGGTGCAAAAATACTAAAAAAACTCGAATTTGTTGGTCGTTTGGCAGATTTAATGTAAATTTGCACCTAAATTTGTTGGAAATACTTAAAAAATGAAACATCAGTTGAGAAGTGCTGTCTGTACTGAAGGCAGAAGGATGGCAGGAGCTCGTGCGCTCTGGGTGGCAACAGGTATGAAACCGGAGCAGTTTGGTAAGCCGATTATCGCCATCGTGAACTCCTTTACGCAGTTTGTTCCGGGACACACCCATCTGCATGAGATTGGGCAGATTGTCAAGGCCGAGATAGAGAAGATGGGCTGTTATGCGGCCGAGTTCAATACGATTGCCATTGATGACGGTATCGCCATGGGTCATGACGGAATGCTCTATTCCTTGCCTTCACGTGATATCATCGCCGACTCTGTGGAGTATATGGTGAATGCTCATAAGGCTGATGCCATGATCTGCATCTCAAACTGCGATAAGGTGACCCCTGGTATGCTGATGGCCTCGATGCGACTGAATATCCCAACGGTATTCTGTAGTGGTGGTCCGATGGAGGCAGGGAAATGGCGCGGAGAGAATGCCGACCTGATTACAGCGATGGTTAAAGGCGCCGATCCTTCGGTCAGCGATGAGGAGATGAAGGAGATAGAAGGCTGTGCCTGTCCTGGTTGCGGTTCCTGCTCGGGTATGTTCACTGCCAACTCGATGAACTCATTGACAGAGGCTATTGGTCTGTCGTTACCTGGCAATGGTACGATTCTGGCTACCCATACCAATCGTGTGGAACTCTTCAAGGCTGCTGCCCGTCAGGTGGTGAAGAATGCCTTTGCCTATTATGAGGATGGTGACGAGTCTGTTCTTCCCCGGAGCATTGCAACGCGTCAGGCATTTATGAATGCCATGGCTCTTGACATCGCCATGGGCGGATCTACGAATACGGTTCTTCATCTGCTTGCTGTTGCGCAGGAGGCTGGTGCTGATTTCACTATGAAAGATATAGATGCGTTAAGTCGTCAGGTGCCTTGCTTGTGTAAGCTTGCCCCGAACACACAGAAGTACTCTGTTCAGGAGTGCGGTCGTGCCGGTGGAATCCTGGGTATCTTGAATGAACTTAATAAGGGCGGACTTGTTGATGGCTCTGCCATACGTGTGGATGGTATGACACTTTCTGAGGCGATGAAGAAATACAGTATCGTAGACAGTGCCATTGATCCAGAGGCAAACCGCATCTATCAGACGGCTCCTGGTAATCGTTTCTCAACGAAGATGGGATCGCAGTCGGAAGAGTGGGGAACACTTGACACCGATCGTGCGAATGGTTGTATTCGTGATTTGTCCCATGCCTATACTAAGGATGGTGGACTTGCAGTTCTCTTCGGTAATATAGCCCAAGACGGCTGTGTGGTGAAGACTGCAGGTGTTGATGAGACATTATGGCATTTTGAAGGACCTGCAGTGGTGTTCGACTCTCAGGAAGATGCCTGCGAAGGCATCCTTGGCGGTAAGGTGAAGAGCGGCGACTGTGTGGTGATAACCCATGAGGGACCCAAAGGCGGACCTGGCATGCAGGAGATGCTTTATCCTACATCATACATCAAGAGTATGCACCTTGGTAAGGAATGTGCGTTGATTACTGACGGTCGTTTCTCGGGTGGAACGTCGGGACTTAGTATCGGACACATCTCCCCGGAGGCTGCTTCTGGTGGTAATATTGGTAAGATCAAGGATGGTGATATCATTGTGATAGATATCCCTAGTCGTTCCATCTGCGTGAAGCTCTCTGATGAGGAACTGGCTGCCCGCCCGCAACAGCCGATGAGACGTAACCGTTTGGTTAGTAAGGCACTTCGTGCTTATGCTCAGAGCGTCTCATCTGCAGACAAGGGTGGAGTAAGGATTATTGAGTAGGAAAACGATATGGAAAAGAAGATGATAACAGGTAGCGAGGCGCTGATGAGGGCGTTGCAGAACGAAGGGGTAAAAACTATTTTCGGTTACCCCGGAGGTTCTATCATGCCTGTCTATGATGCACTATACGACTATACAAGAGGAGAAAAGAAAGCGTTTGATCATATCCTTGTTCGTCATGAACAGGCTGCGACACATGCTGCCGAAGGTTTTGCACGTGTCTCAGGTCATGTGGGAGTAGCTTTAGTGACCAGTGGTCCGGGTGCAACGAACACACTGACGGGTGTTGCAGATGCCATGCTTGATTCTACGCCGATTGTGGTCATTGCAGGACAGGTGCCTATCGCCGCATTGGGTACGGATGCGTTCCAAGAGGTTGATCTCGTGGGTCTTGCGCAACCGATATCGAAATGGAGCTACCAGATCCGACATGCAGAAGATATCGCATGGGCTGTGAGTCGTGCGTTCTATATAGCACGTAGCGGTCGCCCCGGTCCTGTTGTTCTTGACTTCCCGAAGAATGCTCAGACAGAAATGGTTGACTTTGAGCCGAAGAAGGTTGACTTCGTGCGCTCCTATGTGGCTTATCCGAAGCTTGATGCAAAAGCCGTGAAAGAAGCTGCAGATTTGATTAACCAGGCGAAGAAACCTATGGCACTTGTAGGCCAGGGTGTTGAACTTGGTAATGCACAAGAGGAGTTAGTGCGCTTCCTTGAGAAAGCTGATATACCAGCCGGACGAACGATGCTTGGACTCTCTGCTCTGCCCAGTACTCATCCGCTTAACGTGGGTATGCTCGGTATGCATGGAAATTATGCGCCCAACCTGAAAGAGCAGGAGTGTGATGTGCTTATCGCCATCGGTATGCGTTTTAGTGACCGTGTGACGGGTAATCTCAAGACCTATGCGAAGCAGGCAAAGGTGATTCATCTCGATATAGACAGAAGTGAGATTGATAAGAACGTAAAGAGCGATGTGGCTGTGATTGCCGACTGTAAGGAGTCGCTACCGGCGCTTACAGCCCTCATTCAGAAGGCTGATCATCGTGAGTGGCGCGACTCATTCCTGCCTTTGGCGGAGAAAGAACGTGAGAAGGTGATAGAGCCTGCCATCCATCCGACGGAAGGACCTTTGTTGATGGGTGAGGTAGTCAATGCGGTAGCGGAGGCTACACAGGGCGATGCTGTCCTAGTAACAGATGTCGGACAGAACCAGTTATTTGCAACTCGCTATTTCAGATATCTCAAGAAACGTAGCATCTGTACCAGTGGTGGTCTGGGTACTATGGGCTATTCCATGCCTGCAGCCATTGGCGCGACATTCGGAGCACCCGACCGGACTATTGTCAGTTTCTCCGGTGACGGTGGATTCCAGATGTGTATTGAGGAGTTAGGCACGATTATGGAGCAGCAGTGCCCGGTCAAGATGATCCTGATGAACAATCATTATCTTGGCAATGTACGTCAGTGGCAGGATATGTTTTGGAAACGTCGTAAGTCATTTACCAAGATGTTGAATCCCAACTATGAGATGATAGCCAAAGGTTATGGTATCCCTTATCAGGCGGTAGTTGATCGTAAGGACCTTGCTGTGGCAGTCGAGAAGATGCTTTCTACTGATGGCCCATATATCCTTGAGTGTGCCATCCTCGAAGACGACAATGTGTTGCCCATGACCCCTCCAGGCATGAACGTCGATGATATGATGCTAGAGGTAGAAGTATAATTTATTGATTGCAATGGAAGAAAAAAAGTTATATACCCTTTTAGTCTATTCAGAGAATATCGCCGGTATTCTGAATCAGATTACTGCGGTGTTTACTCGTCGGCAGGTGAATATTGAAAGTCTGAACGTGTCGGCTTCAAGTATCCCTGGTGTTCACAAGTACACCATTACGGCATGGAGCGATGAGGATCAGATTGTCAAGATCACCCGTCAGATAGAGAAGAAGATCGACGTGGTGAAGGCAAACTATTTTACTGACGAACAGTTGTTTATTCGTGAATCTGGTTTGTATAAGCTCACCACCGATATGGTGATGAATAATCCGGAGATCTCACGAACAGTCCGCAGATTTGATGCCCATATTATTGAGGTGAACCCCACTTATGTGATTGTCATGAAACATGGTATCACAGAGGATATCATCTCTCTCTATCGGGCTCTTGATGCTTTCGGATGTGTACTCCAGTATACCCGTAGCGGACGAATAGCCGTTACTCGCGGCATGCAGGAGCAGGTAAGTGAGTTCCTTGAGCAACGTGAGCAGGATCTCTTAAAGACAGATAATTGAGGGAGGAATGAAGTGTAAGACCATATTGATGATGGCGCTGTTGTCGCTGACGTCGCAACTCTTTGCGCAGGATTTATATGTCGGCGGTGATATCTCGTTGTTACAGCAGTATGATGATTATGGTGTGTCTTATTACGATCAACAAGGACGGCCTATCAGTGATGTGCTGACTTATATGAAGAGTGAGGCTGTCGGTTGGAATGCCCAGCGTGTGCGACTCTTCGTCAATCCTAATCCTGCTCTTGAATATAACGATCCAGCCGTTTGTCAGGATCTGGCTTATGTCGCCCGATTGGGAAAGCGTATCAAGGATGCAGGATTTGCTTTTATGTTGGACTTTCACTATAGTGATGTCTGGGCTGATCCAGCTAAGCAGTGGACGCCAACAGCCTGGCTCTCACTAAATGACACGGAGTTACAGACAAAGATATATGAGTATACGAGGGATTGTCTGACAAAACTGGTGGAAGCCGGTGCAACTCCCGACTTCATACAGACGGGTAATGAGATATCCTATGGTATGCTGTGGGGAGAGAAGGGGTCTGGTAGTAATCGTTGTTACATTAATTCGGATGATAATTGGCCACGTTTCATTGCCTTACTTCAGCAGGCAGGAAAAGCCTGTCGGGAGGTGTGTCCACAGGCGAAGATAGTCATCCATACCGAACGTAATGGGCAGCCTGATGTCTTAAGAGGTATCTATGAGCGGTTGACGAGTGTAGACTACGATATTATCGGACTGAGCTATTACCCGTTCTGGCATAAAGACCTTTCTACTCTGTCGGAATCATTGAATATGTTGGCTGCTGTCTTTCCTGATAAGAAAGTACAGATTGTGGAAACCGCCTATTATTATCAAGGCAATGGCATTGATTATGACTTCTCTTCGATGTGGCCTGCCACTGCAGAGGGCCAAGCTTCTTTTGTCAGAGATCTTATCGCTGAACTCAAGAAACATAGCAATGTAAATGCGCTCTACTGGTGGTTCCCAGAGGAGAATGGGACTGGTCCGAACGAAGCAGTTATCGGTGGTAAGCTTAATCGCGGACTATGGGATAATAACACACATTGTGCCCTGCCAGCCCTCTATGAGCTGAAATCATTCTTTGATGGAAGAACGGGCATAGCTTCTGTAATGGCAGATATGGATGACAGTAAATGGTACACCTTACGGGGGGTATGTCTTGATTCTTGTCCTGCCTTTCCTGGCATTTATGTAAGGAACAGACAGAAGGTGGCTGTCAAATAGTTTTTTATGAATAATGGATAAAGTTGGAAAATACGAATTTTTGGCTGAGCCGTTCCATTGTGATTTCAACGGACGGCTTTTTATAGGACATCTGGGTAATCATATGCTTAATGCTGCCGACTTCCATTCTACGGCTCGAGGTTTCGGTATGAAGTACCTGATGACGATTAAGCGTTCTTGGGTCTTATCGCGTCTGGCTATTGAGATGATTGAGATGCCGACACAGTATACGAAGTTCACGGTTGAGACTTGGGTAGAGAGTGCTATGCGCTATTTCACTAGTCGTAACTTCCGAGTGGTTGGCCACGAACCAACAGGTAATGGTAACGAATCAACACCCAAAGTATATGGTTACGGTCGTAGTATATGGGCGATGATAGATACAGAGAGTCGGCAGCCCACGGATATTTTTTCTATCGACAATGGGGCGATTAACGACTGGATTGAGAAAGATAAGGAATGTCCGATAGATAAGGGCGGTCGTGTAAAGATGGATGATCAGGCGGAACTCGTCTGTACCATCGATACTTATTATAATGATATAGATATCAATGGACACGTGAATTCCGTGAAATATATCGAGCATGTGCTTGACCTCTGGGATCTTGCTTGGTATAAGGAACATCAGATCAAACGTTTTGAGATCGCCTATGTGGCTGAGGCTCATCAGGGTGATCAACTCAGCTTCTATCGAACAGCATCTGGTGACAGCGAATATTGCGTTCGCATATGCAAGGAAGGCGATGTGGAAACCTGTCGCAGCAAGGTCACCTTTTTCGATTAAAAGTTTGGCGGTCTCGCCATAAATGATTAATTTTGCAAGCGATTTTAAGTTAACCCCTCGTCGTACCCTCGGGTAGGGTAGGAATGGACTGACAAGACGACGGCTCTCGGGTAGGGCTGGCACGGTACATAGGGATAAGTATAACATTCAAAACAAAAACTATTATGGCAGAAATGAATTTTGGTGGCGTTATCGAGACTGTTGTCACCAGTAAGGAATTTCCTTTGGAGAAAGCGCGTGAAGTATTAAAGGATGAGGTAATCGCTGTGATCGGCTATGGCATCCAGGGTCCTGGTCAGGCATGTAACCTGCGCGACAATGGATTTAATGTAATTGTCGGTCAGCGTCAGGGCAAGACCTATGACAAGGCTGTTGCCGATGGCTGGGTTCCCGGTGAGACACTCTTTTCTATAGAAGAGGCCGCCGAGAAGGGTACTATCCTTTGTATGTTGCTCTCCGATGCTGGTCAGATTCAGGTATGGCCAACCATCAAGAAATATCTGAAGCCTGGCAAGACTCTTTATTATAGTCATGGCTTTGCTATTAACTGGAGCGATCGTACGGGTGTGGTTCCTCCTGCAGATGTTGACGTGATCATGGTGGCTCCTAAGGGCTCTGGTACATCTCTTCGTACAATGTTCTGTGAGGGTCGTGGCCTGAACTGTTCATATGCCGTTTATCAGGATGCTTCCGGTAAGGCAAAGGACAAGACTCTTGCCTTTGGTATCGGTATCGGTGCTGGTTACATGTTTGAGACAACCTTCCAGCGCGAGGCAACCAGTGACCTGACAGGTGAGCGTGGTTCTTTGATGGGCGCTATTCAGGGTCTTCTGCTCGCTCAGTATGAGGTACTCCGTGAGAACGGACACACACCTTCTGAGGCCTTTAATGAGACTGTCGAGGAACTGACTCAGAGCCTTGGCCCGCTTTTCGGTGAGAAGGGTATGGACTGGATGTATGCCAACTGCTCTACCACGGCTCAGCGTGGTGCGCTTGATTGGGCTCCCCGTTTCCATGATGCCATCAAGCCTGTTATGGAGTGGTTGTACTACTCCGTGAAGACCGGTAATGAGGCTCAGATCTCTATCGACTCTAACTCTAAGCCCGACTATCGTGCTGGTCTGGAGAAGGAGCTGGAGGCGATGCGTAATCAGGAGATGTGGCGCGCTGGTGAGACCGTGCGCAAGCTTCGTCCAGAGAATCAGGATGTATAATAAATAAGAATAGACACGGGGACGTACGACGCCCCCGTGTTTTATTATAATCAATCATAATGGGAAAATTAGTAATCAATTCGTATGATGAGTTTGCTGCTCATCTGGGTGAGGAGCTCGGTGCTTCTGATTGGCTGCAGGTTGATCAAGAGCGTATCAATATGTTTGCCGACGCTACGCTCGATCATCAGTGGATCCATGTAGATGTGGAGCGTGCCCAAAAGGAAAGTCAGTATCAGAGCACAATAGCTCATGGCTATCTGACGCTGTCGCTATTGCCTTACATGTGGGATCAGATCATTGAGGTGAATAACATCAAGATGCTGGTGAACTATGGTATGGACAAGATGCGCTTCGGTCAGCCGGTAATCACAGGCTCACGGGTCCGTCTGGTAACGAAGTTGCATAACATCCAGAATCTGCGTGGGATTTGTAAGGCGGAGATTGAATTCAGAATCGAGATTGAGGGACAGCGTAAGCCCGCTTTGGAGGGTATAGCTTCGTTCCTGTATTATTTTAATTAAGTAAATAGGGGGGCTTAGGCTGTTACTATCAGCCGATGGCCGTTAGCAAAAAGCAAATGGAATAAATTATGGGAGGATTCTTTGGAACCATCGCCGTCAGGGATTGTGTGAATGATCTTTTCTATGGTACGGATTATAACTCGCACTTGGGAACCAAACGTGCTGGATTGGTAACGTTTGATCAGGAGAAAGGCTTTAGTAGAAAGATCCATAATCTGGAGCGCGACTATTTCCGTTCGAAGTTTGAGGATGAACTGGAGTCGTTCTCTGGCAATCAGGGCATCGGTGTTATCAGTGATACCGATCCACAACCAATCATCATTAATTCACACTTGGGACGCTATGCCGTGGTGACGGTGGCAAAGATCAACAATCTGCATGAGATAGCAGAGGAATTGTTGGAGCGTCGTATGCATTTCAGTGAGCTCTCAGCCAACAATATCAACCAGACGGAGCTGGTGGCTTTGCTCATCAATATGGGACGTACCTTCGTGGAGGGTATCAATCTGGTATATAAGAAGATTGAAGGCTCATGCTCGATGCTGATCCTCACAGAGAAAGGTATTATTGCTGCTCGTGATTTCTTGGGACGTACGCCGATAGTCATCGGTAAGAAAGATGGCGCATATGCAGTGAGCAGTGAGACCACCAGTTTCCCGAATCTCGACTATCGTCGTGTGAGGGACTTGGGACCTGGTGAGATTGTGTATCTTCAGGCAGATAAACTTGAGGTGCTGCAGGAACCATTCAAACGGGAGCAGATTTGCTCGTTCCTCTGGGTGTACTACGGGTTCCCTGCTTCGGATTATAATGGAATCAATGTAGAGGCTGTGCGTGAGGCGAATGGAAAAATGATGGGTGAGCACGACGAAACAGATGTTGACTGTGTATGTGGCGTTCCCGATTCTGGTGTCGGTATGGCGCTGGGGTATGCTGAGGGCAAGGGTGTTCCCTATCAGCGTGCGGTGCTGAAATATACACCGACATGGCCCCGTTCCTTCACACCTGGCAATCAGACCCGTCGTGATCTCGTGGCGAAGATGAAGCTGATTCCTAACTCAGCTTTATTAAAGGATAAGCGCGTGGTTTTCTGTGATGATTCAATTGTGCGTGGTACCCAATTAAGGGATAATGTAAAGACCTTCTTTGAATATGGAGCAAAAGAGGTGCATTGTCGTATCTCCTGTCCGCCGCTGGTCTATGGTTGTCCGTTTATTGGCTTCACCTCATCGAAGAGTGATCTGGAATTGATTACACGTCGTATTATACGAGATTTCGAGGGTGATGACAAAAAGAATCTCGAGAAGTATGCTACCACCGACTCGCCAGAGTATAAACGGATGGTTGATGAGATAGCTAAGCGACTTGGATTGACAACGTTGAAGTTTGCTAAACTGGAGTCCTTGATTAAATCTATCGGTATGCCGAAGTGCAGTGTTTGTACGCATTGCTTTGACGGTAGTAGCTACTGTCATGAGCACGATGAGGAGGATAACTTACAGTTGAAGATAGATTTTTAGAAGGCTAACAACAACGATAGATCATTCCGTCTTCCATGCGGATGATCTCTTCTTTGAGAAGATATTTGAGCGCGGCATTCAGTTCGTCGGTAGACAACTGGATGCCGTGTATCTCTGTAATAGGATGTGGCTCGTTGTCGACGAGCAATTGCAGGATGGCTTTTTGGGCGGTTATGAGTCCGGTTTCTGACACCATCCCTTCAGGACGGTGCTCTAGGCAGACATCACACTGCCCGCAGTCATGACTATCCTTTTCTCCGAAATAGCGTAATAACTGCCGACTACGACAGATACGGTCGTTCTCTGCGTAATCGATCACAGCACGAATCCGCTTTCGGAACTGTTCTTTCCGTTCCTCATAGACTACTGGCATGAGTTGGATATTCTCTTTATCCTCACGACGTTGAGTGTAGCGGATGTATGGCGTCTTCTTCTGGGGAATGAAATGGAGGATATGTCGTTGACTTAACGCTTTCAGGATCATGTAAACCTGATGCGGGTGAAGAGCCGTCTGACTAGCGATAAAACTCTCGTCAATATAGTTGTAGTCGGTGAAGAGACCGCCGTAGTTACGTAATAAGGCCGTTATGACCTTCTCCTCATTCGGGGTGTTGTTCTCTAATCGGTATAAATCGTTACGCCCGATCGTGAACATCACACGTGCCTGATTGTCTTGTTCCTCGGTATATTCGATATAGCCAGCCCTGTTCAGAATCTTCAGGGCGGCATCAACCTGAATCGGGAAATGTCGGAAAGCATGGCAGAACTTATCGATGTTGAACTCAAAGATGTGGTTGTAACCTGATCCTACACCAATTTGGTAGAAATAGGCCAGATGCTCATAAACCTCTTTGATATAGTCTTTCTCTGGAAAAGTATCGGTGATGCGCTTCTCCAGTTTCCGTCGATCGGCATGGTTATAGAGCAGAACGGCATAAGCTTTTCTGCCGTCTCTTCCTGCTCTTCCTGCCTCTTGAAAGTAAGCCTCTATACTGTCGGGGCAGTCGATATGGATGACAATTCTCACATTTGGCTTGTCAATACCCATACCGAAGGCATTGGTTGCCACCATGACCCGCACTTCATCCCGTTGCCATCCTTTCTGGCGTTCGTCTTTTACAGTCGAATCAAGTCCTGCATGGTAGAATGTGGCGGAGATCCCTGCCTCACACAGAAGGTCTGCATATTCCTTGGTACGCCTCCGGCTACGGGCATATACAATGGCAGAACCATTTATGCTATTCAGAATGTGGATTAGTTGTTCGCGTTTGTCGGTTGTCTGTCTTACCACATAGGCGAGATTCTTGCGCTCGAAACTCATTCGGAAGACCGCGAAGCCAGATCCTTTGGAATCTTCAGAGTGAATGGATAGCTTTTCTTGAATGTCCTGTACAACGGTTGGAGTGGCGGTGGCTGTCAGTGCGAGGACAGGAATACCAGGTAACTGTTTACGGATATCGGCAATCTGCAGGTATGAAGGACGGAAATCGTATCCCCATTGTGAGATACAATGAGCCTCGTCAACAGTAATGAAGCTGACACGCATATGTCGGAGCTTTGTACGGAAGAGGTCGGAAGAGAGGCGTTCTGGTGATACATAGAGAATCTTGATGTCACCGAAGATGCAGTTCTCAAGAATGATGATAATCTCCTCACGGGTGAGCCCAGAGTAGATAGCGGCCGCCCGTATTCCTCTCTTTCTAAGGTTCTCCACCTGATCTTTCATCAGGGCTATCAGCGGTGTGATGACAATACATGTCCCCGCTTTTGCTAACGCAGGTACCTGGAACGTGATGCTTTTACCGCCTCCTGTCGGCATCAGTCCCAGTGTATCTTGGCCGCTACCTATGGACTCAATGATCTCACGTTGGATGCCACGGAAATCATCGTATCCCCAATACTTTTTTAAGAGTTGAGAATAGAGAGTTGAGAATGGAGAGTCATGATTACTTTCTGGGGTAGACATTTCTCCACCATCCTTTTCGCCATCGATAGAATCTTTAGAACTATTCATAATTCTCAACTCTCAATTCTCAATTTTCAATTGCTGAGGGCTGGATGTCTTCAATCTGCAACTGTACCTCACTACGCTTGTAGATATTGTCCTCAATCGTGTAAACGATATCAAACGAGCGCTTCGACTTGATATATCTTGCAGATTCGCTCTGTCCGAAGGCGATACCATTGAGCACGTTGCTTGACTTCGAGTCAACAAGCTCCAGTTTGATATGCTCCTGTTGGCGTCCCACCACCTTGGAGGTGCCGTAGTCGTATACGTTGCGTGTACAGAAAAGCGGCTTGGGGTTATCAGGTCCGTGAGGAGCGAACTTCTTCAGGTCGTTGTGCAACTTCTTCGTGACATCCTTGAAGTCGATGACCGCATTGATATCGAGTGTCGCCTCCGTCTGTTCTGGTTGGATATGCTCGTTGACATATTTCTGAAAACGGCGGCGGAACTCCGGAATATTCTCAATCTTCAACGAAAGCCCCACAGCGTATGTGTGACCACCGAAATTCTCCAGCAGATCACGACAACTTTTGATCGCATCGTAGACATCATATCCCGCAACACTCCGGGCAGATCCTGTAGCTATACCGTTGCTGTTAGTCAGTACAACCGTTGGACGATAGTAAAGTTCCGTCAGTCGGGAGGCCACGATACCAATCACACCTTTCTTCCAGTTCTCATCATAGAGTACGATACTGGCATGGTGCTTCTGGTTCTCCAGTTTCTCGACGATCTGATTGGCCTCTTCCGTCATCTGCTTATCAACATCCTTTCGCTGCTCGTTATACTCATTGATGCGGTTGGCTTCAGCCAGCGCCTTCTCAAGGTCACGCTCCACGAGCAAGTCTACAGCTTCTGTGCCATTCTGCATACGTCCGGAGGCATTGATACGAGGCCCAATCTTGAAACCGATATCGCTCATCGTAATCTCACGACCTGTCAGACCGCAGATCTCAATAATAGACTTCAGACCTACCGATGGACTCTGGTTCAGTTGTTTCAGTCCATGGAAGGCAAGGATACGGTTTTCTCCCATGATAGGCACGATATCGGCAGCGATGCTCACCGCACATAGGTCGAGTAGGGGTATCAAGCGAGAGAACGGGATACCATTATTCTTCGCAAACGCCTGCATGAACTTAAATCCTACGCCACAACCACAGAGGTGCTTGAAGGGGTAGGTAGAGTCTTCCCGTTTTGGGTTCAGAATAGCGATGGCTGGTGGAAGCTCCTCATCTGGCACATGATGGTCGCAGATAATGAAATCGATACCCAAGCCCTTCGCATAAGCAATCTCTTCTATGGCCTTGATGCCACAGTCGAGCACAATAATCAGTTTCACATTCTTTTCTGCGGCATAGTCCAAGGCTTTGATACTGATACCATAACCCTCTTCGTAGCGATCGGGAATATAGTATTCAATATTGGAATAGAACTGCTGCAGGAACTTGTACACCAAAGCTACCGCCGTACATCCGTCAACATCGTAGTCGCCATACACCATGATACGCTCCTTGCGCCCCATAGCGTCATTCAGTCTGTCAACCGCCACGTCCATATCGTTCATCAGGAACGGGTCTATCAACTCGTTTAGCATCGGACGGAAGAATCGCTTGGCGGCACTTTCCGTTTTGATGCCTCGCTGAATGAGTAGGTCGGCGAGGATTGGGCTCATCCCAATCTTCTCTCCAAGCTCCTTAGCTGCCGTTTGTCGTTCTGATGTAGGTGGTTCGTAATTCCATTTGAAATGCATTAATATATTTATTTTTTATTCTTATCGCTTCAGTGGCTATTATTACCGTTCCCTTATATCTGAAAAAGGCCTATTAAGGCAATATAGCGCTCAAAGGTAATAATAAAAAATGAATTAAGGGCATAATCTGTTTAAAATTTAACAGATTATGCCCTTTTTTACTTAATTTATGAAATCCTAGATTCCGAGCTTCTTGCGGATGTCGGCGGGGATGGCGTTCTTGTTGATGAGGAAGTCCATCGTGTTAGCAGCGATAAAGGTCTTGGTCATGTACCAGGTTCCCTTGTAATCGCCTGTCTCACCCCATGAGTTCTTTACCATGTAATACTCCTTACCATTCTGATCCTTAGCAACGCCATAGATCAGCATGCCGTGATCATCAGTCAGTTCCCAATTGTCGAAACGCTCCTGACGCAACTCCTGTGTGGCAACAATCTCAGGAACTGTGCATCCCAGTGAGTCGATGATGTCACGCTTCTTGGTAGCGGTCATCTTCAGCCACTTGGCCATATCACTGCCCTGAAGACTCTGCTGAGTCTTCTTGCTGTCAACGGCGTAAGCCAGACCCTTGCGGGTGAAACCATCTTCAGATACATCGCCGCCCCATGCTACGGTGTAACCCTCGTTTACTGCGTTGTCGATGATCTGCATCATCTCGTCCATAGGCACGTTGTAGCTCTGTGGGAAGCGCCAGTTGTCCTGTACCTCTACTGCAAAAGTAGTGTAGAAGGGATGGTGGGTATAGCTGGTGATGCTGACGTAGTCGTCGAGATTGATGCCCAGTGAAGCCATGAAACTCTTTGGCGTGTATTCCTTGCCCTCATAGGTGAATGTCTCAGGGCACTTGCCGAGGTAGGCATCGAGGATGCCCTGCATACCGTTCTTCCATGCGTTACTGATTTTCTTGGCATCGCTCTTGGCGATAGCGGCAACGTAAGGCTCCAGCACCCCGAAGAACTCATTGAAGTTATTCAGCGAGTCGCCATACAGTGAGCCAGGGAAAGGCATGGTTCCCTCTGGAACGATACCATAAGTCTTCATTGTGGCGAGTACGTCTTCTGCACTTCCGCCCTGAGCGAACTGGCAGTCGCCATGATAGCGAACCACTTGGATGGCACGGTCCAGATAGGTTTTGTTGGCAACGAAACTTTCACAGAGATCGTAGGTTTTACCTGTAGCCTTCAGAATCTCAGACTCGAAGTATGAGAGGGTAGAATAGTTCCAGCAAGTACCTGAACGATTCTGGTCCTTGATACTGGTAATCGGGTTCTCCTTGATAGTTGTAAACACCGGTTTATTGGCGTCTTTGGCTGGTGTCTTTTTCTTGGCAGCCGATGCAC
Organism: Prevotella sp. lc2012; assembly: GCF_900107065.1. Classification (NCBI taxonomy): domain Bacteria; kingdom Pseudomonadati; phylum Bacteroidota; class Bacteroidia; order Bacteroidales; family Prevotellaceae; genus Prevotella; species Prevotella sp. lc2012. Next base: position 16,491 of record NZ_FNUF01000003.1, on the reverse strand, counting down.
CGAGGACCATCATGGCCATGAGTGCAAGAGTGAAAATCTTCTTCATAAAATTTTAATGTATTGTTTGGTTGTTATTTTCCATGAATGCTTCTAGTTCCTTCGGATGATAAGGGATACGGCTCTTGCCGAGGAAGCGGCAGCCATCGGCAGTAATCAGGATATCATCTTCGATGCGGATGCCGCCGAAATCCTTATAGGTCTCCAACTTGTCGAAGTTAAGGAAGTCCTTACAGTGTCCGCTTGCTTTCCAATCATCGATGAGGGCAGGGATGAAATAGATGCCAGGCTCGTCTGTTACAACAAAGCCCTCCTCCAATCGGCGCCCCATGCGCAGACAGTTCGTACCAAACTGTTCCAGATTCGGGCGGGTCTCCTCGTCGAAACCTACGTAAATCTGGCCGAGACCTTCCATGTCGTGAACATCCATGCCCATCATATGTCCGAGACCGTGAGGCAGGAACATGGCATGGGCTCCAGCGCGGACAGCCTCCTCTGTATCGCCCTTCATCAGACCGAGTTCCTTGAGACGATTGGTCATCAGTCGGCAGACTGCAAAATGCACGTCTGCATATTTTACGCCAGGTTTAGCGACTTCCAACACATAGTCGTGACAGGCCTCGACGATAGAATATATCTCCAACTGGCGCTGGTCGAACTTACCTGTGACGGGCATCGTGCGAGTGTTGTCAGAACAATAGTCATCGAGTTCGCAGCCTGCGTCGCATAGCGCCAGACGACCAGCCTCCAGACGAGCATCAGAGGGACAGCCGTGCATAATCTCTCCATGCTGAGTGAAGATGGTCGCAAAACTGACGCCCTGGGCCAGACTACGGGCGATACCGTCGACCTGACCACCGATGAATCGCTCTGTGACACCTGGTCGGATGAGTAGTTGGGCCGTGGTGTGCATGGCATAGCCCACTTCGCAGGCACGCTCGATAGCCTCAATCTCCTGTGGCTCTTTCGTGGCACGCATCTTGACAACAGCTTTGATCAGAGTCAGCGACGCACTTTCCTTCTGCTGACTGGGATGGATACCCAGCAGGTCCATAATCTGGATCTTTGTGTCGAAACGATAGGGCGGAAGAAAGTGGACGGTCTTGCCGTTAGCAGTCTGCCGTTGGACATATGTGGTCAGTTCTTTCATAGGAGCGGTCTTGGTGATGCCCACTTCTGCAGCAAGGTCGGCCACAGACGGAGTGTATCCCATCCACACAATGTCCTCAACATCGATGTCGTCGCCGAAAAGCATCTCTGTATCCTGGTCGATGTCAATGACACCTACCAGACCGTCGCGATGCTGTCCGAAATAGTACAGGAACGAAGAGTCCTGACGCATCGGTGCGTAGCTGTTGGCTGGATAGTTGGCTGGAGCCTCATTGTTGCCAAACAGGATCACGATGCCGTTCCCCACCAGTCTTTTCAACTCAGAGCGGCGTCTGATATAAGTCTCTTGATTAAACATGTGTCAAGTTTTTGTTATTTCTCGTGAAAATCCCGGCAAAGTTACAACATATTTCTCAAAAAACGTTACCTTTGCACTAAATTTATACATATTTTATGCAAATAGACAGGAAAACAGGATTGGTGTTGGAGGGAGGCGGCATGCGTGGTGTGTTCACCTCTGGTGTGCTCGACGCCTTTATGAAGCACGAACTGTATTTCCCATATGTGGTGGCCGTCTCTGCTGGTGCCTGTAATGGCCTGTCTTATATGAGTCGGCAGCCGCGGAGAGCGCGCTTCAGCAATATTGACATGCTGAAGAAATACGACTACATCTCGCTGAAGAGTCTGTTGACACAGGGCAGCATCTTTGACCCCAACATCCTCTATGAGCGTTTCCCCAATGAGATTGTACCCTTCGACTATGATGCCTATCGGACTAATCCTGGTATATTCGAGATGGTGACGACCAACTGTCTGACGGGACGTGCAGAATATCTCACAGAGAAGCAGTCTGCCCAACGCCTGACGGCCATCGTGAAAGCCTCGAGCAGTCTGCCGTATGTGGCTCAGATCACCGAGGTCGACGGGGTGCCGATGCTCGATGGAGGTATCATAGATTCCATTCCCGTGGTTCGAGCTATCGATATGGGGTATTCGCCCAATGTCGTGATTATGACCCGCAATCGCGGCTTCCGCTCGAGTGAGCGCGACATCAAGATTCCACGGTTTTTCTATAAGGACTATCCTCGTCTGCGTGTAGCGTTAAGTCATCGAGTTGAGGTCTACAATCGACAACTTGAGTTGGTGGAACGGATGGAAGACTGGGGTGAGATCATCTGCATCCGACCAGAGCGTCCCATGGAAGTGGATCGTATCTGTCGTGATGTGGATAAACTTGAGGCTCTTTATGAGGAAGGCTTCCGTCTTGGTGAGGCTTTCTGCACAAGAGGATAAGACTCTGAGGTGGGGGATATGAGTTTTTTTCCTGTCCCAACATTTTTTTCTTATTTCTTAACTCTTAACTCTTAATTATTTTGTACCTTTGCAGTCAAATTTGAAATTAAAGACCAAAAGATACAATGGGAAAAGTGATATTGACCGGTGACCGCCCCACCGGAAAGCTCCATCTCGGACATTATGTCGGCTCACTGCGTCGTCGTGTCCAGTTGCAGAATCAGGGCGATTTCGACCGTATGTTTGTCTTTATGGCCGATGTACAGGCTCTGACCGATAATGCCGATAATCCTGAGAAGATCCGTCAGAATATCATAGAGGTGGCACTCGACTACCTCGCCGCAGGTCTTGATCCCGAGAAGTGTGTCCTCTTTATCCAGAGTCAGATACCCGAACTCGCAGAACTCACTACCTATCTGATGAACCTGATCACGGTGAGTCGCGTGCAGCGTAATCCTACGGTGAAGACGGAGATCAAGATGCGTAACTTCGAGGCCAATATCCCTCTCGGCTTCTTCTGCTATCCTGTTTCTCAGGCTGCCGATATTACGTTGTTCAAGGCAACGACCGTGCCTGCAGGAGAGGATCAGGAACCGATGCTGGAGGTAACCCGTGAGCTTGTGCGCCGTTTCAACCAGACATATGCCGAGGTGCTTGTGGAGCCGAATATCATGCTGCCTGAGAACCTTACGGCTCGTCGTCTGCCAGGTACCGATGGTAAGGAGAAGATGTCGAAATCTTTGGGCAACTGCATCTATCTCTCAGATTCTGCCGACGATGTATGGCAGAAGGTTCGTTCGATGTACACCGATCCTACTCATGTGAACCTGAATGATCCTGGTCATGTAGAGGGCAATGCAGTATTCACCTATCTCGATGCTTTCTCATGCGATGACGACTTTAAGGAGTTCTGGCCGGAATACCAGAACCTTGACGAGTTGAAGGCTCACTACCAGCGTGGCGGTCTGGGTGACATGAAGTGCAAGAAGTTCCTGAATCAGGTACTGAACAAGTTCCTGGAGCCCATGCGTGCCCGTCGTGCCGAGTTCGAGAAGGATATTCCTGAGATTTACAATATCCTGAAGAAGGGTACGGAACAGGCCCGCGAGGTTGGTGCACAGACCATGGACGAGGTCCGCAAGGCTATGCGCATCGACTACTTCAACGATGCTGAACTCATTCGTCAGCAGGCCGAGCGCTTCGCCAATAAATAGGGAATTCTATAGGCCGATACTTCGTGGCGAGGAAACACCTACCGCGAAGACTCAGACTTTCCTCCGGGGAAACTCCTACTTTCCCCGGAGGAAAGTCTCACTTTACAGCCACCATTTCCCAGATACTCTGTCATCTGTCAACTCTCATAGGATTGACAAAGCCATCATTTTACTCGTCTGAAATCAGAAATTATGTGTAGGAATGATTTCTTGGAGTTTCCTATTGCAAATGAAACTTTTCCAACGATAAAATCATCGGGCACAAGTCCCCAGTATCTGGAGTCAATAGAATGAAGGGTGTTATCTCCAGCAACAAAATAGTAATTATGCTTGAATCGATACTGTATCCCCTCTGACAGACTATCTATCGGAAGATCGCTTTCCCACTCAATGATCTTCTTATACAGGTGATAATTGTTCTTATCTATGAGAATGGAATCGTCTTTCTTTGGGACATAGATAGGCCCCCAATCATGTAGATTCCAACCAAGGTCGCAATCGTCAATATATGATGGTCGAGGGATAGAGTCAAAACTGCTTCCAGATGCTCTGTCTTGCATACTGTAGTTACCCAATGTGCAATTAACCCCCAGGACCTCGAAGATTCCGTTTTTGGCAAGAATAGAATCACCAGGCAGTCCTATACATCTTTTCACGTAATACTCTTTCAGATTCAACGTGATATGGTCCCATGTATCCCATTCCTTGTAGGGATAGTTAAATACGACAATATCGTTTCTCTTGAAATCGCGCAATCCTGGCATTCGATACACATGAAAATCTTCTCCCTTAATTGCGGCAAAGACGTTGAATAGTCTCGCACCCAATGTCGGCTTGTATACGATGAGGAAATCATTCTTTTGTAATTCAGGATTCATGGATTCGCTAGTAACCCTGAATGTTGCGAAAAGGAAGATGACACTTAGCATGTATAGAATGAAAAGTGCAAGGATAAGAATTGTAAGACGCTTGATATATCGCGACACGATCTTGGAGTTGACTCTCATGATTTCTTTTCGTTCAGATACTTCTGTATAACTTCCTCATATTCTTTTTTCCTTTTTGTCGTAGCAAGCGGATTACCTGCCAATAGAATATGATTATCTTTATCTAGTAAGAATACTTCATCGGCATGAAGACTGTTCAATTTCCCAAACTGATTGCCCATATCAATATAAACAGGATAATTGAATTCCTCATTTTCTAGAATAAACAGTAACTCGTCTTTGTCCCGAGGCTGAAGATAATACATAAAGAGGACTCTATCATTGTATTTCTGAGAAATACTTTCCATATAGAACTTCCACATGTCTAATTCCAACTTACATCCAGTACACCCAGATGAGTCGGCATAAATGACGATTTTCATTTCAGGAGATACACTCTCTTCGTATACGCAGTCTCCAGACATAAATGCCGTCACGTCGGACGGAAACTCTATTTTGTCTTGATACACGGTTTTTTTTTCGTTACATGAAAGGAGTATCAGGACAATCGAGACAAATATCAGATATTTTGACTTCATCTTCATACTTATTTGATGTTATAGATATTTTAATCTGCAGTTCTTGGATTGCCCTCTTGGATGACATCATCGTTCTGAATACTCTTGGAGGCATGCTTCACGCGTTCCCTCAGCTTACCCAATCGCAGACTGGCAGTGATACCGAGGTTGCGGTAATCGCGTCTGATGGAAGTGAAACGATTCCTGAAGTCCGGCATCTCTGTGATATCGTCTATACGGAGCTCTTTCGTGAAGATGTTATATCCATAAAGCGTGATGGTGAGACGATCCTCTTTCAGGAATGAGCGCATCAACATCAGACGGAACATAGTGTTACCGTCTCTATATCCCTGCACATCAAGACTACGACTGGAGTATGCGCAAATGGCAGACAAGGTCATTCGCCAAGGAAGACGCTGTTGTATACCGATGTTACCATTGCCTGTGAAACCATGATTGTGCAGATGGGCCATTGAACTCTTAAAGTCTGTATAGGCTACGTTTGCGTTTACCGAGAGATTGGTAGTCTTAGTGAGCATATATCGTGCGAATAAGTTCAGATAGGTGTTCTTGCGGTTCAATATGTTGCCATAGGTTGTCACCATCTCTTTCTGAGCATTCAGACTAGAATACTCAGTAATGCCATCGTCTGACAGATCCATGCCTATTTGCAGATTATAACCTCCTTTGCGACGGAAATCGTTGAATGAGAGACTGAACCCATGTGATGTGGTCGTCTCCAGATCGGGATTACCTACCTTGATGACTGTTGGCGATGTCTTGTCTTCATAAGGATTGAGATTCCAGATGTTTGGGCGGGAGATCCTCATGGCATAGGCAAGACTGACCATTTGGGTGTTTCCTAATCTATAACCTGCGGATAGACTGGGGACGAGATGGTTGAAGTCTACCTTGAAGTCTGGCCGACCTAAAAGATTCTCGCCTGGATAGGAAACCTTCTGAGAGGAATGTTCATATCGGGCACCAGCCTTGAATGATAGGGTCTTAAGTCTCAGATTGTATTCTGTGTAGGCTGCTGCGACATCAGTTGTCTGTTTGTAGTCGATGCTCCTATAAGCGTCTAGGGCAAATGCTCCATCCATCCCTGCGGGACGAGTATACTCAGCGTTATCGGCTTTGTTTGTTCTGTGGATATATTTGGTCCCGACGCTGAAAGTATGCTGTCGTTTTAGAGTGACGGTGTAGTCAATCTGTCCTGTGTTTTCACGTATTCCAAGATCGGTCTTAGTCTGCATGTCTGTCAGCATCAGTGTATTATTGGTATCAGATATGTTGCTAAAGATACTTGACCCATCAGTATTTGATGGCGCTGACATATAACGATAGGAAAAAACGATGTTTCCCCCCTTTTCGCCAAAAGAATGTTGGAAGTCAGCCCCTGCATAGTATCCGTTAATCTTATTTCGGGCGTAGTGGGAGTTTGAGTAAGAATACATCTGATAATCAGGTAGGAGAGTTGAAACAGTACTCATGTCATTCCAACTCTTTGATGTGTAATTCTCAACTCCAGCAGAAATGCTCAGGAGATTATTCTTATTGATTTCGTAGCTGCTTTCCATCTCAAAGTAGTGTACTGGAGCTTTTGACTTATAGGTGGAATTAGCAAGAATCGAACTGGCATTTGCACCAAAGGTGGTACGCTCTGTTTCCTGATACCCTTTTGGTGGTTTGGCATAAGTAAAACCGTCTGAAACAGAAACTGTCAGTTTCCCCACTTTCATGATGCCTGATATGCTGGCCATCTGTGCTACAGTAGTCATTCCTCCGTTGATATTCAGATTATAACCTTCCAGACGGATATTGCTCTCCGTGATAATGTTCAAAATGCCTGCCACTCCCTCTGCGTCGTATTTGGCACCTGGGTTTGTTATCACTTCTATCTTTTTTACTGTTGAGGCGGGCATACCCTTTAATATCTCAGAGGGCTTATTGCTCATCATCGTATTGGGCTTTCCGTTTACATAGACCTTAAAGTCTGAACTCCCGTTTACCTTGATTTGATCAGTACCTTCGACATTCACCATCGGAACCTTGCGAAGAATCTCAAGAATGCTCTGGCTCTTGCTATCGGGATCGTATGCGACATTATATGTGAATTTGTCAAGGTCGGCTTTGATCAGAGGGCGGACGCCAGTGACTGTTACCTCTTTCAGATGTTGTACGGAATCAGTCTTACTCTGGGCCATCATGCCTATGGTTGGGATGAGTAGGGAAATAGCGATAAAAGAAGATCTTAGTGTCATTTTTCTATTTATGTAATGTGAATATTTTTGTTTATCTCAAATATACAACTTTCAAGCAATTCTTAATCGTCAGTGCTTTCATACGTCCTGTTATGCTCGTTCGTCAGAAATATAATAGCAGAGGTGTGCTATTCAAGCACCCTCTGCTATGATAATTAGAAATCATGAGATTTATATGGATCACAGTCGTTTGTATCAGAGCCGTATGAGAAGATACAGATCCAACCAGCTATACATTTTCCTTCGCCAAACCACTTCCACCCGAATGGGTCATCGTCTGCACATACCGCATGTACATCGGAGGTCATCGCTAGGTCACTCAGGGTGACGTCACTTGAGTTCGCTTTGTTGGTGTTCAGACCAACAACTGACAGAGCAGCAATCATGCATGCTGCAGCGCCAAATAATACTTTTTTCTTCATTGTTTATAAATTATTGGTAAATGAATTAATAGCGAGGACTTTCCCCGCTTTTTTCTCTCTCTGTTATCTTTTCATGTTTCATCATCTATTTGTTCCTGATGATTCTGAGTGTGAAAGTCTGACGGTATAAATACAATTCCATTAATGCGTTAATAGAGAACACTTTTTCTCATATTATGCTGTTCGTCATAGCAAACATTTGAAAAAAAGAACTTATATTCTATATGTTTAGTGGCTTTTGGTCTTTAGATGTGTAAATAGCAGAGGAGTGCTATATAGACACCCTCTGCTATGATAATTAGAAATCACGAGATGTGTATGGATCACAGTTGTTTACACCAGAATAGTATGAAAAGATACATACCCAACCACCGATACATTTCCCTTCACCAAACCAGTGAGGAGGGGCACATTCCGCATTTACATCTGATGTCATCACCATGTCGTTCAGTGTGACGTCACTTGAGTTGGCTTTGTTGGTGCTCAGACCAACAACAGACAGAGCTGCAATCATGCATGCTGCTGCACCAAATAATACTTTTTTCTTCATTGTTTATAAATTATTGGTAAATGAATTAATAGCGAGGACTTTCCCCGCTTTTTTCTCTCTCTGTTATCTTTTCGTGTTTCATCATCTATTTGTTCCTGATGATTCTGAATGTGAATGTCTGATAGCCCATGAGTCCTGTACCATCGATGGCTTCGATGATGCCAATGAACTCGGTGTTAACGTCTGAGGCAGTGAAAGTGATTTCTGCTTTACCGTTCTCATCGGTCGGTATGGCGGGCTTCCACTGTAAAGAGTTCCGAGAGTCTGGCGTGGGGGAGGAGAGGTCAAAGACGTCAGGCTCATAGAACTCACGTCGTGGGTAATAGCCTTGTGCTTTCGACATTCCATATTTCTTTAGCAACTCCTCTTCTGTATATTGGGGGCCATTATATACGATGTCATGAGGAGGATCGTTCATATCTATGTCTACTAAATATCGGCCACCTGGCACGTATTTTATGACTCTGTATATTTCCCCTCGTTTGGGCATTAGATGCTCTACCTTACTCGGTGGACAGAAACAGTCTTCAGGATGGTGCGTGTAACCGTGATAATCGTTAAGGTACATTTGTCCCCCATGTTTACAGACCCATTCTCCGCTTGCCATGATGGCAAGGCTATCCAGATAACCCGTCACCTTATCACGATAAGGTGAACGTCGTTTGGCTGTTACGTAGACGTCTTTCAGTACGACAGTCCCGAAGGCGTTGGTAATGTCGCGTTCTCCGTTGGCTGTCTCAAAGATGTGGTTCTGCGGCAGATACCTCGGTCTGCCCTGTTGATGATAGCTGATGCTGTCGAACGGGTTGACTAATGATAGTTTTGGCTTGGGACTTTTCGCCATTGGCTTTAAGTAGATATTCCCTCGCATCGCGTCCATCATAGCAGGTATAATCTCAAATCGGCCTATGGAATCCGACATCACAAGACATGTATCACTCTGAGGCGAGAATACCTGGATGAACTGCGTTCTGGCAACGAGATCCTTTCCGCTCACCCCGTCCGTTAGCAACGGGCGTCCTTGTGCAGGCTCCTTGTCCCAGACATAGCGTCTCCAGCCTTGCGTCATGAGCAACAGGTTGAGAGCCTGCAGGCGGTCTTCGTTCCGTTCGTCAAAATAATAGGAGGGATTGAAGATGTTACCCCGTATTTCTTCTGACAGATAGCAGTGCGAAAGGATATTCTCATGTCCTGGAAGATAGAGATAGGCCTTGTCGAAGATACTTACGGCCAGTTCCGCCTTGAGCGGCTTGCCTCCATGATCTGTTACTCGCAGGCAGACCTTTCCCTCATCACGCCTGTTGTATTGCTGACGGTCTGTATGTGCAGTGATGTTCAGCCGTTGTATAGGATTGACATATACCAGTCGTTCAGCTACAGGGAACAGGTTGTCCCCGACTGTCAATGTGATCTCTGCGATGCCCTGCATCGGGAATCTCTCCTTGGGCATCCTGACAATCTGCTGTCCTTTGACTACTCCTTTCGCAGTGCAACAGAGCATACCGCGTATCTTGGCCAATATAGTAAACGGCCGTGCGATGGTGTCCGATGCTGATACAACGACCGTGATGCCAGACTCGTTGTTGCGTAAGACACGAAGTCCCATGCCTGTACGCTCTATGGCAGGAAGCGGGTAGGTCCTGCCATCTGAGAGAATCACCTTATAGTCTTTCCCCCATCGTGGTGTGATGGCAAACATTCCCATCCCGTCATGCAGGCTGCGGATGGCCGTTATCTCCCTGTCGTCCTCCATCACTTTTCCTGATATATCTTCAGGGAAACCTTTCCCATATGTCGCCTTAAATGCCACGCAGGCATTGATACCATCAATCAGCTGTCCCCCCTCAGGGAAGAGGTCAAACCTGTGCTTTGTTGTCTGTCTTTCTATGGAATCGCGCTTTACCGCCTCAGATGAGATGGAGTCCATCTGCGTCACCCTGTCCACAACTCGAATCCTGCGAGGATGGATGGCTGTCGTGCTGTCCGTTGTGAAAGAAGAGCGAGTATAGCCCTCCAGATAATATTCTTCCTGCAGCCAATTCTCTCCGATATAGATATGCCCGTCACCTCGTCCCGATGTCAGGGGATATTTCTCGCTCCATACCACCTTACCCGTTTCACTCCTCACCTGCAGATAGAGCGTCTGACTTCTGTCCGACAAGGCCAGAGTCTGCCTGTCCATCAGATATGCCTTGAACCACATATCCTCGCCAGTCTCATATATATCCTTATTCGGGAATATATACAGCATGTCTGTGGTCTGGGCCGTCACTTGGCAAACCCAAAACATCATGGACAATATGGATATTACGACAGACTTCATACGCTCTATCTCATTCTATTATTAGAAACGAAATAGCAGAGAAGTGCTTTTCAAGCACCCTCTGCTATGGTTATTAGTTTGCGTACGGATCGCAGTCATGACTATCCATCCTGAAGATGCAGAAACCGTAGCCAAAGACTCTGTGCCCATCTGCAATCCAAGTGGAGCCACCCCAATCTGCATTTGCATCTGATGTCATCACTAGATCACTCATGGTAACGTTACTTGAATTTGTTTTGTTGGCATTCAGACCAACAACAGACAGAGCAGCAATCATGCATGCTGCAGCGCCCATAATAATTTTTTTCTTCATTGTAATATTTATTAGTTAATTGATAATAGCGAGGTCTTTCCTCGCCTTTTTATTTCAATAAGATTTCTTCGAGGTTACGTAATGCGGGTGTCTGAGGGGACTGGAACTCAAGTGATGCGACATGATGATCCTTGATTTCAACAACACAAGGATAGATAGAGTTGTGAGTCTGTACGATGAATGCATTATCTGTATCTGCATATATATTATCATGCTCTTTGAGTTTTAATCCCGTCTTTTGTTGTAAGATTTTAAGGGAGCTGATATTGGTCAGTACAAAGCCAATGGTTTTATCCGATACATGTTTTTTTAAGAAATACTCACCTTCTTGGATACACCCATTACAACCTACACCTGGTATAATGACAAGCCAGTTGTAATTAGAGAGGTCTACATGTTCGGAAAGGACATTATCTATAAAGTCTATTTCTTTTTGCCTTTCACTGTTACATGAATAAAATATCAGACTAAAGAATAGCAATAAGCAAAATGATAAATTCTTCATAATGTACATTATTTTAATTGAAATATTTTAAAAACCATATGATCTTCGTCCTGATTCTCAGGTGACAGATGCTCGATATTCAGACCTTCTTGCGTTATAAAAGCATTTTGAATATTCCACTTTTTCCCGTTTCCTATAGTTGTCTCTCCTAAATAATTGAAATCTTTGTCCATGATTACGATATTAATATCCTTGTCAGGTACGGAGTTGCTCTTTCGTTTGTCTGTGACTTTCTTCAACAAAAAACGATAATAGACGCCGCGATATATGTCATATATAATCGGGCCATACATATCCTGCATCACGTAATTCTCCGAGATGATGTCTTCTGGGGTCTCTTCTTTGTTTTGATAATCAATAGATGAGACATCGCCAGCATCATTACTTCCTCCATACACTTTTTTGTATGAGTCGGCATGTGGTGCCGTAATATACAAGTCATGTGATGGCGGGAAACTATATACCAAATTTCCATCAGGCGATACTGTTGCATGGGGAGCCGTTGGGTGTCCTCCTTCCCAGTTAGAATCGTGGCCATATAACTCTTCTGGATAACAATGCTCAAACTTCAATTTTCTAGACTGTATTCCAATGCTTGCAGAAAAGTGGAATGTTTGGATGGCCTTGGCTGGTATTGACCAAAATAATTGCCCTGTCATGATAAGTTCATTGCCCACCTTGATAATGGGGTTGGATGTAAAGAGATTGTATTGGGGTAGTTTGATAGGCCAATCTTTGCCCTCTTTCCCTTTTAAGGAGATATCATTTAACAGAACGTTTTGTTTGTAATTGAATAACGTTAAACTCATCTTAGCCATATCAAGCACGTAGACACTGTCTTCATTGACGATATAATAGGCTCCCGGTTTTACAACATCCTTTCCAAAATTATAAACTCCTAATAAACTACCTTCATTATAATCATAAAAATAAATAGAAGAATTGAATCTATTTAAGAAAGAAAGGACATCCCTCCCACCGATTTTACAGAACTGCATGTAAACAGCCTTGGGTGCAGACACAGAGTCTAATTCGAACACTTTTTCCCCGTTTTCAACTAAAGAACGAGTCGCATGAAGTTTCCCTTCTTGTGGATTACTAATAGTGATAACAGTACTTCTCTTGCAGGCAATGAAAGCCCCTGCACATAGAAGTATCAAAATGCAGTTGTAGAGTTTCTTTTTCATTGATATTTATTTATAATGTTTGTAATGTCTTTTCTTATCTGCTCTGAAGCGATGGAAGGCACTTTCTGTTTTTTATGGAGAATCCTGTATCCCATATCCACTACTTTTGTAGAATCCCCTTCTTTGTCATATAACTTAAACAATAGATATAACGGATAATCTTTTGATGGAACTAGCCAATGAGCTTTCCAATAATAGGTCTCTGCTAATGCCATGTCTCCTAACATTTCATAGTTCTGTCCCATCGTTGTATATGAAAAAGAGGTGATGGTGTGTTGTGTCGCTTGATGCAAGATCGTATTGCTCTCTTCGTATCTTTGAGCCAACGACAAGGCTTTCCCATAATTGTTTAGGAAATTACCGTCTGTACTAAAGAATGCATTTGCTTTCTTGTAGTGTGGTATTGCTTCTTTATACCTGTAGTCATGGTAATAGTAATTTGCTTTTCCCCAATCCTTCAGCGAACTTGCAAGCTCGTTGGCGTAACATGCTGTTATGATGCTTAAGGAAAGGAACAGTATGCCCGATATTAATCTGCCAATTTTGTTCAACTTGAATGATAATATTATGTGACGATTGTCTTTGGCTGATAATGTAGAGATAAAAGCTAGACAAATGCACATGTTCAACGTTATGATGATGGTATGGAAAGGATAAGAAAAACATGAAAAAACAAGAATACTAAACAGACACAACTTTATCTGTAATAAAAACCTATTAGATCCTGAACGTACTGTCCATATAAAATAGATGATTGTTAGTAATATAAGTGAACCAATGATTCCTAGTTCAACCAATGCTTGGAGAGGCTCATTCAGACAGAATGCGATATTATCAGCGTAATCAGAGTAGCCTGACATCGGGTTGTTTCTGAAATACATTTCTTGTGCATTCATGTATGCTGGATTAAAATGGTTGTATCCCACTCCGAACCATATATTTGATTTGTCAAGTATCGATGCTGTTATTCCCCAGATATACAGTCTGCTAAAAGCAGATACTGTTTTGTATTTAAAGATGCAGACAGAAAGAATAAGTACAACCAATACTCCAGTGCCGTAGAGTAGGTATTTCTTGGTTTTTGTCAGTTTCACGATGTAATCTCGTATTGCGGGATAAAATAGTATGAGGCATGTCAGTAGTATGGAGACATACGCGGCTCGTGATTGGCTACATATAATGGCAGTTGCCGTAACAATGACTCCGAAATAATATATTGTCTTCTTCCATGATTGTTGATGTGCATCGAGCAGATTACCGTCTCTGATGATGCTTGTTAACGGAATCGCAAATATCATAGCCAGATATCCTCCTAAAGGTCCAGGATTGTAGAAACTGCCTGTTATGTTGAATAAGGAGCTCTGTGATTTGGCCACTCCAAATAATTGGAGCAGTCCATAACAGGCTTGAACAACAGCACAGATTACGAGAATAGTGGTAAGTTGTTTGATGGATTCTGCTCCCAAAGACCTTATGATAGCATATAATAACAGTAAACCTCCCAGAATGATATGCTGTCCTGTCAGATGATGAAGAAAGAGTGATTGTAGTAGTATATAGCATATTAACAGAAATACACAGATATCTAGTTTGGTGATGTGTATACAATTAAACCGAGAAAAGAAATGAATTGCAGTTAGAATTGCTAAAGGCGAAAGGAATACCAACAAAGAAAGTCCCATTGCCTTCTCTCCCTCTCCACTAATATCTAACAGATGTGGTGCAAAGGGGAGAATAATAAGCATCAAATACAAAAACAATCTAATTGTCCAGGCCAGAATGTCTTGGCTTGTTTTCTTTTTATCGTTCATCTCTTCACATTTATTTTGGACTCGCGAACGCATCAGATGTCAAAAATGCGGTTAAGGCGGTCGTCATGAATAGTTAATATTTCGGTTTTTTCGAAGCAAATATACAACATGGGATGTGTATATCCAAGTATTAGAGTTGACAATGAGTTGACAATAGACGAAGACGGGTTTTATGGTTACAAATAGCAAAGAAAATGATATAAAATGCCATGTGACACTTTATATCATTCTCTCAATTATCTATCCTTACCACCAAATCTGTTCACCATTCTCATAGGTGAATATACGTTCCTCTATGCCTTTCGTGAGATTTTTCAATAGGTACAATCCGTCACTTGGCATATCCTCAAGCACAATCTTATTGTTCTGTGCCTGTAACTCCGTCAGTTCAATCCATCTCCCACTATCATACATAAGTAATTGATAAATATCACCGACTTCGATGCAGTTACCGTCATTTCGGGGTATGAACCTTATCTTTGCCACGTCAGACGGCTGAGCCAGTTCCAGTCCTACCCAATGGCCATCGGGACTGATTCCGTTAAATCCTGTCAGGATATCGCCGTCAAAGACGGTCTCCTTCGTGTGACCGGGCATGCCCTGAGTGCCAAGTATCTTGCCGGTCAGTTTCTGGCCTTTGCTGTTATAGAACTCTATCTCATTAATGTTGCAATAGGAGTCCTTGTCGCCAATATAGCGAAGATACCGGTATTTGTTCCCAGCGTTCTCCAACTCCAGCTCATACCAATAGGCATCTGTATATCCCTGATGCTGATACAAGACCGTGCTTTGTGAGAAGTCTTTGACGTTACTCCCTTGGAACTCTCCCATATTCATTCTATACCTGAAGGAATCAAACTGAGCGAAGAAAGGATATTTGCGGAGTAACGTCATCGTCTGGCGTTTGGAGTTGTTGCATACGATTTCTCTGATCGATCCGTCTGGTTTCAGGATAAAGGGATTCCCGATAGGAGTTAAACTGCTATTTTGATAGATGCAGACGGAATACAGTATATTACGTCCCATAGACGTGAATGTAACCTTACCCCTTGATACCTTGCCATAATGAACGGGGATCCAGTGCTCCTTGTCGTTGACACAGATGTAGGCGATCTTACTGTCACGGAACTCCTTCGGAATGTCACGTACCACATCCGTCGTATTCAGATACTCGTCTGTGACATCTGTAAACGTCGGAAACTGGAATAACTCAGGGACGCTCTTCTCACCTTTCATGTCATCGACGATCTTCTGGTTAACCTCGAAGCGGTATCTGTAGATCTTGGGCTTCAGATAGACGGGACTATGTGTGAACTGGGTCGTATCTCCCGGAACATATCCCATGTAAAAGGGTGTCGCTTTTCCATTAGGTAGTACTAGGGCATTCCATGTGTGGTTGTTGGTGCGGTTTCCCCAATGTGGCGTGAAATCTATGGCCACGGGAATTCCCATATATCTGGATAGTGCAGCTACGTAGGAGGCCTCGTCCTTACAGGGTCCTGTACGGTATCGGCATAATGATGCCAGACTCGGAGTTACACTGCCTCTGGCTTTAGCGGGCACGAACAGGTCCATCGCATCCGTCACCCGCACAGCCTCAGACTGGGCATTTCCGATCCTGAAGAATGACCGGGCATAGGGGTTCTTTTCTTTCTTGGTGATCTTCCATTTCTGCGTGTCCTTTCCAGAATAGAAGTTCTGTACCAGGATCTCCTTGCCAGTCTGCTTGTCGACGCGGGATTCCCAGAACAAGCCCGTCTGCTTGTTCATGATCTTGCACATGCCGTCACCGACAGGTATGATTGCCCATTTCTGGTGATTGATGTATCTGGACTGATAGGCGGTCACATCCCTTTCATAGCATCTGTCCGGATTGGTCACCAGGATGTATACCTGCTTACTTACAATCGCCAGGGTGTCAAGACAGACCCGATAGTCTTCCAGGTACAGGTCCACGGAGTCCATGGGAGCAATCCTCCAGCACGGATAGCCCTGATA
>NZ_FNUF01000004.1:0-268612 GCF_900107065.1 Prevotella sp. lc2012 | reverse complement strand
GATACGCGTTACTCACCCGTGCGCCGGTCGCCATCTATCAAAGCAAGCTTCGATAATGCTGCCCCTCGACTTGCATGTGTTAAGCCTGTAGCTAGCGTTCATCCTGAGCCAGGATCAAACTCTTCACTGTAAAAAATATCTTTATCCCTTACGGAATGTTATCTGTCTCAGAACGACTATCCAGTATCAAGTGTTTGTTTAAAAGAATAAACGGTTCGTTTCTTCTACCCAAGAGCATCACTACAATGCTCTCGCTTCTTGTACTACTTCTGTCTATGTAAATCTTTCAAAGAACTCTTTTTTTTTTGCCTCAGCCTGGATTTTTAGGCGAAAGCGGATGCAAAGGTACGACAAATTTTGATACCATCCAAATTTTAGAGAAGAAAAAATGCAGAAAGATGAAAGATTTTCGTGTTTATTGACATTTTTACACTTATTCTCCATCAAGAAGGGGACTGAAGCTTCCGAAAGCCCCAGTCCCCTTCCTATTATATTACTTATGTACGAGCGACGATTGATTACTCGCGACGCCCGAAAATCCTGAGCAGATAGATAAAGAGATTCACGAAGTCGAGATAGAGAGAGAGTGCACCCAGCAGTGCCAGTTTCTGTGCAGCCTCTCCGGCATCAGGAGCCATCATCAACATCTGTTTGATCTTCTGAGAGTCGTACGCCGTCAGTCCGACGAAGATCAGGACACCGATATAGCTCACGACGGTCTCCATGAGAGAACTCTTCAGGAAAATGTTCACGATCGTAGCGATAATCAGTCCGATGAGAGCCATGAAGAGGATCTTTCCCATCGAAGAGAGATCGGTCTTCGTTGTATATCCGATCAGTGCCATCACCGCGAAGGTACCAGCTGTGATGAAGAACACGCTGGCGATGCTCGACATGGTGTAGAGCACGAAGATGAACGACAACGTTGCGCCGTTAATCACGGAATACAAGACAAAAAGGAGCGTGGCTGTAGTCAGCGACAGTCTGTTGATAGCAGAGCTGATAGCCACGACAAGTCCGAACTCCGCGATAATCAGTCCCCAGAACAGGAGCTTGTTAGTAGCTATTGCCGACAGCAAGCCAGGACTTGTTGCCACACCATACGCTGTTACGCCGGTAATCACCAACGCCAGCGTCATCCACACATACACTTTCCGCATCAAGGCAGGAAAGGCCGCCGACATCGAAAGCTCCTGCTCACGAGTCATGCCATCGAAATTCAATTCATTATAATTCATAGGTCTCATTTTTTTCGTTTTTACACTAGCATTACTGCAAATATGATGCCACAAAGGTAAGCAATTACTTTTAATAAAGCATCAAACAGAATCATAAAATACCCAATTATTTGTATTTTTGGAACTTTTTCACTATATTTTTCCCCAATAACAATCTATTAATACGACACTGAAAACATGAAAGTCTTGGTGATGGGAGCGCAGGCTGCCAGAAGTGCGACCGTACTCTTACTGCCAGAGTAGGCATCATCGCAAAAGTAAAACAACTTGTTTTACCTTCATGGAAGGCATTCTTTACACACATATCAGGCATCCCTTACAAGGTAAAACAAGTTGTTTTACTTTTAAAGACATACCTCCTGACAGACAGAGGCCCTGTCGGAGCGACCATCAAATCCTATGAGAAACGATTAAGAAAGCCGATGATCAAGTTGATATCCTCGTCTTGAAGCGCCTGATTACACGGCAGACTGAGTTCCTGGGCATGAATCTGTTCCGTGATGGGATACGACTGATGAGCCCATTCACGATAACAATGCTGCTTGTGCGGAGGTATCGGATAATGTATCTGCGTCTCTACACCATTCTCCAGGAGATAGCGCTGCAGCTCGTCGCGACGTTCGCAGAAGACGGGGAAGATATGCCAGACACTATCCCTGTCGGACGCGGGAATATGTATCAGCGGGTTGCTCACCTTATTATAATATATAGCAGCCACCTCCCTGCGGCGGTCGTTCTCCACCTCGAGATAGCGCAGCTTCACGTCGAGCACAGCCGCCTGGATCTCGTCCATCCGGGAGTTACGTCCCTTGCAGTCGAAGACATATTTTCCGGAAGCGCCGTAGTTGCCCAGCATCGCCACGACACGTGCCAGCTCCTTGTCGTCGGTCGTCACAGCCCCGGCATCACCTAAGGCACCAAGGTTCTTTCCCGGATAGAAGCTATGACCGGCTGCATCGCCCAGGGATCCGGTACGACGGGAGCCATGAGACGTCACACAGCCATGCGCCTGAGCATTATCCTCGATGAGTTTCAGACCGTGTCTCCTGCAGATCTCCCCTATCCGCTCCGTATAGGCACAGCGCCCATAGAGATGAACGATCATGACGGCACGGGTACGTTCTGTGATGGCACGCTCTATCAGGGCATCATCAATCTGAAGAGTATTGATGTCAGGTTCCACCAATACCGGTTTCAGTCTGTTAGCCGTGATGGCCAGGATACTGGCGATATACGTGTTAGCCGGCACGATGACCTCGTCGCCTTCCTTCATCACCCCCAACTCCATATAAGCGCGGAAGATCATAGTCAGCGCATCGAGTCCATTACCACAGCCGACACAATAGCGGCTGCCAATGAACGATGCGTAGTGACTCTCGAACTGCTGCGTGGCCTCCCCCTTCAGGTACCAGCCACTGTTGAGCACCCTACCGACGGCCTGTCGTATCTCCGCATCATGCAGGTCGTTGATCCGTTTCAGGTCCAGATACTTGATCATAGTGTCCACTCGTATGTATCGTAACAGACAGCCCTGGCACCAAAGCCCTCCTTCTGGAATACCAGTTGTTCGTTCAGGTCACAGCCGCTGCCCACCGTTGACTTCCCGAAGTCGAAGAACGGCATATCGGTATAATCGTGCCTCAATATCTGTTCATATAAAGCATCGATCGCATGCAGTTGTTTCCCCTTCTCACTGGCCGAGATATACTGGGCATGCGCCACACGGTCGCACAAATAGAGTATGGTTCCGCCCACGACCTCCTCCTCAGCAGAAGCCAGGTACAGTCGGATACGTTCAGGAAAGCGGGCATGAAGCCGCTGCATCTCTTCCAGAGTATGTACCGGCGACACGCCATACCTTGTCTGCAGATTACGTGTCAGCAGAGGCCAGAAAGCAGAGAAGTCATCGCTCGGCGCCACGCACACGCCCTTCTTCCGAGCCTCGGAGACAGCATACCTGCGACCGTGACTCCATCTGGCAGGTGCCTTCGGGATCAGAGCCGACGAAAGATCGCGCCCCACCAGTCGGGCATGGCAGACGGCAAACAACGCATAGAGGTCCTCCTCGGAAGGAAGGCGGTGATAGATCCAAGGCACAGGCTTATACACCACTCGCCGGATCCCTTCCGAACGCAGCCAACCGTTGAGTTCCAAGAACAGTTCACATATACCGGCTGCCGAAGCACGCTCATCGGTAATCAGGCCACCGTAGGTCAGTCCCTGATGCGAGTACAGCACACCGTCCTGTCGGTTGGCAGGCAGCAGGGCATAGAGGCCTTTGGCATCGTAGATCATCAACGAACAGTCAAGGAAACGATCCCTGTGATAATCCATATAACGACGGTCGAAGAGGAACGTGCCGTTCTTCGACCGTGCGACGAGCTCGTTCCACGCGTCGCTCAAGCCGTTATGATATCGTCTTATCTCGAACATCCCACGTACCTCAGGAACTCATCATAATCGTAGATATAGTCTTCCTCCTCATAGTGCTCGGAGGCCAGCACCAGACAGACGGCTCCCGAAGAGAAATCGTCGAGCGTTCGCCAGATATCCGTGTCGATCAGCAGGCCCTGCCACGGATGGTTCAGCAAGACCGTCTTCCGCTCATAGCCATTGTCGAGTGTCACATGAAAAGAGCCGCTGACGGCGATGATGAACTGACGCAACCGTTTATGAGCATGACCGCCACGGCAACCGCCGCCTGGCACGTCATACACCCAATAGGCACGCTTGATGTCGAAAGGCACCATATCGGTCCCCTCGGCAACCGTGAGGTTACCGCGGGGGTCCGTTATCCTCGGTAGATCGATAATCTTAATGTCCAAACTTCTCATAGGGGTCGGTGCCTAAGACCGTCTTGGCAAGACGCTTAGCCTTATCACGCAGAGCGTTGACATCGTCGCCAACCTCACCATAGCAGAGAACGACACCCATACGACGACCCTTATGAGCCTCCGGCTTACCGAAGATACGGATACGGGTACGGTCTTCCTTCAGAGCCTCGTCGAAGTTATAGTCGAGCAGCGAACGGTCGACCGGTGTGGAGGCCTCCTTCGGCGAGAGGATCACGGCACTGGCACCGGCATGCTCCAGATGGATGGCAGGGATAGGCAGTCCCATCACGGCACGGAAGTGCAGTTCAAACTCACTGAGGTTCGTGGTATGTCCGAGCGTGACCATACCAGTGTCATGCGGACGGGGAGAGAGCTCGGAGAAGATCACCTCACCCTGTTTCGTCAGGAAGAACTCCACACCCCAGATACCGGCACCTGTCAAGGCCTTCGTCACCTTATCGGCCATCATCTGCGCCTGTTTCAGGGCCTCATCGGAGATCTTATACGGCTGCCATGACTCACGGTAGTCGCCAGCCTTCTGCACATGTCCGATCGGCGGGCAGAACAGTGTAGGCCAACCGTTCTTCTGGGTGACAGTCAACAAGGTAAACTCCGAGTCGAAGTCGATGAACTCCTCGATGATCACTTCCTTCACATCACCACGAGAGCCTTCCATCGCATCCTTGAAAGCCTGCTCCAACTCACCGTCGTTATGCACGTAGCTCTGACCATGGCCAGATGATGACATCAGAGGCTTCACCACACAGGGGAAGCCTATCTCGTCGGCTGCAGCCTTGAACTCCTCGAAGGTCTTCGCATAGAAATACTTGGCCGTACGCAGACCTAGTTCCTTGGAGGCAAGATCACGGATGGCACGACGGTTCATCGTGAAGTTCACGGCACGGGCAGAGGGAGTCACCTGGATGCCCTGCTCCTCAAACTTAAAAAGGCGCTCCGTGCGGATGGCCTCGATCTCTGGCACGATGATGTCGGGCTTGTGTTTGTTGACAACCGCCTCTAGGGCATCGCCATCAAGCATTGAAAACACCTCACGCTCGTCGGCCACCTGCATGGCCGGTGCATTATCATAACGATCACAAGCTATCACGTACTGACCAGCACGCATAGCGGCTATCACGAACTCCTTACCGAGTTCCCCAGAGCCTAAAAGCAGTATCTTCTTCATATCTTTTGTATTTGTTTAATCATTTGCCATTCGGGGGTAACGGCCAACTTACGGACACACTGATCAAGACGAGCCATCGTGTCTTCCTGAGAGAGGCCCAGGTCAGAGGCTATCTCCTGAAGTGACTTACGCTCGGAGCCGAAGAGACCATAATAATGGGTTACGGCTTCTTCTTCCTCAGGAGGGAGCAGATAGAGCAGATGCTCCAGATAGTGTTCCATCTGAGGGGTGATGCTCATAGGGTTCAGACCTATGTGCACCAGGAATGAGTGGAGGGAGCGAGTTAATGCATCCATATGACAGATTTGCCGTGACACGGCACTACATTTATATTATTATTTTGAGACAGCAACGCACTTCACCTAGCGGTTGGCATACATGCTGTCGTAGTATTTCTGATAGTCGCCGGAAGTGACATTGTCGAGCCACTCCTGATGGTCGAGATACCAACGGACGGTCTTCTCTATACCCTCCTCGAACTGGAGGCTCGGCTCCCAACCAAGTTCTTTCTGGAGTTTCGTCGAGTCGATGGCATAGCGCAGATCATGACCAGCTCGGTCGGTGACGAAGGTGATCAGATCCATATCCTCGCCCTCCTTGCGCCCCAACAAACGGTCGACGGTCTTGATCAACACCTTGATGATATCGATGTTCTTCCACTCGTTGAAGCCGCCGATGTTATAGGTCTCTCCCACCTTTCCCTGATGGAAGATAAGATCGATGGCACGGGCATGATCCTCAACATAGAGCCAGTCGCGCACGTTCTCACCCTTACCATAGACGGGCAGCGGCTTACGGTGGCGGATATTATTGATAAAGAGCGGGATCAACTTCTCTGGGAACTGATACGGACCGTAGTTGTTCGAGCAGTTGGTCACAACCACAGGCACACCATAGGTGTCGTGAAAGGCACGCACGAAATGATCGCTCGACGCCTTGGCGGCAGAATACGGCGAGTGCGGATTGTATTTCGTGGTCTCCAGGAAGAACTGCTCACCATATGCCAGATGATGCTCCGATGAAGAGGCGGTTGTGGTGAACGGCGGTTCTATGCCCTCGGGATGAGTCAGCTCAAGAGCGCCATATACCTCATCGGTCGAGATATGGTAGAAGCGTTTTCCCTCGAACTTCTCCGGCAGCGATTCCCAGTAGAGCTTCGCTGCCTGCAGCAGTGAGAGCGTCCCCATCACGTTTGTCCTGGCGAAGGTAAAGGGATCCTTGATGCTACGGTCCACGTGACTCTCGGCAGCAAGGTGAATGATGCCGTCGACCTTCTTATCCTGCATCAGCTTGTAGAAAGCATCGAAATCGCAGATATCCATCTTCACAAACTCATAATTGGGCTTGTCCTCGATATCCTTGAGATTGGCCAGGTTTCCGGCGTAAGTCAACTTATCGAGGTTGATGATGCGATAATCCGGATATTTGTTCACAAAGAGGCGTACCACATGACTTCCTATAAAGCCCGCACCCCCTGTAATAACGATCGTCCTCATATCTTATTGATAGTATTCTTTATTTATCTCCTAAAGAGATGACTTCCAGATCCTTGAATGTCTTTCCGTCAATGGTGAGACGAACAAGTGTACGGTCCTTCTGCCATCCCTGTTGTCCTGCCGCTCCGGGATTGATATGTAACAGTCCCAGTGTCTTGTCGTATTTCACTCTCAGGATATGCGAGTGACCAGTGATAAACAACTGCGGCGGATTGGCAAAGAGCGTTGAGCGTATGCTGGGATCATAATTACCGGGATAGCCACCGATATGTTTGATGAGCACATCCACATCCTCGCACTTGAAACGGTTCACTTCACGATACATCAGACGCAGGTCGCCACCGTCGCAGTTGCCGCAGACCGCCCTGAAAGGACGGAAAGCAGCCAGTCGTTCGGCCACCTCAACGCTACCGATATCACCGGCATGCCATATCTCATCACACGAATCGAAGTAATATTCGTACTTATCGTCCCAATAGGCATGTGTGTCGCTTATGATTCCTATCCTCTTCATCCCTTTTCCCTTAGCTGAACGACATTATATCTTAAAGCGTTTCCGGATAAACTCCGCGATAAGTTTCTCGGTCTCCACGATACCTAACACGCTGGAGTCGATACACAGATCATAGCTGGCCGCATAGCCCCATCTCTTGCCCGTATAATAGTTGTAATACTCCGCACGCTGGTTCTCACGTTTCTCGATATAGTTCCGCGCAGCCTCCTCATCGAGATGCTGCTTGTTCATAATCTGCCGGATGCGATAGTCCATAGAGGCAGTCACAAAGATATTCACCACATTCGGTAAATCGCGAAGCACGTAATCGGCACAACGCCCGACAAACACGCAGGAGCTCTCAGCGGCAGCCTTCCTGATGGCATCGCTCTGAAACTGGAACAGACTCTCCTGCGAGAAATTCGACTTATAGAGACTGCTTCCACTGAAATGCGATGTCTGCACATTGAACAGGCCTTTGAGGAATCCCTTCCGTTCGTCGTTCTCCTCGAAGAACTTCTC
Source organism: Prevotella sp. lc2012 (assembly GCF_900107065.1). Taxonomy (NCBI): domain Bacteria; kingdom Pseudomonadati; phylum Bacteroidota; class Bacteroidia; order Bacteroidales; family Prevotellaceae; genus Prevotella; species Prevotella sp. lc2012. The sequence goes on along the minus strand of NZ_FNUF01000004.1, from coordinate 260,843 downwards.
TGAGAATCCACTCTCCTTTGCGGCCAGGTTCAACAGCTCACGGTCGTAATACTTTGCGCCGAAGTCGAGAGCCAGCATTCTTCCGATATCATGACCACCACTTCCGAGTTGTCGACCCACATTAATGATTATATTTCCCATAAGCTTTGAGTTTTCTAATATACCATATCAGCATCGGTATCGTCATCGAGAACGAGCCGAAATCGCTCACCGGCATTGCATACCACACGCCATCCAGTCCCCAGAACATCGGGAAGATATATGCCATCGGCAGTAACAGGAACAACTGGCGTGACAACGAGAGGAAGATGCTCACCTTAACCTTACCTATGCACTGGAAGAAATTGGTGATGACGGCCTGAGTGCCTACGACAAAGAACACAAGCATACTGACCTTGACACCCCGTGCCGCCAGATCAAGCAGCGTGGGATCGGTCGTGAAGATCCGTGCAATCTGTCGGGAGAAGAGCATCGACAATGTCCATCCAATCAACAAGATCGCCGTAGCACAACCGATGGCAAGCCACAGACAACGGAACATACGGTCGAACTTCTCGGCTCCGTAGTTATAACCCACGATGGGCTGCATGCCCTGGGTGATGCCGATAACAAACATAAAGAACACCATCACCATCGAGTTGGCTATCGAATAAGCGCCCACTGCCATATCGCCGCCATAGCGTACAAACTGATTGTTCATGAAGATCACGATGACGCACGCCGTAGCATTCATCAGGAACGGTGACACGCCGATACTGATAATATTCCGGACCAAGTCTTTCTTCAGTTTATAGATACCCCTCTTCAGGTGAAGCAGTGCCTTCTTATTGGAGAAGAGCCACATCTGCCAACAGAGTGCCATAGACTGTGAGGTGACTGTAGCCAGAGCAGCACCGCGGATGCCCCATCGGAACCACCACACGAAGGTGATGACAAGCAGGATATTCATCGCGACGGTAAAGAGGACGGCATACATGGCATGCCGCGGCTTTCCCGAAGCACGGAGCACCGCATTCATACCGAAATACATATGGGTGACCATATTACCCAGAAGGATCACCTGCATGAACTCACGGGCATAGGGCAGCGTCACGTCGGAGGCTCCAAAGAACCGGAGAATCGGTTCCAGGAAGATCAGACAGACCACCATGAACAAGAAACCAATAATCAGGTTCAGTGTCACGGTATTGCCCAACAGATGTTCGGCCGTCTTATAGTCCCGCTGTCCGAGTTTCACACTGATACATGTAGACGCTCCGACACCGACGGCTGCACCAAAGGCTCCCGACAGGTTCATGAAGGGGAAAGTGATGCCCAGACCGGCGATGGCCTCAGGACCAACCACCTGTCCGATAAATGCACGGTCAATGATATTATAAAGGCTTGAGGCGGTCATCGCTACCATGGCTGGTAAGGCATACTGCCATAGTAAAGCGCCCACGGGCTTCGTGCCCAACTCAAGCGCCGCCTGCTTATTATCTGTCATTCTGTTTTCTTTCTCCATATATTACGGTTGCAAAGATACGAATAAATGAGCGAAAAGCAAAAGGAAAACATGTTTTTTCCTTATCATATTTTTATTTCTTAATTAATATTAGTACCTTTGCATCCGTTATGCTTTTCCACCGTCTATCAAAGTCCATCGTCTTCCTGTTGCTTGCGCTTCTATGCCACACGACAGCAAACGCAGGAAACAATCCTAAGATGAGATATCCTGGGGGAAAGTTCTATATCTACAGGTATACACTCAAAGACAAACAAGGTTCCCCCTACTCGCTTGATCATCCCAGTAGATGGCTGTCGCACAAGGCAGTAGAGCGCCGCCGTAGACAAGGACTGGCAGTCGACTCGACCGACCTGCCCGTGAGCAACACCTATCTAAGGCTTTTCGAGAAGACATCCGATGAGACGGCCAGAAAAAACTCAAAACGATCATCGGAATGGACGATCATCGGAACCAGTCGATGGAACAATACGATTCTTGTGCGTTCCAATGACACGACCCTTCTTGAAAAACTTGCAACACTCGGTTGTGTGGCCGATGCCAAGAAGGTATGGACATCGCCCGACTCTATCCTAAGGAAGATTCACAAGGTTACAGCTCGCGAGACATTCTGCGCCTGGGACAGCGTCAAAGGCGAGAGCTATGGTAACGGGCGTGAGCAGATAGAGATGCTGGCTGGCCATCGTCTGCACAGCATCGGTCTGAGAGGAAAAGGCATGACCATCGCTGTACTTGACGGCGGTTTCCAGAACGTCAATGCGATTCCAGCCCTGCAGCACACGGGTATTATCGGGACCAAGGATTTCGTCTATCCCAATAGCACACATTTCTTCCAAGAGACCGATCACGGCACGAAGGTACTATCAGCCATGGCAGTCAACGAGCCCGAGGTGCTCATCGGCACGGCCCCAGACGCCCGTTACTGGCTTTTGCGCTGTGAGGATCAGCAGACAGAACAGCCTGTCGAAGAAGACTACTGGGCCATGGCGGCAGAGTTTGCCGACTCAGTCGGCGTAGACATCATCAGTTCCAGTCTCGGTTACAACGAGTATGATGGCTACCCCGGTTATTACCACCAGCACGACCTTGACGGTCAAACCGCACTCATCAGTCGGTCAGCCTCTATGTTGGCCAAGAAAGGTATCATTCTCGTCAACTCGGCGGGCAACGCAGGCATGGGTCCCTGGAAGAAGATTGACTTTCCTGCCGATGCCCATGACATTCTGACCGTCGGAGCTCTGAACACAGAAAAGGAGAATGCCCCATTCAGCGGTGTCGGCCCGACACAAGACAATCGTGTCAAACCCGACGTAATGGCCTTAGGGAGTCCTGCTGCACTGATTTCCGGAAGAGGAACAGTGACCAGAGACATGGGGACGTCATTCTCCACACCCGCCGTAGCAGGACTGGCGGCTTGTCTGTGGCAGGCGTTCCCTGATAAGACGGCCCTTGAGATTATCCGACTCATCAGGGAGAACAGCAGCAACTACCAGAAGCCCGACAATATCTGTGGCTACGGCATACCGAATTTCTGGCGAGCATATATGGTAGGGAAAATGACGGAGAGATGAAGAACGATCCTATAACCCTATACGAACTCAACCGACTGGTCAAGGAGGTCATCGAGAGTGAGATGTCCAATGAATATTGGGTAGAGGCCGAACTGTCGGAATGCCGGGAGTCGAGAGGACATTGTTACATGGAGTTGATCCAATACGACGAGAACGGTGACGCCTTGGGAACGACCAAGAACTCGGGGTTGTTCGGCATGCCCACCAGATCTGTGCCTATTGCTAAGGCCTCAGCCAAATGCTGGGCCTCGAAATGGATGGTCATACGACCGTATTTCGAGCGTACCACAGGACAACAACTCCATGCCGGCATGAAAGTGCTGCTCAGGGTATACCCGCAGTTCCACGAGGCCTACGGTTTCTCGTGGATCGTCACTGACATCGATCCTACCTATACGATGGGTGACATGGCACGAAAGCGACAAGAGATTATCCGGCAGTTAAAGGAAGCCGGTATCTTCGACCTACAGAAAGAGCTTCGACTGCCCCTATTCTGTCAGCATATCGCCGTTATATCCAGTGAGACGGCTGCCGGCTATGGCGACTTCTGCAACCAGTTGGCCGACAACCCCTACGGCTTCCAGTTCCAGACACAACTCTTCCCCGCCATCATGCAGGGTGAAGGTACAGCACAGAGTATTATCACAGCCTTGGAGAAGATCTATAATCATGTAGACTTTGACTGTGTGGTTATCATCAGAGGTGGCGGTGCCACCAGCGACCTATCGGGCTTTGATGCCTTAGAGCTTGCAGAGAACGTAGCTAATTTCCCCCTGCCGATTATCACCGGTATCGGGCATGACCGCGACGAGTCGGTCGTCGACATGGTCAGTCATATCAGGGTCAAGACCCCTACAGCTGCTGCTGCCCTGCTCATCTCACATCTGAAAGAGATACTAGACACCATTAACGACACCCAGGAGCATCTGACCCGTTATGCACAACAGAAGTTGTCAACAGCCAACTATCAACTGTCGGCCATCGCCATCGCTCTCCCCCGCATCTTCTCCACGGTGAAGATCCATCAGGAGGCCCGCATCGACAGTCTATACAGTCGGCTCGCACATTGTTGCAGTGACAAAACATCATCGCTTAGCTCCAGACTAACAGCACTTGAGGAGCGCCTACCAATGCTCATCGAACGCCGTCTGCTCTCTGAATGTCATCGTCTGCAACTCATCGAGGAGAAGACCAAAGGACTCGACCCGAGGTTACTCTTGAAACGAGGCTATAGCATCACCCTTCATCAGGGGAAGGTGATACGTTCTTCGGAGCAACTACATCAGGGCGACGAGATTGAGACCCTACTGGAAAAAGGAACCATCAAATCTATCATCAAATGAAAAAAGAGACCAAATATGAAGAGGCCATGGCCGAATTGCAGGACATCGTCCGCAGGATGGAGAATGACGAGTTGGACATTGATCAGATGACAGCACAACTCAAGCGCGCACAAGAGCTCATTAAGCTCTGCAAGGACAAACTGACCAAGACCGACGAGGAGATTAAGAAAATCCTATCGGAAAAAGACTGATCCAACAAGAAAAAAGTAACAATTTAAAAAGATTTTAACCAAAAAAGTTGCGGATGTGCAGTAAATTGTGTACTTTTGCACCTAATTTGAAACTTTAAAGGACTAAAGAAATGAAGAATCTGGACTGGGCAAACCTGTCTTTCGGTTACATGAAGACCGACTACAATGTACGTTGCTACTATCGCGACGGTAAATGGGGCGAGATTGAAGTATGCTCCGACGAGTATCTGAAACTGCACATGGCAGCAACCTGTCTGCACTACGGACAGGAGGCATTTGAAGGGCTGAAGGCCTACCGTTGCAAAGATGGTAAAGTACGCGTATTCCGTGTAGAGGAGAACGCTGCCCGTCTGCAGAGCACCTGTCGTGGTATCATGATGCCGGAGTTGCCAACAGAGACATTTGTCGAAATGGTCAAGAAGGTGGTCCGCCTGAATCAGGAATGGATTCCCACTTATGAGAGTGGCGCCACCCTGTATATCCGTCCATTACTGATCGGTACCTCTGCACAGGTAGGCGTACACCCAGCCAGTGAATACTGCTTCCTGATTTTTGTAACCCCTGTGGGTCCATATTTCAAGGGCGGCTTTGCCTCAAACCCCTATGTCATCGTTAGGGATCACGACCGTTCGGCTCCCCTCGGAACAGGTATCTATAAGGTCGGTGGAAACTATGCCGCTTCGCTCTTCGCTAATAACCTGGCACACGAAAAAGGTTACGCCTGCGAATTCTATCTCGACGCAAAAGAGAAGAAATATATTGACGAGTGCGGTGCTGCGAACTTCTTTGGTATCAAGAACAACACCTATATCACCCCGAAGTCGACCTCTATCCTGCCCTCTATCACGAACAAGAGTCTGATGCAGGTGGCTGAGGATCTGGGGATGAAGGTAGAACGCCGTCCAATTCCTGAGGAGGAACTCGACACCTTCGAGGAGGCTGGTGCATGTGGCACTGCAGCCGTTATCTCGCCGATCTCATACATCGACGATCTCGAGACAGGCAAACGATATGACTTTGGAGAAAAACCAGGTCCTGTATCGAAGAAGTTGTTCGACACGCTTCGCGGCATCCAATACGGAGAGATCGAAGACAAGCACGGTTGGACAACCGTTGTCATCGATTAAGGGACCGATATTACACGAAACCAATCAACACAGAAATATTGAGAAATATTTAAACAGAAGAAGAGGCTCTAATGAGCCTCTTCTCTTTTTCTCTTATGTCCCTTTCCTTTACGATTCCACTAACACATATTTCGGGGATTCACCATACTTGTTCGGCTCGGGTTTTCCGTCGATCAGGACCATGAAGAACACGACCAGACAAGATAACAGCCAAGCAATTCCCAAAAGAACAATCAAAAAGAAAGAGCCCGCATTATCCTCGAAAAAAGCCATGAGTTTATCCACATTTCCGGACATAGCTATTTCGATATAGTCATTCATGACACTTGACGTGCCTGTTACAATCTGTCCTGCCGCACCCAGCGCATAACTGATATAAACCCACGCACCGCTTCTACCCGTATCATGCAGGCGGCGCACAGTTACCGACAAGGCAGCGAACATCACCACAATAGAAAGCAGACAGCCAACCAATATATCTGTCACGAAAGTCGAAAGGATGAAGTTACATGCCAGGACGACCAACAGCCACCACCAGAACTCCGAACGACGACTACGTCCCTTAAATACCGATAGACGACTGGAAGCCAGTCTGACAGCCTCACCAAACCCCAGTTGAGGAAGAATCTTGTAATTTGCCATAACCTTTTTTTGATAGTTGTATTGTTATTTTCTGCAAATATAAACTTTTTTTTGCTTTTACCCAAATATATCCAAGTTTTTTCGTACCTTTGCGACAAAGTCGCGAGGGTATATTCATACCCTGGCGAAACAGACTAAGAATATGGGAAAAGGAAAACTAGCAAAGTTCGCGGATATGGAGAATTACGAGAACGTATTCCAGTATCCATACTCAGTTATTGACAATGTGCCGTTTGAAATGAGAGGCAAGTGGCGCGACGACTATTTTCACAACCAGAATCCTATCGTACTTGAGCTCGGATGCGGTAAGGGAGAATATACCGTAGAGCTGGCCAAACTCTATCCCGACATGAACTTCATCGGCGTAGACATCAAAGGTGCCAGGATGTGGACTGGTGCCACACAGGCATTGAACGAAGGACTGAAAAATGTAGCTTTTCTACGCACGAATATTGAAATCATTGAGCGTTTCTTTGCCGAAGACGAGGTACAGGAGATCTGGCTCACCTTCTCTGATCCGCAGATGAAGAACCCACGGAAGCGCCTTACCTCTACATATTTCCTGAATCGTTACCGCAAGTTTCTGACTGACGGCGGCATCGTGCATCTCAAGACCGACTCCAACTTTCTCTTCACCTACACGACATATATGGTGGAGAAGAATCAGTTGCCCGTTGTCTTCCGCACGGAAGACCTGTACCATGATGAGCGCATAGACGATGCGACGAAGAAGATTCTCTCTATTCAGACCTACTATGAGTCGATGTGGATCGCGCGTGGTCTGAACATCAAGTATATGAAATGGCATCTGCTCAGAACCGGAGAACTCGAAGAGCCCGATGTTGAGATCGAGCTTGACGACTATCGTTCATACCACCGTTCCAAAAGAAGTTCACTCGACAAAGCGAAATAAAAGACAGCTATTATGAAAAGACTGATGACCATCCTCGTGGCAGCACTCCCTCTGCTAGCCATGGCACAGAAATCACTTGAGGTGTCCGTCGACAGTGTCGGCAAGTTATCCACCAAGATTGAAGAGGCTCAGCGCTTTAAGATCGCAGAATTGAAGATCAGCGGACCACTTAATGGTGCCGACATCAAGTTGCTTCAACAGATTGTGAACCGCACCAAGACCAACAAGAAAAATCCTGGTGAGTGCCTCGTCACGGCCATCGACCTCTCTGAGGCAAGAATCATGGGAGGTAAGGAGGGTATCAAAACCAAGAACGACGAGTTACCCGGTGGTCTCTTCTCTGGAGCCAAGATGCTCACCAAAGTGCTCATACCAAACACAACAACCGTTATCGGTAAGAACTGTTTTGAGAAATGTGTGAGTCTGACAGCTATTCCTATCCCAGAAACGGTAACGACCATTGAGAACGAAGCCTTTGAGGATTGTGAGAAACTCTCATCAATCAGCCTGCCCGCCAATCTGAAGACACTGGGCAACGGGGTCTTTGAGGGTTGCAAGGCACTCACAGCCATTGTGATACCAGAAGATGTAAAGGAATTAGGGACAGATCTCTTCCGCGGTTGTGAGAATCTGACTGCCGTCACCCTGCCTGATCGTTTGAAGTCTGTTGGCAGCAATGCTTTCCGCGACTGTAAGAATCTGACAGGTATCACCCTCCCGAAGTCTGTCAATGAACTTGGCAGTTCCGCCTTTGAAAACTGTACAAGTCTGTCGACCATCGAAATGGCCTCCGTCAACAATGTGGGCAGCAGTGCCTTCGAGGGCTGCAAGGCTTTAGGATCTGCCACCTTCGACAAGATATCCAAGTTAGGTAGCAGTGCCTTTAAGAACTGCAGTTCACTGGCTACTGTCATCCTGCAGGGCCACCTTAACGAGATTGGCGCCAGCGCTTTTCGTGGCTGTTCGACCTTAAGTGACATCACCATCCCTGCCAATGTAAAAATCATCGGCAGTCGTGCTTTCGACGACTGTAAAAGTCTGTCGCAGATCACACTTCCCACCGCCCTTACGAAGATTGGCGACCATGCTTTCGAGAATTGCGCCTCCCTGAGAGAGGTCAGCATACCAAACATGGTAAAAAGTATCGGTTCGAGCGCTTTCGAGAATTGTACCAGTCTTGACAGCGTCGCAGTTAACGGTTTTATCACAGAGGTGGAGAGCGATCTGTTCAGGAAGTGCCAGAATTTACGTGTGATCAATCTGCCGACCTCTGTCAAGAAGATCGGCAACAAGGCTTTCCAAGACTGTTCTGCTTTGAGCGGTATCACTCTGCCTGTCGCCCTTCTGTCGATTGGTGACAATGCCTTTGAGAATTGTGCTTCGCTGACCAGTATCAAGGTGCCCGTGGCAGTCACCACGATCGGCAGTTCCGCCTTTGCGGGATGTATCATGCTCACCACGGCCGAGCTATCAACAGCACTGAAGAAGATCGGCGGATCGGCCTTTGCGAAATGTGCCTCCTTGCGCGAGGTTATCCTCAACACCCCGGCACCGCCAACCATTACCAACAGCACCTTTAAAGGCACCTCGCCCACCTATCTGATACCCAAGGGGAGTCTGCCCATATACGTAGCCAACAAGAACTGGCAAAAGATTACAGGTTTCAAAGAGAAATAAACACACACAAAATAAAGAATGACGTTATATCCCAAACTAATTATGGATGCGCTGGCAACAGTGACGTATGCCGGCACGAAAAAGAATCTTGTAGATAGTGACATGGTGGCTGATACCCCATCCGTAGCAGCGCCCTCACAAGAAGGAGATCCGTGGAAGGTGAAGGTGGTACTGGTATTCCCACGTGATACCGATCCCTTTCTGAAGTCGACCGTCAAGGCAGCAGAGGCTGCCATCAAATACCACTGTCGGCAGCATGCAACTGACAACCAAGAACCGGCGACCGACGTCGATGTAGAGATCGCCACCGAGTTTAAGTCAGCACCCCGCCCAGAAATAGAGAAGCTATTGCCAAGTGTGAAAAACATCATCGCCGTAAGCAGTGGTAAGGGCGGTGTCGGCAAGAGCACCGTCTCAGCCAACCTCGCCATTGCCTTGGCACGTCTCGGCTACAAAGTTGGCCTCTTAGACACAGACATATTCGGTCCTTCGATGCCCAAGATGTTCCATGTCGAAGATGAACGCCCTTATGCCGTCCATGTCGACGGCCGCGACCTCATCTGCCCAATTGAGAAATACGGTGTTAAGCTACTCTCCATCGGCTTCTTCGTTTCCCCGACCACTGCCACACTCTGGCGCGGTGGTATGGCCACGAGTGCATTAAAGCAGCTCATCGCTGATGCCGATTGGGGCGAACTCGACTATTTCATCCTCGACACCCCTCCTGGCACCTCAGATATCCATCTGACACTATTGCAGACCCTTTCAATCACTGGTGCCGTCATTGTGTCGACACCGCAGGCCGTTGCCCTGGCCGATGCCCGTAAAGGCATAGACATGTATCGCAACGAGAAGGTCAACGTCCCTATCCTCGGCCTCATCGAGAACATGGCATGGTTCACTCCTGCAGAATTGCCCGAGAACCGCTATTACATCTTCGGAAAAGAAGGTTGCAAGAATCTGGCACAAGAGATGGGTGTACCCCTGTTGGCCCAGATCCCCATCGTACAGAGTATCTGTGAGAGCGGCGATGCTGGTGAGCCCGCTGCCTTGAAAGTCGACACCATGACAGGCCAGGCCTTCATTAACCTCGCACAGGCCGTTGTCACCGTCGTCAATCGTCGTAATAAAGAACAGCCCAAGACAAAGATTGTCGGAGTCAAATAACACGACAGCCTCAGGTCTCTCCTTGATGCATCAGGAAAATGGTCATCAAAGAGAGACCGGCTGCACATCTGGACTATTTACACGCCCTTTCAGAGGACAGGGTGACCCTAAGATTTTGCATGAACTCATCTGAGAACAGACTAGAAAGCAATTACCAGAGTGGCAACAAGCGGATTGCCAAGAACACGTTGGTGGTCTATGGACAGTTGGCGATCAGGGTGCTTCTAGGACTGTACACCTCACGACTGGCCCTTGAAGCCTTGGGTGTATCCGACTTCGGTCTGTACAGCGTGGTTGGCGGTATCGTTGCTCTCTTCACGGTTATCTCCAGTTCACTAGGAGGCACAACCGTTCGTTATATCAACGTGGAGAGGGGCAAGCCAGACGGCGACCTCAACCGTGTCTTCAATGTATGCCATGTGTTGCATATCGCGATGGCGGTCTTCCTGTTCCTCCTGTTGGAAGTAGGCGGTATCTACTATATCCATCATTACCTGAATGCGGAAGCAGGCAAGGAGGGGACAGCAATGTTCGCCTTTCAAGTGGCAACAATAGTCTGTTGCCTAGGCATCTTCAACGTACCCTTCTCCAGTCTTTTCAATGCAGCTGAGAAGTTTCTCTTTACGGCCGTAGTAGCCATCTCGGTAAAGGCAGTGCAGCTCATCCTCCTGTATTGGCTACTCACCTACGACGGCAATCGCATTGGAGCCTTTGCCATCATCGAGGGACTTACCACCCTGGCATCATTTGTCATCTACCACTATTACTGTTATCGTCGATGGCCTGATATTGTCAGATGGCGTTTCATCAAGGAATGGGGCATCTATAAAGAGATACTCATCTTCAGCTATTACAATCTTTTGACCTCCATCGCCTATATGGGTAGGAATCAGGGAAGTATGCTTCTGATCAATTTCTTCTTCGGCACCGTGGTGAACGGAGCCTTTGCCGTTGGCAAGACTATTGAGCGCAACATCTCACCTTTTGCGAGAAATATCCAGAATGCGGCAGCGCCCCAGATGACTCAGAGTTACAGTGGCGGCGACATGGAACGAGTATACTATCTCACCAATCGTATTTGCAAGTACTGTATCCTCATGATGATGCTAGCCTTTTTCCCCTTGTGGGCAGAGTTAGACTTCATCCTTCACCTATGGCTGATCAAGGTGCCCGAAGGTGCCTTGGTGTTCTGCCAGATCATCCTGCTGATGGTCTTTGTCTCCGTCACCGATGGCGGGCTCACCCATGTAGCTAACGCCTCCGGCAAGATCAGCAAGTTCAAGATGACATATAGCATCGTGACACTAGCATGCATCCCTGTCGGCTTCATCATCCTTAAAGCTGGCTATCCAGCCTATTCATTATTGATAGTCTTCCTGATTGCCGATATTTTCTGGCGCATCTCGCAGATCTATCTGATGCATCGCATCCTCCATTTCCCTGTGCTGCGTTTCTGCCGTGAGAGCTATCTCCCGCCCCTCATCGCCAGCATCCCTATCATCCTTTGCATGATTCTTACCTCTCAGATACAGACCGATTCGAGGCTATGGCATCTCTGCCATCTGGCCTTCATCCTGTTGCTGACCGTTTTTTCAATCTATTACCTTGGGCTTCAGAAAAATGAGCGTAAGAAAGTCACTAACCATATCAAAACAAAAATCCTAAAACAATCATGATATGCCTACTATTTCACAAAAAGAGAATGATGTACCACTGAGCATCATCATTCCTGTCTATCAAGTCGAGAGATACATACGTCCTTGCATAGAGAGCGTATTCCGTCAAGGACTAAAAGACAAAGACTTCGAACTGATCATCGTCAACGACGGTACAAAGGATCAGAGCATGGAAATGATTACCGACATCATCGACCAGCATTCTAACATCACTGTTATCAACCAAACGAATCAAGGACTGTCTGTCGCCCGCAACAACGGCATAGTCAGGGCCAGAGGAGAGTACATTCTCATGCCCGACTCCGACGACATGCTGGTAACCAACAGTCTGCCGTTCCTTCTTGAGAAAGCACTCTCATCGAAAGCCGATATAGTGGTAGCAGACTTCCTGAGGATTGACGACAAGGAGATGGATCAGTACCCGTTTGACTCGATTGTGCAGAAAGACGGGACGTCCATAGAGAAGACTGGCGAAGAGCTGTTCCTTCAGGATTTGAACCCACACGAGTGCTATGTGTGGCGAACCCTGTTCAGGAGAGATTTCCTTCTGAGGCATCATCTGACATTTTTCCCTGGTATTCGTTGTCAGGACGTACCTTTCACCCATGAGTGCTATCTAAAAGCGAGGAAATGTCTGAGAGTATCATGGCTATTAAACATCTACAGGCAGCATCGCCCCTTTGCTGCCTCCTCCTCCCACGATGTTAAAAAAGGGAAAGAAATATCAATTGCCATTGCCAAGACTTGGGAGTTGACCAAACTGAATCTCAAACCCGAACTAGAACGAAAGCTGAAAAACGACATATACGCCTCGTTTTGCTATAACCTATGGATGACAACCAAACTTAAAACAATGCCAGAACGATATGAGGTCGTTGATATCCTAAGGGAGGCGGCCCCCTCCCTTTCTTTCGACGATGGAATCAAACAGAAGCTAAATACGTTTCTATACCATCATGCGCCGCACGTTCTCATCAATTTGCGGATCATCTATGGAAAGATCGTGAAAAACGAATAACACAACATAATATGATAGCCCCCCTAATATCAATTATCGTTCCTATCTATCAAGTTGAGCTATACCTAGAGAAGTGTATTGACTCAATCATCAACCAGACATACAAGAATCTTGAAATCATACTTATCGATGACGGAAGTCCTGACCGATGTGGAGCCATCTGTGATGAGTATGCAGGCAAAGACTCACGAATAAGGGTTATTCATCAAAAGAACGGAGGGCTGTCTGCCGCCAGGAATGCAGGACTTGACATCGCGAAAGGCGACTATATCCAGTTTGTCGACAGCGACGACTGGATAGAGCCTGAAGCTTGCGAGACCGTTCTCACGATTGCAGAAGAACAACATGCCGACATCGTATGCTTCGGCTTCTGTTGGCTGCTTCCTACTGGTGAAACCACCCTCGTATCAGTCAATTCCTCCTCAGAGATAGAGGAAGCAGCAGTCATCAAACAACTAATATGTAAAAAGAGTGTTATCCGCAATTTTGCCTGGAACAAATTATTCGTAAGAAAACTTTTCGATGGAGTGAGATTTCCTGTAGGAAGAACCTATGAGGATATCTGTGTGACATATCAACTGGTCCACAAAGCAGATAAGATATATGCCACAAAAGCGATCTTATACCATTACGTGACACGTGAGAACAGCATCACGTCGAAACGATTCAACGCAAAGACCATCAAAGACCTGATTGCGGCCTACAAACAGCCCATAGAATTCCTGCAGTCAGAATACCCAGAGTATGCAGACATGCAGATAGCCCATGCCCTTAGAGAGATGCTTAACGGATGGGCATTATTAGAAAATGATCCCGACTACCCCCGTATCATGGGGGATCTTAAAGAATTCAAAAGAAAGCATCATTCAAAGATGCACACGCTTACGAAATACAATAAGACCATCTGGCTATATTACTATTGCCGTCCATTGGCATACCTGATGATAAAATACCGATATGGGAAAAAGTAAGTCACACGAGAAGAGAAGTGTCTTCTTCCTGATGTCAATAGCGGGAATTGGAGGAACAGGCAAAGCATTCGTGAATCTCCTGAGTGTGTTCCCTTTTGACCGCTATGAGGTACATCTTGGCCTCTTTGAGGGACAAGGCGCTTTAATGAAGTATATCCCACAAGACATACAGATACACACATTACCAGCATTGTCGAACATTGAGACAGTTCGCTCCATGCTAAGATCATTCCGTTGGTTTGATGCTTTTCTGTTTCTTCTATCATGGGCATACGGCAAAATCACTCATGACAACTACTGGTTTTGCCGAAACAAGTACTGTCATACACCAAGGCTCGACGAGTGTTATGACCTCGCCATTGCCTTTAGGAGTATTCCAAGTGAGTTTGTCTGGTATCTGTGTCACAGGATTCAAGCCAAGAAGAAATGCATCTGGATCCATGAAGATCTGTCTTTGCCCCGAGAGCGCCTTAAATATAAGATCGTGGAGAGATTGCATCAGGACATCGACCATGCCGTTGCCGTATCAGAAGAAGCCAAGATCCGTTTTAACGAAGCTTTCCCGCAGATGAAGCAGAAGACGCTCGTAATCCGTAATGTCATACCTGTTGGAGAAATCTTGGAAAAAGCGAATGCGGGCAGCACTTTCTGCGATGCCTATCAAGGCCGTCGATTGCTAACAGTTGGGCGCCTCCAACCACAAAAAGGAATATTATTAGCCATACGTGCTTTGAGGATACTATTAGACAAACACCATGATGTGAAATGGTATATCATCGGTGGAGAAGTCGGTAATAAGTATTATAGGCAATGCATGAAGCTAGCCCAACAAGAGAAAGTAACAAATCATCTTGTTTTTCTTGGTGAGCAGGAGAATCCTTATCGTTTTATGAAAGATTGCGATATCTATGTCCAGCCATCCCTTTATGAGAGCTTCTGTATCACACTCGGTGAGGCCTTATGCTTTGGCAACCCAATCGTATGTACTGACTTCTGCGGCGTTGAACAGATGAGTGGAAGAACAAATGGATATATAACAGACTTCACACCTGAAGCTATCGCGGAAGGGATAGAGCAAGCATTAAAAGCTGAGATGGTACAGGTGAGTACCAACCAGCAAGTAGTAGATATCAGCAGATTATATGATGAACCAAAAGAATAAGGCTCACAAAGCCTTGAGCACTGCCGAAGAGATTTACTTTGTCTTCTAGCTATGCTATTGGGAAAAATACTTTATATCACAAATGGAGAGTATGAACAAAAACATAGACTTTGTGATCACCTGGGTCGATGGAAACGACCCTGTATGGAGGAAAGAGCGCGACCACTATGCCGCATTAGAGCATAAGAAAATCGACGACTCAAGATTCAGAGATTGGGAGACACTCAGATACTGGTTCCGTGGTGTGGAGACGTTCGCCCCATGGGTGAATCACATCTTCTTCGTCACCTGCGGGCACCTGCCCGAATGGTTGAACACCGCACATCCGAAACTGAGGATTGTCAAGCACGCCGACTTTATACCAGCCGAGTATCTTCCAACATTCAGTAGTTCAACGTTAGAGTATTGGTTATATAAGATAGAAGAACTATCTGACCATTTCGTCTATTTCAACGACGACATGTTCCTGATTGACCACGTAACACCAGAAAGATTCTTTAAGGATGGACTTCCCTGTGATTTGGGGGGCATGACTGTGAACATCCACAGTGGGATGTACGGAGCATCAGTATTACTGGCCAAAACGCTCATCAATGAGCACTTCAATAAATGGGAGGTAGTGAAAAACAGCCCGTTCAAGTGGTTTAACGCTACCTATCTGCGTCAGTCACTGTTAAACCTACTTTGCACGATTATCAGAAAGGATGAGTTCGTGGGATTCGTCAACCCACACCTGCCATATAGCTATCTGAAACGAACCTTCGAGGAGGTGTGGGCAAATTGCGAGGAAGACCTGACACGGACGAGTAAGAACAAGTTTCGGAACTATGGCAATGTCGCCCCGTGGGTCCTCAGATACTGGCAGCTGGCCTCCAACACCTTTTCACCTTATCCTGTGCAGAAAAGTGGTCAATACTATCTGATAAACGATAGCAATATCTCGGAGGTCACGACCAGCATCCTACAGCAGAAAAAGAAGATTATCTGTATCAACGACAGTGATGAGATTACAGATTTCGAAGAAGCCAAGAACAGAATTCGTTCAGCCTTTGAAAAGATTCATCCGAAGAAATCAAGCTTTGAGAATTGACGATACTATAAACAAAGGCAGAATTCACAGATGAGAATAATTACATACCTCCTTGGAAAAAATTTCATTCGGACGAGTATTGGCTATATAAAAAGAGGTCAGATTAGTGATTTCCTGCGCTATCTAAAAGAGTATCTATATGGAATCACGCACTATTCTACAGATGGGAATCTCGATATAGAAATCCCTTCGTCTCGTTTAGACACAACAAAACTGAAGATCGCAGTATACACATGTATCACAGGGCATTATGAAAGTTTAGCAGAGCCGCTTTTCCTAGATACAGGTATTGACTATTATGCGTTTACAGATGGGGAATGTCCGAGCCATTCTAAATGGAAAAAAGTTGATATCACTCAATTCAAGGAATATAAGGAACTCTCCCCCACTCAATTAAATCGAGAAATCAAGATGCTGCCTTTTAAGTTTCTGTCAGGCTATGATTATACGATATATATTGACGGCAATATCGAGATTGCTGATTCCCTGCTGCCACTGATTGAAGAGATGGGCGATCAGTCCTTGGGGATTCACTATCATCGCACAAGAGATTGTATTTACGATGAGCTCGTCCGTGTGATCCATCTTAGGAAAGCAGATAAGGCAACGGCCAAGCGACAGATTGCGACATATAAGAAAGAAGGGTTCCCACGCCATTATGGTTTGTATGAGAACTCCATCCTCATCAGAAACCATCATGATGAGCCAACTCGTCGTCTGATGGAGGAATGGTGGGTTGAGTACCAGAAGTATTCAACAAGAGACCAGCTAAGTCTGCCTTATCTCATCTGGAAACTAGGATATGACAGGAAGAAAATCCACATCATAGGTCACAATTTACACAACAACCCCAGATTCAACAGAGTACACTCGCATGACAGGCAATGAGAATATGGGACATGACGACATGAACATATCAGTCACAGTGATTGTCCCTGTTTATAAGGTTGAGCCATATCTTAAGCGCTGCCTTGACAGTCTGTACCGACAGAGCCTGTCTGGCGTAGAGTTCATATTAATCGATGATGCTTCTCCAGACAGATGTGGTGATATCTGTGAGAGGTATGCGACGATAGATAAACGGTTTAAGGTGTTTCATCATGCCGAGAACAAAGGTCTCTCCGCAGCAAGAAATCTTGGCATCAGGAATGCCTCTGGCGATTACCTCATGTTTGTAGATAGCGATGACTGGGTACACGATGACTTTTGCAGAGATGCGTATGAGTGTGCAGAACGCTATCAGGCAGATTTAGTGATGTTCAATCATATCAAGGTACGAGGACTCAATCCGGAGAAAGAAGAGACAAAAGTCCTGAAAGGGTTTAAAGAAGGGTATAAGACCACTCAAGAAGCCCTTGACATCATACTTGAGAACGAAGGGAATGCCGCATGGAATAAGATCTATCGGAAGAGTTTGTTTGACGATATCTCCTACCCTGAAGGATTCGTATATGAAGATACTGGGACAACATACAAACTGGTCTGCAAATCGTCATGTACATATTTCCTTGACCATGCCTTGTATCACTACTGTGTCCGTCCTGATAGCATCACGACCTTCGTATCACCCAAAGTACTGAATGACAGAGCCAGATTGAACTCACAACGATATCGTGACCTTGGGACATGGGGATATCATTCTGAGATCCTAGATTATCGGATTAAGCATTTCGCCCTGTGGTATCTTATCAGGAAAAAGAGAGATTTCTCTGATGCGAACTATACATTCTTGTATCGCACTCTCCGATGCGGTTTTCATGTTCCCAAAAGATTCTCAAAAAAACAGGCGGCACAATGGTTACTATTCAGGTTGTCTCCATTGCTGTTCGACCTGTATTACACTTTAAAAGGTAAAAAGATATGAAACACGTTTTCCTGGATCATAATTACGATCAAGGCCATATCCTGATGAAAGATCTGGAAAATCAGCAGGATTGCATAGTCATATACAGGGATCGCATGCACAAAAGCAAACTGATCAGCAGCCAGTATTGCCACTTACTGTTTGGTAAACTCAAGAACAGGACGAAGGCCCTTGAAAAACTCATCTGGAAGACGTTCCTGCGCCAGCACATAGACTCAGACACACAGACAATCGCTATGGTCACCAGTTGGTATACTAACACCTTGCTGGGGCTTATCAAGGAGATGTTTCCTCAGACGAAGCTGATACTGCTGATGCGCGACACCGTCATGAGTAACACTCAAAGAAACAAAGAATTCAAAATAGAAGAGGCAAAACGGATCTTTGATCTTATCCTGAGCTATGACAACATATACGACGTACCAACATATGGCCTGACCTATGCGCCTGTGTATATGTCAAAGTCAGATGATATTCCTGCTGTAAAATGCAAGTATGACATTTCTTTTATCGCAGAAGCAAAAGACAGAGCAGGCATGGTAAATGGTTTATATCGGAAATTTGCAGCTAACGATATCAACAGCTATTTGTATCTTTGTCATGTAAGGAAATCAGACCGTCTGAATCCGTCTACAATTATATATGCGGATAAGTTCTTGAAAAGAAATGAGATGCTGCGAAGGGAACTTGAGGCTAATTGCATCTTAGAGGTACTGAAAGGCGATGCTCATTCCTGCACATTACGATTCTGGGAGGCTGTTATGTATAACAAGAAGTTTTATACCAACTGGAAGGGTGTCGTAAACTCTCCATATTATAACCCCAAATACATTAAAGTTTTTGAAAAGCCAGACGATATCGATCTTGATTTTATCAGAGAGCGTCTCGATGTGGATTACAATTACCAAGGAGAATTGTCTCCGATTCATCTGCTGAATCGTATCAGACAGTTGTAAAAAACTGATAGGTTAAGAAGAGATGGCTATAATATATATGTAATAGATGGAATATCTTAAACTGGCACATATCTTAGCTGCGATTGTAGTTTTGTATGGAGGGTTCTGCATCCTTTCTAGCAAGTACGAGAATAAGCCCTTGAAACTATTATCATTTTTCCTTGTTGCTTACATGCTAAGTTACATTGAGGACTCACTTTATGTATGGCCAGTTGAGATGTTTCTGATTTTTTCCCTTATCAAACTCAAAAAGACTGTTATAAAGGATTGTAGATGGTATCTAATGTTCTATATATTTGCATGCGTCTCTCTCTCATATTCTAAGCATCCAATAAGAGGAATCCCAGGACTGTTTATGTATGTCATGCCTCTTTTCTATTATGCCTTAGCCACCACTGCCATCAGGACAAAATCCGATGTTACAAAGCTTTTCACTTACATATCGAATGCCACACTGGTCCTGTTAGTACTTGGATTACCTTTTTATCCTCATAGAATTGCTTATCCCTATTATGGCATGGCGATGTGTTCTATTCCTGCAATCCTATATCTCACCACTAAGAAAAAGATATATATCATACATTTTATCATATGCATGTTACCTGCTATATTCTGGGTAAAAAGAACGCCTCTTTTAGGTATCACTGTTGGTATGATAGCATTCTCTCTTCTACTCTATCGATGGAAAGCTGTCATACCGACTTTCATGGCCATCATCGCTAGCATTGCCCTAATTATCAGTATCCCGTCATTCAAAGAGAAAATGACAGGTGGTGACAGCCAGGGAAGCGAGTATATTGATTCTGAGAATGCAGCAAGCAATATCAACACAAATGGACGTATTGCCTTCTGGATGCTTATGATAGACAAATACTATGAAAAAGCTCCATATATAGGCGCAGGACAGGGATCTGTAAAGGCCTTTCTGCAATCAGATCAGAACGAGTTTAAGCGAGCATTCCCCCTCATGCATAATGACTGGCTGTTACTTTTATGTGAGATAGGAATCATAGGAACATCCTTTTTGCTTATTTTCTTTGGTGGCATAATCAGAAAATGTATCAGATATTCTTCCAAAAGATATCCTAAAGACCTGCGGCTAATGGCTGTGGCCTGTGCTGCCTCCGTCTTTAGCACAATGACTCATATGTTCTTTGAAAACTGTATGAATTCATTCACACTATCAACGTGCCTCGTATTTTGCGCCATCTTTAATTATTATATTCGTTCTTATCAATCCTTCAAACAAGAAAAAGAACTGCCTGTCTCTTATGCCAAGGATAGTATCGATATAGTTTTAAGGAAATGAAGAATAATGCACTCAGAGCCACCATCTTTCGTATCAGGAACCTGATGCTACCCAAGACCAGAGGACAGGAGAGCTGGGATTATATCGGAAGGAGTATCGAGTCGGACAAGCCCTTCATGGCAGCCAGGTTTGGCGCTGTGGAGATTAAAGCTGTGCTATATGCTAAGTATCCTTTATTAGCTCCCTTCCTAAAAAGATACGTCTATACTTGCATGCACAGAAACGCAGGTTTCTTCCCTGTCTCCAAGGAAAGCCTGCGACAGTTCGCCAGTCTGATGACGACAGACATGAGGCAGGTGGACGTGCTGTTCTCATGGCGCCCTGAGGAGATTTTCCTGAAAAAAGAACTTCAGAACGCCTATAAAGCTTCTTTCGCAGACACCAACATCCATCCAGAGGATAAAGCCTTCTGGACTAAGTATCTTAAGGGGAAAAAGGTGTTGGTCATCCATCCTTTTGCTTCAACGATAGAACAGCAATACAGGGAAAACAGGACCAAGTTGTTCGCTCGGACTGATTCCATTCCCAAATTCTCATCTCTAACAACAATCAAAGCTGTGCAAACCATCGCAGGTCATCAAGCTGGCTATAAAACATGGTTTGAGGCACTCGACTATATGAAGCGCGAAATAGAAAAAGCAGACTTTGATATTGCGCTGATAGGCTGTGGTGCTTACGGATTCCCTCTGGCAGCTCATGTCAAGCGCATGGGTAAGCAGGCCATCCATCTAGGTGGCGTGCTGCAGATCTATTTCGGCATCAAGGGGAAAAGATGGAACGACTGGGGCCTCTATAACGAGCATTGGGTATCGCCCCACGCTGAGGATATTCCGCAAGGTGCAGAACATGTAGAAAACGGATGTTATTGGTAATCTTACCAAACTAGGACTTTGCTCCGAGGAAAGTCCGACTTTGCTCCGAGGTAAATGAGCGATAGGTATATATTAACGACAGATTATAATAAGAAATGGATATCGTAATATGCTTTGATCATGGATTCGTCATGCCATCTGGTGTGATGATGTATTCTGTATGCGCCAATAACCAGGAAATGGATATCACTTTCCACGTTGTGACAGACGACAGCGTTACGCAGAAAGACAAAGATGATCTGACAGACAATATAAAAGTCTTTGAGAGACACGTGAACATAATGTTCTACACAGTCAAAAAGAAGAACGACAAACTGCCTTCCACAGGCAACAGGCATGGATTAACTTATGCGACCTATTATCGTCTGTTCTTGACAGACATACTTCCAAAGGACATTGATAAGATACTCTATCTGGATGGTGACATGATTGTCAGGCACTCACTCTTATCACTATGGAATACGGACCTTACAGGTTATGCAGTTGCAGCGGTAAACGACTCCCTTCATACGGACATTCATTATGACGCCCGATTAGGGTATCCATCGGATAAAGGATACTTTAATGCAGGAGTGCTATTGATCAATCTGGGATACTGGCGGGAGCATAACATCTCCCAGCAGCTGACAGATTTCATGGAGAGCCACCATGACGTGTTGACCTTCCATGATCAGGATATCTTGAATGGTGTGTTCTGGAATCAGAAAGTATCACTACCTATCAAGTACAATCTGGTCAGCGGATATTTGTATAAACAGTTCTCTTTGGAGAAGAGAAAAGACCAACAGGAGATTATAGACGCCAGAAAGGATCCTGTTATCGTACATTTCGCTGCTAACTTCAAGCCCTGGGAATCATATATTCGCTTTCCTCATCCATTCAATAGCACTTTTTATTATTATCAGGATTTGACGAAGTGGAAGAATCACAGAGTGGATAACAGGTCATTAATACTCAAGACCAAGAATTACATAACTGACTACCTACGACGGATCAAGGTCTTACCGCCATTGAATAGTTATTATATAGATGTCAAACCCGTTGTATAACACGCAAATCATTTTTTTGCTTTGAAAGAGATGACGAATCTGCTTATCGACTGCTCCTACATAGAGAAAGCGTTTGTAGCCTCAGGATCACTTGTTATCTATGCTGCCCGCTTGATACAAGGCTTCCAGAAATATGGCCATTGCCGTATACATGTTCTCCTATGGCAAGAGATGGAGGACACCCTTGACCAATTCGTTGGCCAGAAGTATGAGAAGATTGTACTGGACCGCGACAAGATGTTTACTTCATGGCGACCATACTATCGCCTGCTCGGCGTCCTGCCACGTCAGTTGAAACAAGAATTGAAAATACGGAATATATCTACCGTTCTTCTACCCATACACCTGTTTGGTTTCTTCTACTTCTCGCCGCCCTATAGACACTATGCAATCGTACACGACCTCATTCTTTACGACAATGTCAAAAAGGAAAGAGGAATGCTTTCTTATTTCATCTGGCACAGATATCGCAGCATGCTAACCAAGAAATTCCCTCATCTGATATCTATCTCAAAGGCAACGCACGATGAACTGCTACGGCGTGACGGTAAGGAGTCGGAGATTGTGTACAACAGTATACCATTTGACTTCACTGACCAAGAGCTGCCGATAGAGGATATTATCGACAAACAGTATATTCTGGATGTGAACCGTTTCCATCAAACCAAGAACGCAGAGTTACTCATCCATGCCTTCAGCCTGATCAAGAACGATATTCCTCACATTCTTTATCTCAAGGGAGATCATAAGTGCGAAAAGGAACGGAAGGAACTCGAGAAACTTTCTAAGGAACTTGGGTTGAGTGACAGAATTGTCTTCGACCACAGCTTCCGGACGGAAGGCGAGATGCGCTATCTTTACTCGCATGCCGACCTGTTTGTATCGCCATCGCTTCAGGAGGGCTTCGGGTGGACACCCATCGAGGCTGCAGTCAACAAGACACCTGTTCTGATATCAAATATCGAGGTACTAAAAGAGGTTTCATGTAACAAGATACCGACTTTTGACCCTCATTCGCCAGAAAACCTAGCCAAGCAAATACTGACAACACTCCAGAATCCGCCTAGCGAACAGGAAAAGACTGACTTGGCAAAATTCTATATGGAGAGGTATTCCCTGAGCCATCAGATTAAACAGTTAGAAAAGATCATGGGATTATGACGACAGGCCTGAAAAAGATACTGTTCATCCTTCATATGCCACCACCAGTACATGGGGCTGCGATGGTAGGGAAATATATCCACGACTCGGAGCTGATCAACTCACAGTACGAGTGTCGTTATATCAACCTGGCCACTGCTACCAGTCTGGAGGATATAGGAAAGGTGGGCATGAAGAAAATGCTCGTCTTCTGTCGACTGCTCCGTAAGATACGGCAGACAGTGAAGACCCTGCACCCTGATCTGGTATACGTGACGGCCAATGCGAAGGGCGGAGCGTTCTACAAGGACTATGTGATTGTGATGATGCTCAAGCGGATGGGCTGCCAAGTTGTGGTACACTATCATAACAAAGGGGTGTCTGCCCGCCAAGACAGATGGCTCGACCATCGATTGTATCGACGATTCTTCAAGGATCTGAAAATAATCCTGCTCTCGGAGAGGCTCTACCCTGACATCCAGAAGTATGTCAAGAGGGAGAATGTGTATATCTGTGCCAACGGTATCGCTCAGAATCATGGGCTGCGTGAGGTAAGGGGTATTCCCAACAATGCACCTCGTATCCTGTTTCTCAGTAATCTGCTCATTGAAAAGGGTGTACTGGTATTGCTCGATGCCCTGAAGATTATCAAGGATAAGGGTTGTCTGTTCGTCTGTGACATCGTGGGAGGTGAGACGGCAGAGATTGGCGCAGTCCACCTTGAGGAGGAGATCCGTCAAAGGGGACTGCAGGGACAGGTGAGCTATCAAGGGCAACGATACGGAACTGACAAGGAGGCTTTCCTGCAGGACGCAGATCTGTTTGTATTCCCTACCTTCTACCAAAACGAATGCTTCCCTCTGGTACTTCTTGAGGCCATGCAGCACAGCCTGCCAATCGTCACGACGGATGAGGGCGGTATCGCCGACATCGTGAAAGACGGTGGAAACGGCCTCATCTGTGAGAAGAACGACCCCGTGGATCTGGCGAAGTATCTAGAGCGTTTGCTCAACAATCAGTCGCTTCGTATCATGATGGGACAAGAGGGCTACCGTCGATACAAGGCTCTTTTCACGCTTGAGGCCTTCGAGAGCAAACTTACTGAGATCTTCTTTAATCTATAAACTATTATACAGGTATAACATGCGTTTATCTGACATTAACCTATTAGAATCAAGAGCTGAGCTTCAGACCATTCCTGAAGGAAAGCTGCTCATCAACACCATCAATGCGCACTCATTCAATGTGGCACAGAAGGACAGTCTCTTTGCTGAGGCCCTCACGAAAGGCGACTACCTGATACCAGATGGCGCATCGATCGTGAAGGCCTGCCGCTGGTTGAAAGCGAAGTCACAGCCTAAAGAACGGATAGCCGGATGGGATCTGTTTGCCTTCGAGATGGACAGGCTCGAGAGAAACAGTGCTCAAGGAGATGCCGAAAGTGAGAGAAACAAGGTGATGTTCATGGGCTCATCAGAGAAGGTGCTGAACAGCATCCGGCAGAAGGCGGCTATCAACTATCCGAACCTAGAAGTAGTGACCTACTCGCCACCCTATAAACAGGTATTTTCCGACGAGGATAATGCAGCCATCGTCAACGCTATCAACGAGGCTGACCCAGATCTCCTATGGATTGGCATGACAGCACCTAAGCAGGAGAAATGGGCGTATGAGCATTGGGCAGAACTGAATATCCACTGCCATGTGGGAACGATCGGTGCCGTGTTCGACTTCTATGCTGGTACCATGAAGCGAGC
Organism: Prevotella sp. lc2012; assembly: GCF_900107065.1. Lineage (NCBI taxonomy): Bacteria > Pseudomonadati > Bacteroidota > Bacteroidia > Bacteroidales > Prevotellaceae > Prevotella > Prevotella sp. lc2012. Next base: position 235,844 of record NZ_FNUF01000004.1, on the reverse strand, counting down.
TCCGAAGTGGATGCAGGATCACGCCCTGGAGTGGTTGTACAGACTGGTAAAAGAACCCAGACGGATGTGGCGGAGATACCTCATCGGCAATATTCGTTTCCTCGGAAATATCATTAGGGAGAGATTATCATGAGAAAAAACAATCAGACAAACACATTGATCAAGTGCTCCGTCATCGCAGGCGACTTTGTAGTATTGAATGCTGTACTGGCTGCATTCCTCGCCTGGCATCCCAGAGTTGGCGGATGGCGTTTGGAACAGATCAGGCTCTTCATCCTGATCTGCAACATCGCGATGGCAGTGAGTCAATGGCATAACCACACCATCATCCATAAACGGGTCGTATCGGGTGGAGAAGTGCTCCAGCGTACCGTATTCTTGACAATGACACAGGCTGTCCTTGCTTATCTGCTGATGAAATGGGTAGATTTGCGGATACCTGTCGGATGGGTTCTTCTGGAACAAGGAACAGTCTGCTTCATCCTTATCCTCATACTGAGACTCACGGAAAGAACCGCTATCAAATGGTATCGTCAACGAGGTGGTAACTCACGCACCATCACCTTCGTTGGCTCTGACCCTGGTATGCTGTCCGTATACCATCTGCTCATAAATGACCCTACAACTGGCTACAAAATTATAGGTTATTATGCAGACAAGAAGATCAAAGACAATAGCGAAAGTGCTGACGAGAATTATAAGCAACACCCCAAACTGGAATGGTTGGGAACCACTCAATTCCTGATAGATCATCTCGAACAGTCAGATCAACTGAAGATGGGCGACGACCTGTACGTCTGTCTGCCTATAAAAGAGACGGACTTCATACAACGACTGTCGCTGTTCTGTGACCAGCACATGATAAAGTTCTACTATATCCCCATCTCGGCCGAATCACTGCAACTGCATCTGCAACGAGAGAGTTTCTCCGACGTCGAGGTGTACACCACACACAAGAGTCTGCTACAGTATCCTCAGAACAGAATCGTCAAACGACTTTTCGACATCGTGGCGTCAGCACTCATGTTAGCATTGGTAGGACTATTCATGCCTTTCATCGCCCTGATCATCAAACGACAGAGTCCTGGCCCTCTATTCTTCCGACAGTTGCGAACAGGACTAGACGGAAAGCCGTTCATGATCTACAAATTCCGTTCGATGCACATAAACAAAGAGGCTGACAGCCGTCAGGCGACGGAAAATGACGCACGCAAGTTCCCATTCGGCAATTTCCTGCGGAAGACAAGCATCGACGAACTGCCACAGTTGTGGAACGTACTCAAAGGAGATATGAGTATCGTGGGACCAAGACCACACATGCTCAGTCATACGGAGATGTACACACAGCTCATAGACAAATATCCTGTAAGACATATTGTGAAGCCTGGGATAACAGGGTGGTCACAGGTTACGGGTTTTCGTGGTGAGACGAAAGAACTCTGGCAGATGGAGGAACGTGTCAGGCGCGATATCTGGTATATCGAGCACTGGAACATCTGGCTCGACCTACGCATCATACGACGGACTTTCCTGGCGCTTTTCAAACACGATAAGAATGCCTATTAGGATACTATATCAAATCTATTTTGAATCGGAATGGTTGAGGTTCGCTTGCTTTAATAGCAGGCGAACTTCTCTTTTCTTACGGAGATAGTCCAAACGCTCTTTGGCATGGCGATGCGACTCACGAAGCTGATGACCATATACCAGACAGGCAGCAATCAGATAAACGAAAGCATGGATCCACAAATAACGGACTTCCAGAAGCACATCACTCAGCGTTCCCCCCATGGTGTTCATACGAACAAAGGCTCGCACACCAAAGGTGCTAGGGAACAGCCATGAGACACCTTGCCAGAAGCCCGAGATATTACTCTGTGGCCATGAGACACCTGTCAGGAACAGCAACGGCAGAGACACAAAAACCATGAGCAACATCACGTTCTCACGATAGCGAACCAGACAGGATACAGTCATACCAAAGAACACACAGGCCAGCAGATAGGGTATCATCAGTTGCAACAGATCCTGCCAGTGTATGAGCGTTAAGAAGGAGAACAGCCGTGGCACAACCATCGTGAGATAAGCTGCCATGACCATATAAACCATCAGGTAGCACAATGCCTTACCGCCCACAATTCGCCCCACGCTGGAATAGCACTTGTGGATAGGTACGAGGTCGGCATAACGATTACGCTCACGAGCGGTACCTGCGGAGAGTCCAATACCCAGTACGAGTGTCTGCTGGAGTATCAGCATCAGCACGGCAGGGATGATAAAGTTACCATATCCACCAGCCGGATTGAAGATCGGCACATCCTCGAAAGCTAAAGGCTTGGTGGTAATCTGATCCTCACGAACAGTATAGTTACCTGCTAACTTCGTCTGTATCTCCGCCCCCATCGACTGCGTGACAGCAACGGCTGTCTGGTAGATGGCCTTGTAAGTCAACATCAGAGACATGTCACAGTATACACCCACCACAGCTTGTTCCATGCGGTTGATATGCGTAGAAAAATCGGAGGGGATGAGGTAGACACCCTTCACCACCTGACGACTCACCAATGTTTTCGCTTCGTCCAAATCCTCTGCATAATAGGCCACCTTCACATCAGGTGAGGCATCACACTCACGGATAAACTGACGACTCAGATGACTATGCGACTGGTCGACGACCACCACAGGCACCTCGCGCACCACCTCATTATTATATATCCATGAATATAGCAACGGATAGGCCAACGGTACGATGATAAAGAAGATGAGTACTCCCTCATCGCGAAACACCTGCTTCATCTCCTCATACCAGATGTAACAGGCATCCTGGATCAGTCCGTGTAGTTTATGGAATATAGACATAGGTCAGCATTGCATTCTTAATTTTCGAGATAACCAGCCAAGGCAGGATAGTGAAGGCCACCAAGGCCGCCAGATGGAACCAGGCATCAATCAACGGGAAACCGTTAAATACCGTAATCTGATAGATCATATAGTAATGGCGCAACGGGAACAACCACGTCAAAGCCTGGATGGCAGCATCCATACCCATCACAGGGAAGGCTGATCCCGCTAACGAGAAGCTCAGCACGGCCCATAGCGAGCAGACACTCATCGACATACGGAGCGAAGGCATCAGGCCAAAGGCGAAAACGCCGAAACCGATACTGGAGAACACCTCCAACACACAAAGCAAGATGATGTCGGCCGTATGTCCCTGATAGGGAAAGCCCATGATATGGAGCATATAGAATTCATAGCCAAAAATCAATGTGAGAAACACCAGTGCCTGAGGCAGGTATTTTCCCATGATGGCCACCACAATATTCTTATCGGCCATCGCCAACCACTCCTTCCCCCGTCCGAACTTCAGTTCCATACCCAACGAATAGGCGGATATCAGGAACATAAAAAGCATCATCACACCAGGCACAAGTACCGTCGAGAGATAGGCATTATAGTTGGTCCAAGGATTGGCTATCTGATGCAAATCAATCCGAATAGGTTGCAAGAACGCCTGTATCTGACCTGCCGTATAGCCCTTCGCACGCATCGTGGCTTGTCCTACAGCCGCCGAGCCAAGGGTGGAAATGGTTTTCAAATCTCTCATCAGCAATGACCCCGACATCACCGAGGCCATATTATAATAATAGGAGATCTTGGGTTGACGACTAGCCAATAACTTGTCTGTCGTACCCTTGGGGATATATAGGAATGCATATATCTCGTTGCGCTGAATGGCACGACGCGCCTCTGCCACCGAGGGATAGTGGGCCACCACCTCCGAACTCTGGAAAGCATCGAGACGACGAATCAATCCGCGCGAGGTTGTTGTATTATCAAGATCGACCACACCCACAGGCATGTTCTCTGGCAATCCCTCATCCATCAGCGAAGTGAAAAACACCATGGCCAACAGGGGGAAAACAACCATACAGAAGCCGTAAATGCGATTCTTATACAGAATCCTACATTCACGCTTCGATATCTGCCATATCTGGGTGAGGAATTTCATTTAATTCTTGACAATCAAAGACATGCCAGGACGCAGGCCATCCAACCTATCCACTGGACGAGCCTTCACCTCAAAGGTTTTCAAGTCATACTGACCATTGGCCTTCGTAGCCTTCCATACAGCATATGAACCCTGATCCTTCAGGTAGTATACCTTCATTTTAATATCTTTGTTGAAAGCAGGAACAAAAGCAGTAAACTCTGTACCCATTTGCAAGCCGTTCAACTGGTCCTCACGGACATTGAACGTTCCCCACATATCCTGCATGACAGAGATAGACATAATCGGTGAACCCGTACCAACGAGTTCTCCAACCTTTGGATATACATCGCTGACCTCGCCCTCGATCTGAGCCACTTGCACTGTTTCATGGATATATGAGTTTACCTCGTTGACAGCACCTCTTGCACGCCCCACCTGAGCGGCAGCAGCCAACTTATCCTCACGACGAGCACCATTGACAGCCATATCATACTGACTTTGTGCCGCCTTCACCTGTGCCTCCATTGCCTTATAGTTGGCATAGGCCTCATCGCGCTTCTGCGCACTCATCACGCCCTCATCATACAGACGTTGTACTCGGTGGTATGACTTCTCCGCAATCTCCAGTCCGGCCTTCGCCTGCTGAAGTACGGAAAACGCACCTTGGATCTGTTCTTTACGGGCACCGTTCTGCGCCTTCAGTTCCATGGCAGCGGCGGCATTCTCTGCACTCTGCGCTTGTTCCATCTTAGCACGCACCTCTGGTGCGTCGAGAATGGCCAGCGTGTCGCCCACTTTCACGTAGTCGCCTTCTTTTACTCGCAACTCGAGGATACGTCCTGGTACTTTACTCGATACGCGATACTCGGTCACTTCCACCTGTCCTTGTATCACATCAGGATCACGGTCGATGACCAGAACTCCGATGATGGCTACAATGATTACAACTGCCACAAATCCGATAATGGCAAGTAAAATGTTCTTATGTTGACTCTTTGCTGACATTTTATGATGCTTTTGGCTGTTAGCTTTTTACTATTAGCTATTAAATATTATCATTATTCTAACGTTCCCAACGCCTTTTGAAGATCAACCTGACTGAGTCGGACGTCAATCTCTGCGTCGATCTTCTGAGACTGCGCCTGTAACCAAGCCGTCTGTGCCTCCATCACCGTGGTCGGTGTTATCACGCCCTCACGAAAGCCGAGGTTGGCTGTACGCAAGTTCTCATCGGCACGCAGGATATTTGCCTGTGCCATAGCCAGTTTCTTATTGGCTTCACCAACTTTGAAAGTTGTCTGGTTCACCTGCAGCTCAATCATCTCACGGGCCTCAGCCAGTTCCAGACTGGCGATAGAGGTTGCCCCCTTTGAAGCGCGTACCTTATACATCACATCGCCCCAGTTCCAAAGTGGCACACGCACCATCACACCCACATTCCAGAAACCGGCAAACTTCTTCTCGAAACCATTCACCAGATTCGGGTTGCTCACTGCATAGCCACCCATGAGCATCACCTGTGGTAGATTTCCTGCCTTGAGAACGTTTGTTGCCTGCTTGGTGATATCAACAGTGTTCTGTAACATCTTCAGCTCAGGACGATGCTCAACAGCTTGTTCAATATCAAGTTTCGGTGCCAACTCAACCACGGCAATCTGATCTGTCTGCTCGTCAGCGAGAACCACCTGCTCGTCAAGTGGTAGTCCACAGAGCTGACAAAGCAACATCCGAGAGAGAACCAGTCCGTCATTGACACGTGTCAGTGCCATCTCGGCCTCATTCACCTTCACATCAACACTCAAGCCGTCACTCTTCGTGGCAATGCCTTCGTCAATCATCTTATGAACATCGGAGTCGAGTTTCCTAACAAGATCAAGATAGCCTTCTGCGAGTTTTTTCTTATGGTACAATGACACCACCTGCCAATAAGTCTGGTCTATCTTATAGAGCGTAGCTTGTCGGTGCGCTGCCATGGAATTTTCTGCCATGTCCTCACCCAAATCGGCGATCTTGTTCAGAGCGATAATACTTCCACCCATAAACACTGGTTGGGTGAGCAGTACAGAGCCAGCGAACACATTACGGGTATCTGTCCGCAAGGCATCGACAATCTTCTTTCCCTCGCTGTTGAGAGTCCCCTCCAGACCTGTCATCATGTCATTCATGTTCGACTGCATGCCGCCCATCATCTGCTGGACATTCTGCACAGGGATTCCCAGTTGAACGAGAGCGTTACCCAACTGTGAGAACGAGCCCTCCAAACCCTGTAACTGAGGCTGCATGCCTGTCATCACTCCCGTTCCCAGATACGGCAGGGTATGCTTCTGAACATCGCTCAGCAGTGAGATTTCCTCACTGGTGTACTGATAAGTGCCAATGGCGCTCACATGCGGCAGGTACTTCGTACGTGCCGACTTCCTAATATTGGCCGCCACGTCCTGCTTCAGTCGCGAGATTCCAAGTTGCTTATTGTTATGCAACGCCATCTGCCTACAACTGTCGAGCGAGAGAATACGCTGCGCACCAGCCGGTAGGAAGCCAAAGGCTAAAAGCCAAAAGCTGATAGCAATTCTCTTGTCCATGTTCTTATTTAAAGGTAAATGTACGCGAACCAATCATACTGCCGTCGACGAAGATGCTCACGCGATAGTCGCCAGCCTCCAACATCTGCGACACATTCCAATACACGGTAACAGGCGTCTCCTCACCAGTATACTCGATAACCTTCTTCGCAGAGCTCTCCAAAGTGCGGTTCTCATAGGCGAATGCGCCACCACCTGTCAAGGCATTACCTCCAGGGTTCTGTATCAGCACATAGACCGTACGGTTGCCATTAGCGGCCGTCACATTCCTAGTGATGGCAAAACTTACACGCATCTGCCTACAGTCTTTCAATTTCTGGGTAGTCTTTCCGCGCTTGTTCAACAACTGAAGCTGAATATTCGTAGCATCAAGTTGTGCAGCGATGGCGACCTTTTCCGACAGGGAAGCTTTCTCACTGCTCAGACCAGCAATCTCCGTATTACGCTGTTGAAGTTCGGCATGCACACGACTATTCTCTGCCCTCAGGTTTTGGTTTAAGCGGTTCAGAGAGTCGATCTGCATCACATAGTCGCGCAATACGGCACGCACGGTGGCCAACTCCTTCTTCAAACGTGTTATCTCACGCGCGTCGGTGGCCTTCACCTGTTTCAACTCCTCCAGCAATTGCTGGGTTCTCATCTGCTCCTGTGTCAGTTGGGCGATGATCGAGTCGTTATTAATCTGCATCTTCATCTCACTGTACTGCAAGGCGAAGCGTTCATATTCATTCTCCATCTCCTGTTTGTCAAGAGCAGCCAACTCTTGCATATCTGCATTCACCTGTTTCTGCTCTTTGAGGTCTGTAAAGAGGTAAACAACACCGCCCAATAAGAGCAGTATCACAATAATCAGAGGAATCAGTATCTTCTTATTCATATCTTTTCGTTTATTTTATCACGGTGCAAAATTATAGTTTTTCGTGGAGAAAAACAAAGAAAACTGACCTTCAATAGTTTAACCATGTTTAATTTTAAGATATTTACCGACTTTTCGACCAATTTTTACAGTTTTCTCCTCTTTTTGCTTGGAATATATGGATAAAAGATGTATATTTGCAACAAATAGCACTGACGTCTATGAATCATAACAGCTTTCTGTATAGGATATACGACCTCTATGACGAAGGATTTCGTTCAATGAGCCTTGGCAAGACCCTATGGGCCATCATCCTCATCAAGCTGTTTATCATCTTCTTCATTCTCAGACTTTTCTTCTTGCCCGACTTTCTCAAGCAGCATGCCGACGGCGACAAGGCTAGCTATGTGGCGAACGAACTCGTGGAACGAGGACATTTTTAATGTTGGTCACTAAAGCAAGACGAATGGAACATCCAAAGCGATGTCATACCTCTAAAATAATCATATGATGAGCAACCTATTCTTAAACATCGATGCAGGGATGATCGACTGGTCGAGAGCGCAGTTCGCCCTAACAGCCATCTACCACTGGCTCTTCGTGCCTCTCACTCTCGGTTTAGCGGTTATCATGGGTATCGTCGAGACAAACTATTACCGTGCAAAGCGGGCCTTTGACAAAGGAAAGACGACAGACAGGTCTGTCGCTGACTTCTGGCAGAATGCCGCGAAATTCTGGCAGCGTCTCTTTGGTGTGAACTTCGCCATGGGAGTAGCCACTGGCATCATCCTTGAATTCGAGTTCGGTACCAACTGGAGTAACTACTCGTGGTTTGTGGGCGACATCTTCGGTGCCCCATTGGCAGTAGAAGGCATCGTTGCCTTTTTCATGGAATCGACCTTTGTGGCCGTCATGTATTTCGGATGGAAAAAGGTATCACCAGGCTTCCACCTGACCTCCACATGGCTCACAGGTCTGGGCGCCACGATCTCTGCATGGTGGATCCTTGTGGCCAACGCGTGGATGCAGTACCCTGTGGGCTGTGAATTCAACCCCGACACCATGCGTAACGAGATGGTATCGTTCTTCGAGGTTGCACTCTCCCCCTTCGCCATCGACAAGTTCTGTCATACGGTCATTTCTGCTTGGATCATTGGTGCCGTATTCTGCGTAGGTGTCAGTTGCTGGTATCTGATGAAAAAACGAGAGACCCAACTTGCTCTGAAGAGCATCCGCATTGGTGCGACGGTGGGGCTGGTCGCTTCCATATTGACCGCCGTCACAGGTCACAAATCAGGCATGGACGTAGCTGAGGTACAACCCATGAAACTGGCTGCAATGGAAGCACTTTATAACGGTGGAACAAATCAGGGACTGACGGCTGTCGCATGGATAAACCCTTTTATTCAGCCCGACTATGAGAAGACCACAGAGACACCTTTGAAGGTTGAAATACCCTATGCCCTCTCTCTCATGGCGACAAACGATCCACATGGATTCGTCCCTGGCATCAACGACATTCTCGACGGCTACACGACCCCCGACGGACGGGTGGAGCCTTCCGTCGATGAGAAAATCGAACGTGGAAAGAAAGCCATCACTGCCCTCGCCGCCTACCGTAAGGCTAAGAGTGACGAGGCAGACGAGGTTGCGCTGAACACCCACCTATCCATACTCAACGAGAATATACAGTATTTCGGCTACGGCCATCTTCGCGACAAGTCTGATATTGTCCCATATATTCCTGTGAATTTCTGGGCATTCCGCATCATGGTAGGCCTTGGTTGTCTGTTCATCTTATTCTTTGCCGTTATCCTATTCGCATCGTACAAAAAGGACATCACAACCCTGCCAAAGTGGCATTATATCACAGCCATTGCGATGATTCCGTTGAGTTATATTGCCTCTGAGAGCGGTTGGCTTGTGGCAGAGTTCGGTCGTCAACCATGGACTATTCAAGACATGTTGCCCACATGGGCGGCCGTCAGTGATTTGAGTTCGTCAAGTGTAATGATCACATTCTTTCTGTTCCTCATTCTCTTTACCACACTACTTGCTGTCGAGATCACCATTCTTCTGAAACAGATCAAACAAGGAAACGTTGAGTATTAAAGCAAAACAAGAGTTATTATGTCATATGTATTTCTACAACATTATTGGTGGTTTATAGTCTCACTACTCGGAGCCTTACTTGTCTTCTTACTCTTTGTCCAGGGAGCCAACTCTTTGGCACGCACCCTCGGTTGGACGGAAGAGGGGCGTCGCCTGGTATACAACTCCACTGGTCGTAAGTGGGAGTTCACGTTTACCACCCTTGTCACTTTCGGCGGAGCATTCTTCGCATCATTCCCCTTATTCTATTCCACAAGCTTCGGGGGTGCCTACTGGCTGTGGATGATCATTCTTTTTACATTCGTGCTCCAGGCCGTAAGCTACGAGTTTCAAAATAAGTTAGGTAATTTCCTTGGCCCGCGTATCTTCCAGTTCTGTCTCACGTTCAACGGCATTGTCGGTCCATTACTGTTGGGGGCTGCCGTTGCCACCTTCTTTGAAGGCAGCAACTTCCTTATCGTGAAGGACAACCTTGTCACTGAAGGTATCATTACCCCTATTATCTCACGCTGGGCAAACACCTCGCATGGTCTCGACGCCCTACTCAATCCATGGGTACTTGTACTAGGCTTCGCTGTAGTATTTCTGACACGTGTGTTAGGCATCCTCTACGTCATGAATAATGTGGCCGACGAGGATATTCGTTCACGTGGTAGTGTACGTCTGATAGGCTCCGCTGTGCCCTTCCTGATACTATTTGTGGGTTATTTCGTCCATTTGCTGCTGAAAGAGGGATATGCCGTCAATGCCGAGGGTATCGTATACTTGGAGCCAATGAAGTACCTGAATAACTTCCTCACAATGTGGTATCTACTCGTTATTCTAATAATCGGGGTTGTGTTCGTGCTCTATGGCATTGGCAAGACCGTGCTCTCCAAGGGATACAATAGTGGCATCTGGCCTGCCGGTGTTGGAACTGTGCTCGTGATACTGACCCTATTACTCTGTGCCGGGTGGAATCGCACAGCTTATTATCCCTCGACAGCCGACATACAGTCGTCGCTCACCCTCGCCAACTCATGCAGCAGTAAGTTCACGCTCACGACGATGTTCTACGTCTCGTTGCTTGTGCCCTTCGTACTAGCATATATCGTCTACGCTTGGCGTGCCATTGACAAGAAGAAACTCGACAAGAACGAAATCCAGGACGACCACGCGTATTAGAAAGGAAAGCCAAGTTTTTATAGGAAAATAAAAATAAAGAATCCCCACCATAATGGGGATTCTTTATTTTGTTTACTGGGCGAAAAGTTCGTCAAGATAGGTGTAAAACGCAGGATCCTCGCCTGAGACAACCTTCAACAGATGTCCATCAGGATCAATAACCGCCTTCGTGGGGAAACCCTCAATCTGATACTGCTTAGCAAGCACCGACAATTTATCATCAGGACAGCGCGCCTGCAGCCAAGGCAGCTCGTATTGCTCGACAGCTGCTTTCCACTTATCCTCCGTATCCTGACAATCGACACCCAAGATCTCCATGCGATCTTTGTGTTTGGCATAGGCCTCCTTCATATGAGGAATACCACGAATACACCAAATACACCAGGACCCCCAGAAATCGAGCACCACATACTTGCCGCGGAGCGACGAGAGTGACAGTGTGTTACCCTGAAGATCGGGTAGAGAGAAATCGGGCGCGATATCGGCCACGGCCTCCGTCTGTGAAGACTCAGTAACTGCTGGCGCAGCACTCTTCGAGCGATTTGAACAAGACACCATCTGAAAACATATCAGACAGATGGTCAATAAAGTCAGGATTTTCTTTTTCATATTCGTTGATTATAGATAGCACTCAAAAATGCTCTCGACAGTCTTCTCTGGCAGTTTTTTGGAGAATAGACTGACAATCCACACCACCGGGAAGCCGCCCACCATGGCAATGGCACCACAGTTGATGGGATTGATAGGATTACCTGCGAGCATATTCACCACCGTAAGACCAACACCCCATATAAAGCAGGCCCAGACAGCAGCCGTGGTGACACGACGGCAATAGAGGCCAAGCATGAACGGTGCTAGGAACGCGCCTGCTAGAGCGCCCCACGAGATACCCATGAGCTGGGCAATGAACGTCGGCGGGTTAAGGGCGATAAGCAAGGAGATGGCAATAAAGAACATGATAAGCACACGCATGACCACCACCTTACGACGCTCGATCTTCTCAGCCACGATATCATCGATAGAACCATCTTCCACCTCACCAGGAGCGGCTTTCTTGTCACGATAGATCAAGTCAAGGGTCATCGTAGAACTAGAGGTGAGAACCAGCGATGCCAGTGTCGACATAGAGGCCGATAACACAAGGAGCACCACAAGGGCAATGAGGATATCGGGCAGAGTAACAAGCATAGCAGGTACGATTGAGTCAAAGGCAATCTTTCCATTGGCAGCGATGACAGGATCATACAGGCGTCCGAAGCCACCAAGGAAATAACAGCCACCAGCAACGATGAAAGCGAAAACGGTAGAGATGACTGTGCCACGTTTGATGGCGCTTTCGTCGGTGATAGAGTAGAACTTACCCACCATCTGAGGCAGTCCCATGGTACCAAGCGACGTCAAAATAACCACACCGAGTAACCCCAACGGGTCTGGACCGAAAAACGACGCAAAGCCGCCATTCACCGACGGATCCGCATCGGAGGGTAAGGCTGCTAACTTTTCAACAGCCGTAACCAAGCCTCCCTGAGCATTGAGCACAGCGATAATGACTGCCACAATACCAAAGAGCATGATAATACCCTGAATGAAGTCGTTCATAGCCGTGGCCTTGTATCCGCCCAGAATCACATATACAGCCGTGAGAATAGCCATGATGATGACACAGTACTCATAAGGGATGCCGAATCCCATCTCAAAAAGACGAGAGATACCACTATAGACACCTGCTGTGTAGGGAATAAGGAACACAAAAGCGATGATGGAGGCTGCCACACGCAGGCCCTGATCATCAAATCGAGTTCCAAAGAAATCGGGCATCGTTCGCGACTCGATATGCTGGGTCATCAGTCGTGTACGACGACCTAAAATAATCCATGCCAGAAGGGAACCGATGATGGCATTGCCGATACCAATCCAGGCTGACGACAGACCATATTTCCATCCAAACTGTCCGGCATAGCCAACGAAGACTACTGCCGAAAAATATGAGGTTCCAAAGGCAAAGGCCGTCAGCCAAGGACCGACAGCACGACCGCCTAGCACGAAACCTTCTACACTACTTGCCTGTTTACGGGTGTATAGTCCCACCCCTATCATCACGGCCAAAAAAATGATGGTTAATATTATTTTGATGAACATTTATCTCTCCCGACCTTCCCCGAGGGAAGGAGTGCCTAACGGGCTTCATGTAGGCACCAAATTAATTATTTCTATATTGTTTATCTCGATATCCTCGAATGGAAGAGGATTAGAAGGCTACCTGCACCTGAGCCTGAAGCCAATTGTAATCATTAGAACTGATATTCTCACCACACACACAACGGGTGTATTGTAGCTGCAGACGGCACTTCTTATAGAACCAGTACTGCACACCTAGCGTGAGGTTGGTCTGATCCCAGCCATCGACATCGGTATTACGGTCGAAAGTCTCGGCACTGGCTACTATATCAAGAGCGTCAACCACGGGGATGGCGGTCGTTACATAACCACCCATGCTACCTACCTTACCGTCCTTACCACCGAGCCATTCTGCACGAATGCAAGCAGGACGCGCCTCCTTGTATTTTGCAGGTGAATATGCACGAGTCTTGTACTCAGTACCCACGCTATAACGGTTGCGCTTATAATTGTCGCCCTCAGATATGCTAGGATTCCAAGCCGCTGTACCCACAGCACATCCCGTGCCAAGATAGCCTGAAGCCACGAAACGCAGCCCATCAACAGGGCGCAACTCAAGCTTGGCGATAAAGTCTTTCTGATTGTTCCGATCTTTTCGGTTGATACCTTGACCACTCATCAATGCCAACTCATAGTGGAGTTTACCCTTGGCCAGATCACCGAAGACCTCAATTCCCATATCACGACCGTAGTTCACGCCATTCAAGGGGTCGGGTCCCTCACCGGCCAAATAAAGCACTGCCTGCGAATAGACGTCGATAAGTTCCAGTTGGGTAGGCGACATCGGATTCTCCATTGAGTAGGAATGCTTGAACTGACCAAGACGGATGGTCAGCGACTGATTATTTGTTACTCTGTAGTCGGTGTAAAACTCCTGTACCACACTAGAGAAGTCGTGCATGAACATAAACGACCAACGATCAGTGATACGTGCCTTTGCCCATAGTAGCGTTCTTTTAAGGTTATAGGCATTGGTGGCCTTTCCGTTAGGATTCTGGTACGACCAACCTCCCTGAGCATAGCCATTGAGCGTAATACGACTGGTAAAATCTTTCGTCCAGTCAATGTCACCACTGTTCTGCCCTTGTCCCATGGCAGAAACACTACTGAACACTGCCAGCATCACTGCCAGTGTTCTCATTTTGCAAGTCTTTCGTTTCATTTTGTCATTGTTTTCAATAAAATTTCGGTTCTTGCGTCGGCAAAATTAATATATTTATTGCAAACAGACAAAACAATCGGTATAAATTTATCTCTCAGACACATATTTCTTTTTAAACCTTTTCATCTCTCGCACGTCCAAAAATAAGAAACTAATCCTAACAGATATATGAAAGAGAGAAAGAAGCTACGTGTCGGCATTGTCGGCACGGGCTGGATTGCAGAGAAAGCGGCCATCACACTTAACGGGATGGACGATTGCGAGGCCTATGCTGTGGCTTCACGATCACAGGAGAAGGCAGACTCTTTTGCACATGAATGGGGTACTGAGAAAGCATATGGATCATACGCTGATTTGTATGCCGATCCGGACGTTGACCTCGTGTATGTAGGTACTCCCCACTCGCACCACTATGAGGTGACCAGAGACGCCCTGATGGCTGATAAACCCTGTTTGGTGGAAAAAGCCTTCATGGCCAACTACGGACAGGCTCAAGAAATCGTCAACCTAGCCCACGAGCGAAGAATCTTTCTCGCTGAAGCCATTTGGACACGCTACCAGCCAGCCGTTGGCATCGTACGCAACCTCATTGATAGCGGACGAATCGGCATGCCACGGCTATTGACAGCCACACTAGGCTATTCGATGGGCGACAAACCCCGTATCATGCGACCAGACCTCTGTGGAGGTGCTCTCCTCGATCTGGGTGTCTATGCCCTGAACTTCGTCAGGATGTTTTTTCCTGCCGACATCGTGAAGGTGGAGAGTCTGTGTGTGAAGAGCAAAACCGGCATGGATCTGACTAACGCTATCAGTATGGTCCTGGCTGACGGTATGCTATGCAATCTGCAGTCAAGCGCAGCCTGCGTTGGTGATAATATCGGTGTGATAGCAGGTACCGACGGCAACCTGATTATTGACAATATCAATAATCCACAGAAAATCACGGTCAACACCCACGACCGTGAGTTTGTAGAAGACATCCATGTGCCTCAACAGATTACCGGCTACGAATATCAGTTCGCTGCTTGCAGGCAAGCGCTCATCGATGGACGACTTGAGCCACGTGAAATGCCGCACGCAGAAACCCTTTTCATCATGCAACTCATGGATAGTCTGCGCCAAAAATGGGGTGTATGCTATCCCATGGATAACAAATACAATTAAATAAATACGATATGAGAGATTTCAATTACTATGCACCAACGGAAGTGGTGTTCGGCAAACAGTCGGAAGAACAAGTAGCGCATCTGGTGAAAAAATACGGAGGCTCAAAAGTGCTGGTTCATTATGGTGGACAGAGCGCCAAACGTTCTGGACTTCTGGATAAGATTTGTAATCTGCTCCAGGAGGAGGGTATCGACTATGTCATGCTAGGAGGAGTCGTACCAAACCCCAGACTATCACTCGCACAACAGGGTATCGAACTGTGTAGAAAAGAAAGTGTCGACTTTATTCTCGCCGTCGGTGGCGGTAGTGTAATCGACTCATCCAAATGCATCGCCTATGGCGTCGGCTTCGAGGGTAATGTATGGGATATTTATCTGGGGAAGGCCACACCCACGACGATGCTACCCGTGGCGGCCGTGCTCACCATCCCTGCTGCCGGCAGTGAGATGAGCGAGTCGAGCGTAATCACCAATGAGGATGGCGATGTAAAACTCGGTTACAGTAACAATCTGTCGCGCCCTAAGTTCGCCATCATGAACCCTGAGCGCACCTTCACCCTACCTCCCTATCAGACAGCTGCCGGCGTTACTGACATGATGATGCACACGATGGAACGATACTTCACCAAGGACGACGACATGGACCTAACCACCGATCTCGCTGAGGCTGCGTTGCGCAGTATGAAAAACGCCATCTTTGCTGTACTGAAGAATCCCGAGAACTATCGCTATCGGGCTCAGATTATGTGGGGCGGTAGCCTGATGCATAATGGACTGACAGGCTGCGGCGTCAGCGACGACTGGGCCACGCACCAGTTAGAGCACGAGCTCAGTGGTATGTTCGACGTGACACACGGAGCTGGACTGGCTGCAGTATGGCCAAGTTGGGCACGCTACGTAATGTACGAGAACCTGAGTCGTTTCGTACGCTTCGCTGTAAACGTGATGGACGTTCCCAACGATTTCACCGATCCTGAGACAACAGCTCTGAAGGGTATCGAGGCCATGGAGCGTTTCTACCATGCCATCGGTATGCCTATCAACATCAAAGAACTCATCGGTAGAGAGATCACTGACGGAGAGATTAAAGAGATGGTTCGTAAGTGTAGCCGTGGCAATACGCACACTTGCGGCTGCCTAAAGGTTCTCAAGGCAGAAGACATGGAAGCTATCTATCAAATGGCAAAAGGATGAAAATACTAATAATAGGTGGGACTGGCACCATCAGCAGTGCCATCACCCGTCAGCTTGCGGCAGCAGGTCATAACCTATGGCTTCTTAACCGTGGTACGCGCAAAGACGAAGTGCCAGCTAACGTGAGACAGGTGATTGTCGATATCGACAATACAGACGAGGTATTACGACTGTTGGGCGACGAACAGTTTGATGCCGTTTGTGAGTTTATCGGCTTCTTACCCTCACAGGTAGAACGCGACATCCGACTCTTCCGTGGTCGTACCCGTCAGTATGTTTTCATCAGTTCGGCCTCGGCCTACAACAAACCCGCCACTAGTCATATCATCACAGAGGGTACCACCCTTGCCAATCCCTATTGGGAATATTCACGCAACAAGATTGCATGTGAAGAACTCCTCATGAAGGTCTATCGTGAAGAAGCCTTCCCTGTTACTATCGTCCGACCTAGCCACACCTATTGCGAGCGTGCTGTGCCAGTAAGTGTACATGGACCGAAGGGTAGCTGGCAGGTACTGAAGCGCATGATGGAGGGGAAGCCCGTCATCGTAAACGGTGATGGTTCTTCGTTGTGGACACTAACATGGAATGAGGACTTTGCCCGCGGTTTCATCGGACTATTAGGTAACCCAAAGGCTATCGGTGAAGCTTTTCAGATTACGAGTGATGAGTCCCTGACATGGAACCAAGTCTACCAATGTGTCGCCAATGCACTTGGGGTGGAGTTCAAGCCCTATTATGTGGCCTCAGATTTCCTTGCCGCCGTCTCACCTAAAGAATGGGATTACATAGGCAACCTCATAGGCGACAAAGCTGTGGCCGTTGTTTTCGATTGTGCGAAAGTGAAAAGAGCCGTCCCTGGCTTCCAAGCCACGACCCGTTTCGACGAAGGGGTACGCCGCTGTGTATCCTATATCCTCGCCCATCCAGAACTACAGATTGAAGACCCGGACTTCGACCAATGGTGTGACCGTGTCATCACCGCTCAGGAAGTAGCAAGGCATAGTCTGATAAATAAACAATAACCAATGGATTCTTCCTGCTGTCAGATAGCAGGAAGAATCTTTTCCCATACGAGATTCAACTCTCCCTGTAAATCCTCAACATCAGAGGTAATGGCAATGACGGCATTCTTATCTGGAACGACGATGATATACTGACCACGGGCTCCGTCTGCACGGAAACAGCCAGGTCGACAGCGCCACATCTGATAACCGTAGCCTTGCATCCAATCGCTGGTTTCCTTTGTCATACCTCGCTCCTCGGCTTGCTCCAATCGGGTGCCAGGGTTGATACTCTCAACTTGTTTCTTAGACATCTCATAGACCCATTCGGCGGGGATGATCTGCTTTCCTTTCCATTTACCATTCTGCAACAAGAGCTGTCCCATCTTGGCCAGATCCTCTGTCTTCAGATAAAGACCCCAACCACCGGCACTGATACCCTGTGGACTCTCATCCCACCTTGGTTTGTCGATATGAAGGGGCTCAAAGAGACGGGTAGTCAGATAGTCTAACACCTTCTCACCCGTCACTTTCTGTACGATAGCAGAAAGCATATAAGTGCCCAAACTGTTATATAAGTAGAATGTACCAGGCGTATGTTTCACAGGATGGGCCAGGAAAGTTTTTACCCATTCTTCTCGTTTACTCTGATTAGGCTCGTCATCGTGCCCACACGTCATCGTCAACAGGTCACGAATAGTCATGGCCATCAGGTTGTCACTGACCTCATTCGGGAGTTTGTCGGGAAAGAAACTTACGACCTTGTCTGTGAGGTTCAACCTACCCTCTGCGATGGCAAGGCCGACAGCAGTAGCGGTAAACGTCTTGCTAACGGAGTGGAGAACATGGGGAACGTTAGGAGCACCCTTGCTCTGCCAATGACTGTAGATTACAGCACCATCCTTAACAATCATCACACTATGGACATCCAGTTTGGCCTTGGCAGCGGCACTAAAGAACGCATCCATCGCCGTCGTAACCTTTTCAGGTGTCTCTGCACGCGGCAGGTCAACACTCTCATCACGCTGAGACTGAGCTTGGCAGACTGTCAATACCATCAGCAGACTGCATGCAAGAAATAGCTTCTTCATATTTTTTTCGTTATTACTATTTGTCAGATTATCTTATAATCAAACAGATTCTTGCCTTGTTTCTTCTTATAAAGAAAGGCAAGAACGATGGCAAGAATGATTGTGGCAACACGACCGATATTTGTAGCGACATTGCCAATAGAGGAAGTCACTCCATCGACAGGTATCTGCTGCCAGATGGCGTTCATCAGGATATGGAAGGCGATGGATACCCATAGGGTCCCCCACTCCGCATACAGCCAACTGAAAAAAAGACTTCCCAAAGCTGTAACGGTAAAGACTTGCAGTCCCGACAAAAGGTCGTGAGCCTGATAGAAATGACCGATAGTAAAGACAACGGCCGTAGGTAAGGCAGCCCAGACCAAGCCCCATCGGCAGAATCGGAATAACAGTCCAAAGAGGAAACCACGAAACAACAACTCTTCGAACAAACCCGGTAGGATGGCGCCCAACAACAGGTACTCCCAAGAGAATTCCGAACAGCCGGCAAGACTATTACATGCTAGCATCGGTAAGACACAGATCAACCCAACACACCATCCTTTGAGAAACCCGTCTCGTACTCCCCAGCACTCCCAAACGTTCCTGCCCCTACAGACAATCAGAATCGTGAAGATAGGGATGACAGCACACAGCATATACTTCACAATCTTATTCCAGATGCTGCCGTCGGGCGTCACAAGATTAGCCAGGAATCCGAACACAGAATGGATATCACCTTTTGCGGTCTCGATAAAGGCTATATGGGAAAAAAGAAAGAACGCGACGAAAGCCATGATAACGACGACAGCTTTCAACGCTCGTGAGAATTGCTTCTGGTTCATAACGGTTTTAGGTTTGATGGTTGATATCAATCACAAAGTTACGACTTTCCCTATAAACTGCCAAACAATTCTCATACAAAAAGCAGAATATAGAAAAAAAATAGTAACTTTGCGCTCTGATAAGAGGAATCTTTTATCCCAAAACAAATACGAAACAAATGATAGTATGTATTGCAGAGAAGCCAAGCGTTGCTCGTGATATTGCACGCATCCTGGGAGCCAACAGCTCACACGACGGCTATATGGAGGGCAATGGCTATCAGGTGACCTGGACATTCGGACACCTATGCACGCTGAAGGAGCCTGGCGATTACACACCGGCATGGAAGTCATGGGCATTGACACAGTTGCCGATGATTCCACAGCGTTTTGGCATCAAGCTGATCAACGATAAAGGCATCGAGAAACAGTTTAACATCATCGAACGACTGATGCAGGAGGCCGACGGCATCGTCAACTGTGGCGACGCCGGTCAGGAGGGAGAACTCATCCAGCGCTGGGTGATGCAGAAAGCGAAAGCCACTTGTCCTGTGAAACGATTATGGATATCATCGATGACCGATGAGGCTATCCGTGAAGGTTTCGCCAACCTAAAAGATCAGGCCGACTACCAGCCGCTTTACCTTGCAGGACTCTCACGCGCCATTGGCGACTGGCTTCTTGGCATGAACGCCACACGACTCTACACACTAAAATATGGACGAGACCGTCAGGTACTCTCGATAGGCCGCGTACAGACTCCAACCCTGGCCCTGATTGTGAACCGTCAGAAGGAGATAGAGAACTTCAAGCCTGAGCCCTATTGGGTGTTGGCTACCGTCTATCGTGACACAACCTTCACGGCGACGAAAGGAAAGTTCACCTCGAAAGAGGAAGGTGAAAAGGCCTTCACAACCATCGAGGGTAAGCCCTTTACCGTCACGAAGGTGGAGAAGAAAGCTGGCAAGGAACAGCCGCCACAACTCTACGACCTTACCTCACTGCAGGTTGACTGTAATCGTAAGTTCGGCTATTCAGCCGAAATGACGCTTAACACCATCCAGAGTCTCTACGAGAAGAAATACACCACTTATCCGCGTGTGGATACGCAGTACCTCTCCGACGACATCTATCCTAAGTGTCCCCAAACGCTCAATGGGTTGTATCAGGTAAAATTTGCTGGTATAGCGCCCTATGCGGAGTACATCAAGACTATTGGTGGCAAACAACTGAAGAAAAGTAAGCGTGTTTTCGACACCTCGAAGGTAACAGACCACCATGCTATCATCCCTACAGGAGTCATCCCACAGGGGCTCAGCGATGCCGAACAGAAGGTGTTCGATCTTGTGGCGCGCCGGTTTATCGCTGTATTTCTGCCCGACTGTAAGTTCTCCACGACCACCGTCCTAGGTGTAGTCCATGGAGACGAGGATATAGAGTTTAAAGTCACTGGCAAGGAAATTCTTGATCCAGGTTGGAGGGTGACCCTCTCCTCTTCCCCTGAGGGAGGAGAAAACGCCACTGATTCTGAGAGCGACAGTTCATCCTCTACTTCGGAAAAATCGGGAGAGACGCTTCCCACCTTCGTCAAAGGCGAGTCTGGCGAACATCAGCCCACCCTCACGGAGAAATGGACTACGCCACCTGCGTATTATAATGAAGCGTCCCTGCTGCGTGCGATGGAGACAGCCGGCAAGTTCGTAGAGGACGAAACGTTACGTGCAGCCATGAAGGAAAACGGTATCGGTCGTCCTTCCTCGCGTGCCTCTATTATTGAGACGCTCTTCAAGCGCCGTTACATCAAACGTGATCGAAAACGTCTTATCGCCACCCCAACAGGCATCGAACTCATTGACCTTATCCGTGAAGAACTCCTGAAGAGTTGCGAACTCACAGGTATCTGGGAAAAAAAGCTACGCGATATCGAACATAAGACATACGACGCCCAGCAGTTTATTGAAGAACTAAAGCAACAAGTGTCAGAGATTGTCAGTCAGGTGATGAAAGACACCTCCAACCGCCGTATTACTGTCCTCTCCGACGCGGAGCTTAAGAAAATCAAATCACCAGCCTCCCCTAAAAACTCTCCTAAGTCCACCGCCACCACCTCCGCCCTTTCTTCTGAGGAAGCCGTAGAGGTAGGAGCACTTTGTCCACTCTGTGGCAAAGGCCATATCATCAAGGGCAAAACCGCCTATGGTTGCTCACGCTGGCAAGAAGGATGCACCTACCGCGTACCTTTCAAACAATAAAGCGCCCGTTTTTGCGTTTTATGTAAGGTATGCGAAAAAAAATCATCCTACTATACATCTCCTATCTCTCCGTACTGTTTAGCAGTTGCGGAGCAGATCTGGCTATGAGAAACGGTGATAAATTCTTCGCCATCGGTGAGTATTATGATGCTGCAGAACAGTATCGGAAGGCATATACTCAGACACCAGCGAAAAAGCGCGCCCTACGTGGTCAGCGAGCAAAGAAGATGGCTGAGTGCTACAGGCGCATCAACTTCACCAACAAAGCCATCACGGCCTATAACAATGTGGTACGCTACAAACAGGCAGACTCCCTGACCCACCTCTACCTCGGACAGTTATATATGAGAAACGGTAACTACAAAGAGGCCGAGAAACACTTCCTAACTGCAATCGACAGTCTGAAATCAAAAACGGCGGGTCATATGGATGATGCGTTCGTCCTGGCCAAGAACGGACTATCATCGGCACAATCAGCGCCTGTCTGGCGAAAGGAGGGCTCCACCTACACCGTGAAACGGATGGATGTGTTCAACTCCCGCCGTGCCGACTATTCGCCTGCACTCGGAGGCGATAATTACGACCAACTCTTTTTCACATCCACGCGTAATCAGGCGAAAGGTGATGACCACAGTGGCATCACAGGAACGAAAGCGGCAGATATTTTCCGCTCTCAGAAAGACGACAAGGGCAGATGGGGAAAACCACAAAGCATCGACTCCGAATTGAACTCCACGTTTGACGAGGGCGCTTGTTGTCTGTCACCCGATGGCAAGACGATGTACCTAACGCAATGCAAGACGGACCCCAACGCCCCTCGGTATGCAACCATCATGGTATCCAACCGGAACGACGCGGCATGGAGCAAGCCCATAGAACTTCTAATCTCGAAAGATACCTTATCGAGCTTCGCCCACCCTGCGGTCTCGCCAGATGGCAAGTGGCTCTACTTCGTCAGCGATATGCCTGGCGGCATGGGGGGGCTTGACATCTGGCGCTGTCGACTGGTTAGTGACAGAGAGGTGGGCAGTGTGGAGAACCTCGGAGACATCATCAACACCCCTGGAGATGAGATGTTCCCTACATTCCGTCCCAATGGAGACCTGTATTTTTCAAGTAATGGTCATCCTGGTCTTGGCGGTCTCGATATATTTTTTATCACAAATCATAACCTCCAATTACTTACTGATAACAATCAACTAAGCCATCCTGGATTTCCTCTGAATTCCCAAGGCGATGATTTCGGCATGACCTTCGAAGGACGCCTGAACCAAGGATTCTTCTGTTCCAATCGTGGCGACACACGCGGCTACGATCATATTTACAGCTTCTACGATCCTGAGATTATACAGACGGTGAAGGGCTGGGTCTACGAACAGGATGGTTACGAGTTGCCAGCCGCACAGGTCTATATGGTAGGCAATGACGGCACGAACCTCAAACTCAACGTCCGTGGTGACGGATCGTTCACACAAGAGGTGAAAGCTGGCACAGACTATGTGCTGCTCGCCACCTGTAAGGGATTCCTAAACCATCAGGAGCAGTTGTACGTCGAACCCGCCAAAGCGTCTAAAGAGTACGTATTACAA
Organism: Prevotella sp. lc2012; assembly: GCF_900107065.1. NCBI lineage: Bacteria > Pseudomonadati > Bacteroidota > Bacteroidia > Bacteroidales > Prevotellaceae > Prevotella > Prevotella sp. lc2012. The sequence goes on along the minus strand of NZ_FNUF01000004.1, from coordinate 212,694 downwards.
TTCCCCTTGGCCAACATCTCCGCCCCTGTGCTGATAGAGAATATCTTCTACGATTTCGATAAGGCGACATTACGTCCTGAGTCTGCGACAGCCCTCGACGAGTTGGTTCGTCTTCTAAACGAGAACCCCAATATCACTATCGAGCTTTCTGCCCATACAGATTGCCGAGGTTCCGAGGTCTATAACGAACGACTTTCCCAACGACGAGCAGAGAGTGTTGTCGCTTACCTGATTGAACATGGCATTGCAGCCGATCGTCTCACCCCCAAAGGTTATGGAGAGGGTAAGCCTAAGCAAATCAAACGGAAGACTGCAGAAAAATATCCGTTCCTCAAAGAGGGCGACGTGCTGACAGAGTCTTTAATCGCCACACTCTCTGAGGAACGGCAGGAATTATGTCACCAGTTAAACCGGCGTACAGAGTTTATAGTGCTGAGGACAACCTACGGGCTGTTTGATAAGGAAGGAAAATTATTACGAAAACCAACACCAACAGAACCACCCAAGGATTAATGGATATCTCTGTCGTCGGAGCTGTTACCATGAATATCTCAAGCCATCCGATTGTCATACGCACAGCAGCCAAGAACCACCCCTGTACGACCTGCCAACCTCCCAGCAAGAAGAACATTGCGACACCCACAACACCACAGAATATCGTCCACAGCCTAGAAAGTCTGCGTACCTGCTCCACCCTACGTTCCGGCAGGTTCTGCATTACCCGCTCCGTGAAGCCACGATCCTCAATCTGCTGCTGAGCAGCCTGCTTGAAGAAATCCTCTAACATGATCTTCTCTTTATCTGTCATACCCATTCTGCTTTAAATAATTCACCATTTTTTCTTTTCCTCGTCTCAGATGCGATTTCACCGTATTCTCTGGAATACCTGTTATCTCCGCAATCTTGTCGATCTGATGACCGTCAATCAGTTGAAGAGTGATACAGGTTCGTTCATCGGGCTTCAGCAACGATAACGCCTTATACAGATCCATCTTCAGGTTTTCATCGCTCGAGACGGATGAGTTTTTTACAGCTCTTGAAGTATCTATATCGTCTGTCTGACGCAAAGATCTCACATAGTCATAATGCACATTATATGCAATTCGGAAGAGCCATGTGGAGAAACTTGCCATGCCACGGAACTTCGTAATGTTCACATAGGCCTTAATGAAGGTCTCCTGCGCCAGGTCGTCGCTCAGTTGTTCGTCTCCCAACGTCTGGTTCAAAAAGAACCGACGCACAGGTGACTGATACTTCCTCACAAGCTGATCAAAGGCCCGCTTGTTATGGAATACCGCCACCTGCGTTACAAGAGAGATGTCACTGAGTTCTGCCATCAATCTATTATTATCAACTAACCAAACTTCTCTCAGGCATCACAATCCACAGCACGATGTAGAAGATGACTCCACAGAAAGCTGTAAAGAGTGTGAGAAACGCGTATGCAACTCGTACCATTACCGGATCGAAGTCCAAGTACTCAGCGATGCCACCGCAAACACCTGCTATCACTCTGTCATTAGAGCGCATCAGTCTTTTGTTCATTGTCGCGCGTATTTAAATTGTTATAAAACTGACTGTTTCGTGGGTCACCTTTCTTATCCTGACGGGCCACAATCCATTTACCCAGTCCGATGAAGAACACCAAGGCTCCGATACCAAAACCAAGCTTACCCATGATAATCCCCAGGAAGATGGCAAGTCCGACACCTGTAAACATCTGCCTCAGTCCAGCCTGATATGTATTGCTGTCCCAATCGTCCTTTTCTTTCTTTAGGATATCGTCGGGAATGGGCTGCCCGTTCTGCATGGCCATCTGAGCTAATCTGTATCTCTCACGACGGTTTTTGTTCACGAAGTAGAAGATTGCGATGATAATACCTATCGGGGCAACAACGCAAGTTAACAGGACTATCAGCACGACGAAGCCCATGCCAAAGATCTCATCACGTCCCATCCCAGAGAAGTAACTTCCAGGGAAATCGTCATCAGCGTAGACGTGGCGGTGCGTGATGTACTTATCATCCTCAGCATCCTCAGCACTCTTGGCGTTTGCCGTGTCAGAGTAGGCCTCGATGGCGGGCTGATCTTTCTTAGTTGAGTCCACCTGCTCCGTACGCGGAGTATGGCGGTGCTTCTGTGCTGCTGCATTAGCATTCATGCTAAGCGTGAGCACCATGGCGATTGCGATTAAATACTTTTTCATATCTTTTCTTTCCCTTTTATGACATTTACACCTATTTGACGTTGCAAGAAGATAATAAGTTGCACTTTTATGCGCAAAGTTCGCATAATTTTTTTAATTTTGCAAGCAAATGACAAAATTACCAGAGGATTTTTTGCGTCAGACAAGATTGGTGATGGGCGATGAGCGCTTCAACCGTTTCATGGAGGCTTTCGACGAGGAGGCTCCCACGAGCATCCGTCTCAACCCAAAGAAGTGCTCATCTGAGCTTTCATGTCCCAATCCTCCATACGAATGTGTGCCTTGGTGCCCAGAGGGGTTCTACCTCGCAGGGCGTCCGCAGTTTACCTTCGATCCTCTTCTCCATGCAGGCTGCTACTATGTGCAGGAGGCCTCGTCAATGTTTGTCACTCATATCCTTCGACAGTTCGTCAAGAGTCCAGTAACGATGCTCGACCTCTGTGCAGCTCCAGGAGGAAAATCGACAGCAGCTCGTAGTGTCCTTCCTGAAGGCAGTATGCTTGTCAGCAACGAGCCCATGGCCACGCGTGCCCAGATTCTTCTGGAGAACATCACGAAATGGGGATGGACGGATTGTATCGTCACCAACAACTTTCCGCGTGACTTCCGGAAAGCCAAGACCCTCTTCGATGTCATCCTCTGCGATGTGCCATGCTCAGGTGAGGGTATGTTCCGAAAAGACCCCACAACCATCAGCGAGTGGAGTGTGCAGAACGTAGAGAAATGCTGGCATCTGCAGCGTGAGATTGTCTCCGACGCATGGACCTGTCTGCGACCAGGCGGACTTCTCATCTATAGTACCTGTACTTTTAACACAAAAGAAAACGAGGAGAACGTGCGCTGGATGCAGGAAGAGTTGGACGCAGAGATTCTTCCTGTCACCATCCAACCGGAATGGCATATCACGGGCTCATTGCTCGATGGTTTCGACGAACCTGTCTACCGTTTCATCCCTGGCATCACCCGCGGTGAAGGACTGTTCATCTGTGCCCTGCAAAAGAAAACAGCCTGCAAAAGTAATCACAACCACCCGCTATCCACTATCCACTCTAAACTGAAAGTCCTCACGCCCGACATGCCTCAGGGCCATTTCCCACAAGTGGAACTTTCCTATGGCGAGGCACTTCAATACCTCCGCGGCGAAGCGCTCGTGCTTCCCCCAGACACTCCACGTGGCCTCATCACCACGACCTACAAAGGCATCCCTCTCGGACCTATGAAGAATATTGGTAATCGCGCCAACAACCTCTATCCGAAACCATGGCGCATCAAGACCACTCATCTACCCTCAACCCCACCAGACATTCTACGATCTTAATCTTCAATGTTCAATATAAATGAAGCAATATCTCGACATTCTTAACCGCATCCTCACTGAAGGTACAAAGAAAGGTGACCGTACAGGCACTGGTACCCTCAGCATTTTTGGAACTCAGAGCCGCTACAATCTCAACGATGGGTTCCCCTTACTCACCACGAAAAAACTACATCTGAAAAGTATCATCTACGAACTGCTATGGTTTCTCAAAGGCGATACCAATGTGAAGTACCTGCAGGAGCATGGTGTACGTATCTGGAACGAATGGGCCGACGAGAACGGTGAGCTCGGACCTGTATATGGACACCAATGGCGCTCATGGCCCGACTATAGCGGTGGTACCATCGACCAAATACAATACGTACTGGACCAGTTGAAGAACAACCCCGACTCTCGTCGTATGATTGTCTCTGCTTGGAACGTGGCCGAGGTAAACAAGATGGCCTTGCCGCCCTGTCACACCATCTTCCAGTTCTACACCAGTCCCATCACCGACTCCGAAGGAAGGAATACGCGCCGTCTGTCGCTCCAACTCTATCAGCGCTCTGCCGACACTTTCCTCGGTGTACCGTTCAACATCGCCTCATACGCCCTTCTGCTACAGATGATGGCACAGGTGACAGGTTATCAGGTGGGCGACTTTATCCACACCACTGGCGACACCCATCTCTACCTGAACCACCTTGAGCAGGCCCGCCTCCAGCTCACCCGTGAGCCGCGACCTTTACCTACGATGAAGATCAATCCTGACGTGAAATCGCTTTTCGACTTCCAGTACGAGGATTTCGAACTCATTGGTTATGATCCCCACCCACATATCAAGGCTGACGTTTCTGTATAGCCCCAAACTAATTGTGAATAGTTATGATTTCCATTATAGCAAATGTAGCTCGTAATCGAGCCATTGGATTTAAGAACAAGTTGATCTACTGGTTGCCCAACGACATGAAGCGTTTTAAGTCGCTCACCACAGGGCACACCATCATCATGGGACGTAACACGTATCTCTCGCTCCCCAAAGGCGCTCTGCCTAATCGTCGTAACATCGTCCTTAGTCGTCAATATCGCTCGGGTGGATTTCCCAATCCCCCAGGCTGCGAGACCTTCGCATCGCTCGAGGAAGCCCTCAAGCACTGCGCAGCCGATGAAGATATCTATATCATCGGTGGTGCCAGCGTCTATCGTCAGGCCATGCCCATAGCTGATCGTCTTTGTCTAACAGAAGTCGACGACACCCCGGCAGAGGCCGACACTTTCTTCCCTTCATATAAGGATGACTGGAAGGAAACATGGCGCGAGAATCACGAGACCGACGAGCGACATGCTTATCGATACGCATTTGTCGACTACATCAGGAAATGATCGGGACCATCGTCAACACAGCCACTATCATCGCAGGTACCATCATTGGAACCCTGTTGCATCGTGGTGTGAAGGAGAAATACAAGGAGGTGCTATATACAGGCCTAGGCTTGGCATCGCTGGCCATCGGCCTCAACGCCACCATCAGTCACCTCACTCAGTCGGAATACCCTGTGCTCTTCATCGTATCACTGGCCATCGGTGGTGTCATTGGTACAGCCATTGACATTGACGGACGTTTCAAACGACTCATCGACCATTTGAAGCGTAGTGAGGATGGCGGCAATCGACTTGCCGACGGTCTGGCCACAGCAATCCTACTCTACTGTATCGGACCGTTATCAATGCTCGGGCCTGTCATCTCGGCCCTGAAAGGTGATCACACGTTTCTGTTCACTAACGCCACCCTCGACTTCGTATCATCGACCGTGTTTGCTTCTACCTATGGGCTGGGGATGATTCTGGCGGCACCCGTTCTGTTCTGTTGGCAAGGTATGTTCTGGTTGATCGCTCATATCTCCAGTACGGCCATCAGCGATGCGCTCATGGCCGAGCTACTCATCGTGGGCGGACTACTTATCACGGGCAGTGGTCTGGCCCTACTCAACCTAAAGGACTGCAAGACACTGAACCTCCTGCCTGCCCTTCTCATTCCTGTTATCTGGTTTCTTGTGAGGTCGTTAATCGTCTAGACATATCTATAAGCGACTATTCGTTGACTGCGTTCTGTGCTCTGAACTTCACCGGCAACGTATAGCTGATGCTCGCAGGTGTACCATCGGCCATGCGGGCTGGAGCCCACTTAGGACATGTCTTCAGGAGTTTAACCACTTGTTGGCCAAACTCTTTCTGTGCCGGTTCCGACACAATCGCGATATCAGCAAGATGCCCTTCCTTGGTGACAACAAAAGATACTTTCACCTCGGCATCCATCGTCTCTAAACCTTGAGGATACTCGAGGTTGGACGATACCCATTTCAGGAACTCACTAAAATCATACTTCCCATCGAATTTGGGCGACATGGCATTCTCAGGCAGCACCTCGATAGCGTTCAACTCCTGTGTAACCTGACCGCTCTCCTCCTGACTATCTCGTGTGAGCCATCCAATAAGGATGACACCTGCAGCTATACAGAGGACTATGATGGCATACCTAAGCCACGCTACACGTTTTTTTCCGCCAATCACATAGACGTCATTCTCATAATTCTTCATAGTAACCTCCTGCTTTTTACGTTTTCCTCGATCATTGATTTTAACGACTTAAGAGCATCGCGCGATGCGTTGAGTGTAAACCCTTCCGCCATCTTATCGCTCGAAAGGATCAGTTCCTGAGATGGGATGTTTATACAATAGATGTAATTACTATTGATGATCAAGCTCTTCCCCAGACGAATAAAGATCTGCGATTCCAGCCCGAGCTGACTCTCCAGCAACTTCTCGAAAGTCGACAAGTTGAAAGAGAAGACATGCTTGCGCCCATCAGTCAATACCATCGTAGAATAGCTACCATCCGAAGATATGTATGCGACATCAGGAACGGCGACTCTCACAAGAACATTGCTGTTCGACAGTATCAAATATTTGAAATCCATGCTCTTTTCTCATATGATGCTGCAAATATACATATTTTCTCCAAATAATCGGCCTATAATCATTCCTCTATTTCACGAAATATGTATTTCACTTCACAAATCATCAGTTTGGTACGACATCCGATCGTCTGGCAACCCCCTTTCCCGCGTTTTCCGTCATTTTATGAACTGACTGAGGGACATTGTGAAACGCGTTACTATTTTTTCGTCATTTCATGATTTCCTACTTATCTTTGTCCCCATGAAACGATTACACTTATTATTGATTATCAGTATTTCCACTGCGTCGTTTGCCCAGGCTCCGGAAAAGAGGGTGAACGATACAGAAGTTGCTAACGACTCTGTCAGTACTGTGACTCTCGACAGATCGGCTCATGAGTTGAAGGGAGTCACTGTCATGGGACGACTGCCTATGCGAGTTAACGAGAATGGTGCCTTGCGATACAGCGGTCGTCTATTGATCGAGAATCGTCCCGTCAGGAACGCGCTCGACATGCTCGATGAGATACCGACCCTGCAAAGGACAGGCAACCAATATGCCATCATTGGTGCCACATCATTCTGCATTCTCATCAACGGCAAGAAAAGTGGCATGTCCGAGGAACAACTTCGAAACTACCTCTCCTCACTTCCACCAGAAAGGGTAGCTAACATTGATGTGTATTACAATACGCCACGTCGCTTTGGGGTCAGAGGGGCTTCTGTGAATATCGTACTCACCAAGGCTCGTTCCCACACCCTTGAAATGAAAGGTGATATCTATGGAGGACTCGATCAAGCGACTTATACAAGTGCGAACAGCGGCATTAACCTGAGTCTCTCGTCGGCGAGATGGTCAGCCAACATGGGTTACACCGGTTCCTACGACAATCTGATCAGAAAGATGGAACTTGATGCCAGTCACCTTCTGAAAGGACATACATATGATGTGCATCAGGCAGACAGACGAAGAATCAGATCATTCGATAACAATATGTATGCCGATGGCGATATCACACTGAACGAGAAATCATCACTCTCCCTCTCCTATGTGTTACAGGAGGAGCATCCTAAGGTCAGTTCCACGGCCCTGACCTTGTTCGATGGAGCACCCTACCCGAGCGGCACTCATACCAAGAGTCCTTCGTGGCTACACAACCTGAAAGTATCCTTTAACAGCAATGAGTTGGAAGTGGGTATCAATGCCACGTTCTACAACGAGAAGGAGCGTCAGACTCTCTCCGAATCGTACGAAAGCAGTCTCGACGGCTGTTACAGACAACATGTTACTAAGTGTGGTGTCTACCTCGACCATCAGATCCGTTGTCTGGGAGGTCACATCAACTTCGGCTTCAGAGGCGACATCTCTACCACTACAAACGACAAGGACATCTATCTTACCAGGGATTTCACAGACGGGTCTTCCCAATTCGAGCAGAAAGAGCAGTCGGGTTCGGCCTATCTGGGCTACCGTCAACCGCTGGGTAAGAAAGGTTTCCTGAACCTCTCACTCGAAGGCGAGTACTTCCACTCGTCATATAACAAGGACGGCACCTCAGAGTGCACCCTATGGGAGCAATGGCATCTCTATCCCTCTCTCACCCTCGTCTACCGTCCACGATCTCGACATGTCGTCCAACTAACCGTCAACAGTGAGAAGTACTATCCCTCCTACTGGACCACGGCAGCCAATCGTACCTACATCAACGCCTACTGCGTGAGCGATGGTAACACCTCACTAAAACCCTACGTGAAATATAGCTGTAACCTGAACTATATTATCAAATCAAAATATATCTTCGGTATGTTTGCCGAGACCAGTCCCGACCATTTCACCCAGTCGATGGTTCTCAGTGATAGTGAGCTACATGCCGTCTACAAGTATTTCAACCTTAATCGTGACTATCGCTACGGACTCATGGCTGTCACTCCTGTCGACTGGACCAAGACCTTCCAGACACAATTCACGGTCATGGCCTTCGACATGCACCAAAGCGGACATATCGACGACGCCATCTCATTCTCAAAAAGCAAGGTCACCTCGATATTCAGGGTTAACAATCATCTCTCTCTCTTTGATAAAAAGCTCAATCTTGAGCTATCTGGGTGGTATCAGTGCCCTGCCATCCAAGGCTACTACGATGTACTGGCAATGTACGCCGCCTCGGCAGGTATCACCTGGACGCCCCCCGTCGAAGGTCTTTCGCTCTCTTTGAAGGGCGAAGACCTCTTCGGCACCTATCGTATGAAGACCAGGTGCAACGTCGGTAAGATGAAATATGCCTTCTGTAACAATGTCGACATGCAGTCGTTCGCGTTCACTGTCCGCTACACCTTCAACGGTTACAAAGGTCACAAGAAAACCTCTGTTGACACCTCACGATTCGGTTTATAAGACACAGACTACGCTCCGTAGGTGTGTACCGAGGTCCCTTGGGCAGCGGGCAGGTAGTTAATACCCCACCAGCACATCTGCAGGAGCACGAACGAGAGTAGTAGCACCCAGAGCGCCAATCGTGCGTTGTGCTTGGGCAGTCGGCGGTAGTGTATATATATAAGGTACGAGAACCAAGTAATGGCGGCCCATGTTTCCTTCGGATCCCACGACCAATAGTGTCCCCATGCCTCCTTTGCCCAAAGAGCTCCGAAGAGCATACCAAAGGTCATGAAGGCAAGTCCTACATACACCAGATTGTCAGTAATCTCATACTCTTGCTCCGTGACAGTCGACCGTTTGATAAAGAGCATATAGAGAGCCATCACTGTGGCAGCGCCCAGCACGGCATAGGCGAACATATACACAATGACATGAGGTGCGAACCACGGACTCTGCAGCGCAGGCATCAGAGTCTTCGAGTGTATCTCAGGTTTGAAGAGGTTCACACAGATGAATACCAAGGCAAGCACTGTCGAGAACGACAGTATCCATTTATACTTCCAACGGCTGTAAACGATGACCCCCGCCAACGGTAGAAAGAACGAATACCAGAGGCGTGTCTCACCCATCGTACGCAGTGGCGGACGCTCTAGTGATACCCACATCAACACAATGAAACAGAAGAAAACCAACAGTCCGGCAACCGTTGTTACATAGGCCTCGGTCCTCTTATCCTTCCACGCCGCCCAGGCACCCACGCCCCATAGCAGCACCGCAACTACTGCGAAATATATGAAATAGCTCCAATCCATTGTATGGTCTCCTTTCTAACTTATCACCTCACGATTCGTCTTCCCTCTCCTACCACCAAAGATAAACAGACACACGGCACCGCCTAACATCATGTAGATGCCCACATAGACGAAGGGCAACCAAGGGTCACTCACCAGTTCGAGGATTGAGATATGACTCTGAGCCCCCATTTCTGTGTCGTAACCATATTGGTAGATCCTCCACCCCTCTATCTCCACGGGTCTGTTCACGTCTATCGTCGTCTCCACCGTCTCTCCTGATGTTTTTCTAATCAGCACCTCCGAGGCATAGCGTTTGGGGGATCCGTCGTCATAGGTCTCCATGATAAACCGTTTCAGTTCGATGGTCATCGGTAGTCGCTGTATGGCCCCATTGACAGCTAGGGCCCGCCATTCAGGTACGCCAACGGCCGCCACCATCTTCAAACGCTGCATATCCGCATTCCCCAACGTGGCCGTCGTCATGGCGAGAAACAGTCCCAAATGGTTCATCACAAATGGTATGTCGCGGCGCCAACAACTCAGATGCGCAAGTCGACGAAGGATCACCAATGCGAGTATGATCGCCATCAGCACATATATCAGCACAAAGGGCCAAAAGGCCAGCATATCGTTCAGCCACGTACCCTCGCTATTCATGTCTAAGCCCGACTGCTGACGCGTCAACCCCATGACGATCGTCAACACCACGGCATACACCAGTATGGGTATCGCTGCCATATACGATGCCAGAAAGCGTATAACATATATCCGTTTCCGCATCAGGAAGGCAATGACCGTCAGTGCGAGCAATGCACCGAACAGTAGTCCGTTCAAAGGCCATGCGATTGCTGACCATGGCACTGCCCCAAAGCACAACTGCACCATCAGTCCGATGACAACCAGACCGCCTCCAATGAGGAAGCCCTCCTTCATTGTCCAAGGTTTTTTCCACATACTTAATTTCATTCTTGTCTGCAAAGATACAAAGATTTGATCAGAATTCCAAAATATATGTGTATCTTTGTAGACGATATGAGACCCACGAAAGAGTATATTGAGCGGAAATACGAAGAACTGAACAACCTGTGCTTCGACGGAGAACTGCCAGAGGTAGCTATACAGATGAGTCGGGCACGTACATACCTCGGACAACTGGGCTTCAAGCGAAGGCGGAGACTGCTACGAGGCTGGGAGAACTATGGCTTCGTACTCCGTATCAGCGTGAGGATCGACCTACCGGAAGAGGAGGTGATAGATACGCTGTTGCACGAGATGATACACCTCGCCATTGCCTCACGGCAGCAGAAGGACACCTCAACACACGGACGACTGTTCAGGCAGATGATGGCAGACATTAATAAACGCTATGGTCGGCATATCAACATCTCACACCGGAAAACGAAAGCAGAACAAGAACAAGACACCCAACGGCGCACACACCTGATATGTGTGTCGACTTTCGATACTGGCGAGCAGGGTATCACTATCGCCGCCAAGAGCCGACTATTCAGTCTTTGGGATCTGATGCCCCACTTTCCAAAGGTGATGGCAACAGTTTGGTTCCTCTCCTACGACCCGTTCTTCAATCGTTTCCCTCGGGCACTGACTCCTAAGATCTATCGTATCGAGGAAAAGACGCTGAAGGAACATCTGAAGGATGCCAAGCCACTAATAAGACAATCCGGTAAGGTCATGGTGGCGAAAACGAGAGTTAGTGAATACACAAAATCCACATAAATGAGGATTGCGCACTAGAAAGAATAGCAATACCTTTGCAGTCGCAAAAAAGCACAAACGCTTTATAAGACAAAGAAACGTCATGCATCCTGATATTATCAAGAAATACAACCGTCCTGCCCCTCGGTACACCAGTTATCCACCAGCCAACTACTTCGGTGCCTTCGACGGAAAAGACTATCTGGAGGCCGTAGAGGCATCGGACCATGCGCCACAGAACCATATATCGTTCTATCTCCATATCCCATTCTGCAGACACCTCTGCCACTACTGCGGATGCAATTCCTATCCGGCAGGGAAGCCTGAGACAGTCAAGGCCTATGTTGAAGCATTACATAGAGAAATAGACCTCGTGACTCGTCATATCGACTGCCACAGAAAGATCGCACAGATACACTATGGCGGAGGTAGCCCTACATCAATTCCCATTCCGATGATACGGGAACTGAACGAGCATTTGCTCTCCATCGCTCCGACAATAGAGAAGCCCGAGATAGCCATTGAGTGCCATCCCGGCTACCTGACTGTCGACGACTGGCAACAACTCACCACATGCGGTTTTACTCGCTATAGCATCGGTATTCAAGATCTACGAGAAGAGGTTTTGAAGGCTGTGAACCGTCGTCCTTCATTACTGCCGGTTGTTGATATCCTAAAGATACTACGGACTTCGGGGGCTACCGTAAACCTAGACTTCATCTACGGTCTGCCTTTACAGACGCTCGATACGTTCCGCCAAACCATCGAACAGGCATCTTTGCTGCGCCCTGACCGACTGGTGACCTTCTCCTACGCCCACATGCCTAAGCTCTTCCCGCGTCAGCAGATACTCGATCGTGTAGGACTGCCTGCAACTGAGGAGAAGAACCATATGTACGACACAGCCTCGGAGATTCTGACAGCCAATGGTTACGAACGTATCGGACTGGATCACTTTGTATTACCGGAAGATGAGCTAGCCGTCGCCTTGCGGACAGGACAACTGCATCGTAACTTCCAAGGCTATTGCACCCGACGCACCACGGCTCAAGTCTATGCTTTCGGCGTGACGGGCATTAGTCAATTAGACGATGCCTATGCACAGAACGGACGCGACATCAAAGAATATATCGAAAACATCCGTAAAGGGGAACTTTACACCCAACGGGGCTATCGACTATCGACACAACAGAAATTGGTGCGCGAGGTGATTGAGACCCTGATGTGCAACTACGCTATCGACTGGAATAACGTGGCACAGAGGACTGGTACGCCCGTTACACAGTTACGAGAGGCCTGTCACTACGATGAGGCTCTCCTGAAGGAGATGGCCGACGACGGTCTGCTCACGCTCGACGGCGACAACATCGTCGTCAACAGTGAAGGGCGTCCCTTCGTGCGCTGTGTGGCTGCCGCCCTCGACCCGTTGATGCAACATACAGACAAGAGTTTTTCCAACCCCATATAAACAACGAAAGAAAATGCAAAACAGAGATATTGTCGTTATCGGTGCCGGACTAACAGGTCTCACGACAGCATACCACCTGAGGAAACAGGGACGGGATGTGCTCGTCATAGAGAAAGAGAATCGCATAGGCGGACAGATACGCACATATAGCGAGAAGGGGTTTGTCTTTGAGAGCGGCCCCAACACGGGAGTGGTTTCCTTCCCCGAGGTAAGAGAACTATTCGACGACCTGGGCGACTGTCAACTGGAGATTGCCCGAGAGTCGTCGAAACGACGCCTGATATGGAAGGGTAACCGTTTCCATGCCCTACCTTCAGGACCAGTGGAGGCTGTGACCACACCCCTTTTCCGTCTATCGGACAAGATACGCATTCTCGGTGAACCTTGGCGCAAACAGGGTGACAACCCCGACGAATCAGTAGGAGCCTTGGCACAACGCCGTCTGGGGAAGTCGTTCTATGAATATGCCATCGACCCGTTCATCTCCGGAGTCTATGCTGGCGACCCGATGCGACTTACCACCCGCTATGCCATGCCAAAGCTCTATAACCTGGAAGCCAACTATGGCAGTTTTATCCGCGGAGCCATTGCCAAGGCCAAGGAGCCAAAGACAGATCGCGACCGTTTGGCTACAAAGAAAGTGTTCTCTGCCGCAGGTGGCCTTACACAGATGGTTGAAGCGATAGCCAAAGGACTCGACATCATCACGAGTGCACAAGATGTCAAGGTCAATCCCACTGACGATGGCACATGGCGTGTCACCTTCAACGGCATGGAAGAGATCAGATGTCGACAGGTGGTCACCACGGTCGGTGCCTACGCCCTCCCTGCGTTGCTTCCTTTCATTCCCGAAGAACAGATGCAGCCAATCAGTCGTCTGTACTACGCGCCTGTGATTCAGGTATGCGTAGGCATACGGGATACCCAAAACCACGTCTTTCCTGCCTTCGGTGGTCTTGTGCCAAGCAAGGAGCAGAAGCCGGTACTGGGCATCCTCTTCCCATCCGAGTGCTTCGAGGGGCGTGCCCCTGAGGGGGGAGCACTCTATTCCTATTTTATCGGTGGTACCCGTCATGCTGATGATATGCAGAAGAGCGACGATGAAATCCGTGAGACAGTACTGGATCTTTTCCACTCCATGTTGAAATATCCGGCAGACATGCAGCCCGACCTCATCCGTATCTTCCGCCACGAACGGGCCATTCCCCAATACTGGAGCGACAGCGGCGAAAGGTTCAGACGGATAGAAGAGCTACAGACCAGATACCCAGGACTGATACTGGCAGGAAACATGCGCGACGGCATCGGCATGGCCAACCGTATCCACCAAGGGGCGATGGTGGCCGAAGCTTTACGATAGAATCACAGACTCAAAAAATAAAAACGGGCGATTTGTTTGGCTTTTCGCCCGTTTTTTCGTACCTTCGCAGCCGTTTTGCAATCAAGCAAGACAATAAATATTTTTCAAAACATGTACAAACCAACATTCAACATGAAGCGCCAGGCACTTGTGTTCCGTCATTTTGGAAACAAGGGCTACTCGCTCTTCTGTTGCCTGGGACGTGAGGTAGTATGTAGCGTGCTCTCCGTAGCCACACTGACCTACGCCTCAGCAGAGAGTGTCAGCACAGATCCTGTGGTGAGCGACTCTACCGCCATGACAACAGCAAGAGCCATGATGCTCGAGGAGGTCAGCGTGACCGGCTCGAGGGCGCCCCTGACAAGAAGTCAGGCTGCGAGAATGGTCACTGTACTGGAGCATACCGACATTGCGCAGGCGCCAGTACAAAGTATTAACGATCTGCTGAAGTACGCCGTAGGCGTGGATGTCCGTCAGCGCGGTCCTATTGGAGCACAGACAGACATCTCGATCAGAGGTGGCAACAACGAGCAGATCACCATCTTACTCAACGGCATCAACATCTGCGACCCACAGACGGGGCATAATGCCTTTGACTTCCCGGTAGACATCAGCGATATTGAGCGCATAGAGGTGCTCGAAGGACCTGCCGGTCGTGTGTATGGCACCTCGTCTCTGGTAGGTGCCGTGAACATCGTGACGAAGCGGGTCAAGGAAGGGGGTGTCGACGCCCATATGAAAGGCGGCTCCTACGGCTATGCTAGCATCGGCGGACGTGTAGCACTCGCTGGGACGACCAATCACAGCATCTCGGGCAGCTACACCCGCAGCGACGGTTACAGCAGGAACAAGGCTGGTGGACTGAATGCCGACTACAGCGGAAGCAAGGCTTTCTACCAAGGACACTATGCTGACAAACTGTTTGCCGTGGACTGGCATGCCGGACTGAGCAGCAGAGGATTCGGCTCGAACACCTTCTACGGTGCAAAATGGGACGACCAGTATGAGCACACGCTAAAGACGTATACCGCCGTGACGGCAGAGAACAGGCAGGGAAGGGTACATCTGAAGCCGGCCATCTACTGGAACCGAACGATGGACCGTTTCGAACTGTTCCGTGATGCGCCAGACATCTATCCTTTCAACTACCACCGGACGGATGTGTATGGCGTAAACCTGAACGGTCATTTCGACTGGCTACTGGGGCGTACGGCCGTCGGAGCAGAACTGCGCAACGAAGATTTGGTGAGCGGCAATCTGGGAGAACCGTTGGCAACCCCTCGACACATCCACGGCACAGACCGCGACTACACACATGGCCTGAACCGAACGAACATCAGTTTCGTATTGGAGCATAACATCCTCCTGAAACAGTTTACCCTGTCTGCCGGCATAATCAGTGTAAAGAACTCATGGAACGAGATGAACATGCGCGTCTATCCAGGCATTGATGCCAGCTACCGCCTTGGTAACAACTGGAAGATCTATGCCTCGTACAACACATCACTACGCATGCCCAGCGTAACAGAACTCTACTATTCTGTCGGCGGTCACCAGGCCGACAAACATCTGAAACCTGAGGAGTTGGCTGCTATCGAAGGCGGCATCAAATACAGTTCACGAGGGCTGGATGGTAAGATGAGTATCTATCATAACCGTTGCAAGAACTTGATAGACTGGATACGCCGCACCAACGATCCCGAGGCACCTTGGGAGTCGATGAACTTCACAAGGGTAGATGCTACGGGCATTGAGACTTCACTGAGTCTGGATCTTCAGGAGATTCTCCCCTCACAGCATGGTCTGAAAAAACTGAATGTTGCCTATTGCTACATCAACCAGAACAAAGAGGAGAGCGACGATATACAAAGTCAGTATGCACTGGAATACCTGCGCCACAAACTGGTAGGTAACCTGCAGATGTCTCTCTGGAGACAACTGGAACTGGGACTGAACTATCGTCTTCAGGACCGTACAGGAACATATACCGACACAGAGGGACATGTGCGAGCCTACAAAACGTACAGTCTTGTCGACGCTCGTCTGGAATGGAATACCGAAGCATACCGTCTCTATATGGAAGTGAACAACCTATTCAACAAGACGTATGTGGACTTCGGGCATATCCCACAACCTGGAATATGGCTTATGGCAGGCGCCAGCATCCATCTGGCAATCTAAAAGAAACGGAACAGAATAGAGAGATGCCGACTGCGAGAGAGATCGCCAGGGTTACTGCCTGGCTCTCCTTCTGGAACCTCTAAACCGCGACGGGCATAGTAATCCTTCCAAAAAGGGGTGACTATGCCCGTCTTATCATGAAACGACATCGGTATCGCGGGAAAGATCTCGTGCCCGTCAGCATCGAGATAGCACTTCTGTACCAGTTCACTACAATAGAATGCCGAGTCATCAGGCATGAAAAGGAAATCATAAGGATAACCCACATAGTGCAAGGCCCGTCTGACAGACTGCTCCACACCATGAGTATCATTCAGTCGGGCCACAAGCACCAAGGAGTCACGTCTGAGCAGGAAACTGTCGATGGGTGTCAACACGACCCCCTGATGGACTGCCTCAAGTACATAGAGCGTATCACGCTGAAAATGGACGATACCAACATGATCGATGCGACTACCGTCAATACCCTCAGTCACCTTTGTAATCTGGTTTTCCTCTGCCGACAAACAGAACAGCAGATCTCCCTCATGTAACAACGATACTCTATCCTGCGCACTCATAAAGGCACAGGAAAGGCATAAAAGACAACAAGAAAAAAGGAAACGCATCGAAAGATTATTTCTTCAGCTTCAACGAATTCTCAATACTGCGGATTTCCTCATGAAAAGCCTTATCAAAAGAGAGGCGCTGTTCAATCGCATTACAGCTATGGATTACCGTCGAATGGTCGCGATTACCAATCAACTGACCGATACGCGAGGCAGGCATCTTCGTATACTTCTGTGCCAGATACATCGAAACCTGACGCACCTGCACATAGTCGCGTTTGCGACATTTACTGAACACATGCTGCTGACTGACGCCGTAATGATGACACACTTTCTCAAGGATATCATCGACAGTGAGCGGATGATTGTCGATCTTCACAGCACGCTTGATGACGCGCTCAGCCAGACGCATGTCAATGCCTGTATTATAGACGATGGAATAGGCCATCAACGAGTTGACCACACCCTCCAGATCGCGTACGCTACCATTGGCAGTCTCGGCGATGAACTGGATGACCTCTGCGGGAATCTTCAGACCGTCACGACGACACTTGGCATTGAGGATATCAATACACAACTGCACGTTGGGCTTCTCCAACTCAGCAATCAGTCCACAGGCAAAACGTGTGAGCAGACGGTCCTTCATTCCCTGCAGGTCGACAGGGGGACGGTCGCTAGCCAAAATGATCTGCTTGCCATTGCGGAACAGATGGTTAAAGATATGGAAGAAGGTATCAAGCGTCTTCGGTGAAGTCATCCACTCCTGAATATCATCGACAATCAGTACATCAATTGACTGATAGAAGTTGATGAAGTCGTTGGTGGTGTTCTGGCGCACAGAGTCAGTGAACTGCACTTGGAACAGACGTGCAGAGACGTAGAGCACTCGTTTCTGAGGATAGGTCTCCTTACAACGTACGCCGATGGCGTTGATCAGGTGAGTCTTACCACAACCTGACGGGCCATAGATAAAGAACGGGTTGAACGTCGTCTTGCCCGGATGCTCCGCAATAGACAGACCCACCGTACGAGGCAACTTATTACTATCACCCTCAATATACGACTGAAAGGTCTTTTTCGGGTCGAGCTGAGGATTCAACTGCTGGGGACGGGCACTATCGAGTGTCGTAGGAGCTTTGTTCGAGCCCTGTGGCTCTTGGATCTCCGATGGACCGTCGCTCTCAACATCCGTGGTCACATCATGCGGAGCCTTCACAGTGACGATACGATAGCTCAACTTTACGTTGGTACCAAACACTCGCGCGAGCACCTTACTTAATAGTCCAACGTAGTACTGCTCCAAGTACTCGTAGACGTACGGACTTGGAACCTGCACCAACAGCGTATGCTCTGTCTCCGAGTAAGACTCGAAGACGATGGGTGCAAACCACGTTTTAAATTGCTGCTCGGTAACGTTTGCCCTAATCAGATGAAGGCAGTCGTCCCAAAGCGCCTGATGACTATTGCTCATTTGGCGATTGTTTCAAATTAGGTCACAAGACGAAGGCTTGTTGATTTATAATTGCGATTGCAAAGGTCGCATTTTTTTTTTAATTCTCCAAATAGCGATTTTAATCCAATGTGTATACAAAAAGCCGTAACTATTTAGAAAAGTGGACGTTAGCATGTTTCACGACTTGAGATATCAAAACGGGCACTTGCAAATGCCAAACCCCTTTATTTTCAGACTTCTACGAAATGCAACCCAAGAATACGGAAGAAAAAACAGAACGCTCTTCTTGTCTGAAAACTAAGAAGAAAGAGGGGATTTCACATGACACAATGGAAAAAGTCCACTCGCCTTCTTTATTTAGACGTTTTTTAAATTACTTATCCTTTTTTCCGAAAAGAGAGAAGTGAACATAACGTTTTGGATGCTGCCGCAAATCGATCATCAGTGAATCGAGATGCATCATGGTCGAGTTCAGACCATAGTATAATCCCTGATCACGCATCAACAGTCCGACAGTACCTTCGTTGCTGTTCAACTTAGCCGTCATCTGCTCCACATTCTGCAGCGTGTTGTTCACATGTGTCATCGTCGCAGCCAGATCGAGGTCGTTCAGGTTACGTGTCAGATCATTGGCATTGGCCAGCATGCCATCGGCATTCTTCAGCATCTGTGGCATTTGTTGGTTAAGACTGGCCGTCAGACGATTCAACTCGTGCGACGTTGTAGTGAGGTTACCAGTCAGTTGGTCAATATGATGCAGGGAGTTTCCAAGGGCAGGATCGGCCAACAAGGCGTTGACACTGGCAAGAATCGAGTCGAGCTTAGGCAACATAGCTTCTACCTGAGGGATCATACCTGCGGCCTTGTTCATGGCACCGATGCGCGGGCCACCGCTGATGGTGTCGCCAGGAGCCAGACAGGCGGCATCAGAAGCTAGTACCAGTTCGAGTTTGATATTACCCAATAGGTCACTGGCAATCTCTGCTGTGCTTCCCTTGGGCAGACGCATCTGCTTGTCAATGCCTATCACGGCAACGATATCGCGATTATTCTCATAGTCGAAGATGATATCCTGCACCACACCCACACGATAACCGTTGGCGTAGATGGGACTAGAAGCGGAAAGTCCACTGATATCCTTGAATTTCACATAGTACTTGTTATCGGTTGAAAAGACGGTCAGTCCCTTCAGGAACTGAAGACCGAAAAACAGTACAATAATGCCCACAACTGCCACCAAGGCAATCTGCATCTCTTTACTTAACCTCTTCATGATCTTCTTACTTTTTACTGTTATACGCTCTTACTGCATCATTTACATTCACTCTCTTTCCGTTCCTGAAGGCAACAACAAACGCCTCAGGGAACTTCTCATGTACCTCCTTACGAAGGCGTAATATCTCCTGATAGTTCTGCGAGGATCCCACTGTATACTTATACAGGCCACCCTCCTGATAACAGTCGACACCTGTCAGCCCCTTCATACGGGCATCGTTGGCCTTGATCTTGGCAGAACTTACCAGAATCTGTACCTTAAAGATGGGTATATCGGCAGTCTCGGATGACTGCACGCTCGTCGTCGACTGCGTCTCTACCGTCTGTCGCGATTCCTTCACAGGCTTCAAACTGACGCTGTCGGGAACACGCTCTATCGCCTTTACCTCCTGAACCACGGGTGCCGTTTGCGTCGCTGGCGTAACAGATGGTGCTGACGCCTCTGACTTTCGGGGTACAATCTGAGGGATAGACATCTCCTCCTGTACTGGCACAGGCTGGAACGGTATCGTCACGCTGCCGCCATGCTTCTTACGATAGGCCAGAAAGGCATTATAGATACCACGGGCATACATACCCTCGGCCTCCTTCGAGTTCAGGAACTCTTCCTCGTCGCGCGTCGAGATAAAACCCAGTTCAATCAGACAACCGGGCATCGACGAGAGACGTAGCACGGCCAAGTTATCCTGCTGAGCACCCATATCCTGCCGACCCGTGGCCTGACAGACATAGCGCTGCATATACTTCGCCAGTTCGACACTGTTCTCCATATTCTTATCCTGGATGAACTCGAACATGATATTACTCTCCGGTGAGTTCGGATCATAGCCCTGATAGGTCTGCTTATAATCCTTCTCTAACAGGATTACAGAGTTCTCGCGCTTAGCGACCTCCAGATTCTGCATCACGCCATTCGTCTTTCCTGTACTCCTGCTCCTGCCCAACGTATATGTCTGGAAACCGCGTGCGATCCTTCCGTTCGGTAGAGCATTGATATGTATCGAGATAAAAAGGTCGGCTTTGTTTCGGTTGGCAATCTCTGCCCGACGATACAACTCCACGAAATAGTCTGTCTTGCGTGTATAGACCACCTTCACGT
This sequence comes from Prevotella sp. lc2012, assembly GCF_900107065.1. Classification (NCBI taxonomy): domain Bacteria; kingdom Pseudomonadati; phylum Bacteroidota; class Bacteroidia; order Bacteroidales; family Prevotellaceae; genus Prevotella; species Prevotella sp. lc2012. The sequence continues at coordinate 191,963 of NZ_FNUF01000004.1, read as the reverse complement.
CAGGACAGTTCTGCTCGACCATCCTTCCAAATGCGAGGGCATACTTCAGTGTCAGGTTCTTTTCCTTCGAAAAAGCGCCGACCGCACCTGCATCTTTTCCTCCATGTCCAGCATCAATAACCAGTGTGAAAGTTTTGTCTGCAGCATCGGCGGATACTGCATAACATAAAAGTGTTACCAGAAATAATACAATCTTCTTACACATACATCTATTGCTGGTGCAAAATTACGCATTATCCGCCAAAAAACTGACAATCACTGTCGAGTTTTATCATTTATTAAATGTATTTCTACGCCAGCACCTGCACAATCGGCCCCCATCGGAGGGTTGCATTTCGTCAATTTCAGGTCGATAGAAAGCACCTCCGGGATGGCAGTCTGCACAGCATGGGCGATACGTCCGGCCACATGCTCCAGAAGGTTAGATGGCTGACGCATCTCCCGTTCCAAAAGGGCATACAACGTGGCATAGTTCAGGGTGTCATCCACCTTATCACTAGACATGGCCTCGGCCAACGGATACCCCACTCGCAGGTCGACGATGAACTCTGCTCCGACCTTTCTCTCCTGAGGCAGTACACCATGGAAGGCATGGAAGCGCACCTCCTTCAGGTAGATAAAACCAGACTCTAACAGCATACTCATCCTACAGTTCTATTGGGTCGGCAGACAACAGGTCCGCCTCGTTCTCATCATGCACGCCAGGGAGATACTTCTTCAAGGCGCGCTCCACACCGATCTTCCAAGTATTGATACTCTCATCCTTCAACGAGAGGGAGCCCACCAGACGGATAACATGCTCGAGCGGCATACGATAGCGCAACACACCAGAAATCAGCTTGGCATAATTCCAGTATTCCGGGTTGAACTTCTCCGATAGTCCTTCGACGGTGGTCTTATAACCTCGTTTGTTCTCAAACTGGAAGTCGTAACGCTTGGTACCATCGGGATTGATCTGTTTGAGAATCTTACCCTTTGTTACCGTCTTGGGCAGCACGATGCCTTCTTCATCGTCCTGCAGACCAGTAAATATCTCATAGGGATAACCGTCAAGCAGACCGATGAAGGCTACCCACTTATCCTTGTTGTTCTGAAAACGTACCACATCGCACTCAAGGGTCTGAGGTCTGACCTCCGTCACATCAGGACGACGGTTCTGCACTGAGAAGACAACGGCCTGATTGGCCAGGGTCAACAACTTGTCAGCTTCATCAGCCTGCAACGCACGAAGTCCGCGCTCCACAAGCGAGACCACCTGTTCTTCCGTCACCACGCCTTCCGACTTGCTACTGGCTGCCACCAATTCGTGGGCCACGCGCTGTAGCATCTCGTTTCTTGTCTCTGTTTGCATATGATTTGCTTTTGGTTTTTGATTGTTATTCTGGTGGCAAAGATACGCATAAGTTTTCTATTTCGGAAAACTTTCGGTAAAAAAAACCACGAAAGTTTCCCGTTCTGGAAAACATTTCGTAACTTCGCAGAAAAATAATCCACTTATGAAGAATATTCTGACACGAAGAACAATCCGGAAGTATTCCGAAGAGATGGTCCCGGAAGCATTACTCGAACGCCTATTGTCCGAGGCTGCCAGAACCCAGACCATGGGTAACCTCCAACTTTATAGCGTTGTCGTCACCCGTTCTGAGGAGATGAAAGAAAAGTTAGCACCAGCCCACTTCAACCAGCCGATGGTGACAGAAGCACCTATCGTACTGACCATCTGTGCCGACTTCAACCGCACCAGTGAGTGGGCGCGTCAGCGTAAGGCCGTGCCTGGTTACGATAACTTCCTGTCGTTCATCAATGCCGCCACCGACGCCTTGCTGTTCACACAGACACTCTGCAACCTCATGGACGAGGAGGGACTGGGCTACTGTTATCTCGGCACGACGGTCTATATGCCACAGATGATCATCGACACCCTGCAACTTCCACAACTCGTGATGCCGGTGGCTACGCTCACGGTGGGCTGGCCAGCTGAAGAGCCGCCCCTCTCCGACCGTCTGTCTGTGGCCGCCTTCACACACAACGAGACCTATCAGTCCTACACCCCACAAGCTATCGACACCTATTATCACGATAAAGAGCAACTGCCCGAGAATCACCGTTTCTGTGAGATCAACAAGAAAGAGACTCTCGCACAGATCTTCACTGATATCCGCTACACGAAGAAAGACAACGAGGCCATGTCGGCCGGCCTCATCCAAGCATTAAAACATCAGGGGTTCCTCGATTGAGAAACCCCTGATCAGTCTTACAGATGCCTGCTCCGATGGATCCTAATAGTTATATCTATTCATATAACCTGCAGATCTGAGATCTTTATATGTCCAATTATAAGGACGGGCACTCCCGTCATTTTTCACTTCGTTGACAGGTATAAATGTTTTGCATGAATAAGCCGCTCTACCGTTCATGAACATTTCTGCAACAACCTTAAATGTAATATTCTGTCTGATCTCGAAATTACCATGATAGAAGTCGTAGGCCGGAACATCTCTTACCGTTGTTCTGTTCGGATAATTATTATATGATGATAAATATACGTTTGTGGCATATCCCATATCTTCGCTAACGAGTCTGAATAGAGCAATGTCTGCGTATATCCTGCGGACGCGACATTCACCAGCCATGTATCATTTAATGCTGTATTTCTCGTCCAGAAATTAGGATATTTTCCATCATATTTGTCGTATTTCGCCAATGAGAAATGACTTAAAAACTAATGCTAACGCAAGAATGATTAAATTTAGTCTTTTCATTGATTATCTAGTTAATCGTATGTAACATTCGAATATCCATACCCCTTCTGTTGGTGGTTCGTACATATGACATAATATTGTTCCCACTTCTTTGTGTGTTTTATATGTTCGGGAATCTCACCAGAGAGCCTGTTGCCTTGCAATAACGGTGGTACACAATCCGAACTGTCATTCCATACCTCAAGAGGCAACTCTGTGATGTTATTATTTTCACACTCTATTAAGATATTATTCTTTAATATCTCGATTGGGAAAGTGCCGGAGAATTTGTTATCCGTCAGAATAACTCGTTTAAGTTTATTCATATTTGCAATACCTTTTGGCACATTTCCACTGACTTTTGTTCTTGTAATATACAAAAACTCCAGGTTTTTCAAGTTGCCAATACTCTCAGGGACAGTGCCCGACAACAGGTTATTAGACAGTTGCAGCATCCTAAGAGAAGTTAATTCCCCGATACTCTCGGGAATCACACCTGTCACGTTGTTGTCAGCAATAACAAGAATGATAAGGTTCTTCAGTTTACCTATATCATTTGGAATATTACCCTGCATGATTCCTCCGGATATCACCAGCCGTCTTAATTCCGTAAGCTGACAAATCTCTTTAGGAAGTATTCCATGGCATTGTCCGGCGTACACCTCTAAGCCGATGACGCGAATCTCGTTTGATTCTTCTTCAAGACCAGTTGTCACACCGTTCCATGTCGTGATGTCATGCAAATCCCAGTCCTGATGCCACGGTCCTATCTCCTGATAGATCTTAACCAATGCCAAACTATCTGACTTATTCAAATGAGGCGTCAGATCCCCTTCTGATACTGTAGAATCAGAACTACAACCGACTCCTACGAACAAGCCAATAGAACACAGAAGAATTGATAAAGAAATACGGCACCTTCCGTTTCGTACATATGAAAACCTTTTCATAGTCTAAAAATAATATTAAAATGAGTAAATACAGCTCTGTAAAAGCTTGCGTTTTTATTATCCACGGTATAAAAATACAAATTTGTTTACAAGACTTCTATCTTAAAAAATAAAAGAATATGAAGAATCTATGAATTCTTGACTCACGTCAAGATAATAGCAAAAGACGGGAAGAGCCACAAAAGCAATTCGATATTCAAAAAAAATCTCCCGACGGAAAGTCGGGAGATTGATATGAAGAGAGGATTAGTCTTCTACAACGATGGGCTTGTATTTCGGCACAAGCATCTTGATGATGATCCAGCCGATGAGATAAGCCACGGCACAGATACAGAACACCACCATATAGGCGGCAGGTTTACCCTCGAAGCCGAAGAATGAGTAAGCCGCGCCCTGGGCTGCTGCCCAGTCGAAGAAACGACCGGAACCCAGGTTGATGGCAAACGATCCTAAGCCACCGGCCATCGTCCCCACACCCACGATCGTGCCGATTGTCGACTTGGGGAACATATCTCCAATTGTCGAATAGAGGTTGGCACTCCAAGCCTGATGACCGGCACCAAGCAGACCGATCAGGATGGCAGGCCACCAAGGACTATGGGCACCGAGAGGTTGGGCGAACAGGCCCAGCAACGGCAGACAGGCGAAGATGAGCATCGCACGCATACGTCCCAGATAGGGGTTCATCCCCTTTTTCTCGACGAAATAGGTAGGCAGATAGCCACCACCTATCGAGACAAAGGTTACAATGGCATAAAGGGTGAAGATCAGCAGGATACCCATCGTAGAGTCGGAGGTGTAACCGTACTGGTCACTGAAATAGGCAGGCGCCCAGAACAGAAAGAACCACCACACGCCATCAGTCATCAGCTTACCTACGATGAACGACCAAGTCTGCTTGTACTTGAAGCACTGCATGAACGGAATGGTCTTCTCTTCTTTGACCTCCTGTTTGTTCTGCACCTCGGCGATATCCCGGTCCTGCTCGATATAATTCACTTCGGCCTGATTGACGAAACGACTCTGATGAGGACGCTCATAGAGCCACATCCACAATCCCATCCAGAAAAATCCCAGCACACCGATGACGATGAAAGCCATCTCCCAACCCCAGGCACGAGCCAGCAGAGGAATAGTAGCAGGTGCGACCAGTGCTCCGACAGAGGCGCCACTATTGAAGATTGAGGTCGAGAAGGCACGGTCTTTCTTCGGGAAATACTCGGCTGTCACCTTGATGGCAGCGGGGAAGTTTCCGGCCTCACCAACAGCCAGAATCAGTCGACAAGCCAGGAACAACCAGACAGAGATGGTGGTCAGAGCCGTCATACTACCACCGGCCAGTCCGATGGCACCCCAGCCACAGAAGGCATGTAACACAGCACCGACAGACCATACGAAGATGGCAATCAGATAACCTTTCTTGGTTCCCATCCAGTCGATGAACTTACCAGCGAAGAGGTTGGCAACGGCATAGAACACGGAGAACACCGCCGTGATAAGACCGTAATGCGTATCGGTCCAATGGAACTCCGGTGCAATGAAGTCCTTCCATGTGAGCGACAAGACCTGACGGTCGAGATAGTTAATGGTGGTCGCCAGGAACAGCAACGCACAGATGACCCAACGGAAATTGGACATCTTGGTAGTTTGTATAGGTATCATCTTAAATATTTATGGTTAAGATTGTGTTGATTATCTCAGTTGGTCGACAGGGATATTATCCTTATCGTTGTAATACAGGTTCTCGCCTGCCATTCCCCAGATGAACGTATAGTAATAGGTACCTGCAGCGGCATGGATACTCCACTCGGGCGACATGATAGCCTGTTCGTTGTGCAGCCATACCACACGGCTCTCCTGAGGCTCGCCCATCACATGGGCGATGGTCTGTCCCTCTGGCAGGTTGAAATAGTAGTAGGCCTCAATACGACGTCCGTGGGTATGAGGCGGCATCGTGTTCCACACAGCACCGGGGTTGAGCTGCGTCAATCCGAGCTGTAGCTGACAGGGGCCCTCCTCCAGCACATCGTTGACGATGAGCTTATAGACCGTACGGTTGTTGGCCTCCTCCGTCGTTCCTACCGGTCCCCAGACGGCCGCCTTGAGCGAGCCCTTTCGTCCGTCGAGGGTGATCCACTGAGTCTTGTAGTGCTGATGGGCAGTAGCCGAGTTCAGGTAGAACTTTGCAGGCTTCTTGGCATCCTTTGAGCGGAAGAGCACCTCCTTGTTCACATCCTTATCCTTGGCGATATGACCACGTCCGATATACAGTGCCTCTTTCGGAGAAAGGGCATACTCCTTACCGTCGACGATGACCACACCGTCGCCCTCGCCACAGTTCACGACACCAAGCTCACGATTGTACAGGAAATACTTCTCCTTGATGGTGGGATCGACATCGAGACCCAGCTCGAGGAAGTTCTCCAGTTTCAGGGTTTTCGTCACAGGCATGGCACCACCAAAAATAAAACGATCGTAATGCGAGTAGGTCAGGTTCACTTTGTCAGCCTCCATCACCTTCTCCATGACGAAACGGTCACGCAGGGTCTGCGTGTCGTAATGCTTCACATCAGCCGGATGACAGGCTGCCTGGAACTTCACACTCTGCTGAGCCATCGCTCCCAGTACACCCATCACAAAGAACATCATCAGTATTGTCTTCTTCATTTCCATATTTTGTTTTTAAGTGTTTACTTTCTCAACACGGTGATTCGGTGTCTTTTTCCTTTGTATCTCCGTGTTTATATGATTCCTCCACAGTCTTCTCGTCACAGATGATACGCCGACGGTTCCACACCATCAATGCGACGGTGACCAGTGTAAGCACACCCATACCGATCCATCGCATGTACTTCACACAGGCATAGATGACATAGCCGAAGAGTGAAGAGGCGAAATCGAGGGCACCACCCTCGAAGCCGTCGGGAATCTTGGCGGCCGAGGCCGTGGGGTCGGTCTTATAGACCTCATCAGCAGCCAACGTAAAGGCCGAGGCCATGTCCGTAACGAAATACAATCCCACAACAAGTGCCACAAGACCGACGATCAGACTCTTCACCACGTTTCCCCTCGTGTAAGGCAAAATCAGCGGGAAAAGGTAGAACATACCGGCCAACGAGGCCAGCGGTAGGAACTGATTACCCGGCAGGAACACAGCGATAGCCAGGATGACCGGAATCAGGATGACCGAACAGACCAGTGTTGTGGGATGACCGATCACAAGTGCCGGCGACATACCGATATGCACTTTCATACCGCCAAAGCGTTTTTTGGCCACCTCCTGTGTCTTCTCTGCGATAGGCTTCAGACCGTCGATAAACAGCGAGGTGATACGGGGGATCAGTTCCATGACAGCACCCATCGTCACACCCAGGAACAGCACCTTCTTGATGTCGAGCTGGGCAGCCCAGCCGATGAGTACACCCACGACGACACCCAGCACGAGCGGCTCTCCCAACACACCGAACCGTTTCTTGAGTCCTTCGGCATCGACATCCGATTTGGCTAAGCCGGGGATACGTTCAAGAAGCCAGTTGACACCTATGGCAAAGAGCGTGAAGCTCTGACAGAAAGGCTGTGGTATGGAGATACCCTGCAGGTCGTAGTATTTCTGGAAGCGCTCTGCGGTGAGATCGGCCATGACCAGTGTGATGATATAACAGACGATGGCCGCGAAATAGCCCCATAACAACGACTGTCCCATCACGAAGTAAGCCACCGCCCCGATAAAGGCAAAATGCCAGTAGTTCCACAGGTCGATATTGATCGTGCGTGTACACTTGGTCAACAGCATCAGCAGGTTCACACCCAGACAGATCGGGATGATCAGTGCACCGACGGCGGTACCATAGGCTACCGCGGCGGCAGCTGGCCAACCCATATCGAAGACCTTCAGCTGCAGACCATAGAGATTAGAGATTTCCTTCAACGGACTGTCGAAGTTGTTCGTCAGCAGGGCTGTCACGATACCAAGACCCACAAAACCGACACCCACATAGAGGCCGCTTTTAAGCGCCTTACCGAACCTCATGCCGATGCAGAGACCAATAACCGTAAACAGGATCGGCATCATCACCGATGCACCCAGACTGATCACGTAACTGAATACTTGTTCCATTTGTTTTATATAGCTTGTTTGTTTTTAGCGTAATTTGCGGCAAAGGTACAAAAAAGATAGCGGAATGTTGAACATTTCGCTATCTTTTTTATCTTATCATGAGGATCACCATACTTAATCCTGGAAGTAGATACGTTTCACGCGGTTGGAGACACCTGTGAGCACTTCATAGGGAATGGTATCCAATGTGTCCGAGAGTACCGTGACAGGCAGATGTTCACCGAAGATCTCCACCTGATCTCCCTCCGCACAAGGAATGTCCGTCACATCGATCATGGCCACGTCCATACAGATATTGCCTACATACTCAGCCTTCTGACCGTTCACCAGACAGTAACAGTGACGGTTGCCGAGATGACGGTTCAGACCGTCGGCATAGCCGATAGGTATGGCAGCGATCACACTGTCGCGCTCGATCTTCCCCTTCCGACTATAGCCTACCGTCTCTCCGGCAGGCACATGACGCAGTTGGAGGATGGTGGTCTTCAGTGTCGACACCGTATGTAGGATATGATTATCCCGCGGATCCACGCCATAGAGTCCGATACCAAGCCGACACATATCCATCTGCCGCTCAGGGAAATGCTCGATACCGGCCGAGTTGTCCATATGCCGGAGTATCTTATGTCCGAAGGCCGCCTGCAGCTTCTTACTACCCTCATCGAAGAGGGCGAACTGCTTGGCAGAGAAATCGTCGAAGCCGTCGCTGTCGGAGCCCACGAAATGACTGAACACCGACCGGGGAATGATGGCGTTCTGATGTTTCAACCGTTCGATCAGCTCATCGATATCGTTCACGGGATCAAAGCCCAGTCGATGCATGCCCGTATCAAACTTCACGTGCACAGGCCAACCTGTGATACCCTCCTTACGTGCGGCCTTGATGAGGGCGTCCATCAGACGGAACGAATAGACCTCCGGCTCCAGATCGTAATCAAACATCGTCTTGAAGGCGGTCATCTCCGGGTTCATGATCATGATGTTTGCCGTAATACCAGCCTTACGCAGCGTGACACCCTCGTCGGCCACAGCCACAGCCAGATAGTCCACCCGATGCTCCTGCAGGGTCTTCGCGATCTCCACGGCACCAGCTCCGTAGCCATCGGCCTTAATCATGCAGACCATCTTCGTCTCCGGCTTCAGGAAAGAACGGAAATGGTTCAGGTTCTCCACCATCGCGTTGAGGTTCACCTCCAGGATGGTCTCATGAACCTTCTGCTCCAGTTGCTCGGTAATCTGGTCGAAGCCAAACGACCGTGCCCCCTTCAAGAGGATGATCTCATCGTGCAGACCGGCGAAGATATCACTGGAGAGGAAATGGCGCACATCGGTGAAGAATGCCTTCTCGGCCACCTGGATCCTGTCGGCCTGAGCCGTCAGCTCGGGACCGATACCGATAAACCGTTCCACACCACGCTTGACAGCCAGTTCGCTCACCTGAGTATACAGAGCCTCCGCACTGGTACCCGACTGATAGATATCACTCAATATCAACGTCTTGCACTTTGGATGGCGACCGTCCGCCATCGGCTGCTGACAGCGACGCTGCATGAAGTCGAGGGCAATGTCCAGTGAGTTTACGTCACTGTTATAGGAGTCGTTGATGAGCACACACCCACGCTGTCCCTCCTTCACCTCCAGACGCATGGCCACCGGCTCCAACAGAGGCATACGGTCGGCCAGCTGTCCTGGTGTCAGTCCGAGGCGCAGGGCCACGGCTGCACAGGTGATGGCGTTCTCGATAGAGGCCTCGTCGATAAAGGGGATGGTATAGGTATTCTCTTCCTCCTGATAGACATAGGTGATACGTGTGTCGCTCTCCTTCGTCGCTATCTCCTTGATAAAGAAAGCTACTTTTTCGTCATACCGCGACCAAGCGATCTTCTCACCCTTATACTGCATCCGTCGGATACACCGGCTCACGATATCGTTGTCGGAGCAATAGACTATCGCCTCGGTGTCATGCATGAGCTCCAACTTCTCCATGCACTTCTCCTCCATCGAACGGAAGTTCTCCTGGTGGGCGGTCCCCAACGAGGTCAGCACACCGATGGTCGGTTGGATGATATCGCGCAGGGCCGACATCTCACCCGGCTGACTGATGCCAGCCTCGAAGATACCCACCTCTGTCTGTTCGTTGAGCAGCCACACCGAGAGCGGTACACCGATCTGTGAGTTATAGCTACGAGGCGAGCGTACAATCTTCTGTGAGGGCAGTAGCAGTTGGTAGAGCCACTCCTTAACCATCGTCTTACCGTTTGAGCCCGTGATGCCGACAATCGGCACCTTCCGTTCGGCTCCGCCGTTGACACCCGACAGGAACTCATCACGATGGCGCTCTGCCAGTCGCTGCAGGGCCGCCAGTGTATTGGGCACCCTCAGAAAATTCGCATCGGGATATAACGACTCATGGTGCTCCGGCACCTTCTCCACCACATACTGGCGGACTCCCCGTCGGTACAGATCGTCGATATAGCGATGCCCGTCATTACGCTGTGTGCGCAGGGCAAAGAACAATGTCTCTTCAGGAAAACAGAGGGAACGGCTGTCTGTCAGCAGCCAACTGATCTGGCCTTCACTCTGACCATAGCGGCGCGCTCCAATCAGCGTCGCAACCTTCTCAATCGAATATTTCATCTCTTCAATGTTTCAGTTATCAATTCTATTAGAGTGCAAAATTAGGGTATTTTTTCTGCAACGCCGCTACTTTTAACATAGTTTTATCCATCAACGCCCGATAATCCTCGGAGTCGGGATGGAACGGTCTGTGTGCCAGGACGGCCTTCAACGGTGCCCACTCCTTCAGGAACATCTTCGCCTCCGTACTCAGGTAGGTCTCCGAGAGCCGTTGCCAGATATACGTCACCGTCTGGTCCGAGGGATGAAGCATATCCTCCTTATAGAAACGGTAGTCGCGCAACTCGTCCATCACAATCTCATAAGCAGGGAAGTAGTTGACGACCGACGGCTGACCGTTGTTGGCCGACAGTCTCTCTGCCGCCAACAGCAACGTGGCCTTCGAGAGTTGAGAGCCATGATAGCCGTACTTCCGATAACGGATTGGGCTGACGGTGAGCACAACCTGCATCCGGGGATTCCAGTCATGCAGCAGATCCACGGCACGTGTCAGATAGTCCACACACGCATCGACCGTCAACTGTTCCTCAGAGAAAAGCGCCTGCGGTCGTTTCTGACAGTTGTCCACGATCTCACCCGTCTCCTTCAGACGGTACACGTGGTTCGTGCCCAGCGTCAGAAAGGCGACGGCGGGGCATCCCACGCGCCGCTCCACCAGTCGTTCAATGGTGTGCAGGATGCTGGCAGGATTATACATGACCCCGTCAGGGTTGACCGTCACCCGGAACTTCTCTTCCTGGAAGCGACGACCGATACTATCGGCAAAGCACGAGCCTACGAAAAGAAGTTCCTCACATGGTCCGATCCTGAATCCAGGATCCTCGATATCCACGATCGTCCTAAACTCCATGATGATATACGATTACGAACGACGGCGGTATTCTATCAGAACGATTCCCACGAGCACCAGCAGCAGGACGCCGAAGGCCGTATAGGCCACCGTCTCGGTCATATCCACCGATTTCGGGAAGAACGATAGTTCTACCTGATGCTTACCCGGTTGGATCTGCAAGGCACGCAACACATAGTCCACACGTCCCAGCTCCACCGGCTTCCCATCGACGGTAGCCGTCCAACCCGGATAATAGATCTCCGAGAACACGAGCACCCCACCCTTGCCTGAGTTCACGTCATATGTCAGACGATTGGGCTCGTAGCCGGTAATCGTCACGATGCTGATCGTATCCTGTTCGGTGGCCTCACCCAACTGCGTCTTGAACTTCACATCGGCCACCGCCTGATGACGCAGCGCGAGTTTACCGAGCGCCGCAATCTCGTCATTGGCATTCTCCACATACTGTATCTCGTCAACGAACCAGGCATTGCCATACACATACGGGTTCTGTATGGGTACGGTCTGACCGCCCTCCAAGGGGAAGATAAAGTATTTCGTGTTCAGCATGTTCAGCACAGGACAGATACTATCACCGTTCACCTGCGTCATGTCGCCGCCGGCCTCTGCCACCGCCTTCGTAAGCGACTGCATCTCCGGTGCGATATACGCCTCTATCAGTTCCTGATAACGACGCAGTTTGGCGGCATGATAACCACCGATGCTCTTATGATAATAGCTGGTCTCATTCTCGTTGAACGTGTTCGAGGCGAGATTCAGCACACGATAGTCAAGACTCTGATCACGCAGTATCAGCTCATCCGTCTGTGTCTTCTGCTGGGGTGCCTCGCGCTCCGATGCCGGTACGAACATCTCGTCGTTCAGATAACGCTTGTTCACCTGCCACAGGTCAATCAGGCACAGCACCAGGATAGCTCCCACCATATAGTTGGCCTTCAGTTTGCCGTACTTGTAAAGCAACAGGATACCCGTTCCGACGACGATGATCCAGAACGTACGCCAGCAGTCGGCCGTGAATACTGCCTGACGCATCTCCGTCAGGTTGCTCACCAACGGCTGGAAATACTCTGCAGGCAGTCCCTGCAGGGCATGCATCTCCGCCGAGGAGATGAAGCTGCTGAAGAACACCGATGGCATCACAGCGAACAGCAGGGCGATACCTGCCGTCAGACCGAAGGAGATCAACAAGTACTTGTTGACAGCCCCAGTCTCCCGACTCTCCCAAATCCTCATCAGCTCCCTCAGAGCCAGCATGGCCAGCAACGGTATCGTGAACTCAGCGATTACCAGAATCGAGGCCACCGTACGGAACTTAGCGTACATCGGTACATAGTCGAGGAAGAAGTCTGTCAGTCCCATGAAGTTCTTTCCCCATGAGAGCAGGATCGACAAGATGGTTGCAGCCAGCAATGCCCACTTCACGGGTCCCTTCACGATAAACAGTCCCAGGATGAAGAGCATCATCACGAAGGCACCCACATAGACCGGACCCGAGGTGCCCGGCTGTTCACCCCAGTACTGTCCTATCTGCTGATAGATCGTTGTGAAGTTATTGTCGGCATGCTCCATGGCCGTCTCGTTCATGCTCAGCGGCATCGAGGCACCACCCTTCGTGTTCGGAATCAGCAAGGTCCATGTCTCGTCGATGCCATAGCTCCACTGAGTGATATAGTCGCGCTCCAGACCGCTGCTGGTCTGGTTGGCACTGTTCTCCTTCACCAGTTCACTCTTGCCGCGCATCGTCTCCTGACTATACTGCCAGGTGTGATAGAGGTTTGACAGGTTGATGCATAAACCGATGGCTGCTCCAGCGACACATACCGCCGTTGCCTTCATGAAGCGTGCCAGCTGATGCTCGCGGATGGCCTCTATCAGCCAGGCGATGACCATGAACAAGATGATAAACAGATAATAATAGGTCATCTGCACATGGTTCGCGTTGATCTCAAAGGCCGTGAAGACAGCCGTGACCAGCAGTCCCCACAGGTATCGTCCCCGATAGGCCAGTACCACACCGGCAATCATCGGCGGCAGATAGGCCAGTGCCCAGACCTTCCAGATATGTCCGGCGGCGATAATAATCAGGAAATAGGTCGAGAACGCCCAAATGATCGAGCCCAGCGCCGCCAGATGCTGTCGGAAGTCGAAGGCCCGCAACAGGATATAGAATCCCAACAGATACACGAACACATACCACACGTTCTCAGGCAGCCACAGATGATAGGCGTTAACCACCTTCGTCAACAGGTCGGTAGAGCCATACGAAGGCGCTGTCTGGTAGGTCGGCATACCTCCGAAGAGGGCATTGGTCCAACGACTGCGCTCACCTGTCTTCTGCAGGTACTCGATGCCCTCCTGTCCGGCGCCGCGCCCAGCAGAGGCATCATGACGATAGAGGATACGTCCCTCGATATCGGCAGGGAAGAAGTAAGCGAAAGCCAGAACGGCGAATAACAGCACTACCAGCACGTCGGGCAGGCATTTCTTCAATAAAGTCATATCTTGCAAGTTTTTAATTCTGTGTGCAAAGTTACGAATTAATTAAGAATTAGAATTAAGAATTAGAATTATTTTGTACCTTTGCAGTAAATTATGGAAGATCTCATCATCACCAGTCTGCAGAACGCCAAGGTGAAGCACCTGGTAGCCCTGCAACAGAAATCCTCACTGCGTCGTGAGGAGGGACTCTTCGTGGTCGAGGGACAGCGCGAGATCGGGCACTGCATCGCCTGCGGCTACGAGGTGGTCGAGGTATTTAGAAGATCGGAGACGGGAGACGGAAAACTGGAGACGGGAGACGGAAGTCATAAAACCTATGTGGTCTCACCACAGGTCTATGAGAAGATGGCCTATCGCGGTTCCACGGAAGGCATCATCGCCGTCGTCAAGTGCAAGCAGCACGACCTCTCTATTCTGGATGCCCTCTTCTCAAGGAACAGCACCCCACTCCTGGTCGTGCTGGAGCGTGTAGAGAAGCCCGGCAATCTCGGTGCCATCCTACGCACGGCCGAGGCCGCCGGTGTGGACGCCGTCATCGTGTGCGATCCCCTGACCGACGTCTATAACCCCAACCTCATCCGAGCCAGCATCGGTGGTGTGTTCAGTGTACCTGTGGCCGTATGCACCTCACAGGCGTGCATCGCATTCCTCAAGGAGCATCAGGTGAGCATCCTCACGGCCCAGTTGCAGGACTCCTACGAATATTACGACTACGACATGCGTCAGGCCACAGCCATCGTCATGGGTACGGAGTCGACAGGCCTTACCGACCAATGGCGCGAGGCTGCCGATGCCCATATCCGCATCCCCATGCTTGGTCGTCTCGACTCGTTGAATGTCAGCGTCTCCGCTGCCATCCTCATGTACGAGGCCGTCCGCCAGCGCCACAAAAAAGAATAGAAATGAAAATAGGAATGATAGTAGCGATGGACAAGGAGTTGCAGCAGCTCCGTCCATTATTCCCCGAAGACAAAGTCATCCTCCAGAAGAGCGGCATCGGCAAGGTGAACGCCGCCATTCAAGCCATCGAGATGATTCGTCAGTATAAGCCCGATGTCATCATCTCCTCAGGCTGTGCAGGAGGCAACGGCGACGATATCAACGTACAGGATGTGGTGGTGAGCACCCAACTGGCCTATCATGATGTATATTGCGGAACGGCCATCGACGACTCTACCGTCTACGGTCAGGTGCAGGGTCTCCCTGCCCGCTTCGACGCCGATCCCCACTTACTCGAGATTGCCCGCTCCCTGAGCCTCTCCACCGCCCCCATCCACGTCCATCCTGGCCTCATCGTCACCGGCGACTGGTTTGTCGACTCCAAGGACAAGATGCGCGAGATCATCGGCCATTTCCCCGAGGCTAAGGCCGTCGACATGGAGAGTGCCGCCATCGCCCAGGCCTGCTATCTCAACAAGGTGCCGTTCATCTCGTTCCGTGTCATCAGCGACATCCCCCTGCGCGATACCGACGCCTCGATGTATCATGACTTCTGGAACACCATCGCCGAAAACTCGTTCCACGTCACCAAGACATTTATTGAAAGTCTCTAAGTCAGAAAGCATTATGGAAGTTATCCAGAGTTTCACCATCGACCACACCCACCTGAAGCCAGGTATCTACGTATCACGCGAGGACAAGGGGTTCACCACCTTCGACCTGCGCATTACCGAGCCCAACCAGGAGCCGGCCGTGGCGCCTGCCGCCATGCACAGTCTGGAACACCTGATGGCCACATGGTTCCGCAACAGCGAGGCCAAGGATGATGTAGTGTATGTCGGTCCTATGGGCTGTCTCACGGGCATGTATATCATCATGACAGGCTCATATACCGTCGAGGACATGCGTCGTCTGACCATCGCGTGCCTCCAATGGATTCTCACACAGACAGAGGTGCCTGCCACCCGTCCAGAGGCCTGCGGCAACTATCTGCTCCACGACCTCCCCATGTGCAAGTGGGAGAGCGCCCGTTACCTCGACCGTCTGCAGAACGATTTCCACTGCGAGTACACCAAACTCCAGATCACCCTCGACGACGGCAAGGTCTTCGCCGACGCATAACCTCAAGAAATCCCCAGCCTACCAGCTGAGGGGGGATCTTTGGCTTAAAGAGATGCCTCCTATGAGTCATTCAGATAGGGTTTACGAGTCATGGAGATAGGGCCTATACCCCTATAGGGATTATCTCCATCAGTCGTAGATGACGTCTCTTTCACCGAAAGGGATTATCTCTTTCACCCTTAGTTGGGGGGGATACATTTGTGACGGATGACGGATATGACGGATGTTTTTAGAGTTTTCTCGCGTGTACGCAGGAACTTTTGCGGCGCCGAAAGTTCCTGCGTACACGCGAGAGGGTTTTGCAGAAACCATCTGTCATCCGTCATCCGTCACACAGGAGGGGATCGAAAATGTATGAGATATACTTGTTCCATGAGCTATCAATATAAGTCAGGGAACAAAGATACAAAATAAAATCGGAAATTAGGTGTATGCATGCAGTGCATGCACTGCATGCATACATCATAAACAACTGATTATCAGTATATTTTAGAATACACAAGTTCAACTCTATCCTCGCTTAATCGCAGCCCTGAGTATTCACTCGAGCCTGCTCACGCTCGATAGAGTTTGAACAAGTTCAACTCTATCCTCGCTTAATCGCAGCCTTTTTACGTTGGTCGTGGTCGAGGATGACCTTGCGCATACGCATAGACTTCGGTGTGACTTCCACCAGCTCGTCTTCCTTGATGTACTCAAGGCACTCCTCCAGGCTCATGACGGTCTTCGGGATGATACGGGCCTTATCGTCGGTACCAGAGGCACGGACGTTCGTCAACTGCTTGGCCTTGCAGACATTCACCACAAGGTCATTGTCATGGACATGCTCGCCGACCACCTGACCGGCATACACATCCTCACCGGGATCGATGAAGAACTTACCACGGTCCTGCAGTTTATCGATGGCGTAGGCAAAGGCATTACCGGTATCCATGGAGATCATCGAACCGTTCACACGACGCTCGATCTCGCCCTTATAGGGCTGATACTCCTTGAAACGGTGGGCCATGATGGCCTCGCCCTGTGAGGCGGTAAGCACATTGGTACGCAGACCGATGATACCGCGCGAGGGGATATCGAACTCGATATTCACGCGCTCGCCCTGACTCTCCATCGAGGTCATCTCACCCTTACGACGGGTGACCATGTCGATCATCTTCGACGAGAACTCCTCGGGCACGTTGATGGTCAACTCTTCCACCGGCTCGTGCTTCACGCCGTCGATCTCCTTATAGATAACCTGGGGCTGACCGACCTGCAGCTCGTAGCCCTCGCGACGCATGGTCTCGACGAGCACAGAGAGGTGGAGCACACCACGGCCTGAGACAATCCACTTGTCGGTAGAGTCCTCGAAGGGCTCCACACGCAGGGCGAGGTTCTTCTCCAGCTCTTTCTCCAGACGGTCATTGATATGACGAGAGGTGACAAACTTACCTTCCTTGCCGAAGAACGGGGAGTCATTGATCGTGAAGAGCATCGACATCGTAGGCTCGTCGATGGCAATCGGCGGCAGCGGCTCGGGGTTCTCCAAGTCGCAGATGGTGTCGCCGATCTCGAAACGGTCGAGACCGATCACAGCACAGATATCGCCACAGTCGACACTCTCGGTGCGCACATGACTCATTCCCTCGAAAATATGGAGTTCCTTGATCCTGGTCTTCTCCAGCGAACCGTCGCGGTGACTGATGGTAACCTGCATGCCGTCCTTCAACTGACCGCGGTGTACACGACCCACGGCGATACGGCCCTGGTAACTGGAATAGTCGAGCGACGTGATGAGCATCTGAGGTGTTCCCTCAATCTGCTGCGGGGCAGGGATTACCTCGACAATCTTATCGAGCAGATAGGTAATATTGTCGGTAGGATTCTTCCAGTCCTCACCCATCCAACCGTTCTTTGCGGAGCCATAGACCACGGGGAAGTCCAACTGCTCTTCGGTGGCGTTCAATGAGAACATCAGGTCGAACACCATCTCATAGACCTCCTCAGGGCGACAGTTAGGCTTGTCGACCTTGTTGACCACCACGATCGGCTTCAGACCGATCTGCAGGGCTTTCTGCAGCACAAAGCGCGTCTGGGGCATCGGGCCCTCGAAGGCGTCGACGAGCAGCAGACAGCCGTCGGCCATGTTCAACACACGCTCCACCTCACCACCGAAGTCGGAGTGACCCGGAGTGTCGATGATATTGATTTTCACACCCTTCCAGGTGATTGATACGTTCTTTGATAAAATGGTGATGCCACGCTCTCTCTCCAAGTCGTTAGCATCGAGTACTTGACTGCTGAGATTCTGTCCCTCACGGAAGAGATTTCCAGCCAGCATCATCTTGTCCACAAGCGTTGTCTTACCGTGGTCAACATGTGCGATAATTGCAATGTTTCTGATATCCTGCATACCTAATCGTTGATTTTTCGGCTGCAAAGGTACAAAAAAAGACACAGATAACACAGATTTTCCGGAAGAATTTTCCATGAACACGCATGCGGATATGAAATCTGTGGCCGAAAAATTTGGCAGATTGCAGAATTAGTTGTACCTTTGCAGCCGCATTTCGGAAAATCCGAAGCATCCCACGACGTATACCGCCTGGTGATTAGGGAGGAAGCGCGTCGGAAAGATGTTTATGCAAAGATCATTTAATCACAGTTATTATGTACTTAGACAAAGCTAAAAAGCAGGAGATCTTCGGTCAGTATGGCAAGAGCGCCACAGATACCGGTTCTGCAGAGGCACAGATCGCCCTCTTCTCTTACCGTATCTCTCACCTGACGGAGCACCTGAAGAAGAACCACAAGGACTACAACACAGCTCGTTCGCTGACCATGCTCGTTGGTAAGCGTCGTAAGTTGCTGAAGTACCTCTACACGAACGATATCAATCGTTATCGTGCTATCATCAAGGCCCTCGGTCTTCGTAAGTAAGCAAATAGCAAGAACAAAAAGTAAGGCTCGCATCGCTGCGAGCCTTTTTTTATGTCTTGTCGTCAAGAACCGTTTCCGAGTGGTTCAGTCGCTGATCTCCTCAAGGGGCTTCATCACGAACGCACGCTGCTGCATCTGCGGATGAGGGATCTTCAGATCAGGCTCATCGACGGTCAGATCGTCGTAGAGCAGGATGTCAATGTCGATGGGACGATCGTGGTACATGGTAGATTGGACACGCGTCGTGGCGTGGCGGCGCCTCTTGCCCAACTCACGCTCGATCTTCTGCGTGGCCTTGAGCACCTGACGGGGCGTGAGGGTGGTCTCCACGAGGATGACACCATTGACGAACTTATGGTCCGACTCGTAGCCCCACGGCTCAGTCTCAATCAACGATGACTGACGGGTGACCTCGCCTACTCGTTCGGCAATCAGAGCAATCGCCTTTCGTATATTCTCCTCACGATCGCCGAGATTGGAACCTAATCCCAAATACACCTGATGTTCCATCTCCCGTCTCCCGATTTCAGACTCATCAATCATCCACAATCAGCATCGCATCGCCGTAGCAACCGAACCGATAGCCGTTCTTGACAGCCTTCTTATAAGCCTCGTACACGAGCTCATAGCCACCAAACGAGCACTGCGTCATCATCATCGTCGACTCAGGGTGGTAGAAGTTAGCCACCAGGGCATTTGCCATACCGAACTCATAGGGAGGGAAGATGAACTTATTGGTCCAGCCCTCATACTCCTTCAGCATGCCATCGGTGCCGACGGCCGTCTCTGTGGCACGGGCCGTACTGACGCCCACCGCACAGACACGGTGACCCGACAGCTTGGTCTTATTCACGATGTCGCAGGCCTCCTTGGGGATGAACATCTGCTCGGATGACATCTTGTGCTTCGTGAGATCCTCGACCTCAATGGGATCGAAGTTGCCAAGACCGCAGTGCAGGGTGATATAAGCGAAGTTGATGCCGCGGATCTCCATGCGCTTCATCAGCTCACGACTGAAATGAAGACCGGTGGCAGGGGCCGTCACTGCACCCTCGTTCTTCGCATAGATCGTCTGGAACGTGTCCATATCCTCTTCCTGAGCAGGACGTCTGTCGATGATATAACGAGGCAGTGGGGCTGCGCCCAGGGCGAACAGCTCACGCTTAAACTCATCGTGCGGACAGTCGTACAGGAAACGGAGCGTACGACCACGACTGGTCGTGTTGTCGATAACCTCGGCCACCATCGGTCCATCCTCCTCGAAGAAGAGTTTATTACCGATACGGATCTTACGGGCCGGCTCAACCAGCACATCCCACAGGCGCAGGTCGGCATTCAGCTCACGGAGAAGGAATACCTCGATCTTGGCATCGGTCTTCTCCTTCGTTCCATAGAGACGAGCGGGGAACACCTGTGTGTCGTTGAAGATGAAGGTGTCATCCTCGTCGAAGTAATCCAGGATATTACGGAAATCAAGGTAGATGGGATTGCCCTCCTCATCTTTCAGGTCCTCACCGTTCTCATCCTTCTTGGTCATCTCGATCTTCCCACTCTTACGATGCACTACCATCAGTCGGCACTCATCGCGATGGTATGACGGTTCCAACGCGATCTGCTCCTCGGGGAGTTTAAACTTAAACTGCGATAACTTCATATGTCTCTGATATAATTACTTGATTGTTTCTTCCTCCTTCATCACCTTGTCGAGCCACGCGGGGAACTCGTCGAATGTCAGACAGTCCTCGATGCGCACGTCGCCCAACCGCGTCCGACAGAGCGCCGTCAGGAAAGCTCCGCTGTTCAGCGCATAACCGATGTCGCGTGCCAGCGACCGGATATAGGTGCCCTTGCCACAGGCCACACGAATCGACATCTGCATCGTCGCCGGATCGAAGTCGGTCAGCTCGATCTCGTCGATATGAACCGGCTTGGCCGCTAAGGTTACCTCCTCACCCCGACGCGCCATCTTATAGGCGCGATGACCGTCGACCATACAAGCGGAATAGGCCGGTGGTACCTGCATGATGTCACCAACGAACTGAGGCAGTGTCTGCAGGATCAGTTCACGGGTGATATGCTTCGTCGGATAGGTGTAGTCGACCGTATGCTCACGGTCAAAACTGGGCGTGGTAGCTCCCAGCTGGAGCGTCGCCGTATATTCCTTGGAGTGGAGCTGCAGCGCCTCTATCTGCTTCGTGGCCTTGCCCGTGCAGAGGATCAGCACCCCTGTGGCCAGGGGATCGAGGGTCCCCGCATGCCCCATCTTGACTCTCTTAACTTTCAGCCGCTTGGAGACGAGATAACGGATATGCGCCAACGCCCCGAAACTCGACATCCGATATGGCTTGTTGATATATATGTATGCTCCTTCCTGAAAATTCATTAGTCAACCATTGCGAGTGAATGCCCTGTGAGCAACAGGATGATGATGATGGTGCCCACCACGATGCGATACCAGCCAAAGGCCTTGAAGCCGTACTTGGTGAGATAGTTGACAAACCACTTCATAGCCAACAGGGCCACGACGAAGGCGATGGCACAGCCCAGAAGCAGCATGGCGATATTATGACTGGTGGCCCAGGCCGTCTCCTCCTTCATCAGGTCGAGCACGTCGAGCAGAGTAGCACCCGCCATCGTCGGCACAGCCAGGAAGAACGAGAATTTGGCAGCGCGCCGACGGGTGAGCCCCTGGGTCATTCCACCCACGATGGTGGCCATCGAGCGCGACACACCGGGGATGACGGAGATACACTGGTAGAGACCGATCTTGAAAGCACGGCGCTCATCAACCTTGTTCTCCTCGTCCCCCTTGTTGAACAGTTTATCGCAGAAGAGCATAAACACACCTCCTGCCACCAACATCACAGCTACCACCTCGACACTGTCGAGCAGCCAGTCGAGCAGACCCGACTTCTTGGCCAGCAGACCGATCACCACGGCGGGCAGCACACCCACGATGAGCAACCAGTAGAAATAATACTTGTGCTTGAGACGCTGGAACAGAGAGCTACCCTCGGGAGCCGGTGTATTATCGAACTGGAAGAAGCGTTTCCAATACAGGCATACCACCGACAGGATGGCACCAAACTGTATAATAAAGGTAAAGGCGTGTACGAAGGGATCGCCCTGAGGCACGCCTAACAGGTTCTGTGCAATAATCATATGTCCTGTCGACGACACCGGCAGGAACTCCGTCAGGCCCTCAACGATCGCTATAATAACCGTCTGAATCCAATCCATTTTTCAAATATCTTATCTTAATCCCTTGGTTTTCTTACGACAGCATAGATCATGGAGATGAAGCCGATCAGGCATATCACCGGCGCTACCTTCGTGCGACGCACACTGAAGATGTCGGGCTCGAAAGCCTCGGCAGAGGTGTTCGGTCCTATCATCAACAGGAAACCGACGATGACCACGATCATGCTGACTGCCAGCAGGATGAAATTCACTTTATCAAACGCAAAATTCTTCTTATCCATAATGATATCCTCTATTCATTAAATCTTATACAGCTCACCGGCCGACATCCGCAGGAACTTGTTCACCGAGATATACGAACAGGCCTCGGTGATGATGATGCCGAACAGGAAGACGGCCAGTGCGGTGATCAGCAGCTCACGCCATGTGATGATGGTCATCACGTTGGGCTCATAACAGTAGAGCGCATAGGCACAGGCGCCCAGCACAATATTGGCAATCAGGGCGGCAACGAGGCCCACCATCAGTCCTTGTCGCATGAAAGGACGACGGATGAAGTTCCACGAGGCACCGACCAACTTCATCGTGTGGATGGTGAAGCGACGCGAGTAGACACTCAAGCGCACCGTGTTATTGATCAGGGAGAACGAGACAAAGGTCAGCAACAGAGCCAACACCAACAGCAGGATGTTCACCTTTCCCAGATTTCGGTTCACGCTGTCGACCAGATCGACCTGATAAGCCACATCGGTCACCTTCGCATTCTTCCGCAATTCAGTGGCAATCCACTTCAAGGAGTCACGGTTCGCATAGTCGGACCACATCTGCAGTTCGAGGGTAGCAGGGAAAGGATTGACACCCAGGAACTCAGAGGGGTCGGAACCCATCGCCGCCGTCTGTTCCTTTAAGGCCTGCTCACGGGTGATGAACTCAACACTCTTGGAATAGGGACGCTGACGGAGAGCCTTACACAGCACTTTCGCATCGGCCTGCGTCGCATCGTCGCTTAGCATCACCGTCACCGTCAGGTTCTCCTTCACCCACTGCGATAGATTACGCGAGGTCTGTACGGAAAAAACAACCAGACCTAACAGCACCAAGACCATCGCCGTGCTGATACACAGTGTCACCAACTGTACGCCACGATGATTGCCGGCATACTTCCTACGTCTCTTCATGAACTACTTTACGTACGTAATTGAGTTTGCAAAGTTACAACATTTTAAGCGAACGCGCAAATTTTTTTGCCACAGATTTCATAGATTAACACGGATTGATGGAAAAAACTTCTTGAAAATCTGTGTTATCTGTGGCCTTTTTTGTACTTTTGCATCCTGTTATGAGTACCATCATCTACCCCTCGCCCATCTTCGGCCCCGTACACAGTCGCCGACTGGGCATATCACTGGGCATCAACCTGTTGCCGGCCGACGGAAAAGTATGTTCGTTCGACTGCATCTACTGTGAGTGTGGTTTCAATAAAGACCACCGTCCTACCCTTCCCTTCCCTAAGCGCGAGGAGGTAGCCAAGCATCTGGAAGAGACGCTCCGGAAGATGGTCGATGACGGACAACTGCCCGACGTGCTGACATTCGCTGGCAACGGAGAGCCGACCTGTCATCCGCAGTTCGCAGAGATTATCGACGACACGATCCGGTTGCGCGACCAATACTGTCCTAAGGCCAAGGTGTCGGTACTGAGCAACTCAACCTTCATCCATCGTCCACAGGTACACGAGGCGCTGATGCGGGTAGACAATAACATCCTAAAGCTTGACACCATCGATCCGACCTACATCCAGAAGGTGGACCGTCCGAACGGTGCATACGACGTTCATCAGATCATCGAACAGATGAAAGCCTTCAACGGGCATCTGATCATCCAGACGATGTTTATGAGGGGGGAGACAGAAATCGGGAGTCAGGAGTCAGTGGATAATACCAGTGAGGAGTACGTAGGCCCGTGGCTTGAGGCGGTGAAAGCGATCAGGCCACAACAGGTGATGATCTACACCATCGATCGGGAGACGCCTGCACAGGGTCTGCTCAAAGCGACACACGAGCAACTCGACGCCATCCGCGACAGGGTCATCGCCACCGGCATCCCCTGCACAGCTTCCTATTAAGACTTCTCTTCAAATTACACTTTATCAGATGTCAGTAGGGCTGCTTTCGCCCTGATTGCCATAGATGCCCCAGACGCGGGAAGTCCATATTGCGTTCTTATAGTCAATGATCTTTGTCCCCATGATCTCTATTTGCTTCAAGTGTTCCATCTCGCTGGGCCAACCATTGTAAAAGTAGCTGTATTGCTCTACATCAGTCACTGTGGCATCCTCAAGTTCCTGCTTTTTTATTTCATCATTGACTTTCCCAGCATACTCATCACTCAATGTCAAATTGATATAGTTGCCTATGGTCTCTTTGAGGTCTTCTTTAGGAATGGTCGTAACAGTCCGTCCGCTTATGAAATAATCATCCTCAAAACCATACTCCTCGCTGCTTTTATCATAGCCACAGACAACGGTTGTTTGCTCTGGCCATCCGTGGGCATCTGTATCGTCGCTTTCGGTCTTGCCTATTGCGAATGAGTTACCATGCAGAGAGAAAAGCAACTTAAGATCCGCGCTGTTCTCAATATATGCCTTCTCATCAGCGAATTGAAGGGTCATCTGCGACTCGAACCGTGCCCGTGGTAAGGCTTCATTCAATTGAGGCCGGCAACTATACAGTGAGTCTAAGAACGACTTAATCATTTTTCGTGAGAAATCCTTGATTTCCTTCCAGTTCTTGATGTGCTCTATTCTTCCGTATTCGTCTGTGGTGATAATCGTATTGATGTCTCCAGTTGCCTCCACAAGCGACTGCATGATATGTGTCATCAGGGTATCCTTACCGAAATCGACTTTCGTCTCCAATGGTATGCACTCTATCTCGTAACTGGTTGCTGTAGAGTCTCTCACAATCAATTGAAATGTACTTAGCATCTGGCGCTCCACAATCGTGTCATTGTCCTTAACCTTGGCTCTAAGGTCTTGGTATTGATAGGTCAAGGTGTCGTTCTTGCAGAAAAAGGCAACGACGTTGATGGTGGTATCTTTGTTTTCCTGCTGTGCCGTCATCAACTGAGCAACAGACGGAAGCGCCAAAGCTCCAAACAACAATGAAAGGATAAGTTTTTTCATATCATATAAATTTTGATGTTTCATTAATGATTCATGCGCCACATACAGACCTTTCCAGAGATTCTAATCTTCAGCCCATCTCTACGATATTGTACATTGCACCCGTAGAAGCCGTATGTCGTCTTCTCAGGCTCCTCCACGTCTATATGGTAGAACAATCGAATCCCTGCCAATGGGCAGGGATTCGATTGTTATTTGCACATAATGCCTCGCTGGGTGCTCTCGAGGAAACGGATGATATCACGTATCTCGGGACTGTCGGGCACCTGTTCCTTAATCTGGTTGATCACATCGAACGTGCTGGTCTTACCATGGAACAGCAGACGATACGCATTGGCGATATGCTTCTGCACCTTCGGGTCGATGCCGGCCTCGTTCATCATCGTGGTGTTGGGACCACCATATTTCAGCGGTTTACCACCCGCCACCAGGAACGGAGGTACATCGTGTGAGAACGTACAACCAGCCTGGATCAGTGACAGACGACCGACACGGGTATTGGCATTCTGGATCGCACTACTGGAGAAAATCACACCATCGCCGATCTCACAATCGCCAGCGATCTTCACACCATAGCCGAACACACAGTGATTGCCCACCACGGTGTCGTGACTGATATGCGTACCCTCCAATAAGAAATTGCCGTTGCCGATGACCGTCACACCATCCTGCTGAGTGCCGCGGTTGATCACCACGTTCTCGCGGATAACGTTGTTATCGCCAATCCTCACATACGACTTGGCACCACGGAAATTGAAATCCTGTGGCAAGGCGGCGATCACACTACCCTGATGGATCTTATTGTTATTGCCGATACGCGAGCCGTCGCAGATGGAGACAAAGGGGAAGATGATACAGTTGTCACCAATCTCCACATCGTCCTCGATATACACGAAGGGGAATATCTTACAGTTCTCACCGATCTTCGCCTTTGGGCTTATCTCGGCTTTAGGGGAAATTTCACTTGCCATATATAATACAATTAAGTTGTAGTTTATTTAACACCGCCACCTAAGGCCTGATACAGGTTCACCACAGACTGCATCTTGTAGAACTGATCCTGCACCTCAGAGATCTCGGCATTGAGCAGGTTGCTCTGGGCAGAGATGACCTCGAGATAGGTGGTGTTGCTGGCCGACTCCATCAACCGCTTGGTGTCCTCGACATTCTGCTTCAGTACGGCGACACGCTTACCGTCAAGGGTAGCCTTTTCGGCATAGGAGTTGTAGCTGACGAGAGCGTTAGACACCTCGTTGCCGGCCTTCAGAATGGCGCTCTGCCAGTTGTTGAAGGCCTGCTCGTACTGGGCCTTGGCCACCTTCAGACCAGCAACGATCTGACCGTGCTGGAAGATGGGCTGCACAAGACTACCGACAGCAGAGAGAAGCCACTTGCCAGGGTTCACCAAACCGTTCTGGTTGGTGAAAGCCGCCGTACCCGTGACCGTGATGTTCGGATAGAAACGGCTACGGGCCGTCTCCACATCATAGAAGCACTGGGCCAGCGCCATCTCCTTGGCATGGACATCGGCACGGTTGTTAAGCATGCGAAGAGCGACACCCGTCGAGAGATCGGTGGGCAGTGTCTGACCGTCGAAACGGCCACGGCTGATGGTCTGTCCCGACTGACCGAGCAGCAGGGAGAGAGAGTTCTCCATCTCACGGACCTGACGCAACAGGTCGACTTTCTGCGACTGCACACTGTAATAGGCGGCCTCAGCACTCTGCACGGCCGTAGAACGATAGCCGATACGACTGTCCTTCATCACCTGCATCTTCTCCCAGGTCTCCTTGGTCAACCGCTCCATATCACTGACGATCTCCACCTGACGGTCGAGCATCAGCAGCGTATAATAGAGATTGGCAATACCGGAGATGAGGTTGCACTTCACCACCGTCTGGTAGTCCTTCGTGGCCACGAGCTGCATCTGAGCAGAACGCTTCACGCTGAGCAGGTTGCCGAAGAGATCGACATTCCAACTAGCACTGACAGGCAGGGTGTATGACTTCGTGGCGGCAGCACCGTCGAACGAGGCAGCGTTCCCTGTGGAGAGAGCGCCAGCGAGGGCAGGAAGGCCAGTTTGGCAATCTTCAGTGCCTCGTTGACCATCTGCACGTTCAGCGCAGCATTCAACAGGTCGGGATTGTTCTGCAAGCCCGTCTCGATGAGTGTCTGCAGCTGCGGGTCGGTGAAGACACTACGCCACGGCATATTACCGAAAGACGTCGTATCGGTCACTGCGAGCGTATCCGTCAGAGAGACAGGATCACGGACGATACCCGTCACATCCACATCAGGGCGCTCGTACTTATTATAGAGTCCGCAGCTCGACAGCAGCAGGGCTGCGGACATGTATATCGTCAGTTTCTTCATATTACTTTTCATAATCAACGGGTTTTGAATGCGCATACTGTGCCAACTCGGCAGCCACCTCAGGATTCTCCTCGTCTTCGAACTTCATCGGCGAGATCTTCTCCTGCAATGACTGGAAGATCACGAAGAGCGTAGGTACCACGAAGATCTGGAGCAACGTACCAATGAGCATACCACCCACGGCTGCCGCACCCAGCGTCTGGTTACCATTCTTACCAACACCCGAAGCGAACATCATCGGCAGCAGACCGATGATCATAGCCAACGAGGTCATCAGGATCGGGCGCAGACGGGCAGCAGCACCAAGCACTGCCGACCATGAGATAGCCATACCCGTCTGACGACGCTCAAGAGCGAACTGTACGATCAGGATGGCGTTCTTGGCCAACAGTCCGATCAGCATGATCAGCGAGATCTGCATATAGATATCGTTGGCATGTCCGAAGATCATGGTGAACAGATAACAGCCCGCCAGTCCGAACGGCACAGAGAGCACCACTGCCAACGGCAGGATGTACGACTCGTACTGGGCCGAGAGGATGAGGTAGATGAAGATGAAGCAGAGCACGAAGATCAGGCCGGTGGTATTAGAAGCCTTGGCCTCCTCACGTGTCAGACCCTGATAGTCGTATGAGTAACCTGCCGGCAGCATCTCGGCAGCAATCTCCTCAGCCGCCTTGATAGCCTCACCCGTAGAATAGCCGTCGGCCACCGTCGCCGTCACATTGATACTCGTGAACAGGTTGAAACGGTTGATGTTCGACGGACCATAGACACGCTCCAGGTTACAGAATTCCTGAACGGGTGCCATACCCGATGGCGTGCGTACATATATATTATTAAGCGACTCCGGTGTCATGCGGGTCTCGGGCGATGCCTGCACCATCACACGGAAGAGCTTTCCGTAGGCGTTGAAGTTAGAGGCATACAGTCCACCATAGTAACCCTGCAAGGTAGAGAGGATCGTCTGCGGAGAGATACCGCTCTGCTTACACTTTGCCACATCGATATGGATCATGTATTGCGGATAGTTGGGGTTATAAGAGGTCTGAGCCATCTGGAACTCCGGACGTTTGTTCAGTTCCGCAATGAAGTCCTTCACTACACCATAGAACTTGTTCAGGCTACCACCGGTACGGTCCTGCATCACAATCGACACACCACTGTTGGCAGAGAAGCCAGGAATCATAGGCGGCTGGAAGGCCAGGATAGAGGCATCCTTGATATGAGCCGTCTTAATGAAAATCTGGGCGATGACACCCGTGGCGTCCGACGGATCGAGGAAGAAACGGTAAATACCGTCACCTTGCCACAGACCCGATATCTTCCACCACAAACTCTTCTGACGCTCCTTGAACGGCTTCAGCTTGATGATGAACGTAGCCTGGTCGGAACCGGAACCAGCGATGAAGTTATAACCCTGGATCTGCTCACGGCTCTGGATGGCTGGATCGGCAGCGAGGATCCTATCCACCTCGTCGATCACCTGACGCGTACGAGCCACCGACGTAGCAGGAGGCATCGTGATAGTACAGAAGAGCGTACCCGTATCCTCGGAAGGTACAAGGCCAGACTTAGCGGTGAACATCGTTGTAGCAAGTACAGCAATACCAACAATCACCGAGACGATGATGACCACGGGCTTGCGCACCAGTTTCTCCACGATATTTTTATACTTACCCAATGTGGTATCGAAGGCCGTATTGAACGACTGATGGAAGCGGTCGATGCGTGACATCTTACGCTCGCGTCCCTCGGCATCGTGAGGTTTCAGGAAGATCGCACAGAGTGCCGGCGACAGCGTCAAGGCATTCAAAGCCGAGATGAAGATGGACACAGCCATGGTAACACCGAACTCACGATAGAACGTTCCAGACGTGCCACCGATGAACGATACCGGAATGAACACCGAGGCCATCACCAGTGTGATGGAGATAATGGCGCCCGAGATCTCGTTCATGGCATCGATAGAGGCGGTGAGCGATGACTTGTAGCCCTGGTCGAGCTTGGCATGCACCGCCTCGACCACCACGATGGCATCATCGACCACAATGGCGATGGCCAACAACAAGGCCGACAACGTGAGCAGGTTGATGGAGAAACCCATCACACTGAGGAAAAAGAACGTACCGATCAACGATACTGGTACGGCGATCAACGGGATCAGCGTAGAACGGAAGTCCTGCAGGAAGATGTACACCACGATGAACACCAGGATCAGTGTCATGAACAAGGTGAACACCACCTCTTCGATAGAAGCATATAGGAACTCTGTCACATCGTAGTTGATCTTATAGGTCATGCCCGGTGGAAAGAGTTTTGCCTGCTCCTCGAGCTCGGCCTTCACCTGCTTGGCAATCTCGTTGGCATTAGAACCAGCAATCTGCTGCACCATACCCATCACCGAGGGTTGGTTGTTGTTCTTCATCGAGACGGAATACATCTGACCGCCCAACTCGATCTTAGCCACGTCCTTCAGCTTCAAGGTGGTACCATCTGCATTGCTCTGGATAACGATATTGCCAAACTCCTCGGCGGTCTTCAGACGACCCGTGTATCGCATAGCGTACTCATAGGCCACATCAGAGCGCTCACCAAAGGTACCAGGAGCTGCCTCGACATTCTGCTCAGCCAATACGTTACTGATATCGCTTGGCATCAGGCCGTACTGTTTCATCACATCAGGCTTCAGCCAGATACGCATCGAGTAGCTCTTCAATCCAGGCGACTGAACGTCGCCCACGCCCTGGATACGCTTGATGGCTGGAATGATGTTGATATTATTGTAGTTCGTGAGAAACTCATCATCATAGCGTCCATCCTCTGAGGTCAGCGTGAACATCATCACCTGTGAGGTCTGACGCTTCATCACGGTCACACCGATACGTGTCACTTCGGCCGGCAGCAGTGCCAAAGCCTGCTGCACACGGTTCTGCACGTTCACGGCACACATATCGGCATTCATGCCCTGACGGAACAGCACCTGGATGCTGGCCGAGCCCGAGGAGGCCGTCGAACTCAGATAGTCCATACCCTCCACACCATTGATGCTCTCTTCGAGCGGTACGATAACGGAGTTCTTCACCGTCTCTGCATCGGCACCAGGATAGCTGGTCATAACCACAACGGTAGGCGGCGCAATGTCCGGATACTGCTCAATAGGCAAGGTGGCCAAGCCGATGAATCCCAGCAAGACAATGACAATAGAAATCACCGTCGACAGCACTGGGCGTTTTATAAATGTTGTAAAAGTCATACTTGCTTGTTTTTAGAGTCAAGGAGTCGGGAGTCATGAGACGCCCCGATACCTTTTGTTATTTTTTCATGGCAGAAACAATATCACCGGCAGACATAGCCTTAGCCTGCTCGTCGATCTTCTGCTGATAACGCTCCGGCGTGATGGGCACAATCTCCATACCATCGGTCAACTTCGTGATACCGTTGGAGACATACTTATCGCCAGTCTTCAAACCGTCGATGACGATGTAGTTATTACCATCGTTCTGCGGATCGACCATAATCTCGGTGTACTTCACCTTGTTGTCCTTGCCAAGGGTGTAGACGAACTTCTTGTTCTGTACCTCGGAGACACAACTCTGCGGGATGACGATAGCGTCGTTGTTCAAGCGCGGGATAACGATAGAACCAGAGGCACCACTCTTCAGCAGTCTCTCGGGGTTGGTGAACACGGCAATCATCTGGATCGTACCCGTTCCTGGATCGATCACGCCACTCATTTTGGTTACCTTACCTGTATGTCCATAGATGGTCCCGTCGGCCAACTGAAGCTGTACCTCAGGCATAGCCTGTACGGCACCATTCAGACCGCCTTCCGATTTACCCATCGCCAACACATCCTTCTCGTTCATGGAGAAGTAGACCTCCATGGAACTAATATTTGAGACGGTGGTCAACGTGTTAGCTGCACTCACCAAGGTACCCACCTTGAAGGGAAGCATACCGACGACACCGGCAGCAGGACTCTTTACATAACAATAGCTCAGCATCTCCTTAGCAGAGGCGAGAGCTGCCTGAGCCTGTGCTAGACCGGCCTTTGCACTCTCGTACTGGTTGGTTGCCGACTGGAGCTCGAAATCACCGATGACCTTGTTCTCATACAGATTCTTGGAGTTCTCATAGCTCAACTTGGCCGTATTACATGAAGCCTGGGCCGTATTCACCGCAGCCTGGGCCTGACGCACCTGAGCCTGATAGGTCACATTGTCGAGTACAAACAGTATCTGACCAGCACTGACCGTCTGCCCTTCCTTCACATGAATCTGAGTAATAAAGCCCTGTACTTTCGGATGGATCTCCACATCCTGCACACCCTTGATGGTTGCGGGGTAAGTAGACTGCATCGTCGTGTTCGATGTTCCGACAGTCACTACAGGATACTCATTGTCGCCAAAGCTTGCACGACCGCCACCACCGCACGAAGAAGCCAGCAGTGCTACGGCTGCAAACAAACAGAATTTGTTCTTTTTCATACTTATTTTAAACTAGTTTATCTTTTCCAAAACGGTTCACACAACGAAAACTAAAGTATATGCCTTCAGTTTTCGAGTTGCAAAGATACGAAAAATATATCTTTAGATATATCTCCGTACCGGAATTTTAACAAAGTTTATTGGCTGTTATAGTTTTATATAAATCTTCTTCCGATACAGCACATAGCCAAGCAAGAAGTTCAACAGAACGAAACAGACCGCGTAAGTCAGCGAAGCCCACTTCAAGGGAGGGATGATGGCATGAATAGCCCCATAAACCATTCCCAATAAGCCTATCTGTTTCAGGACAATGGCCAACAGCTCTGCCGATATATAAAGGGCCAGTGCATTCACACCAAAAACATGAAAAGGCATGAGCCATGAGGAAGGAATTACAGGTCGTTTTCCATCATCATTCATGTCAATAATATTCATCAATAGAGCCTGAAGCAGAGCAGCCAGACCACAGGTCACCATCACATAGCTGGGACTCCATATCCGTTTGTTCAGCGGAAGACCATACGACAGCAGGTAACCACCTATCACCAAGACGGTTCCAACCACAAAGAGAGCGATAACCTTCTGGGCGACCGTCTCACGAGTCTTGATAAGTCGGCCACAATAGAAGCCGATCAAGACATGTGCCACGGCCGATATCGTACCCAGAAGACCTTCCGGATCGACCGGACTCTTATGATAGATATGCTGATAGCCGAACACCTTCAGGTCGGCCTGCGCCAGAATATTGACGTCGGCATCGTAGGCATAGCCGTTGCCCAGGATAAGGATCAGCGAGTAGACGACCAACAGGAGGGCGGCGACAGAGAGGATATGACGATGATTCCCGAAAAGGGCGAACAACGATACGATGCCATAGCAAAGGGCTATACGCTGCATAACGGCCCAGACACGCAGATGACCGAAACACAGAAGATCGCCTTCAACAGCATGATCGAACCAGTTGATGAAAAGACCGATGGCAAAAAGCAGCACCGTACGTTTCACAATACGTCGTACCACAGGAGCCGAGGGCTGAAAGGCCGACTTCGACAGGGAGAGATAGCACGATACACCCATGATGAACAGGAAGAAGGGGAACACCAGATCACAAGGCGTCAGACCATTCCACTTCGAGTGCTGAAGCATCTCGAACGACTCGTCCCAGCCATTGTTGACCAAGATCATTCCTGCTACGGTCAAACCGCGTAATATATCAAGACTTAATAAACGCTGACTTTGTACTGCCATTTTGAGAATGAATAATGATGAATACCTGAGAAAGAAGAAATCAGTGACTATTGCGGGAGGAGCAGCTGCATGACTTCGCGGGCGATATCGACAGGCGAGCCTTCCGCTACAGCGGAATAGGGATTATGCTGGAGGGTCCACGGCTCCTCCATCGCATAGTAATCGAGCCTCACCTCCTGTGGCAGCGCCATCTGGAAGAGTTCCGCGGCCGTCTTGTTGGCATGAGGACCACCACCCAACAGTTCTGGCTGAGGAGCCGTCTGCGCCTGCATCTGAGCCATCAGCGCATCGAAATAGGTCTTCCACCGGACATAGTAGAAATCCTTCAACAGTCCCTGCCACTCCTTATGGGCATAGTCGCGCAAGCCACCCGTATCAGCACAGTAACGATTTCCCCACGTCGTGATCTGCACGCGAGCATTCCACTCATAGAGCTCTTTCTCTTCGGACGTCGTGCCACAGCGACGAGCCGCCTCGGTCCAGTGGCCCAGACGGAACTCCGAGCGTGTACCCAAGAGCTTATCCTGCATCAGCAACATCTTGAGAAAGCGCTGCGCATCCTTGTCAAACTCCTGACGTGCAAAGGCCTTATAGTCGGCTATGGTATGTTGATATTGCAAACGGGCCTGATCGGCCAGTGCCTGACGCGTAATATCAACCAGATCGTATTCGAAATTATTGTTTCCACGATACTTCTCCGCCACGCTGTTCATGAGTCGTGCCGCCTCACGAGTATCAGAAGGATCGTAATAATTCTTCATCTTCGACCATGAGGAAGCCTGGAAGTTATTGAGCGACGGACGACCGCAGAAGATACTCTCGTGAGGACCCTGTTGGTTGTTACCCGCAGGACAGTTATAGATACTCTTTGCAAGAATCATCCATGCCTGTTCGATGACGGGATCGTCTACCCCATAGCGTGCCTTCACGTAATTCTTCACCCATGTCTCCTTCGCGAACTTCTCTGGTCGCCAGGGCAGTTCACTCATCAGTTCAAACATCACGGGGTTGTTCTCCGAGCCCTCCATAGTGAAACCTATACCCTTTGGGCTTTGGACTTTGAACTTTGAACTTTGAGTATGTTCCGTAGAATAGAAGTTGTCAAGGAGCTGATCCATACGTCCATGCAGACCGACATTCGCCCCGAAGTTCTCGAGCATACAAAAGAGCCAGTGATGCTGTTTGTATCCCTGCTCGCGCCTCCAAATGCTGGGAATGCCAAACATCGGCCGACACTCCGAGAAGAGGTCGAGCACCAGCAGGTCGCCAGCCTTCATACCATCGACCATCGCTGGGCGCGGGTTCTCCGTCCATCCCTGTATCACCCACACCGCCTTGGGGTTTACACGTTTCATGGCCGTCATCATCGCCTCACCCGCCTTGGCATAGTTGATGGAGGCATCGTCGCTACTCTCATGGAAGGGATCCATGGAGTAATAGTCGGCCTTCCCGAACAGTCGTGTCAGTTCCTCATAATATATCTTGGCAATCTCTGCAAAGCGCGGATCAGTGGGAAGCAGATTGGCTGGTCGCTGGAAGCCATTCCATAGTCCGGCATCAGCTACGTTCAGTCCCAACTTCTCCTTGGCATCATGAGGTACCATCCCACAATAGCCCGGCAGTACAGGATGCATATCGAGCTGTTTCATACGAGTCAATATCTGCTTCTGGAGCTGCTCCTGACGGGTATACCACGAAAGCGGCAGCGGACCACCCCATCCTTCGAGGTTGTTCATCTCCCACCATGCCAGGAAGGCAGGACCCGCGATGAACGCCCCCACCTCCTGCTCCGTATATCCGAGCCTCAACAGCATATGACGCCATACACACTCCTCACCGACGATGGCCAGCGGCAGATTAACGCCATGGAGAGCTAGCCAGTCGATCTCCTGCTCCCATCGTTTCCAGTCCCAGAAGGCCATCGAATAAGAAAAGGTGCAGTAGTTGAAGGCATAACGTTGCGACAAGTCCGTTTCATGGCGCTCTCTCTGTTTCACTGCCGGCAATACGACAGGCAGTTTTGCCTGCATCTGGTTCCATGAAAGATGGATGCTTGCATAGTATTTCAGGTACCAGTTAACGCCCGATGCAATGTTCACCCACGTGTTACCACGCACCACGACCCGTCGACCCTGCTGATCCAGCTCGAAAAAGTCTTTCTGACTCTTGACCCGTTCAATCTTAAACTTAGCCGAGGCGCCCTTATCGATACGCTCCAGCAGGTCATCCACAGGATTGGACCACACCTGCATCGACAGCAGGATGGCCACAATGGTTAGCAGTTTTCTCATATATCAGTTCTTCGCTATATCAGTTTCATCTTCTTCGCCTTGTCCATCAGCAACTGCATCAACGGCTCACGCTCGTTCTCCACACGGTTGTCAAGGACGGCATCCTTCAAGTATTGCTTCAGAACGCCCACCTCGCGACTCGGCTTGAGATGGAAGATCTCCATAATCTCGTTGCCATCGATGACAGGCTGCAGCAGTCGAACATAGTCTTTCTCCTTCAAGTCGGCCAACTTTTCGCGCACCATACGGAAGTTCTCGCGAAACATCTTCTTGCGCACCTCGTTCTTCGAAGTGATATCCGCCTCGCAGAGTGTCATCAAGTCGTCAATATCCTCGCCGGCATCGTTCATCAGGCGTCGGACGGCAGAGTCGGTCACCTCATCGTCGGCAATGGCTATAGGACGCATGTGCAGGTCGACGAGCTTCTGTACATACTTCATCTTCATATCCATCGGCAACATCAGGCGACGGAAGATCAGCGGAACCATCTTCGCTCCGATTGTGTTATGATTGTGGAAGGTCCAACCGATGGCAGGATCCCAGCGTTTCGACTTCGTCTTGCCGATGTCGTGCATCAAAGCCGCCCAGCGCAACCACAGATTGTCAGACTTAGAGGCCACGTTATCCAGTACCTCCAGCGTGTGATAGAAATTATTCTTATGCGCCCTGCCGTTCTTCTGTTCCACGATATCAAGAGCAGCGAGTTCAGGCAGGATGATGTTCAGCAGTCCACAGCGTTGCAGGTCGACGAAACCCTTCGAAGGGAAAGACGACAGCATGATTTTGTTAAGCTCATCCTTGATACGCTCACCACTGACAATCTTAATTCGTTCTGCCATCCGTTCCAATGCCACGAAAGTCTCCTCCTCGATCTGGAAGTTCAGTTGGGTGGCAAAGCGGATGCACCGCATCATCCTCAACGGATCGTCCGAGAAGGTAACATCCGGTTCGAGTGGCGTAGCGATGATGCCATCCTCGAGGTCGGCCAGACCGTTGAACGGATCGACCAACTCACCGAAGCGTTCTTTATTCAGGCAGATGGCCATGGCATTGATGGTGAAGTCGCGACGGTTCTGGTCATCCTCCAGGGTTCCATCCTCAACGATGGGCTTCCGCGAGTCATGACGATAGCTCTCCTTACGGGCACCTACGAACTCCACCTCGTACTCCTTGCCTTTCTGACGGAACTTCACCTGAGCCGTTCCGAAGTTTCGGAACACAGAGAGGTGCGCCTTCCGTCCCACCATCTTCTTCAACTCCTCGGCCACGGAGATACCACTGCCCACGACCACCACGTCGATATCGTTTGAGGGTCGTTCCAGGAAAATATCACGGACATAACCACCCACCACATAGCACTCCAGACCCAATCGGTCTGCTGCCTCACTAATCTGATGGAATATCTCCTGATCTAATATCTCCGCCAGTTCTTCGTCGGAATATAATTTCATCGCTTATTCGTCTTTGAGAGTGCAAAGATACAACAAAATCCCCACATTTCCGCCTTTTCCCGTCTTTTTCTTTGTTATATCAAAGAATAAACCATCCCTCATCCCGACGCAACTCACCCCTACCCATCAACAATTTATCAGGATTTCTTGGTAATACGAATGATTTGTTGTATTTTTGCAGGCAGATTATCCATCACACCACTAAAACTATAAATGTAGAAATGAAGAAAAACGTTCTCATGACAGCTGCCATCATTGCAGCACTGTTTGTATCACTGTCTGGTTTCGCTCAGACAGACAAGGTCAATAACTTCCGCATCAAGCGTGGTACGAATGTGAGCCACTGGCTCTCACAGTCGGAACAGCGCGGCGAGGCCCGTAGGCTCCATATCCAAGAGGACGACTTCGAGCGCCTTGAGGCACTGGGGTTCGATTTCGTACGTATCCCCATCGACGAGGTACAGTTCTGGGACGAGCAGGGCAACAAGTTGCCTGAGGCATGGCAACTGCTGTCCAATGCCCTCGATCAGGCACGGGCACACAATCTCCGCGCCATCGTCGACCTACACATCATTCGTTCGCACTACTTCAACGCCGTAAACGAAGGCGCTCAGGCAGCCAACACTCTCTTTACCTCAGAGAAATCCCAGCAGGACCTGATCAACCTCTGGTACCAACTTTCCGACTTTCTGAAAGACCGCAGCTGCGACTGGGTGGCCTACGAGTTCATGAACGAGCCTGTGGCCGACGAGCATGAGCAGTGGAACCAGTTGGTAGCCAAGGTACACAAGGCCCTCCGCAAGGTGGAGCCTCAGCGCACACTTGTCATCGGCTCCAACCGTTGGCAGGGGCACGAGACGATGAAATACCTGAAAGTGCCCGAGGGTGACAAGAACATCATCCTCTCTTTCCATTATTACAACCCGATGATCCTGACCCACTATGGTGCCTGGTGGACCCCGATAGGCAAGTACACCGGCAAAGTGAACTACCCTGGCGTATTGGTATCGAAAGAGGATTATGAGGCTGCCCCCGATGCTCTCAAGCCTGAGTTGAAGCAATATACGGAACAAGTATGGGACATCAACACCATCCGTGCGCAGTTCAAGGATGCCATTGAAGCCGCCAAGAAATACGATCTGCAACTGTTCTGTGGCGAGTGGGGTGTCTACGAGCCCGTGGACCGTGAACTGGCCTACAACTGGACACGCGACATGCTGACCGTATTCGACGAGTTTAACATCGCCTGGACCACCTGGTGCTATGATGCCGACTTCGGTTTCTGGGATCAGCAGCGCCACACCTATAAGGACCGTCCATTGGTTGAGCTACTGATGTCTGGCAAAAAACTAGGCGAATAGTCCTTCACTGAATAATGTAAATAAAAATACACTATAAGTCTCGCTTCTGGATGATCAGTCTCCAGAGGCGAGATTTTACTTTGAAGACTCTTTAACGATTAGCGTCGTATTGTTTAAAAACCAATAAAGAATTGGCAGTCTCGAAAGAAATACGTACATTTGCAGTCTCTAATCATCCATAAAAGACAAAAAGATGAAACGAACCCCATTATACCTGGCCGTCGCCCTCTTATTCACAGCCTGCAGCGACAGTCAGCAGAAGAAGGCAGAACAACTACTGGAAGAAGCAAGGACTCACTTCGCACAGGGACAACTCGACGAGGCAAGAGCGGACATTGACTCATTACGCAAGACCTACCCCGACCTGATAGAGATACGCAAAGCGGCACTAAAGCTTCATCAGGATGTGGAGCTGAAACGTGCACAAGAAGAATTCATGCAGACAGACAGTCTGTTGCAGATTGTTCAAAAGGAGTACGACGACATGCAGGCGAAGGTGGAGGAAGATAAGGCTGCCTTGAAGGCCACGGCCGAAGAGCTGACGCTTCTGACCATGAAGCGGATAGAGCGCGACTCCATTCGTACCCAATTTGAGACACTTGGGGCAAAGATACGCTATATCCACATGAAGCAGAAGGAGTGACGTAGTTCGGTTTTCCTTTGGCTTTCCGCTCATTTATTCATATCTTTGCCATCAAAGATGGCGAATTTACTCCATCTCGGCAAAAAAAGAAACGAGTT
Organism: Prevotella sp. lc2012; assembly: GCF_900107065.1. Classification (NCBI taxonomy): domain Bacteria; kingdom Pseudomonadati; phylum Bacteroidota; class Bacteroidia; order Bacteroidales; family Prevotellaceae; genus Prevotella; species Prevotella sp. lc2012. The sequence continues at coordinate 152,843 of NZ_FNUF01000004.1, read as the reverse complement.
TCTTGTTTTTGCGCTCAACTTTTCGTAATTTTGCACCCGATATGGGAAATATGGAGATAACCAATGCACAGTTTGAACAGGCACTGGCAGAATGCCGGGCTTTGTTCGAGAAAAAACTTCACGACTATAAAGCTTCGTGGCGCATATTACGTCCCACGGCACTGACAGACCAACTCTTCATCAAAGCCAAACGTATCCGTTCACTGGAAATCAAGAAAGAATCGAAGGTGGGCGAAGGTATCCGTCCGGAGTTCATCGCGCTGATCAACTACGGCATCGTGGGACTGATCCAGCTCAGTCATGGCTTTGCCGACACAGTGGACATGGACAATGAGGAGGCCATGAAACTCTACGACCAATATGCCCACGAGGCCTTGGAGTTGATGAAGCGCAAGAACCACGACTATGACGAGGCATGGCGCTCCATGAGGGTCAGTTCATACACAGACCTGATCCTGACAAAGATTGAACGTATCAAGGAGATCGAAAACCTGCAGGGCGAGACACTCGTCTCTGAAGGAATCGATGCCAACTATATGGATATTATCAATTACGCAGTCTTTGGCGTGATTAAACTATCGGAGGACAACAACGCAGAATAAGAGAATGAAGAAGATTGCCGTCAACATCTGCCGTCTGGTGCTTGCTGTGACACTGATCCTGTCGGGATTCGTCAAGGCTGTCGACCCGTTGGGTACACAGTACAAGATAGCAGACTACCTCGGAGCCATGGGACTGGGTAGGCACATACCCGATATCGCCACGCTCTCCGCATCTGTCCTGTTGTCGGCAGCAGAGTTCATTCTCGGCATCTGCCTGCTCTTTGCCATCAGAAGACGAATGGCCTCACTGATCGTGCTACTGGTCATGATTGTCATGACGGCGCTGACCCTGTGGCTGGCACTGACAAACCCCATCAGCGACTGTGGCTGCTTTGGTGATGCCCTGGTACTGACCAATTGGCAAACATTCTGGAAGAACATCATCCTACTGGCGGCCGCCATCGTGGTATGGAAATGGCCCCTGGAGATGACACGTATCATCAGTGAGAGCAACCAGTGGATCGTACTGAATTACTCTGCACTCTTTATCCTGCTGTTCATATCCGGACGCAGTCTCTACACCCTCCCCCAGTTCGACTTCCGTCCCTATCATATCGGTGCCGACCTGAAGCAGGGATGGCAGAAGATGACGGAAGGAGAGGATTCGCCATACGCCGACTTCTTCATCGAGCGTATTGACGACGGTGAGGACATTACTGAGCAGGTACTCAACCACCAAGGTTATACGTTCCTATTGGTGTCTCCCCATCTGGAGCATGCGGACGACTCACAACTCGACGAGATCAACAGGATTTACGAATACAGCATCGACAACGCCTATCCTTTCTACTGTCTGACAGCTAGTCCGGAGAAAGCCATCGAGCACTGGTGCGACAAGACTGGAGCAGAATATCCTTTCTGTCTCACCGACGAGACTGTCTTAAAGACCGTCATCCGAAGTAATCCGGGTCTGTTACTCCTCAAAGATGGAACGGTCATCGGGAAATGGAGTCATAACGCACTGCCCGAGGAGGAAGAAATGACAGGAAGACTAGAGGAGTGTACACTCGGGCAACAGCCGAAGAACAATGTCGCAGGGAAGATCCTCTGGGTATTTACATGGTTCGTTCTTCCGCTGTTCCTCCTGACGGTAGCAGACCGTCTTTGGGCATGGAGTCGCTGGCTTCGTTCCGGAAGGAAGAGATCCGCGAAGAAAAGCGAAGAAGAAACAGATAATAACAACCCTTTAAATAAACAATAAAATAATTATGAGAAAGAAAATTGTAGCAGGAAACTGGAAGATGAACATGAATCTCCAGGATGGTATTGCTCTTGCAAAGGAGCTCAACGAGACACTGAAGGCCGACAAGCCCAACTGCGGTGTGGTGATCTGCACACCGTTCATCCACCTTGCTTCTATCGCACAGTTCCTCGATCAGGACATCATCGGTCTGGGTGCTGAGAACTGCGCTGACAAGGAAAAGGGTGCTTTCACCGGTGAGGTAAGCGCCGAGATGGTGAAGAGCACAGGTGCACAGTACGTGATCCTCGGTCACTCTGAGCGTCGCGAGTACTACAAGGAGACTCCTGAGATCCTGAAGGAGAAAGTACTGCTCGCCCAGAAGAACGACCTGAAGGTGATCTTCTGCATCGGTGAGAGTCTCGAAGAGCGTGAGGCTGGCAAGCAGAACGAGGTCGTAAAGGCCGAGCTCGAGGGTTCTGTATTCAACCTCTCTGAGGAGGACTTCCGTAAGATCGTCATCGCCTACGAGCCAATCTGGGCTATCGGTACTGGCAAGACCGCTACCGCTGAGCAGGCAGAGGAGATCCACGCTTACATCCGTTCTATCATCGCCGAGAAGTATGGTCAGGCTGTTGCCGACGACACAACCATCCTCTATGGTGGTTCATGCAAGGCTTCAAACGCTCCTGAGCTGTTCGCTAAGCCCGACATCGACGGTGGTCTGATCGGTGGTGCCTCACTGAAGGCTGCTGACTTCAAGGGTATCATCGACGCTTGGAAGAAATAAACACGAACGTCAATGAAGTTTATATAGTGAATAATGATAAGTGAATAGATATTGGTATGAAATTAACAATATGCAATAAGCTGGTGATCGTGAACATCAAAGTGACCGTGCTGCTGGCACTATTTACTTTTCATTGTTCACTATTCACTTCTGCTCAAACCTTTACCCAACGCGTGCAACAGGAGAAGAAGGGTGAAGGAAAGGTGACCATCACGCAAGACAAGAGCATCGAAGAACTCGTGAATGGTCCGAAGACTGTCTCCGCCGAACAGAAGGCGACACCGAAACAGACAGGAAAATCAGATATTACTGCTACAAATCATAAAGAACAAGAGAAAAAAACGGAGAAGCTGAGCCCTGAGAGTGCCCAGGGCAGCATCGCCATCCCCGACACCACCATCGACAACCGGAAGAAGGTCATGAAAGGTGGATACAAGATTAACGGCTATCGGGTACAGGTCTTCGCAGGAGGTAACTCACGCAACGACCGCATCAAGGCGGAGAGGACCGGCAATGAGATCAAGGCGCTCTATCCGGGTGTACCCGTTTACGTGCATTTCTACTCCCCACGGTGGATCTGTAGGATGGGCAACTACCGCACTTATGAAGAGGCCGACGAGGTGCTCAGAAGCGTCAAGAAGATGGGATACGACTCGGCCATTATCGTCAAAGGAAAAATCACAGTACAATACCCATGATTCAAAACCAAGGCATAGACGACAAGGAGATATATCGCGAAGGACTAGAGGATCTCGCCGCACACTACAAGCAGGTACTGAGTCTGCTTGGCGAAGACACAGAGCGTGAGGGATTACTGAAGACCCCCATGCGCGTGGCGAAAGCCATGCAGGTGTTGACACGAGGTTATCAGATGGACGCACATAAAGTGTTGACGGATGCTCTGTTTAAAGAGGACTACAGTCAGATGGTCATCGTAAAGGACATCGACTTTTTCTCCCTCTGTGAGCACCACATGCTTCCCTTCTACGGAAAGGCACATGTCGCGTACATCCCCAACGGCTACATCACTGGACTCTCTAAGATTGCCCGTGTGGTGGACATCTACGCCCATCGGCTACAGGTACAGGAGCGCATGACACAGCAGATCAAGGACTGTATTCAGGACACGCTCAAGCCACTCGGTGTGATGGTGGTTGTCGAGGCCAAGCACATGTGCATGCAGATGCGCGGCATCGAGAAGCAGAACAGCATCACTACGACCAGTGACTTCAGTGGTGCCTTCAATCAAGCTAAGACCCGTCAGGAATTCATGAACTTAATACATAATAATCAAATCTAATCTAATCAATTTATGGACCAGACCAACAGACCTAATTTCAGGACCAGCGGTTCCGTAGGCGACGCTTTTTTGCACAGCTGCCTTGGGAAGTTGCTGATTCTTATGGCTATTGTTCTTGTATTGCTGATCGTTGCCTACTTCACCGCTCCGACAGAGAAAGAGATGAGAGCGGAGATGAATGATAACATTATGCAATGCATGGAGATGAACGACAGTATCCGTGGCGACAAGATCGACGACTATGTGCACAACATCGGTTTTATCTTCACGAAGGCTGACTCGACAAAAGTGGGACAAGAGTGGAAAGAGACTTTCGATAAGTATAACCGACTGGAGGTCTACCGTCACACCTTCTACTCCACAGCCTATGTGTATAACAATATCCGTGCAGAAGGCACCAGGGTAGGATTCGGCATCTTTGGTCTGGTGATCCCAACATCCAACTTCAATGATTTCCTGTTGCATGTTGGACCAATGCACAAAGGTTATGACCAGAAGTTGATCCGTACAACGGTGATTCCAGATAACGATCTCGGCTCAAACCCCAATATCCAGGAATTCCACTATAGACGTAATCCTGACGATTGATGTATGAACATCTTCGTTTCTGAGGAAATAGCGTCTGTCTGCCCCGAGTTTGTTGGGGCAGCCGTTGAAGCACAAGTCGTCAACACCAGCTATTGTGACGAATTGTGGCAGGAGATTCATGCTCTTGAGGAGAAGTTCCGGAAAGAACTCACCACAGAGAGTCTGAAAGAGATCCCGTCTATCGCAGCTACTCGTCGTATCTACAAAGCCTGTGGCAAAGACCCTTCTCGGTATCGTCCTGCCAGTGAGGCTCTGATCCGAAGAATGCTCCAAGGCAAAGAGCTCTACCAGATCGACACACTCGTCGACCTCATCAACCTTGCTTCCATCGCCTTCGGTTATAGCATCGGAGGCTTCGATGCCGATAAGTTCGTCGGCGACACGCTCACATTAGGCATCGGACGTGAGGGAGAGCCATACGAGGGCATCGGCAGAGGGATGCTGAACATCGCTGGTCTACCCGTCTACCGCGACGCCCTAGGCGGTGTGGGTACACCCACAAGTGACAACGAGCGTACAAAGATCACACTCGGTACCACACACCTCGTTGTACTGATTAACGGCTACGACGGCAACGAGAAACGTGTCATCGACAATGCCCGATTCATACAAGATCTGATTCGTAAATACGGCCGAAGCGACGGCGGTAGCTATCTTATATATAAATAATAAGACAAACCTATGGATTTAAAACTTCTAATTATTCTGGCGCTCATATTAGCGCTACCTGTATGTATATTTTTTGTAAGGCGCTATTATCTTAGACAATTGCGCAACGAGGTTACCCGGGCTCAGAAAAGCGAGCAAATAAAGTCTGTGTTCTTAGCTAACGTCAGCCATGCCCTCCGTACCCCCCTGAATTCCATCATCGGATTCAGTGATATCATCCTGAAAGAGAAACCTGGCGTCCTGAAAGAGGAACAACTGACAGAGATGGTGACACACATCAACCACAACGGTCATCAGTTACTCTATTTCATCTCACAGCTGCTTGAACTCTCGAGTTTCGAGGGCAGCATGCTTACTTTCACGATGATTGAGGTGAACCTGGCAGAACTCATGGCCTCCTATCGGCGCGAGGCTCTGCGCGATGCCAGTCCTAATGTGTCCATTTACATCAGGACGACCCTGTCGCCGCACTGCAAGGCTACGCTCGACACCAACCTGATGCACCAACTGATTATGCACCTGCTACAGAATGCCGTACTCCATACCAAGGAGGGTAGTATTACCATGACCTACGAGCGTGAGCGAAAGGGAATGAAAGTAACCATCATCGACACAGGTGACGGTGTACCTCAGAAACTCCAGGAGAATATTTTCTCCATTCTTCAGCATGAAGACTCCCTGACCCTTGCCAACCAGACATCCGGGCTCGGCCTTTCTATCTGCAAGGCTATTGTAGACGCCTTGAACGGTGAAATCGGTCTCTCCTCTGAGGAAGGAAAGGGAACAACGGTATGGGTCTGGATCCCCTGTCACATGAGAGACATGACAAAGGGTATCTGAGAATCACAACCCATATAAGAAAAAGAACCTGACAGATAAAAATCTATCAGGTTTCTTTTTTCTGTCGGGATTACTGGACTCGAACCAGCGACCTCGCGCCCCCCAGACGTGTGCGCTACCAACTGCGCTAAATCCCGAACACTATGCTTAGCACTGACATGCTTTTGTCGAATGCGGATGCAAAGGTACACACATTTTACGAACTATGCAAATTTTCAGGCAACTTTTATTAGCTTTTAGTGAAAAACTGCAAAATATGAGCTATCTATGGCCGAAAATGCGTATCTTTGCATTGATATTTATGGAGCAATCATCAGAATGAAACAATATACACTTACTGCACCTGAAAGGTTGAGCAGCACCATCGGTCTGCCCGCCTCAAAAAGCATTTCCAACCGAGCTTTGATCATCTATGCACTGAGCGGTGGCAAGAGTCTGCCACAGAACCTCAGCGACTGCGACGACACAGAGGTCATCGTCAAGGCTCTGCAGCATATGCCCAAGGAGATCGACATCAAGGCAGCTGGTACGGCCATGCGGTTCATGACAGCCTACCTATGTGTGATGAAAGGTACACATATCATCACAGGAACAGAGCGGATGAAGCACCGTCCTATCGGTGTGTTAGTTGATGCCTTGAGAACACTGGGAGCGAATATCGATTACGAGGGAGAGACAGGCTTTCCACCACTCCGTATCACAGGCAGACAACTCAAGGGTGGTTTGCTGGAGATTCCCGGGAATATCAGTTCCCAATATATCTCCGCACTACTGATGATTGGTCCGATGCTGAAAGACGGTCTGACACTCAGACTGACAGGCGAGATTATCTCCCGGCCGTATATAGACCTCACACTCTGGACTATGAGGGAGTTTGGGGCAGAAGCAGACTGGACCGCAGTCGACACCATCACCGTCAGTCACAAGCCCTATCAGAATAGAGACTATTTCATTGAAAGCGACTGGAGCGGTGCCAGCTATTGGTATGAGATTCTGGCACTGATTGACGACCGGGAGTCGGAGGTCAGACTTACCGGACTCATGGACGGTTCTAAACAAGGTGACTCTGTCACACGTTACTTGTTCAGTCTGCTTGGTGTGAAGACCATCTTTGAGACTAAGGGAGAAGGCATCCCCCAGACCATCACCATCAAGAAGAACGGTCGCTGTGTGCCACGACTGGAATATGACTTCGTGAACTCTCCCGACCTGGCTCAGACCTTCGTCGTGGTCTGCGCAGCCAAGAATATCCCGTTCCACTTCACTGGACTATCGACACTGAAGATCAAGGAGACAGACCGCATAGAAGCTCTGAAGAAAGAGATGCGGAAGTTGGGGTACGTCATCCACGACTTCAACGACAGTGAACTGAAATGGGATGGAGAACGCTGTGAACCCTCATATGAGGAAGGCATCGACACCTACGAAGACCACCGCATGGCATTGGCCTTCGCACCTTATGCTCTGAAGATCGGTCAACTCAAGATCAATCATCCTCAGGTTGTCTCTAAATCATATCCCAGATACTGGGATGATCTTGTCAAAGCAGGATTCCAAATAGAAGAAGGTCAGAAAGAATGAATTTTGCCATCGTCTGTATCATAGCACTCATCTGTCTGGGTGTCATCGCCGGGATAGTCTCCTATTTCGACAAAGGTGAGGACACTATCACTACCGGGCATGACTGCTCGACATGCACTGCTGCTGACGAGGGATCATGTAAGATCCACTGTCTTTTAGAGGAAAAAAAGAACCAGAAGGGGAAAGATGAAGAATAGATGCGTAAGGCCATCCACATATTGCTGACAGGAGTTGCCATCGTCATGACGATGGTAGGTTGCTCTACACAGAAAAACACAGGCAACACACGATGGTGGCATTCCTTTAACGCCCGATACAACACCTTCTTTAATGGTTCACAGGCCTTCATCGACGGCAATCTGGAAAAGGAGAAAGGCAACAAAGACAATTACACGGAGCTGATACCTCTCTACGCGGTGGGCAACAAAGCCAGCCGTGATATCGGTAAAGGACAATACGATCTGACTATCGAGAAGTGCAGCAAAGCCATCAAGCAACACAGTATCAAGGTCAAGCCCGCATGGAACGGCAGCAAGCAAAAGACCGCGAAAGACCGCGAGTGGCTAGGACGTAGGGAATACAACCCTTTTCTTTGGAAAGTATGGTTGCTCATGGGTAAGGCACAGTTCCAGCAAGGAGCCTTCGACGAGGCTGCCGCCACCTTCTCATACATGAGTCGTCTATACCAGACACAACCTCTGCAGAACGGTCTTGCCAGAGCATGGCTTGCCAAATGCTACACGGAATTAGGATGGATGTACGATGCAGAGGATGTCATCCGGAACATGAATCGTGACTCTATGGACTTCCGTGCTGTCAAGGACTGGGACTACACCTATGCAAACTATTTCATCCGACATCAGGAGTACCAGAAGGCCCTCCCTTATCTCCACAAAGTTATCAAGCATGAGCGCCGACGGATACAGCGTGCCAGAGAGTGGTTCCTAATGGGACAGATACAACACCTGCTTGGGAACCGCGAACAAGCCTATAAGGCCTTCGAGAAGGTGGTCGGTTGTCACCCGCCGTATGAGTTGGAGTTCAACGCCCGCATCGCCCAGACTGAGGTCATGGCAGAGGGGACAAACGTCCATCAGATGATCAGTCGTCTGAAGCGGATGGCTGCCTCAGAGAACAATACAGACTATCTCGACCAGATCTATTATGCCATCGGCAACATCTACCTCACTCAGCGGGACACTACACAAGCCATCAACGCCTATGAGGACGGAGCACTTCTTTCTGTCAAAAATGGCATTGAGAAAGGTGTCTTGCTGCTCTCACTCGGAGACCTCTATTGGGATAAAGAGCGATTCTCTGATGCACAACGATGCTACGGGGAAGCCATCGGCCTGCTCGACAAAGACCATACGGGCTATGAAGAGCTGTCTTACCGATCGAAGGTCTTGGATGAACTGGTACCTTACACAGAGGCTATCCAACTGCAGGACTCTCTATTGGCACTCGCCGACATGCCAGAAGCTAAAAGACTGGAGGTGATAGACCGAGTGATCGACAATCTGAGGAAGAAAGAGGAAAAAGAACGGAAGGAACAGGCGATGGCAGAAGTCGAACAACAGCGTCAACAAGAGGATGGTTTACTTCCCAACACGATGTTGCCAACGACACCGACCTCCGGTAACGGGCAGTGGTACTTCTATAACCCCGTCGCAGTCAGCCAAGGAAAGACAGCTTTCCTGCGTCAGTGGGGAGCAAGGAAGAACATAGACAACTGGCAGCGTGTCAACCAGACTGTTGTTGCGGTGCCGTCCCCATCGGAAGATCCAGAAGAGGCTTTCTCCGATAGCCTTGAGGATACAGGATTGTCAGACGAGATAGAAGAGTCCTCTCTGAATACCTCCAACCCGCATCAACGAGACTATTACCTGGCACAGATCCCTTTCTCGGAGGAACAGAAGAAAAACAGTCACGACATCCTCAAGGATGCACTTCTACATGCCGGTATCATCTTCAAGGATAAACTCGACCGTTCTGCCTCATCACCCCATCTGTCGAGACATCTGCATCTCAGCGAGGATATGCTTACAAGACTGACGGAAGACTACCAGGACGACAAACGCATCGCCGAGGCATGGTATCATCTCTACCTCCTTTACGCCCGACAGAACAGACAACAACAGGCAGACAACTGTATCAGTCGGCTACAACATGATTTCCCAGAAAATGAATGGACACTTCTTCTCTCCGATCCCGACTATGCCATCAATGCTAAGTTCGGGGAGCATATCGAGGATTCCCTATATGCCGCCACCTACGAGGCATTCAAGAATAACCAATCTGAGATTGTAAGAGCCAATGTACAACTGTCTGCCGACCGTTTTCCCTTGGGAGATAATCGCGCCAAATTCATCTTCATAGATGGTCTCAGCCGGTTGAACGAAGGCGACAGAGATGGTTGTGCCAGTCAGCTCAAACTTGTAGTAGAGAGATACCCAGACAGCGAGGTAACCAGTCTCTCAGGTATGATCCTTAAAGGCATCCAAGAAGGACGGACGCCCTATGGAAACCTGTTCGAGATGAGCGATATCTGGACACGCAGGAGTACGGACCTAGCAGAAGACAGCACTGGCACCGCCACACTTAGCGATGAGCGCAACCAGCATTTCCTGTTTATCCTTATCTACCAACCGGACTCCGTTAATGCGAACCAGTTACTCTTCGAGATGGCCAGATACAATTTCTCGAACTTCCTGGTTCGTAACTTCGAGATTCTACAGATGCCTCTCGCAGGCGACCGTGCTGGAGCATGGCAGCAAATGCAGATCAGCGGTTTCCTCAATTATGACGAAGCGTTACAATACGCCCAGCAACTCTATGCCGACAATACCATGTCGACACGATTATCCCCCTGTCGTAGTCTCATTATCAGCGAGGTGAACCTGTCACTTATCGGTACGCGTTACAGCTACGATGACTATATGCAGTTCTACGAGAAGACCTTCCTCCCGATGAAGATCAGTGAGGAGAAACTGCTGATCCTTCCTGAGACCATTGAGCAGCCCGACATAGAAGAGACGGAGCCCTCACCTACCCCCACAAGGACAGATGACGGCATACAACCCGACAACAATCAACGGAAGCAGCAAGTACAGGATTTCGACTTCGGTGATGACTTCTGGTAAAAAAGATAACGATATGACAAATGGCATCCTACTTTGGGTAGACGACGAGATCGAGCAGTTAAAAGCCCATATCCTGTTCCTTGAGAAGAAAGGCTATGAGGTGGTAACCGTCAGCAACGGTACTGACGCTATTGATCTCTGTAAGGAGCGCAACTTCGATCTGGTGCTCCTAGACGAGCAGATGCCCGGTCTGAGTGGTCTGGAGACCCTTCAGAGACTCAAGGAGATACAGCCCTCGCTTCCCGCCGTCATGGTAACAAAGAGCGAGGAAGAGAACATCATGGAACAGGCCATCGGTCAGAAGATTGCCGACTATCTCATCAAGCCCGTGAATCCCAACCAGATCCTGCTGTCGCTCAAGAAGAACATCCACCGCCGCGCCATCGAGACCGAGGTGACACAGAGTCAATACCAACAGAGTTTCCAACAGATTGCCCTGCAGATCATGGACTGTCGGACATGGCAAGACTGGGCCGACGTCTATAAACGACTGGTACACTGGGAACTGGAGCTCAGTGCCACCGATAGCGACATGACAGATATGTTGCAGATGCAGAAGGAAGAGGCCAACAACGGCTTTGCCAAGTTCATCAAGAAGAACTATCTAAACTGGGTTAACCACTCCCAACCCTCTCCCACACTCTCACCAGACATCTTCAAGACCAAAGTATTCCCGTTGCTGAACGAAGGAAAAAAGGTTTTCCTCGTTGTCCTTGACAACTTCCGTTACGACCAATGGCGGACACTTGCTCAAGAAATCAGCGGACAGTTTGATATGGAGGAGAACCTATACTTCAGTATTCTGCCCACAGCTACCCAGTATGCACGCAATGCCATCTTCAGCGGTCTGATGCCAAACAAGATTGCAGAGATGTTCCCCGACCTATGGGTGGATGAGGATGAGGAAGAAGGAAAGAACCTGAACGAGGAGCCACTGATCCGAACACAGTTCGACCGGTACAGGAGAAAGGAGTCTTTCTCTTACCATAAGGTTAACAGCTCTGCCGATGCAGACAAGCTGCTTCAGCAATTCCATCTCCTTGAGAGAAACGATCTCAACGTCGTCGTCTTCAACTTCATCGACATGCTCAGTCATGCACGTACGGAATCAAAGATGGTCAGAGAACTCGCGAACAATGAAAGTGCCTACAGGAGTATCACACTCTCGTGGTTCCGCCACTCGGTCATCTCCGACTTCTTCAAGCTGCTGTCGCAGACAGGCCATACCGTCATTGTCACCACGGATCATGGCAGTATCCGTTGTACCAGCCCCGTCAAGATTATAGGCGATCGAAACACCAACACCAATCTGCGCTATAAGCTCGGTAAGAATCTGGCGCACGACGACAAGAGCCTCTTCGTCATCAAGGATCCCCAGGAGGCGCAGTTGCCTGCACCCAACCTTTCGACGAGTTATGTCTTCGCTACAGGCGACTCATTCTTCGCCTACCCGAATAACTACAATTATTACGTCTCCTATTATCGTGACACCTTCCAGCATGGAGGCATCTCGATGGAGGAGATGATCATACCACTCATCACCATGACAGGAAAGAAAAGATAAGAATCATATGGAAATCAAGATCAAAGACTTAGGAAACATCCAAGAAGCAGCCCGTCTGTTCATCGAGCAGATTGGCGATCACAAGGTTTTTGCCTTCTACGGTAAGATGGGAGCGGGTAAGACCACGTTCATCAAGGCTATCTGCGAGGAACTGGGCGTCAACGACGTCATCACCTCCCCCACCTTCGCCATCATCAACGAATATCGGACCTCTCCTAAAGGGAGACTCGTAGAGGCCACCATCTACCACTTCGACTTCTACCGTATCAAGAAACTGGAAGAAGTCTACGACATGGGGTATGAAGACTATTTCTACAGCGGGGCCCTCTGTTTCATCGAGTGGCCTGAGTTGATTGAAGAGCTGTTGCCCGAAGACACCGTGAAAGTCTGCATCACAGAAAACGGAGACGGGACACGCAGTATAGTCTGCTCATAACAATAATACCCTGCCGTTCTGGCAGGGTATTATTTATAAGTTCTGTTCCTGGAAGTCCAGGTCTGCCTGGACGACAAAGAACACCTCTTTCGGATCAAACGAGGAACTGACACCCTCTTCCTTTGCCCTCTTGCAGACAACGTCGGCCACGACATCCATATCTATGTCGACCTCATCGTCATTACTTTCCAGGATACCACTCGTAAAATAGTAATCCACGACGGCATCCATGATATACAGGATATCATCGTCACTGTAACGGTCCTTGAGTTCCGACGGTAGCTGCTCACGGATAAATGCCAACTCCCTCTGGTTCTCCTCTTCGTCAAGGCGAAGTTCCTCTTCCAGACTTGCCATAACTACAACAGGGCTTTGAATTTCTCGTCAAGCTTCGCCTTCGGCTGTGCGCCTACCAACTTGTCAACAACCTCTCCGTTCTTGAAGAACAGGATCGTAGGAATATTACGGATACCGAACTCTGCTGCCAGATCCTCATTATCCTCAACATCGCACTTGCCGACAACAATCTTGCCGTCGTACTCCTTTGCCAGTTCCGCAATGATAGGTGCCACCATACGGCAAGGGCCACACCATGTTGCCCAGAAATCCACTACCAGAGGCTGGTTGCCTGCTTTCAGACTTGCAAAGTTCTCATTTGTGATTGTTACTTCCATTGTCTTTTCCTTTTTAATGAATACTATGATATCAACTCTTCTGCAAATACCATGCCACTAATTAATCTTATAGTCGAGCATCTCATGTTTCTCGATATAGTCAATCAGCGTATGTCTCACATCCACACCTTTCTCCCGACTGCGTAAGAGCACATGATTTCGTCCCTGCGAGTCGCGCAACTGAAAGAAGAGTTTGGTGCGACCAGGATTCTCACTGATAATCTCATTCAGGTCGGCCACAACGTCTTCACTCAGCATATCGGCAACTAAGGAGATCGTTATGCGATCGATGGCCTTTTCCTTGACACTCTGCAGGTACTCCACGTTCTGGATCTTCAGCTCCATCTGGGTGCTATTCTGGAAACGTGGTCGCAACTTCGCCGTCACATATACCGAAGCCCCTTCGGTAAACATACCGTTCCATTGTCCCCAATCCCGACCGAACAGGGCTATCTCCCCGTTTCCTTCAAAGTCTTCTACGGTGACAAATCCGCAAGGCTCTCCACTCTTGGTAAACTTCTGACGGACGGCCGTTACGATACCACCAATAACGACATCCTCTCGTCCGTCAAGACTCTGTACGTCTGCCAAATCGGCACAAGTCGCATTGCAAAGATTGTCGAGAATAATCTTATACTCATCCAACGGATGGGCTGACAGGTAGATACCCACCAGATCGCGCTCTTTGTTCAGTCGTTCGATATCACTCCAACGCACATCAGACTTCGGTACAGGCGGTGTGGCAATCTCCACGCCATCGAAGCCACCGAACAACGAGTTCTGTGCCTGTACCTTTTCCATCTGATAGGTCTGTCCGTAACGCACCAGCGTATCCAGCCACTCCTCGCCTCTCGAGTTCGTAGCGAAATAGTCCTCTCGTCGGATTCCGAAGCTGTCGAAGCCGCCACTCAGTGCCAACGACTCGAAGGCCTTACGGTTCACATTACTCATATTAACACGCTCCGCAAAGTCAAAGATCGATTTATACGGACCGTTCTGTTCACGTTCAGAGATGATTGCCTGTGCAGCAGACTCTCCCATTCCTTTGATGGCACCCAGACCAAAGCGAATCTCACCATGGTGGTTCACACCAAACTTCTCGTAACTCTCGTTGACATCTGGTCCCAGTGTGGCAATACCCATCTGCTTACACTCGTCCATCAACTTCGTGATTTCCGTAATCTGGTCACGCCGACGACTCATGATGGCGGCCATGAATTCCGCCGGATAGTTAGCCTTCAGATAAGCTGTCTGATAGGCCACCCATGAGTAACAAGCTGCATGCGACTTATTAAAGGCATACGAAGCAAACTTCTCCCAATCGGCCCAGATTTTCTCCAGTATCTTCGGGTCATGTCCGTTCTTCTTACCACCCTCGATGAACTTCGGCTTCATCGCATCGACGATATCCTTTTTCTTCTTACCCATGGCCTTACGTAACGCGTCACTCTCACCTCGGGTAAAGTCGGCCAACTGTCTGGAGAGCAACATCACCTGCTCCTGATAGACGGTGATACCATAAGTATCCTTCAGGTACTTCTCCATACAGGGGATATCGTATTTGATCTCTTCACGACCGTTCTTACGAGCAATGAACGACGGGATATAGTCCATAGGTCCCGGTCGATAGAGGGCGTTCATGGCTATCAGGTCCTCAAAGACTGTCGGGTGCAGTTCACGGAGATATTTCTGCATACCGGCCGACTCAAACTGGAACGTGCCAACCGTACGTCCCTGCTGATATAGTTCATATGTCTTAGGGTCATCGATGGGTATATTATCGAGATCCACGTCAATGCCACGCGTACGTTTGATATTATCACAGGCCTCCTTCAACTCCGAGAGCGTCTTCAGACCCAAGAAGTCCATCTTAATCAGACCTGTCGACTCAATGACATGACCGTCATACTGCGTACAGTTCGTCTTCACGCCTTTGAAGTCCGGATCGTCGGCCGTCGATACAGGCACATGATCGCTGATCGGGTCCCGACAGATGATGAAGCCACAGGCATGGATGCCTGTACCACGTACAGTTCCCTCAAGCATCTTCGCATACTTGATTGTATTCGCCAATGCCGGGTCATTTGACGACTCCGCCTCTTGCAGTTCCCTCGTACACTTAATAGCATTGGGAAGATTCATCTTCATTCCCTCTGGCAGACGGTCAGGGATAGCCTTACAAAGCGCATTCGTAAGTCCGAGGGGTACTTTCTCCACACGAGCCACATCCTTGATGGAGTTCTTAGTGGCCATCGTGGCATAGGTGATGATATGGGCACAGTTCTCATGTCCATATTTATCCTCCACCCATTTCAGTACCCGACCACGTCCGTCATCGTCGAAGTCGGTATCGATATCAGGCAGAGATATTCGGTCCGGGTTCAGGAAACGCTCGAACAGCAAGTCATACTTTAATGGGTCGATTTTCGTAATACCTAGGCAGTAGGCCACCACACTTCCTGCCGCAGAACCACGCCCAGGTCCGACCATCACTCCCAGTTCATCACGTGCAGAATTGATAAAGTCTTGCACAATCAAGAAATAGCCAGGGAATCCCATGGTCTTCATGATATGGAGTTCGAACTTCACACGTTCGACGACATCATCAGGAATCGGGTCACCGTAGCGTCGCTTCGCACCAGCATAGGCCAGTTCAGCCAGATAGTCGGCCTCGAACTTGATACGATATAACTTATCGTATCCACCCAGTTTCTTGATTTTCTTCTCACCCTCTTCCGGAGGAAGCTGGTTCTGACCGTTCTCATCACTCGTAAACTCATCATAGAGCTGTTGCTCCGTGAATTTAGCACGCCACTCATCTTCCGTACCGAACGACTCCGGGATTGGGAAGAACGGCATGATCGGGTCATTATCCAGACTGTAGGTCTCCACCTTGTCAAGAATCTCCAATGTGTTTGACAAGGCTTCCGGCACATCCCCGAAGATATCATTCATCTCCTGACGGGTCTTGAACCACTCCTGCTTAGAATAAAGCATACGTGTCGGGTCGTCAAGATCCTTACCGGTAGAGAGACAAAGCAGGTGGTCATGGGCCTCAGCATTCTCCTTGTCCACGAAATGCGCATCATTCGTACATACTAATTTGATGCCATATTCCCTTGCCAACTCGATAAGCACTTTGTTTGCCTGCTGTTGCAGGGGGAATGTCTCACGGTTGGCACGGATCGTCGGGTCTGTCACCTCATGTCGCTGCAACTCCAGATAATAGTCATCGCCAAAGACACGTTTATGCCACTCTATCGACTCACGGGCACCAGCGATATCGCCTTTCAGGATCTTGGCCGGCACCTCACCGGCGATACAAGCAGAACAGACAATCAAGTCCTCATGATACTTCTCCAGCTCTTTATGGTCTGTTCGCGGACGGTTATAGAAACCATCAACCCAAGAGTTGCTCACCAGCTTGATCAGGTTCTTATAGCCACGATAGTTCTTAGCCAGCACAATCAAGTGATAGCCACCCAAGTCTTCCTTGGTCTCCTTCAGTCTCATGTCGCCGCGACGGGCCACATACATCTCACATCCGAAGATGGGTTTAAATGGTTCCAGTCCTTCCTTCTTCCTTTGCTTGTTGACGCCAACGCAGATATCATGAAACTCCTTCATGCCGAACATATCACCATGATCGGTGATGGCCATGCCCTTCATGCCGTCAGCGATAGCCTTGTCGACCAGTTTCTTGATACTGGACTGTCCATCCAATATAGAATAATATGTATGTACGTGTAGATGTACGAAATCTTCCATTATCAGTAATATTGTTGCTTCTGTCCCCTCCGGAGCTTTGCAAGGACAAGGCCCCTACAGGTCGAGGACAAAGTTACGCTGAAATCCCGAGAATGCCAAAAGAAAAACGTGAAAAGTTTGTAACTTCCGTAAAAATTACGTACCTTTGCACGCAAAACAAGAAACAATCAAAATAACTAATGGGAGAAAGAATCAAGAAACTAAAGAAGATCAGAATCCACCGTGAAGGCACCAACGAGCTCACCCTGAGCGCCTTGGTTGTCATTGGAATCGCCACGGTACTCTGGTATTCTTTCAATACAACCATACCGTTCTGGATTTTCATCATCATCTTCGGTACCGCCTGGCTGATGGCACTGAACTTCTATCGCTGTCCGATACGTTACTATAACGGTGACACCGAGAAGATGGTCGTTGCCCCTGCCGACGGCAGGATCGTTGTGATTGAGGAGACAGAAGAGAACGAGTATTTCCATGACAAGCGTCTGATGATCTCCATCTTCATGAGTCCGCTGAACGTGCATGCCAACTGGTTCCCCGTTGACGGAAAGGTCAAGTTCGTGCACCATCAGAACGGCAACTACCACAAAGCATGGCTGCCGAAGGCCAGCGAGGAGAACGAGCATGCCGACATCATGATCACGACCCCGGAGGGACAGGACATCCTGGTGAGACAGATAGCCGGAGCCATGGCACGCCGTATCGTCACCTATGCCAAGGATGGAGAGGAATGCTATATCGACGAGCACCTGGGTTTCATTAAGTTGGGCTCACGTGTGGATGTATTCCTTCCACTGGATACAGAAGTGCTCTGCCGTATGGATCAGCCCACGACAGGCGATCAGACCGTCATCGCAAAGTTAAAGTAGTCAAGAGTTCAAAATTCAATGTTCAATATTAAGAAGCATATACCGAACACCATTACCTGTTGCAACCTGATCTCTGGTTGCATTGCGACGTATTATGCTTTCCAGAGCGACTTTGACATGGCTCTGCTCTTTATCATCATAGGAGCGGCATTCGATTTCTTCGACGGCATGAGTGCCCGTTTGCTGAAGGTATCCTCTCCTATCGGAAAAGAGCTTGACTCACTGGCCGACGATATCACCTTCGGTTTTGCGCCGTCGGCCGTCGTGTTCAGTTACCTTTGTGGTTTTCACATCCACTGCCCGTTCGTACCTTTCCTGGCCTTTATCATGGCGGCCTTCTCTGCCCTCCGATTGGCGAAATTTAATCTCGACGAGCGTCAGGCTTTAGGCTTCATCGGTCTGCCGACTCCTGCCAACGCCCTTTTCTGGGGATCGCTCATCGTGGCTCTTGAGCAACAAGGGTTTACGTTCTGCGGGATGGAGTGGGTTATTCTTTTGGGTGTATTAATCAGCAGCTACCTGCTTGTTGCCGAGATTCCCATGTTTGCATTGAAGTTCAAGCACTGGGGATGGAAAGGCAATGAGGTTAAATACATTTTCATTCTCTCTTGCATACCTCTGCTGTTGCTCTTTGGCATCGGAGCCTTTGCAGTTATCATCGCATGGTATGTTATTCTGTCCGTTGCTACAAAGAAAGAAAACTAAAAGCCTGGCTTTACATGCGTATTATTTTTGCGGTTATCCTATTTGCTTTTATTGCCATCGCTATCATTGTGATGGTCATCATCAATTTCGCATATAGGGGTATCAAGAAGATGAGAGAGGCGGCCGAAGACAGCTACTATATTCGTCAGAAACGCAAGGAGCAGAAAGAGAAGAATCCCTTCGGCAACGACTATTTCAAAAGCGCCGACAGCAAGAGCCAGGGCTCTCGTCCCCAGCGCCAATATACCAGTTCCGCACAATCAGGACAGTCGAAGAGTTCTGCTCAAGAAAGAACCACTACCCGTAAGACGACTACGAGCAGTGGTGTAACAATCATCGACGACCGCGAGACCGAAGAGAAGAAAAAGATCTTCGATCATAACGATGGCGAATACGTAGAGTTCGAAGAAGTCGGCGAATGACCAAAAGCCACGTACGTTCGTGCTGACAGTCAGACGATGGCCGACTCACCATAGAGGCGCTTAATTGTGCACGAGGGTACCTATCTGTTCCCCGTTCATCACCTTCTTCAGATTACCCACGACATCCATGTTAAAGACATAGATAGGCAGGTTATTATCCTGACACATACAGATGGCTGTCAGGTCCATCACCTTCAGTCCCCGTGCCAGTACCTCCTTATAAGTAATCTCGTCAAACTTCTGGGCTGTCGGGTCCTTCTCCGGGTCAGCCGTATAGACGCCATCCACACGTGTACCCTTCAACATCACGTCGGCCTCGATCTCTATACCACGCAAGGAAGAGCCCGTATCGGTCGTAAAGTACGGAGAACCAGTACCGGCAGAGAAGATACACACATATCCGGCCTCCATCGCCTCGATGGCGTTCCATTTTGTGTAGTACTCGCCTATCGGCTCCATGCGGATAGCCGTCATCACCTTGTTCTTTACACCGATAGCCCCAAGAGCACTGCTCAGGGCCAGAGAGTTGATGACCGTGGCACACATTCCCATCTGATCACCTTTCACGCGGTCGAACCCCTTCTGTGAACCCGAAAGGCCACGGAAGATGTTACCACCACCAATGACGATACCGATCTGCACCCCCATCTCACTGATCTCCTTAATCTGCTGGGCATAGTCGCTCAGTCGTTCAGGGTCGATGCCATAGCCCTGCTGTCCCATCAGGCTCTCACCAGAGAGCTTCAGAAGGATTCTTTTAAATCTTGCCATACCTTATATAATATTTAAATCTCTGTTACACGACAAACTGCACCTGTTTGAATGCATACACCCGTCTTTTACCGTCGGTATCCCGTAATATCAGATGCCCGTCGGAGGCCACATCGACGAGGGTAGCCGAGAAGCGCCCCTTTTCATCCCTGTAAACCGCCTCTTTTCCCTTACGAAACAGTCTGCTTCGATAGGCCAGACCGCATGTCTCTCTCATGGAAGCCGTTTGAAACGAATCGAGGAACGCCTGGAGTAACTCCTCCCTGTCTGTATCCCGTCCCAAGATTTGCCTCAGCGATACCGGGTTGGGCGCATCACTCAGGAACACCTCTTGGTTCACATTCAGGCCGATGCCGATAATGCTATCCCTGATGACACCACCTTGCAAACGGTTCTCAATCAGGATACCACACAGTTTCCCGTCACCATAATAGATGTCGTTCGGCCACTTGATTTCCACCCGACGGTCAGGGAGATAGGCGTCGAGTGCCTCGCATAACGCCACCGACACGGTCTCCGATATCTGCCATTGCCGACTAATCGGAATCTGCTCTGGGTGAATCATCATGGAGAACGTCAGGTTCTTCCCCCGCACCGACTCCCAGCTGTTCGTTCCGCAGCCTTTTCCTGCTGTCTGATGCTCAGCTGCCACCACGACGACAGCACCAGGAGAGTCTGCCTCCACCATATGCCCGTTGTCACGCAGCCACCGATTGGTCGAATCCGTCTCTTCAATATGTACGACCTTGAAACCCATATTGACTGCAAAGATACGAAAATTATTCATAATACATGATTGGCAGATCATATTATTTTTCTATCTTTGCAACATGATAACAGAAGAACAACAGAAAAAAGACGAGCGTTACATGCAGATGGCGCTCGACGAGGCACAACAGGCGTATGAGGCCGGTGAGATACCTATCGGTGCCGTCATCGTATGTAAGGATCGGGTGATTTCCCGAGCCCATAATCTGACAGAGACCCTCTGTGATGTCACGGCACATGCCGAAATGCAGGCCATCACGGCCGCCGCCAACACGTTAGGCGGCAAATATCTCACGGAATGCACGCTCTACGTCACCGTAGAGCCTTGTACGATGTGCGCCGGTGCCATCGGTTGGGCACAGATTCCCAGAATCGTTTATGGTGCCCTCGACGAGAAACGAGGCTATCATGAATATGCCCCGAAGGCCATGCACCCCAAGGCAGAGGTGACGGGAGGCGTACTCGAAGAAGAATGCCGCAGTCTGATGCAGAGTTTCTTCAGATCAAAGCGATAGATCATTTATTTTGTTAAAGTATGTATAATGCAATGCAATTGCACAGTGCCAAACTACATTTGCAAGTAGAAATACTTCAATATAGTTTTATACACTTAACATTTTAAATTAACAGAATTATGAAAAAGATTTTTATGAATGCGCTCTCAAACGAAGAGCTGGCAAAGATTAACGGTGGTGTCGCTCCCGACAAGGACGGTAAGACTTGCACTGAGCATGGATTGGAGAAGTTCCTTCACCCCTTCGACCCCATCGGTCCCTCTTTCCCCTTCCCTCTCAACTAAATGAGTCCATCTGATTAAAAAAATCCCCTTTCGCCTGATTGACGAAAGGGGATTTTCTTTTATTCCATATAGTCAAACTGACTTTGCCATAACTTGTAATAAGTCTCTTTTGCTTCCATCAGTTCATGATGCGTGCCTTCCTCCTTCAGTCTTCCGTTTTCCAGCACAACGATCTTATCCGCATGCATGACCGTACTCAGTCGGTGCGCAATGATAATAATGGTCTTATTCTCACGGGCCAGTTGAGTAACAGCCTCCTTGACATACTTCTCAGACAGAGAGTCCAGCGAAGAAGTGGCCTCATCGAAGATGATGATCTCTGGCTCCTTATAGAGCGCACGAGCGATTGCGATTCTCTGACGCTCACCACCAGAGAGCGATGCACCATGTTCACCGATCTGAGTATTGAATCCCTGGGGTAGTCCTTTGATAAAGTCCTCCAGTCCGAGCATCCGGATCAGGTCGTTCACTCTCTTGATATCTGGGTTGAAATCACCAATAGCGATATTCTCAAGAACCGTTCCCTGGAACAGTTCAATCTGCTGCGGAACCGTACCGATATGCTCACGCAGACTGTTGTTGGCGATCTGGGATATATCATAGTTGCCGATACGTATACACCCATCGTTGACAGGATAGATATGCTGCAACAGCGACATCATCGTTGTCTTGCCCGATCCACTCTCACCGACAATGGCCGTCGTCTGACCCTTCCTGAACTTTAGACTCAGTCCCTCAAAGACATCCTTACGAGTGCCATAACGGAACGTCACATCCTCAAAAGTGATATCGTCGATCATCTCCCTCGTCAGTTCCATCTTTCCACTTTCATCCTGCTCTCTCTCCAAGTCCATGATCTGGAACAGACGGTCGGCTGCGATATTGGCATTCTGCAACTGCTGGTTAGACGTGATCAGAGACTGTAAGGGCGACAACACATAGCCAACCAGAGAGTAGAACATCATCAAGGTTCCCGGAGTGATATCCTTGCTGACCACATAGTTACTTCCGACCCACAGCACAGTGATGGTGATACCGGTAGAGACGAACGTAAGTCCACCTCCAATCATGATACTTCCATAAGCAGCCCTATAGGTATCCTTAAGGAGACGCACAAAGCGGTTCTCGGTCTTGATATTTGCGAATTCCTCCAGTCCGAAGCGCTTCACCGTGATGATGGCATTCAACGACTCCACCAGATGCGATTCCAGATCCGCACTTTTCTCCATGATCTTCCTCAGGAACTTCTTGTTCAGTTTATTGTAGATCAGGAATAAGACGGTAAACAGAGGCGCAGAGATCAAGGTAATCAAAGCCAGCTGCCAAGAATAGATGAACATGACAAAGACGGTCACGACCAATATCATCACATTGACCACCAATCCCAGGAACACATCATTAATAAAGGTACGTATCTTCACCGCATCGTTGACTCGTGAGATGATCTCACCCACCCGCATGGTGTCGAAGAACTGCTGAGGCAAGCTCAGGATATGCTTATAGTACCCCAATATCAACGAAGCATCTATCCGCTGTCCCGTCTTCAAGGCGAGGATACTTTTCATCGCACCGATAAACACCTGGAGCACCAGGATCATCAGCATGACCACACTCATCATGTTAAGCAGGTTCAAGTTCTCATCGACCAGCACATAGTCGGTGATCTTGCCGACGTATATGGAGGTAGAGAGTCCCAGAATACTGCATATCAATGCGCCAAACAGCGCCTGGATCATGACACTCTTGTGAGGTGCCAACAGACTGACGAACTTTGAGAAGTTACTTTTCGTCTCCTTACCCTGGCGAAAGGTCTCGTTGGGTTCCATGATGACCAAGACACCTGTCCACATCTTCAGGAATTCCTCTTTCTTCACCTTATGCATATCACCGTCTGCCGGATCCATATACGTGATGAACTCATCCTTCACCTTATAGATCACGACGAAATGAAGCAATTGGTTCTTCACCTGAACATGTGCGACTGCCGGCAACGGAATCATCGTCAGTGCCTCTGGCTGGGCTCTCACGCCCTTGGCCGTGAAACCAAGTTTCTCTGCAGCCTTGATCATACCAAGGATATTGGTTCCTTTCTTATCAGTATATGCATATTGGCGGATACGTGCCACTGGGAAGCGGAGCCCGTAATATGCACAGATTGAAGCCAATGAGGCTGCACCGCAATCAGTGATATCCTGTTGTTTGATTTTGATATTGCTATTCATAATGTCTGCATACTATTTGTTTAACTTGTTCTGGGTCGGGTTCACCCAATGATCTATGTTATGATAGAGGATATCGAAGAGCGACCTCTTGGTCACCACGAAATGTGCAAGTGCCGTCATGCCTTTCTTGACCCTGCCGATACGGCCAGTCGACTTCAGCGTCAGGAAATCCTTCGTCAGCTTCACCTTCACCTTATACAGATAGCCGTTGTTCTCATCGGTAATAAAGTCGGATGATATCTGAGTGACGATGCCCTCCAGCTGTCCCCATTCATTGTAGTTGAACGACTCCAACTGTACCTTCACGGGCATGCCTTCTTGTATAAAGGCGATATCCTTCGGCGCCACATATGCCTCCAGATAGAGCGTTGAGTCAGGACTGACAAAGGCCAACTGAGTCCCGGCCTGTAGGTTCAGTCCTCGATAGATACCATTAAACTGTTCGATGGTACCATTCACAGGCGAGCACACGGTAAACAGTTCCTTATCCACCTGATTTGACTTGATATTCGATGTCGCCTCATTTCTCTGGTTGTTCAGGTTGTTACGGTCTGTCTGCCATACGCTCATCTGGTTCTGCACCAATGATTTCAACTCGTTCTCCTTGTCCTGGTACTGATACAGATAACGGTTATACTCCTCCTCACTGATCAGATGCTTATCAAAAAGAGCCTTATTGCGCAGCCATTCTGCCTTATACTGATTGATGTCCGTCTGTATCTGCTCCTTCTTGGACAAGAAACTCAGATACTCCTGCTGACGGGCAGACGACTGGAATACAGGCGGTCTGCCGCCCCGTGCCAGATAAGTCAGATCGGCATACTGTTGGTTGATGTCCAACAACACATTCTCCTGCAGACCGATCCGGGTATCAGCCGAACTCGTTCGGAAACGCAGGATCGGCTGTCCTTTCACCAGATGGTCGCCCTCAGTCACAAAGACCTCATCCACAATCTCAGAGATGGGAGCCACGATCACGCTACGTTCCGCCTGCGGACGAATCACCCCCATTCCCGCTACAGAGATGTCTACATTAATAAATGGAAGAGACACCAATGCCGCTGCAACAGCCAGAACCACGACGATGTAGATATAATGCGACTTGGTCTTGTGCTGATACAGATAATTCTCCAGACTATCCTCAATCCATCCTTGAGGTAATATTTGATTGTTCTCCATAACCTTTATAAAAATCTTCTTCTTCCGTCAACATTCACTGTTATCTCAAAATCGAAGCCATCATAATAGTAATATGTGCCGCGAGTGCGGTCATATTTCACCTGGGCCCCTATATCATTGAAGAACTCCAGCAGATTGAATAACTGTCTACGGCTAATACGTAACTTACTCGCGAACTCGTCTGGCGTGCCAGTAGCCCGGTGTTTAATAAGGTAATTGATCCGGTTTAATCTTTCGATTTCATTAAATAATACCATAATGGGTCTAGTTTTTAGGTTTATTCTTTACTAAATTTGGTAATCTTTGCCACAAAATTATAGGGTGTGTCTCTCAATCACAAAAAAATCGCATTGCAAAGCCATTTCCGGTTTTACATAACATTTTATCAGATAAAAACACGCATTTCAATCAATTGCACAACTCGCAACGCCATTGCAGTGACACCTTGCAGCGTGTTCGCAACCATTCCGCCCATCAAATGACACATCAGACAAAACAAATTTTCTAAAATGCTATAGAATTGCACGGAATTTTATACAGCCCGCCAAACAACATGAGGGGGGATCTTACGTTGAAAGAGATAGGGTCTATGACTGTAAGAGATAATCTCCACGAGAGAAAGAGATAATCCCTATAGGGGGTAAAGTCCTATCTCTTTCTCTGTAAAGTGCCATTCCTTTCACCCATAAACCCTATCTCTTTCACCATAAGATCCCCACCCCCACTCACAGTCCCCAAACGCCGCAGAAAGCGGTCCCTGAGCCTGTCGCGCTCGAGCTCTGCTCGCTTGGCTTGTCCAAGAAGGGCCAAACCCACAATATATGTTAATTTTCGTAAAGTGCAAGGAATGTGCACTACACGATGATATCTTTGCAATTGTAAAGGATTCCGGAAACCCATACAATTACAACAATCACATTATTAATAATAAAAACTATTTAAAATGAAAACAATAAGCAACAAGTACATGGCAGAAATGACCATGAAAGAGATGGTAAACGTGAATGGTGGTGAGAAAAAAGAGTATCTCTCATTGTCATGGAGTGGGACTGATAACGAACTTGTCTACGCAGCTGAAGCATTATGCAATGGAGTCAAGATACTTGCCAACGGATGTATTTGGATTTATAATCAATTCCAGGACTAATTCCACCAGTATGGTTTCTTTGATTGCATAAGAATACGACAAGAAGCCATACTAGAAGATCATGTTAGCGTATAGTTCTTATTGGATTATACGCTATTCTGCAAAATATAATCCCATTCCGCATGACGTAGAATGGGATTATATTATACAAAAAAACTATTAATAACGCCAAAACTTCATCCACAAAAAACTTGGCATCGAACCTAGCTCGAATACCAAGTTCAATGCCAAGATCTTTTTATGGCTATAGTCTTAATCAAACCATGAAGCTATCTCGATAGCAGCATGGCCTATTCCCTGCCAAATACTGCCACCACAGCCTTGATCCATACAAGCCTGAGCCCATCTTCTATGCTTCTCCTCTTTAGATTCACCACCATTCACGTTTACCATCTCTTTCATGGTCATTTCTGCCATGTACTTGTTGTAATTCTTCATTTTAAAATAGTTATTAAGTTTGACATTAGTTATTGTAATCAGTCCTAGAACTTCTTACATATGCAAAAGTACGGGTACTCAGTGCACAATCATTTCACTTTACATTTTTTAACCTCACTTTCTTCAAAATAAATGTATATCATAGCATATAAAAGAAATCTTCTAAAGAAATCTGCCACAAGAACAATTACTTCACCCATACCTCTGGCTATCACAACAAAAAAAAGGAGGCTACAACAAAGATGCTGTGAGCCTCCTCTTCATTTTCAGAATACAGGATTGGTATGATCTATACCTGGGGTTTACCGTCACTGTTCAATGCCTTCCAGAGATCCTTTGCAATTTTCCAAAGAGCTTCCGTGACAGGACTTCCTCCCTCAACACTCCGCATTTCTGCTGATGTCATTTCTACGAATAATTCCTTTTTCATTTTCAAATCAATTTAGTTCAACAATATAACTTTTTTCATGCAATCCGTTTATTAACAGCTTGCGATAGCGAAGGTAGAATTATTCCGTGCAACCTAATTGCACTTTACAAACATTAACAAAAGAAGGCCGCTATTTCTATAGCGACCTTCTTCCTATCATGATATTCTCTATTACTTACTCGTAGAATCCAGTGTAGCGCTGGCCCGAGATACGATACTTCAAGCCATTAGGATCGTCATTGAATACGATATCGAATACAATACTATCGTTAGGCATTCCGTGGAGGTTCTTGGCAGCACCCTCCAGCACCTTGCCGTCAGTAACAACAGCCGTACCAGATCCTTTTACGTCGTAATCGCGCTCATCAGCACTAAATGTACGAGCCAAATAGTTGACATCAACCTTCATTTTAAACGCCCAGAACTTCCCGTTGTCATCAAGCCACATCTTGTCAACAGCATTATCTGAAGTGTTATAGGTCATGATGGTGATGGTGCCCAGACCATAGGGATCTCCATACAAGACATTACCATTCTCGTCAACTGCATCGACGACAACATTCCAACGTCCAGCCATCTTCTCCACGTTTGTTCCACCAGGTTCCTCATCGGTCTCAGTGTCACAACTGACAAAACCGAAAGAAATGGCGATGGCCATGAATGCGAATGAAATATATTTTCTCATATTCTTTCTATTATTTTAATGTTAAAATCACATTGAAGTCCATATTTGCATAAACCACGCAGTAAGAGATTGTATTGGTGGCAGGGTTGAACTTACCGTCCTTGAAGGCATCATAGGCATCACCCCATCCAACAACATTTCCACCTCCTGCCAAACTTACGGTATTATCGGCATTGACCTTCAAGAAGCCCTTCATGGAATAATTTGCTCCATATCCGGCACGCTGCTCATAGTAACCGCCCAGAAGGTCTTCTACCCAATACAGTCCGTTTCCATCTGTCAGCACCTCAATATTGAAACCTGACCAATTGACAATCGCACCAGCTGCAGTCTTACGGAAAGATCCGTCAGACACGGCACCTGTCAAAGGCTTGCCAACATATACGGTACGGGTTGCAGAAGCAGAAAAACCGTCACTATTAGTTGCTGAATAAACAACAGTATAAGGTCCAATCTTGGATGTGTTAACTGGATTATCAACAACGACCTTATCTGATGCATCCTCACCGGCAAGTTCTGCAGTACATCCCGCATCAGTATATGTTGTATTCGCATCTACATATACGACAGCATCACCATTAACCTTCAGCGAAATGTAATTGGTTACCCTTGTATCCGTATGCTGGTCTGAATCATCGCACGACATAAGACCTAAGGAAGCCGTGAAGAACAGCAGTCCATATAAAAATATCTTTTTCATATTGCTTTTCTGATTAAAATATTATTTCACATCCCAGAATACCTTATCGGTAATCTGACGGGCTGTTGCAGGCGTATTTACATTATATTTACGAGAGTTGCTTGAATAAGGCATACTCATAGCAATATTGTTACCTCCCTTTTTGTTTACAGCAGGACAAATCAGGTCGCCAGGTGTATAAAGAGCGGGATTTGCTTTGATCTGAGCAGCAGAAGCAGTAGAGAGAGCAGGAACATCGGTACGACGAATCTCTGACCAAGCCTCCATGTGATCATGCATAAACAGAGCGGTCCACTTCTGCATATAAACGAGTTTCAGTTTATCTGCAGCATTGTCCCAACTACCAGCAGCAGCCAGGAAACCTTCTGCACCACTGACACCACGCAGAGCGAAATCTGCCTCGACGCCAGCCTCATAAGCTGCCTTAGCAGCAGAAGCATTGTTATTGAAACGCATCTGAGCCTCGGCAATCAAGAACTGCAGTTCACTCTGGGTGAAAAGATAAATTGGCATATCATGAGCGACATCGTAGTTAATCGTGCTCACATCCTTATTCTTATAAGAGGTCCCAACAATTCCAGGATCCTGCTTTGATCCAGGGAACTGACCAACGAATGTGTTGTCACTCGTACGTGCCTTGATCGCATAGGATAGGCGCGGGTCAGCCATGCTCTTCATATAACTGACAATAGGATAGGCAGCACAGTGATTGTTGGTCAGACTGAATACCGACTGACACCAAGGATTATACTGCCCCTCTTCATCTCGGAACACATCCCATGCCACATTACCTGTGAAGAAATTATTGGCAGCCAAAAGTGCAGTCACCTTTGCGGTATACTCACTCTGACCACCATCGATCAGACGGAGATACATACGCAGACGAAGTGCATTTGCATATCCTTTCCACTGACTCAAGTTCTTATTGAGCATCGGATCAGTCATTGTCATAACATCACCGTTGAGTGCAGCCTCGGCAGCATCAAGCTCTGCCAACACACCCTCATAAACGGTCTTACCATCATCATACTTTGGTGATGAATTGGCACCACCCTGCAGAGCCTCAGAGTATGGAGTCTCACTGGTATTGTCTACCAACAGCTGGAAAGCCTGAGTGCGCATGACCTGGCATGCAAACAGATTGGCAGTATTGGTTGTCTTCGTCTTGATATCCTCAATATCCATCAAAGCACCAGCATAGATATTGTTGTAGCAACGATTAAACACATCCTTAGACTCATCAATATTCAGCTCGGCTATATCATTATACTGGTTAGCCTCAGGCATCTGCTCGAAGTACTGAGCAAAGAAACCACCATAGTTGAACATCTGGTCACCAGAGGCATCAGCAATAGCACTGATTACTGCCGGGAATTGCAGCTCTGGGGTGATATCGGCACCCGTAGGGTAGTTCGGGTCTTGGTTGATGTCCAGATCACAACTGGAAAGCATCATCAAGCTCGCAGCAGCTAATAAATATATCTTTTTCATACTGTAATTACCTTTCTTTTAGAATTTAACGTTGACGTTGAAACCAAACTTACGAGAGCTCGGGTTTGAACTGTACTCACCGAAGTTACCCTCCAAGTCGTTACCGAATGAAGAAGCCTCAGGATCGATAAACGTGTTGCTTGAAGGCGTCCACATCAGCAGGTTGTTACCAAAGATAGAGAAACGTACGCCAGTCAACGGTGTCTTAGCAAGCCACTTAGAAGGAACATTCCAACCAAAGACTACCTGACGCAACTTAACGTATGACTTGCTGATAAGAGAAGCAGAACCCATAGCTGCAGCGCCGTTGTCCCAATAGTTATAAAGTGTTGTACCATAGAGAGCAATGGTATTCTCTGAATAAGTACCATCACCATTATCTATAACAGAATTAGGAACAATGAACGGATTACGGTCATTGTAGGTTGTCTGCATAGCATTACCAGTAAAGTATGTGATGTCTTGCGTACGAGAGAACATGAGACCACCCTGGCGGATATCGAAATCGAATGACAGTGTAAAGTCCTTATATCTCAAAGAGTTTCCGATACCCATCATATAATCATAATTGATGGATCCGATCTTCACCAACTTATCGGAATTCTGAGGCAGGCCGTTCTTATCGACGATAATCTTACCCTCGCCGTTTGTCTTTGCGACATATGCCTCGAACACACCCATCTCATCGCCTTCAATAGCGTAGAGTCCGGTACCACCGCTGAAGCCATAGATAGAGGCACGACCATTCATTTCCTCTGGCAACTTGATGACCTTGTTGTTGTTCTTGGTGTAGTTCCAAGTGAGGCTCCACTCAAAGTCCTTTGTGCGGACAGGAACCACTGTAACGAGCAACTCTACACCACGGTTACGGATCTTACCAAGGTTCACGTTCTGTGCAGTGTATCCAGAAGCAGCATCTGTACTCAACCGCGTAATCTGCTTGTCTGAGTTACGATTATAATAGGTAGCATCAACAGAGATACGGTTCTTGAAGAATGCCAACTGGACACCGACCTCAGTCTCCGTGGTCATCTCAGGACTCAGCGTATTGCTACCCAAGACATTACCCACAGTATACGCATTTGTACTAGTCTTAGTGAATGGGAACTTGCTTTCAGCCCAACCAGAAGAGTCGAAGTTACCCTGGATGTAGTATGGATCGGTCATATAAACACTAGCATCATTACCTGTCTTACCCCAAGCAAGACGAAGCTTGCCGAATGACAACCATGGTGTCTTCTCCTTCAGCAGTTCCGAGAACAGGTAGCTGACAGTCACACCAGGATAGAAGAACGAACGGTTCTCCTTCGGCAGAGTAGACGACCAGTCGTTACGTGCTGTCAATGTCAAATACAGCTGATTCTTCCAAGCCACCTCAGCCTGTGCATAAACACCGTAGAGACGACGTTTCCACTGATACTCTTCGACTGTAGGAATCCCCGCAGAGTTCGTAATATTATAATAGGTAGGAATCGTGAGATTAGTTGTCTCAGTAAACATATGTGAATACTGGCGCTCATTACCGTTGAAACCAACCACAGCATTGATATTGAAATCGTTAATAGGCATATCGAATGTCAACATCACATCCTGGTTGATCTCACGACGACGGGTAGTTTTCCTTGATGTCTTACCGGTCTGTTTGTTATGAAATTCAGACTCCCAGTTAGGTGTATTGGGGAAAAGAGATTCATAGTTGGGAATACCAATATGGTGATGAGCTGTCGAGGTATCCAATCCGACACGATAGGTCAACTTGAACCATTTCAAGAAATCGTAGTCCATCTGGAACTTACCATAGAAACGCTCACTCTCATTCTCATTCAAATGATTGTTGAGGATATAGTAGGGGTTCATCACGCTATAAGGCGTATAGTAGTAACCCGGCGTATTGAATGGATTATCCAAATCCTTCAGTTCAACAATAGCGATATCACGCGGAGTCTGCATGATAGAATTATACATATTCTCGAAGCCCTGACCTGTCTGCACGAAGTTGTTCTTCTGATAAGCATAATTCAATGAAGAACTGAAAGTCAAAGCCTTAACCTTGTGAGTTCCACGAGCTGAGAACGTGTACTTCTGGTAGCTATCAGCATCAGTAGGAATGATACCATCATCCTTGATCTGTGAGAAAGATACGAAGTAATCGCTCTTATCGGTAGCACCGTTGAACGACAAGCTATTAGAATAACGGAAACCTGTGTCGAAGAAGTCTTCCATATTATTCTCAATAGGCAGATAAGACTTAATCTGCTGAGAGTTGTTGTACACAGTACCGTATTTCAGTGTAGAGCCATCAAAACGAGGACCCCATGAGCCGTTCTCATCATCGGTCTTATCACCGTTCCAACCCATACCGAACTCGTTCTGCATCTGCGGCAGACGCATCACCTGCTCCCACTGCAGACCACCGTTATATTCAATACCAAGGCCTTTCTCCTGCTTTTTACCACTCTTAGTAGTAATCAAGATCACACCATTGGCAGCACGGCTACCGTAAAGAGCTGTAGCAGCAGCACCTTTCAGAATCGTCATGTTCTCGACATCATCGGGGTTCACAGCATTTGCACCGTTACCAAAGTCATAACCACTATTAAGACCGTCAGTACTGTAAACTGCAGAGTTGTTCATAGGAACTCCATCGATCACATAAAGCGGCTGGTTAGTTCCACTCAAAGAACTGATACCACGAATGATAACCGAGTTAGAAGAACCTGGGTCACTAGCAGATGAACTAATCTGGACACCAGCAACCTTACCCTGCAAGCTCGACATGATGTCTGCAGTACGAGCTGCAGCGATCTTATCACCATCCACTGCAGTGGCCGAATAACCCAGTGCCTTAGCAGAGCGCTTGATACCCATAGCGGTAACAACCACGTCCTGCAGCACCTGAGAATCAGATGCCAAGAACACACGCATGCCGTTCTTCGCAGCCACCGTCTTACTCTGATAACCCAGATAAGAAATGGTGAGCTGGTTCTTACCCTCAGGCAAGGTCAGCGAGAAGCGACCGTTCACGTCAGTCAACATACCAGTACTTGTACCATCAACCTTGACTGCCGCACCGATGATCGGCTGACCGTCTTCCTGTGAGAGTACTGTACCAGAAACCTTTGTTTGAGCCAGCATACTTCCTGCACAGAGGAAGAAACCGACCAAAAACATCGTTAGTCTTTCTTTCATAAATTCTCTCTCTTTTGTTGTTAATTAATATAATAATAATGTGGAATTACGTATCTTTTGGTATTTCTCCAAGGCGGTATTCGTTTCCGTCAGAGGCTTTTCCCATGCTTTAAGATGCAAAATTAATGCATAAGTTTCTAAAAAACGAATAATTTTATAAAAAAGATACAATTTAAATTCAAAAATTAACGCATTTCGCGATTTCGCTTGATTTACGTCAATACGAAAGGTAAAAAGACATTTATTATTCAATCCGTCACTTTTTCCCCGCTTCTACTTAAAGAATCGAATAGATTGTTTATAAGGTGTCGCCATAAAAAAAGTACGGCCTCCGCAAAAACGGAAGCCGTACTTGGATTTATTTGTTAAAAATGGATTAACATCATTTCACCAGCACCACGAGATACTTGCTCGTCGACCAGAACGACTGCGGATCGGTGATACGGAGCACGTACTGTTTGTTGGCATCCTGTTGCAAGGTGTATGAGCTTGACGGGTGAGATGTCATCATCTTGGCCGACTTACTGTACAACTTGATTTCCTTGTCGATGCGGATGTCGATCTTCGTGAAGTAGTCCTTGTTGAAGTTCGACTGCAGTACCCGACCGTCAACAAGTATCTTCTGTTCCTTCAGTTCATCCTTCGTGCCGAAGACGAACCAGGCGGTGTTCAACTGCTTGTCCTGCATACTGATAGTCTGAGCCTTCTGAGAGGTTTCTTCCTTCAACGAACTGACATTATCGTTCAGGTCGGCCACACGCTCATCGAGTTCTGCGATATGAATATCCTTCTTGTCGAGCTCCTCGCGCAAAGCCTGGAGCTGCTGTTCCTTGACCTCCAACTGCTCTGTCAGGTTATCAATGATCTTCTTCAGCTGTCCTCCCTTAACAGTACTCTCACGCACCTGCTGCTTCAGTTTATTGATCAGTTCCTTATTCTGCTTCATCACCGACTGAATGAACTGGAAGTTCTCCTTGATGCGCTGTGTGGTGTTTGTACCCTCACCCTGCTTGGCAAGTGTCACTCGATTCTGAGCCTCGGTTATCTCACGGAAACCCTCCTCGATATCACTGAGGGTCGTCATCATGTCATTGATCTCGTTATCCTTCTGAGCAATGATCTGGTTCAACGAGTCGCGCTGCTGCTGAGCGGCGAGACTGGCCTTTCTGGCACTCTCCTGATTACAACTTGTAATGGCCAATGCGCTGATGGCTAAGATAAATAGTTTTTTCATAATTATTGAGTTTTGGAATTCAGTTCTTTTTGATTACAACCTGCCAGGATGATGACAATCTCACCCTTCGGCTCCTTTTCCTTAAAATGAGCGACCACTTCACTCAGCGTTCCGCGAACACTCTCCTCATGTACCTTTGATATCTCCCGGCAGACACTCACCTGGCGCTCGGCACCATACACCTCGGCAAACTGCTCCAGTGTTTTCACCAAACGGTAGGGTGACTCGTAGAAGATCATCGTACGCTCCTCGCCCTTCAGCGACTCCAACTTAGTCTTACGCCCCTTCTTCTGCGGCAGGAATCCCTCAAAGGCAAAACGGTCGCATGGCAGACCACTCGACACCAGGGCTGGCACAAAGGCCGTGGCTCCTGGCAGGCACTGCACCTCGACACCGGCTCTTACCGCCTCACGAACGAGAAAGAAACCAGGATCGCTGATGCCCGGTGTACCGGCATCACTGATCAGCGCCACATTCTCACCCCCCAGCAGACGACCGACGATGGCTGCCGACGTGCCATGCTCATTAAACTTATGATGCGACAGGAGGGAGTTATGGATATCATAATGCTTCAGCAGGATGCCCGAGGTCCGGGTATCTTCCGCCAGCACGAGGTCAACTTCCCTCAAAATACGGACGGCACGGAATGTCATGTCCTCCATATTGCCTACTGGGGTGGGAACGATATACAATATGCCCATAACGGGGACAAATATAATTCAATTTATCAGAATAGACAAAAAAAGCGGTGAAATCTTTGCAATTTTTAAAATGATTTGGTAATTTTGCCAACATTATGACAGAAATTATGATTGGAGAGGCACATCGCCCAGGAAGGATCGAAGTGGTGTGCGG
Source organism: Prevotella sp. lc2012 (assembly GCF_900107065.1). Classification (NCBI taxonomy): domain Bacteria; kingdom Pseudomonadati; phylum Bacteroidota; class Bacteroidia; order Bacteroidales; family Prevotellaceae; genus Prevotella; species Prevotella sp. lc2012. Next base: position 117,804 of record NZ_FNUF01000004.1, on the reverse strand, counting down.
CTCAATGTTCTCGGGCAAGACGGAAGAACTGATCCGTCGCCTTCGCCGTGCTAAGTTCGCCCGACAGAAGGTGGAGATCTTCAAACCGGCCATCGATGTAAGATATTCCGAAGAGGAGGTCGTCAGCCACGACCAGTCGCATATCCCTTCCACCCCCATCGACTCCTCGGCGAGCATTCTGTTGCTCTCGTCCGACTGCGACGTGGTCGGTATCGACGAGGCACAGTTTTTCGACATGGGTCTTCCCGACGTGTGCAACGAACTGGCCAACCGGGGCGTGCGTGTCATCGTGGCCGGCCTCGATATGGACTATAAAGGCATTCCCTTCGGACCGATGCCTGCCCTCTGCGCCATCGCCGACGACGTGACCAAGGTGCACGCCATCTGTGTGCGCTGCGGAAATCTTGCCTACGTGAGCCATCGTACTGTAGAAGGATCCCAACGCGTGCTCCTTGGTGAGACGCAGGAATACGAGCCGCTCTGCAGGGAGTGTTATCAGAAAGCAATACAAGAAGAGAAATGAGAGAAAAAACCATTACCCTCGACCGTCTTGTACGTTGGATCGGAGGCGGTCTGCTGGTAGTCGTTGTACTGCTGTTCATCGATTACCTCAGTAGTGTATTACTGCCCTTCGTCGTGGCCTGGCTTTTCGCCTACCTCTTGTATCCCATGGTGAAGTTCGTGCAATACCGTCTCCATGTACCAGGACGGGCCTTGAGTATCTTGGTGTCTATGATTGTGGTCATCGCAGTCATCTCAGGCATCATCTACCTGATCATTCCACCGATGATCGAGCAGTTCCAGAAGCTAGGATCTCTGGCTTCCGACTATATCCAGAAGTCAGCCAACATCAGGGATATACCGGGAGCTATCCAACAGTGGATACAGAACAACCAGCGCGACATCGAGCGGTTCTTCCGTAGCGGTACCTTCACAGAGAGCATCAAGACCGTTATGCCCGGACTTTTCACCGTTCTCGGTGAGACCGCGAGTATCATCATCAGTATCATCGCCTCGTTTATCACCTTATTATATATGTTCTTCATCCTGCTCGACTACGAATACTTGACCAACAACTGGATCAAGATCTTCCCGAAGAAGAACAGGCCCTTCTGGCAAGAGCTGATGAACGGCGTTGAGCGCGAACTTAACAACTATATCCGCGGACAGGGGCTTGTTGCCCTGATCATGGGCGTACTCTTCTGTATCGGGTTCACCATCATCGACTTCCCCATGGCCATCGGTCTCGGCATTTTAATTGGCATCATGGACCTCGTGCCCTATCTGCATACGCTGGCCCTGATACCGACCGTTCTGCTTGCCCTGCTGAAATCGGCCGATACCGGTCAGAACTTCTGGTTCATCCTCGCCACGGCCCTGGCTGTCTTCATTGTCGTCCAACTCATCTGCGACCTGATCGTCACACCGAAAATCATGGGTAAGGCCATGCGCCTCAACCCCGCCATCCTACTGCTTAGTCTCTCGGTATGGGGTGCCTTGCTCGGTTTTATCGGTCTTATTATCGCGCTACCGCTCACCACCCTGCTCATCACCTACTACCAGCAATACGTCACGAAAGAGAAGGAAAATGATCTGGTAGAAGAAAAATCCTCCGAATAAATTTGGCAGATTAAAAAAAACATCGTACCTTTGCACGCGATTTTGAAAAAAATCACCCATAAGAGGTCGACTCGTTAGCTCAGTTGGTAGAGCACAACACTTTTAATGTTGGGGTCTTGGGTTCGAGCCCCAAACGAGTCACAAGAAGAAAGAGGTCTCCCGACTTCTTTCTTCTTTTTTAACATTATTTAATTAGAATGATCGTACTCTATTACAAATATCTTCATATATTTGCATAATCAATCTTTAACACAAACTAACAATTACGATTATGAAGACAAATAAAGCAAAGCACGATGCATACGAGAAACCTGCAATGCGGGTTATCCAAATGAGAGAGAACCTGCAATTACTAGCAGTTAGCAGTATTGACGGAGCAGAGGATGACTAAACAACAAGAACAAAAGTAAGGGGTACAAACCGAATGGGCAGCACCCCTTGTCTTTTTTAACTATACCAGATGGATGTCTCCATCTCTGGCGCATACCTGTCTACTTGCCGGGAATCATTCTTCACCTTTTCCTCGTTTTGTTCGTTCTTAGTCGACATAAGCACATACTAACAATTACGATTATGAAAACAAATAAAGCAAAGCACGATGCATACAAGAAACCTGCAATGCGGGTTATCCCAATGAGAGAGAACCTGCAATTATTAGCACTTAGCGATTACTGGTCAGAACCACTTGACTAAACAACAAAAGTAAGGGGTGCGAACCGAATGGGCAGCACCCCTTGTCTTTTTTAACTATACCAGATGGATGTCTCCATCTCTGGCGCATACCTGTCTACTTGCCGGGAATCATTCTTCACCTTTTCCTCGTTTTGTTCGTTCTTAGTCGACATAAGCACATACAATTAAATAGTTAGCTCACGGCAAATATAGGAATTATTCCGGAAGAATATCCTCAGCAAACGCCTTTTAATACTTATTTAACATTTAGTTCTTCTTCTTCGAAGAGAACACGAGGGGTGTTGTCTCACGGAGATATGTCGTTGTTTTCCCATCCTCATAGACAGCACCGACAAGTAACTGCATCTCCATAATGGTCTTCTGATAGTCGTATGCTCCAAACGAATAAGGGGAGTTCACATAGAAAGCCACACTTACCTTGTGTTCCGCTCCACCGTAGTTCAGCGTATAATTCAGGGTCATCGGGTTGACAAGGAACTGTATCGGGGAGTTGCTGATAAATCCATAATAGCACGTCAAGGTCTGAGGATCTGCCTTTGCAAGCGCTTCCTTCATGTTTGTATTAGTAACTACGTCTGCTATCAATTTAGCAGGGAACTTGTCGACAGTGATAGTACTGTCATTGATGACCGACCATGTGGTGGCCACTGAGTCAACGCCATTCTGTGAGGTTGCCGCGTTTTTCACGGAGAAGACCAGATGACCGGTATAGTTTCCTTTAATCATCTGATAGCACTGGGCTACTTGTTCCTTGGTTAGAGGTACGATTTTCTCATTATCATCATCGTCATTGATACATGAGGTGACACACAAAGCGGTCAGACCGCAAAAAAGAACACTTAAAAATTTCGTTGCTTTCATTTCTATTAATTGTTTATTATCTGTTTCTATTATTATTGGAACTGCGAATGTAGATAAATCTTGCAGCACTGAAGAGACACTTAACTTTCTTTAACCTACTTAACCTTCGGCTTCAATTCATCCGGCGACTCGTTTGTAAACATATTCACCTGCGGTCCCTGTTTTGTGAACAGGTCTGTGATGACCTGTGGATGAAGCACGGTCGACGGGTGGAAATCATCGCTCTCCATATAGGAAAGGATCGCCCGGCGCATCTGCCTTGCCACGACACGGTGCTCCAGGTCGGAGGAGACGTCCATGGTGGTCATCAACAGTTTGCCTTTCAGGACGCTAGCCTCGACCAGCATGCCCAGTTTACGACTGACGTGCCAGGTATCGATAGGTTGTATCGGTGACTGGTAGTCCTTCGGGAACTCCATGAGATTCATCACCTGTGCCTTGTTCAGCAGCTCCCACCAGTTCAGGTTACCCCAATCGTCGGTGGGGAAGTCGTACTTGAAGAGTGGATGCGTCTTATCGATATAGGCTCCCGTAGTATGAGGCGGTCTCATCTTAAACCATGAGGTATTCCAGAACACCGGCAGGTAGTGCTGTACCACATCACTACCGAGGCGAACCTTCCCTGCCGCCGTCAACAGCACCTTGCCACCTTTTTCCAAAACCTGCAGTGCCTCAGCATCAAGGGTGTCAGCGATATGAATCTGCGTGTTGACAAATTGCACGTCGGTCGATTCGTTCGGATAGACCCAAAAATCCCAGTGATTCTTCAACTCTCCTGCCATGGTCACATGAAGTGTCAGTTTACAGGGTCGCGAGATGCTGTCAAGGGGGAAGCGTACAGTTCCGATGGGAATATTTTTCCCTAACGGCAGATCCTTTAAGGACAACACGCCACCAGCATACACCTTCATACTATCGTCATAAATATAATAAGAGGTACGAACATTTATGACATCACCATACACGGCATTATAAGCCTCGATGGGCACCACCAGTGTGTCGGCTGTCGTATAGACGAACTTCGGGAACCGAGCCAAGGCGACGACAGGCGAGCAGAACTCACGCCACTCATCTGCCGTCGTATAGCCTTTCTCCTGCCAATGCACATTGAGCACACCCTCTAGAGCGGTACCTTGTCCGCTATAGTCGTTCAGTCCCAGGAGTTGAAAACCGCCATAGTCACGAGTACGCAAATTCCTTTCAATCTCATATTTATAACAGAGTGTCTGCAACTTACCACTGGCCATCAGGAATTTCTCAGCCTGCGATGCCATGCCGTGATCACGCAACAAGTCTCGGAAAATCTCAAAGTTTCGGGCCTTGTAAACACCCGTATATTGCGGGATTTCCTTGAAATCTGGGAAGGCGCACCACTGTCCCTGTTCATGGGCAATGACAGGGGTGTTATTATCGGTCGTGTCCCGATAGTTCCTCGGACGTAGAATCTGGTCGTAATAATCGTCATCGGCATGAGGAGCATTGCGGTCCCAGTCCAGCCCTCTGGCACCGCCCTTCACATGATACTCAGAACCATCGTCCCATGCCCAGCCGCCACCGACCGACGCTCCGCAGTAGAGTCTTGTCGGGTCGTATCGTTTCATCTCCCTCACCCAGTCATTGCAATAGGCCACCCAGTCGCCGGCGGGCTCATTACCTGCCGCCATCATCACGAACGACGGATGATGACCATAGGTATCAACGATACGTTTCGACTCATCCAGCAGGTACTGGTCGATTACCTGTCCTCTCCGAAGTTTTACACCATGATTCGGCCACGACGGTCCCTCCGGCTGAAGATAGATGCCCAACTTATCCGCAGCGACAAAGGCTGCCTCCGGCGGGCAATAGGAATGAAAACGCACATGATTCAGACCATACTCCTTGACCTTCGCAAGAATTCTGGTCCACGACTCCTCGTCTGTGGGCGGATAACCCGTCTCCGGGAAACAGCAGTTCTCTACGGTTCCACGCAGGAACAGAGGCCGACCGTTGATATACAACTGTCGCCCCTCGGCCTTGATTTCACGCATGCCGAAAGTGGTCTCATAATAATCGTCACCGACGCCTATGCCTAAACGGTATAGTTGAGGATGAAACTCATCCCACAGAGCGACCTCCGTTCCGACGGGCACATCTACCGACATGGTCTTGCCCCTCAGGTCATAACTCATCATAAAGGCATAGGCATTCTCCTTGTCCTGTTGGACAGTCACCCCCATCACATCAAGCGTATAGAGCGGGTTCACCTCACCGCCAAGTACAACTTTTAGGTTGACATACCCCTTGAATGGATAAGGTGTGATCCTAACCTGCTTGATATAAAGTTTGCGAGGCTGCACCCGAAGTTCCATACGTCCGGTGATTCCGTTCCAGTTGCCTTGTGTCTGGTCTGTGACGCTATGTGAGTCCTGACCGACTCCCACATTATCTATCCCATTGTATACACAGACCTCGATTGTATTCCGCATGCCTGGTCTGATCAGGTCAGACACGTCATACTGATGGGGGGTAGAGAGCGACAGCTGATGTCCCACCCTCTGACCATTGACAAAGACCGTCGTCTCTATATGCGGGCGCTCCAGAAACAGTGTGATATGCTGTCGTTCCCATGACTGGGGGACGTAGATATCTTTCTTATACCATGCCTTTCCCACGTAGTGGTGTTCCGGGGTGAGAAAGAAAGGGAACTTCATCTGGCCTTCCACCCGATATTTCTCCATATAGGGGTTAAAATAGTAGGACGAGTCGTAGAGCGAGCCAGTCCATCTGGTATTGACCGTCACAGGATCACCTTTCCCATTAGTCAACATCGAGCCGGGCAACATTACATATTCATCATATCTAGCAGTATCGCCTACGGAGAAGTCCCATGAACCCGTCAGGTCAAGCGTCTGCTGAGCCTGAGACAGCAGGCTGCAGAAGGCACAAAAAAAAAGAAAAGCCTTTCTCATCTTGTTTTATTGGTTAGTCTTTATGAACCCCACAACATAGCTATAGGATTCGGATTGCAAAGATAGCCAAAAGATATTAGTGGGCAAAAGAAGGGGTGTTAATGTGAGTTAAAGAATCCCGGAAAAACAAGGTGCTTTTCCGGGATTCCTGTTATACGATCAGACAACCTCAATACCTAATTTTTCGCAGAGGCCGAGACTCATCTCCTTTAACTTGAACTTCTGAATCTTACCAGACCCCGTCAGGGGGAACTGATCAATAAAGAACACGTACTTCGGAATTTTATAACGGGCAATCTTACCACGACAGAACAACTGCACATCCTCCGGGGTCATCGTTACACCCTCTTCAAGGATAATGAAGGCACCGACAGCCTCACCATATTTCTTCGAAGGCACTGCAGCCACCTGTACATCGCGGATGCCAGGCATGTGATAGAGGAACTCCTCAATCTCACGCGGATAGATATTCTCGCCACCACGGATGATCATATCCTTGATACGACCCGTAATCTTATAGAATCCTTGCTCATCCTTCACGCCCAAATCACCTGAGTGCAGATAGCCGTTCTTGTCGATCACCTCAGCTGTGGCCGTCGGGTTCTTATAATAGCCCTTCATCACGTTGAAGCCCTTACAGCACATCTCGCCCTGCACACCGACAGGACACTCCTCGCCGGTCTCGGGGTCGAGCACCTTCACATCGACGAACGGATAGTCACGCCCCACAGTGGTGCAACGCTGCTCAAAGGTGTCGTTCAGACAGGTCTGCGTCATACCAGGCGAAGACTCCGTCAGACCGTACACACTCGTAATGGTCATATACATCTTCTCGCTGACCTGTTTCATCAGTTCCACAGGACAGAGCGAACCTGCCATGATACCCGTACGGAGACACGTCAGGTCGAACATATCAAACATGGGGTGGTTCAGTTCCGCGATGAACATCGTTGGTACACCATAAACGGCCGTACACCTTTCTTTATGGATAGAAGCCAACACCACGAGGGGATCAAATTTCTCGACCACCACCTCCGTACAGCCGTGTGTCAGACAGTTCATCGTGGCGAGCACCACACCAAAGCAGTGGAACAATGGCACACAGACACAGAGTTTGTCGTCCTGTGTAAAGCCCATGTTCTCGCCCGTGAAATAGCCATCGTTGGCGATACCGTAATGCGTTAGCATCACTCCCTTGGGGAAGCCAGTCGTACCCGACGTATACTGCATATTGCATACATCATAGCAGTTCACCTGACTCTTCATCTCGTTGAGTTCCTTATCCTCTACGTTCTGTCCCAACAACAGCAACTCTGCGGTATTGTACATGCCACGGTATTTCTCCATGCCGATGAACACCACATTCTTCATATAAGGGAAACGCTCACTGTTCAGATGACCGCGCTCGCAACTCTTCAGTTCCGGCAACATCGTATAGGTCATATCGACATAATTGCAATCCCATGTACCATCGGTGATACAAAGGGTATGCATGTCGGAGTCCTTACAAAGATACTCCAGTTCGTTCTGCTTATAGTTGGTATTCACCGTTACCAGCACTGCACCGATCTTGGCGGTCGCATAAAGAAAGGTGAGCCAGTCGGGAACGTTCGTTGCCCAAATACCCACATTCGAGCCTTTCTTCACGCCAATGGCAATCAGGCCCTTGGCCAGATTATCCACACGTTCGTTGAACTTACTCCATGTGAAACGTAAGTCTCTATCCGAGTAAACGATGTATTCCTTATCGGGCGTGGTTTCTGCCCAGTATTCGAGCCACTGACCGAGGGTACGCTCAGAGAGGGTGTAGCCTGTACTTCCAGTCTCAGCAGGATATGTCCTATCAGGAAGCGGACGTCCTGCCATATCTAATTTCACTTTACTCATGTCTCAGGGTAATTAGAAGGGAATATAGACTACTGCCAAGATTTTAGCTGATTTGCCGGGGGCACCATGCACATGATGCTTCACAATCGAATCATAGAAGATGCTGTCGCCCTCCTTCAACTGATAGGTCTCTTTACCATAGGCAATCTCCACCTCACCACTCATCACATAGATAAATTCCTCACCCTCATGGGCAGATAACTGGAATTCTTTCTCCTCGCTGGGGTTGATATCAATCACAAACGGCTCCATGTGACGACCAGCCTTCTGCTTTGCCAACGGATGGTACTCCATGTGTTTCCGTGCGTCGGCTGCACCATTGGAGAAACTGATGCTACTGTTCTGTTCGCGCTCTTCTGCCCGACAAACCACGGGACCTAGCGCATCATTATCATCCATAAACGTACCTAGACGCACACCCAGTGCTCTGGCTATCTTGATCAGCGGCCCTAACGAAGGTAGATTCTGATCGTTTTCTATGGATAATATCTGGTCTTCAGAAAGACCACTACGCTCGGACATCTCCTCGATAGAGATGTTTTTCGATTCCCTGATCCCTTTGATTTTGGATCCCACAAATGTATTACTATTGGGCATAAAAACAACGATAAAATAATGATTTTTTTGAAATTTGGACGCAAAAGTACTAAATTATAAGGAAATATCGGCCTGTTTTTAGAAGATTAACACATTTCGCGGCATTTTTCTTATGCAGGCATCATGACGTAGCCAGATACGACAATAAAAAAGAGGTATAAATGATGTAAACGCATCGACTATAGTTTTTGCGAGAAAGGCTTTGTTTTTTGGCAAAAAGAACGACGGTTCCATGGAATTTGCCTATCTTTGCAAGCAGATTATAACAGACTAAAACTACAAGACAATGAGAAAGATATTCCTGACCATAATAGTTCTGTTGACAGTTACGGTCACATATGCTCAAGGAGAGAAAGCGAATGAGGTGATGAACATACTGCGCCAAGTGAACAATTACTTCATGGCGAAGCACTCCGACCCTACCCTTCCCACGAACGTAGGTCGTATCCGCCCCTCTTCGCTTTGGACACGAGGTGTCTATTACGAAGGACTGATGGCACTCTATGAGATTGATGCTGACGAGCGTTACATAGACTATACCGACCGTTGGGCCTGTTTTCACCAATGGACGCCACGTAACGGGGTGAAGACCAATGATGCCGACGACCAGTGCTGCGGTCAGACCTACGTAGACCGTTACCTCCAGAGTGGTGGCAAGGAGAAAATCATACATGTCATCACAAACCTGAACAATCAGATGAGCACGCCCAACACCAAGGCCTCGGTTAAGCAGGCTCTACGAGAGACCAACGCCAACGGCGAGTTGTATGGCTGGTGGACATGGATCGACGCCATCCAGATGGCCATGCCGCTTTATATGCAAGTATATAAGGTAACAGGCGACCGCCGATATGCCGATCACGCGATGAAGATGTACCGATGGACCCGTGACACACTGGCAGGCGGACTTTTCAACGAGCGGGAGGGCCTATGGTGGAGAGATAAGGACTTCGTGGCACCCTATCAGACACCCGACGGTAAGAACTGCTACTGGAGCCGGGGCAACGGTTGGGTATACGCTGCCCTTGTACGTTGCATGAACCAGTTGTCACCCAAAGACCAGTACTATAAGGAACTCAAGAAAGACTTCCTGTTGATGAGCAGCGCCCTCAAGGCTTGTCAGCGTCCAGAAGATGGGCTGTGGAACCCGAGTCTCGTATCATATGCCGACTTTGGCGGCAAAGAGACGACGGGCACGGCACTTTTCCTCTACGGTATGGCGTGGGGTATCCGGAAGGGAATCCTAAAAGAAAAAAAATACAAGTCCGTCTGCGACCGAGCCTGGGAGGGACTGGTACGCGACTGCGTACATCCTAACGGTTTCCTCGGTTGGGTACAGGGTACAGGAAAAGCCCCCTCGGATGGTCAACCGCTTTCCTACACGAAGGTACCAGACTTCGAGGACTATGGTACAGGCTGCTTTCTCCTCGGTGGAACAGAATACTATAAGCTCGTGAAATAATGAAAAGACGACATCTGAATAAAGCAAAGAGGTACAGAGGACTAGTATTTTATCTGGTTCTCTGTATTTCCGGATCTCTGTATTCAACAAAAGCATCTGCCCAGCGCACAACGGAAAGTCTGAACTTCGGTTGGGAGTTCCGTCTGAATGATGAGGGTGAATGGAAACAAGTGGATGTGCCTCATGACTTCCAGATAGAACAGCCTTGGGTAGCACCTGCTGCCGACGAAAAAGCCGACAATACCGATGTGGCGGCAAACATCAAGAGTCGTCTGTCTAGTCGGGGGTTCAAGGAAATGGGGAAAGGGTATTACCGTCTACACTATGTTCCGTCAGAGGAACTGAGAGGACAACGAGTACTGCTCGACTTCGAGGGCATCATGTATACAGCCGAGGTACTACTCAACCACCAGCGCATCGGCGGCACCAACTACGGGTATGTAGGTTTCGAGATTGATATTACCGATAGTCTGAGATATGGCGAGGACAACCTTATTGAGGTCGTTGCCGACACTCGTGAGCCGGGCAACTCCCGCTGGTATACAGGTGGCGGACTATTCCGAGATGTGCGTATCGTCACTACCCCGAAAGATCTGTTCTTCGGACGTCATCCGCTTTATATCACCACTAAAGAGAACAGATTCGTCAGTATCTCTGCCGAGTTCACCAACCGCACCAAGGACGAGGCTACACATATCGCAGTTCATATTCTGTCACCCGACAACGAGATTGTCTACGGTGATACCATCGCCATAAGACGACACAAGATGACCCGTCATCAGGAAGAGCGCATTATCACCGACGTGCGTATCCCCGACCCACAGTTATGGGATATCAACAGGCCTCGTCTCTATACCGTTAAGGCACAGTTATTACGCGAGGACGGAACGGTTGCCGACGAGACCAACGACCAGTTTGGTATCCGTACCATCGACTTCGGTCCAGACTTCGGACTGAAGCTCAACGGTCGCAAGGTGCTCCTGAAAGGCTATGCCAACCACCATACCCTCGGCGCTCTCGGTGCAGCCGCCTATCCCAGAGCCATCGAGAAGCGCATCCTACTGATGAAAGAGTTCGGCATGAATCATATCCGCACGTCTCATAACCCTTATAGTCGTGATTTTATCAAGCTCTGTGACAAACACGGCATACTCGTTGTCGACGAGCTCTACGACAAATGGACCCAGCAGCATACCGGTGGTAAAGTGCCCTTTGAAAGGCATTGGCAGGAAGAAGTCCCTGAATGGGTGAAGCGCGATCGGAACTCCCCGTCGGTCATCCTTTGGAGTCTGGGCAACGAACTGCAGCAGGACCCGAACATGCCGTTCAACGATTTCGGGGTGACAATGTATAAACTACAGAAGACCCTTCTCGAGCGTTATGATTCGACCCGTCTCGTCACCGTGGCCATGCACCCACGCTACCGTAACTGGGAAACGGACTCACTGCCACACGACTTGGCTATGCAAACCGATATCCAAGCTTACAACTATCGTTATATGTATTTCCCCGGTGACGGACGGCGCTTTCCATGGATGACGTTCTACCAGAGTGAGGCGTCGATAGCTGCTATGGGACCGAACTTCTTCGAGATGGATCTTGACAAGGTCGTCGGACTGGCTTACTGGGGTGCCATCGACTATCTCGGTGAGAGTCAAGGGTGGCCCGCTAAAGGTTGGGCACAGGGTGTATTCGACATCTCGTTGGAACCGAAACCTAAAGCATGGCTCATGCGTTCAATGTTCAAACCAGAAGAGCCGATGGTCCATATTGCTGTCATCGACTCGAAAAACGATGTAATGTGGAATGGCATACAGACGGGCAACGACGGCATGAGCGACCACTGGTGCCGACAGTCTGGCACTCAGGTTTCCCTAATCACCTATACCAATGCCGACGAGGTGGAACTGTTGCTCAACGGCAAAAGTCTGGGAAAGAAAGTGAATCCAAAAGACAATCCCAAGCAGCGTAACCAGATTAAATGGGACCATATCACCTATCAAGACGGCAAACTCGAAGCCATTGCCTACAATAAGGTTCCATCTTCTGATCAGCGTCACCATTCGGCTCTGTCCAAATTGCCCGATCTCCAACTGAAGCCCGTGGCTCGTCACAGGATAGAGACGGTTGGCAAGGCCGTCAGACTCACAGCTACCAACGAGCCTATCAGATGGCAGGCCGACGGTACCGATCTGATGCATGTACGCATCGAGGCTGTCGACAGCAAAGGGCGTCGCGTGCCGATGGCACAGGACGAACTGCGCTTCGAAGTTACTGGCGATGCCCGCATCGTGGCCGTCACCAATGGAGACATCAACAGCGATGAGTTGAATGTCACCAACCGTCGACATCTCTGGAACGGCTCAGCCATGGTCATCCTCCGGGCCGGTCGTCAGCCATCAAAGATTACACTGACCACACGAAGCGACGACTTCAAGGCTGTCAAGCTCCAAATGGAGACGCATTAAGAAACAAACGTTCGGCTATAATTCGTATAAAGGAAAAAGGCAGTTCCCATAAAGAAACTGCCTTTTTTCGTAGCGGGAGCCGGGATTGAACCGGCGACCTCATGATTATGAATCATGCGCTCTAACCAGCTGAGCTATCCCGCCGTCTTGCTGTTAAGCGGGTGCAAAGGTAGGCATATTTTTTCATTCCACAAAATTTTTTGGGGAAAAATCTTTTTTATTCCGGGAAAAATATTAATTTTGCAGCAAGCATCAAATAACTAAGAACTACAAAACATGACGAATAACGGCAGAATCGACATCGAGTATCCGCTGACAGCCAAGTCACCCAACATCATCTGGGATCTTATCAGTAGCGCCCACGGACTGGAACGATGGATGGCAGACCATGTGGATGAAGCGGATGGCGTATTCACCTTCACTTGGGGAGAGCCATGGACAGAACAGGACGTGCACACCGCACAACTCATCGAATATGTGAAGTACGACCATATCCGTCTGAAATGGGATGAGGACGAAGATGAAGACACCTATCTTGAGATGCGCATCGAGAAGAGCGACTTGACAGGACAGTGGAATCTGCTTATCACCGACTTTGCCGGCAGGGAAGAGGAAGAAGACTTGCGGAACCTTTGGGCGGGGAACCTTGATAGACTGCACCGTACAAGTGGACTGTAACGATGGGCGAATCAAGCGTTAAGAATTAAGAATTAAGAGACAAAATTGTTGTAGTCTGACATTTTTATTGTAATTTTGCAGCCCGTAAGGCGCAAAATAGAAATGTTCCGGATTAAGAAATTAGACATATTCATCACCAAGCAGTTCGGACTGCTGTTCATTGGCACCTTCTTCATCTGCCAGTTTGTGTTGATGATGCAGTTCCTGTGGCGCTATGTGGACGAACTGATCGGAAAGGGTCTTTCGTTGGACATCATGGCACAGTTCCTCTGGTACATGGGCCTGATGCTATTGCCGCAGGCACTCCCCCTGGCAATACTGCTATCCTCTTTGATTGCTTTCGGAAACATGGGAGAGAGCTCGGAACTGACAGCCATTAAAGCTGCGGGTATATCACTGATGCAGGCCTTCCGTCCACTGATCGTCATCGTTGTGATGATCGCTGGTGTCTCCTATTTCTTTCAGGACGTCATCGGCCCAAAAGCCAATCTCTCTTTCTACCAGCTACTGATATCCATGAAGCAGAAGAGCCCGGAGTTGGAGATACCAGAAGGTATCTTCTACGATGGTATCGCTGGCTCGAATATCTACGTCCAGAAAAAAGACCTCACCACCGGCATGCTCTACGGTATCATGATTTACCGGCAGACAGGCAGCTATGAGGATCAGGCCATCATCCTGGCTGACTCAGGTATGATACAGTCGACAGCAGAGAAAAAGCACCTGCTGCTGAATCTCTACAGCGGTGAGTGGTTTGAGAATATGCGGTCACAGGACCTTGGTAGTACCGCCAGCATTCCCTATCGCCGTGAGACCTTTGTCACCAAACGTATCCTACTCGATTTCGACGGAGGATTCAATCTGGCTGACCTTAACGACATCTCCGGTAGTGCCAGTGCCAAGAGCCTTAACAAGATCATGCACGACATCGACTCGATCAAGGAGTTCAATGACAGTGTAGGACTCGCATACTATAGAGAATCGAAGTCTTATCACCTTCGACTCCCCAACGTAAATAAAGAGGACTCCGTGAAGGTACTCAAGGAGGTTACCTCAGAGGACGTCTGCTTCGACTCGTTATACGCACGACTGAAGACCTCCAAGAAACAAGAGGCCGTGAGAGGTGCGCTCAGTCAGGTGCAGTCGACGATGAGCGACATGGAGATGAAAGGCGATTACGCCAAGAGTTTACACCGCTACTATCGCAGTCACCAGATAGAGGCCATCAAGAAGTTCACGCTGTCACTGACATGCATTATCTTCTTCTTCATCGGAGCACCATTGGGAGCCATCATCAGAAAAGGAGGTTTGGGTGTACCTGTCATCATTTCAGTCCTGGTATTCATCATCTATTATATCATCGACAACACAGGCTACAGAATGGCCCGCGAGGATCAGTGGACTGTACCGTTTGGCATGCTCATCTCCTCGACGGTGCTCACACCCGTGGCAGCATTCTTTACCTACAAAGCCAACAAAGACTCCGTGGTATTCAACATCGATCTCTATAAGACCATAGTCATGCGAGTGCTCGGTTTACGCATGAAACGACACATCTACCGGAAAGAGGTGATTATAGAGGACCCGAAGTATGCTCTGGATGCTGAGAAACTGAAAAACGTCAACGAGGAAATTGAAAGCTACAGCGAGACACGCAAACTCCTGCGCTGGCCCAATCCTATCAACGTGTTCTTCCATGCCGGTGATGACCAGCAAATGGAAACCATCAACGAGAAACTGGAAGAGACTATTGAAGATCTCAGCTATACCAGAGATAAGTTGATACTTACAGAACTGAACAATTACCCCATCATAGCCACTCATGCCCATACTCGTCCGTTCCGTCACAAATGGCTGAACATAGCGACAGGTCTTATCCTACCCCTTGGCATCTTCTTCTACTTCAGGATGCTGAGATTCCGTCTGAGACTATATAAAGACCTACGTACGATCCGTCATACCAGTGAGCAGATTATCCCTAGAGCTCTGGAACTGGCCGGGCAACAAGAATAGCTAATATATATAATAAGGTGTACATATTATGGAAGAAATGAGACTTGACAACATAGAAGAAGCCGTCGAAGAGTTCGGTAAAGGCAATTTCGTCATCGTCGTAGACGACGAAGACCGCGAGAACGAGGGCGACCTCATCATCGCCGCAGAAAAAATAACGGCAGAAAAGGTGAACTTTATGTTGAAACATGCCAGAGGCGTACTCTGTGCCCCCATCACCATCGAGCGCTGCAAGGAACTGGATCTACCTCATCAGGTACAGGATAACACCTCTGTGCTAGGCACGCCTTTTACGGTCACCGTCGATAAATTGGAAGGATGCACCACCGGTGTCTCCGCCCACGACCGAGCGGAAACCATCAAAGCACTGGCCGATCCACAGTCGACCCCAGAGACCTTCGGACGACCAGGACATGTAAACCCACTCTATGCCCAAGAGAACGGTGTACTCCGCCGTAGCGGACACACAGAAGCTGCCATAGACCTCTGTAAGATGGCTGGACTCTATCCCGCCGGTGCCCTTATGGAGATCATGAACGAGGATGGCAGCATGGCACGACTGCCACAACTGATGGAAATGGCCAAGGAATGGAACTTGAAAATCATCAGCATCAAAGATATGATTGCCTACCGACTGAAGAAAGAGTCACTCATCGAAGTCGGCGAAGAAGTGGATATGCCTACGGACTACGGTCATTTCCGACTGATTCCTTTCCGTCAGAAGAGCAATGGTCTCGAGCATATCGCACTGATTAAAGGCGAATGGAAGGAAGAAGAGCCTATCTTGGTGCGTGTTCATTCCAGTTGTATGACTGGCGATATTCTGGGCAGCAAACGATGCGACTGCGGCGAACAGCTGCACAAAGCCATGCAAGCCATCGAGAAGGAAGGCAAGGGGGTAGTTATCTATATGCAACAGGAAGGACGAGGTATCGGACTGATGAATAAAATTGCCGCCTATAAACTGCAAGAGGAGGGACTTGACACAGTGGATGCCAACGTACATCTAGGGTTCAAACCCGATGAGCGAGACTATGGTTGTGGTGCACAGATGCTTCGTCATCTCGGCGTTCATAAGATGCGCCTGCTGACCAATAACCCCGTGAAACGTGTCGGACTGGAGGCTTACGGCCTGGAGATTATCGAGAACGTACCCATTGAGGTGACCCCGAATCCCTTCAACTTCCGTTATCTGGAGACGAAGAAAATACGCATGGGACACACCCTTCATCTGAAATAACTCTCAATTTGTCACTTTTTCGCTCCAAATAACGAAAAAGTGGCACATATCTTTCGTGTTCAGAAATAAAATGATTACTTTTGCACAAAATTTCTAAATCATATGGCACAATTATCCAATCGTCTGCAGCGTCTGGCTCCATCTGCCACGCTGGCAATGTCACAGAAAAGCGCAGAAATGAAGGCGCAGGGAATCGATGTTATTAACATGAGTGTGGGAGAACCAGACTTCAATACACCCGATGCCATCAAGGAAGCTGCCAAGAAAGCCGTAGACGACAATTACTCCAGATATTCACCAGTTCCGGGATATGCAGATCTCAGAAAGGCTATCGTAGCCAAATTAAAGAATGAGAATCAACTCGACTATACTGTTAATGAGATTCTGGTGTCGAATGGTGCCAAACAAAGTGTATGTAACACCGTGATGGCCCTTGTCAACGACGGCGAGGAGGTCATCATCCCTGCCCCTTATTGGGTGAGCTACCCTCAGATGGTGAAACTTGCCGGTGGTGAACCCGTCATCGTAGAAGCAGGTTTTGAACAGAACTTCAAGATAACTGCAGCCCAACTGGAGGCCGCCATTACCCCGAAGACCCGCATGCTGATTCTCTGCTCTCCCAGCAACCCAACTGGAAGCGTCTATAGCAAGGAAGAACTGAAGGCACTGGCCGATGTTATCCTAAGCCACGACGATCTGTTTGTATTAGCCGACGAGATCTATGAGCACATCAACTACGTCGGCAAGCACGAGAGCATTGCGCAGTTCCCCGGCATGAAGGAGCGTAGTATCATTGTCAACGGTGTGTCAAAGGCTTATGCCATGACAGGTTGGCGTATCGGTTATATTGCCGCACCAGAATGGATTGTCAAGGGATGCAACAAGTTACAGGGACAGTACACCAGTGGTCCTTGCTCCGTCAGTCAGAAGGCTGCCGAATTTGCATATACCTCAGACCAGCAGTGCGTGGAGGATATGCGACAAGCCTTTGAGCGCCGCCGCGACCTGATTGTCCGTCTTGCCAAGGAGATTCCTGGTTTGGAGGTAAACATCCCAGAGGGAGCATTCTATCTATTCCCCAAATGCAGTAGCTTCTACGGAAAGAGTGATGGTGAGGTCACCATTAACAATTCTACTGACTTTGCCATGTACTTGCTGGAGAAGGGACATGTCGCCACAGTGGGTGGCGACGCCTTCGGTGACCCAGACTGTTTCCGCATGAGTTATGCGACAAGTGATGAAAACATTGTTGAGGCCATGACACGTATAAAAAACACTGTTGAAAAATTGAAATAAATCAATAAATTCTTAGTTAAAAGTTATTAATTCGTTTATTATAACGCTCGAAATTGCTATCTTTGCGAGGTGAATTTCGGCCATAGCTCGCGTATGCGCTGTGGTAGAGATGTAACTCACTCTAAATCGATAATTTACAATAAAACTTTTATAATAACTAAAAAAAATTAAAGATTCATTATGGCAACAACAACAAAGGCTGCAGCCCCAGCTAAGAAATCGGGCTTCCAGGGTATTAAAGCTGCATGGATTATTCTCGTTATCTGCTGTCTCGCAGGTTATGGTGTATGGTATTTCATTATGGGTAACCCCGACAACTTCATCGGTGGCGACCGTAGCGGCCATCCCGCAAACCTTCTTGGAACAGTGTATAAGGGAGGTTTCGTTGTAGGTCTTATCCTGACCCTTCTTTTCACCGTTATCTGCCTTGGTATCGAGCGTTTCTTCGCTATCCGTACCGCTTCTGGTAAGATCAATCTCGCTAAGTTCACCGCAGACGTGAAGAAGCTGATCAAGGAGCAGAAGTTCGAAGAGGCTGACAAGCTCTGTGACAAGATGCAGGGTTCTGTAGCTAACGTCGTAAAGGCTTCTATCAAGATGTATCAGACTGTCGAGGGTGACAGCACACTGAAGAAGGCCGCTAAGATCGCTAAGATCCAGCAGGCTCACGAGGAGGCTACTCAGCTGGAGATGCCTACTCTGCAGATGAACCTCCCGATGGTTGCAACAATCGTATCTCTGGGTACTCTGACCGCTCTGTTCGGTACTGTGCTCGGTATGATCGGATCGTTCCAGGCTCTGTCTGCTGGTGGTGGTGCTGACTCTATGGCTCTGTCTGCCGGTATTTCTGAGGCTCTTGTGAACACAGCATCTGGTATCTTGACCTCTTGGGTTGCTACCGTTGTTTACAACTTCTTCTCAAACAAGATCGACAAGCTGACTTTCGCTCTCGACGAGATTGGTTACACCATCGCTGCAACATACGATTCTAACCACAACGAGGCTTAATTTTTAACCATTTAAAACTTTAAAATCGGTTTTAGTATGGCTAAAATTAAGATACAGAAAAAAGACATCTGGATTGACATGACGCCTATGTCAGACGTGATGACGCTGCTTCTGTGCTTCTTTATGTTGACCTCAACATTCTTGACGCCAGAGCCGGTATCAGTCAACGCGCCTAACTCCGTGTCAGAGCTGAAGATTCCAGAGCAGGATGTGCTGAGCATTCTGGTAACCCCAGAGGGCCGCGTATTCTGTGGTACGGAAAACAAAAACAACATGCAGGCAATGCTGGACGCCATGACCGACAAGTTCGGTGTTCAGCTCAATCCTAATCAGGTAAAGCACTTCCGTGAGGATGCGATGGTAGGTGCAAGCATGTCACAGCTCGCCAGTTACCTCAGTCTTGAACCTGACAAGATGACTGAGGCTATCCAGAAGCTCGGTCTGCCGCTTGATAGTATCAACGGAGGCAAGAGTGAATTCCAGGAGTGGATTACGGCTGCTCGCAGTGTTAACCCCGACATTAAACTCGCCATCAAGTGCGACTCAAAGACACCTTATTCTTCGATTAAGTTGTTGATGTCGGAGCTGCAGGACATGAATGAGAACCGTTTCCAGCTTATCACGAACCTCGATGTTAAACGTTTAAACGACTAGTAGTATTATGGCAAAGAAAAATCTATCCAAGCAGAAGAAGATGGATACCCGCGTGAACTTCACGCCGATGGTAGACATGATGATGCTTCTGATTACCTTCTTCATGCTGTGTACTACACTGGCCAAACCGCAGGCTATGCAGTTGACCATGCCGTCAAACGACGACACGAAGGACATGAAAGAAGAAGATAAGCAAGTTACGAAGGCTTCTCACACCATTACCCTTTATCTGGGAAGCGACGACAAGGTATGGTATGTGGCTGGTCTGCCCAACTACGACGATCCCTCATGCGTTAAGCCGACCACCTATGGTAAGGATGGTATCGAGAAGGTTCTCAATGAGCACACAACAGAGGAAGGTATCAACCCGATCGCCAAGATCAAATTGGCAAAGAGAGAGCTTGATGCCAAGAAGAACGAATATGGTTCAAAGATGACCGACGAGCAGTATCAGGAACAACTCAAGAAGCTGAAGAAGGGTGAACTCCCCAACGGCGAGAAAGTTCCGACGATGACCGTCATCATCCGTCCTCTCAACACCGCTACCTATGCAAATATGGTGGCAGCCCTTGATGAGATGCTGATTAGCAATATTGATAAGTACGTCATTGACAATGTCGACAAGATGAGTGACGACGACAAGGCACTCATCGCAAAGGCAGGTGTCAAGTGATTAACCCCTAAAATGTAGAAAGAACTATGGCAAAAATAGATCTTATAGACAATGGCTGGGTCGACCTTGTGTTTGAAGGTAAGAACCAGGCTTATGGAGCTTATCAATTGCGCAAGAACACAGGTGCCCGTAACCTCAAGGCCCTCATCGTCATGTTTGTGGCTTTCTTCATCATCGCCGCAATCGTGTATGCGAAAGTCTCTATTGAGAACTATATCGCTTCACAGAATGCAGCTATTGAGGCTGACGTAGAGTTGGCAAGTCTGGCAGACAAGCAGGAAGCCAAGGCCGAGAAGAAAGACGAGCCCGAGGTTGAGAAGATTGAGATTGAGAAAGTCAAGAGCTCTGTAGCTTTCACCGTTCCTGAAATTAAGAAGGACGAGGAAGTGAAGGAAGAGCAGGAGATGAAGTCTCAGGAGGAGCTCCAGGAAACCAACACCGCTATCGGTGCCTTCACAGTAGAGGGTAACGACGAGGCAGCAGGTGATGTGCTCAAGGTCAAGGAGACGATTGCAGAACCAGAGCCCCCGAAGGTAGAGGAGACCAAGGTCTTCGACGTCGTGGAGGAGATGCCTTCGTTCCCTGGCGGTCAGTCTGCTCTGCTCGAGTATCTGTCGAAGAACATCAAGTATCCGGTAGTCGCCGAGGAAAACGGTGTGCAGGGTCGTGTCGTTGTAACCTTCGTGGTTGAGCGCGACGGTTCTATCACCGACGTGAAGGTTGTCAAGAGCGTTGACCCATCACTCGACAAGGAGGCTCAGCGCGTGGTTAGAACCATGCCTCACTGGATTCCTGGTAAGCAGAACGGATCGGCAGTACGTGTGAAGTACACCGTACCTGTGACCTTCCGTCTTCAGTAACCTGAATTGAAATGAACGCATTCAACAAATTCACAAGATTAGTTGGATTAACACTTATATTAGGCTTGTTCCCAGGATGTGGGAACAAGCCTAATCCTGCTTTAGAGGAGGCTTATCAGAAGGCTGCCAGCGTATTGGCATCCGATGAGAGTTTCTACCCCATCATTGACGAAGAATTGTACTATTTCACGACGCAGACTCTTGACTCCATCACACCTCTCTATATCAACGAGCAGGATGCGGTGAAGAAACTGATGAAGATCGAGACTTTCCTGGCCTTCACCACCCGTGACTTTACGGAAAAAGAGCGTCAGAGTCTGAAAGACCGGAAGTACTTGCCAAGAGCGATACCTATCGCGTATGACGGTCTGGCAATCATCGTCAATAACGCCAATCCCGACTCATGTATCACCATCAAGGATTTCCGACGCATCCTGAAGGGAGAGGTAACCCAGTGGAACGAAATCTATCCACACAACAAACTTGGCGATATCGACGTGGTGTTCGACAACCCCCTGTCAAGCACCGTGCGTTGGTGTGTCGATTCAATCCTCGGAGGACAGCAGTTCAGTACGGGGAAGAATATCGGTGCCGTGAAAACAAGCGCAGCCGTCATCGACTATGTTGAGAACCACGTAAACTCTCTTGGTATCATCGGCAGCAACTGGCTTAACGACAAGCGCGATACGACCAATGTCACCTTTAAGAAGAACATTAGTGTGATGGGGGTATCCAAGATGGACTCAGCAAAGAGCTATAACAGTTGGAAGCCCTATCAATATTACCTATATAACGGCAACTATCCTTTACGCCGTACCATCTATGCGCTACTTAATGACACGCGCAACGGAGTTCCTTCAGGCTTCGCCCATTTCGTACAACTGCCCAAGGGACAGAAGATCATTTTACGTGCAGGACTGCTCCCGAGATCGGCCAACATGAACGTACGTGACGTCATCGTCAACAAAGAGTGATTAAACTTTTCAGATGATCAGACGTCATACAAACAAAGGAGATGAAGATATCAATATATGTATAACTTAAAAAATGAGAATTATGAAAACAATTAAATATCTTTTAATGGGTGTGTTGCTGGCAGGTTTCAGCGCCACCGCGAATGCACAGGAAGAAGAGCTCAACGCTGTTCTTAATGGTATCAAGTCAAAGGCTCCTAATGTGGCCGAGTTAGCAAAAACTGCTTATAAGAAGAATAAAAAGAATCCGGAGGCTCTCTTGAAGATCGGTCGGGCTTTCTATGCAGAGAAAGATACGGCTAATGCTCGTCGCTTTGCAGAGTATGCCAACGAAGCAGGAAAGCCCAAGTATCATTTTGCACCGGCTTATCTGCTGTTAGGTGATATCGAAGCCACTTATGGTACCGACGGTGGTAAAGCTGCAGGCTTCTACAACCAGGCTATCAATTTCGACCCTAAGAACCCGGATGGCTACAAGAAATGGGCTATGGTATATCGCAAGATCAGTCCTTCTCAGGCAGCCAAGAAACTTCAGGAGATGAAGGCTAACTGTCCCGATGAGGATGTGGATGCATTCACCGCCCATATCTATATGCTGGCAAACGACGAGAAGCAGGCTTACGAGAACTATGTGAAGGCTGACATCAACAAACTCGACAAGACATACCTTAACGAGTTCGTACGCTGCAGCTATTTTACTGGTCATTTCGAGGATGCACTCCGCGCTGCTGAGGCAGGTCTTAAGATTGAGCCACGCAACCCGGTGTTCAACCGTCTGGCAATGTTCTCAAACTATGAGTTGAAGAACTATGAGGCAGCCAAGAGCTATATCAATAAGTACTTCAACGAGACCGATAGTGCCAAGTTCTCTGAATATGACCACTACTACACTGCCCTGATCTATCAGGCTCTCGATGACAAGGAGAATATGTATCTCCACTATGATAAGGCTCTGGAGCTGGTCAACGAGTCATCGATGATTAAGCGTTGGGCTATTCTGAAGAGTGTTTCCGACTCCTATCTCAAAGATAAAGACTTCGACAACGCCATCAATTACTACGAGCAGTTCCTGGCCAGCAAGCCTGAGTTGACATTCGACGATAACGAAGGCCTGGCAACCATCTACTCTAAGTATGCAGAGGCTGATGAGACCAAAAAGACGGAGTATATGAACAAGGCTATCGAACTGTACAATGCCCTGGCAGAGAAATACCCCGTTCAGGAGATCTATGCCACATACATGGCCGCCAGCTTGAACAGCAAGCTCGACAACGACATGAAGAAGAATCTGGCAAAACCAGGATACCAGAAAGTGATAGAACTCCTTGCCAACAAGGCAGAGCGCACGAACGGTGAGAACATCATGCTGAAGACCAGCTACCACTATATGATGTTCAACAGCTACATCAACAAGAATGTTGCTGCCGCCAAGGACTACGCAGATAAGATTCTAGCTATCGACCCTGAGTATAAACAAGCTCTCGAGATTAAGAAGTTGAAGTAAGCAATATCCCGATAAGAATCAGAGGTGCCTCCATATGGAGGCACCTCTGATTCTTTTTATACGACAGGCCGTATTTATTTGTTTATAAATACCACCGCCATAAAACAAAGATGTGCCTCCATCTCTGGAAGCACATCTTATTTTGTTATATCCTTATCTAATTAGGGAAGGCTGATAGCCTCAGAAGGACAAACGCTTGCACAAGTGCCACACTCTGTGCAAAGATCGGGATCGATAGAATACTTCTCACCCTCAGAAATTGCCTCAACGGGGCACTCACCCTGACAAGTACCGCATGCGATACAGTCGTCACCAATTACATATGCCATAGTCTCTAAATGATAAATTAATAATGTTAATACTCACTTTTAGTGACGCAAAGGTACGACAAAATCCCGAATAATACCAAAAATTAGGTAGATTTTTATATAATTTATACGATGTCGAAATAGTCTATCACATAATAACTGAGGTAATTCTGCGTTATTGTTTAGGAGTAGAAAAGAGAAAGAAAACAAGACGCATGCGAAAAGGCATTTTCATCATATTACTGACCGTTGTTCTTGCCGTCATTACGGCAAGGGGACAGGTGCGTACCGTCCAACACAGACCATATACCGACCTGCGCCCATTACATTTTGGTATTCTGGTGGGGATGAACATGCAGGATATTGAGTTCACAAATCTCGGTCCCCAGACCATCACGCAAGAAGACGGAACAACAGCCGAGCGGACGATCCTCTGCGATGCAGATCGATGGAGCAGTGGTTTCAGCGTGGGTGTACTGGCCGACCTGCGTCTGCACACACATCTGAATCTGCGCTTCTCGCCGACCATGCATTTCGGAGCGAAGCATCTGTCGTTCAGAGACCCGTCTGCCCTTGACCAACAAGGACAACCAAGCATTCAGACACAAGACATGAAGAACACCTATATATCCTTCCCTGTCGATCTGAAATTTTCCGCTGAGCGTTGGAACAACTACCGCCCATACATGATTGCCGGTGCTAATCCGATGATAAACCTGACCAGCAAGAGTCAGGATTACATACAACTGAAACGGTCTGATCTGTTTCTTGAACTCGGCGTTGGTTGCGACTTCTATCTTCCGTTCTTCAAACTAATCCCCGAACTTAAATTCTGTTATAGTCTCAGAGACGCCCTTGACCACGGTCATTCTGACGAATTGAAAGACGCGAACAAACGTATATATACAAATGCTGTGGCCAGTGGCCACAGCAAAATGATTGTATTGACATTCTATTTCGAATAACGATTCTTTCTCGCCTTATTTTGCCAAATCAAGAACAATCTTACCCACAAAGACGCCGTGTTTTCCATTCTGGTCAACCGGAATCTGTTTGCCGTTCTTGTCGGGTGTATACTCCATGACAGGCATATAAGTATGGGTATGACCTCCCAAAACGAGATCGCAGCCTTCCGTCAGACCGATGAATTTCGCATCGTCATATTCGCCCCCCCAACCGAGGTGTGAGATACAGATAACGACATCGCACTTCTCC
Organism: Prevotella sp. lc2012; assembly: GCF_900107065.1. NCBI lineage: Bacteria > Pseudomonadati > Bacteroidota > Bacteroidia > Bacteroidales > Prevotellaceae > Prevotella > Prevotella sp. lc2012. Next base: position 92,842 of record NZ_FNUF01000004.1, on the reverse strand, counting down.
TGCTTCCGGAGGATATCGATGTATTTCTGGGCCGTCTCCGCAGGATCAAGGTAAACAATACCCTCACAGTTGCCATCGAAGACCAAACCCTTCATCTGAGGCGCAAGGGCAAAGAAACCAATCTTAACACCATCACGTTTGATCGTGATATATGGTTTAACCAAGCCCTCAAGCACCGTACCCGTACAGTCGTAGTTGGAACAGACGATGGGGAAGTTTGCCATCCGAAATAGTTTGGCCATATTGTCAAGTCCGAAGTCAAACTCATGATTACCGATGGTTGCGGCATCATAACCCATCTCATTCATCAATCCGACCTCTACCTCTCCTTTAAACAAAGTGTAATAGCCAGATCCCTGAGAGAAGTCACCGCTGTCGATAAGCAGGAGGTTTGGATGTTGCTGACGTTGTTCCTTCACCATATTAACACGACGAAGGAAACCACCACGTCCTGCCAAATCCTTATTATCAAGATTCTCGTTCAATGGCATGACCGTGGAATGAGTGTCGTTGGTATGGAGTATCACAAGCTGCTTTTTGCCCTTGGCACTTACCGACACAGAGGTCAGCAGTGCAACTATTATCATCAAATATATACGTTTCATATCTGTCCTTTGCTTCTTATTGACTATTCTGTTGAACCTCACTTATCCCGTTTCACGATAATACGTCCTTCGACCTTCGAGTCCACGACTTCGCCACAAGCCAGTTTCTCACGGAAATAATTCATGATCAAGAAACGGGTATTGTTACTCGCCTCACCGGGGGCCACAATATCACGGCCTTGTCCGAGGGCAGGCATACCGTCGTTGCCTTCGATCAGATAGTTGATCGTAGCCACGCGATAGTCAGCCTTAGGATCAATCTCCTGACCATGCAGTCGAGCAGAAAGCAGTTCCCCACTCTTAGTGATGACAAGTTCTGTGCCGCGACTCACGCCCTCTCCTCCCCGACGGGCGATCTGACGAAAAAGATCCATCATCTGCTCACCAGTCAGCGTGACGAAGCATATCTTGTTCTCGAAAGGAGCAATATCGAGCACATCACCATAGGTTACGTCGCCTTTCGTAAGATCAGCTCGAATACCACCCATATTATAGATGCCGAGCACAGGAGACTCATTGTAATCCTTAGCTGCCCAAACCAAGATATCAGACACGAGGTTAGACAGATCACTCTCCGGACGATCAGGATGCATATTGTGGGCCACAGCCCCAACAACGGGTCCCATAATACTGTCGTTCACACGCTTATATGGTGCGATAAAGCGAGCAGCAGACTCGTCGGGATGCTCATCGTAACGGCTGTCGACAATGACTCGTGTGCGTTCAATACCGACGATCTGATAATGCTTAGAAGCGCACGAGAGCATCAACATCGGAACAAATACACCAAGAAATATTTGCTTTTTATTCATAATTTGTAGTTTTATTGGGGCAAAGTTACACAAAGTTGAGAGCAAAACAAAGAAACTCGTTTCTTTTTTTGCCGAGTGCATGTAATTTCGCCACCTTTGATGGCAAAGTTACACAAAAATAGAGAAGAGAACAAACGTACCTTTGAGCTTCACTCTTAGGTACTTCCGTTCGAAAAATACAAAAAAGTTCCACTTTTATTTGTTTTTTTGCTCACTTATTCGTACCTTTGCACCCGCTTTTCGGCGTAATCGCTGGCAGGAAGTAACGAGTTGCCTGTTATGTTGCGTTGGAACGATACAACAAATTTAATTAGTTAAAGTACAAATGGATTTAATTAAAGTTGCTGAAGAAGCATTTGCAACCGGCAAGAAGTTCCCAGAGTTCAAGGCTGGTGACACGATTACTGTCGCTTACAAAATTATCGAGGGTTCTAAGGAGCGTATCCAGCTCTATCGTGGTGTGGTCATCAAGATTGCAGGCCACGGAGACAAGAAGCGCTTCACCGTTCGTAAGATGTCTGGTACTGTAGGTGTGGAGCGTATCTTCCCCATCGAGTCACCGAACATCGAGAGCATTGAGATCAACAAGGTTGGTAAGGTTCGTCGCGCTAAGCTCTACTATCTGCGTAAGCTCACTGGTAAGGCTGCTCGTATCAAGGAGAAGCGTCGCGCCATTACAGCTGAGTAATCAGCCTATCGAAAGAATAAGAAGAGATGCCTTTCAAACGAAAAGCATCTCTTTTTATTTGTAGTTCTCGTCGGCACTGGTATCACCATGAAGCGCATCTTGGAATGAGTCCCAGTCCTGAAAGCCGGCCAACAGCGACAGACGATCGAGCATCTTCCTGTCCGGTTTACGAAGAATCTCCTTCTCTACCGCCTCCAACAGTTTGCGGAGGGCAACACGTTTTTTCTCCATAATAATCTGTTTGTATGGTGCAAAATTACAACTTTTTTTTGTAATTTTGCACGCGAAAAGGAATTTATCGCGATCAAAATGAAAGAATTAGCACTCAAGTACGGATGTAATCCGAACCAGAAACCCTCACGTATCTTCATGACAGAGGGTGAGCTCCCCATCGAAGTGATTAACGGTCGTCCAGGATATATTAATTTCCTCGACGCGTTCAATGCCTGGCAGCTAGTGAAAGAGTTGAAGGCAGCCACCGGTATCCCGGCCGCCGCCTCGTTCAAACACGTAAGCCCCGCCGGCGCAGCTGTGGGACTACCTCTCAGTGATACCTTGAAGAAGATCTATTTTGTAGACGACGTAAAGGACCTGGACGAGAGTCCTATCGCCTGTGCCTATGCCAGAGCCCGTGGTGCCGACCGTATGTCGAGCTACGGTGACTTCGTGGCCCTTTCCGACACCTGCGATGCAACGACTGCTAGGTTGCTAAAACGTGAGGTGAGCGATGGTGTCATCGCTCCGGATTTCACACCCGAGGCTATTGAGATCCTGAAAGACAAACGTAAGGGTACCTATAATGTCATCAAGATTGATCCCAACTATGTGCCAGAGCCTATCGAACGTAAGCAAGTGTTCGGTATTACCTTTGAACAGGGTCGTAATGAGATTAAACTTGACGATGATGCTCTCTTCGAGAATATGCCCACACAGAACAAGACCTTCACACCGGAGGCTAAGCGCGACCTGATCATCGCCCTGATTACACTGAAATATACACAGTCGAACTCTGTCTGCTACGTGAAAGACGGACAGGCTATCGGCATCGGAGCTGGACAGCAGAGCCGTATCCACTGCACACGTCTGGCAGGTAACAAGGCCGACATCTGGTGGTTGCGCCAGCACCCGAAAGTGATGGCACTGCCCTTCAAGGAAGGTATCCGCCGTGCCGACCGCGACAACACTATTGATGTTTATATCTCAGAGGATGAGCACGACGATGTTCTCCGCGATGGTGCTTGGCAGCAGTTCTTCACCGAACAGCCCGAGGTACTGACGATGGAAGAGAAGAAAGCATGGATTGCCAAGAACACGAAGGTGGCACTTGGCTCAGACGCATTCTTCCCCTTTGGCGACAATATCGAGCGCGCCCATAAGAGCGGTGTGGAGTTCATCGCCCAGGCAGGTGGTAGCGTGCGCGACGATCATGTGATCATGACCTGCGACAAGTACGGCATTGCCATGGCCTTCACGGGGGTACGTCTGTTCCATCATTAAGCAACAGATTTCACAGATTATATATATGGACGATTTTCAGAAGATCCTCGAGAACGGCATTAACTTCGGTCGTGGTGGCGACAAGCCGAAAGACGACGGTAAGGTGAAGACCAAAGCCAAGAAAAAGCAGTATATCACCGGTGCCCACGGCAGCGGTTCTGCACGGCAGAAGGCCAAGTATCGCGAACAGCGTGCCAACAGGCATAAGAAATAAGTTCTATAGCACACTACAATGCAAGTGGCGCCTACCTCAAAGGTAAGCGCCACTTGGTGTTTTATCAGGAGTCTGTACGCTTAGAACGTCAGTTCCTGACCACGATAGAACTCGAGGAGTGCATGCTGATAGAGATTCTCATAACGAGCCTGAACTAAATCTGATTCAGCTTTCAGGTAAGCATTCTTAGCCTCATTAAACTCTGTGATGGTTGCCTTACCGTTTTCATACTTAGCTTGCATCAGGGTAAAGGCATCCTTTGAACTTTGGAGAGCCTCCATAGAAGATTTCTCCTTCGTCTGAGCATTCAAGGCATTATAATATACCTGCTGAATCTCTTTATATAAGGTCTTTTTGGTGTTTTCAACCTGCAATTGCTGTGTCTCTCGCTGTATAATAGCATCACGCACCCTATTGCGTGTCTGAAAACGGTTGAAGATTGGAACATTCAAGCTCAGGCTGACCCCCTGCTTGAAGTTTCCGTCAAACTGCCTTCCCATACTATTGGGCTCTACTGAGCTATAGTCCGTACTCATATTTGCTCCAAAAGAGAGCGTTGGATAATGAGCAGACTTAGCAATCTTGATATTATGATTGTAGGCTTTCAAACGCAACTGCTGAGCAACTATCTCAGGCTTAATACCCAAAGCTTCTGCATAAATCTGATCAGGTGTGACCTGAAGAGCAAGAGCATTAGACATTTCTTCGGGAATAGGACGTACAATCGTGAAATCATCAGGGGTCGGCAACTCAAGCAACTGCGTAAGCGTAAGCAAAGCCAGACGCGTGTTATTATCGGCCTGAGTAGCTGTCAGTCGACTATTAGCCAAAGCCGCGTTCTGCTGTGAAAGCTCAGCCTCAGATGCTTTGCCATTTTCCACAAAAGCCTGAAGACGCTTCACTTGGGCAGAATCAATCTCGATCTGGCGATGAGCCACGTCAGAGATCTCCATGTCATAGAGGATCTGGACATAAGCCTGAGCCACCTGCATACGGACATCATTCTTTGCCTTCTCTAAATCAGCTGTATAAGCTTCAAGGTTCAGCTGACTCATCTTGATCTCATTAGGAATACGAAAACCCGTAAAAAGAGGCATACTGGTACTGAGATTTAACGACGTACCGTTCGAATTCCTACTCACATAGACATTATCGGGAGTCAAACTACGACCGAAACTGAAACTCTGGCTTACACTACCACTGAGATCCGGTAAACGAGAGTTCTTGGCCGTAGAGACCTGCAGTTCCTGCTGACGACGCTGATTATCTTGCTGTTTGATACCGATATTATGCTCCACCGCATAATCGCAACACTCACGCAGAGTCCACTGTTTGGGTTGTGCAGAACTCAAGGTGCAATACATCATGCACAATGCACAGAAAATGTTTTTCCTCATCTCTTATACTATTTATTTTGTATCATCTGCTATAATCTCCGGGCCACGCACCTTATCCTTAGTGGTAACACCCTTCTTTATCTCGATATTCACACCGTCAGAGAGCCCTGTCTCAACCAACGTACGCTCATAGGTCTTCTGTTTCCCATTACCTTTAATAACATAGACAAAGGTAGAATCGCCACTGAACTCAATAGCGCTCTCTGGTATGCTAAGCACCTTCTCGGCCTTGGAAAGTACGATCTCAGCATTTGCACTATAGCCAGAACGAATCTTGCCGCCTTCTGTGAGCTTCACAGCAGCCTTGATCTCAAACTGATTAGCCCCATTGTTCTCAACAGCCTTCGGAGAAACATATTCCAAGGAAGCATCGAAGCTCAGATCCTGCAAGGCGCCGATAGTAATTTTCATAGGCATGCCGTTTACCAACTGTCCGACCTCAGTCTCGTCGATATTACCACGGAAGATCAGGTCATTCATGTTAGCGACAGCGGCAATAGTGGTACCATCATTAAAGGTGTTAGCTAAGATGACCGAGTTACCCACCTTCACTGGGATGTCGAGGATGACACCCGAGATCGTTGAACGGATGAGTGTAGATGAAGCCTTGGCATTCGACTGTGACACGCCATCGCGCACGACCTGAAGTGCATCTACAGCAGCTATCTTCTCTTCCTTAGCCTGCTGAAGACTCTGTTTCACCTTATCGAACTCATCGGCAGATACTAGCTTTTGGTTATAGAGGTTCTCCTCACGGGTATAATTAATCTGTGCCTGCTTCAGATTGATCTCAGCCAGACGCACACGTCCCTCTGCACTGGAGAGCTGTCCCATATCAGGAATCACCTTCACCTTAGCAATCACATCACCAGCGTTCACGTAGTCGCCTGGTTCCTTATACAACTCAGAGATAATACCCGAGATCTGCGGTTTCACATTCACCTCGTTGCGAGGCTCTATCTTACCGGTGATAATCGTTGTCTTCTGGATGTTTTCCATCTTGGGAGTGAACTCGTTGTAGACAACTTCCTTAGGCTGACCCTTCTTCCAAAGGAACACGAATGTTCCGATGAAGATCAAAGCGATAATCGCTGCGATAATAAGCTTTCTGTACCTTTTCATAACTATTTATATTTTTTCTTTTTTTTACATTCTTACTTCTTTCCTTTTATTCGTCGCGCATAGCATCTACAGGTTTGATACTCATGGCACGGGCAGCAGGAGCTAATCCTGCCAATACTCCTAGCGTGCTTACCACGAAGCCACAGAAGAGGGCTGTCCAGAAGCCCACCTGATAATGGGTGGTAATCATTCCATCTTCCATACTTCCTGTCTCGAGCATCTGAAGTATCATGACTCCAAAAAAGATGCCGCTCATACCTGCCACCAGCGTTAACACGATACTCTCTGAGATAATCTGTGAGAGAATCACCCTGGGCGTTGCCCCGATGGCACGACGAATACCGATCTCCGTTGTCCTCTCACGCACAGTCACCATCATGATATTAGACACACCGATGGCACCTGCCAGCAACGTTCCGATACCCACAAGCCAGATCAGTAAGTTCAAACCCGACATCAGACTGTCAAGCATCTGGAATACCACTTCCGTATTGAGCAACATCGCACCCTGTTCGTCTGTGGGATCGATATAGTGAGCCCTTGCCACGGTTGCACGGATACGGTCTGATATTTCCGACATCACAACACCGGGCTTTGCAGTAACGCCAATCAAATGTACTTGATTGCCCAGATTATAGACCTGTCGCATCTGAGAGAACGGCAAACAAACACCCGTTCCTGGCTCTCCGCTAAAGCTTATGCCTTCTGCTGCGCCAAAGTCTACACCCACAATCTGATAATAGGTAGAGTCAATCCGTATTGATTTTCCACAAGGATCGCCTCCATCCTTAAACAACTCTTGATATACCTTCTTCTGGATGACGCAAACCTTTCTGCGCTCCTTAATATCCATCTCGTTAATGTAACGTCCGTAGCGTAACAACGGATCTTGTATGGCACGGTATGTAGGCTCCACACCTGACACACTAATAGTCGCCTTTCTGTCGCCATAATAAGCAAAACTACTGTTACCAAACAAAATGGGTGTCACCACATCGAGTTCGGGCACCTGTTGCTTGAGTCGTGCGATATCTTTATAATCCATGTTCCAACTACGGCCCTTGCGGAATCCCTTGTAAGGCTTCGACGTGTTCTGTGCCCAAATCATGGCTGAGTTTGTTGCGAAGCCCTGAAAATTCTTTTGAATCTGCTCCTTAATACCTGAGCCTCCGCCAATGAGAACAATGAGCATGAACACACCCCAAAACACGCCAAATCCCGTCAGGAACGAACGCAGCTTGTTGCGAGTCAGCGTGTCGAGAATTTCTCTATATGAATCTATATCTATTTTCATAATCTTATTCTGCTCTTAATGCCTCAATGGGGCGGATTTTACTTGCTTTAAAGGCTGGGATAAGACCGGCGATAGTTCCGGCAATCACCATGACCATCGTTGCTTCGATACACACATCCAGTCCTACCGTCGGGTTAATGAACATCGGCATCGAACCCGCTCCGAAGTCAGCCACTCTATGTCCTACCGTAGCATCCATATATTCATTAGCAGCTATGCCCAGAACCATACCTATATAGCCAAAGAAGGTGGTAATGATCACGCTCTCAACGATAATCAATTTCAGAATGTTCCAAGGTTTAGCACCAATGGCCTTACGAATACCGAACTCGTGAGTTCTCTCTTTCACCGTGATAAGCATGATGTTCGACACACCCACGATACCAGAGAGCAATGTCAGAAGTCCAACCACCCAAAGCGCCGTATGGATAACTTTTACCGCCAGATCCATCTGAAGACTCTGTCTGTAGTTATTACGGATCCAAATGGCACTTTCATCTTCAGGATGTACATGATGATTCTCATTCAGACGCTTACGGTAGCCCTTCTCAAATTCTAAATTCTCTCCGTCGGATTCCAGGCCATGGAAAGTAAACTCGATACGTCCTGCATCATCGTTCTTAGCTCCATAGATGCGCTTGATAGCCGAATAGGAAGAATAAGCATCCGCACGGCTGTTTTCTCTTTCCTTATAGATACCAACTACCTTATATGCGAAATTACCCACCTTAACATATTGCCCCACCAGATTCTTATAGTCCTTAGGGCAAAGCTCTTTTGCTTGCTTATTACTCACGATAAGCACCTTACGACTCTGTTTTATATCAACATCGTTGATAAAACGGCCGTAAAGCATCTCCATCTTCTCAATCTTTGTATGATTTGGGTAGACACCACAGACGGAGGTTGATATATATTGTTGTCCCCGACTGACAACAGCAACAACACGATACTGCGCACCCACCTCGTCGATATTCTCCTTGAATTCTGTCTCTGTAGTGCTGATGTCGCGCTTCTGAAGATTGATCCAGCGACCTTCCTTGAGACCCCGATAGGCCTTTGAGGTCTCGCCACCATATACAATCATCGATGACGACAGGAAGCGCTGATTCTGCAAGATGGTGGCATTGATGAGACCATTACCTGAGCCCAGCAGCACGAGTAGCATGAAGATGCCCCATGCCACAGCAAAGCCTGTAAGCGCAGTACGCAGTTTATTGCGTCTGGCCGTTGACCATATTTCACTTGCTATATCTCTCATAACCTGTTTACTTCATCATGCCGTTGATACCGAAGGGACTTGCATTGTGCTCGAGGTTCTCCTCAATCTGTCCGATGATACCATCCTTGATATGTACTATCTTGTTCGTCTCATTTGCCACACCACTCTCGTGAGTCACCACGACAATGGTCATTCCATCGTCCTGATTGAGTTGCTTGAGCAACTGCATCACCTCCACGGAGGTCTTCGAGTCAAGTGCGCCCGTAGGCTCATCGGCCAGAATGATCTGTGGTTTGGTGATGAGTGCTCTGGCTATCGCCACGCGTTGTTTCTGTCCTCCCGACAGTTCATTAGGATAGTGTCCTGCCCACTCAAGCAGTCCCAGACGATCCAGGTATTCCATGGCCATCTGATGACGCTTACGGCGCGACACGCCTTGATAAAATAATGGCAACTCAACGTTTTCCACGGCGGTTTTAAAAGAGATGAGATTAAACGACTGGAATATAAAACCTATCATATGGTTACGATACTCAGCCGCCTTCCGCTCCGAGAGATTCCAGATAGGCACACCATTGAGTTCATAGGTCCCCGAGTCGTAGTTGTCGAGAATTCCTAAGATATTCAATAAGGTACTCTTACCTGAGCCCGATGCACCCATGATGGATACGAATTCTCCCTTCTTGATATCGAGTGAGATACCCTTTAGCACATGAAGCGGCTGCGCTCCCTGATAGGTCTTGTTAATGTCTTGTAAATGAATCATATATTTTATTCTACCTTAGTTCTTGCACGTTCGACGCACAAAGTTACCGGAAAGTTGCAGATTTTCGAAGAAAAAAACATTTATTTAACACTCTGTAAGCTTTTGTAGGCTTCTGCAACATCTTCGATGGATATATCGAGCAATTGCATCTGGCGGAACAGTTCCGGCAGACTTTCCTTCATAAACGCTTTCTTGCGAGCCTTGAGTATCTGTTTCCTCGCTCCCGGGGTCACGAAGTAACCCAGTCCACGTTTGTTGTAGATAACCTCCTCGCGTGACAATTGCTCGTAGGCCTTTACTGCGGTATTCGTGTTCACCTCGAGCAGTACGGCATACTCGCGTACGCTGGGGATGCGATCATCGTCTTTATATACACCCGAGAGGATCTCCTCACACAGCCGATCGGACATCTGGATGTAAATGGGTTTATCATTTGTGAAATTCATAATTTATCCACTTTTTAGTTATTAACTCGAATGCTTTGAAAATATGGAACGATGCCCAGTAATTTACCACAGAGAACACAGCGAAGAATGTTGTAAGCACGTAGGCCATGGTGCCTACATTTTCAACCTTGCCAACACCTTCTACGTAGTAGGTACAGAACATGCTGATTTCATGGTTTTTTGAAAACCAAGCCAGCATGGTAAGACCTATCACCATCACTATACTTGTAATCACAAACGCATTCTTGCGCAGTATTGTTCCACCAAGAGTAAAGAAAGAGTGCAGCCATGCAAGACCGCTTACCAAAAATGCCAGTCCTGCCAGACGATAGCCTAAAGAATGAGGCGCAACCATGCCACCAGATGATATCATATCGATCAAGTAGGGATAGGTAAAAGCATGCCACGAATCACCATAGACCAAAGCACGAAACACCACACGCAACGTATCGCCTACCCCAAACGACAGAACCATCATAAGGATACCTGATACGGTAGCATAAATAGTGGCAGACAAGAACTTCTCCATATTCGTTGCTGGCAGCATGAGGAATGCATGGCGACGAGGTTTCTTATCCAACTCAACAAAAAGATTACAGATACTAACCATTACACCTATGATCAGGTACACCACAAAGAATCCTGCCAAGGCAGCAAATTCCCGACCATCACGAGACCCACCTGTACGAATCACCGGCAGCAGCATCAGCTCGCCAAGGAAAACACCCAGCGTAAATCCCAAGGTCCACATCAGCAATGAGCGGAAGTTTACGCTTATTTTCCAGCGCAAAGTCTTTCCAAATCTATTCATATCGAAATTATTCATCACTTCAATTCTAAAATTATTAAACTCTTCAGTTCTTCACAGGTTTACAAATTTACCAATATTCTGTGTGCGACAGAAGAGCTTGTACGACAACCAGTAGTTCAGGATAGCCCATATGCCGTAAACAGCATCGGATATGTATAGCTCCGGGGTAACATGACCATCTTTCATGATTTCCCCACTGCTGAAATTGGGGAACAACCATGTCTGTACCATCGACAAGAAGATGAGTACCAAGATGGTAAGAATCCACGAATACTTAGCCGAACGGAAGAAGGTTGCTCCAAGTGCAAAACATGAATGGAACCAGACAAACGTAATAATCACCATGCTAAAAATATTAACCTTCACTGAGTCCACGCATTCCCAGTTAATTGAGAAGGTCTTCATGTGACTTGCAAGAATACCTATTACGAACTGCGGATTGTTACCTATCAGCCAGTTAATCACATACTGCACCAAGTCAGCGCCAAAGCAACCAATAAGCCAAAGACCGAATAAAACTATCCAAGTAGCGTATCGCATCAGGTACTTCTCAAAATTAGAGGCTGGCAACAGCAACAGGGCCTGCTTGTCGTATTTTCCTTTCATGCTGTAAAACATCATCGATGGACCCATGGCTATCTGAAGAAACAACATCATCACCACAACCACACAACAAGGTTTATAGCCCGTATCAGCACCTTTCAGCCAGTAAAAACTCGTGGTAAAAAACAGGAATGTCAGCGTCAATACCACAAACATCTGAAGAAACATACGCATGTAGAAGCTCTTGTCGTTAGTGAGCGACCAGCGTGCCACCTTTCTAAACCTATGTATATTAAACTGTATCATATAATTACGTGCCTTATGTTCTTTATATCAAATCTTCCCTTCGTTTACAGCATTAAACAGCAGTTCCAGATTAACATGAGTTCCAGAACTATCCTCCTTACGAGGTGCAATCACGGCATTACCCTGAAGCGAAGGCTCGGCATAAAGAACATCGTCCATCTCGGCAGGTGTACGATACTCAAAGGTGAACTTCTCCTGAATATCAGCCACACTGGCATCAAGCAACAACTTCTGTGGCGAGAGAATCAGGATATGATCAAGAAGTGATTCCACATCGTGCACCTGATGGGTTGAGATTATCAACGTGCGATCACCGCTCATATACTGGGCAACCACTTTACGGAACAGGCTCTTCGAAGGTATATCAAGACCATTCGTCGGCTCATCCATCAGCAGCACCTTGGTATTGGTAGCAAGCGCGAAACTCATAAACACTTTCTTCTTCTGTCCCATCGAGAGGGCATTCAACTTCAAGTCGCTGGTCAGCTCAAAATCCTTCAAGCAGCCCTCCAGTACGGCAGTACTGAACAAGGGATAGAAGGGACGGTTAATCTTTACATACTCATCGAGCGACATGGCGGGTAGGTCAAACTCCTCAGGTACGATAAAGATGTCCTGCAAAGTTTCAGGGCGGCGCAGCTTTGTCTCGACACCATCAAAGCTCACGGTACCCTTCTTGGGGCGCAACAGTCCAGCTATCAGGTAAAGCAGGGTGCTCTTACCCGTACCGTTCTTACCCAGCAGACCATAAATATTGTCCTGTTTCAGTTTCAGACTGAAATCATCGAACACCAGGCCCTTCTGACCTGCATACTTAAAACTAATGTTGTTTACTTCAATCATAATCGTTTTATCTTGTTATTATTAATCTCTGTTATAGTGTACCACAATAATAGTACACTGCAAAAGTAAGACTTATTTCCTTTCCATCCAAATAATTAAGAAAGAAAAAACAGATAATTAATATTCTTTAAATCTCCTGCCTCGCGTATTCCTTATTTAATATACTTATATCACCTGTCATTTCACCTTCTTTCCTTATCAACGGATTGTAGTTTTTTAACAATACAGGAGCCCTACGTTACAAAACTTTTCGTATCTTTGCACCAACTAAATTCTTCTCCCATCATGAACGGCCAAACAAAGAAAAGAGCAAGGCTGCTTTTCACAGTTCTCCTGATATGTCTGACCTGCGCGTTCTCGCAGGAAAGGAAAATGGGGGAAGAGGAGGTTCAACTGCGTAATCATGTCTACGAACTTTTCGACGGTAACGATAGTGTTGCCTTCGTTAAAGCTGTCAACAATCTGGCCAACTACTACAGGAAATCCGGCGACTGGCACCAATACTATACAGCCAGGGAAAACGAGATTGTCTATGAGATCAACCATGATCACTACTATCAAGCCCTGAAGAAGACAAGCGAGATGAACAGCGACATCCTGGAGAACGGACTGAAGGACGAATTGTACAGGATGAACTACCTGATGGGCGTTTTCTACGGATCACGCGACAATAACGAGATGTGCGAGAAATACCTGAACCTGTCGTTGGAGCAGATGGGGTCGAGCCAACAGATATCTGAGCGTGTCAATATCTACCTCATGCTGGCCAATATCCACATCTTCGACAATCCCGACTTAGCAACCATCAATATCAACAAGGCTGCCAAGGTTAGTTCTGGCAACCACCAGCTGAGTGCCGTTCTTGACATGAAATGTATGATTGAGTTCTCCAGGAACGACAAAGAGAGTTTCCATCAAGTCTATACGCAGATACAGCAGATCAAAGAGAAGACCCCCGACGAATATAATCCCACATACGAGAGATACGTAGACATCTGCCGTACTGCCTTTGACGGTGATTACGACGAGGCCATCAGACAATGCAACGATCTCATTCGCGGTGTGGAGAGATACCAGTTCCTCTGTAAGATCCATGAGATGAAGGGCGATAAGGACAGTCTGATTGTAAATCTAAGGAAACTGATTGAGGCAAAGGAGGATCGCAACAACAAGATCTCGACCATGGAGATCAACGATATCAGTCACGACATGAAACTGGAAAGGGCCCGTCGCGAAACCAGACGAGCCTACAGTCTGGTGATTCTGCTAGCCTTTATCGCTGCCATCATTGCGGTGATTCCCCTGTCCATCTTCGGATGGTCACGCCGCAAACATGTACAGGCTCTGCAGGTGCAGAACCGGGAACTGAGACGGGCACGAGACCATGCCAAGGAGGCCGACCGCATGAAGACTGCTTTCATCCGTAATATCAGTCACCACATACGTACACCGCTCAACGTCGTATCGGGGTTCTCGAATATTCTGGCCAAACAGGTCGACGAACTTTCGCAAGAAGAGCGCGAAGACCTCTCCCAGCGCATTAACCATAATGTCTACGTTATCACAAACAGTCTCAATCATCTGATTGCTCTCTCCGAGGTGGAAAGCGTGCGCGTCTCCGATACGGAAGACGAAGTCAACTGCAACGACCTGTGTCAGAGCATTGCCGATGACTTCAAACCCATAAACGAGAAACTGTCGTTCACTTATACCACATCGGTCGACGATCACACCGTCGTGAAGACCAATAAGGACAGACTCAGAAGTGTGGTTATGGAACTGTTGATTAATGCCGACAAGTTTGCAGGTGAAGGAGAGATCATGCTGAACAGCGACATCGTCGGCGATACCTGGCAGATCTCTGTGACCGACACAGGCAAAGGTATCGGAGAAGGCGACGAGGAAAAAATCTTCGGTCATTTCGCCAAGATTGACGACTTTACGGAAGGACTTGGTCTCGGCCTCACATACTGTAAGAGCATCGCCTCACAACTGGGCGGCGACGTCACCTTAGATAAGAGTTACACGGACGGTGCCCGTTTTATCGTCACTGTTCCCTTGAGACAAGCCTAACGTGCATCCTCACCCCACATCATCTTTTCACGCAGGGTATTGAAGTAACGACGTCCACTCCGCTTGACGACCTTCACGTCATAAGGAGCACGGCGCAGAGTGAGTCGTGTACCCTCCTTACATTTCTCTGAACGGCCGTCGATGGCAATCAGAAAATTATGGCTACGGCTCTCCACGGTCAGTGTAATCTCCGACGAATCGGACAGCACGATCGGTCTGATGTTCATGGAGTGCGGTGCCACGGCCGTCATGGAGAACACCTTCGTACCCGGTACGATAATCGGTCCACCATTGGAAAGCGAATAGGCGGTCGAGCCCGTCGGTGTACTCACGACCAGTCCATCGGCCTGGTAGGTTGTCAGATGATCGCCATTGATAGACGCATGGATAGAGATCATCGACGCCGTATCACGCTTCAGGATTGCCACATCGTTCAAGGCACAGTCATAACCCTCAAGAGGCTCTCCGTCGGTCTCCACCTTGATCAGAGCCCGGTTCTCGATAGAGAAATCGTCCTGATAGATGGCCTCCACACATCTCTCGATATCACCGGGACTGACATCTGCGAGAAAGCCCAGTCGGCCCATGTTCACACCAAGGATAGGAATCATCTTCTCACGGACACGACTGGCGGCCTTCAGGAAGGTGCCGTCACCACCCATAGAGATCACGAAATCTGCCTGGAAGTCATCATCCGTAAAGATCTTCGCGGCATTCACATCAATACGCTGGTTATCCTTCAGGAAGTAATAGTACTCCATGTCCACATATAGTTCCGCGCCATGTTCAGAGAGGCAGGAGAGCACTTTCTGTATCGACGCCGACTTCTTGGTCTGATAAATATTGCCGAAAAGAGCAAATCTCAATTTCCGATGTTCCATATCACTGTATATCATGAGATGGCAAAGTTACGAAAAAATATTCACAAAGGTTATAATGGCAGTGAAATTAAGTTTTTTTTTGTGTCCATGATGCCCGTTATGCCCATTTTTGTCTATATTTGCATTCTGGAAACCAAAGAACAAAAAGATCATGGCAAAAGTTTATGTATTTCTGGCCGACGGCTTCGAGGATGTTGAAGCCCTGATTCCCATTGACGTGCTTCGCCGCGGAGGTGTGGAGGTTGTGACAATAAGCACAACATTGTTCACGCTTGTAGAATCGGCTCACGGTGTGAGTATTGAGGCCGACCTGCAGTTCGACGACAGCGACTATGCCGACGCCGACCTACTGATGTTACCAGGCGGAATGCCCGGAGCCAGTAATCTGTTTGCACACGAAGGCGTCCGTAAGGCTGTGCTCGCCCAGGCAGAGAAAGGAAAGAAGATTGCCGCCATCTGCGCTGCCCCGGCCGTTGTGCTCGCGCCACTAGGTATTCTCAGTGGGAAGAAAGCCACCTGCTATCCCGGCTTCGAGAAGGCGCTTGCAGAAAGCGGTGCCACCTACACAGCCGACCTCGTCACCGTCGATGGCAATATCACCACCGCCGAGGGACCGGCCGCTGCCTTCCCCTACGCCTACGAACTGCTCACCCAGTTGGTTGACAAGCAGACCTCCGACCAGATTGCCGAAGGCATGCGTTTCAAGCACCTGATGGAATAAAAGGATATGGATTATATTATCATTGTGGCAGGCGGGAAAGGACTGCGGATGGGAGGCGACATTCCCAAGCAGTTTCTGCCTATTGGTGGGAGACCGGTGCTGATGCGGACGCTGGAGAGGTTCAGGGCGTATGCTGCGGATCTGCAGATTATCCTTGTACTGCCAGAGGCACAGCAGGATTATTGGCGCCAACTCTGCGAGGAATACCGTTTCGATGTGGAATATACGTTGGCCAATGGTGGACAGACGCGATTCCACTCCGTGCAGAACGGACTCGCAAAGGTCCCCGATGATGCGACAGGCGTGGTTGGCGTGCACGACGGTGTGCGTCCCTTCCCGAGCATCGAGGTTATCCGCGACTGCTACGAGACAGCCCGCACAGCCAAGGCCGTCATCCCGGTCATCCCGGTTGTCGAGACCGTACGCCATCTGGAGGATGGGAAGTCAAAGACGGTACCCCGCAACGACTACCGCCTGGTTCAGACACCACAGACCTTCGACATCCAACTGCTCAAGGCTGCCAATCGCCAGCCCTACAACGACGGCTTTACCGACGATGCCTCTGTCGTGGAGAGCTATGGTCATCAGATTACACTCGTCGAGGGCAACCGTGAGAACATCAAGATCACCACGCCCTACGACCTCATCGTGGCGGAAGCCATTCTTAATGCTCAACACTAATTGGATATTCTCAATCAAGACATTCAATACCTGTCGGGCGTAGGTCCGAACCGGAAGAAGATCCTGGGCGACGAGCTTGGGATCCACACCTATGGTGACCTTCTGGAATACTACCCTTATAAGCACGTCGACCGTTCCAAGGTCTACACGGTTCATGAGTTGACGGGTGACATGCCCTTCGTTCAGATTGTCGGACACATCCTCAGCTTCGAGACCTTCCAGACAGGACCGAGGAAGGAGCGTGTCGTTGCCCACTTCACCGATGGCACTGGCATCGCCGATCTCGTCTGGTTCCAAGGCGGCAAATATGCCAAACAGAGCTACAAGGTCGGTGAGGAGTATATCGTCTTCGGCAAACCGACCGTCTTCAACAATCGCATCAACATCACTCATCCCGACATCGACCGGGCAGACACACTGGAGCTCTCCACCATGGGCATGCAGCCCTACTACATCACGACGGAGAAAATGAAAAAGCGCGGGCTCTCCTCACGCACCCTGGAGAAACTGACGAGAGCCATGCTGGAGAAGCTCCCCACCCTACCTGAGACCATTCCCGACTTCATCACCCAACCCCTGCATCTGATGGGACGTGACGAAGCGCTTCGCACCATCCACTATCCTCAGAACGCCAAGGACCTGGAGAAGGCCCGTGTCCGTCTGAAGTTCGAAGAACTGTTCTTCGTGCAACTCAATATCGTCAGGTATGCCAGCGACCACCGCAGGAAATACCGCGGATATATCTTCTCACAGGTAGGCGACGTCTTCAACACCTTCTACAACAAGTATCTGCCCTTCCCACTGACAGGGGCCCAGAAAAGGGTTATCAGAGAGATCAGGGTTGACGTAGGCTCAGGAAGACAGATGAACCGTCTGCTACAAGGCGACGTAGGCAGTGGTAAGACCCTCGTGGCACTGATGTCAATGCTGATCGCCATCGACAACGGCTACCAGACCTGTATCATGGCACCGACGGAGATCCTGGCCGAACAGCATCTGCAGACGATCATGGGTTTCCTGAAGGATATGGATATCCGTGTGGCCCTGCTGACGGGTGTCGTCAAGGGCAAGCGACGGGAAGAGATTCTCGAAGGACTGGCCGACGGTACCATACAGATTCTGGTGGGTACGCATGCCGTCATCGAGGACACGGTACGGTTCGCCCGCCTCGGACTGGTTGTCGTCGACGAGCAGCACCGCTTCGGTGTGGCCCAGCGCGCCAAGCTCTGGAGCAAGAGTGAGAACCCGCCTCATGTGCTTGTGATGACCGCCACCCCCATCCCCCGCACGCTCGCCATGACCCTCTATGGTGACCTTGACGTGAGCGTGATCGACGAGCTGCCGCCCGGTCGGAAGCCTGTACGTACCACTCATGTCTTCGACTCTCGCATGACCACGCTATATGACGGTATCCGGCAACAGATCCATGAGGGACGACAGGTCTATATCGTCTTCCCACTCATCGAGGAGAGTGCGAAAAGCGACCTCAAGAATCTTGAGGACGGCTTCGAGGTGTTAAAGCAGGCCTTCCCAGAGTTCCGACTGAGCAAGGTCCACGGTAAGATGAAGCCGAAAGACAAGGAAGAGGAGATGCAACGGTTTGTCAATGGCGAGACGCAGATTCTCGTCGCCACCACGGTTATCGAGGTGGGCGTCAACGTGCCCAATGCCTCCGTGATGGTGATTCTCGAGGCACAGCGCTTCGGACTCGCCCAACTGCACCAGCTCAGAGGACGTGTGGGGCGCGGTGCCGATCAGAGCTTCTGTATCCTCGTCACTCCATACAAGCTTTCGGAAGACACCCGCAAGCGCATCGACATCATGTGCGACACGAACGACGGTTTCCGCATCGCAGAGGCCGACCTGAAGCTGCGCGGTCCGGGCGACCTGGAGGGTACCCAACAGAGCGGCATGGCCTTCGACCTGAAGATTGCCGACATCGCCCGCGACGGTCAACTCATACAGATGGCCCGCGACGAGGCTCAGAAAATCATCGATGACGACCCGGAATGCACCTCTCCGCGCTACCAGATGTTATGGAACCGACTGCGACAATTGCGGAAAGACAACATCAACTGGTCTGCCATTTCTTAGGAAAAAAGTCTGCTGAATACGCACGAAACCAGCACACGAAGTGTTAAAACTTCCCAAAACTATGTTAACGAAAACCGAATTTCTGCATATTTTCAGAATCTTTTTCCTATCTTTGCAACGCATTATAGCTTTTTTAGCAGATAAAACCAAAACCCGGATGATAACGATTAAGATTCTTAAGACAACTGTTTTTATGGCTTTCATGACACTCTCGGCGATCCCCTCACAAGGGCAGGATCTCTTGGCGCGTCAGGCACCGGTTGACCGGAAAATGAAGGCAGTTGACTCCATAGTACTCAATAGACTGATTGAACAAGAGATGCTGGAGAACCCCTCCGGCGACCTCTATAGTGAGTGGGACACAGAGGCGACCCACTATTATGGCAACACCCTGCCCGACGAGGCCACTATCGACCTTCGCGGCTTCTGCATGCCGACCCCGAGCCGCGTCATCACCTCGAACTTCGGTGCACGCTGGGGCCGTCAGCACAAAGGCCTCGACATCAAAGTATATATCGGCGACACCATCCGTGCTGCATTCAGCGGTAAGGTGCGTATCGTAAAATATGAGCCACGCGGCTACGGTAAGTATGTGGTCATCCGCCACTACAACGGACTGGAGACCTACTACGGACACATGTCCAAGCAGCTGGTCCGTGAGAACGAAGAAGTAAAAGCAGGCGATCCTATCGGTCTCGGTGGAAACACAGGCCGCAGCACCGGTTCACACCTGCATTTCGAGACACGTCTCTGCGGCGTAGCCCTGAACCCGGCTCTGATGTTCGATTTCCGCAACCAGGACGTGACGGGCGACTTCTACACCTTCCGTCGCAACAAGTACGCTGCCGAGTCGGCACAAGCCACTCGTCTGCGCGGTGTCAGTGGAAAGAAAAAGGGCGGTCGTTTCGATGCCGACTCTGACGATGACTCCGAATTGGCTATCGCAGCCCCGTCGGCCTCTTTCGCACCTGAGGTACACTTCCACAAGGTGAAGAAGGGTGAGACCCTGCAGTCCATCGCCCGCAAATGTCACACCACAGTCGATGCGCTCTGCAAGCTTAACCGTATCGGCAAGAGCATCCGTCTGATGCCGGGACAGATCTTGAAATACAACTAATCAACACATACATCCGATCAAAGGCTTCCTTAACGGGAAGCCTTTTTCATGTCAGCCCATATCTCCACGGGTGAAGCTCATACCTCCCTTAAAAGTAAAACAAGTTGTTTTGGTGTCGTAGAAGGTATCTTTACAGGTCATAGGAGACGTCTCTTTAAAGGTAAAACAAGTTGTTTTACTTTTAAAGGAGGCATCAGCATGTGTTGAGAAGATATCGTTTATCCATGACACTCCCTATTCGTGAATAGGGGAAACTTGGCCATCAAAGATGACGAAGATACTCCATCTCGGTAAAAAAAGAAAGATTTCTTTTGTTCTGCTCTCGATTTTTC
Source organism: Prevotella sp. lc2012 (assembly GCF_900107065.1). NCBI lineage: Bacteria > Pseudomonadati > Bacteroidota > Bacteroidia > Bacteroidales > Prevotellaceae > Prevotella > Prevotella sp. lc2012. The sequence goes on along the minus strand of NZ_FNUF01000004.1, from coordinate 72,377 downwards.
GTATCTTTGCCCAAAACTTTAAACTATAGATCTTATGTTCGACAAGGAAAGAGGGCTGTATATCGCCCACTGCGCCAATGGTGCACTCAGTATCACAGGTAAGATGGCCAACCGACATGGACTCATCGCCGGTGCCACGGGTACAGGAAAGACCGTCACCCTGCAGGTGATGGCAGAAACCTTCTGTCAGGCAGGCGTGCCTTGCTTCATGGCCGACATGAAGGGCGACCTCAGCGGCATATCGCAGGTCGGAAAGCTGAGCGGCTTTATCGAGAAGCGCCTGCCCGAGTTTGGTATTGAGAACCCAGAGTTCCAGGCTTGCCCCGTCAGATTCTTCGATGTGTTCGGTGAACAGGGACACCCGATGCGCGCCACTATCTCGCAGATGGGTCCGCAGCTGCTTTCCAGACTACTACAACTGAACGAGACGCAAGACGGCGTACTGAATATCGTGTTCCGCATTGCCGACGAGCGCGGACTGCTGTTGCTCGACCTGAAGGATCTGCGACAGATGCTCGACTGGGTATCGCAGCATGCCAAGGAGTACACCACAAAATACGGCAACATCTCCATCGCCAGCATCGGCGCCATCCAGCGTGCCCTCCTGCAACTGGAGAGTCAGGGAGCGGATAAGTTCTTCGGAGAGCCCTCGTTCGACATCTACGACCTCATGCAGACCGAAGGTGGCAAAGGTGTGATGAACGTACTGGCTGCCGACAAGCTGATGATGCAGCCAAAGCTATATTCCACGTTCCTGCTGTGGCTGCTCTCCGAGCTCTACTCCACCCTGCCCGAGGTGGGCGACATGGACCTGCCGAAGCTGGTGTTCTTCTTCGACGAGGCACACATGCTCTTCGACGGTACCTCGAAGGCTTTGCTCGACAAGATCGAGCAGGTGATCCGTCTGATCCGCTCGAAGGGTGTAGGCATCTATTTCATCACACAGAGTCCGACCGACATCCCAGAGAACATTCTCGGACAGTTAGGCAATCGCGTGCAGCATGCCCTTCGTGCCTATACGCCGAAGGACCAGAAGGCTGTGAAGACGGCCGCCGACACCTTCCGTGCCAATCCGGAGTTCAAGACCGACGAGGCCATCATGAATCTGGAGACCGGTGAGGCGCTTGTGAGCTTCCTCGACCCCAAGGGTGCTCCCAGTGTTGTGGAGCGCGCGAAGATCCTGTTCCCGCTGTCACAGATCGGTGCTGTCAGCGAAGGACAGCGTCTGGACATCATCAAGCAGAGTCGCATCTACGGCAAGTATGACACCCCCGTCGACCGTGAGAGTGCCTTCGAGGTGCTGATAGCAGAAGCCGAGAAGGAAAAAGAACTGTCCGCTGAGACGACAGACGCTTCGACGGAGAAGAAGACAGAGGGCAAGAAGAAATCAGGTATGATGAGTAAGGTGATGAAGGCCATCATCACGGCCGTCACCTCGACCTTCGCCACCATCCTTGGCACCTATATCAGTGACAAGGTGACAGGTAAGAAGACCAAGTCGAAGACCTCAGGTACTGGTCGTGTGGTGAAGAATGCCACCAGCGCTGCCACCCGTACCATCACCAAGGAACTGACGCGTGATATCCTTGGTAACCTTGTGAAGTAACCCCTCTCCAAAGGGACCGGGAACTACCGAAAGGAACAGACCGTATAAATATACCGCTGTCGATCGACAGTGGTATATTTATATCTATCCGTATCAATCACCGACTTCATATCCTTGCTGATACCTGTTCCTACGAGTTTCATCGTTGCCTCTTTCATCGTCCACAAACGGATAAAGGTGGTATCGGGCTGCTCGGAAGTCTCTATGTCACGCACTTCCTCGTCGTTCATCGTATAACGACCCAGACGCTCCTTATAGGACCTGACAGACTCAACGTCAATACCCACCGGCTGGTCGCTGATGGCACAGGCCACGGCTTCCTTGCAGTGACTCAAGTTAAAGAAGATCTCAGGATGACCGACGATGAAGGGTTTCCCATGCTCGTTGTATTCAAAGACAGGATTATCCATGATGCCGTATTCCTCACGCAGTCCCTGCTTAAGAAGCAGGTAGGCAAGTACACAGAGACGGCGCCCTTGTTCATGCTTGAACCTCAACGCCTGCTCCCGGCGCTGCTCCGAGATCTCCCGCAGCGACGACTCGAGATCAAAGTCCCATATATCCTCTCTGACGTATATCATTCCAGTCCTATCTCCGGCATGGGAATCTTACGGTTAGGATTCTCCTTGGCACCAAGATCCACAAGCTCGCGCCCTTTCTGGGCCACGCTCTGACGTCCCGTGATCAGTTTGTTATTCGCATTATCATAAGCCTCCTGGACCTTATGGATCTTCTCACCCAACTCATGATAGCGCTGCACAAAGTCGCCCAAGCGGTCGAGCAACTGCTCGGCCAGTCCAAAGACCTTCTGCTGATTCTCTGCCTGCTGGTTCTGTACCCAGGCGATATGAATCATATGAAGGATACCCAGGAGGTTCTGCTCTCCCGTCACGAACACCTTCTTCTCGAACGCCTCGCGCCACAGCGTCGGGTCGTTGGCTAACGCCAACTGCAACGACGACTCGAACGGCATGAACATGATAACGAAGTCGACCGCGTCGCGCCCATTCTTGATATACTTTGAGTAATCCTTGCGAGCCAGCTCGTTCACATGACTGCGCACACTCTTGATATGCTCCTGCAGATAACGCTCCTTCTCCTCGGGTGTTTCGGCATTGACATACTTCTCATAGGCCACAAGCGACACCTTCGAGTCAACGATAGCGTCCTGTCCCTGCGGATAATGCAGGATCACATCGGGCTGCATCTCGCGCCCCGTCTCGTCGTTTTTCAGCGGACGTCCCATCTCGTCGCGTAACCGGGCCTGCACCTCATAGTGGATACCCTCCGTGAGTCCCTGACTCGCCAGTAAGTCGCCAAGGATGATCTCGCCCATATTACCACTCACCTTATTGTCGCGGCGTAACACATTTGTCAGACTCTCTGCCCGCTCGCCCAACTGCTGGGTCTGTTCCATCATCTGACGGATCTGCTCACGGAACGATGCCGAATGAGCGGCCGACTCCTTCTGGTTGTCGCTGATAGCCTTCTGCATGTTCGTGATCGCCTCCTTCAGCGGTTGGGTGATGCCAGTCATGGTCTCTGTATTCGACTCCTTCAGTTTGGCAGCACTCGTCTCCATCAACTGCTGAGCCATATTCTTAAACCGCTCCTCATGTCGTTTCAGTTCCTCATCCATCTGATGTCTAACCAGCTCCAGTTCCCGTCCTTGCGACTCTGCCTTGGCTGAGAGCATCTTGTTCTCAGCCTCCAGATGGGTCACCCGACTGGTGGCCGCACCCAACTGTTCGTTACGCATCGACAGTTCAATATCCTTCTTTCCGCCCTCAATGCGGAGTACATCCATCTTACGATCCATGAAGAGGTAGAGCACTACTGCGCCTACCACCAAACCAATCAGTATATATAATGCTATCATCATGACGCTCACTATTTTGATGGCAAAATTAGCTAAAAATATCCACAAAGGATACAAAGGAATGAAAAACTTAAAGAAAAAAATGCTCTTTGCATCCATTATAAAAGAATTTTCGTATATTTGCCGAGTAATATCCTATTTAACAATCAACTAAAAACAATTAGAGTATGGATTACAAGATTATCGACATTGAAGGTGTTGGCGACGTTTACGCAGAGAAACTAGTTGCCGCAGGTATCAACAAGGTCAGTGAGTTGTTGGAGAAGTGTGCCGCCCCTAAGGGACGTAAGGAACTGGCAGAGGCCACAGGCATCGCCGAGAAACTGATCCTCCGCTGGACAAACCATGCCGACCTGTTCCGCATCAATGGCGTAGGTCCGCAGTTCTCTGAACTGCTGGAGAAGGCCGGGGTTGACACCGTGAAGGAGTTCCGTCACCGGATAGCAGAGAATTTGCAGCCGAAGCTGGAGGAGATCAACGCCCAGTATCACATCTGTGGCCGCGTGCCTGCTGTAAGTGAGGTGCAGAAGATGATCGACCAGGCCAAGGAGCTTGAGCCGAAAATGACATACTAACACACCAAGAGCCCTGGTCCTGCCGGGGCTCTTTTTTATACGACCATTGTTAACCTTTTTTAGGAAAGGGCAAGAGGAAAGTCACAGATTATTTCGTATCTTTGTAGTCAGACACCAGATTACCAACTTACAACTATTATTACGATGACCAAACCCGACAACAGACTGCACGCAGTCCAACTGTGCTTAGTCGCTATCATGCTTATCGGCCTCATTGCCTGTACGACCGACGATGCCACCAGCCAACAGTCCTCACAGGGCGGAGCTCCCGTCTACAGTATCCGTATCCCCGCCACCTTCGGCGAAAACCTGTCAAAGACCCGCGCCGTAAACTACAATAGTGAGACGGGGGCGCTCGACGCCACCTTCACCACCGATGATGTTATCTTCGCTACCATCGTCAGCGCAGGCGACAACCAGGCAGCCACGACGATACTGAAGCCCGACAATAATGGCAACAGTGTCAACCTCGTGCCCTATACAGGTTCTACCGTGTCATTCCATGACAACACGGATCCAGATCTTTCCACCAATCCTACGCTTGTCTCTCTCACGGGCGGCGAAACGATATTCCTAGAGTATCATAGCACGGCCATCAATGAGTTCTTCGACTACACGGGCCTGTACACAGATCCTTTCGGTGTCACGCAGAACGGCACACTCGCAGGTCTGAGCCTTTTTGACTATGCCACCGCCACCGTCCAGGTCACGGGCATCACAGGCAATGAGACCGACGGCTACGCCCTCACCACCACAAACGCCTCGTTCAATAACCAGCAGTCGATGTTCAAGTTCACTTTCACCGGTCTGCCTTCGGGTGTCGGGGTCAAGAAAGTCGTCATCCACTCCAGCGAGGACAAACTTGTGACAGGATATTCACCGACATTGATGACATTAAGCACGTCTATCAGCATGCCTGCTTCTCCCATCCTCTACGGTGACATCACCATCGACCTCGGCACTGCCGCCTCTGCCAGCAACAGCACCGTCTACGCAGCCTTGCGGTTCGATCCTTTGGACAACGAGACGGCAACCGACAACATCATCTTCACCATTACGGGCACCGACAACAAGACCTACACCACCACGAAGACCTCACCCGCAGGTGGTTTTCAGAACGGCAAGTACTACTCGTCGACCGTTGCTCTGCCCACCTACCGTGTGTACACAGCCCAAAACGTTTATACCAACGAGCAGATTCCCAGTGATGCAACGAAAGTAACAAGCACTGGTCCTACCAGTTGGGGCACAGGAACCTACGTCGTCAGTGACGATGTCACCATTACAAACGGTGTGAACCTCACTGGCGATGTCAAGCTCATCCTGATGGACGGTGCATCACTGACCGTCAAAAGAATCACCAATTCAGATGAGGGGACTCTGTCTGTTTACGGTCAGAGCGCAGGTACCGGCAAGCTCACGGTTGATAATACCATTCTGAGTGATCCGAATTATAGCGCCATGACCGTAAATGGTCTGACCGTTCATGGTGGCGAGATAGAAGTGAAGGCAGCAAGAAGCAATGTCAATTATCTGGTTGGGGGGGTGCTTTCTTCTGGTCCGGTCACGGTCTATAACGGCAAAGTCACAGCAACCTCCGACAATGGTTGTGGTATCAGAATCACATACAACCATCTGATCGTCTATGATGGCGAGGTGAATATTACATCGAAGGGGGACGCAATCTTACTCTATAACGACAATAATTTGACTCATACTGACTTAGAGATCAAAGGCGGCTCAGTAACAGCCAAGAGCACCGTTGGCTCTGGAGTCCATATCAAAAGTGGAAAAGGCGATAAGATCACCATTGATGGCGGATTATTGACAGCTATTGGCGGTGAAGGGAATGGAGGAGCCGATGGATATGGCATATATATAGATCCTTGGAATAAAGCAAACATCCAAATCGAAAGCGGCACTTTAGATGTTACCGGCGGTAATGCGACAACCAGAAGAGACGGAAGACCAGGCATTTCCATCTGGGGAGACATTTCCGTTGAAGACGGCACCTTTACGGTTAAAGGCGGTGAAGGCTCTGACGACAGAAATGGCGGTCATGGCATCTACTTCAAGACCGCAGGACTTCTTACCGTCAATGGCGGCACCGTGGATATTACTGGCAGCAAAGGCGCTAACGGCATCAACGGCTCCGTCAGTTCCAGTATTCAGGCTTTCAATGGCGGACAATCATCAATTACTGGTGGAGAAGGCTCCAAGGCCTTCAATCGGGCCGTGAAGATAAAAAGCGGTCTGACAGCCTATTGCAGCAGTTCTACTGATTCTCCGAGCACCCTCATCACAGGTGAAGACCAGAACGTCACCTTATCCTATCGCTATGTCAATATCAAATAATTAGGCCTCTTTGATGACTGCTCAGATACGGAGCGAGCGTCAAAGGTTGGTCTGGGTGGGGGGCCAGTTGACGAGGTAGAGGGTCTCGGTAGCGCGTGTGAAGGCGGTATAGAGCCAGTGGATATAGTCGGGCGTAAGCATCTCGTCGGTCATATAGCCCTGATCAAGATAGACGTGGGCCCACTGACCGCCCTGCGCCTTATGGCAGGTGACGGCATACGCGTATTTTACCTGAAGAGCATTATAATACCTGTCGCCCTTCAGTTTTTTGATGCGCTCGCTTTTTAAGGAGACATCAGCATAATCCTCCATCACAGCCTGGTAGAGTTGTTCTTGCTGCTCACGTGTCAAGGCAGGCGTCTCCGACGTGAGAGAATCGAGCACCACAGTAGCCGTCAGTTCATAATCGTCGTAGTCGGGAAACCGCATCGTCACCTCCGCAAACCGGAAGCCATATTGTTCATGTATATTCCTCACCCGTTGCACTGCAGCGATGTCTCCATTAGCAATAAAAGAGGGAGCCACCACCTCTGTCCCCTCCCCTGTAGGAGCAGGAGTCGGACTGGTCCAATAGTAGTTGTTCTTCACGACCATCAGCAGATCGCCACGACAGAGCTCCTCATCACGGTCGAGTACTCTGTTACGAATGCCCTGATTATAGACATTCGCCCACTTATTACTTCGGGTGATCACAATCGTCTCGTCATGCCCAACCTTACTATAACTGTCGGCCAGAGAGTCGATCAGTTCATTACCTGGCACCATCCGGATATCAGCGAACCCCTTGAAACGGATACGTGGGAGAACCAGATGACCTTGGTTTTCCCTGATCTTCGTAGCGTTCCAAAGGATACCCGACGTCTCGCTCTGGCGGAGTACCTGGTTCAGGTCGCACTCATAGACCTTCATGCCATAACCACGGAGCACGTCGGCCATCAGCGCCGGACTCTCTGTCTCGCCAACCGGCGGCAACTGCGCCCTGTCACCTACCAGTAGCAGCCGACAGTTCAGTCCGTTATAGACGAACCGCATCAAGTCGTCGAGCAGACAACCACTACCAAAGTCTATGGCATGACCGGAATTGGAGGAAGAAAGATGATTGCCATTGGAGATCATAGAAGCCTCATCGACGATGAACAGAGTGTCGCGGTTCAGATTGACATTCAAGCCAAACGACGACAGACTATCGGCCGTCTTCTCACGATAGATACGGCGATGGATGGTGAAGGCTGAATGACCGGCATTCAGTGAGAACACCTTAGCGGCACGCCCCGTCGGTGCCAATAGTACCATCTTCTGTCGCAGCGCCATCATTCCCCGGACGATGGCACCGGCCAACGTGGTCTTACCCGTACCTGCCGAACCACGGAGGATCATCACCACCTCCTCGGAGCGGTCGGTCATAAAACAGGAGAACACATCCAAGGCATGCTCTTGCTCAGATGTCGGCACGAAACCGAACGACTGTCTGACACGGTATTTCAACTCGTCTGTGATCATATCAATTGCAAAAGTACATAATAAAAAGCAATTTTCGTTCTTCCATTCTTCCATTTTTTCATTTTAAATTATTAATTTTGCACCCAAATGCGGATTACTGACAAAGAGATCAATATCGTACTGGCACTGACTGCACTCGGACTACTTGCCATCTGTGTAGCCAGCATTATCCACGGATAGAGAATGGACAAGAGAAAGATGACCATACGCATCGGGAGAAACAGTCTCTCGTTTACCATGCTCGACGCTACGGACACGGAGCGGCCGATCATCTATGAGCCCTATATCGTGAAAGGTGGCATCTCAATGGCCGCGAACCTACGTGAGGCCTTCAAGACCGCCAGTCTGACTGCCGCAGACATGCGGAGGGTCCAAGTGCTGCTCGACACACCTTCGATGCTGGTACCTATTGAGCAGTTTGAGGAAGAAGAGAAGGAGGTGCTTTTCAATCACGCCTTCCCCGCCGGGCAGGAGCCAAGGGTTGTGCTGCACAATGTGCTGCCCGACCTGAAAGCCGTCTGTCTCTTCGCCATCAACAAAGACCTGCGCGGTGTGATCTGCGACCGTTACGATGACGTGCAGTTCATCCATGCCATGGCTCCTGTCTGGCACCATTTGCACCAACGGAGTTTCACTGGTCATCGCAACAAACTATACGGCTGTTTTCACGACAGACAGCTTGACGTGTTCTGTTTCCAACAGAACCGATTCAAGTTCTGCAATAGCTTCGAGGCAAGTCATGCACATGATGCCGTCTATTTTATACTCAACGTCTGGAAACAGCTTCGTCTTGAGGCAGAGCACGACGAGCTGCATATCGTCGGTGATATTCCCGAACAGGAATGGATGATAGCAGAGTTGAAGAAATACCTGCATAAGACCTACGTGATCAACCCAGCGGCAGACTTCCTTCAGGCACCTGCCACAAAGATCAAAGATATGCCTTATGACCTGATGACACTACTCGTCAGAGGAAGATAAAAGGAGGAAAAAGACACATGAGAATCATCACAGGGAAATATAAAGGCAGACATTTCGACATTCCAAGGAACTTTAAGGCAAGGCCTACGACAGACTTTGCCAAGGAGAACATCTTCAACGTACTGACAGGCTATATCGACCTTGAGGGTGCGACTGCCCTTGACCTGTTCTCAGGTACAGGAAGCATCTCTTTAGAACTGCTTTCACGTGGCTGTAGTCATATCATCAGCGTAGAAGCTGACCGCGACCACCACCGTTTCATCATGGACTGCCTGAGAAAGCTGGATCCAACCCTAAAGGGAGATGACCGCCACGCACAGTCTGCCATCCCTCTTGGAGAGGTAGGAAGAGTCCTTGTTCCTCTGCGCGGTGATGTCTTTCGTTTCATCAAGTCGTGCAAACAACAGTTCGACTTTATTTTCGCCGATCCGCCTTATGCATTGAAGGAACTGCCAACGATACCAGGACTGATCTTTGAGAAAGGATTATTGAAAGACGACGGCATCTTCGTGTTTGAGCACGGCAAGGATCAAGATTTCTCCAATGATCCGCACTTCGTGGAACATCGGAGTTATGGCAGTGTCAATTTCTCTTTGTTCAGAACAAGGGGGAGAGCATCCGAGTAACACTTTCCCATAGTCTGACGAAGAATCCCCCGTTCATTCGTCCTGGAAGATTGGACAAAAGCACAGAGCGTTCCTCGTCGCGGAGGAAAATCTTCTTCATACGCAGGGCTATTCCCTCGTCGTAGAAGAAGATATTCGCCTCGAAGTTATTCTCGAAACTACGGAAATCCAGATTGGTCGATCCACAAGTTGTAATGGCATCATCACAGACCATCAGCTTAGAATGAAGGAACCCCTCCTCATACAAGCTCACCTTGATACCGGCCGCCACCACTTCCCTCAGATACGAGCGACTGGCCCACTCCACAAAACGGGCATCGCTATATCGTGGACACAGCACCCTCACATCGACACCAGCCAATGCAGCTGTCTTTAACGCAAAAAGGACGGAGTCGTTAGGAAGGAAATAAGGAGTCTCCAGATACAGATAGCGACGAGCCCCCAGGATGACACGTACAAAGCCCTGCATGATTTCGGGGTAAGGAGTCACCGGCGTACTTGTCACCACCTGTGCCAGACAATTGTTCACAAGCACACCACGATCTGACGACAGTTGAGGATAGTACTTGCGATCTGAGAGCAGGGTTCTGTCCACGAAGTACCAATCAACGAGAAAAGCCCGCTGGAGTGCATAGACAGCACCACCCGTCACCTGTATCATCGTGTCGCGCCAAGGTTGGCTACCCGTACCCTTCACATAACGCAAAGCGATGTTCATTCCACCGACAAAGCCAATACTACCATCGATAACGATAATCTTACGGTGGTTACGGTAGTTGACCTTACTTGTGAACGAAGGAAACCTAACGGGCAGGAACGACACGACCTCAATACCCTCCTCGCGCATCCGCTCAAAGAAACGATGTCTGACATTCCAACAGCCCACATCATCGTAAATCAGGCGTACTTCCACTCCTTCATGTGCCTTGGCTATCAATGCGTCGGCAACCAGACAGCCCAGAGCATCCTCAGCAAAGATATACATATCGATATGGATATGACTCTTTGCCTTATGGATGGCCGCCAATAAGGCCGGGAAGAACTGGTAACCATCGGTATATATCTCCACCTTGTTGTCCTTGAAGGGCAGCGCAAGGTTCTGATTGATGAACAGATCAATCAGAGGTCTATGTCTGTCGGGCAGGCGAAGGTTTTGCTGTTCGGCGAATTCCAGCATCGAACGTTTCGTCAACTGACTCATGCTGCGTTCACTGATATGCCGTTCCTTCCGGGTGTTGAGACCAAAAAACAGATAGAACACAATACCCACCACAGGAACGAACCAGATGACCAGGACCCATGCCATCGTCTTGGCTGGTTGTCGATTATCCATGATCACATGGATCACCGCCATAATAGCAATGATCTGATAGATCAAGAATATGACATTTACCCAACTCATTTCATCTCACCAAATCATTTCCCAGTTGCTTAGCCAGAGCATCGCGCAATTGCTGCGTATCCCGATATTCCTCCAGGAGAGACTTAGCTCGTTCCATGTCGCTGCCAACATTTCTCAACTGGAGCTGAATATCCTTCAACCTTTTCTCTATGATGTCAAGTCGCAAGTCAAGTACCAGATGGAGCACATGCTGTCGCAAGGTTCCCTTCTGTTCCTTGGGCTGGAACCCTTTACCTAACTGATGACGGTCGATGGCGAGTCGGGCAGCCAGTGAACTGAGTTCAACATCAGGATGCTGCATGAAATAGGTTTCAGCCTTAAAGTCTGGATCTCCGCTATGTGCCATCGCCTCGTCCAAAATCCGGTTATAACGCTCGTCATGGAATCTCAGACCATCCTGTCCCAGATCATAACCGATATATTGGGCTACCGTCAGACTCGTTGTTCCGCCGTCTTCCGTCTCAACATTCTCGAAGATTACCTTCTCGCCGTCACGGATAATGCTTCTCACAAGCAGACGTTCCACTTCATGCGTCTGTTCATCGACAGAATGCAGACCGATGAACTCCTGAGAAGTGGAATTTGTTTGGAGAGAATCTACGTTTCCCTGTTCCTGAGACAAGGATTGTGAGACACCATCAACAGCCCTACCCCGTTCACGCTCCTTCTCTTTCTCCTCGATATCCTTTCGTATATAACCGTTCATCGAGTTGAGAAGGGTCTGCTCCTTGATACCCATCCGCTGGGAAAGTTCGCTTAGATAGGTGGAGCGTAATATCTGGTCGGGGATGACAGAGATACTCTTCACAATACCACCGATTGCCTCAGAGCGTTTCACAGGATCGGACACGTTCTCCACCGTCAGTTGCGTCTTAAACGTGATAAAGTCTGTCTGGTGCGCCTCGATATAATCCTTGAACTCCTGCGCCGTATGCTTCCGGGCAAAGGAATCTGGGTCATCGCCGTCAGGTAACAGCAACACCTTGATGTTCATGCCCTCTGCCAATAGCATATCGGTACCACGCATGGCTGCATGGATACCAGCCTCATCACCGTCGTACAACAGGGTGATATTCTGTGTAAAGCGTCGGAGCAGTCGAATCTGGTAGTTCGAGAGAGCAGTTCCGGAGTTGGCCACTACATTCTCAATACCACACTGATGCATGGCAATCACATCAGTATAGCCCTCTACCATATACACACGATCTTCCTTCGCAATTGCCTTCTTAGCCTGGAACAGTCCATATAGCTCACGTTCCTTATGATAGATCTCAGAATCGGGCGAATTCACATATTTCTGTTGTACACCCTTCGTACGAGCATCAAGCAGACGACCACCGAACGCCACGACCTTACCACTGACATTCAGCCAAGGGAAGATCACGCGCCCCGCATAACGGTCGACAAGCAGGTCTCCTTTCATATAACAGAGTCCTGTCTTGATAAGGAACTCCGGTTGATAGCCTGCCTTTTGTGCTGTCAAGGCCAGGGCATCTCGTTTTGTTAGCGCATAGCCAAGACTGAATTTCTCGATAATATCATCACGGATACCACGGCTACGGAAATACTGTTTACCAATGGCGATACCATCGGGGTCATTCTTCAGCACATCCTGGAAATATCCCATAGCCCACTCGTTGACGATGAACATCGACTCACGGTCACTCTGTTCCTTCTTCTCCTCGTCAGTCAGTTCCTTTTCCTGAATCTCTATGTTATATTTCTTCGCCAGCCAACGCAAGGCCTCCGGATAAGTGATCTGTTCATGTTTCATGAGGAAGTTTACGGCATTACCGCCTTCGCCACACGCAAAGCAATGACAGATCTGCTTCGACGGAGAAACCATAAACGACGGGGTCTTGTCGTCGTGAAACGGGCATAGTCCTTTGTAGTTCACACCTGCCTTACGGAGCGTGACGAACTCACCGACCACATCCACGATGTTGACGGCATCCATAATCTTATCTATCGTCGCCCTGTCTATCATATCTGCCGACAAAGTTACGAATTTTTCTTAAAGTGCCACTCACTTTAAGGGAAAATATGTATCTTTGCAACATAAACATTAAAATAATTAATGATGAGGAACCTATCAACACTTATAATACTCCTAACGTTTACTCTACCACTGGCAGCACAAGGTTTTGATGATCTCCCTACCCCTGGTGGTGAAGAGAAAGTCATCGACAACACCCCCGACTCTATTGCTAAGGCACTGACGAATCGTCCTGCCCCCGGCTCCACGCGTCAGGGTACGAACCCAGTGCTATTCCTGATTGGTAATTCGACGATGCGCAACGGCACCTTAGGTAATGGAAACAACGGCCAATGGGGATGGGGATTTTTCGCCAGTCAATATTTCGACAGGCGACGTATCACGGTCGAAAACCAAGCCCTCGGTGGCATGTCTACTCGCACCTTCTATACAGATCTGTGGCCTGCAGTTCGAGAGGCTCTGAAACCCGGTGATTGGGTGATCGTATCCATCGGCCATAACGACACGGCCGATTTCTTCGATGCCAAACGGGCGCGAGGAGTTATTCCCGGCGTAGACCCCGACACGTTGGTCGTCGGTTTCAACGAACGCCGACAACAGAATGACACGGTATACAGCTACGGGACCTATCTGCGTCGTTATATCTCGGAAATCCGGGCAAAAGGTGCCAACCCCATCCTGATGTCACTGACTCCACGCGATGCTTACGAGGGAGGAAAGATTGTCAGGAAGCCACAGACACAATGGGCTGCCTACGTCGCTGCAGTAGAAGGGGTACCCTTCGTTGATCTGAACGAGATATCTGGCGCCAAACTTGATCGTTTCACTCCATGGAAGGACAAATACCATTTCTTCGGTGATCATATCCACACTTCTGCTTTTGGTGCAGAATTGAATGCCCGGTCGGCTGCCGAAGGAATCTGGTACTCACAGAACCCGCTGCTGAAGCCTTTACAGGAGATGATGCAGAATATAGAACTGCCAACCTATGGAGAGAATCGCGAGGATGGCAAGCCGATGGTCTTTATCACGGGTGACTCAACGGTGAAGAATGCCGACAAAGACAAGAACGGTATGTGGGGCTGGGGCTCACAGGCCGGCCTCATCTTCGATCCAGACAAGATTACGTGGGAGAACGTGGCGATGGCGGGTCGATCAGCGCGAAGCTATCTGCGCGAAGGACGTTGGGATAAAGTATACAATGCCTTACAGCCAGGAGACTTCGTATTGATCCAGTTCGGTCATAACGATATCTGTCCGATTACCGACAAGAAAGAGCGCGGGGTCATTCCCGGTACAGCGGATACCTGTCATGTGTACCAAATGGAAACAGATGGGCGCTATGAAGTGGTCTACTCCTTTGGATGGTATCTCCGTAAGTTCATCGATGATGTTCGGGAGAAGGGTGCCACCCCTATCCTTCTCTCCCTCACGCCACGCAATGAGTGGCCCACCGGAAAGATTGAGCGGCGTAACGACACCTACGGTCGATGGTATCGCGAGGTGGTTAGTGAGACTGGTGTTGATTTTGTCGACATCCACAATATCTCGGCAGACTTCCTCGACAAGAAGTTCGCCGGAAAAAACCCAGAGAGGTGCAAGCAGAAAGCTTCAATCTACTTCAACAACGATCATACCCACACTTCCCTTATAGGAGCTCAGATGAACGCTAAGAGCCTCGCCAAAGGCCTCAAACAACTTCACCATCCTCTTGCAAACTATCTCAAGAAATAATCATCATTCATTATGAAGAAACTGTTATCAACTATTCTGTTGGCCGTCATCGTCGGAGCGGTACAAGCAAAAACCTACAGAATCATCAAAGCCCCAGAAGTAACAGGCTGCGTGAATATCAGTCAAGGTGAATTAAAAGTCCGCGAGGTGATTATGAGAGATACGGCCACTACAGTGCTCTTCACAATGGAATATCCTAAGGGTATGAACTTTGTTCTTGCAAAGAACGGCTACTTGATGGACGAAGAAGGCAACCAATACTTTCTGCACTCAGCCGAAGGGGTAGCTCTCGACGTAGGAATACTTTCTCCCGAAAATGGTCAAACAGACTTCACAATGCACTTCGACCCGATGCCTAAGAAGGTTCAAGTGTTTGATTTCATAGAGGGCGATGTATCTGGAGCTTTTATGGTCCTCGGCATACACGACAAAAACGCTAAAATGCCAGCACCAAAAGGAGATGCCATATACGAAGAACTGGTAAAAACATACCCATATGCTCTGCCCGAAGAATGGTTCAAGACCGATTCCGTAACCGTGAGAGGTCGTATAGAGGATTATGACCCAGAACAATCCGGATTTACTCAGATGACTCTTTTTGATTGGGACATATCCATGAAACACCCCGAGAGAAAGGTCATCAACATCACTCCTAATGGCTCGTTTGAGAAGACATTCATGATCAACTATCCGAGACTCTTGACGATTCAAAATGCGAAAATCAATATCGACGAATTGATACCCTACTATGCCATTCCAAACGATGTGAATGACATTACCGTGAAAAAGAATGAGCAAGGAGAATACGAATATATCTATAACAACGGCAGCAGCAAGGATGTAGAGCGTTGGCTGAAATTGACCTACATGTTCTATCCTTTTTCTTTGAGTAACGGCAATGTCGCTCAAGCCAATATCCTAACAGAACGCCTGTGGCAGAATATGATGCTCCGCCTGCGAACAGCCATCCGTCACAATCAGTTTACACCATTGGAGGTAAATCTGGCTCTTTGCAACGCACAGGTGAATATTGCCTTCAGTTTCTTGGATTACATCATGATCCACAAATTCGATGTAGTCAAACAAGAGGAACGTGACGGCCGGCGCTACACGGTCATTCTCGACAGTGCAGAATGGGCAGCGATAAACGAGCCGAAAAGCTACCCCATACTACAGCGTATTAATTTCGACAATCCTATGCTGATGGCTGCAGGTAATTATCCCATACTTGTGAATCGCATCCAATATGCAGATTATGTTCGTAGCCGCCAGATTCCCATGAACGCCCAACTGAATGTGAGTGTCAAAGACGCAAACGATTTCCTCATGAACGGCTATGCAGCCATGCGTGAACTGATGGGCACCGATCATGATAACTTGATGGCGCAAATATGCACCTATCAAAACATGCTCAACTTCTTCGATAGTTGGCGAGAGTATGAAGGTTATCTTTCAGACATCATTCCCTTATATCAGGCCTCGTTTACACATCCTTATGTGCGCCTGAAGGCAGAGCAGTTCTATGCCGATAAGATGGCTCAACAGGCATTCTCGTCACCATTGCCAGATACGCCTGCAGCCCAACTTATACGTTCACTTTCAGAACGCTATCCAGGTCGGATGCTCTTTATAGACTTCTGGGGAACAGGCTGTGGCCCTTGTCGTGCAGCTATACAAGACAGCAAGAATCTACGGGCAGAAATAGCCAAACGTGACGATGTGAAGTTGATTTTTATTGCAGGCGAACGTACAGAAGAAGGCAGCAATGCCTACAAAAAGTATGTGGATGAATGGTTGGCTGACGAAGACACCATCTGTCTAACCAACGAGGAGTTTGCCCGGATGCAAGAACTTTTCGGTTTTAGCGGTATCCCATTCTATGTTACCATCACTCCCGACTGTCATCTAGTGCGCGACGACCTGAAGATCCGCTCTTATAATTCCTTTAACGAAGATATTCAGCGGTTAAAGGAGAAGTTAAAGTAAAAAGACTACAGCGTGTGCATAATCCCTATAGCAGTAAAATGTCGTTATGGCTTCATAAAGACGAAATAGACCGCCGCCACTAAGCAGAGAGCGGCCGCAGCATGATTCCAGCGTAGCTCTTCGTGTTGAAAAAACAAGTTGGCGATAACCGCAAACACCACCAATGAGATACATTCTTGGATAACCTTCAACTGTACCAGTGAGAACGGGCCGCCATTGTCAACAAAGCCAATTCTGTTGGCTGGAACTTGACAGCAGTATTCGAAAAAAGCAATCATCCACGAGAAGGCAATCACCAGATAGAGGGGCCAATTGGTCGAGATACCCGACTGCTGTAGGCGGAGATGCCCATACCATGCGAAAGTCATAAACACATTGCTCATTATGAGCAACAGAACCGTATAAATTCCGTTTTGCATAACGCGAGTTTTTTTCGCCTGCAAAGTTACACATTTTCAGCGAACCACAATCATCTCGACTGAAGAATTTCGGTAGAGATACGGATATTAGAGGAAGAAACACCGGTTGCGAAGCGGATAAAGAGGACTGCTATGACAACTGGTCGTTTATTTGTATTGACAGAAATTGCACAAATTGACCAAAATGTGCACAAACCCGTCAATTTTGTGCATTTTTTTTGGCTGTATGCACAAAAAACAGTACCTTTGCGAGCGATTTCAGGAAATCGCCAGCAAAAACAGACCGTAACCGAGCATAGTACTACAACCTTGCATTCGTTCTGCACTGTTCTTTGCAGCACTTTTTGAATATCAAGAACATACATTATTAATAATATATTATGGCTTTAAAGATTGTTGTGCTGGCCAAGCAAGTGCCAGACACCCGTAACGTGGGTAAGGATGCCATGACCGCTGAAGGAACGGTGAACCGCGCTGCCCTACCCGCTATCTTCAATCCAGAAGATTTGAATGCCCTAGAACAGGCCCTTCGTCTGAAGGAGCAGAATCCGGGCTCCACAGTAGGAATCCTCACGATGGGTCCTCCACGTGCAGGTGAGATTATCCGTCAGGGACTTTATCGTGGTGCAGATACTGGTTGGCTGTTGACCGACCGTCTGTTTGCAGGTGCCGACACCCTCGCCACCTCTTACGCTCTCGCCACTGCCATCAAAAAGATCGGTGACGTAGACATCGTTATCGGTGGTCGTCAGGCTATCGATGGTGACACCGCTCAGGTAGGTCCTCAGGTGGCTCAGAAGCTAGGTCTGAATCAGGTGACTTACGCAGAGGAGGTCCTGAGTGTAAAGGATGGTAAGGCTACTATCAAACGTGTGATTGACGGTGGTGTGGAGACTGTAGAGGCTCCTCTGCCCGTTGTTATCACCGTTAACGGAAGTGCTGCTCCCTGTCGTCCCCAAAATGCCAAGCTGGTGATGAAGTATAAGCGTGCGACATGCCCCATGGAGCGTCCTGCCGAGGGTACACCGTACGACTATCTATATGAGGAGCGCCCTGAACTGAATCTGAATCAGTGGAGTGTCGCCGATGTTGACGGCGATGTCAATCAGTGTGGTCTGAATGGCTCACCGACAAAGGTGAAAGCCATCAAGAACATCGTGTTCCAGGCTAAGGAGTCGAAGACTTTGACGGCTTCTGATGCTGATATCGAGGGAATGATCAAAGAATTGTTGGACGAGAAAATCATTGGATAACGAGATATGGCTAATAACGTATTTGTATATTGCGAAATTGAAGGTACTCAAGTACAGGAAGTATCTCAGGAGCTGCTGACCAAAGGTCGCAAGCTCGCCAATGAACTGAAGGTTGAGCTCCACGCCATTGTTGCCGGCACAGGCATCAAGGGCAAGGTCGAGGACCAGATTCTGCCTTATGGTGTTGACAAGTTGTTTGTGTTCGATGCCAAGGACCTGTTCCCCTACACCTCCGCTCCACACACCGATATTCTCGTAAACCTCTTCAAGGAAGAGCAGCCACAGATCTGTCTGATGGGTGCCACCGTGATCGGTCGCGACCTCGGTCCTCGTGTCAGTTCGTCATTAACCTCTGGTCTGACAGCAGACTGCACAGAGTTGGAAATTGGTCCTTTCGAGGATAAAAAGAATAATAAGGTATATGAGAATCTGCTCTATCAGATTCGACCTGCCTTTGGTGGTAACATCGTAGCTACCATCGTTAACCCCGACCATCGTCCACAGATGGCTACCGTGCGCTCTGGCGTGATGCAAAAGGCTATCTACGAGGGTGCTTGCAAGAAAGAGGTTGTATATCCTGAGGTTTCTAAGTACGTTAGTCCTGAGGCTTTCGTTGTTAAGGTTCTTGATCACCATGTTGAGGCAGCCAAACACAACCTGAAGGGTGCTCCCATTGTTGTAGCTGGTGGCTACGGTATGGGCTCTAAGGAGAACTTCGACCTGCTGTTCGATCTTGCCAAGGTGCTTCACGGCGAGGTTGGTGGTTCGCGTGCAGCCGTTGATGCTGGTTGGTTGGATCACGACCGTCAGATTGGTCAGACAGGTGTTACCGTTCACCCCAAGGTATACATCGCCTGTGGAATCTCCGGACAGATTCAGCACATCGCTGGTATGCAAGACTCTGGTATCATCATCTCTGTGAACAATGATCCCGATGCCCCTATCAACAAGATTGCCGACTACGTGATTGTTGGTACTGTCGAGGAAGTAGTTCCCAAACTCATTAAATACTATAAGCAAAATTCGAAGTAATTATGGCAAATTATTATAGCGATCATCCTGAGATCGGGTTCTACTTGAACCACCCCCTGATGGCTCGTATCGTTGAGCTGAAAGAAAAGGGGTTCGCTGATGCGAAAGAATATGACTACGCCCCCGTCGATCTGGGCGATGCCATCGAGAACTACAAGCAGATTCTCGACATCACCGGCGACGTGGCTGCCAATATCATCGAGCCAAACTCCGAGAGCGTTGACCTGGAAGGTCCTCACCTCGAGAACGGTCGTATGATCTACGCCTCAAAGACCTACGAGAACCTTGACGCCACCCGTAAGGCTGGTCTGTGGGGTGTCAGTATGCCTCGCCGTTACGGTGGCCTGAACCTGCCCAACGCAGTGTTCTCTATGCTCTCTGAGATGATTTCGGCTGCCGATGCCGGTTTCCAGAACATCTGGAGCCTGCAGAGCTGTATCGATACGCTCTATGAGTTCGGTAGTGAGGAACAGCGCCAGAAATATATCCCCCGCGTTTGTGCTGGTGAGGGTATGAGTATGGACCTCACCGAGCCTGATGCTGGCTCTGACCTGCAGCGTGTGATGCTGAAAGCTACCTTCGACGAGAAGGAGAACTGCTGGCGTCTGAACGGTGTGAAGCGTTTCATCACCAACGGCGACTCTGACATCCACCTCGTATTGGCCCGCTCTGAGGAGGGCACGAAGGACGGCCGTGGTCTGTCTATGTTCATCTACGACAAGCGCCAGGGTGGTGTGAATGTGCGTCACATCGAGCACAAGCTCGGCATCCACGGTTCACCGACCTGCGAGCTCACCTATAAGAACGCAAAAGCAGAACTCTGCGGAAGTACGCGTCTCGGTCTGATCAAGTACGTGATGGCTCTGATGAACGGTGCCCGTCTGGGTATTGCCGCTCAGTCTGTGGGTGTTGAGCAGGAGGCATACAACGAGGGACTTGCTTACGCTAAGGAGCGTCAACAGTTCGGTGACAAGATTATCAATTTCCCTGCTGTCTACGATATGCTTTCTCGTATGAAGGCTAAGCTCGATGCCGGTCGTTCTCTGCTTTATGAGACAGCCTGCTATGTTGATGTCTACAAATGTCTTGAGGACATTGAGCGCGACCGTAAGTTGGAACCTGAAGAGAAACAGGAGTTGAAGAAGTTCCAGCGTCTCGCTGATGCCTTCACACCGCTAGCCAAAGGTATGAACTCCGAGTACGCCAACCAGAACGCCTACGATGCGATTTCTATCCATGGCGGATCAGGCTTTATTATGGAGTACAAGAGCCAGCGTCTGTTCCGTGATGCTCGTATATTCTCAATCTACGAGGGTACCACCCAGTTGCAGGTGGTTGCTGCCATCCGCTACATCACCAACGGAACGATGCTGAACAACATCAAGGATATGCTTGCAGCTCTGCCTGCTGATGCCAATACTGCTCTGAAGGCTCGCGTTGAGAAGCTGATTCCCGTATACGAAGAGGCTCTCGCCAACGTGAAGGCTCTCGAGAATCAAGACGCTCAAGACTTCCTCGCTCGTCGTCTCTATGACATGACGGCCGAACTCGTGATGAGTCTGTTGATTATCCGTGATGCAGCTAAGGCTCCTGAACTCTTCGAGAAGAGTGCCAATGTCTACGTCCGCATGACAGAAGAGGATGTTCTCGGTAAGAGTGCCTACATCAAGAACTTCAAGGTCGAGGATCTCGACAGTTTCCGTGCCTGTTAAGGTATCGGCTTGATACAAACGAAAAGAAGGATGTGTCCGATGTACACATCCTTCTTTTATTATCTATACTTGCTCACACCTGACGTGATGTGAGCAAGTTCTCTTTCGTGATTATTTTACGACGACTTTCTTACCATCGCGAACATAGATGCCCTTACGGTTTGGACGTCCTTCGCGACGTACACCTCTCAGATCAGTGTAAGCAACAGGAGCCTTATCACGAGCAACATTCTTAATACCCGTCGAACCGACAGAGAGATGGATATCACGAGTGCCGAGCGGTGACCAGTCACTGCTAACACGTAACAGATAGTTACCATCAGGCAGCGTACCACCAACCATCATAGTATCAACTACAGCCATTAATCGCTCACCTTTAGCGAAGGAAAGCGTCTGGCTACCAGAACGACGCTCAGTCAGTTGACCGTTGTCAACAACATCATAAAGTGTATAGCGCGCTTTCTCTGAACCTGTGAAGTCCGTCGGAGTATAAGGGTAGCCTGTCGTCAGGTGAAGTTCAAGACTGAGAGGTTGACCACTGGCTACTGCAGTATCGCCTACAAGACGAATAGAGGGTTCGTCACGAACTATGAATTCTTTGTATTTCTCACAACTAGAAAGATCCTCCCTATTTTCCCAATAGATTTTTTCATTGATATAAGACCACACGTAATACCAACCACCTCGGCGAATCTCATGTTCAATATCAAAAGAAAACTTATATGAACCGTCTTTGGCTTTCTCGGGAAGTGCGACGAGATAGTCGTAGACAGCTTTTTCCTCTCTCTTATACGTCATCTGACAATTCTCAGCAGCATCAGAGATACGAGCATGCAAGTAGATGGAGTCGGAAGGTTTCACGTTGGGTACCGTAACATCAGGAATGTCTACAAAATTTACATGATAGACAAGATGCCCTAGATGTACCTCACCATCATCCTCAACCGGAGTCGTCTGATAGTCACCACTATAGGTGTCTTTCTGTTCATAATAGCTCGAGTTTTCCACATATTCATCATATATTCCCATCAGGTTCTCCACCTCGACGACACAGTCGGCCAAGGCAGTTCCGTCAGGCAGACAAAGAATCAAGTAAACGGTACCACCACGCATTGGTTTGAATCCAAAGGTAACATCGGAGCTCTCATTTACCCGAAGATATGCACCGCTCCACAATGGATCCCCCTCAGAATACGGAGTATCGTCTGTGATATCATCAAGCTTCACATCACCGAAGTAGTATGGTATAAGTACCAATGGCATTGTACTTTCAAAAGGGCCATTATTATAAATAGTGGCCGTAATCTCATTACCCATTGCAACACGTGCCGGTCCACCTGTAAAGCCAATTTTCTTAATATCCAGATCGGGGGACATACGAAAAAGGAAGAAACGATTATCATCTGTACGTCCTGCGATGACATTATACTCCAAGGAACCAACCAGATGCCAATCGCTACCAGGAATATTGGGGAATTTAAGCATTGGGTATAGCACCTGTATATCTCCAGGCTTGAAAAGCGTTGAATCAATCCAGACCTCATGGAAATTTAATGACCTGTTATAGACAATGCTATCGGAAGGATCACCTTTATAAATCGGTTTCAGAGTACCATCTTCTTCTCGTGTGCCAAGAGCAAAATCTACGAGGATATGGTCATATGAATATGATCTGAACTTATAGCTGAAACGGACGGTATCCTGACCTTCAACACTTATGGGATCTAATTCATTAAGCCATACCTGAGGAATGGCAGTCTGGGAGTAGGTACCCTCTGGAGCGGGTTTTACTCCAATAATAACATCCTGTCCCATACAAAACCCGATACGACTGGAACTTGCTCCTGCACTAGTATTGTTATAAGGATTGAGTACGGCGAGAGCAAAATATCCGTCATCCGTTCCTTCCCATCCCCAGTTAATATGAAAAAGTCCATTGCCGTCATAACCGTCGCAGACAAAAGAATGTCCAGTTTCATCAGTATCGCCGGAATACTGCACGGGACGTCCCTCGGCCAATTCGTCATAGATCATCTGCTCCCACTCATCAATACCGCAGCAGACACGCTTGACAGAACGGAGAGCAGGATCGTAGCCAAAATACTTGACCAGGGCCTCGACAACCTCCTGTGCGTCAGAGTACGAACCCTCAGGGGAATAACCCATATAAACCGACTGACTACAATAGCGCATCAACGTAGCCACAGCATCCTGCTGAGCCTTTGTACCCTGAATCTCATATCGTTTGAGCTCATAGTTGGGCACTACATAAGTATCAAGCATGTTATCCCAGTCGAAGGTGACAGACGGTAGCGCTTCAATATGCCATATCTTCTCTTTATTCTGGTAAGCCGTCTTCAGATCATAGGCAGGAATCTCCGATGTCGCGGCCCTCGGCCACTTGTGATAGTTCATGATCTGAGCCATCGCAGTGGCAATGCAACCGACATAGGAGGCCTCACCCTCATAGTCTGGATTTGCACCTTCATAGAGAGGTACCTTATTATTATATGGAAATCCTTGATCCCATGTGGTCTTCAGCAAGGGATTGATGGGAGCACGCTCTGCCCGCGTCTTTTTCACCTTTATCGCATGCTGGAAGACGCCATCGACGAAATCATTTCTGTTACCCAACGTCTTCATGGCCGCGTCATAGCTCTTCAGCCATACACGCATGTTCTCTGGCATTTTCTCCCAGTCGATTTTACCTTTAGCAGAATAGCCAAGTACAGGTAAGGATCGACTATCTGCAGAAGCGATAACATATCCACCGCCATCTATATTGAAAGCATAGATACTTTGAGCCTCCACCTTGGTTGCATCTAGTCTCGTAGTCGCATTAGCATTCAAACCTCTGGTTTTTGCTGCCGAGTTACTCGCGAGATACCGTAAGGCACGTTCCTTAGCCTGCTGTTCTGTAATCTGTTGGGCCATGACATTAAGAGTCAGGAGGGCCAGCACAAATAAAAAGAGTAGTCGTTTTACCATTCTCAATATAATTTATGATTGATTAAAATGTAAAGGTACACACTTTCTTTATAAAAACGATATAAAATAAGTTAAAAGTGTTGTTACGACGATAAGATTGCGTATCTTTGTAATTAATAAAAGAAACAGTTCCTTCAAATAATGGAGTTGTCGCTAACCGTTAAAATCTATGGCTTCACATAACGAATTTGGGAGATGGGGCGAAACACAGGCCGCCGAGTATCTTGAAAAGAAAGGGTATACGATTATCGAACGCGACTGGAAATCTGGACGCAGAGACATTGATATTATTGCGCTTGACAAGGACATTGTTGTATTCGTCGAGGTGAAGACCCGTCGAAACAACACTTTCGGCGAACCTGAGGAGGCCGTCGACTATTGGAAACAGCAAAACTTAAAACAGGCCATCAACCACTATGTAAAATCGAAAAACATCCACATGGATTTACGATTTGACATCATCTCCGTCGTTGGAGCATTGGAAAATGAACTAGAGATCAAGCATATCAAGGATGTTGCGCTCATATAGATAAACCTATAAAGACTCCAATAGAATCTCTATTAAACGGGGCACAGCATAATCACTAAACTGCGTCTCAGGAATCCATATATAATCACTAGGAAGTTCTGGTCTTACGTCCGTCTCAAGCAAATAGAAGTCTGCATAGAGGACACGGTGGGTAAGCACATGTTTGACATCCCGACGGAGTGAAACGAGAGTCCCATTTATTCCTCTCAGGGTATTGAGGATCTCCGAGTCAGAGGACTTCGTCAGACCATCCTTCCCCTCCGAAAGGATGGTAGGAGAATATGGTTCCCACAATCCTTGCCAAATATCCCCCGCTCCACGTCGATGAATAGCCGTTTCACCTTGACAACGGATATAGACATAAACAAGATGACGCTCACATACCTTCAAGTTTTTCAACTTCACAGGCAAATTACCAACCTTCCCAGAGCGAAAAGCCTCACAGCTCTCCATCAACGGACAGACAGTACAGTGCGGTGACTGTGGGGTACACTGGATGGCTCCAAAGTCCATGATGGCCTGATTATAGACGGCATTTAGGTGTCGACAGTTATCTTTTTGCTTTTGACAAGGGGGTTCAGGAAGAAGACTCTGAGCAAGGGCGGAAAAGGTCTTTTTTCCTTCTGTGGTATTGATGGGGATATTGACACCAAAATAACGGGCGAGAACTCGATATACATTCCCATCGACCACAGCTGCAGGCAAATCAAAAGCTATGCTTCCGATGGCCGCGGCAGTGTAGTCACCCACTCCCTTCAGTCGTCTGAGATCTTCCAACGTATTGGGGAAATGGCCAAGGTCAATAATCTGACGAGCGGCATAGTGCAGGTTCCTTGCACGACTATAATAACCAAGCCCTTGCCACTCACGAAGCACTTCATCTTCTGTTGCTGCAGCCAGTGCCTCCACGGTTGGCCAACGGCATATGAACCGTTCCCAATACTCCCAGCCCTGCTTTACCTGTGTCTGCTGGAGGATAATCTCCGAAAGCCATATAGCATAAGGATCACGAGTCTGCCGCCAAGGCAAGTCACGACCGTTCTCACGAAACCATTGCAGAAGCGTTAATGCAAAATCCATACCGTCAGATTCAGCAACAGACTATAAGACCATAGGACAATCTGGCCCCGCAGTCCATTACATTTTATTAAAACTTTCCCTGGTCACCCAAATAGCTATCCTTGAAACCAAGGAAATAGAGCACTCCATCAAGACCTATCGTGTTGATGCTCTGCTTTGCGTTAGCAACCACACGCGGTTTTGCATGGAAAGCGATACCCAGGCCGGCCTCAGAGATCATCGGAAGGTCATTGGCGCCATCGCCCACAGCAATCGTCTGAGCCAAATTTACTTTCTCCACCTGAGCAATGAGTTTCAGTAACTCAGCCTTACGATGACCGTCTACGATCTCTCCTACATAACGTCCCGTAAGTTTGCCGTCCTCACCTATCTCAAGTTCGTTGGCATACACATAGTCAATTCCATAACGACGCTGTAGATACTCACCGAAATATGTGAATCCACCCGAGAGAATTGCAATCTTATAACCACAACGTTTCAAAATAGTCATCAGACGGTCTACCCCCTCAGTAATGGGCAGGTTCTCTGCGATCTCTTGCATCACACTCACATCAAGTCCCTTTAACAGAGCAACTCTACGTGTAAAACTTTCCTTGAAATCTATTTCACCACGCATAGCACTTTCCGTGATGGCCCGCACCTCAGCCCCCACACCATTTCGCTCTGCCAATTCGTCGATACATTCCGTCTGGATGAGTGTCGAATCCATATCAAAACAGATCAGTCGACGCATACGACGGAACATGTCGTCTTTTTGGAAAGAGAAATCTATCTCCATCTCCGACGAAAGTTTCATCAGCTTCGATTGCATCTCCTTCCTGTCACGAGGCTCACCGCGCAACGAAAACTCAATACAGGCACGGACATGCTTAGCAGAGTTTTTTATACTCTTGCGTCCTGTGAGTCGCAGAATAGAGTCGATATTCAATCCTTGATCAGCGATAACACGGGTCGCAGCCTCTATCTGTCGAGCCTCCAACTGTCGTCCCATCACCATAAGGATATAACGGTTTTTACCTTGATGACCTACCCAGTCCTCATACTCGTCATCACTAATCGGGGAAAAACCGATGTTCACACCCAGTTCCGTTGCTTTGAACAACAGTTCTTTCATCACCTGTCCACTATGCGTCTCTTCTATACGGATTAGAATTCCCAATGACAACGTTGAATGGATGTCTGCCTGTCCGATATCAAGGATCTGCGCATCGTACTTCGCCAATATACCCATGACCGAGGCTGTCAGTCCCGGACGATCCTGCCCGGTAATTCTCACAAGAATCTGCTCCTGCATTCTTATTTCAGTGTTCTCCTGTGCGCCATGAGCGGCAAGTAAGGAGTCGTTTTTCTGTTTATTTTCTGTCTTCATATTTTTCAATGGTTCTATTTTCGGGAACTATATCCCTATTCGCGGCACAAAGCCTCACATACTTTATCCTGATAAACCCTACCTTCTGTATGCTTCATCGCACCTTGATTAATGATACAGAAAGCCAACTGATGACCATTAGCTGCCGTGCAGTAGCCTGCCAACGATGAGACGCCAGTTACTGTACCTGTCTTCGCCTGTACCCTTCCCTTCGCACAACTGTCACCCATCCGTTTCTTCAAAGTGCCATCAACAGCTGCCACGGGCAATGAGGGACGAAGATATGAAATAATATCACGGTGTAGATAGGCGTAACGTAGCATACTCACCATCAACTCAGGAGTAACATAATTATAAAGTGACAATCCACTGCCATCGGCAACCCGATAGGCGACACCAGAAATGCCCGACTTGGCGACTGTACGTTTGATGATTTGACGGGCATGAGTTGCCTTTGCCGGACGGGCACCCGAAGAGGCCGCAATCTGAAAGAATACTGATTCGGCATAAAGGTTATCACTCTCCTTCATCATCGGCACAAGTATATCCTTCAATCGGTGAGAACGAGAGCACACAAGTAGCACATCCTTGGGAAGGATGCCTGACGTACAGGGAGCATCCACGGTCAGTCCCTTGTCACGCAACAGACTCACAAAACGACTTGCGAATTCATCCTTTCGGGATACCAGCAAGGGTGTCAACTGAGGGTTGTCATCGTCCCAACACCAACCTTCCCCGAGCAAAAACTCCTCTTTGAACGAAGTGTCGGTGACAATACGGCCTCGGATTGAGTCTACTCCCATCCGACAAACAGCCTCAGCAAAGATTTCCATATCTACCTCGTCAAACATCGGATCCATACCACCCACCAAGAAGACATCTCCCTCCAATGTACGACCATTCACCACACCCCGATAATATAGAGATGTGCGCAACGGGTAGTCGGCTCCCAGACAGTCCAATGCCGTGATAGCCGTCAACAACTTCATCGTCGAGGCTGGACGCAGCGTCTGCTTCTCGCCATAGCGGTAGAGTACTGAATCTGCACTCAAGTCATAAATCATCAATCCTAATTGCGTTCGTTCCAAGAAACGGTCGTTCGTTAAAGAATCCAACCTTGCCTGTATGTTCTCCGGCCAGGGAAGCGCCACCTGTACCGTATCTGTCGCTTGCGGCATAACAACAGAACTCTCTGTCTGCGCATGCAGACAGAGAGACTGGCATACCACAAAGACCAGTAAGATATGTTTTCTCATCTATTTTCCTTCCTCAATTCCGTCGATATTTAGATACAAGACGGTGAATAGCCTTATCAAGCGACTCCGACGGCTCAATGATATTATAATTGCTCCAATACTCTGGATCCATAAAATACTCTACCTTGTCGTAATAGGCATCCCGCGAGTCGAACGAACTGCGATTAGCTATAGGCTGCACCCCATCCGAAGTAATATCAGTGACAGCCATCTCACAAGTTGCCGTAAACGACGTAGAGAATAGGCGTTTCTTCCAATCGCAGTTGAAGCGGAAGATATTCCGCAGATAGCTGAGACGTGTTACTCCGTCCTCATAACGGTAATCCACGACACACGACAACTCACGAGGTCTGAACTTCACGCCGAAAGGTTTCTTCACTAACATCGTGCGCGTCGCCTTGTCCTTATCTCGCATGTCCAGATCCAACTCGATACGTGTGAAAGCAAGTCGCTCACGGTCTATATAGAGTTTGGCGTGATATAGGGCATACGGCATCAGCATCTTAGGCTCCATCAGTACCACATACTGCTCGCGGTCATTGATATACTCGGGATCCCCCATTCTAAACTGATAGGCATCAAGTTCCTCCTTATTAAACAGGATCTCGCGGTTCTTTACAATATCAAGCAAGACGGCCTGCACCGGACCACCCATCACCTTCACACCGAGCGTGTCACTTTCCTTCTGACTAATCAAGCGACGTCCCTTAACGATTGATACACGATCACGTCCCACCTGACGGGTATACGATGTCTTATACATATCCTCCA
This sequence comes from Prevotella sp. lc2012, assembly GCF_900107065.1. NCBI lineage: Bacteria > Pseudomonadati > Bacteroidota > Bacteroidia > Bacteroidales > Prevotellaceae > Prevotella > Prevotella sp. lc2012. The sequence goes on along the minus strand of NZ_FNUF01000004.1, from coordinate 43,328 downwards.
CACCCTCGGCCACATAGATATAATGGCGACGTTTCATCGCTGTCTCCCTGTAGAAACCTTTCAGCAGCTCCGGGTTTCTGCTGTAGTTGTCCGGAATCTTACTGATGGCAACATCCACCAACTCACGCGGATTCTCGTTTGTGATAACCACCTCACGCAATTGGATTACCGTCGGTGCCAAACGGACGGTCAGATTCTCCGTCTGCCCTTCCACTACATTCACCCGACGTGTTTTATAACCCAGATGCGACACCGTGATTGACTGAGGTATCTGGGGAAGTTTAAGAGAGAAGACTCCATCTTCGTTCGTGACAACCGACAGTCTGCCTGCCGACACACTCACCTGTTTTAGTCCTTTACCTGTCTTGTCATCCAAGACAACACCTCCTATGACAACCTGCTGAGCCAGTGTTGCCAAAGGTATACACATTAGAATAATCAGCCACAGTCTTTTCATTTTATCTTCGTCTTGGTTTTGTGGCAAAGATACGAAAAAATATGAATTAAGAGTTAATATTTAAGAAAAAATATGTATAGAATACCATTTTTCTCAACTCTTAACTCTTATTTATTAACAATAATAGCTACCTTTGCAATAAATTATCAAAACACCTCCGTATTATGGTATACAAATACGATTTCTTGGTTATCGGTGCCGGCATAGCCGGCATGAGCTATGCATTGAAGGTTGCACAAGCTAACAAAGGGCGCGTATGTATGATCTGCAAGACCTCACTTGACGAGGCCAACACTTCGTTCGCACAAGGCGGCGTAGCGTCAGTGACAAACCTGGAACTCGATAATTTCGACAAGCATATTGAGGACACGATGGTTGCAGGCGACTATATCTCTGATCGGGCAGCCGTAGAGCAGGTAGTACGCAAAGCACCGGAACAGATACGTGAACTAGTAAACTGGGGCGTAAACTTCGACAAGAAGGAAGACGGATCGTTTGACCTTCATCGCGAAGGCGGACACTCAGAGTTTCGCATCTTACACCACGCAGACGATACTGGGGCGGAGATTCAGCGCGGATTAATAGAGGCTGTCAAGAACAATCCAAACATTGACATCAAGGAAAACCACTTCGCTGTAGAGATTATCACCCAACACCACCTTGGTGCCAAGGTGACGCGCCGTTCACCCTACATCCATTGCTATGGCGCATATGTACTCTCACCAGAAAATCCAGAATTACCAGAGGGACCGAACAACCCCTCGCACGTTGACACATACTTAGCTAAAGTTACAGTGATGTGTACCGGTGGCTGCGGAGCGGTGTATCTGACCACCTCGAATCCTGTCATTGCCACAGGCGACGGTATTGCGATGGTGTACCGAGCCAAGGGAACCGTGGCCGACATGGAATTCGTTCAGTTTCACCCGACAGTGCTCCATAACCCCAAGGAGACGCACCCCGCCTACCTCATTACAGAGGCTATGCGCGGTTACGGCGGTATCCTAAAGCTACCCAATGGACAGACGTTCATGGAAAAATACGACGACAGACTCTCTTTGGCGCCACGTGACATCGTGGCTCGCGCCATCGATAAGGAGATGAAGAAACACGGTCTCGATCATGTATGCCTTGATGTCACCCATAAGGATCCCGCTGAAACGAAAAAACACTTTCCCAATATCTACCAGAAATGTCTCTCCATCGGTATCGACATCACCACCGATTACATTCCAGTGCGGCCGGCAGCTCACTATATGTGTGGCGGTATTAAAGTCGACCTCAACGGACAGACCAGCATTGAACGACTTTATGCCCTTGGTGAATGTTCCTGCACAGGACTGCACGGCGGCAACCGTCTTGCCTCCAACTCACTCATTGAGGCTGTTGTCTATGCCGACACAGCAGCCAAGGACTCGCTAGAACATATCAACCTATACGACTTCAATGATCAGGTACCGGAATGGAATGATGAGGGTACGATGACCAATGAGGAAAAGGTTCTCATCACTCAAAGTGTTAAGGAGGTCAATCAGATTATGTCAAACTATGTAGGTATCGTGCGCAGCGACCTGCGTCTGCATCGTGCGTGGGATCGTCTCGATATGCTCTACGAGGAGACAGAACGACTTTTCAAACGCGTTAAGGCCTCGAAGGATATCTGTGAACTACGTAACATGATTAATGTGGGATACCTTATCACCCGTTGGGCCCTAGAGCGAAAAGAGTGCCGTGGCCTTCACTACACCACCGATTATCCTGTACACGCTTACGACAAATAACAGGAGAGTCTTTCGCATCAACTAATAAGATCTATAAACGGATTACGTCATCGCAGAGAGAGGTGACGGCTGGGCGGTGTGTAATAAAAAGCATTGTACTCCTTGGATATGCCTCAAAGAGACGATGATAGAGTTCTTTTTCGGTAGGTTCGTCAAGCGAGCTGCTGACTTCATCAAGCAAAAGGATCGTACCGGGACGCAGCAGGCCACGCGCTATCGCGATACGTTGTGCTTGTCCTTCACTTAATCCACAACCATGTTCACCCAATTCTGTATCCAGTCCCTCTGGCAAGTCGAACACGAAATCCGCACACGCTGTATGTAACACATCCTTTAACGCCTCATCTGTAACATCAGGCTTTGCCAATTGCAGGTTATAACGTATAGTACCACTCATCAGCGTGTTACCTTGCGGCACGAAACACAAATCATCTCCCACAGTAACCACGCCCTCCGTCGGTTCGACAAGACCGAGAATCAGTCGGAATAATGTGGTCTTCCCGATACCTGTCTCACCCATGATGGCAGTCTTACTGCCTTGTTTGAATTCATATGTGAAGTTCTCCAATATCATCTTATCGCCATTCGCATAGCGGAAAGCAACATTATCGAAACGGATGCCTTTCCCTAATTGATGGTCATTCCTCTCGACACACTTATTGTCATGTACTGCATCCGATGTCATATTACCAAGCTCATCCAGACGATCAATGCTTGCCGTAGCATGAATCACACCAGGCACAAGATTAAGCAACTGGAGTATCGGGTGTTGAATCATACCAACAAGCTGCAGAAAGGAGGTCATAACACCAAAAGTGATAGTGCCATTACGCAATCCTATGCCACCCCATACAAATGCTAAGAGATAACCCAATCCGAAGACACAGCCCATGATGAGACGGGCAACAACAGTAAAGCGTGTGCGTCGGATCACATTGCCATGAAGTCGCTGCTGCATAGAGTCGAGACGACTAGTGACCCACTGTTCACTGCCCAAAGAGCGCAACACGGCATTATATTCCATACCCTCCTGCACCTGCATCTGTATACGACTCTCGTCATTCCTGATGTCAAGGGTCATCTGCCGTAACCGACGGGCGATAAGTTTGCCGAACACGATGGCGACTGGTGTAAGCAACAGTAATGCCCATGCCAGTCGGGCATCAAACCAGTGCATTAACAAGAACGCGCCACAGAGTTGTATCGCGGTTATCGCCATCTGGGGCAGAGTGTCGGTACACACCGTACTCACTTGTTCAATATCCTTCGCTAATCGCGACGTAACGTCGCCCGAGTGCAGCTCCTCACCTTCGAAAAGTTGCCGACGGAACAGACTACTAAAGAAATATAGTCTGAGTTTATTCATCTGTCTGACATTGGCAACCGTAGTAAGCCAAAAACCAACTTGTCGCAGTACCACACCTCCCACGACTGTGACCACGAGCCACATCACCATCCGCAGCACATCATCAACACTTCCTATGCGGATAGTTACATCAATGAAGCGTTTGCTAAGCCACACCATCAGCAGGCCAAGCAACACTTGTCCAATACCTGCAACGATGCGCACCACCATTCTCCAACGGATGCCACGTGTGTTATGCCACAGCCACAATACGTATCTCACCTCTCAAGAATCTCTATCAGACCGGCATCCTGCCACTTTTGCAGCATCTCAGCCACATCCTTTCGGGCTTCGTCGACTGGAACATCATATTCCCCACAGAGTTCTTCTGTGAGTGACTCAATGTTAAAGGAGACCATCTGCTGAGCCCGTTTCCACAACCAAGCTGCCGTATCGTTAAGTACTAACAACTTCCCGAAGTTAACTGCATCGAGTCCCTCCCCCATAATTACCTGTTCGCCGCACACATCGCGCAGCACAAATCCTTTTTTGATTTTCATTTTTATGTTTTTTCCGCCCTTTGTAAAAGCACAATAGCAATATCTATTTCTTTATTCTTCTATAGATGGCAAGCAAATATCGACGTACAGGTCGCAGCCAGAACCATAGTCGAGCGATTTCTTTTCGCCAAGGTGTGTATAATTTATGTGTCTGTCCATCCGCATCCACAACATGCGTGGCCAACGCCTTAATATCATCCAATGCACAATGCTCTACACCAACAAGGTTACCATCGCCCATTAGAGTCACATTTTCACCATCCACACGGATGATACGATGCACCACATAGCGTATACCGTTGACCCATGCAAGCACCACGTCACCGACCTTAGGTCGGACTGCCTTCTGCAGAATAACACTCTCGCGGCCACCAATGATGAATGGTAGCATACTGCGACCATTGACGGGTAGTGTGACACACAAGCCCTCATCAACCAATCGGATTGCCTCCTCGATGATGTCCTTATCGCTCATCATACTTTATCATTATGATTATGCGTCAATGCAGCATAACAAACACGTACCGCCTCTTCATCTGGCAGACATTCCAGATAATATGCAGGTATCTGCCGTGCCAATATATTTTCCGATTGATGCAATCCATCAGCAATACGCGCGTCCCATCGTTTACCACTGATGCTGGGTACCAGCGCCGCATAAGTTTCAATACCTGTCAGACGACGTATCTTATTATAAGGTGCCTGACAGAGAAGAACAATACCACCCAAGGGATAAACGACGTTCCGATAACAGGGTGTCTTACCACTCCAGGGCGAACCATATACAACAACCTGATTGTCGTCTCCGATACACACCACCGGATTGTCATCGTTTATCAGTTCTGTCGCATCGACATACTGTTGCCAAAGACTCGAATGAGTACTTTTACCAGTTCCGCTCTTGCCTAGGAACATATAACCATATCCCTTATAGCTGACCACAGATGCATGAAACAGCAGTGTATTCTTATCGGCCGTTGCCAGCGCAAACAGTACCATCAGAGCATTGTCGATAGCCATTTTTACATGACGGTCCGTCACGACAAGTTGCCCGTCACGATAGTCGCCTGTACAGATAAGCCATCCTGCCGTTATGTTCTGCCAACGAAATTCAAACACAGGCCTACCGTCTATCGTACATCCGCAAATGATGGTCTGTTCCTCATCGTCTTGTCGTAGTTCCTCGGTGTAATCGGGTGCCTTTCCATTCTCAATGACTAAGGTAAACGTCGTCGCGTCACCGTCACTTTTAAATGGTTCATAATTTTTCATCATCGCAAAGACATCCTTCTCTGCGCTCACGCTATATAGGTGACCTGCTACCTTATAATATACTGTTTCTCTCATTTCGGAATCACACTTAACAAAAACCCTATGCCAACCCGAGCAATAGACGCCGTAATTGGAACATACGTTTCAAAATCATATCTGTAGATGGTATCATTAAAGCTACAGCGGCAAAGGTACGAACTTTTTTCGAGAATTCAAAAAAGAAAACACGAAAAAGCATCCTATCGTGTGAGCGAGAATTTTAACGACAGTCCGAAGTCACGCGTCGTCGTAGGATAACTGTTGCTTGAGAGTAAAGGAGTGTTTGTCTGCTGATCGTAATAAGCCGTCAGGGTGAGTAAACGAGAGAGCGTATAGTCAGCCATAAAAGACAACTTGAAAGCTGTGTTTCCGCTCGAGGCCGATGACACACCGGATGCAATATCACGGGTGATAGATGCTTGCCGGCGGTATGAAAGGTCTAAACGCAGATTCAGGTCATGGTTCACACCGGATTTGCCGGATGATCCAGAATATCCGACCTTCCCCGATTTACCAGATGCCGACTGTGCCCGCTTGACTTTACGGTTACCTGCAGCACCATAAAGATTAAAATCCTGAATCTTATAGCCCATCCCAACAACCCAGTCACGACTGAGTGCCTCATTGAGTTGAATACTTGTCATCGAGAGACTAAGTACACGACTCGTACGATACTCCAACTTCGCCGTGAGATTATTTTGAAACGTAGCATCGACACCGAGCAATGGTGAAAATGCTTCGTTTATGCTGACGGTAGAAACGTTGTACATCGACGACGGCTGTTGCATGCCCGTCACTTGATCTGTGATAAAACCTAATCCGTCCATATACTCCTGCCACGAACTGTATGACGCATAACTGCCTACACTATAAACACTCTTATATGCATGACTGAGAGTGAGGCTCTTCAGATAGTCGCGCACCCACGGAAGTTTTGAGAGTCCCGAGTAATGCATGGTCCAGTTCGGCAACAGACGCATCAGCGAAGGAAAGACAGCAAGCGACTTCCCGGCCCCCATCGTATAGGCGGAAAGGAAGGCCGGCACCATCACATCAGCGCTATAAGGATTGACATCAGCAAACGTGTGCGGTGCACCGTCGTACAGTTGCTGCACACGTTGTTGAAAATCGTCAACAAGCGTGCGGAAACGGTCGAAAGTTGCCGATCGATAACCGCTGTTTGCGTTACCTATACCGGCTAACGCCCCCTTGAACGATATCGTTGTCATATTGAACGTTCCGCTATAGGTTGTCGGTGTCCCTGCATACATATATTGGATGCTTCTCGCCCTATTGTCGGTACGTGAGGCATGAAGGTCAATCCGCAAGTCTCGGAGCGGTTCTAGAACTGCTCTCAGTTGCAAGTCACTGGAGCTGTTAACGGTTGCCGGTGTTGCCACGCTGTCGTTCATCAGCAACCAATCGTTCCTCATCGCCTTATCGAGATAGCCATCGCCCATCACACCGAAGGCAAAATCGAGACCAGGCGACATCACATTATCGGCCCTTTGACCGAACATATCACCTACATTGGGCAGAAAGCCCGGTAATAGCATTGCATACTGATGACGGTAGTTAACACTGACAGAACGAACCATCATCAATACACGGGCCGCGCTTTGGGCAGACTTATACCACCACTTGTTCTCCGATGTAGGCTTTGCAGAAATCGTAATCTTCAAAGATATGGTGTCAAGACTTTTTATCACAATCCTATTAGGATCAATGGTCTTATATCGGAGATTATAGAGACGACCGTCCTTCGTCCGAGCCGTCACTACAATCCGTCTAGAGTTTCTGTTATGAGCCACAGTGAGCGTTGTATCGGAGCGAAGAGTGATTTCACGCTGATAAGTGTTCCGAGAGTCTTCGAGAGAGGCCAGCTCGGCATGATCACCATAGTCACCGTCGTTTTCTGTTTTTTTATTTCTTCTGGATAACTTAGGCTTTTCTGGACTTCTGGGATTCCTGACACCGGTCTTCCTGAATCGCTCATTGACCCTTTTCAGGAATGGTATATGCTTATAGAGCGTCTCCATGTTAAAAGAACCATTGATGTTTAGGTTACGGTTACTGGAGATGGTATTACCCAAACTCGTACCGTCATCCAGTTCCGTACCTCTCACCCATGAATAACGCGCATGATAGGAAGCGTCGGCATTCACCCAATCAAAGAGCGGCAATTTGTTCAGTGGCAATTGATAGCTTGCACTGACTTGCTGCTGATAGTCGAGTGGCGTACCCCAGTTGCGGATGCTCCGTCGTACAGAGTCTTTCCATGCAGTATAGTGGTCTGGATAGAGGTCTTTGTTGACGGGTGTATACGGTTCCTCTATCTGCGCACGAGTAGCCGACTGGAAATTGAAATGCAGGTTCTTCGTAAAATCCCAACGTAAGGAGAAGTCACGGTTCCACAGGAACTGCTCGGAGAACGTCAATGGAAGACGCTGCCGATCCAGACTCTCCATATCACGCTCCTGCAATTCGTAATAGTTCCTGGTAATCTCGGAGTTGAAGGCAATACTCTGCGGCAGATAGTTGATGCCAAATGCCTTTGGAAAGTTCAGCCACTTTGATTTTCCTTTCAGGTGTTTGAAAGGTTCCCAAGTTTTATATACAGGAGAGTAATTGTAGTTTAGTGCGCTACGCCACTGGTCCTCTTTCTCGTAGACGGTCGTCTCGCCCGACGTATAACGGTGAGAATGACTGTAACTAAACGAGAAATTGGCTGGATCATAGGGCATCGGATGACGTTTCGTTCGTAGTCCCCAGCGAAGATTCGAAAGTGCAAAGTTACTGTTTGTAGTCTTTGTGACAGCAATGTTCTCAATACTGTCTCGCTCACGACGATCAGCTGCTGCATCAAGGGCGTCGCTGAGGCGCATATCGGAATCTAAAGGATTGTAACGCGGTCTTACCTCTTCCTTTGTCACGGAGTAATAAAGCGGTGCACTGACCTTCGCCTTCTCAGGGAAGAACTTACCTAGTTCCAATGATGTTGTCACACTGTATTCTTTCTGCGTATCGGTAGACCGTTGTGTCACCCCCTCCTCCAGTCCTCCGAAGCCGTCGCCGATATAACGGCCCATCATATTCACAGTACCGAAGTCAGAGAGTTGCACATTCATCGTTCCTGAGGCCGCCCATCCACCATCGTTGTTCGTTTCGGATAGGCGAAGTTCGTTAACCCATACCTCTCCTGACTTCACATCACCGGAAATATTTCGCACACCGATCATCATCACCTTCACCTCACCAAGCGACGGGTTACCAAGCACACTAACCTTATTACCGGGACGATCGGGGTCATAGATAGAAAAGGGATGACTATAGGAGGCTGTACCTTGCGATCTCGACAGATTACGCTGTTTTTTCAGTTGAGTAAAGAGATGAAGACTGATATCGAGCATATTCGTTTCGGGCCATACTTGTCGACGGTCGGCAGTAGAATATTTGCTATAGTCGCTACGGTCAGGTGTGAGTTGCAATGGAATCAGATACTCATAGTAGTTGTTCCTGTAGTCACTACCAAGGCGGATGAACACAGCCAATTGATTGTCTTGCAGATTCGTGGCATCAGGCATGAGGTGATTGGCATGAACGAACATCTGCATGCGTTTATAGTGACGCAGGTCCAAACTGGTGTTCCGATAGACTGCCTTCGACTCGCCCTGTCGCAGTTCCTTGACCACGATATCGAGTGCTTGTTCGTTGTTCTCCACAAGTTGAGGCTGTGAGGGGTCTGTCACACGACTGATACCTGGCGGCAACACATAATTCACCGGTGTCTTGTCGTTGTTCTCTTCGATATTCACGACACTGACCTCCATGACACCTCCCTCTGCTGCCGAGGTGCCAAGACTCTGCTTATATACACGCCATTCACCGCGCACAAGATCCAACGAACCAAAACGAAGAACGATAGGTTTCTGAAAACCGGTCATAAACATTCGCATGAAACGGATGCTAGTGAAACCATTAATCGACCCCACCTTACGCTCATATGCCGTCAAAGGAATACGGAACTGATACCAGTTAACACTCGTCGTATCGCCATTGCGTAACTTCACACTACTAGTACGCATGTCTGTGATAAAACAGTCGGCAGACGCCACACCGTGACGGTAAGCATCAAGAATTTCCGGACTGATACGTACCTTGTACTGATAATAACGTTCGTACTCATTGAGTGTATAGTCTTGATTTATATCCTCTACGTCCGGCCCCGTCTTATAACTGGTGTCGTACGACTCTGTTTGCTCATCAGTATCGGGAGAATTGCCTTGTGGGTTGTTGATTCGTTTGTAACGGTCGAGAATGGTCTTCCGTTCCTTGTCAAAGTCGGAGCCCCGGAAATAATGATAGTCATCGCCAGCAGGGTCGTTGCGCCACGCCTCACGGATACTGTCGTTAGTGATTATCCCACTCACGGCATCTATCCACTCTTTGTAAGCTCCATACGAGCGTTCCTCGTCATTATTTAGTCCATTGAAACCCACATCCTGTAATCGTCGCGAGCCGGTTGTCGTAGCGAAGGCATAGGTCTGCGTTGCCTGAACAGGCACCTTTCCCCATTGGGTGGTGTTGTACGAATTACTTCCGTCGACGGGCATGCCACTCTCATAGAACTTCTTACCGTCGCGGAGCACGTCCTCACTCACCTCACCGAGATTGAAGTAGAGATCGCCACTGTAATCGGATTCATTGCCCTGCTGCCGGGTGTAGATAAAGGGGTCGAGCATCCAAAACTCGATATACTCGATATTTGCCTGTTCGAAGTCGTTAGTGTCGAGTCTGCGCATCATACCACCCCATTTCGTCTCGGGCTGTCGCATAGAACCGTCACTGTTCAGATCGCGTGTCAGGTTATAGGGACCGCGTTCCTGTGGATAATAGGCGAGATTCAGCACGGGTAGCGTTGATGTTGCCCCATTATAAGTGCTCTGATCACGGTTAGGATAAAGTTCCTTCACATATACCTCACGCACATAATGATTGGATAGCTGCTCAAGATCACTCTTGATATGTCCTGGCGTAAGCGTCGATGAACGACGGGTAAATATCGGATCAACGTTATACCAAGCTAACAGTGCACGGTTCATACCACTAGTTACTCCCGTCTTGTCAACACTTTCCGGAAACATCGTCGGGACACTAGAGAGTGTCCATTGTTTCGGACTACTCACGTCGATATAGTTCTTCGTATTCTCGAAATCGTCGATATACGAGGCATTATCCTGTGTGCCACCTGCCGTTCCTGTGACGAGTTGTGCGAACTCGCCGGTGAAAGAGATATGCGATGGTTCCTTAACATGTAAGAACGGTATCTTATTGAGAACAGAAGTAAGCCACTGCGACTCCTGCTTCCAGTTGACACTCAATCCCCAGAGTGTGTTTTTCAGCGGTTCCTCACCCATCGCTACTTTCGAGATGAGTGCTTGTTCGGAGAGATGCATCAGTGTACCTCCAATCTGGAAGTTCCTAGAGAAATCGTATTCCCAATTCACACCCATCATCGTCTTCCGCTGCATGCCGTAATCAGTATTCGACTCCAGCGACACATTGACGTTTGTTCCTGCATCGATGATACTCTGGTTCAGGATCGTCACCTCACCAGCTGAATAGTCAACTGAATAGTCAGACCCCTCCTGCAAAACGATACCACCTGCAGTGACCACGACGGAGCCCTGCGGCACATTATAAGCCCCAAGAGAAATTACATTGGCGGAAGTTCCCTTATACTGTCCGGAGAGGATATACTTGTCTTTCTCTGCATTCTGTCGCGCTACCGTCTTCGTTGAGTCGTACAACTGGGAGAACACGTATTTCTCCGCATCTGCCGACGACAGTCCTTCACGGAGAAGTCGCTGACGCAGATAATCACCGAAGGGCTCTGCAGCAGGCAGGAAAACACGACCGTCGGACACGGTATAACCCTCAACGAAATCAAAATATCCATTGGCATGCGTCTTGTTGTTATTGTCCAATCGATCACAACCGAGGAGTCGCAACAAAGGAGTTCTCTTCACCTGCTGTTCTGGGATGTAGGTCAGATAGACGCCTGCCGTATCACTCTGATACTTGATATCAAGACGGAACCTGCTTTTTTCGACCGTTGAAGCGAGATAATACACGTTCCTCATCATCAGACGCCAGTTTCCCTGAGAGGGCGTAGCCGATGTATTCTTCAACGACTTCACAAACAACGCCTTTGAAGTCTCCGCAACATCACCAGCAAACTCACCCACTTGATAGGTAACCCCACCTGCCGTGAACTCATAGGCCACCGCCAGTACCTGATCTGTCTGCAAACCACCCTTCAACGACACGTAACCCAACGATTTGTTCACGGTATACTCCGAGGCAGTCAACAGACGGGCACTCGACAGTTTCTCATAGTCCACACCATTCTCAAAACCGGGGATAGCTGCCAACACGCTGTTTGTTTGATCTATATCACGGGCATCGGCATAGCTATTCACCAGTGTTGCATACTCTGTGTTTCCTGCATTACCTGGCACCGTCTGCCCGGACAGATTCCAATAGGGATTACTTACCTGTGTATTCTCTCCTAAGTCTGTCAACGCCACGATATGACGGGTATTAGCCGTCGTGCCCGTCTTGTTTGTCACCCAGATCTCCACACGGTTGATCTCAATGCCCGTCATCAGGTTCGGCAGGGTCGACATCGCCTGATCGTAATGTTCCCGGAAATAATGTGAGAGGAAGAAATGGCGGTTCTCTTCGTAGTCGGACGCATCCAGTTCAAAAGCCGTTGTCTGCGTACCACCTCTCGACGATACACTTTTCGTCGACGATTTCTTTTGCGAAAGTACCGTCTGTAACTTCAGTCTACCAAACTGCAAATCGGTACGCACGCCAAAAAGACTGCTCGCTCCCTTCACCAACGAGTTGTTCGACGGGAAAGTGACATTACCAGCCTCCACTAACTTGATGATTTCATCCTCCTTACCCTCATATTTCAGTTTCAGATTCTGAGTGTCGAAGTCGAATGTCGCATCAGTGTTATAGTTCAAGTTCATGTTCACCTTGTCTCCCACCATACCATTCACACTCAGATTGATCTTCTCATCGAAATCAAAGCTTGTTGTCTTACGGTTACGGATAGGTAGCGATGGATTATCGATATTCTTCATCGTCGCACCGAACTTCAGTTCTGCCGTTCCCTGTGTCTTGATGCGTACACCACCTGGACCGAAAATCTTCTCTGCCGGACCAAGGTCGAAATGCATGTCAGAAAACAAGAACTTATCCTTCCCGCCATTCGCCACGTTTTCCGTGTTTTTCTTTCGGAAAAACTGACGGAGTGCCCTCTGTTCTACCCACTTCTGATATTCTGCCGGCGTCATCAGTATAGGAGCCGTCAGATAAGAGTCACCCAACTTTGAACCGATATAATAGACATTAGCCGAGTCATCATACTCGACCGTTTGATGGATATTGTCAGGCCATTTTAAATCGAGGGCCGACGAGTCGAGATCGTGCACCAACATGGGGGCCGTGCGTTGGATGCGCCAACGCGCACGCAAAGAATCTTTTTGCGCATGCACACATACGCACGCGAGCACCAATCCCATGACAATTCCTATAATCCGTCTCATTAATAATGTTTGCAGCGGACAACAGGACTTCAAAAGGCCCCTATATAGCCCTCAAGTCCTGCCGTCAGTTTCAGAATGATTCCCCGAACTTACTTGATCATCTTCAATGCCTGCTTCACAACCTGTTCCACAGGAGCATTGGGCTGTTCCTGCATGATGGCGACAACCACCTTCTGACTCGGTGCTGGGGCAAAACCCAACATCGTCAGTGCACTCACTGCCTCGTCCTTCACCTGACAGTTTACCGGTGCAGACACCTGTCCACCCACAGGAATTTCCTCTGCTATGCCCAAAGCGACAATCTTATCTCTCAGGTCGACGATGATACGCTGGGCCGTTTTCAGACCGATGCCCTTGATACCCTTAATCAATCGTTCATTATTGGTTGAGATTGCATTGCATAGTTCACTGACACTCAACGACGAGAGAATCATCCGGGCCGTGTTAGCACCCACCCCACTCACCGAAATGAGTAATAGGAACATCTCTCTTTCTTTCTTGTTCACAAAGCCATAAAGTTGATGGGCATCCTCCCTAATAGCCTCATAGACATAGAGTTTCACATCCTTCTTTCCCGTTCCGTCTGCTCGTAACCCTTGGATGGCGCTGAACGTATTCAACGAGATGTTCAGTCCATAGCCGATTCCAGCAGCCTCCACCGTCGCCAACGCGGGAGTCAGTTCTGTCAGTTCTCCTTTGATATACTCAATCATAGTTCTTACAGTTTTTCATTTTCACCATTCATAAAACGCGCAATACTTACAATTTATTGTATTTCGTGTCAGAAACCTTATCAATTATCACAAAAAGAAAGATTTTAGATATTTTCCCCGTCGTTTTGTCACGTATCTCAGTAAAAAAGTGTACTTTTGCCGCTCGATAGCAATGCCTTCGCCTTACCCGCGAAGAACAGCAGTGATGGAACAACCAACAAAAGACATAAAAAAGATTATGAAGAAAATCAGAGCAGCCGTCGTGGGTTACGGCAACATCGGACAGTATGCCCTCCAGGCACTGGAGACAGCTCCCGACTTCGAGGTAGCAGGTATCGTACGTCGTAACGGTGCGGAGAACAAGCCTGCAGAACTGGCAGACTATGAAGTAGTGAAGGACATCCGCGAACTGAAGGATGTCGATGTAGCCATCCTTGCCACCCCTACTCGCAGTTGTGAGGAGTATGCGAATCAGATTCTTCCTCTTGGCATCAACACCGTCGATTCTTTCGACATTCACACGAACATCCGCGGATACCGCGAGCGTCTGATGAAGCTCAACAAAGAGACCAACACTGTCAGTGTCATCGCTGCCGGATGGGATCCAGGCTCCGACTCTATCGTGCGCACCCTCATGCAGAGTCTTGCGCCAAAAGGACTCAGCTACACGAACTTTGGTCCTGGTATGTCCATGGGACACAGCGTCTGCGTCCGCTCGAAGAAAGGCGTGAAGAATGCGCTATCAATGACTATCCCTCTCGGTGAGGGTATCCATCGTCGTATGGTATATGTTGAACTGGAAGAAGGCGCAAAACTGGAAGATGTGTCTAAGGATATCAAAGCTGATCCCTACTTCGCTTCCGACGAGACTCATGTGTTCCAAGTTGAGAGCGTCGACGATGTACGCGACATGGGGCATGGTGTAAACCTTGTACGCAAGGGTGTCAGCGGTAAGACACAGAACCAGCGTCTGGAATTCAATATGAGCATCAACAATCCTGCCCTTACCGGTCAGGTGCTTGTCAACGTGGCCCGTGCTTCCGTACGCCTGCAGCCCGGATGCTATACCATGGTTGAGATTCCAGTCATCGACATGCTCCCCGGCGACCGTGCAGATCTTATCGAACACTTAGTATAAACAGACACAGAAATACAGAGACACAGAGGAAATAATAAAAACTCTGTCCTCTCTGTATTTCTATGTTGAATAGAATGAAATGAATATAGCAATCTTTGTATCAGGCGGCGGGACTAACTGCGAAAACCTGATTAATTATTTTGCTGACAACGAGAGCGTTCATACCGCTCTCGTTGTCAGCAATAAACATGATGCCTATGCATTAGCAAGAGCAGAGCGTCTCGGCGTTCCCACCGCCGTTGCCCCCAAGGCCGATCTCCACAACCCAGACGTGATGCTACCTTTGCTTCAGAAATACGACATCGGTTTCATCGTATTGGCAGGATGGCTACCGCTCATCCCTGATTTTCTCATCGACGCTTATCCGCATAGGATTATCAACCTACACCCCGCCCTACTGCCCAAGTATGGTGGGAAGGGCATGTGGGGACATCATGTCCACGAGGCCGTAAAGGCTGCAGGAGAAACCGAGACAGGCATGACTGTCCATTGGGTGACCCCTGTCTGCGATGCAGGAGAGATTATCGCTCAATACAAGGTTGCCCTCTCCCCCAACGACACAGTTGACGACATCGCTGAGAAAGAACACCAACTGGAGATGCAATATTTCCCCAAGGTTGTTGAAGATATATTGAAAAGTCTCTAAATATTGAAGTCCGTTACTGTTCTGTAACGGACTTCAATATTTCCGCAAGGGTTGGATGAATGTGCACCATGTCGGCAAGTTCGTCGACCGTGGTGTTCTTGCACATGAGTACCGACGCCTCCTGGACGATATCAGCAGCATGAGCACCATAAGCATGACAACCAAGGATAAGACCTCCTCTCTGCCCCTCCAAAGAAGGGGACACAAAGAGTTTAAGCATTCCCTCTGTCTCACCCATCGCAAGAGCCTTACCGTTGGCACGCCAGAACGCCTTTTGGCAGGTATATGCAACACCTTGTTCCTTAAATTGATCCTCGGTAGGCCCCACGCAGGCGGCCTCTGGTTCGGTAAAGATGGCAGCGGGCATGATATCGAAGCGGATACCGTCTTTCTTGTCTAAAATATGATTGACAGCATGGATAGCCTGCATCTCCGCGGCATGAGCAAGCATCTGTCGACCATTCACATCACCGATAGCATAGAGAGGACTTCTCTCGGCTCCTCTCAACGCTACACAGAAATTATCATCGACGGGAATGGCACCATTGGGGGCAAGAGTGATGCCAAGGGCTTCCAGATTTAGGCCCTCAGTTCGAGGCTTGCGGCCCGTAGCCATTAGGATGACATCTGCCGCTATGCGTACTTGCTGTCCCTTCTTGTCTTCAAACACCACCTCTTCATCCACAATCTGTTTCACGGCACACTGCATATGGAAAGTTATGCCACGCTTCTCCAAAGTCTTACGCAGACGCTTCGCTATATCACCATCAAGGGCAGGAAGACATTCCTTCAGATACTCAATGACGGTAACCTCAGAACCATAACGCTGAAACACTGAAGCGAACTCCATACCAATGACTCCGGCACCAATGACACAGAGACGTTTGGGGAGGATGCCGAGCCGGAGCAAACCTGTAGAGTCGACAACTCTGGGACTGTCTGCACCAACAATAGATAGCCATTTTGTTTCGGATCCTGTGGCGATAATGATGTAATCAGCAATAACCAAATCACCGTCTCCATAACGAACAGTATGAGCATCGACAAAAGAGACTTTCTCACGGACAAGAGTAATATTCGGATGCGAAAGGATACCCTCCACCCCTTGGCGGAGTTGAGACACCACCTGAACCATACGTTCACGGGCCTCATCAAACGAGGTACTATGAACAAAGGTCTTCGTGGGGATACAGCCAACATTAAGACAGGTACCCCCAACCTCTCCAACCTCGAAAATCGTCACCTTCAGTCCCCGTTTGGCCGCATACTCGGCAGCCTTGTAACCACCCGGTCCTGCGCCAATAACGATCAAATCTGTCTTTTTCATCACACATTGAACATTAGGCTTCTGACTTGAGTTGACGATAGGTCACAACAGGATGTTTAGCAGCGAGCACATCGTCAGCCCTTCCAATAGGTGTTGTATGAGGAGCAGATTTCACCTTCTCGGGACTGACTTTCGCCTCCTCTGCTATCTTGCGCATCACGGCAATGAAGCCATCGAGTGTTTCACGCGACTCGTTCTCTGTCGGCTCAATCATCAGGCTCTCATGGAAAAGCAACGGAAAATAGATTGTCGGAGCATGATAGCCGTAGTCGAGCAGACGTTTCGCCACATCCATCGTTGTCACACCTGTCGTCTTATCCTTCAGACCATCGAACACGAATTCATGACAACACACTGTATCGATGGGCAACTCGTAGACATCCTTCAGACACGCCTTGATATAGTTGGCATTCAGTGTGGCCAACGGTCCCACCTCCTTTACATGTTCACGACCTAAGGAAAGGATATAGGCATACGCACGCATCATAACGCCAAAGTTGCCATGATAAGGCGACACAAAGGGGAAGAATGACTGCAAGCCCTCACGAACACCAACCGGACCACTACCAGGTCCACCGCCACCATGAGGAGTAGAGAATGTCTTATGCAGATTAACATGCATCACGTCGAACCCCATATCACCGGGACGACATGCGCCCAACATCGGATTCAAATTTGCCCCATCGTAGTACATCAGACCACCACAGTCGTGTATAAGTCTGGCAATCTCCGGGATACGCGTCTCGAAGAGGCCAAGGGTATTAGGATTCGTCATCATCATTGCAGCAATCTCCGTGCCCTGCTCAGCAACAATACGCTGCAAATCCTCAAAGTCGACCGTTCCATCTGCCCGCGAGCTCACCTCGACGATCTCCAGTCCGCAGACCGCCGCCGAAGCAGGGTTCGTCCCATGAGCACTATCGGGCACAATGACCTTCTTCCTATCGAAATCACCTCGCGAACGGTGATAGTTATCAATCGTCATCAGTCCCGTCAGTTCACCATGTGCCCCCGCATAGGGCTTGAAAGTGAAATGAGCCATACCTGTGAGTTCACAGAGCGAGCGCTCCAGCAGACTGACGATGGCCTGTGCACCACGCGTAGTCTCCGTGGGCTGTTCAGGATGTATGTTCTGGAACTGCGGCTGTGCGGCTATCTCCTCATTGATTTTCGGGTTATACTTCATCGTACAGGAGCCGAGAGGATAGAAGCCTGTGTCTACACCAAAGTTATTGTTTGAGAGGTTCGTATAGTGACGAACCACAGTCAACTCATCACACTCAGGCAGCGCCGCTTCCTTTTGACGACAGAGTTCCTTTGGAATCGTACAGGTCCCGTAATTATTTTTAGGTAGAGAGAAGCCCTTTCGACCTGCCTTTGATAGTTCAAAGATCAAATTGCCATATAACTTATTATTCATAATCGTATCATCTGAATCCTTGGCATATGCTTGTCCCTTTTCATGGGGTATCAAATAACCATTGCCTAGACTATTAATTTCACGAGGTTGTCAATCTCTTCTTTCGTACGTTTTTCCGTAACGGCAAAAAGCAGTCCGTCTTTCAGACGCACACCACCAAGGACACCTGCTTCTATAAAACGCTGATAGAGGGTGTCAACATCACCGTCGTACTTCACATAGAACTCATTGAAGAAAGGCTGGTCATAGATCAATTCAAAACGTCCCGTCTTCAACAGTTCGTCACAGAGATAGTGTGCACCGGCATAGGATAATTCCGCTGCTTCCTTCAGACCCTGACGCCCCATCAGCGACATATAGATCGTCACGAAGAGAGCCATCAGACTCTGGTTGGAACAGATATTCGAGGTGGCCTTTTGCCGCCTGATATGCTGCTCGCGCGCCTGCAATGTCAGCACAAAAGCACGCTGTCCTCGATCATCTTGTGTCATGCCGACAATACGTCCAGGCATCTTCCGGATGAGTTTCTCCTTACAACACATATAACCCACATAAGGACCACCGAACAACATTGGGATGCCCAACGATTGTCCGTCACCGACAGCAATGTCGGCGTCCCACTCTCCCGGAGTTTTCAATACGGCGAGATCAGCAGCAATACTATCGACGATAAAGAGTGCTTTCTGCTCATGGCAGGCATCGGCAATCCCCGAGAAATCCTCGACAATACCATAGACGTTTGGCTGCTGTACGATAACACCTGCCACTCCATCGAGAGTCGAAAGTTGGGAGAAGAGGACAGACCGGTCGGTAACACCGTTCTTCGCGGGAATCGTCACTAGTTCGATGCCTTGATGCAAAGCATATGTGTCAAGCACCTCGCGCGTCTTGGGGTTCAGAGTAGCCGACACCAGCACCTTGTCCATTTTCTTTCCCGCTGCCACGGCCATCATCATAGCCTCTGCACAAGCAGTCGTCCCGTCATACATCGAGGCATTCGATACCTCCATACCTGTTAGTTCGGCCATCATCGACTGATACTCGAAGATATAATGGAGCGTACCCTGCGAGATCTCCGCTTGATACGGGGTATAGGAGGTCAGAAATTCCGAGCGCTGCAACAAACCAGATATCACCGAAGGGGTATAGTGATCATACACGCCGAAGCCGGCAAAGCATGTCAGTTGTCTGTTCTGTGAGCCCAACTGTCCGAAGAGCTGTCGCACCTCCATCTCACTCATCGCAGTCGGAATCCGATAGTCGTCCTTGAAACGGATACTTTCGGGTATTTGGGCGTATAGCGCATCTAGCGACGCCACGCCCACCTTCGACAACATCGTCTGAAGATCGTCCTCCGTATGTGGAAAATACTTATAGTCCATATTATTTCTGGCAGAATGCATCGTAGGCCTTGGCGTCCATCAGTTTATCCAAATCGGCCTTGTCGCTGAGTTCTACTTTGATGATCCAGTTCTCAAAAGCATCCTCATTGATGAGTTCGGGCTGATCATCGAGCATCTCGTTCACCTCTACGACGGTACCACTCACAGGCGAAATCAGATCACTAGCTGCCTTCACACTCTCCACGGCACCAAACTCCTCTCCGGCCGTTACCTCATCGTCCACATCGGGCATATCAACATACACCACATTACCTAGCGCATTCTGGGCATAGTCTGTAATACCAATGAATCCGAAATCGCCTTCTACTCTTACAAATTCGTGTGACTCCGAGTAGTAGAGTCCTTCAATTACCTTTGCCATAATATATATTTCCTTATTACTTTTTATACTTTTTCTGATAGAACAATTTCTTCACTACCTTACCAGCAAACACCTTCTTACGGATCTGGATCTGTACCTCGGTATCGAGTTTCGCATAGGCCGCATCGACGAGCGCCATGCACACACTCTTGTCGGTGGAAAGAGTGTGATAACCCGTTGTCACCTCACCAATAGGATCGCCGTTCATGTTCAACACGGGGTATCCATGACGGGGTATCGCCTTATCGAAGAGTTCAATACCCACAAGCTTCTTAGCAGACCCATCGTTCTTCTGCTTCAACAAGGCCTCCTTTCCGATGAATGTCGGTTTCTCAAATTTCACGAACATCGTCAAACCAGCCATCACAGGGGTGATCTCCTCCGACAACTCGTCTCCATAGAGCGGCAGGCCTGCCTCAAAACGCAGTGTGTCACGACAACCAAGACCACAGGCCTGAACACCAGCAGCAATGAGTTTGTCCCAACAGTCACGGATATAGTCGTGCGAGGCATATATCTCAAAACCGTCTTCTCCCGTATAACCTGTTCGTGATATGATAAGACTTTCCTCTGTCCCTTCCTTGTGAGGGAATGAAACTTGAATCGTCTTGCACGTGTAGAATGTCAGTTCAGCACACGATAAGCCTAAGACTGTCTCTACAATATGCTCGGACTCTGGCCCCTGAACGGCTATCTGACCATAAAAGTCAGAACGGTTTTGCAGGTCGATGTCAAAACCAGTTGCATGCTCTTGCATCCACGCCCAGTCTTTGTCGATGTTCGCTGCATTGACCACCAGGAAGAAGTCGTTCTCACCCATCTTATACACCAAGAGGTCATCGACAGTACCGCCGTTTTCGTAGCACATCATCCCATATAGTATCTTACCTATTGGAATGTCTGTCACACTGTTGGTGAAAATGTAGTTCACATAGCGCTCGGCATCCTTGCCCCGCACAACGACCTCCCCCATATGGGATACATCAAAGAGTCCAACATGCTCACGAACAGCCATATGCTCTGGTGCGATACCGGCGTACTGATAAAGCAGAGGCATGTCGAAACCTCCGAACGACACCATTGTCGCGCCCAACGACACGTGCTTATCATACAAACAGGTTCGTTTCTCCTTCCTTTCCAGTTCTTGTTTTATTCCCATTGTTTCTTTGGTTTTTAGTTAATCGGTGGTCTTTCTATCCACCTGTTGCGATCATCTGTTCTATCATTTTCACGTCTGTCGGGGTGAGCATCAATTCGCCTTGACAGAGCGTCCCACGAATAAGCGTCTTCAACTCTTCGAGCGTCAACGAAGTATGATCCTTCAACAGCGTAATACGTTGGCGCACACTTTCAATACCTTTCTTCTCAAGCTTCTCTGGTCCCGGCGTGATGGCGTTCAACATGTGTTCCATCTTGGTATCGTACAGCATCGTACTGTGGACGATAATTCTGCCACTAAGGTGATAACAGGCAGTGCCACACACCTTACGATCACCGATCATAATATCGTTATGACTAGTACCTGTGGCCTTGACACCTGCCTTGTGGAGCACCAATAGAATCATGTTTACAAACTGGTTGAACGCAAAACCAACATTCTCGCCCGATGTAACGTACGACAGCATCAGGTTGTCCATATCGGCATACACACAGCCTCCTCCACTTTTGCGATGAACCACTTGGATGGCATGTTCCCGACAATAGTCGAGGTTAACCTCATTCTCCAACACCTGATTACGACCATAAATAACGGTTGGTTCAACTTGCCACATGAAGAAACACTCGGACTCGTTGACATGACGCGCCACATACTCTTCCATCGCCAAATAGAACGACAGAGGGTAGGTCTCCTCAGACGGTAAGGTGATATATTTCATGTTTTAGGCTGATCGTTTTATGATCTTTCTGCAAAAATATGAAGTTTTTATGTACTATCCAAATCTTTTAGCATTTATTTTTTTAGATTGTAGAAGTTAGGATTTTACACGAATACTTGCGTATAAAAGTATAAAAAAGGTTAAATACCACATCTCTTATGCAAGGTTTCCGGCTCTGCAGTGGTTAGAGTAGAAAAATCATTCTACAAATCGACAAACGAAAATGAAAAAGGTTCTATTTTATCTATTGGGCACATTGGTGCTCGCATTTAGCAGCTGTTCGTCGGGCGACAGTTTTCTGGCACAGATGGGACAGGCATCGCTCAGAAACGTGTGGCACAGCGACTGTCAACACCATACGATGACGCGTAACACGATTACAGAGCCTACCCGACTGAGACTCACCTACCACGAGGATACCCAGTCGATATCGGGCGAGTACCTCGACTTCCGCGTGAACTGCGCCTACACCGACGCCGGCATGAAGATCGAGGTGAAGGACAACGGCATCATCATACTGAACCCCTGGGTCGAGTCGGATAACACGGCCGACTGTATCTGTAATGTGAACATCTACTTCACCATCGAGAACATCACGGCGCAGCGCTTCCACCTGGTGCTGAACCAGCGCACAGCTGTCCTCATGGAGGGAGACGGCACGACCCACGAGGAGACGTGGACCGACTACGACGGCTTCGTGTCGTTCAAGGAGAAGAACACCATCCTGATCACCCCGTCTGAAGAATGAGAAAAGCCCTGTTACTACGGCTCATCGCCATCATGATGGCGATGGGCGCCCTGTGCGGCTGCGGCGACAATGACAGCGACCGGCCCCTAGGCGGTGTCAGGAAGGAGCTGATCGGCACATGGTGCATCACGAGCGCCTTTTCCGGGTGGGGAGGAATGACGGAGTACGAGGCAGGTGATGTCACCGTCACATTCACCGGAAACGGCGAGGCGAGGATCGTGAACCGAAGAGACGACCAGCGTCCGGTGACCACCGGCACACGGTCGTACGAGCTCATCATCATCGAGAGCTCAATCTTCACCCATGAGCCGGTCACGGCTATCGTGTTCAGCGGTCCGGAGTGGACGAGCCAGCCCTTCACCCTCAACTTTGTCGAGGGGTCGCTCCATCTGTCGCAGGAGGCCTTCGATGGCATCGGCTACACCCTGAGGCGCACGGCCCCATAGCACGCCTCGCCGTGCTGACCACTCACTGGCAACTGCGGCGAGTGGATACACTGGATAGTCTGTCGACTCTGAAAATGTTCAGCGTGATTTTTCTATCTCGGCATACTGGGCGGGTGTCATGCCGGTCTGCTTGCGGAAGACGGTCTGGAAATATGAGCGTGAGCTGAAGCCGCAGTGCTCGGCGATGGTGTCGTTGCTCCATTCGGGATGCAGGCGTATCTGCCGCTTGGCCTCTTCGAGCCGCAGGTGGGTGAGCCAAGGATTGAACAACTCCCACTCGGTGGTCTTCAGCCATGCCGTGAGCTGATAGCGGGGGATACGCATGTCGCTGACAACGTTCTGTATGGTGATGCCGCTCTTGAGATGACCGCCCTTCGACAGCCAGCGGTTCACGGCCTGCTCCACATGCAGACGGTCGGCCTCATCGATCACGCTGACGATCGTCTCATCGTTCAGTCCGCCCTCCTCGGCGTTCTCCTCGGCAGCGCTGATGGCCTGCTGACGGGCGTGGTCGAGTCCGTAGCTGTAGAAGCTGATCACACAGTAGAAGATCGTAAAGAAGAGGGTGACGGAGTAGATGATAAGCCACTGACTGGACCAGAAGATCGCTATCGGCGCGAGCACGGCCGAGACTACCAGCATCGTGACGCTGGTGTAGAGCCAGCGTATCAGCTCTTTCTTCTCCTGGTCGTAATAGCCCGCGAGCGCCCGTTTCAGTCGGCGCAGTTCCCAGAAGTCAAGACTGCTGTAATAGATCTGCATGCACAGGTAGAGCACAGCCGACGCCATCTCTGCCTTTCGCAGCTCAGGAGTGTCGGAGAGCAAGGGCTGTCCGTCGGTGATCAGCGCCCATGAGAGCATGATGAGCACGAGCAGATAGGTAACGATGCCTACCGCCCACTCACGTCGCGCGACGCGCCCCTGTCGCAGCAGATAGAGCACGGCCATACTGATACAGATGGCGCTGGGCACGAAGAACAGCAGGTTCACCATGACCGCCTGTGTGACACCCATCTGACGGAAGTGAAGGGTGTACTGCAACAGGAACTGTATGGGTAGCAGCATGGTGCCTGCGGTCATCATCCAGCGTGAACGGCTGTATACCCGATCGCCTGTCTGCCACTGCGGAAGCAGGCAGACCAGCATAGCAGTGAGCGCGCCGGTAAGCACGATGCCGGCGAACTGAATATGCTCAATAGGTATCATTTAGGTCTCTCTTTCTGAATTTGTCTGCAAAAATACACAAAATCAACGGGATACGCAAGAAAAAGGATGTTATTTTTTTGAATTTTCTAACACCCTGTTATTGATTATCTAACACCATTGTTAATTTTTGAACACCTTATCAATAAAGTTTTTCATATCTTTGCGGCCGTTTTTGGTTTGGCCGCGTAGAAATCAACTAATAACAGAGATAGAGATGAAGAAAAAAAGTTTATGCTTACTCACAATGCTCCTGTTGTGTGTGTTTGTGGGAAGTATGAAGGCACAGGAGACCTTAACCGTTTATGAGGGGAGTAATGAAAACGTTTATGTTCCTTTTCGCGTTAAGAATTTTGCGTCGCACACCAAGAGTCAGTATGTGATCCCCGCGAAAGACCTCAGCAGCATGAACGGCGGAACCATCTACTGTATCATGTACTACACCAAGAGCACCTCTATTCCACACACGACAGTCAACAAGGTCGAGGTGTGCATGAAAGAGGTCGACGACACATCGATCAGTCAGTTTGCGACCTTCGACGAGACCGACAAGGTCTATGAGGGCACCCTCGAGTTCACGTCGCTCGGCACGGGCGGTACAGTGCTGATCACACTCGACAAGCCTTATGTCTACAAGGGCGGCAACCTGCTGATAGGTACCAGGAACATCAAGGACAAGAACGGCGACAAGAATGACACCAACACGACGATCACGTTCTATGGCCAGAAGGTCAACGGCGCCGCCGTCACGGGCTGTGCCAGTCTGGAGAGCAACATCAACGTAAACCCTGCGGCGTTCATTCCCAAGACCACCTTCCTGTATGTGCCGAGACCCGTGGTCACCGATCTGACGACGACCCCGACATCGGCGACCGTCGAGTGGACAGGCAAGGTAAGCAGCTATCAGCTGCGCCATGGCAAGATCGCGTTCTTCGACGATTTCGAGAACGGCATGGACCGATGGAAGGTGGTGCGCAACGGCGGCGGCAACGAGGGCAGCGACTGGCACTGCTATCAGAAAGCCAAGGAGAACGAGACACATCGCGGCACACACTGTGCGATGTCGAGAAGCTGGAACGACACACCCTTCACCGTAGACAACTGGCTCATCTCGCCCGAGGTGACGCTGGGCGGTACGCTGAGCTTCTGGGTGCGCGACGACGGCCATTATCACGAGCACTACGAGGTGTATGTCTCGACGACGACCAACGACATCAGCGCGTTCGAGTTGCTGGCATCGCCCGGCAACGCCTCTGCCGAGTGGCAGGAGGTCGCCGTCGACCTGAGGAAGTACGAAGGAAAGAAAGGCTATATCGCCATCCGTAACCAGGATACAGACCAGGACTATCTGCTCATCGACGACCTCGGCATCTATCCGGAAGAGAACGCCTGGACGACGGTGGACGGCGCCACCAGTCCCTATACGATCAGCCATCTGGACACAGACACCTCGTACGGCATACAGGTGAGGAGTGTCAACGCCAACAACGAGACGAGCAACTGGGCGAGCATAGGCTTCATAACCGAAGGCAATCCCATACCCGTCGATGTGACCGTCACATCGACGACCAAGAACACCGCATCGGTGTCCTGGACAGGCTACGGCAAGAGCTACGAGGTAAGGTACAGGAAATCGCCTGCCAGGATCTACCTGTCGCAAGGCTTTGAGGAAGGCCTCGGCGCATGGACACTCGAGAATGGCGTGGATGGCACATCCTGCACCCTGAACGAGGCCGCACACCACTCCGGGAACGTAGGCTTCGCCTTCCACTGGACCACCAATCCTCCGCAGTATCTTATCTCGCCTGAGATGACCGCCGTGGCCGAGGGCACGACACTGCAGTTCTATTACAAGAACCGGCACACCGGCTATACGGAGTCATTCGCCGTAGGCTACAGCTCGACGACGAACGCAACAGACGCCTTCACCTTCGGTGAGGAGAAGAGCATCAAGAACAACACGTGGACACTCTTCAGCGAGGCCGTTCCAGCCGGCACCAGGTATATCTGCATCAAACACACATCGTATGACAAGAACTACCTGTTCGTCGACGACATCATCGTCGCGAAAGCCCTCCCAGGTACCGACAACTGGAAGACGGTGTCGGGCATCACGGCAACGACCATGAGCATCAAAGGACTGGAGCCCAACACCCAGTACGACTTCCAGGTCAGGAGCCTCAGGAGCAGCAAGGACAGCGACGGCACCTCGGAGTGGACGGAACAGCGGTCCTTCACGACCGACCTGGAGCAGCTGGTGCTGCGCGACAATGACGCGGCGGTGGCCGACAAGAACACCGACATCATCAGCCGTAACAACGGACAGGTGGTGAACGTCACCCTGTCGGGGCACACCTTCCACAAGGACGGTGCCTGGAACACCATCTGTCTGCCGTTTGACGTGACAATCAGCGGCAGCACCCTCGACGGTGCGACAGTGCGCGAGCTGACATCGGCCGTCGTCACTGGCACGACGCTGAGCCTGACATTCGGCAACGAGGTAACGACGCTTCAGGCCGGCAGACCGTACATCATCAAATGGGCGAACAACACGGACATGCCCACCATCACAGATCCCAAGTTCGCGGGGGTCATGATCGACGCGACCGACCGCAGGTACGACAACGGTGTGAGCGGCAAGGGATACGTGAGCTTCGCCGGACAGTACGAGCCGTTCGAGATCGTGGCCAACAACGCCGCCCTGAACAGTCATCAAGGACATCAGAACGAGATACTCCTGCTCGTGGCGAACAACACGATCGGCTACTCGAAAGAGCTGCGCACGACCGCTAACGGCAAGGCCCTGCACTGCTTCGGCGGACACTTCTACGTACCCGCCACCGACGGCAAGGCCACCACACGCAGCATCAACGTCGACTATGGCGACGGCACGACGGCTATCATCGGCATACACGACGACAGTGCTACGGGCACGATGAGAGAGGGCTGGTACACGCTCGACGGGCGCCGACTGCCGTCAGCACCCACGAAAGCGGGACTGTACATCAACAACGGCCAGAAGGTAACGATCCAGTGAGAATGAACACAAAACTCGCTCACGTCGGACGTGACATGAGCGAGCTTATATCTGAAGAATCATAAAAATACAACCCTATATGAGCAAGAAAGCATATATCACCCCTGCCATGCAGGTGTACCATCAGCAGCCCTCACAACTGCTCAGCGGCAGCTATGCCGTCAGAGCGCTCGACGAGGACTCTCTGTTCGACTGGTGCAGCAATGGCCTCGACGGCGACGACCGCTAAGGTCCGGATCACATGTCGCGGGCATCGGCGGTGGACTGGTCGACGGGAGTGGTACTGACGTCGATGGAGTCGTCGATCACCGTGATGGTGGCCTGGGCACTCACAGAGGCGTTGGCCCCTATTGTTTTCACGGAGTTTGGGATAGTCAGACTACCCGTTAAGCCGATGCAACTATCGAACGCGTTATTCCCTATCGTTTCAACGGAGGTCCCGATGGTCAGACTGCCTGTGAAGCCGACGCAACCACGGAACGCCTCGTCTCCTATCGTCTTCACAGAGCTTCCAATGGTCAGATTACCCGTAAAGCCGGAACAGCTAGAAAAAGCATGGTCGCCTATTGTCTTCACGGAGTTAGGGATGGTCAGATCGCCCGTCAAGCCGATGTAACTAGAGAAAGCACCCTCTCCTATCTGTGTCACAGTGTATGTGATACCGCCATAATCTACGCTGCCAGGAATCGTTAAAGTCCCGGTAGGATTTGTATCGCCGACATGGCCCGTCACGGTGACGGTGTTGTCTCCGTCGGCGTTGGTTTCATAATTGAGAGATCCCACCGTAAACGTCTCCGCCCACGTGTCTGCGGGGAAGGCCACGATGCCAAAGAACAGCACGGCTGCCAGTCGTGAAAGACTGGATCTGAATAGTTGTAAGGTTTTCATATGTTATTGGTGGTCTGCTAATTTGCTTGCGAAGGATCAGTGAGCCGTGCTCAGTATTCGGTCTTGTCATCTTTCTCCTGCCAGAGGCGGAAGGTACGGATGGCTTCGTCGCGCAGCAGGGGAATGATGGGGACGGTACGCTTAGTGAGCGGCTTGTCGAGTTCCTCGTAGATGAAGTCGTCGGCGAAATCGATGTCGCGGGCATCCTTCCGGGTATTACCGTAGTAGATACGACTGATACGTGCCCAGTAGATGGCGCCGAGACACATGGGGCACGGCTCGCACGAGGTATAGATGGTGCAGCCGGTGAGATCGAAGGTGCCTAGCTTACGGCAGGCCTCACGGATGGTGTTCACCTCGGCATGGGCAGTGGGATCCTGATCGATGGTCACACTGTTGCTGCTGCCAGCGATGATCTCACCGTCTTTCACGATGACGGCTCCGAAGGGACCGCCACCACGCAGCACGCTCTCGTCGGCCAGTCGGATGGCCTCACGCATGAACTGCTTGTCTTTGTCTGTGATCTGTTTCATCGTATGGTCGGGTTATTTGGATTCTGGAAGATAGCCTGCCTGCAGGAAGCGGAGCTCGGCCTCGAGCATCTCAAGTTTCGGCATACGGTAACCTGCCTCACAGGCGATCTCGATAGGACGACTATAGATATAATGGATCTCCATCTGCCGATGGAAATCGTAGTCAAGTTTCATCGATGGAGAATATGGTGTCATGTTGTCGGTCATCTCAATCATCTTGTCGACAAAAGTATCATCGAGGGCTTCGACGCCGAGGTGACGAGCGGCCCCCACGACTTCCATCATCAGGTCGCGAATGAGTCGACGGGTGGCCGGCTGTTTCAGCAGCAGGTCGGTCTGAGTATTCAATGCGACGGCCATACCGTTGAACGGCATATTCCACACGGCTTTCTTCCAACGTGCCTCCTGATAGTCGACGGCACCAGCCTCAACACCAGCGGCATTGAAGTCGGCAAGCAACTGTTGGAACAGATGCTCATCACGGCAAGAGAAATTGCCGAAGTTAATCTGTCCGTAGCACTGGTGGTTCACACGTCCGGGCTCGGTTTTGGCCGAACAAATAAACGCCAGTCCGGCAGCAAGCTGCAAATCCGGGAAGAGTTGCTGCAGATCGGACTCGACACCGATACCATTCTGTATCAGCACAACCAGCGTATGGGGATGGAGCAACGGCCGGAGCATCTCAGGCAGAAGATGGTTGTTGGTCGACTTCAGACAAACAAGCACGACATCGCAGAGAGGCATCTCGGTCGTGGTATGATAAGCGTTCACATGGTCTATATGGAAGGAACCGTCACAAGAGTCAATCTGCAGGCCGTTCTTTTTGACATAGTCATAGTCGCTATGGAACAGGAAATGAACGTCTTGTCCGCTCTTGGCCAGTTTCCCGCCATAATAGCCGCCAATGGCACCTGTTCCTATAATTCCGTATTTCATATCCTCAAAATGCTAAAATAATATCTGCATGCAAAATTAATGATTTTTTTTGTATCTTTGATAAAAAAAGCATATCTTTGCACAAAAATACTGAAGATTAAGTGGACAAAAACGAATTTACACTACTCAACAAGATACAATCCCCAGAAGATCTGCGCAAGCTATCCGTAGACGAGCTACCTTTGGTATGCAAGGAACTGAGACAAGACATCGTGGAAGAGTTGTCGGTAAACCCCGGTCATCTGGCTTCCAGTCTGGGCGTAGCAGAGATTACCGTAGCACTACATTATGTTTATGATACACCCGACGACCGTATCGTATGGGATGTAGGTCATCAGGCCTACGGGCATAAAATCCTGACCGGTCGTCGTGAGCAGTTCTGCACGAACCGCAAGTTGGGTGGCCTCAAGCCCTTCCCTTCACCCACGGAAAGCGAGTACGACACATTTGCCTGCGGACATGCCAGCAACTCCGTTTCTGCGGCGCTGGGTATGGCTGTAGCTGCCAAGTTGGAGCATAACAACAAGCGCCATGTGGTGGCTGTCATCGGCGATGGTGCCATGAGTGGAGGTTTGGCCTTCGAGGGACTGAACAATGTGTCATCCTCGCCCAATGACCTGCTGATCATCCTCAACGATAACAACATGTCTATCGATCGCTCTGTGGGCGGTATGAAACAATATCTGATTGGTCTCAGCACAAATGAGACCTATAATGCCATTCGTTTCAAGGCTGCGCGCTGGCTGCACGGCAGAGGTATGCTCAGTGAGGACCGTCGCAAAGGTCTCATCCGTCTGACGAATGCCATGAAAAGCGCCATCTCGCATCAGCAGAACGTTTTTGAAGGCATGAACATCCGTTACTTCGGTCCCTTCGACGGTCACGACATAAAAGAGTTGGTACGTATCCTCCGTCAGATGAAGGATATGAAAGGGCCGAAGCTGTTGCACCTGCATACACAGAAAGGGCACGGCTATGCACCGGCCGAGAAGGATGTCACCACCTGGCATGCGCCGGGCAAATTCAACCCAGACACTGGCGAACGCCTTGTGGACAACGATCCCAACAAGCCACAGAAATATCAGGATGTGTTCGGGCATACGCTTCTGGAACTGGCCAAACAGAATCCGAAGATCGTCGGTGTGACGCCAGCCATGCCATCGGGCTGTTCAATGAATATCATGATGAAGGAGATGCCCGATCGTACCTTCGACGTAGGCATCGCTGAAGGGCATGCCGTCACGTTCTCAGGTGGTATGGCTAAAGACGGACTGTTGCCCTTCTGCAATATCTATAGCGCCTTTGCACAACGTGCATTCGACAATATCATCCACGACGTGGCACTGCTCAACCTGAACGTGGTGCTCTGCTTCGACCGCGCAGGGCTCGTAGGCGAGGACGGAGCCACCCATCATGGGGCCTTCGACCTGGCTGCCCTCAGGCCGATACCCAATCTGACCATCTCGTCGCCAATGGATGAACATGAGTTGCGCAGGTTGATGTATACCGCACAGTTGCCCGACAAGGGACCTTTCGTGATACGTTACCCAAGAGGCGGTGGTGTGCTGCAGGACTGGCGCTGCCCGTTTGAGGAAATTGCCGTAGGCACAGGTCGTAAGTTGAAAGACGGTAGCGACGTGGCGGTCCTGAGCATCGGTCCAATTGGAAATAATGTAACGGAAGCGATTAAAAGGATGCAGGCGTCGGGAGACAAGAGTCAGGAATCGGTCTCCGTGGCCCACTATGATATGCGTTTTCTGAAGCCTATCGACGAGCAGATCCTCGAAGAGGTGGGAAAAAAGTTCCGTCGTATAGTCACCGTCGAGAACGGTACGAAGAAAGGCGGACTAGGTTCGGCTGTATTAGAGTGGATGAACGATCATGGCTATCATCCAGAGGTGATACGTCTTGGATTACCAGACGAGTTTGTAGAGCACGGAAAGGTGTCGGAACTACAGAAGATTGTTGGTCTCGACGAGGAAAGCATTATCAAGGCCATCGTCAGCTGAGAATTAAAAATCCGAGATGATATAATTACGATTTGTCATCATTAATTAGAACGATATGAAGGTTGTAATAGTCGGTGCAGGTGCCGTTGGTACTCATCTGTCGAAACTGCTGTCGCGCGAGCATCAGGACTGTGTGCTCATCGACGACAATGAGGAGAGGTTGGGCGCACTCAGCGAGTATGACGTGATGACCTATAATGCGTCGCCCACGAGCATCAAGGTGCTGAAAGAGGCCGGGGTGCAGCATGCTGATCTTTTTGTGGGGGTTACCCCCGAGGAGACGACCAACCTGACGGCGTGTATGATTGCACATCAATTGGGTGCGAAGAAAACCGTAGCCCGCATCGACAACTACGAATACCTGAGTCCACAGAATAAGGAGTTCTTCAGGAACATGGGCATCGACTCACTCATTTACCCAGAGGTGCTGGCCGCCATCGATATCAACAACGGTCTGAAACTCTCTTGGGTGAGGCAGCGCTGGGACGTGCACGACGGGGCCCTCACACTACTCGGCATCAAACTACGCGAGACGGCAGAGATCCTCAACCAGCCGTTGCGCGACCTCTGCGGTCCAGACGATCCCTATCATATTGTGGCTATCAAACGTGACGAGGAGACGATTATCCCTGGTGGACTTGACGAGTTGCGTGTAGGCGACCTGGCCTATTTCATGACCACACAGGAGTACATCCCTTATATTCGGAAGATTGTGGGTAAGGAGCACTACGCCGACGTCAAGAACGTCATCGTGATGGGCGGTGACAAAACATCGGTCAGAGCTGCCCTGACAACTCCCGACTACATGAACGTGAAAATCATCGAGAAAAGCGCTGAACGTTGTGAAAAACTCAATGAACTCCTTGGCGACAGTGATACGATGGTGATCCATGGTGACGGACGCGACCTCGGCCTGCTCGAGGAAGAAGGCATCCGTAATACACAGGCTTTCGTAGCTCTCACCGGCAATGCCGAGACCAATATTCTGGCCTGTCTGACGGCCAAGCGCTTGGGTGTACGTAAGACGGTGGCCATGGTAGAGAATCTGGACTACGTGAAGATGGCCGAGGAACTGGATATCGGTACGATCATCAACAAGATGACTATTGCTGCTAGCCATATCTTCCAGATGATGCTCGATGCCGACGTGAGCAACCTGCGTTCACTGATGCTCGTCGATTCAGAGGTGGCCGAGTTCGTAGCCGCCGAGGGTTCAAAGGTGACGAAAAAACCTGTAAAGGACCTCGGACTTCCGTTTGGTACGACCATCGGCGGACTGGTCCGCAAGGGTGTCGGTATGCTGGTCAACGGTAACTCACAGATCGAGGCAGGCGACTCCGTCATGGTTTTCTGCCATGAGGCAAAACTCAACAATATCGAAAAATTCTTCAAAAAGAACGCGATATGGTAAATTTCCGTATCATCAGTAAGATCATCGGCTCCCTGCTGTTTATCGAGGGATTCTTCATGGCCTGGTGTGTAGCCCTCTCGTTCTACCATCATGAGGACGACTGCTACGCCTTTGTGCTATCGATGTTACTGACATTCGGAAGTGGTTTCTTTTTCCTTTATTTCGGTCGTAATTCAGAGAACACCCTCAGTCGTCGTGATGCCTACGTGGTTGTGACCGCCGCCTGGGTTGTTTTCTCGTTCTATGGCATGTTCCCATTCCTCCTTCATGGCTGTATTCCCAGTGTAACCGATGCTTTCTTTGAGTCCACATCAGGTTTCACCACCACAGGAGCGACGATCCTAGATAACGTGGAAGTACTCCCACATGGCATTCTGTTCTGGCGATCGTTGATGCAGTGGATTGGCGGATTGGGAATTGTATTCTTCACCATCGCCATCCTACCTTCTCTGGTAGGTGGAAGCGTGAAAGTATTCGCCGCAGAGGCCACCGGTCCCATCAAGGCAAAGATGCACCCGCGACTATCTACCACAGCCAAGTGGATATGGAGCATCTATCTTCTGCTCACCGTCGCATGCGGTCTGTCGTTCTTGTGTGCTGGTATGAACTGGTTCGAGGCTCTGAATTACTCCATGACGACGACGGCTACAGGCGGATTCGCCATCCATAATGAGAGTACGGAGTTCTTCCACTCACCCACCATCGACTACATATCGATCATATTCCAGTTTCTATCGGGAATCAACTTCACATTATTATATGTGAGCACCATTAAACTGAAGCCGAAATCGCTGTTCACCAACTCCGAATTCAAGTTGTATATCAGTATCGTTTTTGGAGCAACATTATGGATCATGTACCTTCTCATCAGCAGGATGGGCTATGATCTGGAACACGCATTCCGGAGTTCTTTGTTCCAAGTCGTCTCCTTTATGACCACCACCGGTATGTTCAATGAGGATGCAGGCACATGGCCTCACATCACATGGGTCATCTTGGGTGTCGTGATGTATATGGGAGCATGTGCCGGTAGCACGAGTGGCGGTTTCAAGTGTATCAGAGGTGTGATGCTGCTGAAAGTGGTACGCAACAATTTCCGCCAGATCTTGCACCCGAACGCAGTATTGCCAGTGAAGGTCAACGGACAGAACATTCCCCAGTCGAAACTTATCGCCCTATTCGCGTTCTTCACACTGACAATTATGATGGTCATTGTCACCGCTACGATTATGATTGTGGCTGGAATAGACAACACAAATGCTATCACGATAGCCTTGAGTTGCGTCAGCAATGTCGGTCCGACCCTAGGTACACAGATCGGTCCTGTTATGTCATGGTCAATCCTTCCCGACTTCATCAAGTGGATCCTCTGTCTGCTCATGCTCATGGGCCGTTTGGAGATTATGACCGTACTGGTACTCTTCACGCGTAGCTTCTGGAAAGAAAACTGATTTTATAAATACCATAAACAATACCAAGACAATGTACAAATTTGAACCTTTACTGAAACAGACGCTATGGGGGGGCGACAAGATCATCCCCTTTAAGCATCTAAACACACATCAGGAGTGTGTTGGCGAGAGTTGGGAGATTTCCGGCGTCAAAGACAATGAAACCGTCGTGGCCAATGGGAAACACAAAGGTCTCACGCTGAATGAACTAGTACAGACAGAGAAAGACCTCCTTGTCGGCAAGGAGAATTACCAGCGCTTTGGCAATGAGTTCCCGCTGCTCATCAAGTTCATCGATGCCCGTCAGGATCTCAGTATCCAAGTACATCCCACAGACGAGGTAGCCCACCGTCAAGGCAAGGGTCACGGTAAAACCGAAATGTGGTATGTCATGGACAGCGCCCCCGAGGCCAAACTTTACAATGGTCTGAAGAGACAGATCACACCGGAGCTGTATAAGCAGATGGTGGCCGATGACACGATTTGCGATGCTCTCGCACAATATCCCGTCAAGGAGGGCGATTGTTTCTTCATCCCTGCCGGACGAATCCATTCTATCGGTGCCGGCTGCTTCCTCACGGAGATACAGCAGACCAGTGATGTCACCTATCGCATCTACGACTTCAAACGCAAGGATAAAGACGGTAACTACCGTCAGCTTCACACACACGAGGCTTCAGAGGCCATCGACTACGCCGTTCTCGACAACTACCGCACGGAGTATACACCGCAGAAGAACGAGGGACAGCAACTCGTAGACTGTCCATACTTCACGACAGCTGTCTATGACCTCACTGAGCCAATGACGATCGACTACAACGAGCTTGATTCGTTCGTCATCCTTATCGCAGTGAAGGGTGAAGGCACGCTAACTGTCGATGGTGAGGAGACGACCTTCCAGACTGGCGACACCATACTACTCCCCGCCACCACCGCAGAGGTGAAGGTCAACGGTTCCGTTAAGTTTCTAGAGACTTTTGTATAATGAATAATATATAGTTGATGGCATATACATTATATATGCCATCAACTATCATCTATAATCGTTCCCCCAGATAATACGTATTGAAAGCATCCCTTCAATGCTTAAGGTTATCATAAATCATTATCAAGGTATCGTCTCATATCATCCTGCACCCGACGAAACTGCTCAGAGAGCATATAGCCGCTGTTCTTCTTGAGCATCGCCTTGACATCCTGCAGCGAGTTCTCGTAGCATGACATCTCGTTGCGCTTCTGCGTCCGATGTGCCGTAGCATGGTATATCTCGTTCTGCCGTTCCTGTCGCAGCAGGTTACACACCTTCGACAGAATCGGTGAGACCACCGTGTCAAACAGATGATGTCCCTGTATATATAAATAGGTGGTCTGCGGCGTCACCCCCAGTGCCAGGAGATCGTCCTTGGTCGCCAGATACTCCTCCTTCGCGTCAGGGAACTGCCGCTGCAGGTCGTTGATCTTCGTATGCACCTTCCTCCTGACGTTCGCCACCGACGGCCATGGGTTATGTACACTGAAACCGCCGGGATCAGCAACCCTATTAAAGTCAGAGATCGAGAATTTCGGATAGTTTCCATTACGGTAGAACATGATCGACCACACGAACAACGGGAACAGTGCCTCACTGAACTGACGGAAGTACTCTTGGAAGTCGAAGATACGATGATCGTTCAGCGTCACCGACACACAGACATTATGCAGCGACGGTGCGTAGCACTGGAAGTTCTCGATGGCATAGACATACGTATGGAACACATACGGACTCTCCAGCACCCGTCGCGACTGTTGCGTGCGCCCCTGTATCAAGTAGTCGTAATCTGCATCCACACAGGCTATCATATCCTTGCCAAGAAGCAGTTCCGAACTCGGCTCCCCAGTCCGTTGCCCCTCCCCCTCGAGGAAGTTCATCAACACCGACTTCTTCCCCCTCGTGAGGTTCACCTTTGAAGGTAGCATCACCTCGAAGTAACGCTTGTCGTTCTCAAACTCACTAAGAACGGTACGCCAGAAGTAGATATCATCATAGCTCTCGACATAAGCAACAATCCTACGCCGTGCCTTTTTCGAGGTGAGCGCATTCGCCGCCTCGAAATACCTGTTGTTAATATTTCCCCTTAAACGATGAGACATAACACCCGTACGCGCTCCCAGCCTCCTTATACTGTGATGTCCGACACTTCCGTGACACTATCCATCCAACCGTTCATCACCACTGCCGGCGAGTGCGTCGTTAGGATAATCTGTACGTTGGGATTCAACTCAAGACAAAGATCGATGAGCCGTTTCTGCCACTCGAAATGTAGTGATGCCTCCGGTTCGTCCATGAAGAGCACATACGGCAGATTATCCTCCACGAGCACCGTCAGCAGGATGGCTAACATCTGCTTTTCGCCGCTCGACAACTGATAAGGCAACAACACCTCACCAATCTGCGTGAAGCGTAACTCGTTCTCCGTCCGTATGATCCTCTTGCCCGTATCTTCGAACAGTTCATCTACGATATCCTGAAAGCGTTTCTTCTTCAGCGAAAGCTGTTGTGCCGCCTCGGCATCACCTTTCTGCAGCAGTTCTATGATACGGTTACCGATGTTCACCTGATAGTCCAGATACTTCCGCTGCAGGTTGTACAACTGGATATCCAGCAGGGAGCCACCCCCAACACCAGCCAGTGCCGAGAGCGCTTGCCTCAGGAACCCCTCTCCTTCGGAGAGTGTCTGCGAAAGGTTCGAGTCGAGCGAGCGTATCACATCATATCGTATCCATTTCGCATCGGCCGGCACCACATCGAGCTTTACGCCCTTGAGCATGTGCGAGGGAAACTCCCCGCCAGCCGTCAGTCCTTTCACCACCTTGTTCAAGATTGTACTCTTGCCCACTCCGTTGATACCACTGAGGATGTTCACCTGTCGGTTCAGATCCCAGATAATGTGTTTCTTCCCGCTCCATAGCGAGTCGATCTCTATCCGTTTGATATATTCAGCGTACTTTGGCATAGTCGTCAGTTTTTATTGGCATCAGTCTATCAGCCACGTTTCGACCACAAATATACAAAAAATCCAGAACCCTCCAAAGGAATTCCGGTTTTTGTTTGCTTAAAAGATAATCTTGACTTTAGCCAAGAAGCGTTATTATTATCTAGACACATGAATATATGGCAATTGTCAAAATTCTCTATTTTACATATACTATTATATTGGCGGAGTCCATTTTTGTCATATCAGGATTGAAAAATAGGAACATTAGCGCATCAAATATGCATCTTTAATGTCTGAAAATGCATCTTGCAACAGCGTCCCACAATATGCAAACCGCTATATATTAGAATATTACAACTTATACCACTAAAAAGTCAAGTATCTGCTTTTGCAACGTTATTTGTTTGGTTTTAAGAAATAATCTACCGAATTTTGAGGCACAAAAAAGATGTTTTTTATCTGCAACGATTAAAATATTACTATTCAAAAATTAAACTATGGATATCTATAACAACAAAGAAATGAAAACCAGAGAGTGTCCATACTGTCACCAAATCATCTCATTAAAGAGATGTATTAAGTATTGGTTTCGCGGAACTAATTATTCAACCACGTGTAATCATTGTAATAATAGGGTAAAATTAGAAAAAGAGCCATTTCCGTTTATGTATAGCGTATTTGCAGGCCTCTTAAGTATTTATTTACCTATGAATTACTTCCTATATTTTTCTAAAATGCCTTTTTTGAAATCATTGCTTTATAGTCTACCTTTCGTTATAGGCTGTCTTGTCGTGATTGCAGTTTTGATTCTTCGTAGATTATTCTTCAAAAGAGATTCATAATTATGATACGTATTGCCTCAGAAAGTCTGAGGTGTCAATTAACTAATTATAAACTATAAATTATGAAAAAGAGTTTTTTTAAGAAAGCTATGACGCTCGCAGTTGTATGCGCCATTTCTGTTGAGTCTGCATGCCTCATTAAGGAGAAACAGAACCAAGAAGCTCAGGCTTATGTTGGCATTGGCTACTTGGCAGCTAAGGAAGGCGCAAGTGCAGAAGCATGTGCCATTATTGGTGTTGCTGGAGTCTGGGAAAGTGCCGTTCAGGGCTTCGCATGGGGTGCTGCCTTTGGAGGTGTAGCAGGTGCTGCTGCTGGCGCTATTGCAGGTCTTTAAGCATAAATTGAATAGCCATATGATAAAGAAATATGGATTTCTGACAATTCTTATTTTGGCCTATCTTATTGGCTATGCTATTGGCTTTTTCAGTGGTATGGATGATTTCCATACCACTGGATCTGGCCAAGGCGAAAGTCAGTCTATTTCTTTGTTCGACTTACCTATTCATGAGCGTTTTTTTGAAATATTTAAGAACAATATAGTCGTTTCGTTTAAGAATATGCTATTGGGAGCATTAAGCTTTGGTTTGTTCTCGATAATATATACTTTCTATAATGGCTTTTGTTTTGGGTTAGTGTCTGGAGCAAGTTCTCATGTATTATCATTATCGGAGATCCTTGGATCAACATTACCACATTCTTTCGAGTTCATAGGTATTGTCTTATATGGGGATATTGGCTTTTTCATTTCAGTATATGCATTTACACACAAGCAAATATTGACAAAGAAAACATTGTTGTGGATGTTCATTATCGCTACAATGATTATCTTATTTGCTGCAATTATTGAGAATTATGTTTCAATGTCAAATTAATAAACTTTCCGGGGGAATTATTCTTTCGATTATTGTGGTATTGCTCAGTTCGCTTTGTTCGTATGGAATTACTGAGTATTGTAATCATCTGCAATTTGCATTATTGCAATTAAATGATATACCTTTCTCCTATAGAATGCTCTTCAAGATGTCAAGTGGTATTGCAGCATTGGTTCCATTGATGATATTCATGTTTCTCTATTTTACATCAGATATGATGCTCAACACCGTATTTGAAGAGAAAGTGGATAGACGTTCTTTGCTAAGTATCATAGGAATATCGTATATACCAATGTTGATATATCAATACATCTTTTGGTATAACCTTATAACTTATTGCGCAATCGGAAAATTGGCTGATGCTAAGGATCTCTTGTCTGTGCCATTTATGTATGATCTTAAATTGAAAGATTTTGAGTTTATTAATCTTGTATGTTGGGGATTGATATATCTGATCGTTATTCTGTATTTAATTTTTAAGGACAAGAATGTTTTTAAAGTTATAGGATCCATACTTCTTCCTTCTATGATAGTGGCGTTGACATATTATATTATTTCGATATAGTAAACAATATAGCCTCAGAAAGTCTGAGGTGTTAATTAACTAATTATAAACTATAAATTATGAAAAAGAGTTTTTTTAAGAAAGCAATGACGCTCGCAGTTGTATGCGCCATTTCTGTTGAGTCTGCGTGCCTGATCAAGGA
The DNA here is from genome assembly GCF_900107065.1 of Prevotella sp. lc2012. Taxonomy (NCBI): domain Bacteria; kingdom Pseudomonadati; phylum Bacteroidota; class Bacteroidia; order Bacteroidales; family Prevotellaceae; genus Prevotella; species Prevotella sp. lc2012. The sequence continues at coordinate 3,308 of NZ_FNUF01000004.1, read as the reverse complement.
GAAGCAGAATCATGAAGCTGAGGCTTGGGTAGGCATTGGCTACTTGGCAGCTAAGGAAGGTGCTACTGCAGAAGAAGGTGCTGTAATCGGTGTCGTAGGAGTAGCTGACAGTGTTATTCAGGGTGCTGCCTGGGGCGCTGCCTTTGGTAATGTTGCAGGCGCTGTTGCAGGCGCTGTTGTAGGTCTTTAATGTAAATTACAAATTTGTTTCAATGGTGTGATAATCTTTCACGCCATTGATTCATTTCCTGATACCATCACATGCAAACAAAGCATCGGCTATTTATAAAAGCATTATAAGGTAAGTTGAGAAAATGGTTTTATTTACAAAAAAGGATCAAATGAAATATCGTATGTTACTATTGGCAATATTTCTGCCACTAGTGTTGTTCGCAAATGCGGAGACTAAATCAGAACGTATTCCTGTTCAAGTAAAGTCGTGTAAATTTTTAGTAACGGTACCAGAGGGCTGGGATACAATTCCTCATAGTGCTTTTGTAAAGAAATTGGATGAGAAAGCGGTTGTCTTAGCTCTGTACCCGAAGGGGACTGAATATTTTGAAGATAAATACGTGCTTCTATCCTTCCAGCCGACGGTTAAGAGTCTTAATGAATTCTCTTTTGAGACAATTGTAAAAGAGCTGAAAGAGATGAACGATAAAAATCGCAAGTTTGATTCGGACTCTATTCATGTCATTTACAACGGGATGGATACGTTCTCTAATGACGGTAAATTGGGAGTAAGCATGTCTTTGACTGTTTATAATGATTCTTCGAGTATTAATTGTCTACAGAATCTGTTGATGTCAAAATTTGGTTATATAAGTATTACATGTTATAATAAAGAGCAAATGACATCAGATTTTGAAGATATTGTGCAGGAGATTATTAAAGGCATAAATATTGATATCGATTATCTTTATATTGAACCACAGGAGAAGTCTGGTTTTACGTTCACGAATGTTGCCATAGGCTTAGGGGCTGGCATCCTTATTTTCCTAGTGCTGATGTTTTTTGAAAATAGAAAAAAGAAATGAAGAAACTGCTTAGCATATTATTCCTCATTCTATTTGTCTCATTGCATATTTCTTACCCTGGCACTTCTGTGGTAAGCTATGCCGCCTTTTTTGTAGTGGCAATAGTTCTTACATGTGTGACTATGCGGTGTATACAGGGCCGATTTATTAAGGACTTTTGGCATGGAAACACACTTGCCTTATTATATCTGTTGTTCTTGATTGCTGATTGGATAATTAGAGGGAATGCTTATGGCTCAGTTTATTGTTTCTTTGTAATAGTCTGTTGGCTTTTGTTCATATATTGGGGAAAACTTTTCGAAAGTCGGTATATTCAGAGAATAGTTCTCTGCTCCATCATCGCATGTGCGTGGATTGAGATAGCTGTGGGCTTCGGACAGCTCTATGGCCTGATGGAGAATAGTAGCTCTTTCTTCCAGTTTGGTGGTTCTCTAGGCAATCCGGGGGCTTATTCGGGATATCTGAGTGTTATATTCCCAATGGTTCTTTCTGTTTATCTGATCTATAGGCGACATAGAAAGAATGAGGATCTGCAAAATGTTCTTTTGGCATGCCTCATCTTTATGCTTGTTCTTATCGTCTTGTCCCGTTCCCGTGGAGCGTGGCTGGCATGCCTGATAGGATGTGTCTTCGTGATAGAGCACTACTATGGCGTGCTGAGATCTATCCGTAAGCATTTTAGTTGCGCCCAACGTCTCGCTTTATCCGTCTTATTAGGCGTGGGACTACTTGGTGGGGCATTCTTCCTCTATAAATTTAAGGCTGATTCTGCCGACGGAAGGCTGCTTGTATGGAAAGTGGCGCTTCAGGCTCCCCGTGAGAATATTTTATTTGGTGACGGGTTATGTTCGTTTGAGGCGAACTATAGTCGCTGGCAGCGCGATTATTTTGCCTCAGGCGAAGGGACGGAAAGAGAGAAATACCTCGCCGATTACGTGACATGTGCCTATAATGAATTCTTACAGGTGTTTATCGACCAAGGCACCGTCGGTATGTTGCTGTTCTTCGGCGTCATATTATTCGCTCTACTACGAAAGAAGTCACACTGTTCGCATGTCTTTATTGGGGCAAAGGCGTCTTTGTTGGGATTCCTTGTGCTATGTTGCGTCTCTTATCCTTTGCGTATTCCGCTGTTGTATCTTCATCTGATAATTGTCTTGGCTTTGCTCTTGACACAGGAGAGCACTTCGCGTCAACATATCGTAAAATGGATGAATTTTGTGATGCCTGTATGTATATTGATTGCGACAGTTTTTTTCTCCATGATGGGCTTGTGGATGATATATGGTATTCGATTACTTGAAAAGGGATTAGAAAGAGCAGCCCATAATGACTGGCCTGGTTCTATCGCCCAATTTCAGAAAGCATATCCGATTATGAACAACAATGGTTCTTTCCTTTTCTGTTATGCGATGACTTTAACATCAGCAAATAAACCAGAGAAAAGTATTGAGATGTTGAAAAGGGCAGAAACGAAATCCTCGAATCCTAGCATTTATAACTTGATGGGTGAGAATTACAAAAGTACCAGGAATCTCATGGCTGCAAAAGATGCTTATCAGAAAGCGGTAAATACGGTGCCCTCTCATTTGTATTCTCGATATAAGATTGTTGGGCTACTGATGGACATGGAGCACAAAGAAGAAGCTCGTGAACTGGCAAATGAGATCCTGAATATGAAAGAGAAAGTACCATCAGTCGCTGTTAGAGAAATAAAAGACGAGATGCGTCAAATAGTAAAAGAATCATCTAATAAGAATCGATAATAATGAAAAAGCTTTTGTATAGTCTTGCAGTTCTTGTCGTATCTACGACATTTCTTTCCTGTGGTGGAGATTCTTTGGAGAAAGCATTAAAACTGGCGGGTGACAACCGTCAGGAGTTAGAGAAAGTGCTGGATCATTTTAAGAACGATCCCGACCCATTGAAGTATGAGTCGGCCAAATTCCTGATTGAGAACATGCCCTACCATCACGCATTATATGGTGAGATTGCAGATCAGTATGCGAAGGCTTATGCAGCAATGGGGACGCATGCCGCTGAATATCGCGACAGTGTGGTCAATGCAGAGATGCAACAACTTTCCGGTCAGGCTGCCATGAAGGTCTCGGATATTAGAAAGATAAAAGCCGAATTCCTGATCAAGGCGATAGATGATGCCTGCGATCTTTGGGCAAAAGTGAACTGGAAAAACGAGTATGATCAATCCACGTTCTTTAATTACGTATTGCCATACAGGCTTTCCGATGAACCTGTAAGTGATTGGCGACA
>NZ_FNUF01000005.1:0-233413 GCF_900107065.1 Prevotella sp. lc2012 | reverse complement strand
CGGGCTATGCCCTACTAAGGGGAAGGTTGGATACGCGTTACTCACCCGTGCGCCGGTCGCCATCTATCAAAGCAAGCTTCGATAATGCTGCCCCTCGACTTGCATGTGTTAAGCCTGTAGCTAGCGTTCATCCTGAGCCAGGATCAAACTCTTCATTGTAAAAAATATCTTTATCCCTTACGGAATGTTATCTGTCTCAGAACGACTATCCAGTATCAAGTGTTTGTTTAAAAGAATAAACGGTTCGTTTCTTCTACCCAAGAGCATCACTACAATGCTCTCGCTTCTTGTACTACTTCTGTCTATGTAAATCTTTCAAAGAACTCTTTCTTTCGTCGCTTACAGAGGTCGTTTCCTCGTTAGCGGATGCAAAGGTACACACTTTTTCCGAACCACCAAAACTTTTCCAGGAAAAATTTCATTTTATATGCGAAATTTTTATCCCTCTTGACCAACATCAAGCACAAATGCAAGGCACACCTTATTATATATTATAGAGGAAACAGAATATGACATCTTCTCTCCCTCATACAAGTTTGACATAGACACCAAGAACAAATAAAGCTTAAGCACTCGCATGACAGAGAAAAGACAGAAGAAGAAATTGGTGGTTTTACAGGATAATTGCAGATTTTTCTTGTGAATTTGGAAAATATGTCGTAAATTCGCAGCAATATTATTATGATATTATCCACGATATTAAAAGTATAGTAAGATGAAAAAGATTAAAATTGGAATGATGGCCCTTGCATGTATAGCATTGGTCAGTTGCGGGAATTTAGGTCAAGTGATGAATGCCATGGCCAATGGCGGTGGCATCGTCAATGCGGTCACAAGCGTCATCGGTCTTGACAAAGTGAAGGCGCAGAGCCTAATTGGAGACTGGCAATACAAAGGTCCCGGTTGCGCATTTACCAGCGAGAATCTATTGGCAAAAGCCGGCGGTGAAGTGGCCGCCGTACAAATTGAAGAAAAACTTCTGCCCTATTACAAGCAGGTAGGTATCTCAGCCAACAACACCTACATCACCTTCAAACAGGACGGGACCTTCTCATCAAAGATTGCCGGCACCCCATTCAGCGGCAACTACACCTTCGACGAGGCTTCCCAGCAAATCAAACTGAAGGGACTACTTCTGTCGATTAACTGCTACGCGAAGAAAGAGATCAACGGCATCTCCATTCTCTTCGAGGCCAAGAAATTATTGACGTTACTTCAGACCATGTCTGCCCTGAGCGGCAATGCCAACCTGCAGACGATTGGCGACTTGAGCAAGAACTACGACGGTGTGCGTGTCGGTTTCGACATGACGAAGTGATCATTCTGAAAGTTTTTCTTATATCTATGCAATTATGCCTCTCGGATATACGACGAGAGGCATATTTATTCACTAATATTCATTAATTCGCAAAAGATTTACGCAATATCATTTGGTTATATGCAAGAATTTGTATAATTTTGCACCCAAATTCTGAATAAATATACCACAATGAAAGTAAAAAACAACCGATTAGAGGCATTACGCCTGATTATCTCAAGTCAGCAACTGGGTAGTCAAGACGAGTTGTTGACCGCCCTCCAGAAAGAAGGTTTCAAGTTGACACAGGCAACACTAAGCCGAGATCTGAAACAACTGAAAGTGGCAAAGGCGGCCTCTATGAGTGGCAATTATGTGTACGTACTTCCGAACGAGACGATGTACAAACGCGTTAGCACCCCTAACAGCATCCGTGAAATGATGAAAGTACCTGGTTTTGTGAGCATCAATTTTTCAGGTAACATGGGTATCATCAAGACACGTCCCGGTTATGCCAGTTCGATAGCCTGGAACATCGACAACAGCGACATCCCCGAGATTCTAGGAACCATTGCCGGCGACGACACTATTTTCATTGTAATCAAAGAAGGTATCAGACATCAGGAGATTGTCGAGGCACTGAGCGATGTCGTTCCTAACATGAAATAACTAAAATAATAATATTTTTTAGGACTCTGTGAGAACCATCGAAGCAGAGCCTAAGTTGATATTGACAATTGAGAATCAATGGAAAAAGGAGAAATAGAGGTCCTGGTGGCGGGACCAGAACATGAGAAATACGTCGACACCATCCTCGAGACGATTGCTGAAGCCGCTAAGGTACGCGGTACAGGAATCGCCAAGCGGACGCATGAGTATCTGACCAAAAAGATGCTGGAAGCTAAGGCCGTCATCGCACTGACGAAAGACGGAACCTTTGCCGGCTTCAGTTACATTGAGACTTGGGAGAATCAACAATACGTCACGACATCCGGTCTGATTGTGCATCCGGACTTTCGCGGCCATCATGTGGCAAAGCGTATCAAGGACATGACATTTACGCTCGCGCGCACCCGTTGGCCACATGCCAAAATTTTCTCGCTGACTAGTGGCGCGGCAGTGATGGCCATGAACACAGCCCTTGGCTATCAGCCCGTCACCTTTGCCGATCTCACGGAAGATGAGGCTTTCTGGAAAGGATGCGAAGGCTGCTGTAACGTAGACGTACTACATCGTACAGGTCGTAAGTATTGTATCTGTACAGCCATGCTGTACGACCCGACAGAGCATTTACCTGCAAAAATTCCAGACGACGTTATCGAGCGCATCCATAAGATCGATGGAACAGAGAAGAAATAAATAGTCAAGACATAAAAAAACAAGAAATATGGCAAACAAAAAAGTTGTAGTTGCATTTTCTGGAGGACTAGACACCTCCTATACAGTGATGAAGTTAGCCCAGGAAGGTTGGGACGTATATGCAGCATGCGCCAATACCGGCGGATTCAGTGAAGAACAGTTAAAGAAAAATGAAGAGAACGCCTACAAGTTGGGCGCCATACAATACATAACGCTCGACGTGACACAAGAGTACTACGCGAAATCGCTGAAATACATGATCTTCGGTAATGTGCTACGTAACAATTGCTACCCTATCAGTGTGAGCAGCGAACGAATCTTCCAGGCTATCGCCATTGCCCGTTATGCCAAAGAGATTGGTGCCGATGCCATTGCGCATGGCTCTACAGGTGCAGGCAACGACCAGATCCGCTTCGACATGACCTTCCTCGTGATGGCTCCAGGTGTAGAGATTATCACCTTGACCCGTGACCAAAAGTTGACCCGCAAGGAAGAGGTGGACTACCTGAACGACCACGGTTTTTTTGCAGACTTTACCAAACTGAAGTATAGTTACAACGTGGGCATCTGGGGCACCAGCATTTGCGGTGGTGAACTGCTTGACCCCACACAGGGGCTGCCTGAGGAGGCCTATTTGAAGCACGTCACAGCAACAGAGAAGGAAGCCACACTGAAGATTACCTTCGACAAAGGAGAAATCACAGCAGTCAATGGAGAACAGTTTAGTAACAAGATCAAAGCCATCCAGAAAATTGAGGAAATTGGCGCCTCATATGCCATCGGTCGTGATGCCAATGTAGGTGACACAATTATCGGCATCAAGGGTCGTGTAGGTTTCGAGGCCGCAGCACCGAAACTGATTATTGAGGCACACCGCCTGTTAGAGAAGTCAACACTCTCGAAGTGGCAGCAGTATTGGAAAGATCAAGTAGCCAACTGGTATGGTATGTTCCTGCATGAGAGCCAGTATCTAGAGCCTGTTATGCCAGATATCGAGGCCATGCTGACCTCCAGTCAGCGTAACGTGACTGGTACCGCCATCCTGAAACTCCGTCCTTATGGCTTTGAGACCGTCGGTATTGACTCTGACAATGACCTTACAAAGAGCAAACTCGGTGAATACGGTGAGACGCAGACCGGTTGGACTGCCGACGAGGCCAAAGGTTTCATCAAGGTTAGCTCTACGCCTCTCCGTGTCTACTACGGAATACATAAAGACGAGAAAAGATAAGTCACGGATTAAACAGATTACGAGATGATTAAAGTAGGAATACTTGGCGCAGCAGGGTATACGGGCGGCGAGCTCATCCGTCTGCTACTCAACCATCCAGAAACAGAAATCGTATTTGCCAATTCGGAAAGCAATGCCGGCAATCCGGTCTGTGACGTGCACGAGGGTCTTGTGGGTGAGACAGACTTATGCTTCACCAATGAGATGCCCTTCAACAAGGTAGATGTTGTATTCTTCTGTTTCGGGCACGGTAAGAGCGAACAATTTCTTAAGGAGCACGTAATTCCTGAGAATGTGAAAATCATCGATCTGGCACAGGACTTCCGTATCAAAGGTGACCACGACTATGTATACGGTCTGCCGGAGATCAACAAGATCGAGATTCAGAAGGCACAGCATGTAGCCAACCCCGGTTGTTTTGCCACATGCATCCAAGTGGCGCTTCTGCCTGCCGCTCATCTGGGGCTCTTAAAAGAAGATGTTGCAGTCAATGCCATCACTGGTTCGACTGGTGCCGGACAGAAGCCCGGTGCCACCACGCATTTCTCTTGGCGAAACAACAACCTGAGCATCTATAAGCCATTCCAGCATCAGCATATCGCAGAAATCCGTCAGAGTTTGAAACAAGTACAAGGCACGCTCGATGCCGACATCGACTTCATCCCCTATCGTGGTGACTTCGCCCGAGGAATCTTCTGTACCGCCGTCGTCAAGACTACGGCTCCTGTAGAAGATGTAATTAAAGTTTATCAGGATTTCTATCATGATGCGGCTTTCACTCACTACTGCAACAAGCCCATCGACCTGAAACAGGTGGTAAACACCAACAAAGCACTGGTGCATGTTGAGAAGTATGGCAATAAGTTGCTCATCACCTCCTGCATCGACAATCTACTGAAAGGTGCCGTAGGTCAGGCCGTTCAGAACATGAACATCATGTTCGGCATTGATGAGACCACCGGTCTGAGACTAAAGGCATCCGCTTTCTAAAGGAACACAAAAAAACGTGCAAAAAGACTGAAGAATGTGACGTGTTTTCGGATATTTGCCGTAACTTTGCAAACGATTATAGACTTAATAACATGAAACTATTCGACGTATATCCGCTCTTCGACGTGAACATCGTCAAGGGTCAGGGTTGTAAGGTATGGGACGACAAGGGACAGGAATACCTGGACCTCTATGGCGGGCATGCAGTAATCAGCATCGGCCACTCGCATCCACACTACATAGAGAAAGTGTCTGAGCAGCTCAATAAGATGGGGTTCTACTCCAACTCCGTCATCAACAAACTACAGGTAGAGTTGGCAGAGCGTCTTGGTAAAATCAGTGGCTACGATGACTACCAACTTTTCCTTATCAACTCTGGTGCAGAAGCCAATGAGAATGCACTAAAGCTTGCCTCTTTCAAAACAGGCAACACACGAGTGCTTTCCTGTGAGAAGGCCTTTCACGGACGAACAAGTCTTGCCGTCGAGGTGACCAACAATCCGAAGATCATTGCTCCGATCAACGACAACCACCATACACGGTTTCTGCCATTGAATGATCTTGAGCCATGGGTGCGCGAACTGTCAAAAGGTGGTGTGGCAGCCGTGATTCTGGAGTGCATTCAGGGTGTCGGTGGAATCCAAATGGCCACCCCTGAGTTTGCTCAAGGACTGGCTTATGCGTGTAAACGCTATGGTGCAGTCCTGATTTGCGATGAGATTCAATGCGGCTACGGTCGGAGCGGAAAGTTCTTCGCTCACCAATGGTTGGGTATCAAGCCCGATATCATCACCGTGGCAAAAGGTATAGCCAACGGCTTCCCGATGGGCGGCGTACTCATCAGTCCCGACTTCGTACCAGTCTATGGACAACTCGGCACAACCTTCGGCGGAAATCATCTAGCTTGTGCGGCAGCACTGGCCGTGCTCGATGTTTTCGAGCAGGAGCATCTGGTTGAGAACGCCCATGATACCGGCGAGTACCTGATTAAGAAACTGAAGGACCTGAAAAACGACGAGTTGAAATCAAAGGGGAAGAGCCATATCACCGATGTTCGTGGACGCGGTCTGATGATCGGCATCGATCTTAACATTCCCCACAAGGAAGTGCGGTTGCCACTCATCCATCAGGAGCACTGTTTCACCGGTTGTGCTGGAGAAAAGATTCTGCGCCTATTACCGCCACTATGTCTGACAAAACAAAATGCAGACGATTTTATTGAACGATTAAAGCGAGTATTATGAAGATAGCAGTCATTGGAGCTGGCGCCATGGGTGGTGCCACCGTAGAAGGGCTCATCAAAGGCAAACAGTTTAAAAACGCGGATATCACAGTAAGTGATCCGTCACAGGCTGTCGTAGAGAAGTTCGCAAAGACAGGTGTCAACGTTACCACTGACAACAAGTTAGCAGCCGACACTGCAGACATCGTTTGCGTTGTGGTCAAGCCATGGCTTGTGGAACGGGTCTTGAAAGACATCAAGCCAGAGCTGAACGCTAAGAAGCAATTGTTGATAGTAATTGCTGCCGGTGTTTCATCTGCAAGCATCAAAGAGTGGTTGGGTGATAACTGTCCTCCATTATTCCTAGTGATTCCGAACATTGCCATTGCCGAGATGGCCTCTATGACCTTCATCGTGCCCGTAGGGGCCTCGGGGAAGGATACCCAGACCGTCACCGACATCTTCAACGAGATGGGCAACACCCTCATCACAGACGAACAACATCTGGCAGCAGGTACGACCCTCGCCTCCTGTGGCATCGCCTATGCCATGCGTTATATCCGTGCCGCATCGGAAGGTGGTGTAGAGTTGGGCTTCAAGGCCGACGATGCCAAGAAGATCGTCATGCAGACCATAAAGGGTGCAGTAGAACTGCTTGAAGCCAGCGGCATGCATCCGGAGGCGGCCATCGATCTTGTGACGACTCCCGGCGGTGTAACCATCAAAGGACTTAATGAGATGGAGCATGCCGGCTTCACCTCTGCCGTCATCCGCGGACTCAAAGCCGGACTGAAATGATCAAGAGATTTCTAGTACTCTGCTGTTCCTGTCTGTGTATGATAACCCTAGCACAGGGGCGAACACATGTAGGCGAGCAGGATACGGGAATGACCCCAAACGAGCGACAGGCACGTCGTATCTTCCAGACGGCGTATAATCATTTCTTCGGGCCGGAGGGCGTAAGATTCTCCTATAAAATTAATATCCTGCATCTCTATAAGGAGGAAGGTACGGCTTGTTACAAGGGCAACAAAAGTAAGTCGCAGCATAAGAATACCATCATCTGGGACAACGGTGATCTGAAGCATATCGTACGACAGAACAAACATATCGTTGAGCTCCACGACCCGAAGGTGAACAAGAAGGATGACAAATTGCAGAAGTTCAAGTTCTACCCCGACGATTTCACTTATTCCATCGCCGAAGCTCCCGAAGGGTTCCTAGTGACGCTAAAGGCCAAGTCAGGCGCCAAAGGCAGTATCAGACAGGTTCAGGCATTGCTCACCCGAGGCGACTACTACCCTAAGCGGCTACGCATCAAAGTGACCATTTTCTGGGCGACCATCACCTTCGCTGACTTTCAGGCCGGTGGCATCAACGATGATATTTTCGTATTCCCAAAGAAGAGATACGCTGATTATAAAGTCATTGACGAACGATAACAACAAATATAATATGGACGAACAGTTAAAGCAAATAGGTGAACGCCTGCGCGGACTGCGCGACGTGCTCGACCTGACAGCGCAGGAGGTGGCCGACACCGTAGGCATCTCGCTCGAGAAGTATGAGAAGATTGAGAACGGCGAGGTTGATATTACCATCTCCAACCTGATGAAGATCGCTCACAAATATGGCGTCTCCGCCGAAGAACTGATGTTCGCAGAGGCTCCCCACATGAAGTCGTACTTCGTGGTGCGCAAGGGACAAGGCATGAGTGTTGAGCGCACGAAGGCATACAAATACCAGAGTCTGGTAAGTGGTTTTGTGAACCATAAGGCCGACGTGTTCATTGTGACAGTAGAACCGAAGCCTGAAGCACATACAGTCTACAAAAACACCCACCCCGGTCAGGAGTTCAACCTCGTATTGGAAGGAGCGATGGAACTCTATATCGGCGGAAAGACCATAATCCTGGAAGAGGGCGACAGTATCTACTTTGACTCAAGCAAGCCACACGGTATGCTAGCTATCGGCGACAAGCCCGTGAAGTTCCTTGCCTTCACCGTCGAGTAGGATTAAAGAATTGAATGATTGAAGCATTATAATATGGTAGAAAGATTTTTGAAACAGACGACATTCACGTCTGTTGAGGACTACAATAAGAATCTGGAATTTATCATTCCTGAGAACTTCAATTTCGCCTATGACGTAATGGACGCATGGGCGGAGGAAGCTCCGGAGAAATTAGCGATCCTTTGGACCAACGACCAAGGCGAAGAGATACGAACCACCTACGGACAACTGAAGGAGCAGACAGATCAGGCAGCTTCCTATTTGCTGTCGCTCGGCATCGGCAAGAACGACCCCGTGATGCTTATTCTGAAGCGCCGTTATGAGTGGTGGGTAGTGATGCTGGCCCTGCATAAGATTGGCGCCATCGTCATCCCCGCGACCCATATGCTCACCAAGCATGACATCGTATATCGCAACACCCGCGCCTCCGTCAAGGCCATCATCTGCGTCGACGACCCTTATGTCGTCAGTCAGATACAGGCCGCCATACCTGAGAGTCCAACGGTGAAGCAATATATCACAATCACCGACCACGGCAAACCGATTCCTGAAGGATTCCATGACTGGCAGACAGAATGGAAGCAGGCTCCGAAGTTCGTAAGGCCCGCCTTCGTCAACACCAACGACGATACGATGTTGATGTATTTCACCAGTGGAACGAGCGGTGAACCGAAGATGGTGGCACACGACTATCTCTATGCCATGGGACATCTAACGACGGGTGTCTTCTGGCACAACCTTCACGAAGGCTCACTGCACCTCACCGTGGCTGACACGGGCTGGGGCAAAGCCGTATGGGGGAAGTTCTATGGACAGTGGTTTGCTGGTGCGACGGTCTTTGTATTCGACCACGAGAAATTCAATGCCGACACACTCCTCCGACAGATGGAAAAATACCATGTGACGAGCTTCTGTGCTCCTCCGACCATTTACCGTTTCATGATACGTGAGGATCTGTCGCAGTACGATCTCAGTTCACTCGAGTATTGCTGCACGGCCGGTGAGGCCCTGAACCCCGCCGTCTTCGACAAGTTCAAGGAGAAAACAGGTATCCAGATGATGGAAGGTTTCGGACAAACAGAAACCACCATGACACTTGGTACCTTCCCATGGATGACACCGAAGCCCGGAAGCATGGGTATTCCTAACGCCCAATACGATATCGACCTGCTACGCGCCGACGGCACGTCGTGCGAGGATGGAGAGAAAGGCGAGATTGTTGTGCGTGTAGGCGACAAGAAGCCTATCGGTCTGTTCAAGGGTTACTACCGTGACGACGAGAAGACGCGCGAGGCCTGGCACGATGGTATCTACCATACGGGTGACATGGCATGGCGTGACGAGGACGGTTACTACTGGTTTGAGGGCCGTATCGATGATGTCATCAAGAGTTCTGGCTACCGCATTGGCCCGTTCGAAGTAGAGAGTGCCCTCATGACCCACCCTGCCGTAGTGGAGTGTGCCATCACTGGTGTGCCTGATGACATCCGAGGCATGGTGGTCAAGGCTACAGTCGTACTCGGAAAAGAATGGAAGAACAAGGCCGGTGACGATCTCATCAAAGAGTTGCAACAACATGTAAAGAATGAGACCGCACCATATAAGTATCCCCGAATCATCGAGTTCGTTGACGAGCTTCCGAAGACCATCTCCGGAAAGATCCGTCGCGTGGAGATCCGACAGAAGGATGCAGAGAAATAAGAATATCAATTAAAGGATATGAAACGAATTGTTGTAAAGATCGGCTCAAATGTGCTGACTAGGAAAGACGGGAAGCTCGACGTGACACGCATGTCGGCACTGGTCGACCAGATAGCAGGCTTGCGAAAGCAGGACATAGAGGTCATCGTCGTCTCGTCGGGTGCAGTGGCCTGCGGACGACGGGAGTTGACCGTCGACCACTCTCTCGACTCAGTAGAGCAGCGCCAGCTTTTCTCTGCTGTCGGTCAAGTGAAGCTCGTAGGTCTATACTACGACCTGTTCCGTGAGTTCGGCATTCACGTGGGACAAGTGCTCACTATGAAGGAGAACTTCGAGCCCGGCGAGCAGTACCGCAATCAACGCGCCTGCATGACCGTGATGCTGGAGAACAATGTGTTGCCTATCGTCAACGAGAACGATACGGTGAGCGTCACCGAGCTGATGTTTACAGACAATGACGAACTCTCGGGCCTCATCGCCCAGATGATGGAAGCCGACACCCTTATCCTGCTATCGAATATCGACGGCATCTACGACGGGCATCCCGACGATTCCTCGTCGCACATCATCCCACAGGTGAAACCCGGGCGCGACCTGTCGCAGTACATCAAGGCCGAGAAGAGCGCCTTTGGTCGTGGTGGCATGCACTCCAAATATACTACCGCACAGAAGGTGCAACAGGCAGGTATCCGCGTTATCATCGCTAACGGAGAGCGTGAAAACATCCTCGTTGACCTCATTGAGCGCCCAGAGACGACACCACATACAGAGTTCGTAGTATCATAAAGACCAACAGGACTGAAGGATTATTCAGAAGACGACAAGTGTCGCGTTAGTCTGACAGTCCACAGAAAATAATAAAAGCCATGCAACTGAAAGAGACATTTGAGCGTGTGAGACAGGCCAGCAAAGGCCTCGCTCTGTTAAGCGACGAGCAGCGGAAGGTTATTCTGAATGCCGTGGCTGATACCATTATCCGCCAACAAGAGCGAATCCTTGTCGCCAACGGCCAGGACCTAGCCAAGATGGAGAAGTCTAATCCCCTCTACGACCGACTGATGCTGACGCCTCAGCGACTAGAGGGTATTGCCGACGACATGCGGAATGTTGCCACGTTGCCCACACCTCTCGGACACATCACCAAACAGAAGACGCTACCCAACGGCCTACGTCTCTGTCGGGTTAGTGTGCCTTTCGGGGTGATCGGCATGATCTATGAGGCACGCCCTAACGTCACGTTCGATGTCTTCTCTCTCTGTTTCAAGAGCGGTAACGCCTGTGTCTTGAAAGGTGGTAAAGATGCCGACTGCTCCAACCGCGAGGAGGTGGCACTCATCCACGAGGTACTAGAGCAATATGGGGTTAGCAAGGACGTTGTTGCCCTATTGCCAGCTACCCATGAGGCAACCGGTGAGATGCTCAATGCCGTGGGCTATATCGACTTATGTATCCCACGGGGCGGACGTAAGCTCATCGATTTCGTTCGTGATACAGCTCGCGTGCCGGTCATTGAGACTGGAGCAGGTGTCGTCAACACCTATTTCGACAAAGACGGTAATCTGGAGATGGGTAAGGCTATCATCAACAATGCCAAGACACGCCGCGTCTCTGTATGTAACGCACTCGACTGTCTGTTAATCCATGAGAGTCGCCTTAATGATCTGCCTGTGCTTTGCGAGAAGATGGCAGAGAAGCATGTCACCATCTATGCCGACGAACGTGCCTTCGCTGCTCTCGACGGTAACTACCCATATCTTGAGCATGCTACTGTCGACAGTTTCGGCACTGAGTTCATGGACTACAAACTGGCAATTAAGACTGTTGCCTCACTCGACGAGGCACTTGTCCACATTGATGAGAAAGGCAGTGGACACAGTGAGGCGATCATCACCGCAGACGAGCAGACCGCCCGTCAGTTCCAAGCACATGTCGATGCGGCCTGCGTCTACTGGAACGCCCCTACCTCGTTTACCGACGGAGCACAGTTCGGTCTCGGAGCAGAGATCGGCATCAGCACCCAGAAGCTCGGTCCGCGCGGTCCTATGGCCCTGGAAGAGATCTGTACCTACAAATGGCTCATTGAGGGAGAAGGACAAATAAGACCGTAACGACCTATGCGTATAAGAGTATTATTATCCGTCATCCTCTCTGTCTGCTGCTGTCTACCTATCGTCGCAGAAGACACTCTAGACACCATCCTAGCCAGAATTGAAAAGACCGCCGAGAGAGTTGAACGAGAAGGAAAGATCGACTCCGCCGCCATGTTACGGCGCGAGAAGATTTCTCTGATATCACGTGCCCAAAAAGATAGTCTGGTCATCATTGAAGCACCCAAGCAGATGCGATGGATGGAAGAGCACGATCAATGGACATACTATTACAGAACATGGCGTTTGTTGGCAGAGGCCTACTACTTCAGCAAGAGACCACAGACAGCGCTCTTCGAGACCAAGCGTATGCTTGAGCATGCCCAACAGCATAACAACAACCGAGGACGTGCCATTGCCTACCAGCAGATGGGCTTCTTCTATCTGGAGATTGACAACCGTGAGGCCATCAAAGCCTACAAGCACAGTATCGATCTGCTGAAGGGAGAGGGCGACGACAGGTTCAGTGAGATGAGCCGTGCCTACGGTTATCTCTGCGAGGCACTGGACAACGAGAAAGAGTATGCCTCAGAACTGTCCTATTGTAATGAGTGGGAACAGTTGCTGGCGCAGTATGGAGGCGATCTCACCAAGGTGTCGACCAAGCGTGTTCTCATCGAACTACACCTCCAGAAAGCCAGTGCCCTGATGGGACTCTCACGACTACAGGAGGCCGATGAGGAGTTGGCGAAAGCAGAACAACTGAACAAAGCACATCAAGACAACTACTACCACTACCTGTCACTGGTGCATCGTGCCCATCTTGCCATGCTCAACGGGAATATTGAACAGGCCGTCACACTGAGTGACGCCTACGTCCCCATGATGGCCACTGACGACTGGAAGCCCGCCCGTCTGATTCGCGGTGAGATCTTGATGAAGGCAAACCGCAGTGCCGATGCCGCCCGTCTTTATCGTTCTCTCTACGAGCAGCAGGACTCAACCTTTGCCCGTGACATGCGCATACAATTGGACGAATTCAATACCATCTTCCAACTCGACGAGATACGGACCAAAGGCCAGCAAGACAGACAACGGTTTATCATCGGTATCGCACTGCTCATTCTCGTCACCCTGTTCATTATCATGCTTCTGAGCTACCGCTCAGCCAAGAAGCTGGAGGAGAAGAATCTTGAGTTGAAGGACAAAAACAGACAACTGACTATTGCCAACACCCGTGCCGAGGAGTCATCGCGGATGAAGACAGACTTCATCCACCAGATCTCGCACGAGATACGTACCCCGCTCAATATCCTCAGCGGCTTCACACAAGTCCTCACGACAGAGGATATGACATTAGACGATGCCACACGGAAAGACATCAGTCAGCGGATAACAGAGAATACCAACCGCATCACCGAGCTTGTCAACAAAATGTTGGAACTGAGTGAGGCAAGCAGCCACTCTGTGATAGCACGCAACGATGATGTACTGGCTATTCAGATTGCCACACAAGCGGCCGACGAGGCACAGCTCTCAGAAGCCACTCACATCACATTCGACATGCAGGTGACACCAGAGGTAGAGACTGTCATGCTGCATACGGACCAGCACTACGCCATCCGTGCCCTCACACTACTGCTTGACAACGCGAGGAAGTTCACCAAGGAGGGAAAAGTCCTTCTGTCCGTTGACACCCAACCGCAGCGGTCTGTCCGCTTTATCGTCGAGGACACAGGCATCGGCGTTCCTCATGATGAGGCACAGCATATCTTTGAGGAGTTCGTCCAGTTAGACGAGAACTACGACGGCACCGGTATCGGACTGACCGTTGCCCGTTCGATAGCCAGAAGACTGGATGGAGATATCATCCTAGACACCAGCTATACCAAGGGTGCCCGTTTCATCATGACGCTCCCGCTGAGTTAGAAGAATAACAAACAGATAAATTAGGTATTATCATATGAGAAGTTTTATCAATGTAGAAGATATCGGCCCGTTAGAGAAGGCGATGGCCGAGGCCATGGAGATCAAGAACGATCGTTTTAAGTATCAGCATCTGGGTAAGAACAAGACGCTCATGATGATCTTCTTCAACAACAGTCTTCGTACCCGTCTGTCGACACAGAAGGCCGCGATGAACCTAGGTATGAATGTCATCGTGCTCGACGTCAATGCCGGAGCCTGGAAATTGGAGACCGAGCGTGGCGTCATCATGGACGGCGACAAGAGCGAGCATCTGTTGGAGGCCATACCCGTGATGGGATGCTACTGCGACCTGATTGGCGTACGTTCCTTCGCCGGACTCACTGACCGCGAGTACGACTATGCCGAGACCGTTCTCAACCAGTTCATCAAATATAGCGGCCGACCCGTCTTCGCCATGGAGACCGCCACCGTGCATCCTCTGCAGGCCTTTGCCGATCTGATTACCATTGAGGAGCATAAGACAGTGAAGCGACCAAAGGTCGTGCTCACCTGGGCACCCCATTGCCGCGCCCTGCCTCAGGCTGTACCCAACTCGTTCGCCCAATGGATGAACGCAGCTGATGTCGATCTGGTGATTACCCATCCGAAAGGCTATGAGCTCGACCCGAAGTTCGTCGGTAACGCCTGTGTAGAGTATGACCAGAAGAAAGCCTTCGAAGGAGCCGACTTCATCTATGCCAAGAACTGGAGCAATCCGGGTGTAACCAACTCTGCCGACTACGGTAAGATCACCTGTGACGACCGTTCCTGGACTGTAGACACAGAGCATATGTCATGGACCAACAATGGCAAGTTCATGCACTGTCTACCCGTACGTCGTAACCTCATCGTTACCGACGATGTGATTGAGAGCGCCAACAGCCTTGTCATTCCTGAGGCTGCCAACCGCGAGATCAGCTGTTCCGTTGTTATTAAGCGGATGCTCGAAGCCCTATAGGCAATGACCTCCCACCATAACTAAACATCCCCCACTCTCATAGAGAATGGGGGATGTTTAGTCTTATGCTTTCAACTGTTTGTTACTTCTCTTTGATAGCGTCAGCGATGATCTCTGCCATGCGACGAGCCCCTTTCTCATTGGGATGGATACCATCGCCCAGCATCTTGTCACCGTCCTCAGCGAAGAGCGTATGCAAGTCGATAACCTGCAGTCCGTACTGCTTAGCCACCTCCTGTTGAATAGGAATGATGTTATTCACAATCACAGAGTCACTGATGTTCCACGACGGCTTGAAGGCCGGGATTGGCGTACAGAGATATATCTGTGGACGAGCAGGCAGAACGGCCACCTTCTTACCCTTCTTCTTCACCGGCTGTGCCAGATCGGGACGCAGGGTCGTGATCATCTGCTGCAGGTCTTTCTTGAACTCTGCCCCATACTGCCAGTTCTCCGGCTTCGAGTCGTTGGTGCCGAGTTTGATGACAACGATGTCGGGATCGAACGCCTGCGCATCCTTCCATGCCAATTCATTCATATAAGGATAATCGCCCTTATTCAGCATCGTACGTGCACCCACACCGAAATTCTTCACCCAGTAATCCTTTCCTAAGATTTTCTGCAACTGAGCAGGATAGCCAAAAACCGATGCCATGTCAATGCCATGACCGTCGGTAATACTATTACCTATGCAAGCCACCTTTACAGCATCTGTCGAAGGTGTCTGGAGATGATCCAGCCAACGACCAAGATCGCTGAGCATCTGGTCATGGTATTTGAACCAAGTACCAAAGCCAAAGCCATGGTCACCAGATGGATAGACAAACAGAGAGCAGTCATTACCGGCATTGCGCATCGCCGAATAGTAGGCGATGCCATTGGTTACTGGCGGGACTACACGGTCGTCATTAGAGGTGATAATAACGGCTGGAGGTGTCAGATGACGCCTGACGGCATTCTGCGTGGAGTATTGCTTGACGAGTTCTGGATCCTTATGTCCTTCCTCACCGAGGAAATTGATGCACGACCATTTGTGCGTCACCCGTTCGTCCATAGAGATGACAGGATAGAACAGGATGGAGAAGTCCGGGCGTGAATCATAGTCGGAGAGAGTCGATACGACAGAGGCCAGATGACCACCTGCAGAGAATCCCATAATACCTACATCATGTGGGTTGATGCCCCAGATGGCAGCCGAGTCACGAACGATGCGGATACCTTTCTGAACATCCCCCATCGGAATAGTACGGTCACCATTGGGCAAACGGTAGTTAACCACAAAATAGGATATACCGCGTTTGTTAACCCACTCCGATGCGAGATAACCCTCATGCGAGTTAGAGAGGACAGAATAGCCGCCACCAGGCACTGCTACAATAGCCCTACCAGAAGGGTTCTCCGGCAGGAACGCCACCATCTGTGCCTTCCCGTCGTCGGTCAGGTCGATTGTAAACTTTCTGGCTGTCTGTGCCTGCATCGCCATAGCGACCAGCGACAGCACGAAAAACATTAGTTTTCTGTTCATAGCTTTTATTATTTAGTTGGTAATACTCATGTAAGCCGCCACACGGTCGGCAATATTCTGACGGATATAAGGATAATAGAACTTCAGTTCCATATTATGATAGTTTCCCGAGCGCCCTATCACTGGCAGAAGCGCTCTCTCCCGGAAGCCATCGACAACCAGCAGACAATTCTCGACATCACATCGTACAGAAAGCGTATCGTTCTTGTGTCTCCCGAAGTAGACAAACGGTGTACTCACTGTATCCGTCCGCCAGTTGACAGGATTGATACACACCACATTTCCTTCAGACACGATGGGAATAGCACAGTCGACAGAGCGTACGGAGTTGAAGCAGACGGTCACGCCGAGGTCGGACGCGCCTTGTGCCGGTATGATATTCGGATAACGGGCCACTTCATCCTGCGTGACACGATAGCCAATCACATAGGCTGCTATCATCCGCTTATATATTGAGTCGGGCATCTCCTTGATCAGTTCCTTGACGACACAGGCACCCTGACTGAAACCAGCCAGCACGAAAGGACGTCCTTGATTGAAATGAGCCAGGTAATATTCCCAACTACGCCTCACGTCGGAAAGGGCTATAGGGATACGCGCCATCGCCGTATCCTGTGACGTCCATGACTGCATGGATACCTGCCGATAAAAAGGCGAATAGAAATTCAACCTGCCGGAATAGAACGAGTCGACAGCAGCCATCTCCACAAACATAGCTCCGCGCGATACCTGATCATAGGTGTCGGCAAAGTGACACGTATCACCACCCACCTGTCGGTCGCCTGTCTCTGTAGAGATGACATAGAAGATATCGGCTATGCCGCCCCTGTCCTGAATATACCATTGCGTGGAATCACCGTAGAGAGGTCTCTGTGGTATGGGGCCTGTCAGCCCGCTTCGCCCACCATCCCATGATGAGAGCATAAACATCAGAGAAACAAAAAAAATCACCACGAAAGTCGTCTTATATTTTGACATATCTCGAGTCTGCAACAAATTTGTCTGCAAAGATACTAAATAATTGATATTTGGCAACCGACAATGGAGTTTTTTTCGTAATTTTGTAGCCAGATAAGCTAATTACGAGATGATTTCATTCGAATGTGACTATAACAACGGAGCACACGAAAAAGTGCTCGAGAACCTGATCAAGAATAACGGTGCCAAGCCGACCCCGTATGGCTTCGATACGTTCTGCGAACGTGCCAAGAACCGGATACGAGAGGCCTGCGGGATGCCCGACGCACAGATCTTCTTCCTGACAGGTGGTACCCAGACCAATGCCACCACCATCGACTCCATGCTCTACCAGTATGAGGGAGTGATCTGTGTCGGCACAGGCCATATCAACGTACACGAGGCCGGAGCCGTGGAGTTCACCGAGCATAAGATTATCACCCTGCCCGACACACAGGGAAAGATGGAGGCCAAGGTGCTCGACAAGTATCTCGACGACTACATGCACGACGGCAACAAGGATCACGCCGTACACCCCGGTCTGGTTTACATCACCTTCCCGACGGAGTTCGGCACGCTTTACAGTGCCAGGGAGCTTAACGACATCTACCAGGTGTGTCAGCACTACGAGATACCGCTCTATATCGACGGTGCCCGTCTCGGCTACGGACTGGCGGCAGAAGGTAATGACATCACGTTGCCCTATCTGGCCCGCCATTGCGATGTCTTCTATATCGGCGGTACGAAGATCGGGGCACTCTGCGGCGAGGCAGTCGTCTTTACCCACCAGAATGCCCATAAGCATTTCTTCTCCATTCAGAAGCAGCACGGGGCCGTCATTGCCAAAGGGGCGCTGATCGGTCTGCAGTTCGAGGCGCTCTTCTCCCCTCTATCAGAGCAATCGGACGAGATCCTCTATTTCAAGTTGTCAGCGCATGCCATCAGGATGGCCATGCGGATGAAGGATATCTTCATCAGGAACGGTTATGAGTTCTACGTCGACTCCCCCACCAACCAACAGTTTGTCATCATCGACAATGAACAGGTAGACCGACTGAGTAGTAAGATGCTGTTCACGCATTTCGGACAAGCCGACAAGCACCATACCATCTGTCGCTTTGTCACCAGTTGGGCCACGACGGAAGAAGAGATCAACGAACTGGAAAAAATTCTGGAAAGTGAGAAATAAGATATTAAGATATACCCCGGGAGTCTTCATTGCACTCTGGACTGTCACCTGCTGGTGTTTCTTCCAGTTCTGCTATCCCTACCATCTCTTCTTTCAGGAGCAGAACCAACTGTTCCTCTGGTCGTGGGATTATATATCATCCTATACCGGTCCCGGTTGGCTTGCCACGCTGACAGGCGACTTCCTGACACAGTTTTACTACTACCTCTACATCGGCGCCACCATCCTGACGCTCTGTCTGACAGCAACGGGCATGATGCTTTACAGCGCTCTCAGGCACTTTAAGGTTGGCCGCATCGTATCACTGGCGCTGGCGCTGGTACTGATGACCTTCATGGCCGTCTGCCATTTTAGCACCAGCTACCGTCTGTCATCCACCATCGCCATCATGGGTTGGGTGTTACTGCTGTGGCTGATATCACTCGCCAAGGGGTGGAAGAAGCGAGCCGTTGTCTGTTGCTGCGGTCTGTTACCCACATGGCTACTCTTCGGTCTGCCACCAATGAAGAAGCTGCAAGGGCCCGACTTCATCTTAGAGAAAGACTTTGCCGTAGATTGTGAATACTACTTCGGCAACCACGACAAGGTGATCCGACTGATAGAAGGCTCTGACCGATGGACCGACCAGATGCTGTTCTTCTATAATCTGGTCCAGGCCCAGCGTGGCCAACTGCCCGACCACCTGCTGAAGTTCACGCCAAACTACCTCGGCACCTTCGAGAAGATCGGCCCTAAGACCCCCATGCTCACCATCCGCAACATGAACGAGCTCTATTGGACATTGGGCGACATGACCTTTACCGAACGAGCTGCCATGATGACTAACGTGTTCTCACATAACAACCGTAATGTCCGTATGATACGCCGCTTGGCAGAATGCAATATCGTCAGCGGCGACACGCTGGCCGCGGAGAAGTATCTGCGCATCCTCGACAAGACATGGGTATACACCAAATGGGCCGAGAACATCCGTCAGCACGGTCGGCAGATCTATCAGAAGAAGACCCTGATGGTGAACGCAGGCGACACGATATCCATCTCAGACAATGCTCACTTCCTGATGATGCAACTGCTCAATGCTAATCCTGACAACACCATCGCCCTCGACTATATCCTGTGCAGCGACCTGCTGCTGAAGGATATCGACAGCTTCAAGCGCGACTACGACCGCTATTGCATCGAGACTGGCAAGCCCCGCCTGAAATCGCTCTATCAAGAAGCCCTGTGCATCTGGCTGGCCGGCACCGACGCCTCACAAAAAGAGTGGGAGACGTATATCCAACGAGGCGACGTGTTCCAACGTTTCCAACAGTATAACCAGCTACGCGGCGACAATCGCTTCAAGGACACCTATTGGTACTACTTCGATAAGGCCAAAGTGCCCGAGGTCAAACTAAAATAAAAAAGCAGACAGGTAAGAATGAATTGGATGGAGAAATTACATAGAACGAGTTTGGCAAAAGGCCTGGGGTTCCTTTTTACCCTTATGCCCTTTTTCCTTTCCTGCACACCGACACCGAAGGATGTCACGATGCAGAACACGCTGCCGCCTATCTACCCCGACTACTGCGATGTGACCATACCTGAGAATATCGCTCCACTGAACTTCCTGCTCCGTGCCGACTGCGAAGCTATCGAGGTGAAGGCCGGCGGACTGGCGCTCAACGCCAGTGGCAACGAGGTCGTCTTCGGGATCGACGAGTGGAGAGAACTGATGCAGCAATCAACTGATCAAACAATCAAGGTCACCGTCACAGCACTTGTCGACGGCAAGTGGATCCAGTACAAGCCTTTCAGCTGGCAGATAGTGAGTGAAAAGGTAGACCCCTACCTCACTTATCGTCTCATCGAGCCCGACTACGAGATATGGAACCACGTGCAGATTCAGCAGCGCTGTGTAGAGAATTTCGATGTGACCGCCATCGCCCACCACGAACAGCTGGAGAACCGCTGTATGAACTGCCACACCTATGCCCATCAGGATCCCGACCTGACGATGATGTACGTTCGAGGGCCCGGCGGTGGTGCGATCCTTAACCGTCACGGTCGGCTCAACAAGCTTGACATCCCAGGTAGCGTGTATTTCTGTTTCAGTCCTTCGGAGCGGTATATCACCTACTCCACGCAGAAGATCATCCCCGCCTTCCACAGCGACCCCAGTAAACGACTGGAAGTGTATGATGCCTCATCGAACATCTTTGTGGCTGATATGCAGGAGCACCGTATTTTCACCTCTCCTCTGCTGGCCGACAGTCTGGCGTTCGAGACCTTCCCGACCTTCTCACCCGACGGCAAGTATATATACTACTGCGCCGCCGACACCGTCAGTCTGCCTCACAATATCAAGCGACTGCAATACAGTCTTGTACGTATCTCCTTCGACGAGCGTACCGGCACCATCGGCACACATGTCGACACCCTGCTCAACAGTCAAAGACTGAAGGTCCAAGGACAGAACCTGACCTCCGTCTGCCATCCCCGCATCAGTCCCGACGGGCGCTTCATCCTATATACCGTTGCCGACTATGGCACGTTCCCTATCTGGCATCCAGAGGCTGACCTCCAGATGATGGACCTGCAGACAGGAGCCATCGCCCCCCTTGCCATTGTGAACAGCGGGAAGAGTGACACCTATCATTCCTGGTCATCGAACAGTCGTTGGTTTGTCTTCGCCTCGAAACGCGATGACGGACTATATGGCAAGCCTTACTTCTGCTACGTCGACAAGAACGGTCGAGCCCACAAGCCCTTCTGTCTGCCCCAAGAGCATCCGACGTTCTATGACAACAACCTGAAGTCGTTCAATGCCCCGGAACTGGGTAAGGGCAAGGTACCCTTCGACGTGGATGACGTTGTTAAAGCCATGAAGGGACAGGCTATTCAGTTCCGAACATCATCCCTTAGGAAGTAAGCCCTTATCTTCCTGAAAGTAAAACAACTTGTTTTACCTGCGTTAAGATAGTCTTTTACACTTAAAGAAACCATCCCTTACAAGGTAAAACAAGTTGTTTTACTTTTAAAGATGCCATCTCCTACTTGGTTGGAGAGCACACCTTCGTCTCAAGACGCCTATCCGAAGCTATTTCACGGCCGGCACGATAGGCATCGAAGTTCACCTTCGTCTTCGTGAAGTCGGGAGTATTAAAGGAGTAAATACTCTCCTCATAGTATTCCTTCGGGTGGCGCTGCGGCAAGAGGAACGGTTTCGAGAAGCGTCCCCGACCGTCGACACTCGTTAAATAGAGACGGCTATACAATCCATCGCCTCTGCGACTGGTAAAGACAATCCAGTGCGAGTTGAGGTTCCAGTTATGATAGCTATCCGCGTCCGTACTATTGATCTCCTTCAACTCACGTGCCCCACCTGTCCGAAGGTCAAGCAACCACTGGTCGCTCTCCTTATGCCAGATAGAGAAATAGCCGTAATCCATCAAGGTAAAGAGTATATACTTCCCGTCGTACGAAGGGCGCGGCCATGTCAGACTCTTACCCATCGCCACAGCATTGAATATCGTATCCACCCGTTCGCCGAAGGTGTCGGTCTCGGGATCAAAGGCAATCTTACAGAGATTATACTTCTCGTCCTTGTAATGTATGGGATAGTCCTGCTGCTTACAGGTCATATAATACAAGGTATGCCCATCGGGAGAGAATACAGGCGAGTTCTCGCTCCAGTCCTTAGTAGAGAGCAGCGAGTCGCGGATAATCTCATGGGTTACGGGGTTATAGACAAACACATCGCTGGAGTGGTCGAACACCTCTATACGTTCATGAGGCGCGACGTGGAATCCCTGACGTGTCTGGTTGGTCGAGAAGGCACAATACTTCCCGCTGGGATGCCAATAGGGATAGACCATCGAGCCACCCAACTGGTCATTGCTGGCTTTCAGCCATTCTCGCTGTCCGTCTATCTGGAACATGGTGGCACCATGGTCGCCACGCACATGAAAGACAAACTTCGAGGGGTCGGTCTGATGGGCAGAATGGCAGTTGACACACATGCCTGGCACCTGAGTATTCTCTATGATAGGATACTCATCGAAGGTAGAGAGGTTGCGCTGATAGAGGCCCATCTTACTGAATGCCTCATAGCCTGGAGCAATACGGCGGTAGGTCAATCCCCACTCATCGAGGGCATACGGACTGATGCTGACAGAAAAGTCCTTGTATTGCTTCCACTGGCCGTCCTTCAGGATACAGACGGTAAAGGAGAGCTGTCCGCCCTTGTTCTGCTGAGTCAGCTGGTGCCAATCGTCTATATCAAAGTCAGCCTCATTGCCCTGAACATGCATCTCACCGCCCTTCGAGCCGCGCACCACCACATCCATGCAGTCGATATCAGTCTCCACACTGTTAAAGTTCAGTGGAGCGATCTCTGCCGGAACCGTCACCCCGACATAGTCAGGATAGATCGGCGGCAGCTGACTTACCTGTATTGGGTTCTCTGGTCCAGAACTGCATGATAGCAACTGGAGCCCAGAGAGACAAAGACACAAAGACCATATTAGCTTCTTCATTTTCCTGCTGTTAAGTAATACCAAACCGTGTTCTTGAACTGAGCCAGTGCCGGTGAGTTCTTATCAGAGCCATAGACACGGGCGAACTCGTTCATTTGCTGCAACGTCAGCTGATTGACGAGACCTTGCGGTGGCTGCTGCCGCTGCTGGAAAAAAGCAAAGGCGATAGCCTCTTGACAATGTCGGGGATTATAAGCTATCTTCCCCTGCACATATTGTGCATAGTTCATGAATCGCGCTACATCCCCATCGAGCAGCGGCATCATAAGCAGATATTGCGCTGCCATCATGTTCTGCTGATTGTGGATGAAGAGCTGACCACAGATCTTATCCAACTCGCGCTCGCTGAAGAGGAAGTCGTCCTGCAGACGGTATTGGCGGAGCATGCCATAGAGAGGATGCCCGTTGATAGCCTTCTCGTCGCCCAGCATCGCCATCGTACGCTGCGCCCAGAGACGATAGAACACCGTCTTTTCCAACATCTGCAGATACTTCCGGGCCACCTCGTACTGTCCGTTGATGAGGTTTGTCTCGGCCAGACGCTTCACCACCCTGGCACTCTTATTGTAATTAGGTATAGCCTCCATGGCCTCGAAGGCAAAGCGCTGAGCAGTATTCACCAGACCGAGATGGAAATAAATCTCACCCGTCAGCTGGGCTGTAGCGAAGTTTCGCTCAAACCTCGGCAGCAGACCACCCGTACCGCGCTGGTAGAAGTCGAAAGCCCGATCGCCCAATTGATTCGTCATACCTAAGGCGAGATTTGTGGCACTGACACTCATCGGCAGGTCCGGCATCTGCCTCTCGGCTTTCTGTATGATCGCATTCCAATCACCCACACGTACCAGATAATCGTACTCGATGAGTCCGTATTTCCTGGCATCATAGCCACGAGGGACAAAGAGCAGTCCTAAGACCAACACGCCGACAGACAATGGTCCCATATATTTCCACCTGAGCCAGTCCATACGAGACGACCAGGTTATGAAAGCCGCCACGACAGGAATAACCATCAGCATATATGGCAACGTAACAGGGATGCGGTAATAACTAATACCCAACATCACCCGCATCATCGGGAACGGCAGGAAATGGGCACTCAGCAACATCAGTCCCAAGGCATAGACAACGGCAGACACAGATACCAGCCAAGGCATCATCATCAAAGCCACGAGCAAGACCATCGGACCTATCAGCCAATAGAGCATCGGGATGATGACCAAAGCAACAATGAACTTCTTCCACAACACGCCATCTGCGAACCACCGCGACCAAGCTAAGGCTACAGATAAAGCCATGATCAATGCGATGACATACGTCAACATGACACTCTCATCGCCCATGGCATACCATAACAGCACGACGGGCAGGAAACTCAAGAGGTAGGATCCGTCAGTCTTGGAAGACATCAACCGCCACATCAATCGCTGTACCAGTACAAAGAGTAATGCTATCACGGCAGCCCCAATAGTAACCAAATTATAGAACTGCACCATGAACTCAGCGATGTATCTTGCCAAGCCGCCAGGCTCTGACATACGCTCGCAGAAATAGTCATCGTCGAAGAGAAACAGCTGTAACTGCTCCTGATAGGCCAGAACAAAGGGATAACGGTATTGCCAGAACAGGAATACCGCCAAGCCGAACAGCACCGTCAGCCCGACCTTCCAATATCTACTCAGGGATTTCCTCATTCGTATCAGCATTCATCGTTACGACTCTTCCGTCAGGATACTTGCGCTGATACGTCAGCGGGAACATATCCTTCAGGAAATCGTGCAACACGCCCTCCTTCAGGTTCTCTGCCATCTGACGGGAATAGTTCTTATACACCAGATGGAAACTGTCGGCACGTTGCTGGATATACTTGGCCCGCACCGTATCGCCTTGCTGCTGCAGGTCGGCTATATATCTGCGCATTTTACTCAACTCCCGGTTATGGATCTCCGTACGCACCTTCCACTTCTCCAAAGAGTCATTCTGAGGTGTACCCACAGCATGGCTGACGCTATCAATGACCACTTTCACCTCGCCCGGCTCACCTATTACCAACAAAGGTTGAATGCCTACACGGAATCGCAGATCAATAAGGATTTTATACATCTGCATGCTATCAGTCTCGAAATGGAACTTCCCGTCCTTAATCTCCATTGAGTCAACGGTCTCTGCGCTTTTGGGGCCTGTAAACGGCACAAGGAATATACGTTTGCCTTCAAACTGTTCTCCATTGACAACACCCTGAATCCGACACACATTGCTATTTTGCTTACAACTATAGAACATAGTCATCACAGCCATAGCCATCACACACCATAAAATCTTCTTCATATCTTATCTAATCTTTACTTGTTCTCTCTTATTCTCGAATACTTTTTTATGTACCTCACGGGCATCTAACTGCACTTCCTCTTTTGTAAAGTCAATACAGTTATAGGAGTCCATCTCCTCCAGATAATACTTCTTTGGATTACGTTGCGGCAGCAGGAAAGGCTTGCCAGCCTGACCATTCTCACCGAGAAACGCGATATACGGCATACTGTAAACCCCGTTCTCACGACGACTGGAGAATACAAACCAACGGCTATTCAGGCTCCAGTTGTGAAAGCTCTCCGTATCCTCACTGTTTGCATCTTTCAATGGATAGGTCTCCCCTGTTTCCAGGTTCATCAGCCAAAGGTCAGCCTCAGGGTGGTTGACAGGGAAATTACCACAATCTGTCACATTATACATCAGCCACTTTCCATCATACGAAGGACGGGGATAAGTAAAACTCTTATCCAGCACACGAGCATTCAACAAGGTATCCACATGGTCACCATACGTACCTGTTCTGGCATCGAAGGAAATCTTACACAGACTATATTTCACCTTGTTCCATTCTGCAGGCACATGATAAGGCTTGGCCGTACAATAGAACAACGTCTTCCCATCTGCCGAGAAAGCCGGATAGGTCTCCCAGTCTTCTGTCTGTAACAACGGACAAAGCACCAGTTCATCAGTCCTCGTATCTAAGACGAGAACATTACTATAGGTATCATAAACCTCTATGCGCTGACCTGTCCCGACAAAGAAGCTCTGGTGGATGGAGTTCGTCGAGAAAGCACAGTAGTCACCATCAGGATGCCAATAAGAATAACTCGTGTTAGCAACGGTACTATCTGTCTTGGTTATCAGGTATTTCTGCTTCCCGTCTTTATAGATCAATGTTCCGCCACAAGAACCACGCATCTGCATATTAAACGTGTGAGGATTGGCGCGATTGGCCACATGACAGTTCATACACTGACCAGGAACAATACACTCTGCCAAGATCGCAGACTCCTGAAAGCTATGGATATCCCGCTGATAGATACCTATATCGCCTCCAACCTCATAACCAGGAGCAATGCGACGATATGTCACACCATATTCATCAAGCCTGTAAGGACTCACAAACATCTTAAAATCCTGATACTTTAACCACTGGCCGTCTTTCTTGATGCATACCGTAAACGACAAGTTTCCCCCGACATTCTGCTCAGTCAACGCATGCCAGTCGTCAATATCAAAGTCTGCCCACTCACCGTTTACATGCAGTTCACCTTCCTTGCTACCCTTTACGACCACATCCATGCAGTCGATATTCTCGTCTGCCGAACTAAAATTGAGAGGAGCAATATCGGCAGGAATCGTTACACCGATATAATCGGGGTATATGGAAGGCTGCTGATTGAGGCATGTCGGATTCTCTGGTATATCTGTACACGACGAACCGACAATAGCTAATAGCCAACAGCCAATAGCCAACAACTTATATGATATCTTAGTGAGCTTCATCATTGCTTTCATCTTTTTTCCTTTCTTCCATCATCCGTTTTACATAGCTCGCATAGGGTGAACCGGAGACTGCCCCCTGTTTCCGAATGCACAGCATGGCATCCTGATACCCAATAGGCATCGTCCGATAGCCACTATACTTCTCCGCCATGGGCATATATTGCATGAATCCCTGCATCTGGCCTTCCAACAACATCTGGCCCATAAAGTATTCAAGAGCCATGGTGTTCTTATTGTTGTTCATAAACAATATGCCAAACATTTTGTACAGTTCAAGATGACTATAGAGGAAGTCGTCCTGATAGCGCAACCGACGTAGCTTACCATATATGGGATGTCTGTTGATGGCATCCTCATTGGCCAACAGAGCCTCGGTCTCGACAGCCCAGTCATGATAATATAAACTACGTTTCAACAGATGAAGTTGTTTCTTGGCCGTCTTATAATGACCATTCACAACCATACATTCCGCTATTCTCTTGGTACAGCGGCCACTTGTCCGTCCGTTAAGGATGGACTCTTGTGTGTCAAAGAAATAGCGCAAAGCAGAGTTCACCATACCCAACCGCCAGAATGTCTCTGCAGAGGGGAGCATCGAGGTCAAATCACGGATACGAGGCATAATCAACGCATCTGCACCACTCTGATAGAAGTCGAACATCCGATCTGCCAACTGATGCTTTTGAGATAAGGCCAGATTCACGCATACGGAACTGAACGGTGTCTTTACCTGATACTCCTGAGCACGTTTCACGATTTCATCCCATCGCTCGTTTCTCACCAGATAGTCCTGACGGATAAGTTCAAACATATCCTTGTCATAGCCACTGGTCATACCTATATAGCCCAATACCAGAGCCACCACAAACTGTACAGGCATATGCCATCTGACAGACTTTATCAGCGACTGCACCACGAAAACGATGATCACCACAACAGGGATTATCCACATCAGTGCAGGCAACATCATCGGGATACGGTAATATTGCTCAGGCAGGAAAACCATCTCATGCGTCCACTGCGGCAAGAGGAAACGATAGGCCAGTAACTGCAGAACCAGCAAATACAACGGCAGGAGCCAACCTACAGCCTTATGAAGTTTAAGCCATCGCATCACCACATAAATCCAAGCCAAAGATCCCGCCAACCAATACACCAGAGGCACCAGCGCCATATCAGCCAGCAGGCCCGTTCGTCCAGAAAGCCTGTTCATCCTGTTTACTCCGACGGCGATCATAACCGCCATAGCATAACCTAACAGGACACTTGGATCGCCTAAAAGCCACAACAACAAGGCTGCAGGAATCCAGCCAGCCAACCATCCAAAGCCAACAAACAGAA
This sequence comes from Prevotella sp. lc2012, assembly GCF_900107065.1. Classification (NCBI taxonomy): domain Bacteria; kingdom Pseudomonadati; phylum Bacteroidota; class Bacteroidia; order Bacteroidales; family Prevotellaceae; genus Prevotella; species Prevotella sp. lc2012. The sequence continues at coordinate 205,242 of NZ_FNUF01000005.1, read as the reverse complement.
GCGCTAACAGCAGTGCCCCTAACCATTCTACATAATAGAACTGAACGATAAACTCACCCAACCATTCAGCAAAGCCACCAGGCACACTCACACGTTCCATGAAATAGTCACCTGTCCACAGGAACAATTGATACTGCTCTTGATATGATAATGCGTGAGGATACCACACATACCAAAACAAGAACACGCCAATGCCCACAAGCAAAGACAACCCATTGCCTAAATATTTCACTTTCACCTGATTCATAAACGCTGCTAAGTTACTAACATTTTCTGACTCCACCAAATAATATATCAAATAACAGGCCTTCGCTATTGCTCTTTCATACTATTCAAAGAAATGAACGTCATTCTCTGCCGGACATCTGCCGGAGACAACGATGAACGCAGAAAGCATTGGACTGGGACTCCCGGAAGCAAGTCGAAATAGTTCTTGTCCAACCAGTACTTCTCTGCATCCAAAGAAATAGCCAAAGCACGCACAAACTTATCAGACTTGATGGTGATGATACATCCACCATCGACTGCATCCACCTGAAAAGCTAGTTTCGCAGGCAGTAGTCGCAGGTCTTTCTGTAAACAAAGGAAACTATTGGCCTCATATGCGACTCCAGACGAGGCTGTAAGGCTCATGTTTACGACGACATCCTCACGCTTATGTTCTTTCAGCAATTCTGATAAAGACTGCTTAAGTAACAAAGTCGATGTATTGGGTAAAATCACCTTTGTCTGTGTCTGTGTATGAACCGTCTGCCCACTGAGAGTATAGACAGTTAGTCTCAATCTCACCTGTTGCCTGAGCTGCAGATCGTTGACTGCATAGACATGCAAGCTGTCCCCTTTCGTAACTGCAGAACAGAGTAGTGGCTCAAAGGCATGGCGCACCATATAGTGAGCCGCCTTCCAATGACCATAATAATCACGGGTAGACCAAGAGGCTACAGGCCAACAGTCGTTATGCTGCCAGAGCAATGACCCCATACAATGAGGCATATCACGGCGATGAGATTCTATGGCTGTACGCATGGCATCACCCTGGAGCAGCTGTGAAGCATAGAGGAATTGCCGGAAATCACGAGGATAACCATATTCATTGTTGACATACCACTCAATGACCTTATTGGCCTCCACGCCACCCCGTTGATGCCACATCATCAACTGGCTACCGATATCATGAGTAGTTGTGTCAGGTGCATAGCGGAGTACCGAAGCATATTCTGGAAATGACTGCATGCCATACTCAGAGAAAAAATGGGAAGTCTCTTGATTATACATGCTGACAGGCATGCGCCGATGCCCGACGCCATAGAAATGACGGTCACCGTTCACGCCATCGCTACCATGCCCACGTACGGAGTAAGGCGATCCTGGAGTATAGATATCATCGGGAACCAACTGACTAGTTATTTCTTGCAGCACATCATAGTAAAGATGTTCCTGCTGTTGTTCCACCAGCCTGGCACCTTCAGGATCGGTTTTCTCCATACGCCCTTTCCACCCCCAGTTATACCAAGCATCCAGGCATTCATTACCGCCACACCATAGAACAATACAAGGATGGTTACGCAAACGACGGATATTGTCATCAGCTTCCTGACGCACACTTTCCAACCAGTCACCCTCAGCCGGATAGGTGCTGCAGGCAAACATAAAGTCCTGCCATACCATCAACCCCATCTCATCACAGAGATCATAGAAGATATCGTTCTCATATATACCTCCACCCCAGACACGAATCATATTCATGTTTGCCAACACAGCATCTCGCAAAGTCTGCCAATAACGCTCAGGTGTAACAGTGGTCAGGAAGTTATCTTGTGGTATATAATTGGTCCCCTTTGCAAATACTCTCACGCCATTAAGTACGAAATAGAACTGACTGTTACCTTTTTCATCCGGATCCATCACTAATCTAACAGAACGCAATCCAATACGTTGCTCATTCCGCGCCATAAGTTTTCCATCTGCGACAACATTCGTCATAAAAGTGTAACGCTCAGGCTTTCCCAAACCACGACACCACCATAGCCGAGGATTCTTAATGACAAAATCCACAGAGACAGTGTTCTGCCCTTTCCGTAATGAACACTTTTTTTGGACTACACTCCTACCTTTATTATCCATCACAGTAATCACGGCATTAGGTATATCAATATCAGTCTCTATCTGCACTTCATCCCTGACGATTGCTTTTTGTTTGCTGACCTCACACTGATGAAGATAGACATCCGTAATACGGGCCTTGCTCCAAGCCTCCATATACACATCACGCCAAATGCCAGAGGTGACGAGTCGTGGTCCCCAATCCCAACCATAGTGATAGCCTGCCTTACGAGCAAATACGCTGAGTTTTCTATCCTGTAGTCCGCCATTCTCCGACTGATCATTGGCAGCATCATAAAGCCCTGAGTGCTTTTCCCACTTAGGCATATCTACCTTTATTGGAGAATGGAAATATACACGTAACACGTTATTATCGACTCTTAACAGCGACTTGACATCGATTCGCCATCTGCGAAACATATTATCCGCCTCTAATATCTTATGATCATTCAGATAAACATCAGCATAGGTGTCAAGCCCATCGAAACAAAGATCAACATGTTCCTCGGCTAAGACACCATCAGTCACACGGAATGTAGTCTCATATAACCAGTCTTCCTTGTCAACCCATTGAACGTCCCGTTCATTTAGCCCTATATAAGGATCCTTTATAAGCCCTTGGCGCATTAGGTCTGTATGCACAACCCCCGGCACCACAGCAGGGTATCGGCTAGACTGGTGCGTTAACCCGAACGTCCAATTATCATGCAGATATTGGCGCTGTTCTGCCAACATTTGATTACAAGATCCTGAGATCATTAGAATGATAACTAAACACAATCCCCTCATCATTTCCCTATTCTTTAGAGTGAATTAAGACCTCTTGTAGCACAATGCCTGGATCGAGCAGGTAAATACGCAGCCGTTGACGACCTGTGGCAGCAACGGACAGCGAGCGTGAGGCATAGCCACGCAGTACGTTTGAGCGCCACTCTGCAGTAAAATCCTCAGTCTGGATAGAGAACACCTGCGGTACGGTATCACCGAGTTGGACCGCATAGCGGGCATCACGCCCCTCATAGAGATGAAGTGTAGGCAACGTCCGCACTTCGATTGTGGTATCACCATCATATAGATCCAGTTCATATTCAACAAAAGGAGCCTTCTCTATCTGCTGATAAGATGACGTATCAAAAGGTTGCGCTAAAACTCCATCAGTATAACCTAAACCTTCTACGCGCTCGACACCACCCTGTGCGCTCTGATAGAGAGATGCAGGAATCCTGAGGCGAGGCTCTCTTTCAAACGGAGGATAGAGCCCCATGTATATCTTATAGATACGGGTACCAGGTTTCAGACTGTTAATAGCGAGGCGGTTAGAACCTTTCTTCAGGTGCAACATTCCGACACGACTCCACATCGGACCGACATAAGAAGCATGCCATATATTATTAATAGGTGTCGCCGAGGCATCGTAATTACCCGAGTCAGAGACGACATGACAGAATACGTTGTCCTGAGCCGCTTTCGAGAAGTTCTCAACAGGTGTTAATGCCTCTATCCAAAGGGGTATATCACCTTCCATTTCACTATCAATGCTGACGCCTTCAACAGAGACAGCTTCGCAAACAGGGAGGAAGCGCGGCTTAGGGCTGTTCTGAACCTGTTCCAACACCTCTGGCGTGCAGTAAGGCGGATCTATCTTTTCCGAACGGAACCAATGGTAGGGCTGCCAATTGAAGAAATCTGCCCACTTGCCGTCAAGGATTCCGTTATTATAATGATCTGTCCATGCATTCAGCCGGTCAAACATCTCTTCCACACGTCGGCCATCTGCTATGGCCTCATCACCATCACCTGTCGTTGCCCTCACCATACTACGACGAGCCAGCAACTGATATTCATTTATCATGGCAGCACCACGAATGGGATAGTGCACCAGTTCGAAATAGGCCGCCTTTAACGGTTCCGGGATACGAGATGACAACTCATCTGCATGAGCAGCCAGCGCACGCCATTGAGCTATACGCTGCCCAATCTGCTCATCGCTGTAATTTACGAACCATACATGGGAATCTTTGCCTGCAGCCTGTAACCGATAGTAGCCTGCTAGCATATCGGCGATCTCTGGTGCCAGGTCTCGGCTGAAAGTCTTTGCTGCCCAATATCTTGTATAGTTGTGTGCCTCGGTAGGTTTCCATCGATTAAGATTCCACGCCAAGTCCATCACAAAGGATATCTCTTTTTCCGCAGGTTTGATATCTCCGACGTTAAACACCCAGATTTTCCTGGCACCATAGGTGTAAGCCTTGGTGAGCTCTGTACTGAGAAAGGCGGGCGAGAGCGGACTGAGCCATATCCAACTGGCAGGATCACCATGATACGACAAATGGTAATACATGCCTGCTCCACCTTTTCGTTGTAGCTCCTCTGGGTTGCAAAGATTACGACAGTAGCCATGCTTATCGTCACTCCAGAGCAGCGTCACATCATCGGGCACCTTCAATCCATGATGATAGGCATCAAGCACCTCCTCGTAAGTACAAAGAACCTGAGGAATCTCTTCTATTGCCTTATGGATGTTACGGCGCAGAATGTTGCGCTGATCGTCAATGGCCTGCTGCATCAGAGCCACACGTTCTGCAGTTGTATGGGCTCCCTCCATCGGATAATCATGGATACCGCGCAAACCAAGGGTATAGGTATTCTCATATTTCCCGTTGACCTTAATACGCTCCTCCCAATAATCCTGCATCATCTGGCGGTTGGTTATATAGTTAAAACTACCAAGTCCGGCCTCACCTTTTGCCTTTGCCCGCTCGTTTACAGCCTTCCACTCTCCCTCGTTATTGCGCAGCATCTGTTCACAGTGCGACGATCCCATCACGATCGCATAGTCGTCTGCCAGACGTGCGTTTTCTGGATCATCATTGAAGGCTTGGGTCCCTGGATGCATGGCAGGCCAAAGGTAGTTGGCTTTCAGACGCAGCAACAACTCAAAAACCTTTTGATATGTCTTTGGACCAACTTTCCCCTCAGCCTTTTCGAAATGATGTTCAGCCCAGCGCGCCCATCCACCAAAGCGCTCGTCGTTAATAAAGATACCGCGATACTGTACTGCCGGTTCACCCTGACAAAAAAAGCCCGGTTCAACATAAAGTACTTTTTTACGAAGCGGCTTCACATCAGCCCACCAATACCATGGTGACACGCCAATAGCCTCAGAAAGAGATGTCAGTCCGAAAGCAGTCCCTCGTCGGTCGCTGCCGATAACAAGGAGCAAAGGGGCATTGCCCTCTGGCTGCTGAACAGTGGTGATGATATACGACTCCCACTTACCTCGAATACCACTGACATCTATTCCCAGGCTTTTCACCAGTCTGTCTACTAGTTGGCTCTTTCCTAATGTACCCGACACGATGCAAGCATCCTTTGGCAGTGATCCCACAGTCTGGTGTAAAGGTCGAAGTCCCGTTACTCTTTCCACATCATCGGCCAGCATCTCTGCTGCAATCTGCACGACATTATAATCATTGGCATCTGTATATATGGCTACCGCCTTCTTCTCAGTTGCCAAGGAAAACCACCCCACGTGCACATCCTCAGCCACTATGGGGACGTTCGCTTGAACGACAGGTCTGCCTACCGCATGGGGGAGCTGTATCATCAACTGTGTTATCAGAATCCAAAATACTTTTTTCACGCCTTATTAGTTTTGGTCAATACGCTGCTTTGTTCTATTGTTCGTATCTAGTTGCAAAGAGTCTTTACGCAAGCGAAATAGACATCGCCCCGCAGCAAATCAAGTGCTGCGGGACGACTGAAATATTAAAACCTCAAAACGAATTTACTTTTTCTTGAAAGCCCAATATGTTCCTTCTGACCAGCCACTGAATGCGCCATTGTCAGGATAAGTAAGTACCATATGAGAATCAGAGATGCTGTAAATCTGGAAGTCTGTTACATAACGTCCACCAGCATTAATCTCATAAGGGAAGAGAGTTGCACCTTCTGTAGTCTTGAATGTACCCTTCTTCCAGCCATCCGCTGTTGAGAGGTCAATCTCATAACTTCCAGAACGAATCTCCGTTCCATTGGCGTCATAGCACTTTACAGAGCCATCCTCATTTAGTACCATTGTGGCAGCATTGTCTTCCTCTCCAGTTGCAACACCTGTAACAGAGTGACCCATCTGATCTTTCAGTTGTGATGCATCATTAACGCCCCACCATGTGAAGCCGCAGGAAGCAAAGTCTTCATTACGCCAAGTACCATCTGCGCCGAAGTTTCCCCAGACAAGGTTATCAGTTCCACCAGCGCTAATACCACTCTCAGTATCCCATGTCCAGGTCTTACTACCGTAGTTGTTCATCATACCAGAGACGTCAGATTCGCTCTTAAATGCCCAATACGTTCCTTCAGACCAGCCACTGAATGCACCATTATCTGGATAAACCAGAACAAGATTATCCGATGTCAGAGAATAAATCCAGAAGTCCGTCACATAACGTCCACCAGCATTGATCTCATAAGGGAAGAGTGTTGCACCCTCTGAGGTATGGAGTATACCATATTTGAATCCATCATGGTTTTCACCAGTCCATCCCTTTATCTCATAGCTACCAGAACGAATTTCTGCGCCATTTGCGTCATAGCACTTCACGAGACCGTCTTCTGTAAAGACCATCGTTGCGCCATTATCCTCCTCACCGATAGCAGTACCAGTTACAGAGTGACCCATCTGATCTTTCAAATCAGCAGCATCGTTGACTCCCCACCAAACAAAATCATTAAGGGTTTCACCACGCCAACTACCATCTGCGCCGAAGTTACCCCAGACAAGGTTATCAACTCCACCAGCACTAATGCCACTATGAGTGTTCCATGTCCAGGTCTTCTTGCCATAAGCATTAGAAGCGATAAGACGAACCTCTGGCTTCAGCTCAGCAGCTACAGCAACATTAAACTCCTTAGAAGCCACCACTTCTTGGTTGTTGGCATCGATATACTTAAAGTAAACTGTTTGGTTAGGATCAGAACCACGAGCAGGAACAAAGTTAAATACACCACCGCTTGCACCGCTTGTAAGCTTAAATTCTGAACCATCAGCCTTTATATAATAGATATAAATACCTGATGCATTGGGAATATTATACTTAATATAGTTACCATCAGCCTGAGGAGTCGTGCAAGCCTGATCGGCATACTGCGAAAACTCAGCACCATCAAGCAGGTTGCTGGATGTATAGTTGTCCACGCCAAAGGTTCCGTCCTCCTTGATAGGATCACAGGCCGTGAGCATACCCAGCGCTACTGCGAACAATAATATTGATTTTTTCATATTGCTTATTCTTAATGATTAATTCGAAACTCTTTATTAGTCATATACCGGGCAACCCGACATATTAGCACCAGTAGCACTTGCCCCCCAGCCTGGATTCTGTTTCAGGATTTCAGGATTACCGACAATACTGATCTGTTGAGGAGGAATCATAACGAAGCCGTCGGTATCGGCATAACGCTGAGCCCAGCTGCTACCGCCTACACCCTGGCCATGATGCATCACAGTCCAGTGGCCCGTGTAGTTCACACGAGATCCATCCTGCTTCTGCAGAGCCACAGCAGCCTCACAGCTAGCTCCACCGTCCTTACCAGACCAGCGGCGCAGGTCATTGAAGCGCAGGCCCTCACCAGCGAGCTCGAAGCGACGCTCATCCTTGATGTTCTTCCAAGAGTAGGTTGTAGCAGGCAGACCTGCACGTGCACGAACCTTGTTCATCTGAGTGGCATCGCCCGTCAACTCAGAATGCATCAGCATCACATCAGCCAGACGAAGCAAGATGATGTCGGCAAAGTGGTCACCCTGGAAAGAGTTCTTGTTGTTGTTGGCTGCACTTGTGTTTTCGCTACGATAAACGCCCCACCATGTATAAGCGGTGTTATGATCATCCCAAGTTGACTTTGAGCATGTGATAGGCATCCACTTCTTGTTGTAGTAACCTGCGTCCTCAGAGCAGGAAGTGGTAAATACGAATTTCTCACACTCTGCCTGAGCATCAAGGATAGTAGCCTTTTTACGTGGGTCGCTGTCACTCCACTCATCCCAGAGGTTAGCATTGATGGTACCCTGACCCCAGCCTTGTCCGAAAGGAAGAGTATTAGCGTCACCATTAGCTGTACCGGCACCGTCGTCATCACAACGCAAGCCAGTATACAGAGACACCTGGTTTACGAATCCCATACCGATAGTACCATTCCAAGAACCAGCGTTCATATACTGTATCTGGAACATTTCCTCCTCGTTACCATTACCAGCCCATACCTTACCGGCTTTATCCAGATCCTTTACGAAAGCATAGTCCTTGATGGTGTATTCGTTGGTGTACTGCCAAAGCAGACGATAGTCTTCTATGAGTTTATAGCCGCCGTTGTTGATGGCATCCTCAAGGAAAGCCACAACCTGAGCCTTGCTCAGAGAAGCGCCGGCACCCTCCTGCTCAAAGTCGAAAGTAACATCAGCCAGATTGGCATTTGCCAATTCGCCAGCCTTCTTATAGAAGCCCTCATAGAACATATAGGCACGAGCCAGGTAACCCTCGGCAGCACCCTTGGTAGCATGACCGTCACCACGGGTTGTCATACCATGAGTCATCAGATTGGCAGCACTGGTAAAGTCGGCCAGGATATGTGGCATAATCACATTCTCTGCGCTCTCCTGAGGACATGGATCGGGAGCAGCTGAAGCCCAGTAAGCAGGGATATCACCCCAGAACTGTACGCCCCAGAGATAGAACAGACCACGCATGAAGTAAGCCTCACCCAGCAACTGGTTGCGGGTTTTCTCCTGACCGGTCCAGTCGAAAGCGTCGACAGCATAGATGATCGCATTGGCACGGGCAATACCCACATAGGTATTATGCCAAGCATTGTCGAACAAGTCTTCCTTGTTAGCCATCAGGTGACCAACAGCATGAGCCTCAACGTCGCCAGTACCACCGGCACCGTTAGCATCGTCAGACATAATATAACCAACGAACCATGGTGTCTCCAGCGGAGTTGTGCTAAACTGGTTCATCACGCCATACAGAGCGGCCAGCTCCTTATTCAGGTCTCCAGCAGAGGCTGGATAGTTAGAGCTATTGGCTTGCGTGTAATTCTCGGAATCGAGGAAGTCCTCGCAAGAGGTCAGACCTACAGCGAAGAGCATCGCGATTGCCATTAAATATATCTTTTTCATATTCTTATCTTCCTTATTAAATTATTAGAACTTGATACTTGCACCTACGATGAAAGTACGGGCCGAAGGATACAGACCTACGTCAATACCACGTGCCCAAGAATCCTTACCACCAGAAGAACCGACCTCAGGATCGACACCAGTATAACCAGTGAAGGTGTAGAGGTTCTGAGCCTGTACATAGAGACGGAGCTGGCTGAACGGAGAGTTCTTCCAGATCTTATTGAAGTTGTAGCCCAGTGTGACGTTCTGGATCTTGAAGTAGTCGGCATCCTGCATATAACGGTTAGAAACCCACTGATCAGCAATCTGACCAACGGTCAGACGAGGATACTTGTTGCTGGTACCCTCACCGTGCCAACGGTCGAAGGCATCGACAGTATAGCTGTTATACTGGTTAGCCAGCAGAGCGGTACGATAGCACTGCATCACCTGCATACCGAAGGCACCCGAACCGGTGACAGCGAAATCGAAGCCCTTGTACTCGCAGCCAAGGCTGACACCGAGGGTTACATCGGGATGAGGATTACCGATCTCATGACGGTCAGCGTCATAGTCGATGGTACCGTCTTCACTGAAGTCATCCCAGATAGGATCGCCAGGGGCAGCATTAGGAAGCACGGCCTTGCCTGCAGCTCTGGCGGCATCAATCTGAGCCTGGTTCTGCCAGATACCGCTATAAGACATACCATAGAAGTAACCGATGGGGTGACCGAGCTCTACACGAGAAGCAAAAGAAGAGTTCTCGAAGATAGCATCAACCTGACCATTGATAAATCCATTGGCGTTGGCGATACGGGTTACCTCGTTCTTATTCGTAGCCACATTCACATTGGCATGATAGCTGAAGTCCTTATTGACCTGATCGCGCCAAGAAAGAGCCAACTCAAAACCGGTATTCTTCACGTCACCACCATTGATCATAGCAGGCTCCTCATAACCTAGCACCTCATTCATCGGAGCACTGAGCAACCAGTCCTTGGTCTTCTTAACATACCAGTCGAAGTTTAAGCCGAGTTTGCCATTGATGAACAAAGCATCAAAACCAACATTAATCTGCTCTGAAGTCTCCCAAGTCACGTCAGGGTTAGGAGCGTTCTTAGCGTATGCACCAGTTGTATAGATATTGCTATCAACGGTCTTAATCTTATCGCTTGAGAACTTATAGCCATAGTCGGCATATTCTGTCGGAGAGAAAGCGATGTTAGAGAGATAATAGAAGTTAGGAATCTGGCAGTTACCATTCTGACCCCAAGAAGCACGGAACTTCAAGAAGTCCATCCAGCTCTTCGTGTTCTCCATGAACTTCTCGTTGCTGATCACCCAACCAGCGGAGAATGAGGGGAAATAGCCCCAGCGATGACCGCGGGCGAAGTTATTGGAACCATCGGCACGGAAGATGGCTGTTGCCATATACTTCTCGTCGTAGTTCCAGTTCAAACGGCTGAAGAAGGAGGCAATACTACCCTGCATCGGGTTGTCATAACCACCATGACCCGTCATATACTGTGTCTCATAGTTAGAAGGAATATTGTAATCCCATCCGTTGCGAACCAGAGAATTCAAGTTCGACTCATCAACGGTGAAGCTCATATTCATACCAGAGCTCCAATTCGAACGCTCAAGAGACTGACCGACGAGGACATCAATCGTATGCTTACCCAGTTTCGGAAGAATATAAGAGAGCGTGTTCTCCAAAGTGAAGCTACTGCTCTCATACTCACCCATGTTCAGGTCAAAGTTAGCACTGGAGCTCGTTGAGCTAGAACTAAATGGCTTAGAGATGCTGCGGTAGTTGCTGGCACTGTAGCCCGTATTGAACTGTCCACGGTAGCGGAGGTTCTTTATCGGCTCGATGATCCAGTAGAAGGTAGCACCTACACCGAAGTCACGGTTCTTATTGATAGAGTTGAAACCGCCATTGAGGAAGTGGTTCAACGGGTTGTTATAGATCATCGTGCTATAGCCAGCACCATTGTTCTTATAAGAAGCGAGGTTGCCGCCTGCATCGTAAGGCTCTACCAGAGGAGAGGCGATATAAGCAGCCTGCATGATATTCCAGTAACCATTCGACTCTGCGAGGTCATGGCTTCTGTGATACCAGTAAGACAGATTCTCACCGATGGTGATCACATCACGATCATTAGCCTTGAGCAGGACGTGCTCAGAGTTGATACGACCACCGTAACGCTTGTAGTTAGAGGCATTGTCTGCACCCATGATACCCTCGTTAGAGCTGTAGTTCAGAGATATCGAGAACTTTGAGCGGTCAGAGCCTCCGGTCATGGTCATAGCGTGACTGAACTGCAGGGCGTTCTTGTTCTCATACTCCTTGAACCAGTCGGTACCCTTCCAGCCATTGTCCACCTTGTCGAGGATGGCCTGTGGAACGATGCTGCTCCAGTTGGTAGCAGTTCCGTATGTATTGAAGTTGGTCTCATTGATGATCTGCATATACTGCTGTGCATTAACGGTGCCTGGCACTTTGTAGGCATTTGACCAACCCACATAGGTGTCGTACTGAACCTGCACCTTACCAGCCTTACCCTGCTTGGTTGTCACGAGGATTACACCATTGGCAGCACGTGCACCATAGATGGCAGCCGAGGCAGCATCCTTCAGTACGTCGATTGACTCGATATCGTTCGGATTAAGACCATTCAGTCCATCATCTGCTGTTCCGGCATTGATACCGTCGATGATCAGCAATGGCGAAGAGGCACCCATGGTTCCGACACCACGGATATTCACCTTAAAGCCCTTACCAGGCTGCGATGAACTCTGCGTGATCTGCACACCAGGCGTGCTTGACTGCATGGCTGTCAGAGCATTGGTCGTGTTCAGCTTGGCGATTTCCTCACCCTTCACCTGAACGGTAGCACCTGTGACCAGCTTTTTCTTCTGGACACCGTAACCTACGACCACCACCTCCTCGAGAACGGCATTGTCGTCTTTCAGCGTAATCTGGAAGTTGTCACGATTGCCAACGGCAATCTGCTGTGTCTCAAAGCCGATGAACGATACGACAATCGTCGCACCCGGCTTCACGTTAAGTGTAAAGTTACCATCGAGATCGGTAATCGTACCGTTCGAGGTTCCTTTCTCCATCACACTGGCTCCGATAACCGGCCCCATCGCGTCGACTACAGTACCTGTAATCTTCTTCGTTGCCTGCTGTACCTCTTGCACGGCATCAGCGGCATTGGCGTTTGACGAGTAACCGAGACCCAAAAGAGTCATGGCACCCATCAGCAGCGCTGTCTTTCCAAAATTTCGATTCATACTTAAGTATTTAACTATAGATAAAATGGTTTAATAAAATGCAAGAAAATGTTAGTCGGGAAGCATAATAGTCCCCAAAAACTAGTTAGTTCTAAACAGAACTATCAAGTTCTTGAGCTAGGAAGAGTTGTTTAGGTTCATACGTTTTGGTTTGTATTCATGGCTTAAAGCCAAAGTTTATAGTTATGTAATTAGACACATTCGGGTGCAAAGATAAGCACATTTTTTAAATAAGGCCTTTCTTTTCTTGTCAATTCATAATACTATCCTATCAATATGCTTCATTTGAAGGAAAGGTCACGCAATATGAGGGTTTTGCGGGCATAAAGTGTCAACAAGACAATCAAAAGAGCCCCTTCTTTTGTAAACAAATGTAATTACAACACTCTTTTCACGGCTATCATAGCGCACCCAATCCCCCTATTTATTAATAAGGTGAAGCCGAACAACCATGCCATGCCATTGAATTATTGGAATAGGATTGGAGTTCATCTCTATAAGTGTGCACACTATCAATACCAGTAATACAACAAAAAAGTATCAGTATTTGGCATAACATGTCAACTTTCGACCAAGAGCCTACAGCCCCACGATCCCTGAGCCAATCTTCCCACGGTCCCTGAGCTTGTCGAAGGGACAAATACGATATATCTTGACAAACTGCCCCTCATAACTCGCGTGGAGATCAAGAACGTGAGAGTGAGTACCATACACGCAAGTTTTGAACACTCCTCGTACTTTCCTGATAACAAGCAAGTTAAGGCAACGCACAAAAGAGGCGGCATCTTTCCTTTAAAGAGATAGACCCTATGAGTCGTGGAGATAGGGTTCACGAGAGAAAGAGATAATCCCTTATAGGGTATGGAGATTATCTCCTTCACTCGTAGGTGCCATTCCTTACCGTCATGGAGCCTATCTCTTTAACCGTTAGAAGCCCCCCCTACCCAAAGTAGCCCCCATCTCTACGCCAAACAGGCCAAAAAGAGGCTAAAAGTCCCCCTCGTTTTTTCTAGTTCGCAACTTCAGACAAACACTTTTTTAAGCACTTTTTTAGGACAAACAGAGAGGTGGAGGCCTGTTAAGTCCTGATTCCTTCGACAGGCTTAGGGACCGTAAGGATGCCATGCGGTAGCCGAGCTGCCCTCTGAACATGTGGTTGCTGAACGGTCCCTGAGCTTGTCGAAGGGTTTGTCAAAGCATCAAAGGGTTTGTCAAAACACAGACAGCTGTACTCCCTTTATTTAACGGTTCCTATCCCTAATCCTTCTTAGGAAGATATATGACCTCTTCTAACGACTGTCTTTTAAGTATCTTGAAGTCGCTTGTATATGTATATGAAACAAGCAGAATACTTGTACTATCGCCCTTCGATAGATAACAAGTATCTGTATCTCCTCTTTTCCCATAAACATAAGCACCAAGTGTCTCTTGTCTCTCCAAATAATTAGAAAAGACATACTCGTTTTCGCCTTTCTTACGTATCTCCAACCGATGATCTCCATCTTCATCACGATCCCTTATGATGGTATCGCCATTTATACTTAAGAAAAACCTGCCATTTTCTTTACGTATTTCCCCGTTGCTTATACTTAAGGTATCAAATGCGTAGTGCTTACTCGAACTCCCAAGAAGTATTTTCCCCGATGGATATTCAGCATAGAATGTTTTGGGACTTCTCATTTGGGGATAGAAACAGACAGCTTTATCACGAGAAGCGCACTGCAATTGTTGCTTTTGGGGAAGGTAATCAACCCTTTCTATCTGATGTATCCTAGTAATCTCATAATTCTCGTTATAGAAGAAAGATACAGATGCTATCATGTCGCGACCATCATCAATAACAGATGTAGTCTCGTATCCTTCCTTTGTCTTGAATATTGACCTTTCAATCCTGTGATCCTTTGCAGAATACAGGAAGGTGGTATCACGCATGGTTGACAACAACAAGCTCCCATCCGACGAGTACATCTCATTATTGACTTTCTTCAGGGTATCAACCCCTGCCGCCTGTGATATAACCGTTATATCATCCAGATACTCCACCATATAGTAATTGCTTAGACAAGGATAGAGTTCCAGCCTTCCCTTCCCCTTCTCACATGATGCCAAGGAAATGGCAACTATTAGGGCTGATAAAACTTTTACGAGTCGTCTCATATTAAAATGCACTATAAATCTTCTCCTTCGTTCCAATTCGGCTCTATTATCGTATCCTCAGTAAGGAATAAAAGATACTTCAGATTTGTAAGATTCCACGAATAAGATCTCTTCAGCCCTGTTTCGTTTCCTCTAAGATGGCATTGATATTTCATCAGCGTACCATCATTTGAGTATTCCTCATTATAAATGATATGTTTTTTACTGCCAACCCCTCTATAATCATATGTTATCATCTCCTCAATGTAATCATTACCCAAAGGCAGCCGTCCATATAAACCTAGATAAGCAAAGAGCAACTCGCCCTGAGTATCCGTCACGAAACTATTTAATAACTCTGGAGAATAACCTTGAGAAGGTTGGGGGGAATCATAATGCATATTATGTGTCTGATTAAAACGACTTGAAGTAGAATCAATGTAGGATACCCGTTGAAGGCGGTCATCTTTCCAAGAAACAATCTTCCTTCCGCCAACATATATAATACCCTTCAGGCGCCGCAAGGAGTCATATTCATGCTTTATCGATACGTTGGCCCCCACAAACAGTCTTTCGGTTATTAACCCTTTTCTTAATAGCAGTTTGACATGTCCACCCTCATTATCATCATATTCTATTGATTCTTTGGGATTGATTGAATAACATCTGTAGAAACTGACTTCTTGATGTCTCGTACCCACGACGCTGAGACGATAATTCAGAGTATCCAAATAATACGAGAGCATATATATCTGATTGGAATCATTAACCTCCGTGACAGAGAGAAGGAATATTGAATCACGTTCATTTGAAACAGACGAGGAGGACAGGCCACCCCCCTCTATATTTTTCTTACTATTGTTGGAGCAAGCTGTATGCAATAGAAGAGATATTGCCACAATCAGATATTTTTTGTACTTCATAAGCTTTATCAGTTCTTTATTTCTTTATGGAGAGTCGCCTATTTGTCATAACCCAGCCAAAGCCATAAGGAGGATTGTATGCAGTTGTCACCAACATAGAAGCATAGAAGAGCTGTTGTCTTGTGCAACTGGGTATCAGTTTCTATAACCCAATTCTCTATTCTGGTGCAAATATATTGATATAACGATTTCCTTCCTTTTTTAGATTCATCGAATTTGCTTCTTCCATAGTTAAGGATCTTAGGCTTCCTGCTTTCTTTAGCACAGCAAACTCTGACGATTTCATAGGTCTCCTTTTATATATCGGATCATTAAATCCTCGGTCTATCATAATTTTTCTTTTCGTCTTATACATTACGATTTCTCCCTCAAAGGAATAGGCTACATATGATCTCTTAGAACCTTTTCGTTTGTATATATCGTTACTTTCTATTCTTCCTCTTTTCTCAAAATTCCGTCTCTCATGTTTTGAATAGGATAAGTCATATGTATAATCATGTGAAAGATAGTTCAATATCGGATCCTCTTCTGTTTTGTACAGACATTCAGGGATATAGGAGTTTGACTCATAATGATCAACTAGAAATTTATTAAAACTCGCTCTGATTTTAAAAGGCACAGTCTTACCTCCAAAATAGATATAATGACAACCCTCAACATAAAATGAATCAAGTTGAGGACAAGGTATATATTCACTTATTACAATGGCATCTGTCAGACTAACGACTTCACACTGTTCTATCTGAGCATGAATGGGAGTAGTGATTAAACTCCACAAAACAAATATAATCGTATATCGTACCATAAACAATGTATTTTTATTTATCTTATGTGAAGATTTAACGACGAAGAGTGATTCATTGGTATATTCTTGAATATCTTTTCATTCCCATCAGGATCAATAAACCTCACTGGATTGTTAGCACAATATGCATACGGACTGACGCCGTAGTATTTCTCGCAGAGGGGGACGAGACGGTCCCTGCGGGCGAAAAAGGAATCGTGTTGACGGGCACCGTAGTCAAAGGTGTTCAGGCCGTACGTGCTGTTGAACTCCTTGTCGTAGGTGACATTCTTTTGTAATCCCATGCGATATATGGTTGATATCGAAGGCAAATATAGGCAATTTGTCTGAGACTGCCAAATCTGTGAGGTAGAATGTTGGTTGGCCCTTCGACAAGTCCCTTCGGCAGGCTCAGGGACCGCTCAGGGATGGTTGGCTCAGGGAGCACGATAGGACAGGCTCAGGGACCGCGGGGAGAGCTTCAAGGCTTCGACAGGCGATGAGGTTATCGGAGGGTGAGCGTCTTGACGACGAGGCCGTCGTAGGTGTTGATGGTAAAGCTGACGGTATCGGCGGCGATACTATCGGTGGGGATGCTGATATATACCTGAGTGGAATAATACTCGGGCACACGGTTCTGGTCGTGGTGAAGACGGAGGTGACGGGAGCGCGTGCCGTCGGCATATGCCAGCACGGTGTCGGAGACGAGAGCCAGTCGCTGGACGGCTGTGGAGTCGTCGGTCATGCCAGTCTTGAGCAGCAGTCGCAGGTTGACGTACTTTCCTGTCTTACTGAGCCAGAGACTCTCAAACTTCACCGGATCGGTCTTGACGGGATTCGTCTCGGAACGGGATTTCAAGACAGGACAGGGCACCGAGCTCATAGACACCACCTCGGCCTGATAGGCTCCGTCGGTACCTTTCACCTTATTATAATATAGCATACAACGGTAGGTCGTGTCGGCCTTCGTGATCCAAGAGGCTGAGAAAGGAATAGCCAGCGGCAGTCGGTCACCGTCATCGGTGGTGACAGATGCCACTTTCTTGTCGCTGCCGACAAAAGCCTCGGCGAAGTCGCCCCTCATCAGAGAGTACTCGCCCTCGCCCTTTTCATAGGCATCCTGCGTGCAGCCACCGACGACACAGACGGCGCAGACGATGCATAATATAACTGCAAGACTATTTCGCATCGGCGGTAAGTTTGTTTCGTACGGGGTTGGCATACATCGTGAGCATGCGTTCACGGAGGAAAGCCTCATCCTTATCGGGGAGCTTGATCTTAGCCATCTGACCCGTCAGATAGCTCTCGAAGCGCTCCTTATCGGCAGCGGTATAATGGGCGGCATAAGTGTTGTCGCCATTGAGTTCGTCAAGAGCGATGTAGTTGCAGGGATAGAGCGTATAACCACGATGGATCTCACGGTCCATCCGCTCTGCCAGTGCCTTGTACCATTCCGTCTTGGGCAGGTCTGCCAGCTCATCGATCCACGTGTTGACGGGTGCCGCGCAGCAATAGCGCACCCGACCCTTATAGCCGAAGATGCCGGTCTTCATATTATCGAGATCGTCCTGGCGGGATTTCTTGAAGGCAGGATTGTCACGCTTCTGCTGGAACTCCTGCGCCTTCAGGTAGTCGCAGGGATCATACTCATAGCTGATGGTCAGCGGCACGATGTTCAGTTCCTTCAGGTCGCCACCCATGGCGAGCATCTTCAGTACAGCATCCTGAGTATGGTCGCTTGAGTCCTTCGCCCTACCCTCACGCTGGGCGATCCAGATATTCTCTTTCTTCTGGTTGACGGCGTAGTGGATATAACGGCTCATGAGCTGTGAGGCGGCAAGCGTCTCGCGGAGAGAAAGACCGCGACGCACGATAAAGGCTTTGTTCATGCGTACCAGTCGTTTGATCCACGGATAGATGAGCAGGTTGTCGCCGATACCGATCTCGACGGTGGTGGGATAGCCCTTATCCACGAGCATGATATCGAGGAAAGCGGAGTCGAGCACGATATCACGGTGGTTGCTGACGAACGTGAAGCGCTGGCTCCGATCCGTCGGCAGACACGAGTCATCGAACGTGCAGCCGTCGGTGTGCTTGCGGATGATATGGTTCACGATGGGCTTCATGAACCGTTTCTGGAAGTCGAGCGGGGTCTTCACCCCCACGAAGAGACATCTGAGCAGACCGTTACGCACCGACGTGGGTAGCCAGGGTGCGAAACCTTTCATCACGACATTGAACTGTCGGTCGTGAAGCAAGTCGTCGAACGCCTGCTTCATCTCCTCCGCCTCATAAGGCCGTATCTCGTCGAACTCTGCCATACGAACTAATGATTAATGAATAGAAATCAATGACGCTATTCTCAATTCTAATCAAACTGGTTTTCCACGATCTCCGTGAGCACATCGGTCATGGACAGACCGGCGGCTCGCACCTGCTGGGGAATGAAGCTGGTAGCCGTCATGCCCGGTGTGGTGTTCACCTCCAGCATACTGATCTTACCTTCTTTCGAGATGATATAGTCGATACGGATGATACCATTACAATGCAGGATATCATAGATATGACTGGTGATCTGACGCACGCGCTCGGTCACCTCGTCGGACAGACGGGCCGGCGTGATCTCCTGGACCTGACCATTATACTTGGCATCGTAGTCGAAGAACTCATTCGTCGTCACCACCTCCGTAGCAGGCAGCACGACCGACTTTTCCCTGGTCTTATAGACACCGATGGAAATCTCCGTTCCCTCAAGGAAGCTCTCAACCATCACCTCAGGACTCTCCATCATCGCCTTACGGATGGCCGGAGCCAGCTGGTCCTTGTTCTTGACCTTAGAGACACCGAACGACGACCCGTCGGCAGCGGGCTTCACGAAACAAGGCATGCCGATACGCTGTTCTATCTCGTCATCGCTCACCAGTTCCTCATAGCCCTCACGGATCAGCAGCGACTCAGCCACGCTGACACCATAGCCGCGCAGGTACTGGTTGAGCACGAACTTATCGAAGGTCATGGCCTCAACCAACACACTACTGGTACTATAGGGCAGTCCGATCAGATCGAAATAACCCTGCAACAGACCATTCTCGCCCGGTGTACCATGAATGGTGATATAAGCATAGTCGAACACCTTCTTCTCTCCATTCTCGACAAACGAGAAATCATTGCGGTCGATCTTAGCTGTAGTGCCATCCGAGAGCTCCACGCGCCAGTCCTGTGCTTTGATGTCGACAATATACACATGGTAACGCTCCTTGTCGAAGAAGGAGTAGAGTCCCTGAGCGGAGCGGAGTGATACATCATGCTCCGATGAGTCGCCTCCGCAGACGATAGCTATCGTTCTTTTCATATCATTCATTGTGTCTTTACTTTTTTACCTTATTATCTATTTACCTTTCTATTCTCTTACCTTTACGTATCTTCTCCATTTCTCGATCAGTGCAGTCATATCGTCGGGCCACTCAGAGGAGAAGTCCATCTGCTGACCGGTCGACGGATGGACGAACCCGAGCGTGCGGGCATGCAGGACCTGACGGGGACAAAGCTTGAAACAGTTTTGGATATAAGCCTTATAACTCGCCGTGCGCTCGCCCCGAAGGATCTCCGTGCCGCCATAACGCTCATCACAGAACAACGGATGACCGATATGTCTCATGTGGGCACGTATCTGGTGGGTACGCCCTGTCTCGAGGATACACTCCACCAGCGTCACATAGCCATAGCGCTCCAGCACCCGGTAATGGGTGACGGCCGGTTTGCCGATCTCGGAGTCGGGGGGAAAGACCTCCATCCTGAGGCGGTCCTTCGGGTCGCGACCGATATTCCCCTCTATGCGCCCTTCGTCCTCGACGAAGTTACCCCATACCAGTGCGTTATAACTACGATGGGTGGTCTTATTAAAGAACTGCTTGCCCAACGAGGTCTTGGCATCCGGTGTCTTGGCAACGACCAACAGGCCACTGGTATCCTTGTCGATACGGTGCACCAGTCCGACCTCCGGATCATTCGGATCATACGAGGCCAGGTCTTTCAGATGCCAGGCAATGGCATTGACGAGCGTACCGTTGAAATTGCCGCAGCCGGGATGCACCACCATGCCCGCAGGCTTGTTGATGACCATCAGATCGTCATCCTCGTACACCACATCCAACGGGATATCCTCCGGTTCGATCGTCGTGTCATAATGGGGACGGTCGAGCATGAGCGTGATGACATCGCCAGGCCTGACCTTATAATTACTCTTTACGGGCTTGTCGTTCACATGGATAAAGCCCGCATCGGCAGCCTTCTGGATACGGTTCCTGCTGGAATGCTGCTGATGCTCAGAGAGGTACTTGTCGATACGGACAGGCTCCTGCCCTTTGTCCACCTCCATCCGGAAGTGCTCATAGAGCTGACCGTCGCCTTCCGACTCATTGTCGGATTCCTCTTCGGACAACCACTCTAACTCGTCTATCTCGTCCTGTTGCATCATCTCACCTCTTCGAACTCGTCCACGTCGTCGCCACGCATCATCCTGTACTCAGGCTCTATATAGTCGACATCCTCGTCGGAGTCGTACTCACCGCTGCCGATCATCAGGGTCAACGGGGCCTCTATCGACACATGATCGCCCGTAGACACACGGCGGCCCTTGCACAAGATACCATAGACCCAGTCTTTCTCACCCGACACATACTGCGGAGGCAGGAGCTTGAAGCCCAAGGCCGTCAGCTTGGCCTCCGCCTCGCGGTAGCTGCTGTTATCCACCACATCGGGGATCGCAAAGGAAGGAGAGGAAGGAGAGTTCACCGTGACATAGATCGTATGACCGGTCTTTACTTTCATACCCGGTCCCGGGTTCTGCGCCAGAACACAGTCGGCCGCCAGACGCTTGTTGTAGCCAGAGTCGCTGACGATGATGTTCAGGCCCATCTCATCAATCATCAGACGGGCGTCGGCATAGGACATCCCCTCGATCTTGGGCACCTCGATACCCTCACCATGATGCGTGTACCATGCCAGACCGTATTTGACGCCGATTGCCAAAGCGACAATCACAAGGAACATCGCCAGCAGGTTACCCCACAGATAGGCACTGACGAACTTCCCAAAGAAATCCTTTGCTTTCATGTTGTTTCTTCTTTTCTTTAGTGCAAAGGTACGAATAAGCGAGAGAAAAACAAAGAAACTTGTTTCTTTTTTTTCCGAGCGTGAGCACCTTCACCATTGCAGACAGCAGAAATACGGAAGGATAAGAACAGAACAAAGGATTCTTCAGGTTTGTTGAAACGAAGCAAATGCTTAGAACGATACCATAAAAAACAGGAAGAAGCAAAGATTACACTCTGCTTCTTCCTATTTTAACCGAATATTCTGTTAGAGATAACGGATTACTTTCCGTGGTTCTCGTCAGAAACTGTTAACTTCTTGCGACCCTTGGCACGACGTGCAGCCAATACGCGGCGGCCATTCTTTGTGGCCATTCTCTCACGGAAGCCGTGCTTGTTGACGCGACGGCGATTGTGCGGCTGAAATGTTCTCTTCATTGCTTTATACTTATTTTATTTTGTTATTATCGTCACTTTTGGGCTGCAAAAGTACTCATTTCTTTTGAATTACGCAAGTTTTATGCGGAAAAATCCAATAAAATTTGGTTTTTCACTCGATTTGCACTAATTTTGCACCCGAAAACGAAACAAAATCAACATTTTAGTTATATGATTAATTCACAAGACATTAAAAAAGGAACTGCTATCAGAATGGATGGCGGCATCTGGGTTTGCATCGATTTCCAGCACAGAAAGCCAGGTAAGGGTAACACGATCATGATCATCAAGGTTAAGAACGTCTCTGACGGACGTGTTCTGGAGCGTCGTTTCAACATCGGTGAGAAACTCGAAGACGTCATCATCGAGCGCCGCCCCTACCAGTACCTCTATGAGGACCAGTCGGGTCGTATCTTCATGAACCAGGAGACATTCGAGCAGATCCCCATCGACAACGAGCTCGTTATCGGCCATGAATACATGAAGGAGAGCGATATCGTAGAGGTGGTATCCGACACCACCGACGGCACGATCCTCTATGCCGAGATGCCGGTAAAGACCGTGCTCCGCGTTACTCATTCTGAGCCGGGCATCAAGGGCGACACCGCCACTAACACACTGAAGCCCGCCACACTGGAGACTGGTGTTGAGGTTCGCGTTCCCCTGTTCATCAACGAGGGCGACCTGATTCAGGTTGACACCCGCGACGGCAGCTATCTGCAGCGCGTAAAGGAATAATTGAGCATTGAATATTGAACCTTGAAATATTCAATCATCGTTCCCGTCTTTAATCGTCCCGATGAAGTGGACGAACTCCTCGAAAGCCTATCTAATCAGACACTGAAGGACTTCGAGGTCATTATTGTGGAGGACGGATCGACAAAGACATGCAAGGATGTTTGCGACAAGTACGCAGACATCCTTGCATTGCATTATTACGCCAAGGAGAATAGCGGTCCTGGCCAAAGCCGTAATTACGGGGCTGAGCGTGCCAGCGGCGACTATCTGCTCATTCTCGATTCCGATGTCGTACTGCATGAAGGTTATATCCAGGCGGTCGAAGACTCTCTGAAAGAGACTCCTACAGAAGCCTTTGGCGGTCCTGATGCGGCCCATCCCTCGTTTACCCCAGTGCAGAAGGCCATCAGCTATTCGATGACCTCGTTCTTCACCACAGGTGGTATCCGTGGTGGAAAGACGAAACTCGACAAGTTCTATCCCCGTTCGTTTAATATGGGTATCCGTCGTGATGTCTATCTACAGTTGCGCGGATTCTCAAAGATGCGCTTTGGTGAGGATATCGACTTCTCCTATCGTATCGTCGAGGCAGGCTATAAGCCACGTCTCTTTCCCGAAGCCTGGGTATGGCACAAACGTCGTACCGACTTCCGGAAATTCTTCCGACAGGTCTACAACAGTGGCATCGCCCGTATCAATCTCGAGAAGCGCCATCCCGGTACAATGAAACTCGTGCATCTGCTGCCCACCGTCTTCACCGTCGGTGTCATCGGACTGATTCTCATCTCAGCCGTCGGACGACTCCTGATGTACTACTGCGGCAACGACCAATGGCGCTGGCTCTGTCTGCTGCCATGGTTACCGATCATCATATACAGCATCCTTATCCTGACCGACTCGACCATCAGGAACAAGAGCCTCAAGGTGGGACTTCTCTCCGTCCCTGCGGCCTTCGTCCAACTGATGGGCTACGGACTGGGGTTCATCGAATCGTGGTGGAAACGATGTATCCTCAGGCAAGACGAGTTCCAGGCATTCGAGAAAACATTTTATAATTAACCACCAAAGACAAACCCTTCATTGTTAACTTTTAATCCACAAGCTTTTCACTATGAACAAACTAAAAATATCAGAATGGGCGGAGGAAGACCGGCCACGGGAGAAAATGGCAAGTCTCGGTGCAGAAACACTGAGTAATGCAGAGTTGCTGGCAATCCTCATCGGATCGGGCTCCACGGAAGAGAGCGCGGTAGAACTGATGAAACGGATTCTCGCAGATTGTAATAACAACCTGAACACTCTCGGAAAGAGAAACATCAGTGAGCTCTGTGTCTACAACGGTATCGGTGAGGCGAAAGCCATCAGCATCCTCGCCGCCTGCGAACTGGGCAAACGCCGACAGATGGAGACACCGGAGGAACGACCTGATCTTGGTACTGCCACACGCATCTACAACCACATGCGGCCCGTGATGCAGGATCTTGACGTGGAGGAGTTCTGGGTTCTACTACTCAACCAGCATTACCGCCTTATCAAGAAAATACGCATCTCGCACGGTGGTATCACAGAGACCGCTGTCGACATCCGCATCATCATCCGTGAGGCGGTGCTGGCCAACGCTACCATCCTGGCCGTCTGTCACAACCACCCGTCAGGTAACATCTCCCCCAGTCGTCAGGACGATGAGTTGACCAGAAGTATCAAACGCGCCTGTGAACTGATGCGTATTCATTTTCTCGATCATGTCATCGTCACTGACGGACAATATTACTCTTATCATGAGCAAGGGAGATGTTAATGGTCAGAGACGGTTCCTTTCGTCGTTACCAGCACCTGTACCACGATACTTCGAGCCTGAGACATTGAAGTTATAGCTCAGGGTGAGTCCCACGCTTTGCGTGTAACTGTAGTAATCCTGTGCTGTCTTTCCGATGGCATAGTAAGTCGTCGTCTTGTTCTTAGCCGTATGGAAAATATCGTTGGCATACAGAGTAGCTGCCAGGCGCCCTTTCAGGAATGACTTCTGCAATCGGGCATTCACTTGGAATTTGTCACCACGATACATGAATCCCCAGTGGTTGGCGCCAGAATAGTTCACCTGTACCAAAGCCTTAGCCGTCGGATTGATCTCAAACCAGCTATTCAGATTAAAACTGAACTCAGGCTTATTCAGTTTCTTTGGCACACCATATTTCTCTGCATCGAACATCTGCTGATAATAGTGCAGCGTAGCCTGCGGCTGCCAGAACCCGAATTTAGGCGATGCGACGAGTGTGACATAGACACGGTCCTGATGGTCGAAGTTATCTGGACGGAGGATGGCAATCTCCTGCACTTCATCGTACACCTGGCCAACGTGGGTAAAGAAGTCATTCTCGCGAGTAAAACCAGTAACAAAGTTCAGCCATGAATAGGTGAGGTTGAAGTCGATGCTCTGTCTTACCGAGGGACGCAACAATGGGTTACCGCCTTCGTATAGGATTCGACTGTCGTATATGACCATAGAGGTCAACATGTTGTATGGCGGACGGGTGATGCGCTTGTTGTAACTCAGTTGAGCACACCACTTACCCTTCTGCCAGGCTGCTGAGACATTGGGGAACCAGTCGTTATAGGTACGGCTGGGCTCCTCCTGCCAGACGCCAAACGAGGTGTAGTCCGCAGCGACGTGCTCATAGCGCAGACCAGCATTTAGGTGCCACAGGCCTAGTTGTAACTCATACTCAGCAAAGCCGGCGATATTCTTTTCTTCCATCTCGGTGTCCGACTCTGGGATGATATTCTCCAGGTTGAGGTTACCACCACGGCTCTTTGTGCTTGTCGCTTCTGATCCTGCGCTTAACTCACCCTTCCAGACGGGATAGGTCAGCACCAGTTTACCGGCTACCATCTTACGGTCCTCATTGGTCAGCGTGGTGATGGTGCGGTTGCCATATTCCTGACTTGTCTCATACTGATTGTTATTTTCCTCTGATTCACGTCGTAATATGGTAGCGTTCAGATCAATACCCAGTTGCCCTATCTTACCTACATAGTAGGTGTTCAGTTCCCATACGGGCTTGTCTTTCTCGCGGATATCTGTTGTCAGATAGACATTACCATCAAAGGTTCCGTTCTTCATGTAGTACTGTTTCATATCCGACTTGAAACAACTATGGAGGTTCTTTTGCGAAGAGAAACTCAGACCTATAGAATGATCTGTGCTGAAGTCGTAACTCAGACCTGCCTGATACTGAATCTCCGTCCACGAACTCCTGACAGGTAATTCTGCACTGCCGCTAAACAAGTCCTTGCTGATATGCAGTTCTTGATCGATATTTTGATCATTGCTGTAATGACCGTTATCGAGTGCGACATTGGCAAAAGCCTCCAGGCCGCCAGTGCGATATTTCAACGTTAAGTCGTCGTAGGTGTTCCACTTGTTGTTTTTCCAAGTCTGACTGGTGGCCATCAGACTGAATCCATCGCCCAGAGGCTTCAAGGTCTTGATAAGGATCACGGCATTCACTTCGGCATTGTATTTCGCACCAGGGGAAGTAATCACATCGACGCTCTTGACGTCTGTTGATTTCAGCTGTTTCAAGTCACCCATATCGTGCACCTTCTTATTATTGATGTAGATCTCGGGCTCACCCTTGGCCAGCACCTCAAACTTACCATCCTTGCCCTGCACCATCGGTATTATCGACAACAGATCGGCGGCATTGCCGATGTCGTGGAGCAGCGAGTGTTGTACATCGACGGTTACGCCACCCGTTGTTGGTTTGTATTGAGGTCTCTCGCCTTTAATCTCAACACCTTTCACCATATAGGTCTCAGGCTGGAGGGTGATGGTGCCGATGTTGCCCACGCTGACGTTTCGGGTAACGGTCTTATAGCCGACATACGACACTCTCAGTGTGATGCGCTGGGCCTTACAGGGTATTACGAAATCGCCATTCTCATTGCTCACGCCTCCGTTAATATATGTGGAATTTTGATCATTGTTTTGAATTTCTATGGCGTTGTGCAATGAGATATTGGCGAATTCTACGGGTTGTCCGTTTTCGTCCACGATATGGCCTATCACCTTGGTATCTTCCTTTTGGGTACATTCTATGAAGATCTTATCACCTTCATATGTCACCTTCATCGGATAGAAACCAACGACCTCGCGGATGGCCTCTTTGATGGGAAGATCGCAGAAGTGACTGGTGACTGTGAAGTCTTCCAGTTCATCGTAGATGAAATAGATGGTCTTATCGCTGGTGACTGTGTTCAAGTCTTCAAGGACCTTTGACAGTGACTCGTTTTGGTAATGGCGGCTTATCCTCTGTGCCTGAGCACACAACGTCAAGCCACAGAGCAGCACTGTGAATATATAATGTTTCATTTTGTGTTGATTCAAGTTATTCTACAATCAATTTCTTGTTCTCATAAACAATCCGGATGCGCTCAAACTTGTTAAACGTATCGACAAGATCGTCTATCGTCTGTTTTTGGTCCCATGTGAAATAGAGACGGATATGCTTGCTGGCCTCATTCTTATAGATGAGTTCAACCTGATAGTAAGATGCCATATCTTTCAGGATGGTTGCCAATTCTGCATCTTCGTAGACGATGGGTTTGTGCAGAGTACTATCCTGCTCTGTCAGTTGGGCATTGCCAGCTGAGTGTTCTGTATTTACTGTCGCCACGACCTGTTCTTTCTGTAACTTCTGTGAACTGCTATTTATCATCTGCACAGCAGCATAGGTGATACCAGAGAGCAGTAGTACTCCAACAAATATTGCAGCTATCTTGAGAAACGAAAAACTTTCAGTTTTCACGCTTCGCTTTCCATCTCCAAAGTGTTCTGCCTCAAACTTCGTCCACGCCTCGTCGACGATGTCCGATGTATCTATATCGTTATCGTGGAGGGACTCTAGGGTATACATCTGCCTGAGGAGCTTTTCCAGTTTGTCATTTGATTCCATAATCCGATGATTTAAAATAATCCTTTAATTGTTTCAGCGACTGCGACAGATGTTTATGGACGGTGACCTCGCTGACCTGCAGCACCTTGGCAATCTCGCGGTACTTCAAGCCTTGCTGGTAGCGCAGACGAAGTATCTGCTGCGAGAGTTTGGGAAACTGCGTGTCGATGTAGTGGTATAGCATCTGCAGTTGTTCCTGTTCAACGGTCTTTTCTGGGGTGATCATCTCTACAACGACGGCCTTCTGCATCTGCTGTTCTTTCTGTTTGTGCACCAGCAGATTGATACAGCGGTTACGTACGCTTGTCAACAGATAGGCTCGAAGAGTGTCCGACTTGAGATCTGTGCCGCGATGGAGCAGTTGGGCGAACACGTCGCTCACAATATCCTTGCTTTCAGCCTCATCGCCTAACATCCTTAGTGCCAGTCGGAACATCCCGTCATAATGACGTCTGAAAACCATTTCGAATTCTCGTTTGTCGATCATCTGTTTTTGCAGTCTTTTCTTCTTAATACAATTAAGCCCTCCATTTTCCTAAGCAAAAATAATAAAATAAGTTGTTACGTATAGCAAAATTTGATAAAAATACGTATCTTTGCAGCGAATATGACACAAGAAGAGAAAACAATGATAGAAGAGCGGATCGTTGATGTGCTGAAGACCGTCTACGACCCAGAAATTCCCGTCAACATCTACGATCTGGGAATGATCTATAAGATTGACGTACAGGACAACGACTCAGAACCATTTGTTGAACTTGACATGACGTTCACCGCGCCCAACTGTCCCGCAGCCGACTTCATATTGGAGGATGTACGTACGAAGGTGGAGAGTGTCGAAGGGGTGAAAGGCTGTAATGTCAATCTGGTATTTGAGCCAGCCTGGGATCAGTCGATGATGAGCGAAGAGGCACGCGTCGAACTGGGGTTCGACTAATCAACAATTCAGATGAAGAATGTCTATTTCCTTTCCGATGCCCATCTGGGATCGCTTGCCATTCCGCACGGACGGATGCAAGAACGACGACTGGTGCGCTTCCTTGACAGTATCAAGGAGAAAGCAGCTGCCATATACCTGTTGGGCGATATGTTCGATTTCTGGTACGAATACAAATATGTCGTACCAAAAGGATATTCCCGTTTCCTCGGCAAACTATCGGAACTGACCGACATGGGTGTGGAGGTACATTATTTCACCGGCAACCATGACATCTGGGCATACGACTATCTGGAGAAGGAATGCGGTGTTATCTTGCACAAGCAGCCCATGACGACGGAGATCTACGGTAAGATGTTCTTCTTGGCTCACGGCGATGGACTAGGCGATCCCGACAAGAAGTTCAAGCTGATCCGTACCATCTTCCACTCATCCTTCTGTCAGTGGGCCTTCTCCGCCCTGCATCCCCGTTGGGGCATGTGGTTCGGTCTTCACTGGGCCAAGCACAGTCGACTGAAACGTCCGAGCGGTGAGGAACCGCCCTATATGGGAGAAAGCCGCGAACATCTGGTGCTTTTCACCAAAGGATATATCCAGTACCACCCGAACGTGGACTATTTCATCTATGGCCACCGCCATATCGAACTAGACCTTCAACTGACGAAGAAGGTACGTATGATCATCCTCGGCGACTGGATCACCCATTTCACCTATGTTGTCTATGATGGTGACCACCTCTTAATGTCGCAATACGTTGAGGGAGAAAGTATGCCATAGCAAAGCCAACAGATAAACTAGACAAATTATGAAGAGGCAGAAGATTGTAACTTTCGGAGAGCTATTACTCCGGTTCTCAAAGCCAGACCACCAACGACTGACACAGGGTGATATGTTCACCAGCAAATATGGAGGAAGCGAAGCTAACGTGGCCGTATCGCTGGCCACACTCGGTGAGGATGTGACATATATCACCCGTCTGCCAGACACCCCTGTCGGACATGCAGGAGCTATGTGTCTGGCTCAGTTGGGTGTCGACACCAGTCATGTGCTCTACGGAGGACAACGCATTGGCACCTATTACTTTGAGCCGGCAGCAGGCATGCGTCCCGCCAAGGTGATCTACGACCGCAACAACTCCGCCTACTACGACCTGAAGCCTGGTATGATTCCCTGGCGCGAGATCTTGAAAGACACTTTATTCTTCCATGTATCTGGTATCACTGCGGCTATCTCACAACAGGCTGCCGATGCCACCTTTGAGGCACTCGATATTGCCGACGAGTTGGGTATAACCGTCTGCTTCGACATCAACTACCGCAAGAACCTATGGCGCTATGGGGCCGACCCACGGGAGACTCTTAGTAGGATGCTGTCACGGTGCGACATGATGTTTGGCGATGCCATCGAATTTGAATGGCTGAGTCAGCATCCACAGCCGCCATTCACGGCAACAGACTCAAACTTCAAGATGCAGATGGATGAGTATAAGGAATGGTTCGACGAACTGCATGAACGTTTCCCACGATTGCGGAACTGGATGATGGGCATGCGTAATATCGTGTCGTCCAACCACCACACTCTGACAGGTCTGCTATGGACCGACGGAGAGCTTCTTCAGGCTCCCATCGTAGATATCCCCGACGTAGTGGACCCCGTAGGGGTGGGCGACGCTTTCATGGGCGCGTGGTTACATGCCATGAGGGTATACCCCGATGACAAACAGAAACAACTCAACTATTCGCTGGCCGCAGCAGCCCTGAAGAACACGATACCCGGTGATTTCAACCTGTCGACCGACGAGGAGATCACCGCTTTGCTGTTATAGCTTATCGTACTCGGACTTCATCCATTCGAAACGCGTGTTCAGCCACTCCTTCAGATCCTGCACCTCATTCTTATAGGATCCCCAGATATCGGCATTCTTATAAGTATAATGATATAAGGTGCCCCAACGATCCTCATTCTCTATGACAGAATAACGGAGATAATCGGCATAATCATTCAAGAACATAAACACGTCGTTTCTATGCTTATAGAAGAAGTCGAACCGTTCTTTCAGTCTCGCAACAAAGGCAGGATCCTTCATCAAACGACTGTACCACTTCGTCTGCGTGAGGAGATTCCCCTGTGGGGAGATCCATTTCAGATAACTAGAGCCGCTTTCCTTAAGGTTACCGTATGCGATATCAAAGTCCCAGAGTGGTCCCATCTTCAGTTTTCCTCCTCTCTCCAGATGCATGAATGTACTGAAGTTGAACATACAGTCAACATTCTTGGCAATCTCATGGATGAGATACCAGTCAACGAAAGAATCCATATCCATATACTTCTGCCATCCAGTGGAAGGATTCGTAAAGCTGGAGGAGAACAGGGTACGCTCAAGCGTTGACATATAATTCACGATATACGTGTAATTAGCATCATCATACTGCACATCCTCAGGCTCTTTGATTACGATAGCCGGATCGACATAGGTCGTATGGAAATATGTCGCGTCGTCCTCACGGTCGGCCCAGTTGTTGCATTCGAGCAAGAACCCGTCGTCACCGACGGCCACCCGGTGATTGGAGACTTTCACTTTCTCTGTCAACAGATAAGTACCGTCATAACGACCGTTGAAGATCACCTCCACGAAATGATAACAAGGGGTCCAGTCCATATTACTCATCTTACCCAGATAGAAAGACAACGCATTGCGAAGCATACTCTTGTCCGTCCAGTTAGGAATCAGCACCCATGACTTGTCTTTATGTTCTCCGAGGAAAGACACTTTCTCGTCGAACTTCAGTCTGTATGGTTTCTTGGGAAGGCCCCATGTCGAGTTACCACGGCCCTTGATATGACCGACAGCCTCGGTCACATCACCGGCACTTCTCGTCCGTACATCCTCCACCAACTTGACCGAAGCATCAATATAATACTCCTTGGATGTAACTTCCTGCTGACCTGCCGTATTGATGTAGAGAATCGGTAAGCCCGTATAGGAATGGACATACATCAGGTAGTGAACCATCTTGTCCGAGGTCATGACCGTCACCTTTAACGGTTTCTTGAAGTTGAACTTCGTCTCTCCACTGACAGCCTCAATACCATCGATGGTGACCATGGTACCGTCGAAAGTGAACTGCGGGATGAGTTGTTTCTCGGTAACGATGCCCGGCAACCAGCACTCTATCGTATTATCATCGACAATCTCGCATTTGATGTCCGCACTCAACTTCGGGTTCTCCGCCTTAGCAAAAGTGACGGACAACAACTTCGGCTCAACTGGTGGCACAACAGCCCGGACAGCCTCAAGACTGTCAAGCTTCTTGGCCAACTCCTCCCATTGAAGGCGCAGGCCTCTGTTCAGCGCTGCCTGGTCGGCATTCCGTTGAGCCTGTTCCTCGTTCCACTTGGCCTGCTCTTCGTTCCGCTTCGCCTGTTGCTCATTACGTTCCTTCTGTCTCTTGTTGGCCTCCTCGCGAAGATCCATCCTCTCGAAGTAATCCGACAGGTCTTCCTTACAGCTAGTGAGGCATAGGACTATGATAGCAAAGAATACGATCTTTCTCATCTTCTTGAATTAGATAAACATCACCAATATCCGTCGGCCAAAGCCTTACATCTTATCAAACTCACCTTTCAGCCATGTCATCCGTTTATCCAACCATGACTTCATAGAACCCACGGCATTCTGATACATCACTGAGACATCGGAGCTATACGACTTATAAGAGTCGAACACCTCCCATTTGTTGGAGTTCTCTCGTACAGAATAGCGCAGATACTGGGCGTTGGAATTAATCTCCGACAGAATCGTGTTACGCTGCTTATAGAAATAGTTGAAGCGTTCCTTCACTTTAGTCACGAATGCTGGATCCTTGAACAGACGAGCATACCAGTTTGAGTTCTTTACGACAAAGCCATTCGAACTGGTATTCTTCACATTTCCGAAAGCATTCTCAAAGTTCCATATCGGACCCATCTTTAATTTACCATCCCGCTCAAGAGTCATATAGCAGTCGGCAGCAAAGGCGCCGTTTGAGTTCTTGGCAATCTCATTGATCAGATACCAGTCAACGAAAGAGTCCATATCAAGATATTTCTGCCATCCGGTAGAGGTATTGGTGAAATCCTCCGAGAAGAGAGCATCTTCCGCTGTCGTAATGAAATTCTTGATATATTTATAGTTCGCATCCCCAGAGCTCACGCTCGGAGCAATGATGCTCAGCGGTTTCTCGATGGTCTGTGCACTGAAGTTCGTACCAGAGGTCTTTGCGTCAATCTTCAGGATAAAGCCGTCTTTACTAATATTGACTCTGTCGGCCCCCACCTCAATCTTATCACCAATCATATAGGTACCAAAGTAAACCCCATTCATCATGACATCGACATAATGGAAGCGCGGTGTAAACGCCAACTTACTGATCTTTCCCATAGCATAGGCGGTCTGATTACGAAGCATCGTGATATCATCGGCATTAGGAATAAGTGCCCAAGCCTTATTCTTCGCCTCGTCCAGTACCGAGATGACACCATTGAACTGGAGTTCGTAAGTATTCTTCCATAGTTCCGTGTATGTCTTGCCCGTCAGGTTTGGTTTCCACCACTGTGTTGAGCCAATACCTTTAATCTTTCCACTTGCCTCAATTACACTTCCGGAAGAACGGGTTGTCACGTTCTCTGCCAGCTTGAACTGGGCATTATAGAATCTCTCGACAACAGAGACCTGACTTCTGTTCATGGTCTCAATCCAAAGGATAGGCAGACCAGTGTACGAGTGGACATTAATAGTATAATCCTTCGTCTTGTCAGATGAAGTGATGGTCATGACGACGGGCTGACTGAAGTCAACCTCCGTGACGCCACTCTCAACAGCCTTGCCACCAATCGTGACGTTCTCTCCCTGATAAGTGAAATGAGGAATAAGTTTTTTGGAACTCATAATATTGACGACCCAGCACTCCACAATACCATCGGCACTGATATCGCACCGTGTATTCTCCACGAGTAGGAGCGGATTCTCAGAAGCCAGGAATTCCATAGAGAGCAACTTCGGCTCTACTTTATTCATCTCTTTCTCTATCTCGTCTATCCGATTCTGGGTGTTATCCAGATCATTCTGCAGTCTCTCGGTCTCATCGGCCAAGTCCTGACCCTGTTGCTCAAGATCCTTACTTTTGTTCTCAAGATCCTTTCCCTGTTGCTCAAGGTTCTTACCCTGCTGCTCAAGATTCTTGCCTTGTCTTTCTATCTCATCAATTCGCTCCTCAATCTCTGAAAGATCCGTCTTACATGCTGAGAAGCAAAGTAACGCCATACAGAAAAAAACAAACTTTTTCATTTCTAATCCTAATATTTGACCATAAACATATTTACGTACTACCACAACAGACTCCATCGTTCCACAAGTGTTAGTAATCGGCAAAGTCCATAGTGCGATGCAAAATTAATCTTTTTTTTGTTACTTCTTGCATTTTTTGTAATTTTTTTATAAGAAACTGACAAATACATATCCCTGTCTGCTCAGACACAGAAAAAGGGTAGCCCATGAAGGACTACCCTTGATTATCAGATGTTACCATCGTACGATTACAGAAGATTCATCGTGTCGGTAGCAATCATCAACTCTTCATCGGTCGGGATGACAACCACCTTCACCTTCGAGTCATCGGCAGAGATGATTGCCTCCTCACCACGTGCGCTGTTCTTTGACTCGTCGAACTTCACACCGAGGAACTCCATATTCTTGCACACCTCTGAGCGCATGCTGACCTGATTCTCTCCGACACCAGCAGTAAAGACGATAACGTCGAGCCCACCCATGGCCGCAGCATAGGCTCCGATATATTTCTTGATACGATAGAAATACATCTCTTGAGCAAGTCTGGCACGGGGATTACCCTCCTTGGCAGCATTCTCAACATCGCGCATATCGCTGGAACCGCCAGTGATACCAGCCACTCCACTCTGCTTATTCAACAGGTTGGACATACCATCGGCATCAAGACCAAGTTTCTTTTCGATGAAGGTTACTGCACCTCCATCAATATCACCGGCACGGGTACCCATCACAAGACCCTCCAATGGGGTAAGACCCATGGACGTGTCAATGCACTTTCCGTCGACAATGGCAGCAAGAGAGCCACCATTACCTACATGACAGGTAATCATCTTTGTTCCCTCCGGCTTGATACCCAGGAACTCACAGGCACGCTGCGAGACATAACGATGAGAGGTGCCATGGAATCCATAACGACGGATGCCGTATTTCTCATACAGCTCATAAGGAATAGCATACATGAATGCCTTCGGTGGCATCGTCTGATGGAATGCCGTATCAAACACACCCACCTGGGGCAGACCTGGCATCAACTCTTTGACGGCATTAACTCCTTTCAGATTGGCGGGGTTATGCAGCGGAGCCAGATCAGAGCACTCTTCAAAAGCCTTCAGCACCTCGTCGGTCAGGATGACCGACTTATTAAACTTCTCTCCGCCATGTACCATACGATGGCCAACCGCATCAATCTCATCAAGCGACTTGATCACGCCTATCTCAGGGTCGGTCAACAACGAGAAGATGAATTTCACGCCCTCCGTATGCTCGGGGATATCATGCATAATCTGTTTCTTCTCACCATTTGGCAACTTCACTTTCACAAAAGCGTTGTCGAGTCCCACACGCTCAGCGCCACCCGACGTCATCACGCTCTTATCATCCATATTATACAATGCGTACTTGATGGATGACGAGCCACAATTCAGCACTAATATCTTCATACTTTCAAATTACTTTTTGGCATCCATAGCCTGACAAGCCGTGATGGCCACCATATAATAGATATCATCCACGGAACATCCGCGAGAGAGATCATTCACAGGACGTGCGATACCCTGGAGGATCGGACCGATGGCAATAGCATCACCCAGACGCTGAACCATCTTATAACCGATGTTTCCGACCTCGAGATTCGGGAACACCAAGACATTAGCCTTACCAGCGATATCGGAGCCGGGCGCTTTCTTTGCGCCCACGCTGGGCACAAGAGCAGCATCAGCCTGCAGTTCTCCGTCGATCTTCAACGTAGGATCGAGTTCCTTTGCCAGACGGGTAGCCTCAATGACCTTGTCGCAGACTTCGTGCTTAGCAGATCCCTTTGTCGAGAAACTCAGCATAGCCACGCGAGGCTCGGCAAATCCGGCCACCGACTTAGCTGTCTGAGCGGTGCAGACAGCGATCTGAGACAGCTGAGCGGCATCAGGCATCGGTGTCACGGCGACATCACCGACGACAAGCACGCCATCCTCACCATATTGTTTCTCCTTGGAGATCAGCAGCAGACCACCGCTGACACAGGTGATACCAGGGGCACACTTGATAATCTGAAGTGCCGGGCGCAGGGTGTCGCCCGTCGTCGACAGGGCACCACTAATCTGACCATCAGCGCCTTCTGTCTTAATAATCATACATCCGAAATACAAGGGGTTCTTCACAAGCTTACGGGCTTCCTCAATAGTCATGCCCTTACTCTTACGGAGCTCAGCCAACTTCTCTGCATACTCTTCTGCTTTCGGACTAGTTTCCGGATTAATAATAGTTGCTTTTCCAATACTCGTCAGTCCCCATTCTGCTGCGAGTTTGTTGATCTCATCGGGATTACCAATCAGGATGATATCTGCAACATCGTCAGCCAGCACTTTATCGGCTGCACGAAGTGTACGCTCCTCTGTTGCCTCGGGGAGCACGATGCGCTGCTTGTTAGATTTTGCACGCGCTACAATTTGACCTAATAAATCCATCGTTTGTTTTTTATATTAAAAAATTACTCTAATTCCTTAGTCAGTATACTCTCCAACTCCTCTGCCGAAAGCCGGAGGCGGAACTCGCCCCTGACAGCAACAGAGATGGCTCCCGTCTCCTCTGAGACAACAACAGCCACAGCATCGCTCTCCTGAGAGACACCCATGGCTGCACGATGACGAAGACCCAATTCTTTGGGGATGTCCAAGTCATGACTGACGGGCAAAATACATCCTGCCGCTTTAATACGTTTCTTCGATATGACGACGGCTCCGTCGTGCAAAGGTGAATTCTTAAAGAAGATATTCTCTATCAAGCGCTGATTAATGACCGCGTCAATCTGGTCGCCCGTAACAACAATATCATCCAGAAGCACTGTCCGCTCCAAGACAATCAAGGCGCCGACCTTGGCCTTACTCATGTTCATCGACGACATCACGATTGGCATAATCGTCTCCTTGACGTCGCGCCGTCCTTTTTCCTTACCTTTCGTAGAAGTAAAGAACTGAGAGAATGCCCTTATACGACGGTGGGCGCCCAAATTATATAGGAACTTCCGGATATCGTCCTGAAAGAGCACGATCAAGGCTATGACACCCACACTGACAAGTTTGTCGAGGATAGACCCCAGTAGACGCATCTGTAATACCTGCGACACGAAAAGCCAGCAGATGACAAACACCATGATGCCGATGAACACGTTCAGCGAACGCGACTCACGCATCAGTCGGTAGATATAGTAAAGCGTCAGCGCTACCAACAGAATGTCAATAATATCTTTCAGTCCGAACTCAAAAAACATCTATTCTTGATTTTTGACCGTTAACGACTGGACTATCTTGCAACACTCCACAGCCTCACTCACATCATGCACACGAAGAATGCTCGCCCCCTTCATCAGTGAGATAGTGTTAAGGGCAGACGTTCCATTCAAGGACTCCATTGGGGTACATCCAAAAAGTCTGAATATCATTGATTTACGAGACACTCCCACAAGCACAGGAAGATCCAAGACCTGCAGTTTCTCCAGTTCACCCATCACCTGATAGTTCTGTTCTAACGACTTCCCAAAACCAAAGCCGGGATCGAGAATGATATCATTCACACCCCAATCGCGCAACTGCTGTACCTCTTGGGCAAACGAGAGCAACATCTCTCGCATTGTCGGTCGGACAGACATTAATATATAAGGTACGCGCAGACGAGAAACCATCCGGAACATCTCTGTAGAGCCCTCACTGACATCGTTGATAATATCGGCACCATACTCCTCCACGGTCATACGTGCCACATCGGGACGAAATGTATCAACAGAAACAACAGCATCAGGGATTTCGCGACGCACAATACCAAGGCCGAAACGCAACCGTTCCATCTCCTCCTGTTCCGATACGACCTGACAACCAGGGCGGGTAGAACATCCGCCGACATCTATCATCGTCCCTCCTTGCTCTATGATCTGATGGACTCGTTCGGCTATCTCCCGCTCTGTCTGTTTTCGGCTTCCAGCATAGAAAGAGTCGGGTGTCACGTTCAGGATACCCATCACTTGTGGTTCCGACAAGTCCATCAGCCTGCCGTGTACATTTATCATATAGTCCATATCGCCTACAAAGATACGAAATAATTCATAATTGATGGTTCATAGTTCATAGTTTTTTTGTAATTTTGCACAAAAAATAGTGAAGACGATGGATATCAAGGAACTGTATCAGCTGTATCTGCAACATCCCTGCATCACGACCGACAGTCGAGACTGTCCGGAGGGAAGTATCTTCTTGGCGTTGAAGGGAGAGTCGTTCGACGGGAACAAGTTTGCCGAGGCTGCCTTAGAAAAAGGATGTGCCTATGCGATTGTCGATGACCCGGAAATCGCCAAAGAGCAACAATCGGGCGACCATAGTGGACAGTTTATCCTTGTCGACGACTGTTTGCAGACTTTCAAGGATCTTGCCCGTGAGCACCGTCGCCAGTTCGACATCCCAGTAATCGGCATCACCGGCACCAACGGTAAGACGACTACGAAAGAGTTGATTGCCGCTGTTCTCTCACAGAAATACAATGTGCTCTATACACAAGGAAACTTCAACAACGATGTCGGCGTACCCAAGACGCTCTTCCGTCTGACGAAGGAGCATGAGATCGCTGTTATCGAAATGGGAGCCAGTCACCCTGGTGACATCAAGACACTTGCCGAGACTGCCGAACCAACCTGTGGTCTAATTACGAATGTGGGTAGGGCTCATTTGCAGGGCTTCGGTTCCTTCGAGGGAGTCATCAAGACGAAATGTGAGCTCTATGACTTTCTTCGCACCCAAGAGGACGCTCTCATCTTCCTCAATGCCGACAATGAATATCTCATCGATCAGATCGGGGAGGACGAGGATATATGGATCAGTCCGTACTCCACCGATCCAGAGAACCAATATACGTGCATTAGCGGTGAGATTACTGCCAATGATCCATTCCTCAAGTTCCGTTGGCGCGAACCATTGATGACACTCGAAGAAGAGGGCCGTTCCACAAAATGGCACAAGGTACAGACCCAACTCGTGGGCTCGTACAACATCGACAATCTGTTGGCGGCTATCGCCGTAGGCATTAACTTCGGTGTCGATCGCAAGAAGATCTGTGCGGCACTGGAGGACTACGTTCCGAGTAATAATCGTTCGCAGATGACTGTCACCAAGAACAACCGCCTCATCGTCGATGCTTACAATGCCAATCCGTCAAGTATGACTGCCGCACTAGAGAATTTCCAGATGATACAAGCAGACCATAAAATGGTGATTCTTGGTGACATGCGTGAGCTTGGCGACGCTTCCGTCGAAGAGCACCAGCATGTTATTGATTATCTAAAGAAAATGGACCTTGAGGATGTCTGGCTCGTCGGCGACGAGTTTGCCAAGACCAACTGCGATTTTAGGAAATTCCATGATGTGGAGGAGGTAAAGACAGCCATCACATCACAATCGCCTGAGGGTAAGACCATTCTGATCAAAGGCTCCAACGGCACCAAGCTTTTCCAACTGCCGGAACTACTATAACTACCGTAGTTGAAAGGTTTCATCATGATATTACCATTGATGATCATGAAGAAAATAACTATCTGGTCAGGTCTATTCCTTTGTCTGCTGATGACAGGTTGTCAGAGACAGGAAGAGTTAGAAGAAGGGAACGCCGTTTATTATTGGCGCACCGACTTCCGGCTCGACTCGACAGAACGGGTATTCCTGAATCAATACCATATCCAAAAGATCTACTGCAGATATTTCGATGTGGTGATGGACACGACACAGGGTCGGGGGCCTATGCCAAATGCAACCATATCGTTTAGCGACACCTTACCAAGGAATATAGAAATCATCCCGACTGTCTATATCATGGAGGACTGCATGCATCAGT
The DNA here is from genome assembly GCF_900107065.1 of Prevotella sp. lc2012. NCBI lineage: Bacteria > Pseudomonadati > Bacteroidota > Bacteroidia > Bacteroidales > Prevotellaceae > Prevotella > Prevotella sp. lc2012. The sequence continues at coordinate 165,485 of NZ_FNUF01000005.1, read as the reverse complement.
CGCATCAAGGACTGGCAGAAAAGCTCGTGAGACGCATCCGTCAGATGAATGAAACCAACGGCATCCCGAATGTCCGGGAGATACAGATTGACTGTGACTACACTGTCAGAAGCAGAAACGTATATTATGAGTTCCTACGAGAAGTCAAACAGGCATGGAGCCAACAACTTTCGACCACCATCCGCTTACACCAGTTATCGATGACTCCTCCACCTACAGACTACGGGGTGCTGATGATCTATAACACAGGCCATCCAGAGAATTATATGGAGCGGAACCCTATCCTCGACATCCGGGATGTATCGCCCTATCTGAAACATCTCAATGATTATCCCCTTCCATTGTCCACCGCCTATCCCGTATTCTCGTGGCTGAGGATTATTCGGGGGGTGCATGTCGAGCACACTGTAGAGGCAGAGGAGATTCTGAAAGTGAAACGAGCTGTAGAACAGAGACGTGACGGTCTGAAACGTAGCATCATTACTTATCATCTTGACAAAGAGAATATTCACAGATATAAACCGGAAATCTATGAGGAGATTTATCACCACTAGTCTGTTGGCAGTCATCGCACTGCCCATGCTGGCCTGCTACTGGGCAGACAATCACAACTACTATCTGTTTAGCGTCTATGAGCGGACAGAGTTCAGTAACCGTATGGATGAGATAACCAGAAACAATTGGAAGGCCTACCTTGGACAGAACGATGACAGTTATTTTTTCTTCCGTGCAGACGACATCATCAAAGCTGCCCGGAAAAAGGGCGACGCTCTGATGGTCAGTTATGTGCAGAATCTCGAGAAATACCTCAGATGCGTGGCCATTGAGGAACGGAAGCAACGGGAATGGAACTACCCCACCAAGGAAGAGATCAACGCTTGCAGAAAGAATCTGCAAGCTATCCGCAGCTACGCTGCCGGGAAACTGAAAACACGGCTTCGTTCGCAGCATGCCCTTCTCTATATGCGTTCCAACATGATGCTCGGGCAGCATGATACAAACATCAACTTCTGGGAGCAGACTGCGAGTCAGTATATCGAGACCGTCTACAAGGACATGATGAAGAACATCTATGCCGGAGCCCTGTACAAAACCGGTCAGGAGGCAAAGGCAGGAGAGTTGTTTGCCGAGATGGGCGACTATAATAGTCTGATGACACAATATTATAAGAAGCGCTCTTTCGCCGCCATCCGTCAGGAGTATCTCCGCGACCCCAATGCCAAAGTGCTACCCTTCCTACTACAAGATTTCGTCAACAACTCACAGGAAGCCTATGATGCCTGTCAGCCACATGGTGAGGGTGAGGCGTTTGGCGGTAAGCTTTTCATCCGCGACATCTCACAAGACGAAGCCAAGCAGATGCGTAACTTCTGTGAGCAAGTTGTGAAAGAAAGAAAAACAGAGGTTCCTGCCCTCTGGAAAAGTGCCAAAGCCTGGTTAGAGTATATGTTTGGTAGTAAGGAACGGGCACTGAAGGATATCCGAACAGCAACGACTCTGTCTGGCACAGAGCGGATTAAAGACAACGCCCGCGTATTACGTCTATATATCGAGTCGGCTCTCGTTCCCCAGAGTGAGAATTATGACAACTGGCTGGCACAAGAACTAGAGTGGTTGTTTAGCAAACAAGCCGAAAACCATTATCAGAACGTACTGAACCGCGTCACCTACCAAACTCTCAAGAAACGCTATGCTGAAAGTCCAGAACGGATGGCCGCCTTGTTTAATGCGACCGGCACTTATGAATACGAGACCTATATCGACACCATGAAGGTAGAAAGATTGGAGGACTACCTCCAGTATACACTCCGGTCTCCTCGCACGCCCCTTGATCGTTTTCTATGGACTCACCAGAAAAAGACAGAACATGCGTTGGAGGATCTCATTGGCACGAAGTATATGCGTCTTTGTCAGTGGGAAAAGGCCATCCAGTGGCTGAAGGACATTCCGACATCGTACTATGAGAAGAAAGGCTATGCCGTCTATGCCGCCAATCGCAAGTATGACGTTGCTCCCTGGATCAAACGGCAGTGGCTGAGAAGTGCTGTTCTCTATAGTAATCATAACGGCAAACTAAAGTCAAACCCAAAACTTACCTTCGCACGGGAGATGCAACGCATGGAAGGCGAATTAAACGTGCTGTCGGGTGAAGAGCTAAAGAAACGATACTACGAATTAGCCATACGCTATGCGCAAGCTAGCTATACAGGTGACTGCTGGTTCCTAATGCGTGACGGGAAGAATGTCTCCGACTCTGTCCGTATCAATGAGACAGACCTCGCCGCCAAGGCCGCAGAACTCCTGCGAAAAGCAGACAACTCTAAAGACACAAGACTGAAAGAGGAAGTACTCTTCGCTAAAGCATACATCTATATGAATCCTTCACCCTGGTATACACTGACATGGAACAGTAACACCTATGAATACGACCGTCACCCTGCTCCACAGTCTGCGCAATACAAAGCCTTCGCCTCCTTGGTGGAGTATGAGAAGAGCATCAATAAACCCAGTGGATACGTGTCGAAGTGCGATGAATACAAACAGTTTCTGCAAGCTTATAACCGTCGGTAAAGAGAGAGCGGATTAGGCGTTTTTCCGCTTATTTCTAATTTTTTATCTATTTTCTTGCACGAAATTCAAAAAATAGCAGTACCTTTGCAGCCGATTTAAAAAATCGGGATGTAGCGCAGTTGGTAGCGCACTACGTTCGGGACGTAGGGGTCGGGCGTTCGAGTCGCCTCATCCCGACCAAAAAAAGGAAGTGACTAGCAAATTAGTCACTTCCTTTTTTCATATAGGACTTATAGTTACGCCATATCTCTATTTTCACATCGAAATGGCCATTCGTAATACTAACCATAATACCTCACTTTTCCCAGTTTGTTTTGAGTAATCTGGTTTTTGAATTGTTAATCTTCTCTAAGATTAGAACTATCGATTTTACTTTTGCATTTATGATGTGTCAAACAAGATAGAAGTGTAAAAGTAACAATTAACTCATTATCAAATTTAAAAACCAAACTTTAATTTTATGAAAAAGCTATTAATTTCGTTGATGGCTCTCACAAGCCTCACAGCAATCGCGCAGAATCCTATTGTTCCTTCTGTAAAAGCAGAGGTTGAGGACTTCAAACCTGCGACAACCAACCAAGAGAACAAACAGTTCCCGGCCATTAACTCTAAGCGTCAGGTCCGTGCACAGATTACCGCACCTCAGGCCACATTTGTAGGACTTGACATTGCTGGAAAAATCTATGAGATGACCAAGGATGAGAACGGAGTGTGGACTGGTACTTCAGAGCCTCAGGACGAAGGTTTCCATTACTATCAGCTCAACATCGATGGTGCAAACGTGCCCGATCCAAATAGTTTGTACTACTACGGTGCCAGCCGTTGGGGAAGCGGTATCGACGTTCCCGCTGCCGACGAGGACTTCTATACAGTCAAGAATGTTCCTCAGGGTTCTGTCAACGAGGTATATTATTACTCATCAGTAACTCAGAAGATGCGCCACGGCTACATTTATCTGCCAGCAGAATATTATTCTAATCCAGATAAAAAATATCCTGTGCTCTACTTGCAGCATGGCATGGGTGAGAACGAGACGGGCTGGAGTGCTCAGGGCAAGACAGGCATTATCATGGATAATCTGATTGCCGCAGGTAAGGCCGTACCCTTCATCATCTTTATGGACAATGGTCTGAACGCCCGCAAGCCGGGTGAGCAGCCTATGGGCTTTGGCGGTCCACGTCCCGGTGGCGTACGCCCACAAGGTGCTCCTCAAGGACCACGTCCGCAGGGTGCTCCTCAAGGTGGTGCTCGTCCACGTATGAGTGGAGCTGACTTTGCCAAGATGGCCAGACGTATGGGTGGTGCTTTCGAGGAAGTACTGATTAAGGACATCATCCCGATGGTTGAGAAGAACTACCGTGTGGTTGCCGACGCAGAGCACCGTGCTATGGCAGGTCTTTCAATGGGCGGTATGCAGACCCACGGTATCACGCTGAACAATCCCACCACATTCTCCTATGTCGGCATCTTCAGCGGTGGCACTATCGGTGCTGACGAACTAACCGATATTCCTGACTTCAAGAAGACCAATAAGGTACTCTTTATGAGTGCTGGCGGCAAGGAAACAGGAATGGCAGAAGGTGAAACCAGCGTAGGTAAGGTTGCCGAGGATCTGAAGGCCATTGGCATCAATGCTCACAGCTACATCTCACCCGAGACTGCACATGAGTGGCAGACCTGGCGTCGGAGCCTATATCAGTTCGCACAGTTGCTTTTCAAATAAGCACTAAACATAGAATCAAACAAAAAAAGGTGAAGCAATATATGCTTCACCTTTTTTTGTCCATAAGAACAGTTTTCTTACGTATATATCACTCGTAATCATCGATAACTGCATTCATGAAATCCATCATCGGTTTGGCGGCACGGAACATACGCTCAACCTCATCAAGCCATGCGTCGCCCTCGAAGAAGTCATCAGGAACGGCATGCCAGGCACAATAGTTCTTCAGACGCAGATAATGCACATATGGCCAGTCACGGGGGAAACCCGAAGGACAAGTCTTCAGTTTCTCTAACCCGAATCCTTGAGGTTGGTCCCAATAAGGGATGTTCATCGGTTCTTTGGAACTGTTAACCAAATCACTGCCAAAGTATTTCAGAAACTCCGGGTTCTCCACACACTTGAGCCACTCATCCGTGTTCGCCATCATCTCGTTGCGACAGGATGTAAGAATGTTTGTGGGTAGCCAGTAGTTTCCCACCGCCACAACACAATGGTCTGGTTCCAAATGCAGGTAGTAACCACCACGCAAAGCCATCTTCCCCTTAGCATTGATATAAGCGCCAAGATGGTTCTTATAAGGAGATTTGTCGGGCGAGAAACGCGTGTCGCGATAGAAACGATAAGTACAATCCTTCACCTGCAAATGAGCGACCTCAGGATCAAAAGTCGTGACACGCTCTATCGCCTGGACAATACCGCGTTCGAATTCCGCTCTGACAGCCTCATATTCTTTCTTATGTTCCTGAAACCAAGGACGATTATTGTTCGCCATCAATTGGCGCAGGAATCCTATAATTCTTTTAGCATCCATATTATCTATTTCTTATCATTTACACCCAACCCCAAGGGATCACGCCTTAGACTCTCTATCATCTCGTCGATCTTGCGGAGTTCACGAGGGATACGGATACTCTGTGGACAATGGGGTTCGCACTGACCACACTGGATACAGTGGTCGGGCTGACGGTCACGAGGCACGACACGGTCTAGTGATATCAAATACTGACGACGGTGCTTGCGATACTCGCTGTCTCCAACACCCATCGGTAGCGAGCCTTCGTTCTTGCATTTGTTATAATGCACAAAGATTGCCGGGATATCTATACCGTAAGGACAAGGCATACAATACTTACAATCGTTGCAAGGGATATTCTCCAATCCGACAATCTTCTTTGCGACCTCCTTGTCAAGATAACGCATCTCGTCTTCCGTCAGTGGTACAAGCGGGCAATAAGACAACAGGTTATCCTTCAGATGTTCCATATAAGTCATACCACTAAGTACACAAAGTACGCCCTCATGACTTCCCGCATAACGGAATGCCCACGAAGCGACACTGCGCTCAGGAGCATGGCTCTTCAATTCTGTTGCCAGATACTGTGGGAGGTTTGCCAAACGCCCACCTAAAAGCGGTTCCATGATAACAGCAGGAATGCCACGTTTCTGTAACTCGGCATAAAGATAGCTTGCATCCACATTAGCGTTACTTATCTCGTTAGCATAGTCCCAATCGAGATAATTCAATTCAATCTGAACGAAATCCCACCGAAACTCGTCATGTCGTGCCATCATCTCATCGAACACCTCTTTCTTTCCATGGAAAGAGAAACCGAGGTTACGGATGCGACCTGCCTGTCGTTCCTTTTGCAGGAAATCCATGATACCATTGTCAATATATCGGCCATTGAACTCCTCCATTCCACCACCAATGGCATGCAGCAGATAATAGTCAATATAGTCGACCTGCAATTCCTTCATCGAGTTGAGGTACATCTCCTTGGACTTCTCGAATGACCAGTAATCATGGTTGAAGTTGGAGAGTTTCGTAGCCACAAGATATTCACTGCGCTTATGGCGACTAAGGGCAATACCCGTACAGCGTTCCGACTTTCCCTGACAGTAGACTGGCGATGTGTCGATATAATTCAAGCCATGCTCAAGGGCATAGTCTATCTGTTTGTTGATCATCTCCTGATCAAATTCATCAGGTTTATCCACCTTTGTCGGCAGACGCATCATACCATAACCCAGAAGCGACACCTTTTCTTTAGTCTTCGGATTCACACGGTAGGTCATCTTACCCACAGGAGGCTCCACCTGATTCCGATATTCGCTGACAGCCTGTTTCCCAGCTTTATCTGTATTCTTACAGCCGACCAACGTGGCTGCAGTGGCGACGGTTCCCGCTCCGAAGATCTTCAGGAACGAACGACGGGAGATATTCTTGTCTTTCATTGGACTTTACTACTTTAACGACTTACTATATAACCTACTATATCTTCCTATGCACCTCATGTCCCTCGACATAGATAGCCGAGAACGGACGCGACGGACAGACATATTCACAGGCACCACAGCCTATACAGGCTGCCTCGTTGACAACAGGAATCATCGGTGACTCTTCGTCATTCTCATCGAGCGGCACCATATCAATCGCGCCAGACGGACAGTGGCGTGCACAGTTTCCACACTCCACACCATCAGTGATGGGTACACAGTTCTTCTTAATCCAAACGGCATGCCCCAACTGTATCGAAGACTTCTCATCGTGACCAATCAGCCGTATAGCACCTGCTGGGCACACCTCCGAGCAACGGTTACACTCAGGACGACAATAGCCATGCTCATACGACATCTCTGGTAACATCAGATGCATCAGGTTGACAGAAGGTCGAAGCACATGGTTCGGACACTCCGAGACACAGAGTTGACAACCCGTACAATGCTGGGCGAAATGCTGGAAAGACAAAGATCCCGGAGGTGTCAAAGCCGTCTGTCGCTCCGGTGCGACTTTATCTTCCAGTTCTGCCAAGCCACCGTCCATCAGTTTTTCTTTCTTCTGTGCCAAAGCTGCAGTTGTCACCATGGCCGAAGCAAGTAAGAACGACCGTTTGGAGGTATCTACGGACAAGTTCTCAGACTTCTCTTTCTGGCGCTGAAGACGGGAATCATAGCGTAAAGCGCCAAACTTACATTTTGAGATACAATTTCCACAGACCACACAACGACTATAGTCGACAGTGTGTGTCTTATAATCGATACAGGCCGCCTTGCAGTTCTTTGAGCACAAAGAACAGTTCTTACACTTTTCTTCGTCAAAACGTATCTTCAGGAAAGAGAAACGAGCAAAGAACGAGAGGACCGTTCCCACAGGACAAATGGTATTACAATAGGTACGTCCGTTCCGCAAGGCCAACACGGATACAACAATAAAAGTAATCACCGCAATGGCCATCACAGCCCCTACTGCCGCCACCTGTTCTACATGATAGAAAGCATAACTGTCGACATGCTCAGCAATAGAAGCCAGGATATTATTCCCGGCCTTCCAGACCGGTTGGAATAGCATGGTGGCGATACGGCCATATGCACTATAAGGAGCCAACAGCTGGAAAACAGAGCCTATGCCCGCCACCAAAGCTACGACCATCACCCCAAGCATTGTATAGCGAAGCCATGACAGCGCTTTCGAGAAACTATATTTGTTCTTCTTGCGATTAAGTCGTGCGATGACATCTTGGAATACCCCCAACGGACAGATAACCGAGCAATAAATGCGACCGAAAAGGAGTGTCAAAAGCACCAACACAACGACAACACCCACATTGAGGGCTAGCACAGCTGGCAAGAACTGTATCTTCGCCATCCATGAGAGCCAATGATGCATCGTTCCCGTAAAGTCGAGGAACAACAAGGTGATCAGTACAAAGAACACCCCGGCAAGGATCGTTCTGATTTTACGTAGCATAATTAAGTATTTATTTAGTTATTTCTTTCCTGTCAGTCGGACCACGCAGATACTCAGTTCATAAAGCAACCATATCGGCATAGCCACCACAAAGAGTGTAAAAGCATCCGTCGTCGGCGTGATAATCGCAGCGATAATCAATATCGCCACGAAGGCATGTCGGCGCCACAGACTCATCACCTCTGCATTCACCAGTCCCATCTTCCCCAGGAGCCAGCTGACGACGGGTAACTCAAAGACAATACCCATGACGAGATTCATCATCAGCAATGTGTCCATATATGACTGAAGGGTGAGCATATTCGTCACGTCAGGGCTCACTTGATAGGTGCCGAGGAACCTCACTGTCAAAGGAAAAATCAGCAGATAGTCCAGCAAAGTACCAAGCATAAACATCACATAGCCGCTCACGACAAGGATGGTGGCACCACGACGCTCTTTGGCGTAAAGTGCAGGCGAGACAAAACAGAACAACTGATAGATGATATACGGCATCGCCACTAACACACCAGCATACATCGCCGTTCTAAGATGAATCATGAACTGCTCGGCCAGTCCTGTATTCATCAATGAGAGAAAGAAAGGCTCGCCGCCTATCAGCCGATAGGTGATAAAATCGCTCGATCGGGGAGCCAGCACGATGGTAAACAATTCGTCCTTCAGACAGAAGGCCACCACTGCAGCGACCACCGTCACAGAAAGGATGCGAATGATAACAGTACGGAGCTCATCGAGATGATCCCAGAACGTCATACCACTCATACTACTTCTCAGACTGTTCCTTTTCCTCTTCTTCCAGATTCGTTACTTCGTTCATTCCTTCCTTGAAGCTCTTGACTCCCTTGCCAAGACCTTTCATTAACTCGGGAATCTTTTTGCCACCGAAAAGCAGCAGCACAACAAGTGCGATAATGATGATCTCCGTCGGACCAACATTCATAAACAACAATAATGATTCTGACATTTCCTTCGTATTTTAAGTTTCTGTTGCAAATATACGAAAAAAACGCATAAGCCAAGCATCTGCTATCATTTATTAACTAAAATCAGTACTCCACATAAGGTGATAGTCGACTGATAGCTTCTGAAGAGAAATCCTTGGAGAGTCGCAGTTCATCCAACGAACGAATAGGACCGTGCAAGCGGCGGTAGTCGGTGATAGCTCGAGCTTGATAGAAATTGATGTAAGGATGTCGTTTCAGTTCATTGAGCGTCAGTCGGTTCACATTCAACTTCCGCGGGGTGGAATCCTTAATCACAAAATACTTCTTTGATTCCAATGGGAAATCCTCAATCTCATCAAGTTGGCTAACACTGACGTACCCTCCAAGCCGTTCACCATAACGTACGATCTGTCGTGCATAATAAGGACCAATACCAGGAACTGTTTGTAGAATAGTTGTATCGGCAGAATTAAGCACGACATATTCTGTCTCACGGATCTTCACCGGATAACGAAAAACAGAAGAGTCGCGTGACTCAGAGGTGCGATGCGACGAAGCACGACTATCGCTGCTATAATAAGGACGATCACGATAGACTACACGGGTACGGATATCTGACGTACGCGGCTTGCGTTGCTTATCATACCCCGATTTTATGACGGTGGTGTCAGTCGGTGTCAATGCATTCGTCTCACTATTTTCCTCACCCGTCAGAAAGATCACAGACAGGGCCACGACCATCACAACAAGTAAGGTCAGGATCACCTTCCGGTCGGACTTCTGGAGATAGAAGAACTCGCGGATCATATGACTCCGAACTGATGGAGGAAGATGAGAAGAATACAGATCGGGACAACAAACCTCACAGAGAACAACCAGATATGGAAGAATGCTCTCTTCACCATACGGCTTGTGTCATGAGTCTGACCCATGAGGAATTCCTCCTGTACCAGTCGCCGACTGACAAACCAGCCCAGCATAATACTTGTCAGGAAAGCACCTGCCGGCAACATAAACTGAGCGGTGAGAAAGTCGCAGAAGTCCATCAGCGGCATGTCAAATAGGCGAAGACCATCATAGGCACCCACAGAGAGGGAGCAAATCACAGCCAACAGCACACAGGCCCCGGTAATCACCCATGCCGCCCGTCGACGGGACAGATGCAGTTCTTCGTGGAAGAATGCCGTCCCAATCTCATGCATGGAGATTGTGGATGTCAGTGCCGCAAAGACTAGAAGGGCATAGAAAAGAATCGAAATAAAATAGCCCACCACAGGAACAGCACCGAAAGCTTCTTGAAACACATTTGGCAAGGTAATGAAGATAAGGGAAGGCCCGCTGTCAGGCTGCACACCCACAGAGAATGCTGCAGGGAAGATCATCAAGCCTGCCAGGATGGCAATACCCGAATCAAGCAAGGCTATCTGAGTGGCCGATCTCAACAAATCGGTATCACGTTTAAAATATGAAGCATATGTACAGAGGCAGGCAGTGCCCAGACTCAGCGAGAAGAAAGCTTGTCCCAATGCTTCAAGGAACACATTTCCACTTACTTTAGAAAAATCAGGCTTTAACAGGAACTCGACACCCCGATATGCTCCCGGAAGCATGCAGGAGGCCACAACCAGTACAACAAGCAGGATCAAGAGCAAAGGCATCAGCAACTTCGAAGCTCGTTCGATACCATCGTTCACACCTTTAGAGACCACCAAGTGGGTAATCAGGACAAAAGCCACTCCCCACAGACATGGCTTAATAGGATCAGCAGAAAAAGTCTGAAAATAGCGAATGACATATGCCGCATCACCCGTCAGTTGTCCGGCTACAGAAGCAAACAAATACTGAAGACACCAACCTGCCACAACGGCATAGAACCCTAGGATGATGGTAGAAGTGAGGATACCGAGATAACCGATAAACCGCCAACTCCGGTGTCCCATGCTCCCATAGGCTCGGGCTGCATTCGACTGTGCATGTCGTCCAATAACGAATTCACTCACCATGCCGGGAATGCCCAACAACAACACACAAGCGAAATAAATTAGGATGAAGACCGCCCCACCATTCTGTCCTGTCATAAAAGGGAAACGCCACACATTACCCAAGCCAACCGCCGAACCAGCTGTTGCAAGGACTATTGCCAGTCTGCTACCAAACACACCTCTCTGTTCCATAATGCACTATAATAAACCTAACTGATGCAGGAATATAAACAAGATACAGAGCGGACAAACATATTTCACTAGGAATAAATAAAAATGGAACATCGTCACATTACGGAGGGTTCCTTGGTTGGTAAACTCATCACGTACGATCTTATGAGGAGCAAACCAACCGATAAAGATGCAGGTGAGAAATCCCACCATCGGGAGGAAAAGCTGACCTGTAACAAAATCAAACATGTCAAAGACCGTCATACCAAACATCCGAAGTCCATTCCAGGCCCCCAACGACAAAGAACAGACACCACCCATCACAATACAGCCCACCGTCACCATCAGGGCTGCACGTTTACGGGTAGTTCCCATCTCTTCCTGAAGGAAAGCTGTACTCACCTCATGCAGCGACATCAGCGACGTCAGCGCGGCCATGGATAACAGGATATAGAACAACACCGAAACACCATAGCCTAAAGACGGAATACCACCGAATGCTTGTTGGAACACATTTGGTAAGGTGATGAAGATCAGGGAAGGACCGCTGTCTGGCTTTACACCTACCGAAAAGGCTGCAGGGAAGATAATTAATCCTGCCAACAAAGCCACCAGGAAATCGATTACGCCAATCTGTACGGCTGATTTAGTCAGATTCGTTTGTCTGGAGAAATAACTGGCATAGGTACAGATACACCCCATCGCAATACTAAGCGAATAGAATGACTGCCCAAGAGCCGCCAGGAAGACATCCCCTGTCAACTTTGACATGTCCGGTTTAAACAGGAACTCAATACCTTTGTCTGCGTTGGGCAACATACATGACGCGCCCACAATTACCAACAACAAGATAAACAGTGTGGGCATCATCAACTTCGAGGCACGCTCGATACCATCACGCACACCGTTCTCAATAATCATATAAGTGGCAAACAATATCAGGAATGTCCAAAACAACGGTTTTACTGGATCTTGAGAGAAAGTCACGAAATAGTTACTGATATATTCTGTGTCTCCCTGAAGCTTCCCTAATAAGGATGCCCAAATATACTCAAGACACCAACCGGAGACAACTGCATAATAGCCTGAAATCAGAAAACCAGTCAGTACACCCATATAACCGATGAGTGACCACATGCTACCACCCGACAGTTTTCGGAAGGAACGAGCCGTGTTCGCCTGTCCATAACGGCCGATGATAAACTCACTGATCATACAGGGGATACCCAACAACAGCACACAGAAGATGTAGATCATGATGAACACTGCACCGCCATTCTGTCCTGTCATATACGGGAAACGCCATATATTACCCAGTCCGACTGCGGAACCTGCCGTAGCCAGAACGACGCCAAGCCTACTTCCAAAACTTGCTCTCTCCAGTTTAGCCATATGTTTTTTTCTTTTCGTTTGCAAAAGTATAAAATAATTCTTACTTTTGCACTCAAATTGAAAGTAAATATGCGCTTCCCGTTGTATTTTATCAGAAATTATCCCTTTTCCTGCCTGCTTTTTGCAGCCATCTGGTATCTGTCATTCTTCACACCGCCCCCCACAAGACTTGACGATGTGGCATTTATCGACAAATGGGTTCACATGGTGATGTATGGCATCACCTGTCTGGTCATTTGGATAGAGTACCTTCGCAGACACACCCGTCCCAATTACGGAAAGTTGTTTGTCTGGGCATGGCTGATGCCCATCCTAATGAGTGGGCTCATCGAACTGTTACAAGAGTATTGTACAGGGGGGAGAAGAGCTGGCGACTGGTTGGATCTAGCAGCAAACGCGATAGGCGTCTCCACGGCTGCACTGATTGGCCTGGTCCTCTTACGTTATCACGCCAGACATTAAAAAATGCCTGGCGTGATACACAAGAACCCAAGGAGATGTCTGTATTCCATTCAACTCCCCAAGGATCCATGTTACATGGAGGAGATGTAAAAGAAGATAAGTACGATTGCAAGAAGGACCAATACGCCAAAGATCCATTCCATCACCTTCTTTCCACCTTTTTCCTGTTTCTTCTGATAAGCTGCCTTCTTATGGGTAGCCTTTGATGCTTTTGCAATTTGACTCATAATTCTACGTTTTTAATTATTTGGTTTTCAGTTTTCTTCATCATTAACGGGGAACTCCATCAGATACGCCTTAATAAAGTCGTCGATCTTACCATCCATCACGCCATCAACATCGGTGGTCTGATAATTCGTGCGATGATCTTTCACACGACGATCATCAAACACATAACTTCTAATCTGACTACCCCATTCTATCTTTTTCTTACCAGCCTCGATTTTGGCCTGAGCTTCCAGACGCTTCTTCATGGCACGGTCGTAGAGCTGTGATTTGAGCAACGTCATCGCACGTTCCTTATTTTTCGGTTGGTCACGGGTTTCCGTATTCTCAATGAGGATTTCCTCTTCCTCTCCTGTATCAGGATCCGTATACCAATAGCGCAGACGGACGCCCGACTCCACTTTGTTCACGTTCTGACCACCGGCACCTGAGCTACGGAAGGTATCCCACGACAATTTGGCCGGATCGACATACACCTCAATCGTGTCATCGACAAGAGGCGACACGAACACCGAAGCAAAACTGGTCATGCGTTTGCCTTGGGCATTAAACGGAGATACACGCACCAGTCGATGTACGCCATTCTCCGATTTCAGATATCCATAAGCATAATCGCCTCCTTCTATCTGCATCGTCACACTCTTGATGCCGGCCTCATCACCGTCAAGAAGGTTAGATATGGTCACCTTATAACCGTGCGCCTCTGCCCAACGCATATACATACGCATCAGCATCGAGGCCCAGTCCTGTGCCTCAGTGCCACCGGCACCGGAGTTAATCTTCAATACAGCCTCCATGGGATCTTCCTTCTGGCGCAGCATATTTTTCAGTTCCAAATCTTCAATAGCCCGAACAGCCTTACGATAGGTCTCATCGACCTCCTCCTCCGTCACCATCTCGTCCTTATAAAAATCAAAGGCAAGCTGAAGTTCATCAGCCATCGTACGTACCTCCTGGTAGCCATCAAGCCATTTCTTAATGCCCTTGACTTTCTTCATCTGTTCCTCGGCACGCTTCCGATCTTCCCAGAAATCGGGTGCCTGAGTACGGAGATCCTCCTCCTCGTATTCTATCTTTTTCTTGTCAATTTCCAGATAACGGTGCAACGCCTCCGCCCTCTCTAGAACATCTTTCAACTGGTCTTGCGTAATCATCTATAAACTCTATACAATAAACTACTCTGCGTACATCGCATCGATCTCTTTTTTATAGTTCTCGTTCAGCACGCGACGCTTAATCTTCAACGTGTTGGTCAACTCTCCTTTTTCCACAGAGAAATGATGGGGCAACAAGGTGAAGCGCTTGATCTGTTCATAATGCGCCAATTGCTGCTGAAGCGTGTCAATACGTTCTTTCATCATTTCACAAATCTGGGGACTAGTACAAAGTTGTTCCCTATTCTCAAACGGGATCTTATGCGCACGAGCATATTCCTCCAGCAACGAATAGACGGGAATAATGAGCGCAGAGACAAACTTCCGTTGATCGGCAATAATGGCAATCTGGTCAATATACTTATCTACCAAAAGTTTCGACTCAATCATCTGTGGCGCAATATACTTACCATTCGACGTCTTGAACAAATCCTTGATACGTTCTTTCAGGAACAACTCACCCCCCTTCAGATAACCGGAGTCACCCGTACGGAAATAGCCGTCTTCTGTGAAGGCTGCCTTTGTCAGGTCGTCACGATTATAATAACCACGGGTGATAGTCGGTCCCTTCAACAAGATCTCACCTTCGTCACTGATCTTGATATCTATGCCCTCTATGGGAATGCCGACGCCACCAACCGTATACGGTTCACCAAGATGGTTACAACTCACTGTCGCAAGACTCTCTGTCAGTCCATACCCAACGACCATATTCAGACCGATGGCATGGACGAACTCCTCCACCTTCGGGTTTACCGTTGCACCTGCTGTGGGGAAGAAATGGGCGTTTTCAAGTCCTAATTCTTTACGGACCAATGAGAATACCGTCTTGTTAAGCATCTCATACTCCAAATGGAGTGCCAACGGCGGACGCTTGCCTTTTGAAACATAATCAATATTATGTTTCTTACCGACTTTCTCGGCATGACGGAACAGTTTCCGCTTGGCGGGATTGGCCTTCTCAATCTGCTCCTGCACACCCATATAGACCTTCTCCCAGAATCGGGGGACGCTCGACATACAGGTAGGATGAGTTTCCTTCATAGACTGTTGTACCTCTTGCGGATAGGTATTAACAATCAGTCGTGCACCTTCTGTGAGACACAGGATCTTCCACCCTTTCTCAAAGATATGGGTAAACGGCAAGAAGTTCAACACACGATCGTTCTCTCCTACTGGCACGCACTTATCATTAGCAATCATGGCAGCATCATACTGACCACAGGTCAGAATAACGCCCTTGGAATCACCCGTCGTACCACTCGTATAGAGGATATTGGCAATATCATCCATCGATGCCGATGCCTGAATGGCATCAACTTCTGTCTGACGGGGAAAATTCTCACCCATCTTCAGGAAATCATCGAAATACATCGTATTAGCATCTTGGTCAGAGATACGCACCTTTTTATCAAAGACAATGATGCGTTCCATGGTTCGACAGGTCGGGAATACTCGACGAGCCTTGTCATATTGTTCTTGTTCTCCGACAAAGAGGAAACGGATATTCGCATCATTAACCATAAACTGTATCTGCTGCTCACTACTCGTGGCATAGAAAGGTATCGTCACCGCACGAACTCCCCATGCGCCGAAATCACAGAACAGATACTGTACTGTATTTTGTGAGAATATACCGATATTCTCCTGCACCTTAACACCCATATTCAACAGGGCATTCGAGACCTTTCTGACTGTCTCAGAAAACTGGTTCCACGAATACGACTTCCACTCCGTGCTACCAAAATCCTTGTAAATCAAGGCTTCCCGGTCGCCATATTTCTTGGCCTGATCATGGATAAGTCGCGATAAATGACTGTTTGTCTGCATAACAAATGAGATATTTGGTGCAAAAGTAAGCAAAATGACGCAGATAGCCAAATTATATCAGGGAAAAAAGGAAAACGCCCCAACTATTATCCATCCAAAGGATACCCATATCCCCTCCTAAAAATGAACAAGCATCAAAATGGAATAGCACTCTTTCAATCTGTTATTATTTTTAGTCTTTTGGTTTCGATTTGTTACTTTGCCGTCGAATGAACATGAAAAAAGTTAGCCAATCTTTGCTAATTATACCAAAACGCTGTATCTTTGCAACAGAAAAGAACAAGAAGAAAGAGATTAAGTCCGAAAGGTAACAAAAACGTTATGGCACTAGTAAACGAACATTTTCTAAAACTGCCGAACAACTATCTGTTCGCTGACATCGCCAAAAAGGTTAATGCCTTCAAAGCAATGCACCCTAAAGCCGATGTCATCAGTCTTGGCATTGGTGATGTGACACAGCCACTTGCTCCAGCCGTCATCGACGCCATCCATAAGGCCGCCGACGAGATGGCAGTACAAAGCAGTTTCCGCGGATATGGACCAGAACAAGGTTACGATTTCCTTCGCGAGGCCATTCTAAAAAACGACTTCCTGCCGCGTGGTATCCATCTTGATATCAACGAGATTTTTATCAACGACGGTGCCAAGAGTGATACTGGTAACATTCAGGAACTCATCCGGTGGGATAACTCCATCGGCGTCACAGATCCAATTTACCCCGTTTACATCGATTCCAATGTGATGATCGGACGGGCAGGCACACAAGACGAGAACGGGAAATGGTCGAATGTCATCTACATGCCCTGTACGGCAGAGAACGGCTTTGTGCCACAGATTCCCGACAAGCGTGTAGACGTCATCTACCTCTGCTACCCGAATAATCCTACGGGAACCGTCATCTCCAAGGAAGAATTACGCAAATGGGTGAACTATGCATTGAAGAATGACACACTCATATTCTATGATGCCGCCTACCAGGCTTATATACAAGACGACACGATTCCCCATTCTATTTACGAGATAAAAGGTGCGCGAAAGGTTGCCATCGAGTTTCACAGCTACTCCAAGACCGCAGGTTTTACCGGTGTACGATGCGGATATACCGTAGTTCCGAAGGAGTTGACTGCTGCGACTCTCAGTGGCGAACGTATCCCTCTGAACCCGCTCTGGAACCGTCGGCAATGTACGAAGTTCAACGGAACAAGCTATATCAGTCAGCGTGCTGCAGAAGCCATCTATACGCCAGAAGGAAAAGAACAGATACGTTCCACGATCGACTATTACATGCAGAATGCGAGCAAAATGCTCCAAGCCCTCCGCTCTCTTGGATTTGAGTGCTATGGCGGAGAGAACGCCCCTTATATATGGGCGAAGACCCCAGAAGCCTCCAGCACCCACGGACTACGTTCGTCTACCCGTAGTCTCTCATGGAAATTCTTCGAAGAGATGCTTTATGGCGCCCATGTCGTGTGCACGCCAGGTGTCGGCTTCGGCCCCAGCGGTGAGGGCTATGTGCGCTTCACAGCCTTCGGCAGTCATGAACAGACCGACGAGGCTTTACAACGCATTCAAAACTGGTTGAAATAACAACACAAACACAACATAAACAAAGAAGGCTGGATATCGAAATGACATCCAGCCTTCTCAGATATTAATAGGCTTGTTCATGAACCCCCTTGACGGCACGCCCGCTTGGGTCATTCATCCCCTTGAATGCGGCATCCCACTCCAATGCGATGCTTGTGCTGCAAGCCACACTCGCCTCACTGGGAACGCTTCGTGCTGCCGACTCACTGGGGAAATGTTCGGCAAAGATACTCCGATAATAATACTCTTCCTTATTCTTTGGGGGATTGACAGGAAAACGTTCAGCGGCATGTGCCATCTGTTCATCACTGACGGCCTCAGAGGTTATCTTCTTCAGTGTGTCAATCCACGAATAACCCACGCCGTCACTGAATTGTTCCTTCTGTCGCCAAGCCACCTCGGCTGGCAGCATATCGGCAAAGGCCTCTCGGACGATACGTTTCTCGATGGTCTTTCCAGGACACATTTTTGCCTCGGGATTGGTCCGCATAGCCACATCGAGGAACTCTTTGTCGAGGAACGGCACGCGACCCTCCACGCCCCATGCCGACAAACTTTTGTTTGCACGCAGGCAGTCATAGAGATACAGTTTGGAGAGCTTACGGACAGTCTCCTCATGGAAAGCTTGTGCATCAGGGGCTTTGTGGAAATAAAGGTATCCACCGAAGATCTCGTCAGCACCCTCACCTGAAAGCACCATCTTAATACCCATCGACTTGATGACACGCGCCAACAGATACATCGGTGTTGAGGCACGAACCGTTGTTACATCATAAGTTTCAATGAAGTAGATCACGTCGCGAATGGCGTCAAGCCCTTCCTGAATGGTATAGTTGATCTCATGATGAACAGTACCGATATGATCGGCCACCATCTTTGCCTTGGCCAAGTCCGGTGCTCCCTTCAAACCAACAGCGAAAGAGTGCAGACGTGGCCAGTAAGCACGTGTCTGACCGTTGTTCTCAATACGTTTCTCCGAGAATCTCTCCGCAATTGCAGAAATGACTGAAGAGTCAAGGCCACCAGATAGTAACACGCCATAAGGCACATCGGACATCAACTGACGACGCACGGCGTCTTTCAAGGCATCACGGACAGCCTCAACACTGGCAGGATTATCTTTAACAGCATCATATTTCATCCAGTCACGCTGATAATACCGTTTCATGCCTGGTTCCTTGCTCCAATAATAATGTCCCGGAAGGAACGGCTCGTAATGATCACACTGACCTTCAAGTGCTTTTAGCTCACTGGCCACGTACACCTTCCCGTCGTTGTCATATCCAATATAAAGGGGAATCACTCCTATGGGGTCACGGGCAATCAGGAACTCATTCTTTTGCTCATCATAAAGCGCAAAAGCGAAAATACCACTGAGATCCTCAAGGAAATCAATACCCTTGTCGCGATAAAGCGCGAGGATAACCTCACAGTCGCTGCCCGTCATAAAATCATACTTTCCTGCATATCTCTCTCGGATCTGCTGATGATTATATATCTCACCATTGACGGCAAGTACCTGTTGCCTGTCCGGTGAGAAGAGCGGTTGACCACCCGACTCCGGATCGACAATACTCAGACGTTCGTGAGCCAAGATAGCACTTCCACCACAATAGATACCAGACCAGTCTGGACCACGGTGACGGATTTTCTGACTCATACGCAGTGCTCTCTGCCTCAGTTCGGATGTTTGCTCCTTTACATTGAATATTCCAACAATTCCACACATAATAATATTACGATTTACGGATTTACAATTGCATCTTCAACACATCTTCTACATAACTCACAAAAGCCCTGTTCACCATCCGGATACCACCGGGGGTAGGATAACAGCCGGTGAAATACCAGTCTCCTGGATGATGAGGACAAGCCTCATGCAGTCCTTCGATACTCTGATACACCAACTCGACGGGCGACTGCATTCCCTCTGGTCGGAGCATCTCCACAATCTTATGGTTAATCTCATCGACACTAAACGGTGCATAAATATCCCGTACGTAGTTTGCAGATAAAGGATCGGTCTTACATGCATGATAGGTATCGGCTATCAACTGTTGCATGCCATGCTCCTTGATCAGTGCGATGGCGGCACGGAAGGCACAGAGTTCCTCAAGACGCGACATGTCAATACCATAATAGTCGGGATAACGGATCTGAGGCGAACTCGATACCATCACAATCTTCTTTGGATGCAGACGGTCAAGAATCTTGAAGATACTCTCTTTCAACGTAGTACCGCGCACAATCGAGTCGTCGATTATCACCAGATTATCCTCGTGTGCTTTCAGCGAACCATAACTGACATCATAGACATGTGCTGCAAGATCATTACGCTCGGAGTTATCGGCAATGAAGGTACGCAACTTGATGTCTTTCCACACCACCTTCTCCGTCCTCACGTCCCCATGAAGTTTACGGAAGCCGTCTGTCATGCCATAGAAGGCCACCTCGGCAGTATTAGGGATATAGGAGAATACAGTATGATCCACATCATTGTCAATGGCCCTGAGAATAGCAGGTGTAAGTTGCTCACCCAAACGTTTGCGCTCTTGATAAATATCGCAATCAGATCCTCGACTGAAATAGATACGCTCAAACGAACAGGCGCTCAACTGTTGAGCAGGCATAATCTGTTCCAGCCGGCTCTCACCGTTTTTATGCACGATGAGTGCCTCACCAGGCTGAAGCTCACAGATATCTTCCGACGACAGATCAAACGTCGTCTGGAGCACAGGACGCTCACTGGCAAGGGCTATAATCTCGTCATCACGATAATAGAACGCAGGACGAATCCCCCAGGGATCCCTCACAGCGAACATCTCACCAGAACCTGTCAATCCGCACATCACATAACCACCGTCGAAATGCTGCATCGTTGTCCTCAGCACATTAGCCATCTCAACGTGATTATCGATATAGTCTGTGATGTCCGTACCTGTCAATCCCTGTTCTTTGGCGATGATATATAACCGTTCCACTTCACGGTCCAAACGGTGTCCCATCAGTTCAAGTGTGATATATGAGTCACCGTAGATACGCGGCGACTGTCCTTGCTGGGTCAGGAACTGAAAGACCTCCTCGATATTAGTCATGTTAAAGTTTCCACACAGGCAGAGGTTTTTGGCGCGCCAATTGTTACGGCGCAGGAAGGGATGCACAAACGTCAACCCACTCTTACCCGTGGTCGAGTAACGCAGATGACCCATCAACAACTCACCTGCCATCTCTTGAGTCACACGACTGAAAATCTCTGTAATAGCGTCCTTACCCTCGGCCTTCTCACGGAACATATATTCCGTACCCGGTTCCTTGGTCAGACTCACAGAAGCAATTCCCGCACCCTCCTGACCACGGTTATGCTGCTTCTCCATCATCAGATAGAGTTTGTTAAAACCGTATGCCCACGTACCGTATTTTCGTTCGTAGTAACTCTGCGGTTTCAGCAGGCGAATCATCGCCACACCACACTCATGCTTCAGTTGCTCCATGGATACAAGCTTTTATAAAGTCCATAAACAGAGGATGCGGATTCAGTACTGTCGATGAGTATTCCGGATGGAACTGCGTGCCGATATACCATTTCTTCTCAGGTATCTCCACGATCTCCACAAGGTTAGCTGCCGGGTTGATGCCCACGCACTTCATGCCATGCGCCTCATACTCGGTCTGATACCGATTGTTGAACTCATAACGATGGCGATGACGCTCCTTGATGAGTGTCTCCTCACCATAAGCATCCCATGTGCGACTACCTTCGACAAGTTCACACTCATAGGCACCAAGACGCATCGTACCCCCCTTCTGGGTGATACTCTTCTGCTCTTCCATCATGTCAATCACATTGTGCGGTGTGTCAGGATTCATCTCTGCACTATTGGCATCCTTGTAACCAAGCACATTTCGCGCGAACTCAATGACCATCATCTGCATACCAAGACAAATGCCGAACGTCGGGACATCATGCGTACGGGTATATTCAGCAGCAATAATCTTTCCTTCGATGCCCCGCGTGCCAAACCCCGGACAGATCACAATACCATTCATCCCTTCCAACTGCTTCTCCACATTCTCTGACGTGATATGCTCGCTATTGATGAAGGTGGTCTTCACTTTATAGTCATTATAGGTTCCTGCATGGGCGAGACTCTCCAGAATACTCTTATAGGCATCTTGTAAGTCATACTTACCTACGAGTCCGACACGAACCACCTTAGTGGCTTTCTTACGACGCTCAAGGAAGTTGCGCCAAGGACCAAGACCGGGTGTCGGTCCTACCTCTACCCCCATTTTCTTCAGACAGATGGAATCCAGTCCCTGATGCTGCATGTTCACCGGCACCTCGTAGATGCTTGGCAGATCCTGACTCTGGATAACAGCTTCAACATCGACATTACAGAAATGAGCGACCTTGGCACGTAACTCATCGCTCAGATGATGTTCCGTTCTCAGCACCAACACTTCGGGCTGGATACCCAAGCCTTGCAACTGCTTCACACTCGTCTGCGTGGGCTTGGTCTTCAGCTCACCGGCAGCAGCCAGATAAGGCACATAGGTGAGATGCACATTGATGGCATTACGACCGAGTTCCCATCGCAACTGTCGGATGGCCTCCAAAAACGGCTGACTCTCGATATCGCCGATAGTTCCACCAATCTCTGTAATGACGAAATCCAAGTCCTGCTTCGTGGCATTCAGAAGGATGCGACGCTTGATCTCGTCGGTGATATGCGGCACCACCTGAATCGTCTTTCCCAAATAGTCACCACGCCGTTCACGTTCTATGACACTCAGATAGATACGACCTGTTGTCACACTGTTATCGCGGCTGGTCTCAATACCCGTAAAACGTTCATAGTGTCCTAAGTCCAGATCGGTCTCCATACCGTCGGCCGTCACATAGCACTCACCATGCTCGTAGGGGTTCAGTGTCCCAGGATCGATGTTGATATACGGATCGAACTTCTGAATCGTGATTTTATAGCCACGTGCCTGCAACAGTTTTCCTAACGATGCCGAGATAATTCCTTTACCTAACGACGAGGCCACGCCTCCAGTAATAAAGATGTATTTTGTTTCCATAAATCAAATGTATTTATGGACTGCAAAGATATGATAATTCTATCGAAAACCATCCGCGCAGCCGATATTTTAATTGTTAAAAATTGACCGAACTTACAATTCGTAATCTCTTTCATAACCACAACCATCTATTCGTCGTCATTTAGTTGCAAATCACATCCAGTCTGTTACAATACGTAAGTTTACTGATTCATTCTTCAACCTTTCTGTTTCTCTCTGATATGCTCCTCATACTCCGCCAACTCACGTTCACCGATATGAGCAAGACCATAGTGTTCGTCATGCTGCGAGAAGTCGAGACCGACTTTCTCACTATAGGCCGAAACACGCATAGGGATAAGATGATCGATAAGCTTATAACCCAACCAACTCATGGCGAAGGTATAGACGAACACTATGACGATTGCCAACAGATGGAACAAGAATACCACAAAGCCCTCCCACGTGCCAGCGATGAGACCTTCTTGTATGAAGATACCTGTCAGTACGGTACCGAAAATACCACCTGTACCGTGCGTCGGGAATACGTCGAGTGCATCGTCAATACTGGTGTGTGAGCGCCAGTAGACAGCAACGTTACAGATGAGCGTGATAACAAAGGCGATAAAGATACTCTGTCCCACTGTGACATAGCCTGCAGACGGTGTAATGGCCACCAATCCAACCACGCAACCTACGGCAGCACCCATGGCAGACGGTTTTCGACCACGCAGGCAGTCGAAGAATATCCACGTCATCATAGCCGTAGCCGAGGCGGTGTTTGTATTCAGGAACGCTTTGATAGCCTGTCCATCGGCATGTAGTGACGAACCGGCGTTGAAGCCGAACCATCCAAGCCACAACATCGCAGCACCTAACAACACGAAAGGAATGTTCGCCGGCTCACTCTTACGTGTCTCTGCCTTACGTCTTCCTAAGAAAATCGCACCGGCCAGTGCAGCCACACCACTGGAGGCATGCACCACGATACCACCTGCGAAATCCACGACACCCCATTTCATAAACAATCCCTCAGGATGCCATGTCATATGTGCCAGCGGACAGTAGATGACAAAGAAAAAGAACATCATAAAGAACATATAGGCCGAGAACCTCACACGCTCAGCGAACGAGCCAGTAATCAGCGATGGCGTGATAATGGCGAACTTCATCTGAAACAAGGCGAAGAGTGCCAGTGGTATTGTAGCTCCACCCAACACATGACCGGCCGGAGTCGTATAGACGGCTCCACCCACACCATTGAACATCAGGAATGTGAGCGGGTTGCCGATTACTCCTGCAATGTCATCGCCAAAACACAACGAGAAGCCAACGACCACCCATAGCACCGAGATCAGTCCCATGGCGATAAACGATTGGAGCATCGTCGAGATAACATTCTTCGCCCCCACCATACCACCGTAGAAGAACGACAGACCTGGCGTCATCATCAGTACAAAGATTGTAGCCGTAATCAGCCATGCCACATCTGCAGCCGAGATTACGGACCAGTCACACTCAAACGACGGCTCTCCCACCGCCAGACCCACCACGGCAATCAGCGTCATCGCCGTCATCAGGATCTTCCAACGTTTCTTAATCTTCATTTTTTGGTGTATTAAAAGTTTGCATTAAAGCCCTCCCTTCCATCATCAGTGACGGAAGGGAGGGGAATATAAGATTACGGCTGCAGCGTGAAGCCGAATACTAGATATGCTTTCTGAGAACAGGGGTTGGCAGCAATTTGTCCGAAGACTGGGATTGAGAACGAGTCTGTCACCTTGATATCTTTCGTTGCCTTCAGTGCGAGGTTGGTGACAGCGAAACCTGTTGTTCCGTAAAGCGTCGTGGCAGAAGGAACGACACCGGCCGTAGCAGTCCAGTCAACAGCAGCAAGCTTGAATGGGACATTAGCCTCCACGTAACTACTATAGGCACGCTTGCCTTCCTTGTTCACGCCGTCGTTGCCAGCAAAGTTCGTATACCATTGTAAGGAGAGCACTCCGAAGTCATAACCGACCGTTGCCTCAAACACATGGTTCGTTCCATGGGCATCGTACTTGAAATAGCGTCCTTCAGGGTCAAGTCCGGCATCGAACCAGTAGTCTGTAACACCGATCGTCAACCCTCCAGTAGTATAGCCGAATGTCAGGTCAAACTCCTTGGTGTCGGCTGGCTGAGAGAGGCCTACACTCCCCCAAGCCGAAAGTGATAAACCTTTATATTCGACACCAAGCGTTGGCTGCAACGAAACGTTACCCAAGTCTTGGCCACGCCATATATACTGACTCACCACATCCGCAGCTACTGTTGTTTCTACCTCCTGTGCATAAACGGTCGTTCCAGCGACCAAACCCAAAACAAATAATATAATCTTTTTCATATGTTTCATTCTTTAATATCCTATACTCATTTAGTTATAACAAGCTTCTCCATGTTCATAGATATCCAGTCCTTCTTCCTCGACACGAGTACCGACACGCAGACCATGTATCTTCTTGATTCCATAGAACAAAGCCACGCCACATGCAGCAGCCCAGAGATCGATGACCAAGACACCGAAGCACTCTGCTCCGAAGAATCCCCAGCCGTGACCATAGAAAGCACCATTGGTCGTTGAAAGCAGACCAGTCATCAGGGTTCCGAGAATACCACAGACACCATGAACGGAAGAAGCACCCACAGGATCGTCGATATGGAGTTTATGGTCAATGAATTCGATGGCATAGACCAGTACCACACCACAGACAAGACCGATCACAACAGCTCCCATCGGACTGACCATATCACAACCTGCCGTAATTCCAACAAGACCAGCCAGAACACCATTCAGCGTCAATGATAGCGAAGGTTTACCATACTTCAGCATCGTGACAAACATCGTAGCTACGCCACCCATGGCTGCAGCAAGGTTTGTGGTAAGGAACACATGCGAGATAGCCACACGGTTCACCTCGCCAGAGGCTGCCAACTGACTGCCTGGGTTGAATCCAAACCATCCCAGCCAGAGGATGAATACACCAAGTGCAGCCATCGTCAGGTTATGACCAGGAATAGCACGACTCTTGCCGTCCTTCGCATACTTACCGATACGGGGACCGAGAGCCAAAGCACCGATCAAAGCCAGCACACCACCCACGCTATGCACAATGGCAGAACCTGCGAAATCGTGGAACACATCACCAAAAGTGCTCATCATAAAGCTGTCGGCAGCATCGTTGCAGAGCCAGCCTCCACCCCACGTCCAGTGACCCTCAATCGGATATATGAACAGTGAAATGACGGCACTATAGATCAGATACATCGAGAATTTTGTGCGCTCGGCCATAGCACCGCTCACGATCGTGGCACTGGTAGCACAGAACACCGTCTCGAAAATCAGGAAGCCCTCTACCGGCAGATCACTTTTATAGAATGAGAGGTCGCCCCAGTTGGGCATACCGATAAAACCTGCGCCTTCGCTGCCAAACATAAAGCCAAAACCGAGGAAGAAAAACAGCAACGAGCCGAACATAAAGTCCACAAAGTTCTTCATCAAGATGTTTGCTGTGTTCTTACTACGGGTAAAACCTGCCTCGCACAGTGCGAATCCCGGCTGCATCCAGAAAACCAACATGGCAGCCAACAACATCCATACAGTATCGAGTGATAATCCTATTTCATTCATATCTCATAAGCCTCCCCTTAACCCCCTCCACTTGGAGGGGGAACCCGAACGGAGACGTGGGGTTTGTGTTTTTTGTGTTTGTGTTGTTACGCCTTCCTTTCGAAGGAGGCTAGGGTTTTTATTTCTTATCCCTTAATACGGTATCACCATGCTCACCCGTACGAATGCTCCAGGTGTCGATCATGTCGCTCACAAAGATCCGACCATCGCCGACCTCACCCGTGTGGGCAACTTTCAGGATGACATTCACCGTAGGCTCTACGAACTGGTCGCGGCAGACAATCGTCAGTGCCACACGCTCTATCACATCCGTTGAGTACTGGACGCCACGGTATATCCTTTCCTCACGGCTCTGTCCGATACCATGCACGTTATGATACTCAAACCAGTCGATGTCCGACTGTAACAACGCTTCTTTCACATCCTCAAACTTTGTCTTACGGATGATTGCTTCAATCCTTTTCATACCTTGTTACCTATTATTTGTTACACATCGAAAGCTTTCGAGTGCAAAGTTACGACATTTTGAAAGCAAAATAAACCATTTGTGATACATTTTGATATCAATAATACACAAAAGCTATCCTTTTGCATAATCCACATATCATTTGCTTTCAATTCGAAAGAAAACCACGCCCTTTATCTTACAATCTATAAGTTGAGCGCAAAATGTAGATAAAATCGTCAGCTATTCCTCTTTTTCTCTTTCAAATAGAATTACCTTTGCATCGTCAATAAGACAAAAAGAAAGATTTTCGTCGAAAAAGAAAGCAAAATGACAGAAAAGATACACTTCACCAAGATGCACGGAGCCGGGAACGACTATATCTATGTCAATACCTTATTATATAGTATCCCTGACCCCACTGCCGCAGCCATGGCCTGGAGCAACCGCCACCAAGGTATCGGCAGCGACGGACTAGTGCTGATTGGCAAGTCACCGGTACCCGAGGCCGATTTCTCCATGAGAATCTTCAATGCTGATGGTTCCGAGGCTATGATGTGTGGAAATGCCGCCCGTTGTATTGGGAAATACCTGTATGAGAGAGAGATGACATCACAGTCAGAGATTAAACTTCTCACCCCATCAGGCATCAAAACGCTCTCATTAGATATAAACGAAGAGAGAGAGGTTAAGAGCGTTACCGTCGACATGCTTAAGCCGGTGCTTCGCAACAGCAAGCAGCTGGCTGTCGGTGGTGGTGAGATGCGCGACGGTGTCGTGGGGGCCATCGACACCGAGTTCATCGGAACATTTGTCTCGATGGGCAACCCCCACTTCGTCATCTTCGTTAACGACATCAATCAGACCGATGTCGCTCATTATGGTGCTTTCCTTGAGCTCCACCCGTACTTCCCGCAGCGTTGTAACATTGAGTTCGCACAGATCTTGTCCGACGGAAGCATCCGCACAAGGGTATGGGAACGGGGTAGCGGCATCACCATGGCCTGCGGCACTGGTGCCTGCGCCACCGCCGTAGCAGCATGTCTTACCGGAAGAGCGGGTCGGAAGAGTCGTATCGTCATGGACGGAGGAACGCTCGATATCGAATGGCGTGAGAGCGACGGACACGTCTACATGACAGGACCAGCCGCATTCGTCTTCGACGGTGAGATCAACCTTCCCGAATAACAGATAACAAATACTTCAAACAACCCAAAAAGAGATGATCATAAACCAAATGGAAAAGAAAGAGCAAACAGAAACCCGGAAAGGGCTCTATCAGGCAGAATACGAACATGATGCCTGTGGCGTTGGAATGATTGTGAACATCCACGGAAGTAAGAGTCACGAACTGGTAGACAATGCGCTACGTGTGCTTGAAAACATGAGGCACCGTGGAGCGGAGATCGGAAAAGACGGTGACGGAGCAGGTATCATGTTGCAGATTCCGCATGAGTTTATCCTGCTTCAGGGAATCCCCGTACCTGAAAAAGGCAAATACGGCACAGGTCTGGTCTTCCTGCCAAAGGACGAGAAAGAACAGCGTGACATTCTCAGTGTGATGATCGAGGAGATCGAGCGCGAGGGACTGCAGTTGATGCACCTGCGTAATGTACCGACAAACCCCGATTGTCTCGGTGAGGCAGCCCGCTCGACAGAGCCTGTCATCAAACAGATCTTCATCACCGGCGTGAACGACGATAAGGTCGACACCTTCGCACGCACCTTATTCATGATCCGTAAGAAGATCGAATGCCGTATATCAAACAAAGACTTCTACATCTGCTCACTGAGCAACTCCAATATCGTCTATAAGGGTATGCTATCGTCCATACAGGTACGTCAGTACTTCCCTGACTTGACGAACCCGTACTTCACGAGCGGACTGGCTCTGGTACACTCACGCTTCAGCACCAACACATTCCCCACATGGTCGCTGGCCCAGCCCTTCCGTCTTCTAGCACACAATGGAGAGATCAACACCATCCGCGGTAACAGAGGATGGATGCAGGCACGCGAGAGTGTCCTGAGCAGTGAGACGCTTGGCGATATCAGACAGATCTCGCCCATCATACAACCGGGCATGTCCGACTCGGCGAGCCTGGATAATGCATTGGAGTTTTTCGTCATGAGCGGTCTCTCACTGCCTCATGCCATGAGCGTCCTCGTACCAGAATCGTTCAACGACAAGAACCCGATCAGTGAAGACCTGAAAGCATTCTACGAATACCACTCCATACTTATGGAGCCATGGGACGGTCCTGCCGCCCTGCTTTTCAGCGACGGCCGCTTTGCTGGAGGTATGCTCGACCGTAATGGTCTGCGACCGGCAAGATACACCATCACGAAAAACGACACGATGGTCGTGGCCTCAGAGGTCGGTGTCATGGACTTCGACCCGACAGAGATTGCAGAGAAGGGACGACTACAACCAGGAAAGATCCTGCTTATCGACACCCAGGAAGGAAAAATCTACTACGACGGAGAAATCAAGCAGCAGCTGGCCAACGAACATCCGTACCGCCAGTGGCTGTCGACGAACCGTATTCAGCTGGAGAAGCTAAAGAGCGGTCGTCATGTCGAGAATGCCGTAGACCATCTGCTGCAAAAAGAGCAGATGTTCGGATATGGCGAGGAAGACATCGACGGAACGATCGCACCGATGGCCGTCAACGGTCAGGAGCCGACGGCCTCGATGGGTAACGACACCCCGCTTGCTGTTCTTTCCGACAAACCTCAGGTCTTCTTCAACTACTTCCGTCAACAGTTCGCGCAGGTCACGAACCCCGCCATCGACTCTATCCGTGAGGAACTGGTGATGTCGCTGACAGAATATATCGGACGTGTCGGCACGGGCATCCTGAACCCCGACGAGACCAACTGTAAGATGGTACGTCTGCCGCACCCCATCCTGAACAACACGCAACTGGACATCCTCTGTAACATCCGTTACAAAGGATTCAACACCATCAAACTGCCAATCGCCTTCACCTCCCCCGACCCTTCTAAAGGTGGGGAGAGTCTGCGGGCCGCCCTGGATCAGTTATGCAAGGATGCGGAAAAGGCCGTCGACGATGGTTACAACTATATCATCCTGACCGACCGTGAGGAAGAGATACGCAAGGCACTCCCCACCTTTGGAGAGATCGGAGGAGGCTGCATTCCCTCTCTGCTCGCCGTCTCGGCCGTGCACCATTACTTGATCTCCGTCGGCAAACGCGTTCAGACGGCATTGATCGTGGAGTCGGGTGAAATCCGTGAGACCATGCACGCCGCCCTACTGTTGGGCTACGGTGCATCAGCACTCTGTCCTTACATGACCTTCGCCATCCTCGACGACCTTGTCAAGCGTCATAAGATACAGGAGGATTACGAGACTGCTGAGAAGAACTATATCAAGGCCGTCAAGAAGGGACTCTTCAAGATCATGGCCAAGATGGGCATCTCTACCATCCGTAGCTATCGTGGTGCAAAGATCTTCGAAAGCATCGGACTGAGCGAGAATCTGCTCAAGACCTACTTTGGCACAGAAGTCAGCACCATCGGTGGCATTGGTCTGGAGAAGATCGCACAGGACGCCATCGCCATGCACGAGAAAGCGATCTCCACAGATAACACCAGCGAGAAGTTCCTGCCTAACCTCGGACAGTTCCATTGGCGTAAGGATGGTATCCGACATGCCTGGAACCCAGAGACGATCGCTACATTACAATTGGCCTGCCGCACTGGTTCCTACGAGAAATTCAAGGAATACTCCAAGCTCGTCGACCAGAAAGAGGATCCTATCTTCATTCGCGACTTCCTCAAGCTCAAGAGTGGAAACAAGAAGAGCATTTCCATCGACGAGGTGGAGCCCGTCGAAGAGATTGTCAAGCACTTTGTAGCAGGTGCCATGTCGTTTGGCGCCCTCTCAAAAGAGGCTCACGAGGCCATCTGTCTGGCCATGAACAAGCTGGGCGCCCGTAGTAATACGGGTGAGGGCGGCGAGGATTCCGAGCGCTTCCATACCGAGGTCGACGGCATCAGCCTCAGCAGTAAGACCAAGCAGGTGGCCAGTGGTCGTTTTGGTGTGACCGTTGAATATCTGGTAAATGCCGAAGAGATCCAGATCAAGGTGGCACAGGGTGCCAAGCCCGGTGAAGGCGGACAGCTGCCTGGCTTCAAGGTGAACGAGGTCATTGCCAAGACGCGTCATAGCATCCCAGGCATCTCACTCATCTCGCCCCCACCTCATCACGATATCTATTCCATCGAGGATCTGGCCCAACTGATCTTCGACCTGAAGAATGTCAACCCGAAGGCCACCGTCAGCGTGAAGCTGGTGGCTGAGAGTGGCGTAGGCACGATTGCCGCAGGTGTCGCCAAGGCGAAAGCCGACCTCATCGTCATCTCGGGTGCCGAAGGTGGAACAGGCGCAAGTCCTGCCAGCAGCATGCGCTTTGCGGGAATCTCACCGGAGATCGGTCTCAGTGAGACCCAGCAGACACTGGTTCGGAACGGACTGCGTGGCGGTGTGCGTCTGCAGGTTGACGGACAGATCAAGACCGGTCGCGACATTATCCTGATGGCACTCCTCGGTGCCGAGGAGTTCGGCTTCGGAACTGCGGCCTTGATCGTTCTGGGCTGTGTCATGATGCGCAAATGTAACCTCAACACCTGTCCGATGGGTGTCGCCACTCAGAACCCTGAGTTACGTAAGCATTTCCTCGGCAGATATGAGCATCTCGTGAACTACTTCACGTTCCTCGCTCAGGAGGTGCGCGAGTACCTCGCCGAGATGGGATACAAGAGACTGACCGACATTGTCGGTCATACGGAACTGATCGAGACCGAGTCCTCTGTACTCGACTTCAGCCGACTGTTGAATCAGACAGAAGGCACGCGCCACTTCACCGGCGATGTGCACAAGCCGTCGGTACCTCTGGGCATGCAAGGAACAACCCTCGACCAGCAGATCATCCAAGCCGCCCAACGAGCCATCGACCAGCAGGACGAGGTGAACCTCGACTATGCCATCAAGAATACCGACCGCGCCGTCGGTGCCATGCTCTCAGGGTCCATCGCTCTGAAGTACGGTCTTGCCGGTCTGCCCGACAATACCGTCAACGTGAAGTTCAAGGGCTCCGCAGGTCAGTCTTTCGGTGCCTTCCTGTCTCATGGTGTCAGCTTCAAGCTGGAGGGCGAGACCAACGACTACTTCGCAAAAGGTCTCAGTGGCGGTCGCATCGCTATCCTTCCGCCGGTACGTTCCAACTTCAATGCAGAAGATAATATCATCGCAGGTAACACAGGTCTTTATGGAGCCACCTCCGGTGAACTCTATATCAACGGAAAAGTCGGTGAGCGTTTCGGTGTGCGTAACTCCGGTGCTATCGCCGTGCTCGAAGGTGCAGGCGACCACTGCTGTGAGTACATGACAGGCGGCCGGGTGGTCGTCCTCGGTGAGACCGGACGTAACTTCGCCGCAGGTATGTCGGGTGGTGTCGCCTATGTCTGGGACAAGAACCACAACTTCGACTACTTCTGTAATATGGATATGGTAGAGATCAACCTCGTCGAGGAGAGTCAGTACCGTAAGGAACTGCACGAGCTCATCCGTCAGCACTACCTCTATACAGGCTCCAAGCTGGCCCGTACGATGCTCGACGACTGGAACCGCTATGTCGAGGACTTCATCCAAGTAGTCCCCATCGAATATAAGCGTGTGCTCCACGAAGAGCAGATGAACAAACTGAAACAGAAGATTGCAGACATGCAGCGCGACTATTAAACTTCAAACAGAAAGAGACAATGGGAAATCCAAAAGCATTTTTAGAGATACACCGGCAGGAAGCCGGCTACCGTCCTATCCAAGATAGGATCCACGATTTCAGTGAGGTCGAACAGACACTCAACACCAAAGAGCGCAGAGCACAGGCATCACGCTGCATGGACTGCGGCGTTCCCTTCTGCCACTGGGCTTGTCCGTTAGGCAACAAACCGCCTGAATGGAACGACGCCCTATATAAAGGCGACTGGGAGCTGGCCTACCGTCTGCTCAACGCCACAAACCCGTTCCCAGAGTTCACCGGACGTATCTGTCCTGCCCTCTGCGAGAAGGCATGCGTGCTGAACCTGATTGAGCATGAGCCGACCACCAACCGTGAAGACGAGTGTGCCATCACCGAGACGGCTTTCCGTGAGGGCTACGTCAGTGTTCATCATCCCCTTCGCAATGGTAAGAAGGTGGCCGTGGTAGGAGCAGGGCCTGCCGGTCTTGCTGCCGCCAACGATCTGAACCACATGGGTTATCAGGTCACGGTCTTTGAAAAAGCCGAAGCCGCCGGCGGTCTTCTCCGCTACGGCATCCCGAACTTCAAGCTCAACAAGGCGGTCATCGATCGTCGTCTGCGACTGCTTGAGGAGGAGGGCATCGAGTTCCGTTACGGCGAGGAGATGACCAGCGAGTCGCTTGTCAACGGTCTTGCCGGTTACGATGCTGTCGTCATCGCCACAGGCACACCGACAGCCCGCGACCTGAATATCCCCGGTCGCGACCTGAAGGGCGTACACTTTGCCCTTGAGTTGCTCGCCCAACAGAACAGGGTGCTCGCCGGCATGGAGTTCTCCAAGGAGGAGCGTATCACGGCCAAGGGCAAGGATGTCCTCGTCATCGGTGGCGGTGATACCGGCAGCGACTGTATCGGAACGGCACACCGCCAAGGTTGTAAGAGCGTTACTCAGATCGAGATCATGCCGAAGCCCGTCGAAGGACCCGTCGATCCGAAGAATCCCTGGCCCGGCTTCCCCCGTACGTTGAAGACCACCTCCAGTCACGAGGAGGGCTGTGTACGTCGCTGGAACATCAACTCTCTGGAGTTCCTCGGGAAAGACGGTAAACTCACGGGAGTACGCGTCCAGGAGATCGACTGGAAGCCCAACCCCGACGGCGGTCGTCCCATCATGGTCGAGAAAGGTAAGCCCGAGATCATCAAGGCCGAGCTCGTGCTACTGGCCATGGGATTCCTGAAGCCCGACCATCCGCAATATGCGGAGAACGTCT
Source organism: Prevotella sp. lc2012 (assembly GCF_900107065.1). Classification (NCBI taxonomy): domain Bacteria; kingdom Pseudomonadati; phylum Bacteroidota; class Bacteroidia; order Bacteroidales; family Prevotellaceae; genus Prevotella; species Prevotella sp. lc2012. The sequence continues at coordinate 131,478 of NZ_FNUF01000005.1, read as the reverse complement.
TCGTATGCGGCGATGCCGCCAATGGCGCCAGCCTCGTTGTCCGCGCCATGGCCAGTGGCAAGCAGACCGCCGCAAAAGTCAACACTTATCTGTCAACAAAGTAACACAAACCAAATCATAGAAAGGAAAGATTATGGAAGCATTAAGATTTCAGATGGTCGGCGAGGCTTTCGCAAAGAAGCCCCTCGACGTAAAGGCACCGAGTGAGAGACCTTATGAGTATTTCGGAAAGAAGGTCTTCAACCGTGAGAAGATGTACAAGTACCTGCCGAAGGACGTCTACGAGAAGATGATCGACGTCATCGACAACGGCGCGCGCCTGGAGCGTAATATCGCCGATGCCGTGGCAACAGGTATGATGCAGTGGGCCAAGGAGAACGGCGTGACCCACTATACCCACTGGTTCCAGCCGTTGACCGAGGGCACGGCCGAGAAGCACGACTCATTCATCGAGCACGACGGTAAGGGCGGTATGATCGAGGAGTTCTCCGGCAAGCTGCTCGTTCAGCAGGAGCCCGACGCCTCATCGTTCCCCTCTGGTGGTATCCGTGCCACCTTTGAGGCACGTGGCTATTCTGCCTGGGATCCCACATCACCGGTGTTCATCATCGACGACACCCTGTGTATTCCTACGATCTTCATCTCTTATACAGGTGAGGCCCTCGACTACAAGGCTCCGTTGTTACGTGCCCTGAAGGCCGTCAACGTTGCCGCCACCGACGTCTGCCATTATTTCGACACGGCCGTGAAGAAGGTCACCTCCAACCTCGGTTGGGAGCAGGAGTATTTCCTGGTCGACGAAGGCCTCTACGCCGCACGTCCCGACCTGCTGCTCACCGGTCGCACACTGATGGGTCACGACTCAGCCAAGAACCAGCAGATGGACGACCACTACTTCGGCTCTATCCCCGAGCGTGTGGCTGCCTTCATGAAGGATCTTGAGATCCAGGCCCTGGAACTCGGCATCCCTTGTAAGACCCGTCACAACGAGGTGGCACCCAACCAGTTCGAGGTGGCTCCTATCTTCGAGGAGACCAATCTGGCCGTCGACCATAACATGCTGCTGATGTCGCTGATGAAGCGTGTGGCCCGCAAGCACGGCTTCCGCGCCCTGCTCCACGAGAAGCCCTTCGCAGGCATCAACGGCTCCGGTAAACACAACAACTGGTCGCTGAGCACCGACAATGGTGTCCTGCTCCATGCTCCTGGTAAGACTGCCGAGCAGAACCTCCGCTTCGTCACCTTCATCGTCGAGACACTGATGGGTGTCTATAAGCACAACGGACTGCTGAAAGCCTCCATCATGAGTGCCACCAACGCTCATCGTCTGGGTGCCAATGAGGCTCCCCCAGCCATCATCAGCTCATTCCTCGGCAAGCAGCTCACCGAACTGCTCGATCATATCGAGAAGGCCGACAAGGACGATCTCTTCTCGATGGCCGGCAAACAGGGTATGAAGCTTGATATCCCTGAGATTCCGGAACTGCTCATCGACAATACCGACCGTAACCGTACATCACCCTTCGCCTTCACCGGCAACCGTTTCGAGTTCCGCGCCGTAGGTTCAGAGGCCAACTGCGCCAGTGCGATGATCGCCCTGAACAGTGCCGTGGCCGAGGCCTTGGTAGACTTCAAGAAACGTGTCGATAGCCGTGTAGCCGAGACCGCCAAGAAATTTGACGGTACAGAGCACAGTGCTGTGTTCCATGCCATCATCGACGTACTCCGTGAGGACATCAAGACCTGCAAGCCCATCCGCTTCGACGGTAACGGCTATAGCGACGAATGGGTACTGGAGGCCGAGAAGCGTGGTCTTGACGTGGAGAAGAGCTGTCCGAAGATCTTCGAGCGCTACCTCGACCCCGAGAGCATCAAGATGTTCGAGAGTCTCGGTGTGATGTCGAAGAAGGAGCTGGAGGCACGTAACGAGGTAAAATGGGAGACCTACACGAAGAAGATCCAGATCGAGGCCCGCGTGCTGGGCGACCTCTCGATGAACCATATCATCCCTGTGGCCACCCGCTACCAGAGCGCCCTGCTCCACAACGTAGAGGATATGTCGGCCATCTTCCCCGCCGACAAGGCCGAGAAGCTGTCTGCCCGTAACATCAAGCTCATCGAGGAGATTGCCGAGCGCACCTCAACCATCGAAAAGGGTGTAGAGGAACTGGTGAACGCCCGTAAGCTGGCCAACAAGATCACAGATGAACATGAGAAAGCCATCGAGTATCACGATAAGGTAGAACCGAAGCTTGACGATATCCGTTATCAGATTGACAAGCTCGAGCTCATCGTCGATGATGCCCTCTGGCCACTGCCTAAGTACCGCGAACTGCTGTTCATTCGGTAATATTTCTTTTTTTGGTTCTTGCTCAGGCTTGCATGACCTGCGAGCCGAGCGGTTTGAAGTTTGCGTAGCATCCGGCACTGTGATAGTGCCGGATGCCTTTTTTCTTTTATTCGGATATGATACCGAAATGTTGCAAGGCAGACCATACGCCATCGTCATCGACAGAGGACGTCACATAATCTGCCTCCTGCTTCAGGGCTTCGACGGCATTTCCCATGGCGATGCCGATGCCGGCAGTACGTATCATCGAGGTATCGTTTCCACCATCACCGAAGGCGATCGTGTGTGCCGGTTCTATCCCCTCATGGGCAGCCATGGCCAGCAGTCCGCGCCCCTTGTCGGCCATCCTTGCGGTAATATCGGTGAACTCTGGATGCCAGCGCCCGGATATACAGCCAGGAATCCGTTCCATCAGCAGCGGCTCGTAGTCATCAGGGAAGAATGGCGTCAACTGGAGCACGGGCTGCTGAAGCACTTCGTCTATAGGTCGTGCCAGGTGCAGGTTCTGCACGGCCAGCTCTAGACGGAAAATACGATCCACGTCACCTTTCGGGTCGAAGACAGCCAGGTCACGCTCCCCCACAATGATCAGTCCATAGCCCTTCTCCCTGGCATCATCCGCCACCAGACGGGCCTCCTCAGCCGGGATGGCATTACACGACACCGTCTCCTCGCCGACGAAGCAGCGGGCGCCATTGGTGGTCACATAACCGTCTATCAGGTGCTTAATCGCACCAAGGTTCGTGATGATGATAGGAGGCCGTCCCGTGGCGATATACACACGATGGCCGTTGGCCTTCGCCTGTGTCAGCGCACGGACCGTCGAGTCCGGTATCTCATGAGTCTTAAAACTCACCAGTGTACCATCGATATCGAAAAATAAAGCATAGCTTCTATTCATGTCTTGATAGTATCTTTTTCGGGAAGCCTCCCCTTCCCATTCATTACTCTTCGTCTTTTGCGCTGCAAAATTACGCTTTTTTACCGAGATTCCCATCGTCAGGTTAAGGAAAAACTACAAAGCAACACTCAAACCAACACGCCCTCCCATGCGTCTTGCTTAGTTTTTGCATAAAATAGTACTTCTTATGTTTGGAAAATTAATATATTTGTTCTACTTTTGCATTATGAAAATAACAAATAAATCGTTAGAGATAGAAGTCTTAAAGTGTTCATATGGGAATGGATACTATAATGTTAAGTTTGGCATAAGATTGTTTAATGACATAACCGACACGGATTTTGCGACAAACTTCACAACTAGATTTAGTAACAGAGACTTGCAATATATTACCGACAACATTCATGATTTTCTCGACAATAAGATAGATTGTTTTGGTTTTAAGTCATGTGACAAATCTTTGTCCTTTCATTTTGCTCAAAATGATGAAGGCATAACACATCAGATTGAAATCTGGAAAGAAAAGTATAATATTAATTATGAGTTTAACCTGCCATTAGACATTAGTTATCTTGAGTCGTTTGACTGTATGTTGGATTATATAAGAAGTGGGGATTTTGATTATGATCCTAAATTGAACAGAGATGATGCCTTACATATCAAAGTATATAACAATAGGAATTCCGGCATTCTTTCTTTGAGTTTTTCTTTGTCTGAGGATAAGATAATCAGAAGGAACTGCATGTGTCATGAAGATGTCGACTTATTAAAGTCACAAATAACCAAGCTGTTAGATGGAGATACTATTTCGATAAATATTAATAGTGACAATATGTTCTTGTCGATATGTGCATTTGGTCCTGATTTCTTAGTAGATGGTGAGATACGTGATTTCACTTTCCCAACAAACAACAAGATGCAACTTCTAGGGGGGTATTCCATCGATAGAGAGAATATCGAGAGAATAATAGATGCAGAATGAGTATAAGAACGATAAATTAAGATCAACTTTTGATATGGCTAAAAGGATTATAACAAAGATAGGTGATCTTTTCTGTGTGAAAGTAGATAATGATTATAAATGCTATTTTCAATATGTAGCCAATGATATGACGGTTCTTAATAGTTCGGTTATACGTGTGTTTTCAAAACACTATCCAATAGATTATGTTCCAGTATTTGATGATATCGTCAAAGATAAAGTATACTTCTATGCACATACGATTCTTCGATATGAGGATATCGTAAGCAAAATTAAAACAGGGAATTATATTTTAGCATATTGATTGAAGATCATGGTTGTCACGGGGAAAGGCAAACCGTATAAAGAGCAAGACAATTCTATATCTTTAGTTACTTAATTATATAGCCTTATGAGAAAGGAAGTTAATTTGAGGTTTATCCTGCCATTTGTACTTTTAACGAGTGCATGTGATCCGTATTCTACTGTTACATATACTATATGTAACGAATGTGATAGCGCAGCAACAATCGTCATGCGACCTTCTACAGAGTGCTATATTCAAAGAAAAGATAGCATTGAATGGTATACGCCAAATGAAGAGAATGTAATTATAAGAAAGAGTGAATTCATTTGTGAGAAGTTCGGATGGATGAATGCTACTATAGAGTCTCACACTCCTTTATGGGAGGATATCAGCTCTATTTCTATAGGGGATAAAACACTATCCCCAGAGAAATGGGGAAACGAAAAGAACTGGACATTTCACAAAAGTGGAGGGCATTTCTTTGGTTTGGGGGAAGAATGGTCCTATCGTCTCATTCTAAAAAACGAGGACTCTCAATGACAGAATAGGGACAAAGATGTCTTTTGCGCTGCAAAATTACGCTTTTTTACCGAGATTCCCATCGTCAGGTTAAGGAAAAACTGCAAAGTAACACTCAAACCAACACGCCCTCCCATGCGTCTTGCTTAGTTTTTGCATAAAATAGTACTTCTTATGTTTGGAAAATTAATATATTTGTTCTACTTTTGCAGGCGAATTCTTATTATATTGCATACTATGCGAATACAACTCGCCTTTTAAACATCTGCAGTGAAAAAAGTCATAAATTACATTTATTATGGATTTTATCAAATAGATTATGTTTTTGGAATCCGCTTCTATCAATCCTATTATATTGGAACTGGTGGCGTACTGTTTTGCCTATCTATCACATTGTATGTATGGGCTATTGTGTGGACTGTGGTGTTATTAGTGGTTAGAGGTTTTATTGACAAAACATATAATATGCCAGATAATGATGCTTGGTTACTTTCAGTTATTCCTGGCCTATTTGTTGTTGGTTGGCTATATTATTGGGATGAGAAAGAAAAATATAGAAAAGACTTTGAGGAGTTAGACAAGAAGCCATCCATTATGAGGTGGATTTGTTTTCTTTATGCAGTGGCCTTTGCATGTGGTGGAGTCATGTGTCTTCTTGGATGTAGCAATATCGTGAGGAGACTTACAGGGAGCATTCTTTAAAAACCATAAACCATAAAAAAATGAAACGAAAAGGATTAGTGATGTTATGTCTCGCTATTGCCATGACGGCAACGGCACAGAACAAGTATTGTAAGAGTTATGAGGATTTCAAGGCCGACCAGTGGACAGAGATCGACACCGTCTATCTGAATGGTCACAGCAAGTCACATCAGTTGTGGGTAGGCGGCAACGACTACAAGCTGACAACGGGCGACAAAGCACAGGATGAGATCATCAAGAAAGAGGCCTTTGCAGTGATATGCAAAGACACCATCTATGTGAATTGTCGCAACCTGCGCTTCGAGAATACCGGCTTCGGCAACGGCTATACGAAAGGCTACCGCTATGATGGCGACAAACTGTGCATCGTCAATAAGATAATCGGGAAGGCAGCCCTTACCCGTCAGAGCTTGCTCGGAGGTCTCGGCGGCGCTGTTGGCGGAGCCATTGCTGCTTCTTCGCAGATGAGCAATCAGGTGTGCTACCTAATAGAGTCGGACGCAAAGAAGGGTAAGGTGAACATCCGACTGATTGACGATGCTTTCATGGCTGAGGTTCTGAAGGACCATCAGAAGGTGGCCGATGAGTATAATGCCATCAAAAAGAAAAAAGATCGTCAGTCTGCAGCAACAGTGTTCCCGATTCTACAACACCTGGGCTTGATAGACTAATAACGTTATCAGGTAATCATATAACCATCTAACCCGACAAGGCCGAAAGACCGACACCCAGAGGGTTAGATGGTTATATGCTTTATGACTCTTCCTTCATCATCCGTCGCCACTTGAACCAGCCGAGGATGGCTATCACGACGTAGAGACCATAGAGACTGGCCTTGAAGGGGATATCCTTATAGAAATAGAGCACGCACGTCACCACATCGACGGCAATCCAGATGAACCACTGCTCCAGATACTTGTGAGCCAGGGCCCAGACACCGACGATGCTTAAGGCGGTCGTGAAACTGTCGGCCAGGGGCACGGTCGAGTTGGTGTACGTCACGAGAAGCCAATAGATAAGGCCCCACACACCAACGATCAATGCCAACCACGGGAGTACCAGCCGGCAAGGGAAATGACGGATGGGCAGGACGGTCTTCGAGGCTGACCCACGGACCCACTTCCAGTAGCCATAGACCGTCATCGACAGATAGTAGAACTCCATGCCGCAGTCGGCATAGAGTCCTTTCTGGTAGTAGAGCACGATGCCCAATGCCTGCATCAGGAAACCCACGACCCACATCCATACGCTCGCCTTATATTCCAACAGGATATAGGCCAGACCCAGGATGGTGGTCAGGATATCAAGCCAGTGTGCTATCAGGAAGTCCATCATCTTCTTAGAACCTTACCGTCACACTGCCCGACACCGTGAAGCCCGCCATCGGAACGAAGCCGAGCTGGTAGTAACGGTTGTCGTTCGGATGATTGCCATAGTTGCGGAGAATGCAGGAGTACGACCATCCGCTGGCGGCATACCGACGGTTGAACACGTTATTGAAGTTCAGGCCGAAGATCGTCTCCTTGATGACCTTCCTTGGCTTCAGAGTATAACTGACAGAAGCGTTCGACACGCTGTAGCAGGGCAGCGAGCGGTCGGCGTTCTCTGTATTGTCGAGATACTGGCGCGACACGAAGTTGGTGTGCCATACGGCCTGCCACCCCTTGTGATGCAGGGTGACGAAGCCATTCAGGATGGCAGAAGGACTGAAGGCCAGCGTAGAGTGATCATAGTGGATGGTCTCCCACTGTCCGTCGTCGGGGTCGTCGTCCCAGTCGATGTTCACGGTCTCGTCAAAGTCCTTGATCCTGTTCCTGCTCAGTGAGGCGTTACCCTCGATGGTCAGCCACGATGTGGGATCCACACCGGCCTGCAGCTCCACACCCATGCGGTAGCTGTCTTTGATATTTGTGGTCAGAGGCTCACCGATATCGCTCACGGCTCCGGTCTGCACGAACTGGTCGGTATAGTCCATATAGAAGAAGTTCGCCCCTACACGGAAGATACCGCTGTTATAGGTATAGCCCAATTCATAGTCCGTCAGTCGCTCTGCCTTCGGATAGGCACGGTGACCATTGTCGGTGAAGTTGTTTCGCTCAGGCTCGCGATGACTCAGGGCCACAGAACCATAGACGCGATGGCCACCCGTATGCCATGAGAAGCCAGCCTTCGGGTTAAAGAAGTGATACTTCTCGTTGATGTCAAGATAATGGGTCAGGATCTCACCGGTAGCCTTGTCGGTTTTGTACTTGTCGTTATAGCCATCAGTCTTATAACCCACATACCGATACTGCACGTCGGCAAATACATCCCACTGCTCACCAAGATGGCGAGCAGCCTTCAGGTACGCATTCCCGTCGAATTTATGAGCATCTGAATCGTAGTAGCGATAGGCACCGCCGCCCAGGAACTGCTGTCTGACGACTTCGTTGGAGGCATAGGTCAGGAAACCGAAATGATTACCATCGAAATTCTGGACTGACAGTCCACCGATGACATCCCATAGATCGTCTTTGTAGTTGGCGCTCCACACCAGTCCATAGGTATGCTGTGTCAGTCCTTTCTTACGCACGAAGTCCGAGCGCTTGATGTTCGTACCATCGGCATCGGCCGCTTTAATGCCATACTTCACCAGTTTATTATTATAGCGGAACTCCTCGTAGTAACCATGACCATAGGTGTAGTGCAGCGAGGCTGTCGTGCTCCAGTGGTCATTGATAGTCCATGCTGCGGAGAGGATGTTATGGTCCTGCCAGAAGTTATCGGTAGTCTTGTCCCAGATGGTGCCGTCGGCCATGCGGTAGCGTTCCGTCTGGTAGTTTCCGTTGGCATCCTTCACGAAGAGTCCGTCGCTACCGGTAGCAAGTCGCTCATAAAGAGAATTAAACTTACCCAGTCCGGCGTTCCACATATCTTGATAAGTTCTGATACCCGTCTTGGCATTGTACGACCATGAGCCGTCGTCGTAGCTGCCATCCATCAGAGAGTAATCATCATTACCTGCCGTCACACCGTTCCAAGCCTGACCGGTACGCTCGAAGTTGCCGATATTCTTATAGCTCAGACGGAAGTTATCGCCTAGCCATGTCAGACCGCCATAGTAAGAACCAGAACGGCCACTGGTACCATGGACAAAACCATCGGTATGCGTCTCATGATAGGCACCGTCGATAATCAGATGGTTCCACAACAGACCGGATGAGAACTTTCCACCGACATTAAAGGTGTTATAGGAGCCATACGAGGCCGACACCTCCAGACTCGGGGTCTGCAAGGGCGAGGCTGACGCCAGGGCCACCGTACCGCCGAAGGCACCATCACCATTGGTCGATGTTCCCACACCGCGCTGTATCTGCACACTGCCGAGCAGAGAACCATAGGAGTTCATGTTGGCCCAGAACACGCACTGGTCCTCGGGCGAGTTCAGGGGCACACCGTCGAGCGTCACGTTGATACGTGAGCCACCGGCACCACGGATACGCATGGCCGTCGTTCCCGTGCCCAGTCCATTCTCGCTCCACGCCAGGATACCGGGTGTCTGTGAGAAGAGGAGAGGCAGTTCGCGCCCCGTCTTCGAGAAGGCGTCGAGTTGCTGCTTCTTCATGTTTGTAACGGCATACGGTGCGTTCTTCTGCGCACGTACACCTTTCACTACGACCTCTTGCAACTGCTCCACCTGTGTGGAGTCATACAAGGCAGCCTTGTTCTGGGCATTCACACTCATGGCGCCCAGCAGCGCTGTCATTCCTAAAAATAATCTTTTCATTCCTTTACTTACCTTTTACTATTTTCATCTATTGTAAAGGGGGATTTGTGTTGATTAAGCCTACTATCCATCCCTACGCCGGTATGATCCGGATCAGGTTAGAGGGTATCATCTCAGCCCACGCCCGTGGGCACCCCTTGATAATCAGCGAATACCCATACGGGCCTCCACGACATTCACCACATAGTCGCCGAGCTTCTCGCACTCGTTGATGAGGTCCATATAGATTGTACCTACGGCATAGGTATACTCGTGGTTGTTCACGTCGGTGATATTCTGCGACTTCAGTTGACTACGGAAGTTATTGATCTCATGCTCGATGTTAAACGTGCGGTTCACATCGAAGGTCTCCTTCCGTCCCATCATCAGTCGGTTCATCTGTGTGAGCGACTGGTCGGTCAGCTCCATCATCTGATGGATATGCTCATACTGTCTCTCATTGAAGTGATCTTGCTTGCCGTTGTATTTCCGTGAGATGGTACGTGCCATATTGAAGCAGGCGTCACCGATACTCTCTAGCTCGGAGATCTCACGGAGCATGGAGCGGATCTTGGCCTTGGTGTCATCGGAGAGATGAGCATCTGAGACCTGGTCGAGATAGTTGGCTATCTCCAACTCCATGTTATCAGAGATACCCTCGTACTTCTCAATCCGCGAGTAGAGCTTGTTGAAGTCAGCCCCATTACTGTCTTTCTTACTACTGGTGCTCGACGAGAGCGTCAGCAGCTCACGCACCATATTGAACATACGCTGCATACGTTCTGAGAAGGCCTGTATCTCTTTCTGGGCCTCGAACACGGAAAGCTCCGGAGTCTTCATGAAGCCAGCAGTGATGAAATGCAAACGGAACTCATCTTCCTCGTCGACCTTCTTTGGTTTGATGACCCAGCATACGAAACGTTCGATCTGTGGGATGAACCAGATGAGGATGAACGTGTTCACCACATTGAAGCAGGTATGGAAGGCAGCAAGCACGAAGCTCAGCTTAGCGGCATTGGCCAGGAACACCTTGATGGCTACCTCTCCCTTCACCATGGCGACATCGTAACCCACCAGACCACAGACAGCATCAATAAACGGACGGAAGACGAACAGGATCCACACCACGCCGAACACATTGAAGAACATATGCGCCAAGGCGGCCCGACGCGCCTGGGTATTGGCCGAGAGGGCGGCAAGGTTAGACGTGACCGTCGTACCGATATTCTCACCCATCACCAGGGCGATACCCTGATAGATCGGCAAAGCGCCACTCGAGCAGAGAATCATGGTGATGGCCATGACGGCTGCCGACGACTGCACGCAGAATGTCATCACACCACCAAGGAACAAGAAGATCAATGTAGTCACGAAGGAGTCGGGATCAAAGGAGGCGAAGAAATCAAGCAGTACCTGATTCTCACCCAGATGCATCTCCGTGCCAGTCAACCGGAGCGTGCCCAGTCCTAAGAGCAGGAACGACAAGCCGAAGAGGAAGTCACCGATATAACGATAGCGTTTCAGGTAGATCAGCACAATGCCGATGAGGAACGCAGGATAGACTGCATTGGTGATGTCGAACGACATTCCGGCCGACATGATCCAGGCCGTAAGCGTCGTTACGATGTTCGCACCCATAATCACCGAGATGGCCTGTGCCAGCGTCAGCAGTCCGGCATTGACGAACGAGACCGTCATCACCGTCGTAGCCGTCGACGACTGGACCGATGCTGTCACCAGCATACCTGTCAGCATTCCCGTAAAACGATTGGTGGTCATTGCACCGAGGACGTGTCGCAACTGCGGACCCGCCATCTTCTGCAAGGCGTCACTCATCGACTTCATACCAAACATCAGAAGGGCGAGCGAGCCAAGGAGTTTGAACAAAACGAGCATAAAGAAATCCTATGATTTGAATTTTGCTGCAAAAATAATAAAAAAATCTAAATGCACCAACACTTCTTTGGTTTTTTCGTTATCTTTGTGGTCGAAAATCATCATCAAAATGGAAACAGCACAAGTTTTTTGTCGCAATACAGGCACCACCATCAACGTACCGATCGGTGCCACACTGGCAGATGTGTATCATCTCAGCGGACTGGAACTGAAGCACGGTCCTATCTCAGCCCACGTGAACAACAAGGTAGAAGGTATGCACTACCGTATCTACAAACAGAAAGAGGTGGAGTTCCTCGACATCACCTCGACAAGCGGTTCCCGCGCCTATACGAGGACGCTGTTCTTCGTGCTCTGTAAGGCCGTCCGCGATCTCTACGACCCATGTAAGGTGGTCATCGATATCCCCGTGAGCAACGGCTACTATGTCAACCTGCATATCGGCCGCCCCGTCACCCTCGACGATGCGGGCGCCATCCGCCGACGGATGCAGGAGATTATCGACGCGGCTCTGCCGATACATCGTCATGAGACCACCACAGAAGAAGCTATTAAACTGTTCGAGAGTCTCCACTATAAGTCGAAGGTGAAGCTCCTGCAAGGACTTGGACGGCTCTACACCACCTTCTACGACATTGACGGCTACATGGACTACTATTACGGTTCACTGCTGACGAACACCTCGCAACTCTATCTCTTCGGATTAGAGAAATACTACGATGGTCTGCTGTTGCGCATCCCTTCTCGCGAGCATCCCGACGAGCTGGGCGAGATTATCCCTCAGGATAAGATGTTCGGCATCTTCAAGGAGCACCACAACTGGCAGAACATCCTTGGTCTGAGCACCATCGGCGACCTGAACGATGTGGTACAGAAAGGCCACAGCTCCACCCTCATCCAGATATCGGAAGCCCTGCAGGAGAAGAAAATCGCGAAGATTGCCGATGAGATCACACAACGGAAAGGCGTCAAGCTCGTGCTCATCGCCGGCCCCTCGAGCTCGGGCAAGACCACGACCTGCAAGCGCCTGTCCATACAGTTGGCCGTCAATGGCATCCGTCCCGTCAACATCTCACTCGACGACTATTTCGTGGACCGTGACCAGACACCGCGCGACGAGAAAGGCGACTACGACTTCGAGCACCTGCATGCCCTGAACCTGCCCTTGCTCAACGAACAGCTCACCGCCCTCTTCCGCGGCGACGAGGTGGAACTGCCACGTTACGACTTCCCCACAGGTACCAGTCAGAAGAGCGGCCGACGCCTGCGCCTCGGTGACAATGAGATTCTGGTGGTGGAGGGCATCCACGCCCTGAACCCCGAGCTGACCGCACAGATACCCAAGGAGCAGATCTTCCGTGTCTATGCCTCAGCACTTACGACGGTGCTGCTCGACAACCACAACTATATCCCTACCACCGACAACCGTCTGCTGCGGCGCATCATCCGCGACCATAAGTATCGGGCTGTCAGTGCCCGTGAGACCATCCGCCGATGGCCGTCGGTCCGTGCTGGTGAGAACAAATGGATCTTCCCCTTCCAGGAGAATGCCGACGCGATGTTCAACACCGCCATGCTCTTCGAGTTGGCTGTTATCAAGAGTCAGGCCGAGCCACTGCTGGAGCAGGTGCCGGAGAACTGTCCGGAATATGCCGAGGCCTACCGCCTGCTGAAGTTCCTCCGCTACATCACGCCCATCCCCGACACCCAGATCCCCCCGACCTCCCTCCTCCGTGAATTCCTCGGCGGCTCGTCGTTCAAGTATTAGTTGAACGATGGCGGCGGCCGACTGACAGAATAAGCCAGAGGTGTCCCCCTCTATACTTGGCCCCCTATGGGGGGCTAAAAGTATATGAGGGGGCCTCCGCGTTTTCTGTCAGTCGGAAATCCCCGATTTCCATGGTTGCTGAGCCCCAACCACCGCGGTCCCTGAGCCTGTCGAAGGGACTAGGATTGACGGACCGCCATCTCTCCTTTTGTCCTAAAAAAGTGCCTAAAAAAGTGCTCGGAAGAAGTTGTGAACTAGAAAAAGCGAGGGGGGGGGGGTATCTCCTTTTTGGGTTTGTCGAAGCATCGAAGGACCATCCCACAATTTACCTCACAGATTTGGTAGTCTCGAACAATTTGCCTATATTTGTCCTCGGAATCAACCATACGGTTTGGAAGATGATAAGCGATAGCTATACCTACGACCTGAGCGGCAATCCCCAGAAGATCTACTTCACCAACGGGAGCATCACGAAGTACGTCTACAGTGCGACGGGCCAGAAGCTGCGCATGGTGCACTACACGGCCAAGGCGAACATCAGCCGTGCGATCGGGCAGCAGGTGGAGCTGAAGGCATCGGAGATCCAGAGCACGGACTCGACGGACTACCTGCTGGGCGGCAGCCTGGTGGTGAGGAACGGCAAGATCGACAAGTACCTCTTCGACGGCGGCTATGCCCAGGCGACGGCCAGCGGCACGACGGACAAGTTCACGTTCTACTACCAGAACAAGGACCATCTGGGCACGGTGCGTGAGACGGTGACCTCGTCGGGCGCGATGAAGCAGCGCGTGAACTACTACCCGTTCGGCGGCCAGCTCGTGGACACGCTGAAGGCGATGGTCTTGAGCCCCAATTTCCAGCAGTATAAGTACAACGGCAAGGAGTTCGACGGCACGTTCGGCCTGAACACCTACGACTACGGCGCCCGCCAGCACGACCCGATATTGGCAAGGTGGGACCGCCTCGATCCCCTCTGCGAGAAGTACTACGGCGTCAGCCCGTATGCGTATTGTTTGAATAATCCGGTGAAATATATAGATATCAAAGGATTATATCCCAAAGGAGTATTGACTTTTCATAAAGCGAGTTTCTATAGAGCAGATTATTACACATTTACAAAACCCGCCGCACATCTTCTCTCTTTGGTTACAGGAGTTAAAGAAGAGTATATTCGAGATGTGAATATTATGGAGAGAGGATTTGGCAGAGAATATCCATGGTATAGTCCGAATAAGGGAGGTGGAGGAATCACCATAGGAAGTGCCCCAAATAATGTTACGATGACCTTTACCGAAAATTATTTTGCAGACAAAAAAGCAGATTATAATGGAAATGGTTATGGACAAGATGTTTCAGAATGGTTGCTTATGGCTTCACATGAAGTGACACACATCAAACATATAGAGCAGGCCGAAGGCAAACTCCAGTATCTTCTTCATTTTGTATCACAGTATATGAGATATGGAAGTCATGATGATGTTCCGGAAGAGAAAGAAGCAAATGCTAATGGGGACCGTTTTCTAGAATTTAATAGATTTCTAAATACTAATTATGGAAAGAACTGTTTACAAGATTTACTCAATTCGAATATGTCGAATATGCAGAAAGTCCAGCAAATTGACGAATGGTGGAAGTTATATGAAGAGCAAAAGAAGAGGAATGAGCAGACTCAATAGTGTTTTAGTATTTGTTATGACATTGTTTTTGTCATCTTGTCACAGTAACGTGATAGGTTTTGACCCTAATAGTTTTACTGTATATACAGTTGATAATTATCCGATAATAAGACTTCATGTATATATGGAGAATGCAAAGATGTCTTTTCATATATCAAAAGTGGAAAAGGTAAAGGGATCGACCTCTGTAAAGTTGGATTCTTTGGGAAATTATTATAGGATAGTCGCAGATGGAAATATATATCAGGCTCCTAAGGAATATAAAAATATACCGATAGTTGCTTCTGAAACATATGAGATACTGCATTCCTCAATTGGTGATGCTACGGCATATCGATTATATTTCGTGACTGATGGAAGAGGAAGGGTAAATAAAGTGTATAGGAAACAGGGAGAAGAAGGGCCAGAGATTATTCTAATGGAAGTAGATAAGTAAAATAATCAATTAGATTACAGGAGGGGAATAAAGAAAATGAACGCATGTAAGTATATCTGTGTATTAGTGGCATTAGCCATTATGGGTTGTTCTGGAAAGAGAAACTATCTTGGAGATGATATAAGACTATGGAAGGAAACGGAAGCGTGGGAACTTGCAAGGTGTGTTTCAAAGAACAATTTCGCCAAGGCTGAAAAGATATTAGCTAAAGGACAAATTGATGTTGATTTCAGAGAACCGAGATTTGGTGAAACTCTTTTGTTTTGGGCTATCTTAAATGAGAACATAGATGCCGTCAGGTTCCTTATAAATCATGGCGCGAATCCGAATGCACATGATACTTATAGAGGGGCATCACCGATAGCAATTGCTTCAGACTATTTCATTCGTTCAGATATATTAGAGTTTCTGCTTGCACATGGGGGAGATCCCAATGATCATGTTAAAAGAAATGAGACTCTATCGTATCTTCCAAGCGAAGAGACTCCTTTGATACGAGCAGCATTTACAAGTCTGGAAAAAACGAAAATGCTAGTTGCAGCAGGAGCAGACGTAAATTTCTTTGTTGAAGCTGATCATCATGATACGCCTTTATTATCTGCCGAAAAGAAAATGGCTCCCGACGTATTAGAATATCTGTTTTTTGAATGCAAGGCAGATTATAAGAACTCATATGTGGTAACTATAGATACGGGAGATACTTTGTCTTTTAGGGATCTGATGCTAAAAAGAAGGATCGTTACTGCAGAAGATAGTATTGTTGCAAAACGGATTATTGACTATATAGATGCACAATCTCGAAAAGAACAGCCTTAATTTGTGACAAGGAATGGATGGTAGAAAGGGAAGTCCCAATGGCTTGCCCCTTACGACTCTTGCATCGAAGGCCTACCCACAATTAAACTCACAGATTTGGCCGTTTCAAACAAATTGCCTATATTTGCCCTCGATATCAACCATATGGCTTGGAAGATGATAAGCGATAGCTATAAGTTCACCTACGATGCGGCCAACCGCCTGAAGAATGCCGTCTACGGCGAGAAGGACAACCTGGGCACCAATGCGAACAGGTTCACCGAGAAGGTGCTCGAGTACGACAAGAACGGCAACATCAAGCGTCTGGAGCGCAGGGGCAGAATGCAGAACGGCAAGTACGGCCTTGTCGACAGCCTTATAGTGACCTACACCGGTAACCAGCTGAATACGGTGAAGGACATGGCCAACAAGGTGACGTATGCGGGATCGCTCGACTTCAAGGGCACGAAGGGTACCAACTACTCGTACACGTACAATGGGAACGGCTCGCTGCTGACCGACAAGAGCCGCGGCATCGCCTTCATCTCGTACGACCTGAGCGGCAATCCCCAGAAGATCTACTTCACCAACGGCAGCATCACGAAGTACGTCTACAGTGCGACGGGCCAGAAGCTGCGCATGGTGCACTACACGGCCAAGGCGAACATCTCCCGTACGATCGGGCAGCAGGTGGAGCTGAAGGCATCGGAGATCCAGAGCACGGACTCGACGGACTACCTGCTGGGCGGCAGCCTGGTGGTGAGGAACGGCAAGATCGACAAGTACCTCTTCGACGGCGGCTACGCCCAGGCGACGGCCAGCGGCACGACGGACAAGTTCACGTTCTACTACCAAAACAAGGACCATCTGGGCACGGTGCGTGAGACGGTGACCTCGACGGGTGCGATGAAGCAGCGCGTGAACTACTATCCCTTCGGCGGCCAGCTCGTGGACACGCTGAAGGCGATGATATGGAACCGTGACTTCCAGCAGTATAAGTACAACGGCAAGGAGTTCGACAATATGTATGGCCTGAACACCTACGACTACGGCGCCCGCCAGCACTACCCCATCCTCGCAAGATGGGATCGTATTGACCCCCTCTGCGAGAAATACTACGGCGTCAGTCCGTATGCGTATTGCGCGAATAATCCTGTGAATGCCATTGATCCGGATGGAAGGGATTGGGTAAAAACTCAATGGGGTGATTATATTTGGATGGATAATGTAACGTCAGCAGAAAGAACACCAGATGGTTATTCATATATAGGGACCACAGGAAATGATATTTTACGAGATCTGAATCTTAATACTGACTTTGAAGTGCAAAATTCCGTGGGGGGTGCTATTGGATTTGATGGGGACGTTAAACTTGGCGGTGCTTTATTTGGAAATACATATAGAATAACTGCTTTTGTTGATGTTTCTGCAATTATCGAAATCAATTCTAAGAATAGTACTTCTAACAATTCAATGGGAATATATTTCAAAGGAGTCAAATTCGACGCGTACATTAATCAGAAGGGAGATTCTTCTAATGATAATTTATCCCTCAATTATAAAGGAAATATGCGATTGCAGGTGAATGATAAAAATGTATACACTCCGCTGCATTATAATAGCGACCCACAGATACGACAGACAGGTTCGATATCATTACAATCTTCTAAAGTGTTCAGTTCAAGTGAATTAAGGCAAGGACTTTTCATAAGAGAGATAGGAATTGAGGTCGGAGCAACTAATGCAAACGCTCTTTATGTCATGCCTAGAAGATTTACATGGAATCTAATGTACCAACCAATAATTAGAAAAAAATGAACAAATTAGTATTACTATTGTCAATTTTCTCTTTCATATGCTGTTCTTCCAAGAACTCAGCTAGATCAGAAGAAATAAGAAGTAAACAGAGTCAAGACATTCCAGATAGTTTAGTTGATGAAAAATTACTTGCTTTGTTCTTTGAAATGAAGGATAATCCGAACACGACGATTCTTGATTCTGCGGTATCGCTTGCTGACAGCATGGCGGATATATATATGGATGATGAGAGAGCGCATTTTAAATATGTTCTCCAGAAAATACAATTCTTAGTTTTGGGCAAACAAATGGATTCTGCAATTGATATTATTAAGAGAGATAACTGTAGTATGTGGAATAAAACTGGAGGCCCTTATTTCAAAGATATCCTTAAATGCCGAATTCTAGCAATGAGCGAAATGTCAAAGAACAATATGCACTTATATAAAACTCATATAAAAGAAGCACTTCAGTTTGTCGAGAAGTATATAACTGAAAACAGAAAAGAATATATATCTTTCTTATATAATGATTTACCACATCATAAAGGGAAGTATTATGTAACAATTCAAGAATATATTTACTATTCATATCTATTATATGGGGAAGACGAAGCTGATCGAAGGTTAAAAGAGTATCAGGAATTATATAATATTCCAGAAAACAATATAGAACAATTAAAGCTACTATATAAAATGGATATCATGGATTTCTTTCCTATGTAGGTAATAGAAGCTATGAAGGCTTTCGGCGTAGATCCAGAGCACGGACTCGACGGACTACCTGCTGGGCGGCAGCCTGGTGGTGAGGAACGGCAAGATCGACAAGTACCTCTTCGACGGCGGCTATACCCCTCATTCCATGTTCCTGCCCACCCCACCGCGGTCCCTGAGCCTGTCGAAGGGCCAACCGCCACCATGGCATGCCCAAGAAGGGATACCTCACAATATACGCCACAGATTTGGCCGTTTCAAACAAATTGCCTATATTTGCCCTCGATATCAACCGTAAAGATAAGTTATGCAGAAAGTTTATATATCATTATTTATCGTAGTGTTATTCTCGTGTTGCTCAAAAGGATATAATAGAGTAGAATTGATAGCTGGCGATAGCTGCCAGTATTGGTATTATGCGCATTTTGATCCTTATATCAAGACAAAATTCTACATGTACTTTGATCGTAAGGGGAAAATGTATACTCTCGCAGAAAGGTATGCCGACAAGAAATGCTATCTCTATGAGATAGATGATGTGGTAGTTACTCCGAGATGGTCTTTGGTGAATGATTCTGTAATTAAGATGGGTGACCTCAATTGGAAATTGAACATTGTGAATGATACATTCTTGATTGTAACATATGATGAATTTCATTGGGTAGACACGCTATACAAGGTAACGGATCCTCATTTGCTAAAGAAACTACAAGAGGTTCCAATTCCTTGAAGGTAAAAGAATAGGCCATTTGTCGCATCAACCCGCCTTACGTACAGTAACAGGGAAAAACAAATTGCCTATATTTGCCCTCGATATCAACCATATATCGCATGGGATTGCAAAAGCACCCTCTCGCTGTGAAACAGTATAATAATGCTGACAGGCCCTTCTTGGACAAGCCAAGCGAGCGGTTCTCCTTTCGACAGGTTCAGGGACCGCTGGTGGGGCTCAGCAACCGTGGAAATCGGGGATTTCCGACTGACAGAATGAGCCAGAGGTGTCCCCCTCTATACTTGACCCCCTATAGGGGGCTAAAAGTATATAGAATTGGTGAGCAGACAGATGTTAAATCTACCAACTCTGGCAAAGTCTATGGTTATGGTACAACATACAATAAAATTATGAAAAGAATTCTCTGCTTATTTTGTTTTTTCTTGATAGGTATCCATATGTATGGTAAGAGGAAAAACATAATGTATTATGTTGAAGTTCCAGAATACATGGTTGCCCAATTGGATAGTGTATATTATAGTTGTACCAATGAGTTTCATGTTGGGGCGGGGATAAACGTACACAATCTAGTTAATTATAAGGATACATCCTTTAAAGATGGTATATATGTCTTCAGAGGAATGGGGCCCCATTTTCAGCAGTTGATGTTTATTAGGTATAAGCACAAATTGTATTTCTTTAATGCTCATAATGCGATAAATGTGCAGAAACAATTGATGGATGCAAAGGAGAAATTACTTATTGAGTCAAGTGATTATGTCTTATATCTCAAACACATAGCTGATTACATTTACGAATCATATGAGGCTGAAGATTATTATTATGAGGCTATAGAAGAGAGTTATCATGATGGCATATTACTTCCTCTAGGAAATTGAGGCAATAAGACGTGTAAGTCGTAAGAAATATCATAGGACTGCTCACTTTTGTCCTAAAAATGTGCCGAAAAAAGTGGTCGTCTGATGTTGTGAACCAGAAAAACTAAGGGGGACTTTTAGTTCCTTTTCCCCCTGTTTGGCGTAGAGATGGGGGCTACTTTGGGTAGGGGTGGCTTCTTACAGTCAAGGAGATTATCTCCATGACGGTAAGGAATGGCACCTACGAGAGAAGGAGATAATCTCTTATAGGGTATAGGGATTATCTCTTTCACTTGTAGAGCCTATCTCCATGACTCTTGGGGCCTATCTCTTTGAGGGAAAGATGCCACCCTGTCCTCGTATATGTATAATCATCTTATTATCAACTGATTACAAAAACCGCCTAAAACTCGCGTCTATGGCCCTCACTCCAGCGTTCCTGACCTCTGTGCGAGTTATGAACGATCGTTTGTAAAGATATATCGTATTTGGCCCTTCGACAAGCTCAGGAACCACTCAGGGGCCGCTCTGGGACAACCCTTCGACAGGCTCAGGGACCGTGGGGCATTGCTTCGGCAGGCTCAGCAACCGCAAGCTTGGGAGCGGGGGCTCTTTGGGACGAGAAACAGCGTCATTTATCAGAAATGCACATCAATATACATAAAACATACATTATTGGCTACAAAATATGAATTTTTATTCGAAAACGCTTGGTTGTTTCGCAGATTTTGCATAATTTTGCAGCCCAAAAGAGAGAAATATTGTAATTAAACAAATAGTTATGGCAGAACAATTAGAAGTGAAGGAGCTGGACCAGGTTGTTGTCCGCTTCTCGGGTGATTCCGGTGACGGTATGCAGTTGGCCGGAAACATTTTTTCTACGGTCAGTGCCACCGTTGGTAACGGCATCTCTACATTCCCAGACTACCCAGCGGACATCCGCGCCCCGCAAGGCTCGCTGACGGGTGTCTCAGGCTTCCAGGTACACATCGGCGCCGGAAAGGTGTACACCCCGGGCGACAAGTGCGACGTGCTCGTTGCGATGAACGCCGCCGCCCTGAAGACGCAGTACCGCTATGCTAAGCCGGGTGCCACGATCATCATCGACACCGACTCGTTCGGTCCGAAGGATCTGGAGAAGGCACAATTCAAGACTGAGGACTACCTCGGTGAGATGAACATCGACCCCGACCGTGTGATCCAGTGCCCGCTCACCACCATGGTCAAGGACTGTCTGGCCGACTCGGGCATGGACAACAAGGCGATGCTGAAATGCCGTAACATGTTCGCCCTCGGACTCGTCTGCTGGCTCTTCGACCGCGACCTGACTCTGGTGGCCAACTTCCTCAAAGAGAAATTCGCTAAGAAGCCTGCCATCGCAGAGAATAATATTAAGGTGGTGCAGGCCGGCTACGACTACGGTCATAACACCCACTCCTCGGCTGTCAACGTATACCGCATTGAGTCGAAGGAGAAGGTGCCCGGACGTTATATGGACATCACAGGTAACAAGGCCACGGCCTACGGCTTCATCGCCGCTGCCGAGAAGGCCGGTCTCCGTCTGTACCTGGGTTCCTACCCCATCACCCCTGCCACCGACGTGCTCCACGAGCTGTCGAAGCACAAGTCGCTGGGCGTGACCACCGTACAGTGCGAGGATGAGATCTCGGGCTGTGCCTCAGCACTGGGCGCCTCGTTCGCCGGTGCCCTGGGCGTGACCTCGACCTCCGGTCCTGGTATCTGTCTGAAGAGTGAGGCCATGAACCTCGCCGTGATCATGGAGCTGCCGCTCGTGGTGCTCGACGTACAGCGTGGCGGTCCTGCCACGGGTCTGCCCACGAAATCAGAACAGACCGACCTGCTGCAGGCTCTCTTCGGCCGTAACGGTGAGAGTCCGATGCCGGTGATGGCCGCCACCAGTCCTACCGACTGCTTCGACGCCGCCTACCAGGCTTGTAAGATCGCCCTGGAGCACATGACACCTGTGGTGCTGCTCACCGATGCCTTCGTGGCCAACGGCTCGGGTGCCTTCAAGCTCCCCGAGATCGCCAAGCTCGACCCGATCAATCCGCCATACGTGCCCGAGGAACTGAAAGGAAAATGGACACCGTATATGCGTGCCGAGAACGGTACCCGTTACTGGGCCGTGCCGGGTCGTGAGGGCTTCGCTCATATCCTCGGCGGACTGGAGAAAGACTCTAACACAGGCGCCATCTCTACGAACCCGGAAAACCACGACCTGATGACGCGTCTGCGCCAGCAGAAGATCGCGAACATCCAGGTGCCCGATCTGGAGATCGACGGCGACGTACAGGATGCCGACCTGCTCATCGTGGGCTTCGGTTCTACTTACGGTCATCTGCACTCTGCCATGGACGAGCTCCGTGCCAAGGGCTACAAGGTGGCTCAGACGCACTTCAAGTACCTGAACCCGCTGCCGAAGAACACGGCCGACGTGCTGAAGAAGTATAAGAAGGTGGTTGTGGCCGAGCAGAACATGGGTCAGCTCGCCGGTTACCTGCGCATGAAGGTCGACAACTTCGTTCCGTTCCAGTTCAACCAGGTAAAGGGTCAGCCTTTCATTGTTTCCGAACTCGTAGACTCGTTCGAGAATATAATTAAGAGTTAAGAGTTAAGAATTAAGAAATAAATGACTCTGGAAAATCCGATAGAAAACCGTGCTTATCAGTTCGCCTTGCGAATGGTAAAAGCATACAAGTATCTGACAAGACAACAATCAGAATTTGTGTTATCTAAACAGATGCTTCGAAGCGGTACCTCAATTGGCGCTATGATGCGTGAGGCTAAATTTGCACAAAGCCGTGCAGACTTTATAAGCAAGACCTCGATCGCATTAAAAGAAGCCAATGAGACTCTCTACTGGATTGAACTCTTACATGATAGTGAATATATAGATGATAAAACCTTTGAGTCTATTCACAATGAAGCTAACGAGATAACATCCATTTTAGCATCAATTGTGAAGACGACCAAAGAAAACTCTGATAAATATGACAATAATGACTGTAATATTCTTAACTCTTAATTCTTAACTCTTAATTAAAATGTTTACAGCAAATGATTTCAAGAAAGGCCAGCCTCGTTGGTGCCCTGGTTGCGGTGACCACTTCTTCCTGGCTTCACTCCATAAGGCTATGGCCGAGATCGGCGTAGCTCCCGAGAACGTAGCAGTGATCTCTGGTATCGGCTGCTCCAGTCGTCTGCCCCACTACATGGCGACCTACGGCATGAACACCATCCACGGTCGTGCCGCCGCCATCGCCACGGGTGCGAAGGTTGCCAACCCCGACCTGACCGTATGGCAGGTGTCGGGCGACGGTGACGGACTGGCTATCGGTGGTAACCACTTCATCCATGCCAACCGCCGTAACATCAATCTGAACATGATCCTTCTGAACAACCGTATCTACGGATTGACGAAGGGTCAGTACTCACCCACCTCACCACGTGGCTTCGTGTCGAAGTCGAGCCCTTACGGAACGGTAGAGGATCCGTTCCGTCCTGCCGAGCTCTGCTTCGGTGCCCGCGGCCATTTCTTCGCCCGTGCCGTCGCCACCGACGCCAAGGGAACCGTAGAGATCCTGAAGGCCGCCTACGAGCACAAGGGTGCCGCCGTCTGCGAGATCCTGCAGAACTGCGTGATCTTCAACGACCACTGCCATGACATCGTGTACAACAACGAGGGTCGTAAGAAGAACGCCATCTACGTGCGCCACGGTGAGAAGCTCGTGTTCGGTGAGAACAACGAGTTCGGACTGGTACAGGAGGGCTTCGGCCTGAAGGTGGTGGAGATCGGCAAGGACGGCTACACCATCGACGATGTACTCGTTCACGATGCTCACTGCGAGGACAACACCCTGCAACTGAAGCTCGCCATGATGACTCCGGAAGACGGCTTCCCCATCGCCCTCGGCGTGATCCGTGACGTGGATGCACCGACCTACGACGAGGCCGTTCACGCTCAGTTGGAAGAGGTGAGCGCTCAGAAGAAGTATCACAACTTCACCGAGCTGCTGGAAACCAACGACATCTGGACTGTCAGCGAATAGGCTGAAGAAGATATCCACACACAACCAAGGATAAAAGGACAGAGCGCTCTGCCCTTTTATCCTTTTTTGATTCCTGTCAATCAGAGGCCCAAAAAGGCAATCGTTTGCAAAGTCTACTTGACAATTCCGCCAAAGAGAGCAAGAGCAAAAGAAGTATTTGTGTATTTATACACTCGTTATACGGGTATTTTATTTCATTCTTATTACTTTATTCTCAAAAACTTACTACCTTTGTGGCGGTTTTCAAAAAACGACCACAAGAATCTAAGAATTATCAACAATTACTATTAGATATGTTTCACATATACAAAGGATTTCCACTCGTTGAGACGTACCATAAGATGCGTTTTCAACGTAAATACCATCCTGCCGATGGTACCAAAAGGGCTATCAAGATTGCTCTGGTAGCCATAGTAACCCTCTTGCTTTGGAACATGCCTTCCGAGTGGTACGGCATCCAGAACCTGACCGTCATCCAGCAGCGCATCATCGCCATCTTCGCGTTTGCCACACTGATGTGGGTTCTTGAGGTGGTCTCCTCGTGGGCCACGTCAATCGCCATCATCGTCATCATGCTGCTGTTCTGTACGGACAGTGGTATCGCACCGATGGTGAATGAGGAGGTTGTAGGAAAAGTACTGAGTCACAAGGGCGTGATGGCCACGTTCGCCGACCCGACCATCATGCTGTTCATCGGTGGATTCGTGCTGGCTATCGCCGCCACGAAGACAGGTCTCGACGCTCAGTTGGCTAAGGTATTGCTGAGACCATTCGGCACACGCAGTGAGATGGTGCTGTTGGGCTTCCTGCTCATCACCGGTCTGTTCTCGATGTTCGTGTCGAACACAGCCACCGCCGCTATGATGCTCACCTTCCTGACACCGGTGTTCCGTCAGCT
The DNA here is from genome assembly GCF_900107065.1 of Prevotella sp. lc2012. NCBI lineage: Bacteria > Pseudomonadati > Bacteroidota > Bacteroidia > Bacteroidales > Prevotellaceae > Prevotella > Prevotella sp. lc2012. Next base: position 106,354 of record NZ_FNUF01000005.1, on the reverse strand, counting down.
GCCGCCCGAAGGCAAAGGCCGTGTCGCATTGGCCATGTCGATTCCCGTGGCTGCCAACCTCGGTGGTATGGGTACCCCTATCGGTACACCGCCAAACACCATCGCCCTGAAATACCTGAACGACCCTGAGGGTCTGAACCTCGGTCTGGGCTTCAGTCAGTGGATGATGTTCATGTTCCCCCTCGTCATCCTGCTGCTGTTCATCAGCTGGAGGATCCTCCTGAAGATGTTCCCCTTCACCCAGAAGAACATCGAACTGACCATTGAGGGCGGCATACAGAAGGGACGTCACTCGTGGATCGTCATCGTGACATTCTTCGTCACCATCGCTCTCTGGCTGTCTGACAAGTTCACTGGCATCAACTCTAATACAGTGGCCATGATACCGTTCATGGTGTTCGCCCTGACGGGTGTCATCAACAAGCGCGACCTGGAGCAGATCAACTGGAGTGTCATCTGGATGGTGGCCGGAGGCTTCGCCCTCGGCTATGGTCTGAACGCCTCTGGTCTGGCAGCCAATGCCGTGGAGAGCATTCCCTTCGGTGAGTTCTCACCAGTGCTCATCCTGCTTCTTGGCGGTGCTATCTGCTACCTGCTGTCGAACTTCATCTCGAACTCGGCTACGGCAGCACTGCTCATGCCGATCCTGGCTATCGTCTGCGGTGCCATGGGCGACAAACTCGATCCTATCGGTGGTACCCCGACCGTACTGATTGGTGTGGCCATCGCCGCTTCGTCGGCCATGATCCTGCCGATCTCTACCCCGCCGAACGCTCTGGCCTTCGCTACTGGTTATGTGAAGCAGAACGACATGGTGAAGATGGGTATCATCATGGGCTTCATCTCGATGCTCTTCGGCTTCGGCCTCGTGTACCTGATGGGTACGCTCCACCTGATCTAAGAGAATTTCATCTATTATATACCAACAAAAAATCCCGCTCTGCCTTGAGCGGGATTTTTTGGTATTAAGAGCAAAAGATTTAACGCCAAATCTGCGACTAAATGAAATTAAATGATTATCTTTGCAACCGTAAACTATAAATTAATTCAACCAACAAGTTATAATCATGACTAATAATCTTACAACAAGACTTCTTCTTGTCGTACTTACATGTATGATCGGAACAAATGTCTATTCCTATGACATCGCAGTAAAGAATGCTCAAGGCACCGACATTTATTACAACTATGCTAATAACAATAAGGATTTAGAGGTGACATTCCTTTCTCCAGAGGACACTTCATATTATGGCGATGTTGTTATCCCAGAAGAGGTGACCTATCTGGACGTAACATACAAGGTGGTCTCTATAGGCGACTACGCTTTTGCATATTGTCACAAACTGATATCGGTGACCATACCTAACAGCGTTACATCCATAGGTGATTACGCTTTCCAAGGATGCAGCAACATGGTTTCTATAACCATACCCAATAGCGTAATTGCTATAGGAACATTTGCCTTCACGGAATGTAACAGTTTAACTTCTATAACCATACCAAATAGCGTAACTGCTATAGGTAATCATGCATTTAGTGGTTGTAATAGTTTAATCTCGGCTTTATTCCTTTGCGCCCCTACCTCCATAGGTCAAGAAATCTTCCACGATTGTACAAACTTTAAAGATGTGACTTTTGATTGTGAAACGGTTACACCTTTATTAAAAGAAACCAAATCTGTCCAAAATGTTGTGATGACAGAGAATGTAACATCTATCCATCCAGAAGCGTTCTACAGATGTAGCGACCTTGCCACAGTAACCATTCCTAACAGCATCACCACCATTGGTGATGGAGCTTTCCAACAGTGCCGTAATCTGTCCACAATAACGATCCCTAATAGTGTTACTTCGATTGACAGCTATGCGTTCTATGGATGTGAGAACCTGACTTCTGCACAACTTTCTTGTTCCCCAACCTCAATAGGTCAAGGAATATTCTTCAACTGCTCTAACTTAAAAGAAGTGACTTTTGATTGCGAAACGGTCACGCCAATATTAAAAGAAACCGAATCTGTCCAGAAAGTTGTGATGACAGAAAAAGTAATATCTATCCATCCAGAGGCTTTCTACAGATGTAGCGACCTTACCACAGTAACTATCTCTAACAACATCACCGCCATTAGTGATGGGGTTTTCCAAGAGTGCAGTAAGCTCGCATCGGTGACCATCCCCAACAGTATCACCACCATTGGTAATGGAGCTTTCCGAGAGTGCAGTAAGCTCACATCGGTGACCATCCCCAGCAGTATCACCACCATTGGTAATGGAGCTTTCCGAGAGTGCAGTGATCTATCCACAATTGCGATTCCTAATAGCGTCACATCGATTGGCGATTATGCGTTCTTGGGATGTGAGAACCTGGCTTCTGCACAACTTTCTTGTTCCCCGACCTCAATAGGTCAAGGAATTTTTTTCTACTGCTCCAACTTAAAAGAAGTGACTTTTGATTGTGAAACGGTCACGCCAATATTAAAAGAAACAGGCTCTGTCCAGAAAGTTGTGATGACAGAAAAAGTAACATCTATCCATCCAGAAGCATTCTACGGATGTAGCGACCTTACCACAGTAACTATTCCTGACGACATTACCACCATTGGTGATTATACATTCTTTGAATGTAGCAAGCTAAACTCGGTGATTATCCCTAACAGTATCACCACCATTGGTGATCGGGCTTTCGCGGGCTGTAGTAATTTATCCACAATAACGATTCCTGATAGCGTCACATCCATAGGTGATGGAGCCTTCCTAGGGTGCAGCGGCTTGAATTCCTTGTCTATTCCAGGAAACGGGGAAACATCTATTAAAGTAAATGCATTTAGTTTTTGTACAGAATTATCTTCCATTGAAATTGGCGATGGCGTAAAAAGCATTGGTGAAAAGGCTTTCGCCAGTTGTCAGAATGCCACGTCACTAGTTATCGGTAACCATGTGACAGACATTGGCAAGGATGCCTTTAACTCATGTTATGGGTTGAAGTCTGTAACCATGGGCGAACACGTTAGGTCGATAGACGAAGGGGCTTTTATGAATTGCCAAGGCCTAATAGCTGTTCACATTCCTGATCTGGCGGCATGGTGCAACATTGATTTCAAAGACCGTGAGGCAAACCCCTTGGCGAATGCTCATCATCTCTATATTGGCGAGGAAGAGGTTAAGGATCTCATGATTCCGGAGGGTATAAAAAAGATTAACCCCTATACATTCTGCTGTGCGGAAGGGTTCACTTCTGTTACTTTCCCAGAGGGAGTGATTTCCATAGACTATAAAGCTTTTGAGGAATGCACCAACCTGACCTCTGTAATTCTTCCGAACAGTTTCACATCTATTGGCGCCTGGGCTTTCTATGGATGCCATGGCATAACCACCATAGCTTTACCGAACTCTATTACCTCCATAGAAGATAATGCTTTCATGAATTGTTCAAGACTAACATCCTTCGTTATACCTGAAAGTTTGACAAGTCTTGGTGTATGTGTGTTTAACGAATGTTACGCCATGACTGATCTTTACGTGTATCATACGACTCCCTTCGCTGCTGAAGAAGAGACATTCTTCGACGAGACACAACAGCAGCAAACATTACACGTGCCGACTGGCTGTAAGGAGGCATACATGGCAGCTCCTTATTGGAAGGACTTCTCTAAGATTGTCGATGATATCACATCGACAGGCATTTCCACAATGAAGACAGACGATGAGGATGACCAGATCTTCGACATCAAAGGAAACCGCATTGACAACCTCCAGCATGGCCTAAACATCATCAAGAAGAAAAACGGCCAGGTTGTCAAAATTTTCAAATAGCATCTATGCTATATCTGATACATCTCTTGACTTTATGATCATTTTAACCAGTACACCAGAAATGAAAAAATACTTCACAACAAGACTTCTTCTTGTCATACTCGCATGTATGATCGGAACAAACGGCTATTCCTATGACATCGCTATGATGAATAATGAGGGTGTAACCATTTATTACGATAGCATTGGCACTGAAGGCAATTACGAATTGGAGGTAACGTTCTCGTCTTATAACGAAGCCTCATATTCAGGAAATATAGTCATCCCAGAGAAAGAGACTTATATGGGTAAAACATATAAGGTTATTTCCATAGGCAAAAGAGCTTTCTTAGAGTGTAGCAATCTAACTGCTATAACGATTCCTAATAGCGTTACATCAATAGGTGAATGTGCTTTCTTGGGATGTAGCAATCTGACTGCCATAACGATCCCGAATAGCGTTACATCAATAGGCTATGGTGCTTTCGAAGAATGCAGCAATTTGACAACAATAACCATCCCGAATAGCGTTACATCAATAGGCCATGGTGCTTTCTTGGCATGCAGCAGTCTGACAACAATAGCCATTCCGGATGGCGTTACATCCATAGGTTGGGCCACATTCTCTGGTTGTACCAGTCTGACTTCTATATCAATCCCTAACAGTGTCACATTTATAGACAACAGCGCTTTCAGGAAATGTACCAATCTAAACTCTATAACGATTCCCGACAACGTCACATTAATAAGTAAAGGTGTTTTCGAAGATTGTTCCAATCTGAACTCAATATCAATCCCCAACAGTGTCACATCCATTGACTGCTGTGCCTTTAAAGGGTGTAACAGTCTGACTACTATAACGATTCCTAACAGCGTCAAATCTATAGACGAAAGCGCCTTCGAGGATTGCAGCAGTTTAACGAATATAACACTCTCTGACAACGTTACATCAATAAGCAATAGCACATTCAAGGGATGCAGCAGTCTGACGAATATAACAATCCCTAACAACATCACGTCAATAGGCGTTAGTGCTTTCGAGGGATGCAGCAGTCTGACAACCATAATGATCCCCAACAGCGTCACGTCAATAAACGAATGTGCTTTTGATGGATGCAGCAGTTTGAACTCTATAACAATCCCTGACAACGTCACGTCAATAGGCAATGGTGCTTTCGAGGGATGTAAAAGTCTGACTAGTATAACAATCCCTAACAGCATCACTTCAATAAACGAAGGGACTTTTTGGCGATGCAGCAGTTTGAACTCTATAACAATCCCAGACAACATCACTTCAATAGGCCGTGGTGCTTTCGAGGGATGCAGTAGCCTGACTGCAATAACGATTCCTAACAACGTTACTTCAATAGGCTATGGTGCTTTTTCTGGTTGCACAGGTTTGGTATCTGTTACTATACTTTGTTCTCCCACCTATATAGGTTCTGAAATCTTCCACGATTGTAGCAACCTAAAAGAAATAACGCTGGACTGTGAGACCGTCAATTCAAAACAGTTACTTGGAGCGTATACTATCGAGAAAATTATGTTAACGGAAAAGGTGACATCTATCGACGATTATGCTTTCGATTATTTTTATAATCTCACTTCCATAAATATTCCTAATAGTGTCACATCAATAGGCGAAGGAACCTTCAGAGACTGCAAAAGCCTGACTACCATTGCCCTCCATGACGGCATCACATTAATAGGTGACGCTGCTTTTAAGGGTTGTAGCAGTCTGACGAATATAACAATCCCCAACAGCGTCACTTCAATAGGCCAGAGCGCTTTTGAGGAATGTATCGATCTGAATTCTATAACCATTCCAGGCAAGATTACATCCATCGGTGATTATGCCTTCACACGTTGCGAAAACCTGACAACAATAACTCTTCTTAACGGAGTTACATCCATAGGTAGCAATGCCTTCAACGGATGCCGTAGCTTAACTACAGCATCTCTCCCCAACAGCCTCACGAACATTGGCGAATATGCTTTTGCAGGATGCAGCAGGTTGAGCTCTATAACAATCCCCGACAATGTCAAGTCAATAGACGAAGGAACCTTCAGAGACTGCGATAGCCTGACAACCATTACCCTCCATGACGGCATCACAATAATAGGTGACGTTGCTTTTAAAGGATGTAGCAGACTGACCACCATTGCCCTTCATGACGGCATCACAATAATAGGTGACGCTGCTTTTAAGGGTTGTAGCAATCTGACGAATATAACAATCCCCAACAGCGTCACTTCAATAGGCCAAAGCGCTTTCGAGGAATGTTTCAGCCTAGCTTCTATAACTATTCCAGGCAAGATTACATCCATCAGTGATTATGCCTTCACACGTTGCGAAAACCTGACAACAATAACTCTTCTTAACGGAGTTACATCCATAGGTAGCAATGCCTTCAACGAATGCTATAGCTTAACTACAGCATCTCTCCCCAACAGCCTCACGAACATTGGCGAATATGCTTTTTCAGAATGCAGCAGTTTAAACTCTATAACAATCCCCGACAACGTCACGTACATAGGCCAAAGCGCTTTTGCGGAATGTAGAAACCTCACGACAATAAATATCCCTAATGGCGTCACGTCAATAGCCTTAACGACTTTTATAGAATGCAGCAGTCTGACGAATATAACAATCCCCGACAACGTCACGTATATAGGTGAAAGCGCCTTCGAAGGATGTGAGAAACTGGCATCCATCCACATTCCTCAAAGTGTGACGAACCTCGGTCTTTATTTCATTGACTGGTGCTTCAATATGACAGACCTCTATGTCTATCACACTACCCCTCTTGCCATTAGCGAAGAGACTTTGTTTTTGCCATTACAACAGCAAGCGACATTACACGTGCCGACGGGCTGTAAAGAGGCGTATATGACTGCTCCTTACTGGAAGGACTTCTCCAAGATTGTCGATGACATCACATCGACAGGCATTGCCTCTATCACGACGGACGATGAGGATGACCAGATCTTCGACATCAAAGGAAACCGCATCGACAACCTCCAGCATGGCCTAAACATCATCAAGAAGAAAAACGGCCAGGTTGTCAAGATCCTCAAATAGCATTTCAGACCTTCATATACAAACAAAAAGAATCCCGCTCTGTCTGGAGCGGGATTTTATGTATCCTTTAGTCAATTAGAGTTTCTCGCCGTAGCAGAGATCACCACAATCACCGAAGCCTGGGACGATATACTTATGCTCGTTCATGCCCGGGTCGATGGCGGCACACCAGATGGTGGAATCCTCTGGCAGAACAGTCTTGACGACCTCCAAGCCTTCAGGTACGGCAATGACACTGGCAATATGCACCTTCTTGGGTTTGCCGGTCTTGATCAGTGCCTCGATGGCCGCAGCCATCGAACCGCCGGTGGCCAGCATCGGGTCGACGATAATGAGCGTCTTCCCCTTCGGACTGGGCGCAGCCATATATTCGGTATGAATACCCACCTCGGTATGCTCACGGTTGGTGTACATCCGATAGGCCGACACAAAGGCGTTATCGGCATGGTCGAACACATTGAGGAACCCCTCATGGAAGGGGAGACCGGCACGGAGCACAGTAGCAATCAGCAAATCCTCCTTCGGCAGAGGGATCTCGAGCGTTCCCAAAGGGGTCGTGACCGTCTTCGGTTTGTACTCCAGGGTCTTGGAGAGCTCGAAGGCCATCATTTCACCGACACGTCTGATGTTGTGACGAAACAGCATACGGTTCCTCTGGTAGTTCTTGTCGCGCAGTTCCGACATATACAGGTTGATCACCGAATTACTCTTGCTGAAATCTATTACTTGCATATTCTTACAGTTTTTAGTTTATGTGTGCAAAAGTAAGCATAATATCTGAAAATGCCAATGATTTCTGAAAATAATTACATAAAGGTATGTATATCTATACACCCACGAATATTTTTTGTTATGTCGGTGTGACAAAAGAGGCACTTTCCTTTCTAATTTTAAGTTCTTTAACCTAAAAAGGCCGTGTGCCTACACAAAATTCAGGAATTGTGACAAGTCTATTGTGAATTAATTCGTAACTTTGCAGGCGATTAAAAAGAACATCTTATTAAGAGATCATTTTCACAATTAAAAAAATAGTAATATGGCAAAGTTAGATTTGACACAGTATGGCATCACCGGTTCTACCGTGATTGCTCACAACCCGTCGTATGAGGTTCTCTTCGAAGAGGAGACGAAGGCTGGTCTGACTGGTTTCGACAAGGGTCAGAACACAGAGCTCAACGCTGTAAACGTAATGACTGGTATCTACACTGGTCGTTCTCCTAAGGACAAGTATATCGTTGATGACGCTCAGAGCCATGACAAGGTATGGTGGACTACTGAGGAGTACAAGAACGACAACCACCCCATGAGCGAGGAGGTTTGGGCAAAGGTGAAGGACATTGCCATCAAGGAGCTCTGCAACAAGAACCTGTATGTTGTTGACGCTTTCTGTGGTGCTAACGAGGGTACCCGTCTGGCCGTCCGCTTCATCGTGGAGGTTGCTTGGCAGGCTCACTTCGTAACGAACATGTTCATCCAGCCTACTGCTGAGGAGCTGGAGAAGTTCGAGCCTAACTTCGTCATCTACAACGCTTCTAAGGCAAAGGTTGAGAACTACAAGGAGCTGGGTCTGAACTCAGAGACTTGTGTTGCCTTCAACACCACCTCTCGCGAGCAGGTTATCATCAACACCTGGTACGGTGGTGAGATGAAGAAGGGTATGTTCTCTATGCAGAACTACTATCTGCCCCTGCAGGGTATCGCTTCTATGCACTGCTCTGCCAACACTGACATGGAGGGTAAGAACACCGCCATCTTCTTCGGTCTGTCTGGTACTGGTAAGACCACTCTGTCTACCGACCCGAAGCGTCTGCTGATCGGTGACGACGAGCACGGATGGGACGACGAGGGTGTGTTCAACCTCGAAGGCGGTTGCTATGCCAAGGTTATCAACCTGAGCAAGGAGAACGAGCCCGACATCTATGGTGCTATCAAGCGCAACGCTCTGCTGGAGAATGTTACTGTTGCCGAGGATGGCAAGATCGACTTCGCTGACAAGAGCGTCACCGAGAACACTCGTGTATCATACCCCATCAACCACATCGAGAAGATTGCCCAGAAGGTGAACGGTAAGAGCGCAGGTCCTGACGCTAAGAACGTGATCTTCCTTTCTGCCGACGCATTCGGTGTACTGCCTCCCGTTTCTATCCTGACTCCTGAGCAGACCAAGTACTACTTCCTGTCTGGTTTCACAGCTAAGTTGGCTGGTACAGAGCGCGGTATCACTGAGCCTACTCCTACATTCTCTGCTTGCTTCGGTCAGGCATTCCTCGAGCTGCACCCAACTAAGTATGCTGAGGAGCTGGTTAAGAAGATGGAGAAGAGCGGTGCCAAGGCATACCTGGTTAATACTGGTTGGAACGGTACTGGCAAGCGTATCTCTATCCCCGATACACGTGGTATCATCGACGCCATCCTGGACGGAAGCATCCTGAAGGCTCCTACCAAGAAGGTTCCCTTCTTCGACTTCGAGGTTCCGACAGAGCTGCCTAACGTAAATCCTGCTATTCTTGATCCTCGTGACACTTATGCAACTGCTGCTGAGTGGGAGGAGAAGGCTAAGGATCTGGCTGCCCGTTTCATCAAGAACTTCAAGAAGTACGAGGGCAACGAGGCCGGTAAGGCTCTGGTCGCTGCAGGTCCGAAGTTGTAAAACGCAGGACCGAAAGCAACTTCGCCCATGGGGGCAAGTCGCAGGTCCGAAACTCTAAGTTTCATTTAGAGCAAAAAACAATACTCTATACAATGGGTTGGCTGTGCCGAAAGGTGCAGCCAATCTTTTTTTTGATGTAAGTCAAAAAGGCGACTGCATCAGGTACTTTTTCTTAACTCTTAAATCCCAACTCTTATTTTCTACGTACCTTTGCAGCGCAATCGTGAGATTGTATTGTTATTCATTAGGTTAGTAGTTAATAGATTTTTTAAGGTAAAGATTATGTTATTAGATTTTCAAACAGCGGTCATGTTGGCGTTTGTTGCTGTTGCGACTGTTCTGAGTGTCATTACGCTCATGAACACCAACGTTCGCTAACTTCAAGGCCATGGAGTTTTCTCCTATTGCCGAGTCGTGACGAGCGAGGGTCATGTCAACATCCGTTGAAAGGAGTGTGGAGTGAGTGATTCATACCACACTCTTTTTTCATGAAAAAATGAAAAAATGAAAGAAGGAAAAACAAAACTAACTTAAAAACGGTCAAATTATGACATAATTTCATTAATTATAAGGTGAAAATGAACTGATTTTGAGGAATTGTGCGTAAATTTGCAGCCAAAAATGTGATAAAAAGAATTCGTTACTGAATGAAAAGATATATCTACACCCTCTGTCTCGTCATGGCAAGCCTTGTCCTGTACACATCATGTCTTGGCTCCGACGACGATCCTGAAGTAACCTTTTACGACGACACAGCCATTACCAAATTTATGCTGACGACCGTGAACAGATACATTCACACCACCACGTCGGCAGGGAAGGACTCTGTATACAAATCAACCTGTTCCAAGATGCCGGTCTTCCATATTGACCACTATCAAGGAAAGATCTATAACACTGACTCGCTGCCTGAAGACTGCGACCTGACTCACGTGCTGGCAAGCATTTCCAGCATGAATAACGGGACGGTTGTCATCAAGAGTCTCACCAGCGACACGCTGAATTACTATTCCAGTACCGACTCCATTGATTTTTCCAAGCCAAGGGAGATCCGTGTCTATGCTTTCAACAGTGATATCTTCCGCACTTACGAGGTGACGGTAAACAAGCATCAGGTAAAGACAGGCGTGCTGACCTGGGAGAAGATGGAAGCCGAGGATTTCCCCACCGACACCGAGAAGGCGAAATGGGAACAGACCGTCAAGAAGGCTGGTCTGAGACAGTTTATCGGAGCTGGCGCTGCCGAGGCTTACGCCTTTGCAAACGACGGACGACTGATGGTCAGCAAGGATCAGGGTGCCACCTGGACCGCCGACTCGCTTGACGAGGCCTCATCACTGTTGCCCTCCAAGTTCGCATTTGCCTCCTGGCCGCTTGCCACCAACGATTCCACAGACTACCAGTTACTGATCGGCACTAACGACCAGAACAGCACTGCCTGTGTGGTCTGGCGGAAACTGGCAGAATATGCGTCGGGAAGTGAACCGTCGAAATGGGTCTACATACCCATGGAGAGTTATAACGTATATTACCTGCCTAAAATGGAGAACCTGAACCTGCTCCGTTATAAGGGACACATACTTGCCATCGGTGACAACGGAAAGATCTACGAGAGTCGTGATAAGGGCATCACGTGGAAGACCAACAAGGCATTCACGCTTCCCAGCGAGTTGACAGCCTATCACCTCAGTGCGGCTACCGACGACAACGGCTATCTCTGGATCAAGAGCTTGGATGACAACAGTGTCTGGCGTGGGTTCCTGATTGAATAAGACGTGAGAAGACTGTTCGCTTGCATGGTTGCCGTGGCACTCTCTGTAGCCACATACGCCCAGGAAGAGCCGGAATACAAGCTTGAGCTGGGGGCAGGTGCAGGAACGGCAGTCTATATAGGAGACTTCAACAGTCATCTCTTAAAAGGGATGCAGCCGTGGGGAGCGGTCATCGTCAAATATCATCTTAACCCTCGGATGGCACTGGGACTGGACATCGCGACCACGAAGATCAAAGGCTCCAGTGATGATGTGAAGACATGGTATCCTATAGAGCGCTATGCATTCAGTCACCAGTTGACAGAAACCTGCGTACGCTTTGAATACAATTTCTGGTCCTATGGCAACGGACAAGAATATCGCGGTAGCAAACGACTGGCTCCGTTCATCACGACAGGAATGGGTATCACCCACCACAGCGGCGAGAACAGTGGTATGGCTATGAGCTTACTGCTTGGAGCGGGTGTCAAATATAAGATTGGACAGCGTATGAACCTCACCGCAGAGTGGGGCGTGCGTTTCTCCACCAGCGACCAACTGGACGGCAGAAGTGACGTCTATGGCATTAGGAGTAGTGGTCCGTTCAAGAATACCGACGGCTACAGTGTGCTCCAGCTGGCACTCACATACGACCTGTGGGCAAAATGCAAAACGTGCAATAACGACAGATATTAGTATATGAAAGAACTTTTGGACATGAACCGGATTCCCCAGCATATTGCCATCATCATGGATGGTAATGGACGTTGGGCCACAGAGCGCGGCAAAGAGCGTAGCTATGGTCATCAGGCCGGGGTTGACGCTGTGCGTCGCATCACTTCCGAATGTACCCGCCTGGGGGTTAAGTTCCTGACGCTATATACCTTCTCAACAGAGAACTGGAATCGTCCTGCCGACGAAGTGGCAGCTCTGATGGGACTGGTGCTGACATCCCTGGAGGACGAGATCTTCATGAAGAACAATGTCCGCTTCCGGGTGGTGGGCGACCGCTCACGCATCCCCGAGATGGTCAACAAGAAGTTGGCCGAGACGGAGGCACACACCGCTGGTAACTCCGCCATGACCATGGTGGTGGCACTCAGCTACTCGTCGAGACTGGAGCTGACACGCGTTGCCCAGCAGATTGCCCAGGAGGTGAAAGACGGGAAGCTCGATGTGAATGACATCAACGAGGACACCGTCGACAAGCGCCTCTGGACAAACTTCATGCCCGACCCCGAGTTGCTGATCCGCACGGGTGGCGAGCTTCGCATCTCCAACTATCTGTTGTGGCAGATCGCATATTCAGAACTTTATTTCTGTGATACATACTGGCCCGACTTCTCTGAAGAAGACCTGCATAAGGCCATCGCCAGCTACCAGAACCGCCAACGTCGTTTTGGAAAGACAGAGGCTCAGGTAGAAGCTGAGGAGAAGAAATGATAAAAGCGAAACAATACTCAATGATGATATATAATATAATAAGGTATAAGACAAAAGGATTGGGGATGAGAGTCTTCGGACTTTCACTCCTTTGCCTTTTCACCCTTTCACCATTATACGCTCAGGATAAGATTGTAAACCCCGACATCTCGTATGCTGGTACACCACGTACCTGTGAGATTGGCGGCATCGCCGTAGAGGGTGTCGAGGGATATGAGGACTATGTGCTGACAGGTCTCTCCGGCCTAAGTGTCGGTCAGGAGATTGAAGTGCCCGGCTCACAGATTACCGAGGCCGTCAAGCGCTACTGGCGTAATGGTCTTTTCTCGAAGGTGAGCATCACCGCCGACTCTATCGTCGGCTCCAAGATCTACCTCTGCATCCACCTGGGCATGCGTCCCCGTATCAGCACCATCAACTACAACGGTATCAAGAAAGTCGAGCGCGAGGACATGGAAGCGAAACTGGGTATCATGAAAGGTAGTCAGATCACGCCGAACATGATTGACCGTGCCAAGATACTTGCCAAGAAGTATTTCGACGAGAAGGGATACAAGAACGCAGTGATCGATATCGTACAGCACGATGATACGGAGAAGAGTAACATGGTTTCGCTGGATGTCAACATCGACAAGAAGGAGAAGATGAAGGTACACCGGATCATCTTCGACGGCAACGAGAAGCTGTCGGACGGGAAGATCAATGGTTCGATCTTCGGAAAAGGTGCGTTCGGTAAGATTCATGAAGCCGGCAAACTCAAGAACTTCTTCAAGGCTAAGAAGTTTACCGACGAGCGCTACAAGGAAGCCAAGCAAGCTCTTATCGAAAAATATAATGAGTTAGGATTCCGTGATGCCAGCATCGTGGAAGACTCCATCAGCAACTATGACGATAAGCATGTTGATGTCTATGTTAAGATCGACGAGGGCGACAAGTACTTTATCCGTGATATCACATGGGTAGGTAATACCGTGGTCACGACCGATTACCTGAATGCCGTACTTGGCATGAAGAAAGGTGATGTATACAACCAAAAGCAGATCGACAAACGCTTGAAGGCTGATGACGATGCCGCCGGTAACTATTATTACAACAACGGATACGTGTTCTCGAACATCGATCCTGTTGAGATCAACATCGACGGTGACTCCATCGATCTGGAGATGCGCGTCACAGAGGGTCCGCAGGCTCATCTGAACCATGTGCGTATCTATGGTAACGACCGTCTCTATGAGGAGGTGGTTCGTCGTGAGCTCCGTACCAAGCCGGGCGACCTGTTCAACAAAGAGGCGCTGATGCGTTCCGCACGAGAGATTGCCTCTATGGGATTCTTCGATGCAGAGAAAGTGGTGCCCGATGTGGTGCCCAACTACGATGATGGCACCGTGGACGTCAACTGGCAGCTCGAACAGAAATCGAACGACCAGTTAGAGTTCTCCCTCGGTTGGGGACAGACGGGTATCATCGGAAAAGTGGGCATCAAGTTTAACAACTTCTCCATCCGCAACCTCTTCGGCAAGAACAAGCTCCATCGTGGTATCCTGCCTTACGGCGACGGAGAGCAACTGGGATTCAGTTTCCAGACCAATGGTAGCTACTATAGTTCACTGAGTGCTAACTACTCCACGAACTGGTTTGGCGGCAAGCGTCCGAACGGTCTGAGCCTCGGTGCCTACTACTCCAAGCAGTCGGATATCTCCAGTTACTACCGTAACAACGCGTTCTACAACAACTACTACGCGTACGCCGGTGGCTACGGTGGCTACAACCCATACGCCTATAACTACGAGTCGATGCTCGACGACGACAAGACCATGACCGTCTTCGGTGCCTCACTCGGATGGGGTAAGCGTCTGCGCTGGCCCGACGACTACTTCCAGTTGTCGGCACAGCTCGGCTACTCACGTTATATGCTGCGCGACTGGAGCTATTTCTATATCCACAATGGAAACTGTAACAATATCAATCTGGGTGTGACCTTGTCACGTACCTCTACCGACAACCCGCTGTTCCCACGCCGTGGATCAGAGCTCACAGCCTCTGTGACCCTGACCCCACCCTGGTCGCTCTTCGACAAGAAGGACTACAGCACACTGGCAAAGAACAGCACCTCGGCTACCTACGAGGATGAGCTGCAGGATATGTACCGTTGGATTGAATACCACAAGTGGAAGTTCAAGTTGCGTACTTTCACAGCCCTGACAGGCGGTCAGAAGAACTTTGTGCTGATGACCCGCGTGGAGATGGGACTGCTGGGAAGCTACAACAAGCACAAACGGTCGCCATTCGAGACCTTCTATGTCGGTGGTGACGGTATGACAGGTTACTCCTACGGTTACTCTGAAGAGACCATCGCACTGCGTGGTTATGAGAATGGTACCCTCTCCTACTCATCAGCCTACGAGCAGATGATGAAGGGCAACAATATCTCGTCCTATAACGCCTACGCCTATGACCGTTTCACCTTGGAGCTACGTTATCCGTTCATGTTGGGTAACACCACCATCTACGGTCTGGGCTTCCTCGAAGGTGGTAACGCGTGGTCGAATGCCAAGGACTTCAATCCGTTCAAGATGAAACGCTCTGCTGGTGTCGGTGTCCGTATCTATCTCCCGATGGTGGGTCTGATGGGTATCGACTGGGCTTATGGCTTCGACAAGGTATATACCAGTCAGAACGGCGCCCAGTCTAAAGGTGGTGGTCATATCCACTTCATCCTCGGACAGGAGTTCTGATTTCGTTAAGAGTTGTTTAATGTTTAAAACCGTTTACGAGTTTTCACGTCAAATAGATGTTACACTAAAAGAGAACGCTTATGAAGAAACTAATTATCTGCGCTATCTGCGCTATCTTTGGATTAACCTCTGCCTCTGCACAGAAGTTCGCGCTTGTGGATATGGAATATATCTTCAAGAATATACCAGCCTACGAGCGTGCTAACGAACAACTGAACCAGGTATCCAAGAAATGGCAGGCGGAAGTCGACGCGCTCACGACAGAGGCACAGACGCTCTACAAGAACTATCAGAACGAGGCTGTGTTCCTTTCAAAAGAGCAGAAGAAAACCCGACAGGACGCTATCGTGGAGAAAGAGAAGCAGGCTGCCGACCTAAAGAAGAAATACTTCGGTCCCGACGGAGAGCTCTTCAAGAAGCGCACTGCCCTGATGTCGCCTATTCAAGACGAGGTATATAATGCCATCAAGGATATTGCCGATCTGCGCGGCTACCAACTGGTGCTCGACCGTGCCAGTGACACAGGCATCATCTTCGGTTCCCCCAAGATTGATATCAGCTCAGAGGTTCTCAAGAAACTCGGTTATGCAAACTAATATAATGAGTATTGATTAATAACTTAATAAAAAAGATGAAGAAACTAATTGTTTGCGCTATCTGCGCTATCTGCGGATTCACCACCGCCAACGCACAGGGTAAGTTCGGTCATGTGAACACCCAGGAGATTATCCAGGCTATGCCTGAATATGAGAAAGCTATGAAAGAGATTGATACTTTGCAGCAGCAGTATGAGGCTGACCTGAAGAGTATGCAGGATGAGCTGCAGAAGAAGGGTGAGGCTTTCGACAAGGAGCAGGCCACTCTGCCCGAAAACATCAAGCAGCGTCGTCAGCAGGAGCTGCAGGATATGTATGCAAAGATCCAGCAGAGCTTCCAGGACAATCAGAAGGCTCTGCAGAAGGCTTATCAGGAGAAGACACAGGCTGTCCAAGCAAAGGTTCTGGACGCCATCAAGAGCGTTGGTCAGACCGAGGGCTTCGTTTACATCATGGAGAATGGTTCACTGCCCTATATCAGCACGAACCTCTCTACAGACGTTACAGCCAAGGTAAAGAGTAAGCTCGGACTGAAGTAATATGAGACGTCTCTTAAGCATCGTTATCACATTGTGTGCTGTCCTTGGCGTGTCGGCTCAGGACAGCACCAATATGTTTCGTTTCGGCTATCTCAGCTATGAGACAGCCCTTCAGTCGATGCCGGAGTACACTACTGTACAACAAGAACTGACTCATCTGAAAGAACAGTATCAGGCTGAGACCAAACGAGTGGAAGACGAGTTCAACCGGAAATACGAGGAGTTTCTGGAAGGACAGCGTGACTTCCCACAGATCATTCTCCAAAAGCGCCAGACAGAACTACAAGAACTGATGGAGAAAAATATCGCCTTTAAGGAGAAGAGTCTGGCAGAACTTGCAAAGGCAGAGAAGGATATGATGGCCCCCCTCAAGATCCGTCTTATTGAGACACTTGGTAAGATCGGACGGGAGCGTGGCTATGCCTTCATCATCGATACCGACGCGAAAGCGCTCCCGTTTATCAACCCCGACATGGGAGAAGACATCAATCAATTGGTGAGGAATGCTCTCCAATAGTCCAGGTCCCATCGGCATCTTTGACAGTGGCTATGGAGGCCTGACCATTCTACACGGCATCCGCCAACTGCTCCCCCAATACGACTATCTCTATCTGGGCGACAACGCCCGTGCTCCCTATGGACCTCGTTCGTTCGACGTGGTCTATGAGTTCACGCGCCAAGCGGTACTGAGACTCTTTGAGATGGGATGTCATCTCGTGATCCTCGGATGCAACACCGCCTCGGCCAAGGCGCTGCGCACCATCCAACAGAACGATCTCCCGAAATGGGATCCTACGCGACGTGTGCTCGGCATCATCCGTCCGACGGCTGAGATCATCGGTGACCTGACAGACAGTCGTCATGTCGGTGTACTGGCCACTGAAGGAACGATCAAGAGTGAGAGCTATAACTTAGAGATCCAGAAACTATACCCCGACATTCAGGTCTCTGGTGTCGCCTGTCCGTTCTGGGTTCCACTTGTAGAGTACAACGAGGCCGACTCCCCTGGTGCCGACTATTTCGTCAAGAAACGTATCGATGAGATCATGCGTAAGGATCCTGATATCGATGCCATCATCCTCGGTTGTACGCACTACCCCCTGCTTATGCCGAAAATCCTGAAATATCTCCCAACAGGAGTCCGTGTTGTCTCACAAGGGGAATATGTGGCAGAGAGCCTGAAGTCTTATCTGGAGCGCCATCCTCAGATTGAAAAGCGATGTGCCCAGGGGGCAGGGGTACACTACCTCACCACGGAGAATCCCGACAAATTCAAGGAATCCGCCCGTCTCTTCCTTCATGAAGACGTGGAAGTGGAGAACATCACATTAGGCTAAAAGCCGTTTGGCAAAGTATCTGACAGGATACCAGACAGACAAGAAGCCAACCACCAATACCGTTATAAAGATCAGAATGATATCCTCTGGGTGCACACTCACAGGATAGGCATTGATGACAAACGAGCCGCTTGACGAACCAAGTCCGACAAGTCCGAAACGTTGTTGTGCCCAACAGAGCAGCAGTCCGATGACAATGCCCAGAACGGCACCAATAGCCGAGATCATACGACCCTCAAACAAGAACACTCTGACAATCTGCTTGTCGGAGGCACCCAGGTTACGCAGGGTCACCACATCCTCCTTCTTGTCGATTATAAGCATCGACAAGGAGCCGATGATGTTGAAACAAGCTACCATCAGGATAAAGGTAAGGAAGATATAGGCAATCAGTTTCTCGATCTTCATAATCTTGAACGTATCGTCCTGCTGTTCGAAACGATCCCTGACAACAAACCGGTCGCCACAGTACTTCTTTATCTCCGACTTCACAGCCTCGAAGTTACTACCGGGTTTGAGACGAAGCTCCAATGACGAGAGCATGCCCTGCTGATCGAAGATGCGACGGGCAAAGGCAATACTCGTGATAATATAATTCTTATCATACTTTGCCTGCTTCACATTAAAGAGCACCCCTGGCGAATAGAGATTCTCCATCTCGAAAGCATCGGAAGGGTCGGTCAGGTCGAACTGTCCTTCCCGGCGCGGTGCATAGATCTGAAGCGGATAGTCAAAGGAGAAGCCCGTTGACAACAGCTCCGCCAGACGGATGCCAAGAATTCCATAGTCCATATCAGCGGCATGAAGACAGAAATCTCCATCACCGATCAGGATCTTGTTAATATGAGTCAGCTGATTGAAGTTATCATCAACACCCTTGACCGTCACCATTGCCTGACGACCATTATAGACTGCCAACGCTTGATCCTCCACACACTCCGTCGCCACCTCAACCTGGGGCAGTTGTCGGATCTGAGTCAGTATGGGATCATCTGCCGCAACAGACTTTCCTTCAACCGGTGACACTTTCAACTGCGGATCAAACGACGTGAAGAAGGTGGCCACCAGATCATGGAAACCATTAAAAACACTCAGTGTGACAACCAATGCCATCGTAGCAACAGCCACACCGATAACAGAGATGCCACTGATAATATTGATGGCATGAGTCGACTTCTTTGAGAAGAGATAACGCCTGGCTATGAAAAAAGGGAAGTTCATGATTGACTGTCGCTGTTGGTTGTATATCCGAACCGCCAACAGCTGATAGCTTATTTGTTTAACAGTTCATCGATACGGTCAATATAATCGAGAGAGTCGTCAATGAAGAAACGAAGCTCTGGCACGATACGCAACTGGTTCCTGACGCGTGTTCCCAACTCATAACGAACCGACTTCCCGTTGGCATTGATATTCGTCAGAATCTCCTCGGCCTTCTCACTGGGGAAGATACTGAGGTAGGCGGTGCAGATGCTCAGATCAGGAGAGATCTTCACGCGGGTCACACTGACCATCACACCATGAGTGGCACGAGTCTGCTGTTGGAATATCAGCGAGAGCTCCTTCTGGAGCAGTCGGGCTATCTTATTCTGTCTTGTCTCTTGCATATTCTAAATATTTAATTGTTTCTTTTTATCATTTCTTACGGATGAGGGTGAGACCATCACGTAACGGAAGAATCACCTTCTCCACCCGTTCGTCACGGGCAATATATTCATTGAAGGAATCTATACCTCGCGTCTGTTGGTCGCGGTCATAGGCATGATCCACGACATGACCATCCCAGAGCGTATTGTCAGCCAAGATAAAACCACCCGGTCGCAGAATACCCATCACCATCTCGTAGGTCTCCCGGTAAGTGCGCTTGTCACCATCGATGAACGCCATATCGAACAGGATGCCGAGTTTGGGCGCCTCCGTCAGCGCATCACCGATGAGGAACGTGATCCTGTCTGCCACAGGCGAGCCCTCTATCCAAGGACGAGTAAAATCCTCCATCTCGTCATTAATCTCAAAGGTGTAGAGATGACCATCGCCCTCAAGACCTTCCGCCATGGAAATGGCGCTATACCCACTGAAAGTACCAACCTCCAGGATATTCTTCGGACGGATCATCCGTACAAGCATCTTCAACAACCGTCCTTGCAGATGACCGCTTGCCATCCGACCATGGATGGTGTGGATGTTCGTCGCCCGAAAGAGTCGGTAGAGATAATCGCCCTCCGGGTCGATATGCTGCAGGATATACTCGTCAATCGTCATTTCACTGCTAACAGTCCCTCAACAGCGAGCCGATAGCTGTCGAGTCCGAAGCCACAGATAACACCCAGACAGGCACAAGATATCAGTGACTTGTGACGGAACTCTTCGCGCTTATGCACATTCGAGATATGCACCTCGATGACCGGGCATTTCAACGAACGGATACAGTCTTGCAGCGCTACACTGGTGTGTGTATAGGCTCCTGCATTGAGCACGATACCATCGTAGTCGAAGCCCACCTCCTGCATCTTATTGATCAGTTCTCCTTCGACATTACTCTGGAAATAGTCAATCTGCACCGACGGGTACTGGTGCCGTAACTGCGGCAGATAGTCGTCGAAAGAAGATGAGCCATAGATTCCCGGCTCGCGCTTTCCCAACAAGTTGAGGTTCGGACCGTTGATAATCTGAATCTTCATATTCATCATGTTATATAACGCCTGCAAAGTTACGATTTTTTTTCTGAATATCGAAAAAAAGTCGTAACTTTGCGATAAATATGGAGAAGGATGTCATCAAGAGCTATATACGTTACCTGAAACTGCAACGTAACATGTCGGGGAACACGTTGGATGCCTACCAGCGTGACCTCCAGAAGCTTCTTGACTATCTGGAACATGAAAGCGATCCGGAAACAGGAAAAGGCAAGGATTTGCGCGAGGTTGAGTTGGAGGATCTGCAGCATTTCGCTGCCGGCCTTCACGACATCGGCATCCACCCCCGATCGCAATGCAGGATCCTGAGCGGCATTCGTTCCTTCTTCCGGTTCCTGATGCTTGACGGTTATCGGGATGACGACCCCACGGAACTACTGGAATCGCCCCAGATTGGGACCCACCTGCCCGAGGTGCTGTCGACAGAGGAGATCGACCAGATAGAGGCATCCATTGACCTCTCCAAATGGGAGGGGCACCGTAACAGAGCCATCATCGAGGTTCTATTCTCCTGTGGCTTACGTGTCAGTGAACTCGTGAACCTGAAACTCTCAAACCTCTATCTCGACGAAGAGTTCGTTCGTGTACTGGGAAAAGGAAGCAAAGAGCGCCTCATTCCCATCTCCCAGAAAGCCATCCAGGAGCTTAGATTCTGGTTTTATGACCGTCAACTGATGAAAATCAAGCCGGGAGAGGAAGACTATGTATTCCTGAATCGCTACGGGAGTCACCTTACCCGCACGATGATCCTAATCATGATCAAACGGCAGGCTGTCACGGCCGGCATCACAAAGACCATCTCCCCTCATACGCTGCGCCATTCCTTTGCCACCTCACTGTTGGAAGGCGGTGCCGACCTGCGAGTCATCCAGGCCCTCCTTGGACATGAGAGTATCGGAACGACGGAGATATACACGCATATTGACACGTCTGCCCTGCGACGCGAGATTCTGGAGCATCACCCCAGGAACATGAAAAGGTAAGTTTCTTGCACTTGGAAATGAAAAGAAAACAAACTTTTCTTTTGCATTTCCCTCGTTTTTTCGTAATTTTGCACCCAAAAATATAAGCTATGTCATACCTCTTTTCTTCAGAATCAGTATCTGAGGGCCATCCCGATAAGGTGGCCGACCAGATTTCAGACGCAATACTCGATCAGTTCCTGGCCTACGATGAAAAAGCACGCGTTGCCTGCGAGTCGTTTGTCACGACAGGACAAGTTGTTATCATGGGCGAAGTACGAAGCGATGTCTATATCGATCTGCAGACCATCGCCCGCAATACCATCAAACGCATCGGCTATACCAAAGCTGAGTACCAGTTCGATGGTGACTCATGTGGCATCCTCAGTGCCATTCACGAGCAGAGTGCCGACATCAACCGTGGTGTTGATAATGGTAATGAGGACGAACAGGGAGCCGGTGACCAAGGCATGATGTTTGGCTACGCCACCAATGAGACGGAGAACTACATGCCCGTAAGCCTAGACTTGGCTCATCTGATTATGCGCACGCTTGCCGATATCCGTAAGGAAGGCAAGGAAATGACCTACCTGCGTCCCGACTCCAAGAGTCAGGTCACCGTACAATATAGCGACGAAGGTATTCCCGAGCGCATTGACACGATTGTTGTGTCCACCCAGCATGACGAGTTCGACTCCGACGACGAAAAGATGCTCGCACGAATCAAGGACGACGTCATCAACATCCTCATCCCGAGGGTTAAACAGCAGATTCACAGTCAGAAGGTGCTTGACCTCTTTGGACTGGATATCAAATACTACGTCAATCCGACAGGTAAGTTCGTCATCGGCGGTCCCCACGGCGATACTGGTCTTACAGGTCGTAAGATTATCGTTGACACTTACGGAGGTAAGGGCGCTCATGGCGGTGGTGCATTCTCCGGCAAGGACTCCTCGAAGGTTGACCGGTCTGCAGCATACGCAGCCCGTCATATCGCCAAGAACATGGTGGCAGCAGGCGTGGCCGATGAGATGCTTGTACAGATTAGCTATGCCATCGGCGTGGCACGACCGATGAACATCTACGTGAACACATACGGAAGGGGCAAGGTGCAGATGAGCGACGGTGAGATCGCCAAGCGGATAGAGAAACTGTTCGACCTGCGTCCGAAAGCCATCGAGCGCACCCTGAAGCTACGGCAGCCTATGTACAGTGAGACGGCGGCCTATGGACATATGGGACGGCAATCGGAGGTGGTTAAGAAAACCTTCACGAGTCACTACCATGAGAAAAAGGTCATTGATGTCGAATTGTTCACATGGGAGAAACTTGACCGGGTGGAGGACATCCGCCGGGAATTCGGTCTGTCATAGGATATGCTAAGACAGGACAGCATCTTCAGTCCATTGTCGGAAACGGCCTATACAGATACAGCCGTCAGTCAACCGACAAAGCCGCAGACACCCTATCAGGTGCTGCGGTTGTTGCCTAAAGACGCGACCCCTGCCCAACAAGACTCTGCCATTCAAGCTTGGTTTGAACCAAGCGAGATACACTACAGTCAGCAACCCGATACGCTCCACCTTCCAGGGCATGGCGTCCCACGTGACCCAAAAGTCGTTGATATCCCCCAATACTATCGGGAGAACTATTTCTCAAACGACAGTCTCTATCACCCGGAACTCAACGGAGGCCGCTATGGCGTCGCAGGCGATCCCGTTCCTTATACCATCAGCAATGATAACGTTATCACAGGACTGTTGGTATTCTGCTTCCTGCTCATCGCTTTCGTCTTTTCAAAGCTCTCATGGTTTATCGTACACCAGATTAAGGATTTCTTCTACGTCCAGAAAGGAGAGCATACCATGACAGAGACAGGCAACGAGGTCAAGTTACAGATGCATCTCGTCGTGCTGACATGTATTGTTTTTGCCCTGCTCTACTATTTCTACACGACCAACTATGTCGCCAGCACCTTCAATCTCTCTTCAGAATACCAGTTACTGGGTATATTCGGAGGCGTCTTTGCCGGATACTTCCTGCTGCGTTTTCTGTTATACACCGTGGTGAACAATGTCTTCTTTGATGGAAGAAAAAACAAAAAATTCTTGACATCATTACTGTTTATCACCTCCTTGGAAGGTATCCTTCTGTTCCCCTCCGTACTACTCTTGGCCTACTTCCACATTCCTCCCCAATCTGTTGTTTATTACTGTGCCACGGTGGTCGTTTTAGCCAAAATCCTCACATTTTACAAGGCACACGTTACATTTTTTAGGCAAAATGCAGGTTTTCTGCAAATTATTTTGTACTTTTGTGCCCTCGAAATAATACCGTTATTTGCCCTTTGGGGTGGACTTGCGGTGATTGTCAATTTTCTGAAAGTAAATTTTTAGGACACAGATGGTAAAGAAGATTTTGGTTTCACAACCCAAGCCAACCAGTGAGAAATCGCCATATTTCGACATTGCGAATAGATTTGGCGTTGAATTGGTGTTTCGTCCCTTCATCAAAGTGGAGGGCATCAGCGCTAAGGAGTTCCGCACTCAGAAAGTAAGCATCCTGGATTACACCGCTATCGTTTTTACTTCACGACACGCTATTGACCATTTCTTCAAGATGGCCAAAGAGCTGAGGGTGACAATTCCTGAGGACATGAAGTATTTCTGTGTCACAGAGACTATTGCATTATACATCCAGAAATACGTGCAGTACCGCAAGCGCAAGGTGTTCTTCGGAGAGACCGGACGTATTGACGACTTGGTACCTACCATGGTCAAACACAAGACGGAGAAATATCTTGTGCCAATGAGCGACGTACACAATGATAGTCTTTCTTTACTGCTTGACTCCAAGAAACTGCAGCATAAGGAGTGTGTGATGTACAAGACTGTGAGCAACGACTTCACGCCCGAAGAGGTCGAGACTTTCGATTACGATATGCTGATCTTCTTCAGTCCTGCAGGAATCGAGTCGCTGAGTAAGAATTTCCCTGATTTCAAACAGGACAAGATTGCCATTGCCACCTTCGGACCAACAACGGCAAAAGCTGCCAAAGAGGCTGGTCTCCGACTTGACATAGAGGCTCCTTCTGAGAAATATCCTTCGATGACGAGCGCTCTGCAGCATTTCCTGATTGAGCAACAAGACTAACAGCATCTTTGCATGGCGGCTCCGACCTTCAGAAAAGAGGAGCGCATTGTCAGCAACCGGCTGATAGAGACGCTCTTTGAGAAAGGCGACAGTCATGCGCTGGCAGCCTATCCCCTCAGGATGGTCTATCAGCAGACGACGTGCTGCCAAGGATGTGCTCCCGTTCAGATCCTGATCAGTGTTCCCAAGAAACGGTTCAAACACGCTGTTGACAGGAATCGGGTAAAACGTCAGATTCGCGAGGCATACCGCCAGCACAAACAGATTCTTGACGGTATTATCTCTGAAGACAAGCTTCTGTTGATTGCCTTTATCTGGCTCTCCGACAGACATTGTCCGACACAGGAAGTAGAACGACGTGTTGTCAGTCTGTTACAACGAATAGCGAAGAAGGCATGAAGCTGTTATCGCTGATACTATCCCGAATACTGGTACTGCCCATCCGCTTCTACCAGATATGTATATCGCCCCTTCTGGGACCTTCGTGCCGGTTTACCCCGACATGTAGCGAGTATGCCAAGGAAGCCATTATGAAACATGGCCCTATCAAGGGACTGTGGCTAGCTATCTGGAGAATACTACGATGCAATCCATGGGGCGGCTCTGGTTATGATCCAGTACCATAACGCCTCGTCTTTGACGATCCGACGGATTCCGGATAGTCCGGATCATCCAGACTCCCAAAAAGAAAAAAAAGAATAATAATATCGACGATGAAGAACTTTGTTGAAGAATTGAAATGGCGCGGCATGCTGGCACAGATCATGCCGGGAACAGAGGAACTTCTCCAGAAGGAGATGGTGACGGCCTACCTGGGAACAGACCCGACGGCCGACTCTCTGCATATTGGACATCTGTGCGGCATCATGATGCTCCGCCACTTACAGCGTTGCGGCCACAAGCCCATCATCCTCGTAGGAGGAGCCACGGGTATGATTGGTGACCCATCCGGAAAAAGTCAGGAGCGTAACCTGCTCAATGACGAGACGCTGCGCCATAATCAGGAATGTATCAAGAAGCAAGTCGCTAAGTTCCTTGACTTCGAGTCGAAGGAGCCGAATGCAGCCGTAATGGTCAACAACTACGACTGGATGAAGGATTTCACCTTCCTTGATTTCGCACGCGAGGTTGGTAAGCATATCACCGTCAACTATATGATGGCGAAGGAGAGTGTACAGCAGCGTCTGAACGGTACGGCCCGCGACGGTCTGTCGTTCACGGAATTCACCTACCAACTGTTACAGGGCTACGACTTCCTCTATCTGTATCAGCACTATGGTGTAAAACTCCAGTTGGGTGGTAACGACCAGTGGGGCAATATGACCACCGGCACAGAACTCATTCGTCGCACACTCGGTAACGAGGTGGAAACCTTCGCTCTCACGTGTCCGCTTATCACCAAGAGTGACGGAAAGAAATTCGGAAAGACCGAGAGTGGCAACATTTGGCTTGATCCACAGCGCACCACACCGTACAAGTTCTATCAGTTCTGGTTGAACGTCAGCGATGAGGATGCAGAGCGCTATATCAAGATCTTCACCTCTCTGGAGAAGGATGTCATCGACGCCTTGATTGAAGAGCACAAGCAGGATCCGGGACGTCGTATCCTGCAGAAACGTCTGGCAGAAGAAGTCACAGTCATGGTACACTCTCAGGAGGCTCTCGACACAGCCATCGAGGCCAGTAGTATCCTCTTTGGCAAATCAACCAAGGAAGGACTTGAAAAACTTGACGAGCAGACATTCCTCGACATCTTCGACGGTGTACCACAGTATGAGATAGCCAAAGATCAGCTCGGTCAACCAGCCGTTGAGCTACTGACTACCGTTGCTCCCGTATTCCCTTCAAAGGGTGAGATGCGTAAGATGGTACAGGGTGGTGGCGTCTCTTTGAACAAGGAGAAACTGACTGACCAGAACCGACCGATTACCGCAGAGGATCTGATAGACGGGAAGTACCTGTTGGCTCAGAAAGGTAAGAAGAACTACTATCTGCTCATCGTGAAATAAGATATGGTGGTAAAAATTTGGCTGAATGCTAAATTTTTACTACCTTTGCACCCGATTCTGGACGATGGTGTAATGGTAACACTACAGGTTTTGGTTCTGTCATTCCCGGTTCGAATCCGAGTCGTCCAACTTCACAATGGGGGTCTGCGTTTCTGCAGATCCTCTTTTTTTCATCATTTTTAAGTGTTCCTTTTTTGCCATCCATATAATAATTTGTAACTTTGCAGGCAACAAACGGATAATATAATTCTAAAACAAACAAGACTATGGCAAATTTATTCTCTCTTGAAGGTAAGAACGCATGGATTACCGGAGCTTCCTACGGAATTGGTTTTAACATCGCCAAAGCTTTCGTTGCAGCCGGCATCAAGAACATTATCTTCAACGACATCAACGAGGCCGCTCTGGAGCGCGGATTGACCAACTACAGAGAAGCGGGTATCGAAAACGTGAAAGGCTATGTCTGCGACGTGACCGATGAAAACGCCGTGAAAGCTCTCGTCGACAAGATTCATCAGGAGGTAGGACAGATCGATATCCTTGTCAACAACGCAGGTATTATCAAGCGTATCCCCATGCACGAAATGAAACGCGCAGAGTTCCAACAAGTCATTGATATCGACCTCGTTGGTCCGTTCATCTGTTCGTCGGCTGTCATCCCCGAGATGATGGAGCGTCGCGAGGGTAAGATCATCAATATCTGCTCAATGATGTCTGAACTGGGACGTGAGACCGTCAGTGCCTATGCTGCCGCCAAAGGCGGTCTGAAGATGCTCACCCGCAACATCTGTTCTGAATATGGCGAGTATAATATCCAATGTAACGGCATTGGTCCGGGATACATCGCTACCCCACAGACTGCACCACTGCGTGAGCGCCAGCCCGACGGCAGTCGTCATCCTTTCGACAGTTTCATTTGCGCCAAGACACCAGCTGGACGTTGGCTCGATCCAAGTGAACTTGGTGGGCCTGCCGTTTTCCTTGCATCACATGCCTCTGATGCTGTTAACGGTCATGTCCTCTACGTCGACGGTGGTATCCTCGCCTACATTGGCAAACAGCCAAAATAATAGAGGAAAACACGATAAAAAAACAAGGAGACCTCCAAATGGAAGTCTCCTTAATTTTTTATTACATTATGATGCTTAGAGAGCAGCAGCGAGCTCGGCACCAGCCTTGAACTTAGCCACCTTCTTTGCAGCAATCTTGATCTTCTGCTTGGTTGCAGGGTTGATACCCTCACGAGCCGGACGCTCATTCACGCTGAATGTACCGAAACCAACGAGAGCAATCTTGTCACCCTTTGCGAGTGCGTCCTTAATAGCTGCTACTGTAGCGTCAAGAGCCTTCTTTGCGTCAACCTTTGAGAGACCAGCACCTGCTGCGATCTTCTCTACCAATTCTGTTTTGTTCATAATCTTGAAAAATTTAGTGAATTATTAATAGTAATAACTAATGTTTAGCTGAATTCTTTGGCAAATATAATGGAAAGTATTTAAAGAAACAACAAAAAAACGGAAAAAATAACTTTTTTCATGAAAAATAGTTGTAATGACCCCTTTTTAAGCATAAAAAAGAGATATTTTTAGTAATTTTGCCCACGAATAGGAGAGGCAGCCACGCTGTCCCCCTTGAAAATCAGACAACAATAACAAATAATAAAAGCAAAAAGACATGATGTTCCGCATACCTACCATCACCAAGAATCTGCTGATTATTAATCTGCTGGCATTCCTCGCCACCACTGTCTTCGACCTACGTGGTATTGACCTGGCAGACATTGGTGGTCTCCATTTTTTCATGGCGAGTAACTTCCATCTATACCAACTGGTCACGTACCTATTCCTGCATGCCAGTTTCATGCATATCCTGAGTAACATGTTCGGTTTGTGGATGTTCGGTTGCGTCATCGAGAACGTATGGGGACCCAAGAAATTCCTTTTTTATTACATTACATGTGGAATCGGCGCAGGTGTACTACAGGAGCTGGCGCAGTTCGGCTCATTTTACATGACCGTAGCCGAGCAAGTGCCAGGTGCCAGCCTCGGTACCGTCATGGAGTACGGCGCTCATTATGCCAATGCCTTGAATGCTTGGACCACCATCGGTGCCTCTGGTGCCGTTTATGCTGTCATCCTGGCTTTTGGCATGACCTTTCCTAACGAGCGACTTTTCATCATTCCTTTCCCATTCCCCATCAAAGCCAAATGGTTCGTGTTGGGTTATGTGGCCATTGAATTCTTCTCTGCCCTTGGCTCCTCTGGTGACGGTGTAGCCCATACGGCCCATTTGGGCGGTATGCTCTTCGGCTATCTGATGATACGTTATTGGAACCGTCATCCCGGATCCGGCTTCAATCGCATCCGTGGCGAGCAGTTCTTCGAGAACCTGAAACGCAACTTCGAGCAGCGACAGCAGCAGAACAGGAGTCAGCACCATACCGACATGCATGTCGAGCGCGGTGGATCAAAGGAGGAAGACATGGCATATAATGCCCGCAAAAAACACAACCAAGAAGAGATCGACGCCATCCTCGACAAGATTCGGAGAAGTGGCTACGATAGTCTGACGAAGGAGGAGAAGAAAAAGCTCTTTGACGCCAGCAATCAGCGATGATCAGACAACTAAAGACATTCACCATCAACATCGTGGCCGGCGCCAATGCCGCCACAGTCGTACTGATGCTCCTGGCCGGCTACGGCGACCATGTCGACCCCGTCCGGTTTCCCATGTTTTCCAACCTGGGAATGACCTTTCCGATCTTTCTGATTGCCAACCTGCTGTTCCTGTTCTTTTGGTTAACATTTAAATGGAGGAAAGCATGGATCCCACTTGTTGGTTACGCACTCGTGTATATCCCCATCACTGTATACATGCCCCTAAACTCCAAACAGGACGTGCCCGACGGCACCTTCAAGATCCTATCGTACAACGTGTGTCAGTATAGCGGCAATTACAAATACGAGGATGCATTCGACACGATTTACAACTATTTGAAACGTCAGGATGCAGATATCGTATGCCTGCAGGAAGATGTCGATTCCTGGCGGCGTTTTGTCCTTCACAGGTACAAAAAGATATACCCCTACAACGACACAACACTCTTCCAGGAGCTACCCACAAGCAAGAATGGCATAGGCATCCACTCGAAGTTCCCCATCCTCCGAAAAGAGAGAATTCAATATTCTTCATTGGCCAACGGTTCCGTGGCCTATTTCCTGCAGGTGGAGGGCGATACCATCATCGTCATCAACAACCATCTGGAAACCACCCATCTGTCAACGGAAGACCGTACCCGTTACAAGGAGATGTTGCGAGGCAAGATGGAGAGTGATACCGTCAAAGAGGAGTCGTTGCTGTTACTTGGAAAACTCGGGAAGTCAACTGCCATCAGAGCGCCACAGGCCGAGGCGGTACACCAGTATATCGAGGCACACAGACAATACCCCATCATTGTATGTGGCGACTTTAACGACAATCCTATCTCCTACTCACGTCGTATTATCGCACAAGGACTGACAGACTGTTTTGTGGAGACAGGGCGCGGTGTCGGTTTGTCATATAATCAGAAAGGATTCTTCTTTCGCATCGATCATATCATGTGTTCCGACCACTTTAAGCCCTATAACTGCTCTGTCGACAACAAAATAGACGCAAGCGACCATTATCCTATATCCTGCAGACTAAAATTATCCCATAATCCATAAAAAATAAGTGAAAATCGTCTATAAATTTTTCCTTCTCTAAAAAAATGCCTATATTTGCACGCTAAAATGTACGCGAACAGAATATATAATAACTAAATAACAACAAAAATCAAAATGCAAAACAAAGGAATTGTAAAATTTATCGCAGTGCTTCTGATTCTCGTGTGCTGCTTCTACCTTTCCTTCTCCTTCGTGACGCGCCACTATGAGAGTAAGGCCGCTGCCATGGGTGAGCAGGCAGGTGCGGAGTACCTCGACTCAATCAACAACGAGAAGGTGTACATGGGCATCTATTCTCTGAAGCAGTGCCGTGAGATGGAGATTGGCCTAGGTCTTGACCTGAAAGGCGGTATGAACGTGATTCTTGAGGTGTCTGTGCCTGATGTTGTCGACGTGCTCGCCGACCACAAGACCGACGCTGCCTACAAGAAGGCGATGGAACTCGCCAAGAAAGAAGAGGAGACCAGTCAGAATGACTTCATCTCTCTGTTCGTGAAGTATTGGAAACAGGAAGGCAACGGTCGTCCACTCGCTGCCATCTTCGCCACTCAGCAGATGAAGGGCAAGGTGAGCACCCAGAGTTCCGACTCCGAGGTCGAGAGCGCTCTCCGTACAGAGGTGCAGGCCGCCGTTGACAACTCATTCAATGTGGTTCGCAACCGTATCGACAAGTTCGGTGTTGTACAGCCCAATATCCAGAAACTCGAAGGTCAGAGCGGCCGTATCATGGTCGAGATGCCTGGTATCAAGGAGCCCGAGCGTGTACGTAAGCTCCTCCAGGGTTCTGCCAACCTCGAATTCTGGGAGACCTATAACAGTCAGGAGATTACCCCGCTGCTCGCTCAGTTGAATCAGCGTTATGCTGCTCAGGGTGATGCTGCCGTTGACACCACAGACGTGGCTGCCGACACTACTGCTGTTGACGCTGCCAAGGCTGCTACAACCGACCTCGCTGCCAAGTTGGCTAAGAAGGACAACAAAGACGCAGCAGTATCCAAGGCTGCAGAGTTGGCCAAGAAGCAGAATCCCCTGTTCGCTATCTTCCAGCCCACACAGGGCAACACCCTCGCAGTGGTTGGTTATGCTAATGCCCGCGATACCGCAGAGATCAACAAGATCATTTACTCTGATCTCGCTAACCAGATTTTCCCTGCAGAACTGAAACTCCGTTGGGGTGCCAGACCAGAGGATTTCGGAGGTCAGGCCAAAGGCGAGATCTTCGAGCTCTATGCTCTGAAGATTACCGAACCTTCAGGTCGTGCTCCGTTGGAGGGTGATGTGATCACCAACGCCAAGGACGACTTCGATCAGATGGGTCACCCCTCTGTATCTATGCAGATGAACTCTGACGGTGCACGTCGCTGGAGCCAGATTACCAAGCAAAACATCGGTAAAGCCGTAGCCATTGTGCTCGACGATGCCGTTTACTCTGCTCCCCGTATCCTGACTCAGATTGATGGTGGTAACTCTCAGATTACAGGTAACTTCACCATTGAGCTCACAAAGGACCTTGCAAACACACTTAACTCTGGTAAGATGCCGGCTCCTACCCGTATCGTACAGGAGGAGGTCGTTGGTCCGTCACTCGGTGCCCAGTCTATCAAGCAGGGAGTTATCTCCTTCGTTGTGGCCTTCGTGCTGCTGATGATCTACATGATCATGCTTTATGGCTTCATTCCGGGTATTCTCTCCGATATCGCTCTGCTGTTCAACCTGTTCTTCACACTGGGTATCCTGACTTCGTTCCAGGCTGCTCTGACCATGCCGGGTATCGCCGGTATCGTGCTGACGCTGGGTACAGCTGTGGATGCCAACGTGCTCATCTATGAGCGTATCAAGGAAGAGTTGAAGAAGGGCCTCAGCGTGAAAGAAGCTCTCAACAAGGGTTACTCAAACGCCTTCAGCGCTATCTTCGACTCAAACTTCACCTCGCTCATCACTGGTATCATCCTGCTTTACTTCGGTACAGGTCCTGTGAAAGGCTTCGCTACTACTTGGATCATCGGTATCCTTGTGAGCTTCTTCACCGCCGTGTTCATGACTCGTTTGGTCTACGATCACATGCTGAAGAAAGACAAGTGGACGAATCTGACCTTTGTGACCGCATACTCGAAGAACCTGATGCAGAATGCCCGTTACAATTTCATGGGCATGTATAAAAAGACCTTCACCATCTGGGGAGCAATCGCCATCATCTGCTGCATCTCATTTGCCGTACGCGGTCTGAGCCAGAGCATCGATTTCACCGGTGGACGTAACTACGTGGTAACACTCGACAAGCAGACTCATGTTGAGGATGTACGTTCAGCCATGGCTGGTGCCTTCATCAACACGATGGGCGAGAACCAGGGTCAGGAGGCTAACACCAGCGTCATCGCCCTCGGCACAGACGGCAAGACCGTTCGTATCTCTACCAACTGGGATATCGAGTCTAATAATCCTGAGGTTGACGACCAGGCTGAGACCATCCTCTTCAATGCACTGAAGAAGGGCGGCTTCGTCAGTCAGGAGAACGTAGAAGCCTTCAAGAACCCCGATGTTCGCGAAGGAGGTTCCATCATCTCTTCTGCCAAGGTTGGTCCGTCAGTGGCTAAGGATATCACCTACGGTGCTATCATCAGCGTTGTTATCGCTCTGATTGCCATCTTCCTCTATATCTTGCTCCGTTTCCGCAACCTCGCCTTCTCTGTAGGCGCTGTCGTTGCGTTGGCACTCGACGCTTTGATCGTTATCGGCTGCTACTCACTGTTCTGGGGTATCCTACCGATGTCACTGGAGATCGATCAGGTGTTCATCGGTGCCATCCTGACGGTGATCGGTTACTCTATCAACGATAAGGTGGTGGTGTTCGACCGTATCCGTGAGAACATCGGTTTGTATGGCAAACGTGATCGTCAGCAGTTGTTCAACGACTCTTTGAACCAGACATTGGCCCGTACCATTAACACCTCTGTTACGACCCTGATCGTACTGTTGGCTATCTTCATCCTTGGTGGTGATAGCATCCGTTCATTCTCGTTCGCAATGATTCTCGGTGTGATCTTCGGTACACTGTCGTCTCTCTTTATCGCTGCCCCTGTTGCCTACCTGACACTGGGTCGCACCATCAAGGAGGACGAGGCTGCCGTTGCCGCAAAATAAAAGTATCTGATTCTATTCAGACACATCAAATGATAAGGGAGCGTACAAAGATGTACGCTCCCTTCTATTATTTAATAAGGTTTCTATTAGAAAGTCATACCAAGAGTGATGTCAAACGAGTTAGTCTTCTTATACTTTGTAAAATCGGTCAAATCCATCGAATAGCCGAGTCCCACCAAGAACTTACTGAAACGAGCACGGACACCAAGATTCATGCCCACCTGCATCCGCTTTGCTGTATTGTCACTGCTCCCCATATCATCCTTGGAGAAGAGATCGACAGTCTCAGAATGTCCTCCATGCTCATACTTGTATTGAGCCAGAATGTTACCACGCAGATAAACGCCAGCATACGGATCAATGTAGATTCCATCGCCCACAGGAAGTGAGTAAATCACGTTAACCGGAATCTTAGCGGAAAGCATGCTGAATTTCTCTGTCCCCCCATCTTCTTTCTCCGATTTGAAGAGATATTGGAGAGCGACCCCTGGCTCAATATATAATGAGGGACCGAGAGGGAATGCCTTCGTATAACCGGCAGAGAAAGACGGAAGACTGGTGCTGATACTATGACCGTCGTGGCTATACTTCTGACTGGCGGCATTATACTGCAGGTAGAATGTACTAAAGCCCATGCCGGTAGATGCAAGGACACTCTTACCGACCTTTGCCTTCTGTGCTTTCGGTTGAACAGCCTTTGTCTGAGTGGTCTTTGCCTGTGTCTTTTTCCTTTGTTGCAGTTCGTCAAGAGTGATCACCTGCTGTGCTGAAACGGATGCGCAAACGACTACGAATGCGGCCATCATGAATAATCTGTTTCTTTTCATAACAATTAGGTTTTTAGATGTGTATTAATAATAAAGATTATTTGGTCTGGATTATCAGATACTTCGTATTGCTCCAGAAAGCCTCTGGGTCAGTGATGTGAATCTCCGAGGCGTCCTTACCGGTTTTGACAATCTCATACGATGAGGACGGCATAGCCGAGAGTACCTTAGGTCTGGCCGCAGGGATTTGCATACCGCCAAACGTACGTGTATCGACCTGAGTAAACAACTCACGCGGCAAATCGTTATAGTTAACCGATGATTTCTTCATAAAGCCGCCGCCCGTGATGACGCCCGATTCTTTCAGTACCTTTCCAGAGCCCATCACGACATAACCCTTATTAATCCTTGCCGACTGTTTGCTGAGTTGTTGCTCCTGCTCCTGCACCTTCTGACTTAACGAGTTATTATTCTGACTCAGTGCACTTAGCTTACCACTCAACTGAGCGATATTCGCGTTCTTCTGCTTCAGTTCCTCCTGAAGACGGGTTATCATCTGATCTTTCTCATCAATTTGCTTATTTAAATAGGTAATAAGCGTCTCTAACTTCTTCATGTTCGCACCCTTAGCATTCAAAGAATCGGTCATCCGACGGATCTTCTCACGCTGTTCGGCGAGTGTGTTGGCAAAAGACTCCAGGTTCTTCTTAAGTTGTTCGCGGTCCACGATCGTCCCCTCCGGTCCTTGATTTGTATAGAACAAGGTGCCTTCCTGCTTGGCGATTGTGTCGAGCCCCTCAGACAGCACTGCAACAAAAGAGCTCATGTTATCCAGGTCACTCTGGTTACGCGCGTTCAGATTTTCAAGAGAGTCCACCTGACGCTTTAACTCGTCCACACCGGCACCACCATTACACGATACGACAACCATCAAGGTAGTCAGGACAATAAAACAAGAGAAAACTTTCTTCTTCATACTTATTAGGTTTTTAACATTTTTTCTGCAAAGATAGGGATTATGAGAGAATTTAACAGTTTATAATTATAGAATCTATCGGGCATATTCGTAGAAATAGCGGGCATATTCGCAATTTCATCGTGCAAAATCACAAATCCAAAAGAAAAAGAGGCGGTTTCTTTTTGTTCTGAACCACATTTTAGTTATCTTTGTGCCATGATACAGTCCATGATCATATCCCTGCCGATGATGGTTTGTATCATCCTCTCGGCTTTGCTTGGCCTGAGTCTTCATGACAGATGGGACAAGCCCAAGAGCCGATTGCTCATCTATATGGTCGTCGCCGCCTTCCTGTATCTGGCCCACTCCATCTATTTCCACAGACTCACAGAGGCTATCCCGTTCTCAGATACGGTCTACAGTTTCTGTAACCCAGCGGTGTTCCCCCTTTTCTACATCTATATAGAAGAGCTCACGACGAACCAGCCGCTACGCTGGCGCCAGTGGCTATACCTGTCACCCGCCTTCGTCTGCTTCATCCTAGTAGGCCTGCTCTACATCCTCATGGACAAGGAAGAGACCGTCCAGTTCATACAATCCCATCTCTACGGTGACAATTATGCTACGCTCACAGGACTGGCATGGTGGCAGGGACAGGCACATCTGCTAGTAAAGATCGTCTTCGCCCTCGAGATTCCACCGATATTCATCTTCGGCTGGCAACGGGTTACACAGTACAACCAACTGATTGAGAACTTTTATTCAGACATCGAGGAAAAATCCCTGAACTCTGTCAAACCGCTACTCATTCTTCTTGTGACAGCCTCGCTGATAGCCTTTATTTGTAATGCAGTCGGTCGGTACCGCTTTGCCGACTCTATGTGGATGCTCGCCATTCCGTCGGTTATCTTCTCAATTCTGATTCTTTTTATCGGGCATGTCGGCCTCCGTCAGAAATTCTCCATACAGGACGCTCTCTTAGAGATTGACGATACAGACGAGTCCACTGGCGGCATCTTGAAGGACGAAGAGTCGTTAAGGGGTAAGATCCGTCATCTGGTAGAAGACAATGCGCTCTACCTCCAGCCCAACCTAAAGACCAACGATCTGGCTAAACAGCTACACACCAACAGGAACTACATCTACCAAGTCATCAATGTGGAGATGGGTATGTCGTTCTCAGAATATATCAATCGGAGGCGCATCGACCACGCCGTTCTTCTGATCGAAGGCGATCCCAATGCCTACCTCGCTGATGTGGCTGCCAAGTCTGGATTCTCGTCAATCAGCACCTTCTATCGGAATTTCAAGTTGTATATCGGTTGTTCGCCCAGTGATTTCCAACAGAAAATCCAAGCCAGACAACAGTCGCAAAAGAAAACGACTGGCCGAAGCCTTTGAAAGTTCGCCCAGTCATTAGTACCCCGACCGAAACTACTAACATTATATTCTAATATAGTGTTCGTTATCGGAATTGCCTTATTTATTGGTGTTTATTGATTCTATTTTCGGGTGCAAAGGTAATAAAATGTTTTGAAATAACAAAATTGTTTCCCAAATGTTTCCCAATTTCAAATGTTTTTCGTACCTTTGCATACGGATTTTAAAATAAATACATTATGGCAATTTCATTTGGATTTCAGTTGGCAACACAGGCCAACAAACGGGGTTTATATCCCGTAGTGTTTCGTATCACATTAGACAGGAAACAGAAAAAGGTACGGACTATGTATGAGGTTGAGGCCGAAATTAGGAAAAGCCCCAAGACTGGTAAGAACGAAATTATCAGCGACCATTGGAACGCAAACCCACAAAAACCTTATGCACATTTCCGAAAGGGTTTCACGGACTATGCTAAAAAGAATGCAGAGTTGTTTGATATGGTGGAAAAGTACAAGGATGCTGCCACCGAATTGCAAAAGGCAGGCAACTTGACATTAGAAAATCTTGTGGAAAAGATTAGAAAGTCCGAAACAAGTGATTCTTTTGTAGATTATGCCCAAAAGCGAACAGACGATATAAGGGCATTAGGCAATATTCGGAATTGGAAAAAGTACAATGGCTTTATGAATAAACTAAAAGCCTATCTTAAATCAAAGAAGAAAAAAGACATTACCTTTGCCGAACTTACTCCAGCCCTATTGTCTGAGTTTGATACATTCTTGCATCAAATACCCAACGAAAGACAACCCGAACTACTATTGCATCAGAACACAATCCAAGTTGTGTTTAGGGTTTTCCGAGCCATTGTGAATAAGGCTATTGACGAAGATAAAAAGATGCTGCCACAAGACAACCCATTCAATGTGTTTACTTGCAGCGGTATTCCTACAACGAAAGAAAAACTAACTGATGATGAACTTGATAGAATATTAGGGCTTGAATTGCCGAAAGATAGCCTCATCTGGAATTGTCGAAACTACTTTTTCTTTTCATTTTACTGCGCAGGAATAAGGGCAGGAGACCTTATTCAACTAAGATGGTGTAATATTACTGACGATGGGCGAATAAGGTACACTATGGGAAAGAATAACAAACCAAGAGATATAAAACTTATACCCGCAGCCCTTGACATACTAAAGCATTACAGAAAGGATGATGCACAACCAACAGACTACATATTTCCTTTGTTAGATGGCAAAGCAATATGGAGTAAGTATGTCACACAAGAGGAAAAGAACAGAATGCCATCCGATATGAAATATAATATGTTCACGGTGATAAGTGCCAAGACCGCCTTGATAAATAAGGAATTGGCAATAATAGCAAAAAGGGCAGGAATTGAAAAGAAAGTATCTACCCATGTTGCAAGGCACACTTTTGCAAGAAAAGCAAAGGATGAAGGCATGGATAACTTGATGGTGAAAGACCTTTTAGGCCATTCAAGCGTATCTATTACAGAAAGATATATGGGTAGTTTTGCAACTGAAAGAACCGACAATGCAATGAGTGAAATATTTAAGAAAGATGAAGATAGCAAAGTGAATGATATAATAAAGCAACTGCAAGGGCTATCACCCGAAAAGTTGCAAATGGTATTAGCACATATCCAATAATGTATAATCTGGGTGAGGGGTAACTCCCTTGCCCCAATTCTAAAGTTATGATACTAATTGACGGAACAAAGCAAATAGAACTTATCATTTATAAGGATGGGCTTATCCCAAAGGATGAAAACAAAGAGGAATTTATCTCTTTGTTGAACGGAAGTATTTTTGAGAACAATGCGGACGATATTCACCAATGGCTTTTCAATATTAAGTGTTCGCCCAATCCCGATGCCGATAAGCCAACCGATTGTTTGGACTTTTTGAAAGAACAATTAAATATCGCAGAATCTTTGCTGGCTATTAAATCCGAGGATAATATTAGAATAGGTAGTTCACAAGCGACTTTGCCACAACAAGCAAGGGAATGGTTAGAACTACGACTAATAGAACTTTATAAAGAAAACAGTTTAGATGTTCCACCCATCACTCTACCGCATGACGAAGAAAGGGAAAATTGGTTTGATAGCCTAACACATCAAGAACGCATGGACTATCTATATAAGTGTGCGGAAGAAAGAAGAACCTATGATGAAGAAACTATAATTGAACTAACAAAAAACTGTGTTCCACAAGAAATCACAAAGGAACAAATCAAAGGTACTATAAAAGGACTTAAAGACCACATATCATATCTCCAAAAGGAACAAGGTAGGCCAAAGAGTAATAGCAAACTTTATTGTGCAATAGATGTATTTCTAAACTACATAGGCAACCGAAAGTTAAGTAATTCCATATATAGGACAATGTACGAATGTCTTTCGTATATGGGGTTTATCCCTAAAGAAAGGCAGATTTTACTTAATGAAAAGGCTAAAAAGAAATACTCATATCCCATAGAGGAGTATATGAAAGCAATGTGTTTAGAAACACAAGAGCACGAAATCCGCTATAATCCATACTTGCCACTTGTTTAGTAGAAAAACAGGTGGCTTTTTCTTTTTTTTCTACCAATGAGGGTTACAAGAAACCTATTACCTTTGCACCATAATAAACAACAAAACATTAACAAACAAAAATATAAAGAGAATGGAAACAAAGGTAAACCAACCCACTACAATGGTAATGCTCCCACAAACCGAGTGGGAGGGTATGAAATCCGACCTGCAAGAACTAAAAGAACTTGTAAGGCAAAAGAGCACTGATGAGATTAACGGCCAATGGCTGGAATCTACGGAAGCAAGGAAGTTGTTAGGTGTTAGCCAAAAGACATGGCAGACCTATCGAGACCGCCGTATTATCCCCTTTACACAAGTTGGCAGGAAAATCTATGTGAAAAGAGGTGACTTGCACAAATTCATGCAAGCACACTATATTGATGCAAAGTAATAGGAGGGCAGACAATGGGAAAGAAAGTAACTACAAGCGACTTTTTCAACGAAGCCGTAAAAGACATTCTAAACATTGAAAGCCTTTGTGTGCCGCCCATAACGGGAGGACAACAAAGCAAAAACTTTCTATTAGAAGATATACGATGGTTTTTGTGTACCGCCATAAATGCCGACTTAAAGAGGTGGGAATCATCTACAAGCCCTATCCGAAATGAAAAGTTAGTGCAAGAATTGGTTTTGTACTATCATATCTTAGGATATGCCGATACGGTCGCACAAGAAAAGATAATTGCTATACTTGACAGAAAGGAGGTATTCAATGGAGAATGAGTTTATTCAAAAGACAATGCAAATATGCACCTACCAATTAAAGGCCGACACCAAGACCAGTTACTATTGGAAAGGTGGTAGTCAGATTTTGCCTAATCGTATATCGGTGAAAGATGATTTATTCTCGCCCATAAAGAAGAGTTCAAACACCTTGCATCCTACTATCGGTGAGTTTAAGGCGCAATTCACGCATAAGGAGCAATCAAAATCATCTTTAATGCGAAACAAGCCTTATCAAGTACATACTAAGATACGCAGAAATCCCGACTATCCCCAATTTATAGGTTATGGAACTTGCGGCATATCAGATAGTGATGGAAAGATAACCGACATAGGGGATTTGATGATATTCTACTCTAACGATTCATGGCAGACTATTACGATATTCTACTTTGTCGGCATGGCCACCCCCGAACACATTGATGAGGCTTTCAAGTTCGCTGCATCTATCATATAACAAAAAATGTAGGGGAGTGCTTCACAGTACCCCCCTACTCTGGATTTTAAAATAAATTTTTGACTATGATTGACTTTATCAGTGCAACCATATTCGGGTGCAAAGGTACTATAAATTTTACACATTTGCAACTTGAAAACCAAAGTTCTAAGTATAATCGTGAAATCTATGCCATAAAAGGCTGTGAGGACATGAAAATAGTGATACTTAACAATACGGATGGCATAAGGCTCAAAGGTAGTGTTCCGTATTTCTTTCAAGGCAACAATTTCACATTTGACAGAGCAAAGTTTGTTCAGACCATAGACTATATTAAACAAATCACGAATTTGGACTTTTGGCAAGCCGATATAGATGAGTTTGAATATGGTGTTATTATGGAAGTGCCGACAAAACCAAAGGAGTATATCATCCACCATTCATCTAAACCCAATGAGGGGCTAACGAAAGAAGAGAAAGGCCGAGACAAAGGGCGGTTTAGATGGTGGTCAGATAAGAATGTTTCACTAAAGATGTACGATGCAGGCTACAATATCAAGACAAAGCAAAGCGAAAGCCGTAAGCAGACTTTACGACAAATAGGATGGGAGGATGCAAAAAAATACATCAAATTTGAAGTCCACTATAAAAAGCCGCATATTGTTCTGAACAAAGGGCGAAATATGAAACTATGGCATTTGGCTAATTCGGATTGGGAAATGGTACTAAAGAAAGACCTGCTTAATCAATACCAAAGACTTGTGCCAAGCAAAGATATAAAATTACCAAACGACAAAAAAGATTTTCGCACTTTGAATGTTTATGCCTATGCCCTTACCGAAAGTGCCATCAATGCAGGGTGTTCACTTGAAGAAGTGAAAAAGATGCTATACAATGCTGTCAATAGCGCAGGTGACATTCTGTCAAAGTCCGATAAGGATGCAAGAAAACATGAAATCAAGAAAATACAAAGTCTAATAGAGGTACAGACTACAAGCCGATGGGATTTAACCGAAAAGATAGCGCAAGCCGTAGGACTTAACAGCATCCCAAATTAGGCACTCCGTAAATTAAGCCCATATAAGCCCATTCTACATAGCCGATGGGCAACTTATCCACCGACTAATACAAAGTGGCTTACAAGGCACGAGAATAAGCCTAAAGACAATTAAAAGAACAATCTCAATACAACACAATATCCTCATTTAGAGCAAGATACAAAGCATATAAATTCTTATGCTTTTCACACCCAATAAAAAGGGTACAACATTAAACCTCATGCAAGAAACATAAAGATTGTGCATTGATTATTGCATGATACAAACATACTTATATATGCTATTAATTATATCACTATATAATAATTAATATATATAATTAATAATATATTCGTGTGAACTTTTGTTAGGTTTTCGGCAAAATAGCAGCCCATGATGAAAGAAAAATTGGAATATTGATACTAAATCGGCAGAAAATTTGTACCTTTACACCCGCATTATAGATGCAGACATATTGCTCAATAGCCTTCCAAACACCACCTCGAAGCTGAACGAGCAACAAAACATCGTAAATTATTGGGTGTCTCCCCGTATAGGGCGCAGACTATCCATATATTTACGATGGTTGTGGTGACCAGGAAGGCGTATGGAGTAGTCCTGCGCCTTTTCTTTATGGAATGTGCGTAGGCTCATGGTGAATTGAAGTTCAACGATTAGAGCCGATGGGTAACGGCATATAAGCACCTAAAAGTAAGTATGAAGAAAATAATTTTGCTTATGGTGGTTATGTTTTCACAACTCTGCAATGCGCAGACACCACAGTCAGTATTCGGGATAAATCCCAACACTACAATGAAAAAGTTTAATTCTGCACTTGCAGTAAAAGGCTATAAACCCAACAAAACCGCAGAAGGCAGGTATGGCTATAAAGTAAAATATGCTGGCTATCCAAATTGTGAAATGGAGGTCAAGTTCAATAGCGGGAATGATTCTATTCTTTTAGTTACCATTTATTTCCCCCATGAATCTATTGCCAAAGACGAAACCATTTTTAGAAGTATGACCCAGCAATTCAAAGAAAAGTATGGTAATGAAATAGATTGGAATGAGGGCATATTAGGGGCAGTTAATAGAACCTCTAAACTAAAGACTTATGGAAAGCACAAAGTCAATATGTGTAGCGTGGCATGGTATTTTAATGATGACGAAGAAGAGGATGGGGTTCATGTTCAATACACAACGAATGCAAGCCCCGACAATAAAGTTTCAGTTAATTCAGACATCTAATTTTGAGCCGATGGGTAACGGCATATAAACTCACTAAGTAATATGAGAAAAGTAATTTTTACTATGCTTTTGT
This sequence comes from Prevotella sp. lc2012, assembly GCF_900107065.1. Classification (NCBI taxonomy): domain Bacteria; kingdom Pseudomonadati; phylum Bacteroidota; class Bacteroidia; order Bacteroidales; family Prevotellaceae; genus Prevotella; species Prevotella sp. lc2012. The sequence goes on along the minus strand of NZ_FNUF01000005.1, from coordinate 63,538 downwards.
TGATGTCTTGCGTATTATCTTATGCGCAAAGTAGCGGTTATGAAAAGTCAGTTGAGATTAAAGGGGCTATAGGTCTTGATGACCGCACAGATTATTCCTTTGGAGTATCAATGATTAATGGATTTAGATTTAACGATTATCTGTATTTGGGCATAGGTGCAGGTTACGAATATCTTAATGGTCTTTTTTATCATAGTTACGAATCGGGGGGTAAATACTCTACATCTTCATCCTATGACAGCAAATCGACACAAAATCTTATTCAACTATTTGCAAGAATAAAGGCAAATTTTACTAATGCAAAAATTTCTCCCTTTGCTTCTATAGATTTGGGAAATTCCTTTAATTTAGACAAGACGGATGAGATAAAGATGGCTAATGGCTTTTTCTTTGAACCCGCAATTGGCTGCGACTTTAAAATAAGTAATAAGCAAACATTTTACTTTGCCCTTGGGTATAATCAGCAACAATATGAATACGAGCATTTCACAATTTCCTCATACAATTCGGGGCATGAAATACAAAAGAAACCTGCTGGCTCATTTAATATTCATGTTGGATTGAAATTTTAAAAAAAATTTTTTCAGAAAGTGACTATTTGCACCATACCGCCCTATCCCCCATCACCCCCCTCCCCACCTTTGAGGGGGATATGAAAAGGCTCTGTTTTCCGTAAGGATTACAGAGCCGAAAGGGAATTATGTGTAAAACAACCGTAGGCCAAACCCCTACAATCCATGTGCAAAGGTACTAAAAAACTGCAGAAATAGACATTTGTTTACCAAATGTTTCCCAAGAAAACAAGAAAAAGTTTGCAAAAGGCTTGTTTATAAGCACTTGCAAACTTTTCTTTGTACCCCGACCGAGAATCGAACTCGGAACTAAGCTTTAGGAGAGCCTTGTTATATCCATTTAACTATCAGGGCATATGCTTTTCGTGTGCAAAGGTACGGAGAAAAGACGGAAAAAACAAAAATCAACGGCATTTATTTTTCAGACGGACATCGTAGAACTATACTTTTACGCTGTCACATCGCAAAACAAGGCGAAATAATCGATGATTCCTTTGCATATGTCACAAACAATCCCTATCTTTGCAACTCATATAAAACATAAAACTAAAAACTACATTTATGAAAAGATTTCTAACTTTCTTATTTCTCACTCTCCTGACAGTAACAGTAGGAGCACAAAGTCTTTCCGCACTTGACCAACTTAAGGAAAATCCCAGAAAAGCCTACGGCACCGACTATCCCTATCAGCAGGAGAACACACAGTTGACAAAAGCCCCCCGTGGCTACAAAGCATTTTATATCAGTCATTATGGTCGTCATGGTTCCCGTTACTACTGGAACGATATGCTCTACAAGAGCCTTGACAAACTACTTACCACGGCTCATGAGAGAAAACAGCTCACAGCAGAGGGAGAAGCCTTCTACGAGAAGTTTGAGGCTGCCAAAGCAGAACTTAGCGCCGGTGTCAGCGAACTGACACAGTTGGGATGGGAACAGCATCAGAGCATCGCCCGTACCATGTATAACCGTTTCCCAGAAGTGTTCAAGAAAGGCGGCAACGTGTTTGCCATCGCTTCACTGGCAGGCCGTTGTGTGATCAGTATGTCCGCCTTCTGTCAGGAGCTTGTACAATGCAATCCCGCCATTGAGGTTCGTGAACAATCGGCTCGCTCCACTCTCGACGGTGTCGCTCCAAACGACCGACAGAATCCCGCCCGTCGAAAGTTCCCAAAAGCCACGCCACGCTTCGAGAAGAACCGCGCCCAGTTTAAGGATGTCGTTGACACACTGCGACAGGTTGTCATCAAGCGCGTGTTCACCAGCACAGAAGGCTTGCAGGTTGATCCGCACCGTCTCGGTGGCGACCTAATCAATCTCTATACCTCATTGCCCAGTATCGGACATGAAGGAATGATGGGTAACATCATCACCGACGAGGAGATTGCAGCCCAGTGGGAGACGTCTAATCTGGGAACCTACACTTGGGTGTTCGAACCCCAGTATGAGTCGATTCCCATCCTTGAGGATATCATCAAGAAGGCAGATGCCGTTCTCAATGGCAGTAGTGACCATATTGCCGACCTCCGTTTCGGACATGACACCTACCTCGGTCCTATGACAGTGCTGATGGGTATCAACGGCGCCGACCGTGATCCTGAAGACCCTTATGAGGTGAAGAACTGCTACCAGAATTGGGAGACCTGCAAGGCCAGCAATATGCAACTGATATTCTATCGCAGCAAGAAGAGTGCCGACATTCTCGTGAAGTGCCTGCTCAACGGCTGCGAGGCAAGTCTGCCCGTTCCTACGACCCAGTACCCATACTACAAGTGGTCAGACTTCCGCGACTTCTACACGGCACGCTGCAACAGCATCAAGTAAAGGGACAAGGGTTTACCACAGTCTCGATACGCTGAAGAGCATCCATCAGGCGACTACGCGGGCAGGCGATGTTCAGCCGGACATACCCCTCGCCTGTCTCCCGACCGTACATTGTACCGGGGTTAATCCAGACCTTTGCCTCGGCAAACAGACGGTTGCATAGCTGCTGCGAGGTGATACCCATGGCAGAGACATCCACCCACGGCAGATAGGTTCCCTCCAAGCGGCAGACCTTCCACTGAGGGATGTTTTCTTCGATGAAATCGCGAATCGACTGATAGTTTCCCCAGAGGTATTGGTTCAGTTCGTCGATCCAATCCTCACTCTCGTTATAAGCCGCCTGTAGCGCCACAATACCGAAAGGATTCACGTCGCACACCTCATTGATATTGATGGCACGGTCGATACGGCGTCGCCATGTGGGATGCGAACAGATGATATTGGCAATCTGAAGACCAGCGGTATTAAAGCTCTTCGAGGGTGAGTTCATCACCACACAATCGTCTGTGACCGTTCCAAAGGGTACAAACCGATAGCCAGGCATGATGAGTTCGCAATGTATCTCGTCGCTCACCACCTTTACACCATGTCGGTGGCAGATGTCGTACATCCGCTGCAGTTCCTCTCTTGTCCATACACGACCCGTAGGGTTATGAGGGTTACAGAGCAGGAAGAGCGTTGTCTTCTCGTCGGCACACTTGCTCTCGAAGTCGATGAAATCGACCTCAAAGCTGTCATCTGCAGCCTTCAAGGGTGATTCGAGCACTTCACACCCGTTGTTCTTGATACTGGAGAAGAAACAGTTATAGGCCGGCGACAAGATCAGCACCTTCTCGCCAGGCATGGTAAGCGCCTTGATGACGCACGACATGGCCGGTACGACAGCCGTCGTGTAGAGCAGCCACTCACGGTGGATATCCCATTGATGACGACGCCGGAACCAGGCGATGACAGCCTCATAATAACTCTCCGGTACGATGTTGTAGCCAAACACCCCATGCTCGGCCCGTTTCCTGACAGCCTCTTGGATGGCGGGAGCCACCTTGAAGTCCATATCGGCTACCCACAGGGGAATCATCTCCTTAGACGAGCAACGGTCGTCCGTCTGACAGGGACCTTCCTCATCCCACTTCACGCAGTTGGTACCCCTGCGCTCTACCAATTCATCGAAATCGTATTTCATGCCCTTATCTCTATGATACAGTTATTCGGCTGACGGACATTCTCATCAATCGTGACACTACCGATGGAATCGGCAATAATATGTCCACTCGTCGGGTTCTTGATATTCTCAATATGCCCTCTGATGTCGGCCTCAACGGTAGAATACTCAAACATACGGTCGCAGGCAGCATCAATGGTACAATTCTCCAACACAAGGTTCTGGGTGTAGCAGAGCAACTGCTCACCTGCCAGATGACAGTTCACGAGGCGTACGTTCTTCGAGTGCCATGCCAGATACTCACCATCGAGTACCGAGTCATAGACGGTAACGTTCTCGCACTCCCAGAACGAGTCCTTCGTCAGGATCTTGGCATTGTGCACCTCCACATTCTTACAGTACTGGAATACATACTTCGCATCGCTCTCCAGACCATCGACATAGATATTCTGCGAGAACATGAACGGATAGGTGCCTCCGTGCAGTCTCACGTTCTTGATTCTGAGACCATTGACTTTCCAGAATGTCTCGTCGGCATCTGTAATCTCAACATTCTCAAGTTCCAGGTTTCTCATCTCACGGAAGAATTTCGGACCGTCAATACGTGAGTTCTTCATCACCATATCATTGGTGTACCAAACAGCAGAACGGGAACCGAGGGCGAAATAGCAATTCTCAATATAAGCCCCATCGACATGCCACCAAGGATACTTTCCATAGAACTTACACCCATAAGCCTCGATGTTACGGCATTGTTTGATTCCGCTCTCTCCGTCCTCGATAGTGATATTCTCAATTCTCAGATCGTGTTGTGCGAATAGCGGGCGTTCTCCACCGAATTTCTTGTCTTTTATCAGTTCCATGTCTGTGTCTGTTATATGATGTGTCTGCAAAGATACGAAGAAAAATCCGTAAACGGCATACACCGATTACGGATTATCTTATCTATTTAAATGTTTTTAATTACTTTTCCGGCATCATGACAATCTCCGCATGGTTTCCTGCACTCACGAGGTCAGCTAGGAACTTCTGGAGTTTCTCTGGAGTGAGCGATTTCACTGTCTCCTCGTAGCCTGTCTGCAGATCTACACCCTCAGCAGTCCACTCTGTCAGCACATTCATCCAGTGCCCGTTCTCACGGGCATTGTCCTGAGCCTGTTTGAGCATGATCTCCTTGACGGCATTGAGATCTTCGTCGGCAATCTTCTGAGTGGCTTCAGCCACGAACTTCACCATCAGGTCGCGAGCTATCTGCATCTTATCCGGGTTCGTCGGAGCCGCAGCATTGAGTATGAACACAGGACGACTGCCGTTCAGATCAATTCTTCCGCCGGCACCAACACCATAGACAGCACTCTCCTCTTCACGGATGGTACGTTCGTAGACTCGTGTAAGCACCTGTGAAACAGCATTGAGCATCACCTTATTCTCGAGGGTATATGCCATATCTTCGTTCAGCCATATCTCTCTGACCTGAGCCTGCGGAGTCTCCATCTTCTTCGAGAATTGGTTGACTTTCTCTCCCTTGAAGAAGGTACGGATATCACGGACATGTCCGAAATCCCTAGAGCCACCAGGCAAACTGGCGATATACTGCTCTATGAGTGTACGGATCTGCTGCTCGTCGAAGTTACCGATAATGGTATAGATAAACTGTCCTCCATGGCCATAAAGCTGCTTCAGAATCTGGAGCGTACGGTCGTAATCGAACTGTGAGAGCTCCTCAACCTCCGGGGTCACATAAAATCTATTTCCACAGTGCAAGGTGCTCTCTACTGAGTCTTTGAACACCAGATCATGGTTCAGGCTCTTATTGCCAAACACAGTCCTCGCCTGATTGATAAACGCTGCCACCGATTTCTCATCCTTGTTGATATTCGTCATCGTCAGATAAGTGAGTTGGAAGAGAGTCTCCAGATCCTTTGGAGTGGAACGACCAGAGATATACTGACGATCCTCATCAATACTGAGACTTACACTTGCCTGCTTGCCAGCTAAGGCTTTGTCGAGTTCAGACTTCGTGAAGTTTCCGAGACCACTAAACATCGCAACTGTACTAGCAAAGTCCACGTTTATCGGATCTGTATCGACGAAGAGCGATGCACCACCCTTGGCCTCAGCTTGCATCATCACCTCATTATCCTTGAAGTCGGTCTTCTTCAGGATTACACGGGCACCGTTCGAGAGTGTCAGCTCTTTATAGCCAAGGGTCTTATTCTCGGTCTCTTTCACGATTTGTCCCTTGACGGGAAGATCAGCAATCAGAGGTTCCTCCTTCACGTTGTCCACCCAAGCGGTCAGTGTCTCAGCATGGACAGCATCGACGCCAGCCTTCATCTCCTCGGCTGTCACGAAGACATTACCTTCCTTCTCCTGTTGCATATAAAATGCCAGCAGGTTCTTGTCGTTTTCCGGTATCATCTGTCGGATCACCTGATTCACGATGTCGACTGGCAGTTGCTGAGCCAGCGCACTGATTATCTGGTAACGCTCCTCAAGCGAGGGAATGGGCGTCTGCTCCAGATAGTTCTCAATATACTCATTGGCGTACTCCGCGTTCTTTCGCTTATCACGGTTGTCATAGTCTCTCTCCAGCGCACTCAGGTAGTCGGCCTTAGCACGAGCGTATTCCGTTGCCGTAAAACCAAATTTCCGGGCACGGAGAATCTCACGCTCCAAACTCTTTAGGGTCTCTATCTCCTGACCATGCTTAGACACACCGATTAGTGTCACAGCATCCTTCGTACGGACAACATTACCAAGTTTTCCGTTCTGGACAATAGCCTGAAGATATGGACATTCCGGCTGCTGTGAGATCTCATCAAGACGGGCACCGAGCATCCGGCATACCAGATTGCACAGATAATCAGTTACAAGATAGGCTGCCGTTTTCTTGACGGCTACGGGCATCACATCACGTTTGATACCTATACGCAGTATGGGATACGGCAGTTCCTTATCCTTCTCTGCCACGAAAATCGGCTGCTCATTGTCGGGCACCAGTTCGTCGACGACCTGTGCGGCATCGGGAGCCACCTTAATATCAGAGAAGAGTTTCTTGATCAGATTCTCGGTATAGTCTACGTCGATATCGCCAACGACGACCAGAGCCTGATTATCTGGGCGATACCATTTCCTGTAATAGGCCTCCAGTTCTTCGGGCTTGAAATTATCCACAACCTCCATCGTGCCAATCGGCATACGGTAGCCATACTTCGACCCTTGGAACAGCGTCGGCAGGGCACGCTCCAACATACGATCTGCCGCTGCCGTACGATATCGGTATTCGTTATGAATCACATCACGCTCCTTCTCGATCTCCTCCGGGGTGATGGTGATGCCACTTGACCAGTCACGTAACACCAGCATACAAGAGTCGAGAGCCGACTGGCGCTCTGTTGACACATCGGCCACATAATAAACAGTTCGGTCGAAAGAAGTATAGGCATTCAGACTACGGCCATACTCTACACCTATTGTCTGCAGATACTCTATCATCTTCCCTGTGGGGAAATGTTCTGAGCCATTGAAGGCCATGTGCTCCAAGAAGTGAGCCAGTCCACGCTGGGTGTCTTCCTCCTGCACGGAACCGACTCGCTGGGCGATGTAAAAATTCGCCTTCTTCTCCGGTGTATTGTTGTAACGCAGATAATAAGTCAGTCCGTTGTCAAGCTTACCGACACGCACTTCCTTGTCTGTAGGGAGTTCTGGCATCTGCTGAGCAGACATCGTTCCGACCATCAGCAGCATCGCTGCTACAAAAAATTTTGTTATTCTCATATTGTTTGAGGTTTAGTTGATCATCTTTTCGGTTGCAAAGATACAGTTTTTTCTTAACAATATAGGGTTTCACAGGTTATCTTTAGAGAAAAAAGCCACAGGCACACGAGTAACGTATATCCTGTAGCAAAACTCAATATGTTAATAAGAGAGAGAAAGACTACTTGTTAGCAAACAGCATATTATCGACAGACTCCATCACGAGCATACTACTCAGGAGATACATATTATCCTGTGTCTCATTCATCCGATAGGTCTTCACAGATGTGAGACAGGGAGCCATTGAACGATAGAGCGTCACCTCGGAAGGAAGCGTGTAACACTGTCTGGCAGCATCCCAGTGGCTCACCTCCACATTGTATCCATTCTTATAATATTTATACGTGAGGCGGCTGTCCCTGGTCCAGTTCTGAGTTGCATCATCCCAGCGAAGCATCTCCTTATTCACCAGTCGATCCTGCTCGTCGTACTCATAGCGGTACTCCATCTTATGGACTATCTGATGGTCGGCATCCTGTTCATACACCTCAATCTTATTAATGACTCCGTCCTCCATGTCTGCATTGTACATGTAGTTCACGTCAACGTTGCTGATTGCATTGAAGTACATCGTGAGTACTGTTGCTGCGGTGATGATTGTCTCCATATTACTCATTTTTTTGAGATTATTACTTTATTTCTAATCAGTTTTATGTCCTTTCGACGTTGCAAAGATACGACCGTTCTCCGGTAACTAATGTTATGCGAATGTTATCATTAGGTTAAATCCAAGCTTAATGTTAACAAATCGTAAAATCCCTCTATTCCTATGCAGTCTTTTTATACAACACTACACTATATAATAAAAAGAACTAAATTTGCAACATTAAATGATACAGTTATGAAGAAACTTAGTATGCTTTTGGTAATCACGCTGATGATGTCAGGACTGTCAGTCCTGACGGGTTGTTCATCAAACGACGATGACATGTCGCCGACAGACAGATGGCCGGGTCTTACGCTCACAAGAGATCCTGAGAAACAAGAAGCGAAAACCGTTATCAAATATTTTGAGAGAAGCGGCCTCAAGCTGCATGTGGTTGACCTTACAGAGCGATATACAGATGCCTTATACGCACTTGAATACAAAGCCAAATCCGTACCCGTGAATCATGTCCTACTAGAGAATCTCCCTCCTTCCATCCAGACAATGGTCATGCAATGGGGGGAAAATGGACTCACGAAAGTATTCCGTTTGGAGTATCAAGGAGAGACTTACTATGATATAAGTAATTTTCTCCAAAGTTCCATGATCAATATTTACGACGCAGAAGGAAACGCGCTTGGTCCTGGTTCCGCATCTTACAGCACGCTTATAAATGAGGCCCAGATCCGCTGCATCCTTGTATTAGACACAGAGATTGTAAAAAGCGCGGAGAACGCACCCAACTATTTAATAGGTTTCTGGCAGAACGATTGGCAACACATGATCCATGATAACATACAGGACATCAGGATTCTCTATCCAGATCTTTCCTTTTGTATCACGGAGGTGATTTGTTTCCGTGCAGACGGTACAGGATATCTGCGTACTGTCAAAACCAACAAGAACGGGAGCAGCGAGATCGCTCTCGATCCCTTCCACTATGAGCTGACCGACTACCATGGCGGTGAGCAATACGGATATCACGGCTATTACTATAAATGCTATTTCCAGGCAGGAGACGTTATCGAGTATCAGGCACGCTCTTTCGACAATATGCAGACGCTGGTCTCACATAATATGCTTGAATGTTATCCCTGGTTTAAACAAGCGAACGACCCATTCGAATCACAGGAGGTGAATGCCGGACAGAAATATGGTGTACCCGCAAGAGACAACGACAGTCCTATCGTAGGCAGATGGACAGGAGGAGAATATAGCAATGTTCTCATGAAGGACATCTTCACAACATGGGTCTTCCGCTCAGACAATACAGGTTACAGTCTCAGGGGCGACGAATACGACGAGTCTTTCGCCTATACCGTCACTTATAATGGTTCTAAAGCCAATGTTACGATTTACAAATACAACACAGGTCTTTTCGACAACGAGATTAATGGTACAACCATCAATGCCACGTTCAACGGTGATGGTCTGGAGTTAGAAGGCTGGGGCAGCTACAGTAGGCAAGAATAAGCAACAAGAATGGAGCTGGATACGACAGAGCTGATAAACAGGTGCAAGGCTGGCGAACGCCATGCCTTGGACCTGCTGTATCAGCAATACAAGCCCAAACTCCTAAACATCTGTAAGCAATACGCTAAGGAGGACGATGTGGCAGAAGATCTGCTACACGATGCCTTCGTCGTGATCCTGACCTCACTCGACAAACTTGAGAAGCCCGAGAAACTGGAATCGTGGATGATCTCGATAGTCAGAAACGTAGGTTACCACTATCGGCAGCATGCCAACAAGGAACAATCGGCACTCATGCAGTTGGCCAAAGAAGAGACAGAGACCACGGATACAAGCCAGACTCCATCTTACGACCAACTACAATCGTTCGTTGCCCTCTTGCCGCAAGGCTATCAAGATGTTTTCAGACTCTCAGTATTCGAGAATTTCTCCCATCAGGAGATTAGTAAGGTATTGGGAATCGCCCCTCACTCGTCTTCCTCGCAACTCTTCCATGCAAAACGGACATTGCGAACGCTCATCAGACGCTCGTGGGTACTGTTGTTACTGCTTATTGCCGTTCCCACCGCTATCTGGCTCTTTATACAGAAAGACAAGACTATTGAGGAGAGTACCCCGATAGCACAAAAGAAGACCGAGATGACACAAGAACCTGAAAGATCTCTGGATTCAGACATTTCTCAGAGTCCTATTCTGGTGCCATCTTATCAGACCACCTATCCTAAGCTGTCCGCCCAACATAAACCGTCTGTCGAGGTTTCTGACACGACCACCTACCAGATCGCAGAGGCTCCTCATGAGAGCATCCAAGAGACGACTCACCAGACTCCTATCGATACAACCAAGGTAGAATCTCATCACGATATTTTCACGATTCCCGCCTTCGAATCAGAACACCTACTCGTAGCACAGGCGGAAGTCAGTCGTCCTTGGCATATCAGTATGACTTACAGTGGTATTGCTGGCAACAACGAAGACTACATGGCACAGGCCAGCGTTGGCAAGACCAGTTTCAATGCCATAAGCAACACCTCTATCCCCACACAGTTCAACAACTGGATAGACTACGCCCTCTATCTGAATTATGACCCAATGGTCGTACGCGATGCAGAGACACGTTCGATAAATTATATTGCAACCCTGAACTCAACCCTCAACGGAGGTATGATGGAGGCTCACCACAAGCACCAGTTGCCTGTCACGTTCCAGATTCTGCTGAATCGTCAGCTCACCAAGCGTCTCTCCGTGGAGACAGGACTCAGCTATACCCAGCTCAACTCCACCATTACCACTGGTAGTACACAGGCCTTTATCCAAGAGAAGCAACAACTTCGTTATCTGGGCATCCCACTCCGATTAGGATGGCAGTGGTATAGCAAGGCCCACTTCAGTCTCTACTCTTCCGTAGGTGCTACACTGGAGTTGCCCGTTCAGGGTAAAGTCCTCATCCGTCATGAGGCCAACGGCAGCAAGACATTCCAAAAGAAAACCGACCTTGACGTGCCCTACCAATGGTCTACCACATTCGGCCTTGGTCTGCAATACAATCTTACGCCACATCTCGGCCTATATCTGGAGCCCAGTCTGCAATACTTCTTCAACGACGGTAGTGACATCCAATCGTATCGCACGGAGCATCCGCTTCAAATTACCCTACCTCTCGGCATCCGTGTCCATTGGTAAAATTTGTTAAAATCCCGTTACTTCCTACAAGATTTTCAGAGATTGGCAGTTGTAATCATAGAATAACTATAAAACAGACAAGAATGAAAAGGAATCTTCTATTTAAGATCATCGCCCTGTTGATGCTGTCTGTCGGCATAGAGGGTTGTAGCAGTGAAGGAGGCAACAACGCTTTCTTTCAGATGATAAATAATGCTAATTCTGGCTGTAAACATGCTGCTGGCACAAGAGGAGAATCCTCGGCTTATGATCATGAGTACGTCGAATACAAAGGTCTGACTAACGGTTATCTGGCGCTCAAACATGTAAATGCCTTATTCAACTGCGAACCCGGCAAACTGGAGATTCAAGCCTCCATCGATGGCAACGAGATCAGGATCTTAGAGAATGAGGAATTGTCATTAGCCAACTGTGTCTGTCCATACGATCTCTATTGTGAGGTCGGCCCCCTCAGCTTTGGTAAGTATACACTCATCCTTTGCAGAGGCTCTTTCGAATACGGTGAAATTGCACGCTTCACCATCAACTATTCGATAGGGCTGAACGGCAGATTCAACATCCGCCAGTAAAAGAACGAACTTAAAGGTCGTGCCTCTGATGGCAAGCAGAAGGAAGTACAAAATAAATGCGTTTTTATTTTGTACTTCTCTTGATTTACACTACCTTTGTGGGCAGTTATGCATAGGAACAGGTATAAATATGTGTCGATTGTAAGTGCTGCGGCAGTCTTACTGCTGCTGGGACTCTATATGTGGATGACCTACTGTTCGGTGACAAGGGATATCTCAGAGAGAGCGACCAACCAACTACCGTGGGCTCTTTTCTGCGAAAGCTATGAGCGTTCGAGATGCCTGTCCAGCGACGACACACTCAGTCTGTCGCAGTTACGCAACGACCTGTCGCTGGTATCCTCGGTAGAAGGTATGAACGACGTGCTGAGTCGCAGATACCATTCTGAGATTTCGCTCGACACATTGGCCTTTTTTGTCGACAGTCTGTTCAGCGTTGTCAACCTGAACCGTGACGTAACCATACAAGAGGTAGATGCCGAAGGACGAGTGCTCCGGCAGAACAACGACAGGAACTCGGCTTTCTCTCTGATCACAAAACCCTTGAGCATCAGGCACGACCAGTCTAAGGGCATCCGTCTATCGCTCAACAACCCTTATCCCGAACTGGCACGCCGGCTCAGTCCGTTGTTTCTCATCAGTGCCATCATCCTCGGTTTCTTTGCCGTGATTATCATCCAACTGTTACGTTTTATCAATGAGCAGGAGCAGGTTGCCGAACTGCGTAACGACTTCTCGTATGCGATGGTTCACGACATGAAATCACCTCTATCCAGTATCATTATGGGGGCCCATTTCCTACACTCGGGAAAGGTTGACGACAAGCCGCAGATTAAGGATAAATATTTCTCCATTATCGAGGAAGAGTCTGAGCATCTACTGGCACTGGTCAATAAACTACTGACCATTTCGAAACTGGAGAATAAGAAATTGATTCTGAACAAATGGGACATCAACATAGAGCCGATCATCCTCGACCTCATAGAAAAAGCCAAGGCAAAAGCGACCAAACCCATAGAGATTACCACCAGTCTGGAGGTTAAGAACGTGCTAGCCGATGAACAGTATATCACCGAGGCTATCGCCAATCTCATTGACAACGCCATCAAATATTCGAAGGACAATATCAGCATAGAGATCAAAACCATCGATACCGACAAATATGTCTTGTTAAAAGTACGCGACAATGGTATCGGTATAACCCGCGAAGAGCAGCAGGTCATCTTCGACAAGTTCGGACGGGCAGCCATCCACGAGAAGAATCGTAAGGGTGGTGTCAGTGGTTTCGGACTCGGTCTAAACTATGTCGATCAGGTCATGCAGGCCCATGGAGGTAAGGTCACAGTATCAAGTGAGAAAGACCACTATTCGGAGTTCACGCTCTACATTCCCAAAATTGAGAGAAACAAAGTATAAGGATATGATCAAATTACTCTTAGTAGAAGATGACGAGTCGCTCGCCTATATCGAGAAGACAGGCCTCGAAGATATCATCGGTGGCTATGAAGTGACCACCGCCTGTAATGGCAAGGAAGGTGTGAAAGCCTGGGAGGAGACGCATCCCGACGTGATCATCTCAGATATCGACATGCCCGTGATGAATGGTTTCGAGATGGTGGAGCGTATCCGCGAGACTGACGGTAGCGTAATCATCATCTTCACCTCAGCCCTCACCTCACCAAATGATGTGAAGGCCGGTTACCGTCTAGGCATCAACAACTACGTGAAGAAGCCCTTTGTACCCGAAGAGCTCGATGCCCATATCCAAGCACTGATGAAGATGCGTGGTGGTGCCAAGACACAGAAGGAGACCAGTCACTACAAACTCGGTCGATATACCCTTGATGCCGACCATGCCACCCTACGCAACGACGACACCAACGCGCTGCAGACCGTCACCCAACGCGAAGCACAGATTCTGCGACTGCTGGCCGAGAATAAGAACAATGTGGTGCGCCGCGAGGCTATTCTCAGCCGCTTCTGGAATACGGAAGACGACTATTTCGCTTCACGTTCGCTTGACGTCTTTGTGAATAAACTTAGGAAACTGTTGTCCGACGAGTCGAAAATCAATCTCAAGACTATTCGAGGTGTCGGTCTGCAACTTCTTGTAGAAGACTAGTCTATCGGCCTGAAACGATCCATCACCCTGATAAGATACAAGGTAGAAGGAACAATCAGCACGACAGCAAGGGGCATCCCCCACCAGGAAAAAGACGACTCTGGTACAAATATATACACCAGCCAAAAAACAACACCACTTACCAAGATAGGGATAAAACTGCGTGTACATTCAAAAGTCCACATCTCTATCAAAGCAGCCAAGACAATGGGGATGATTAGCCACGGAGTGGGGACATTCAGCCAATTGATCAGGGCAACAACCACCAAGGCCACAGGAATAATAATCTGCGGACGATGCTTCCACTCCAACAGTTCACGAAGCACCGCACCATAGATAACCATAGCACTTATGGCCTCCTGAGCGATGAAACAGACAAACACCTGAAGCGGACTATCTTTTATAAATTCAGTTATGCTCGACATAAGACGCTCCCCGCCACTTTCCTGTTCAACTCTCATACAGATCAGAGCTAAGCCTACTTCTACCAGCACCAACGGAAGAACTATCTTCCACCATGTCCCATCCGGAATTCTTCCCATCGTATAGCAGGCAAAACCGGAACGAAGAAACACCCAGTGGAGCACAAGGCATACCATCAGTATCAGAATCATCGTCCCGTATGCCATCAGGCTTTTCGTATTGGTAGACCCTTCTGGCATACTGGAGAAACCGTCCACAAAGCCCGATACGAAACCCAATAGGGCTCCGCCAACAAACACCATACCGAGCATGATGCCGACAGCCAACAAAAGATACATAATTGCCTTGTTCATATCTCACACATTCCAAGTGCAAAGATACGATGATTTTCCGGAACTAATCCTAAAAACTATGTTATCTTTAGGTTAATTCGTTAATCGGTCTCCTTCGAGTGCCAAGCGCAAGCCCACCTGCAGATTGAAATTCATGGGCCTATCCTTGAAGAAAGTGCTTATGCCACTCCCATTGTCGAAATAGTATTTCAAGCCCGGCTCAGCATAGACTGCAAACTGCGGAAGAATATGATACTGTAGACCCAAAGCCGTATTGGCCGACCATTGTACGCGATCTTTTCTCAATTCCTGCTCCACTCCATCAGCTATCAGACGAGTCTTCACGTTGAAGTCAGCTTGTCCGCCAATTGCAACATAGGCTCTCAGACGTCCTCTGTTCTTGGCATAAAACTGTCCCATGACAGGAATACCAATATCATACAATGTCTGTTCCTTCTTATACAAAACATGGTCTGCCATATTGGAGAAATCGGATCGCAGACGCGTGTACACCAAACCTGTCACCATATAAATCCTCGATGAAATGGGGAAATTAACCGTCAATCCAAACGATATCGGCTGGTGGTGTTTCTGCCGTTCCTCATAGTTAACAAGGAATACAGGATCATCATAGACAGAATTGGGACGCGACATATATTTGCCACAGTTATAACTGTCCATTAACATCGGATTCATCAGTACACCGTTCGAATTCGACTGATCGCCAAAGCCGTTTGAGGTATAGAGGCAAAACTCTGCATACCCATGTTGAAGATTTACCGATTGAGCAATCTGACGATCGAGTTCGCGCATGACCTCCTCGGATTCTCTAGCATTTTCCTTGATCTTACTTACACTTTCATCTGTTTTAATCGTCTCCTCCAAAGGCTGCGTAGAAGTTTGTGCAGTAAATCGATCCTCTGGAAGAGTCTGTCCTTCCAGTTTCTCTGGAATGACCGGATTATCCTGGACAACATATACAGGTCTTAATGGATCAGCCGAAACGTTCAAGTCTTCCTGACTTTCTAGCTTTATCTGCCTGTCTGATACCTGCAGAATTCTCTGAGGTACCCCAGCCGACTGAGCTAGGAGAACATCCATAGGATCCGATTTCTTCGCTAATTCGGCGGTTGATTCTTGAACCTTGGCCGGATCCTGTTTCGAAGTTATCATGACCGACTCAGCTATCTCGCGAGAGCCTTCACCATCAACAGATCCCTCACAACCAATCATCCACATCAAATAACCATTACCGGTCAGCACACCAGCAAAAGCCGCCGCAGCAGCCAACTTTACCCACAAGGGGATGGTACGTGCAGACTGGTGCTTCTGGGGCATCTGGGCACCAAGCCGAGCCTCTATATCAGCCCACAGCCCTTCCGGGGCTGTCTCCTCATAGTGTGACAACCGCTCGAATAGCTGTTTTTTCCAATCTTTCTCTTTCATCGCTTTGTGAATATAAGTACTCTTTTACCATTTCCGCCAAAATCTTTTTTGCTCGGGATAGCTGTGAGGCGGACGAATTTTCCCGGATACCAAGCCTTTGGGCAATCTCCTTATGGGAGAGCTGTTCGAAGACAAAGAGGTTCAACACCATCCTGCAGCCTTCTGGCAGTTGTCCAATCATCCTGTTTAGAATATCAGGTGGTACATTTTCTACCTCCGGGACCCCCTCTTCTGCAGCATCAGGAATCTCATCGGTAAAGTGCAGTCGCTCATGTTCCTTCAGCCAGTCGATTGCTCGATTAGCGACGATCCGTGATATCCATGCCTTCAGTGAGCCTTCTCCCCGATAATCAAATTCATTGATAGAAGTCAGAATACTGATGAAGCTATCCTGAAGAATGTCTCGCACGTCATCTCGCTCCGGAACATACCTTAGACCGATGGCCATGGCATATCCTGAATAGCGGTCATAAAGACGGCGTAACGCCTGTCGGTCACCGCAGTGTATCGCGTCGAGTAGTTGTCGTTCAGTCTCTATCACACCTACCCTACTTTCTTTTTCGTATTATATATCAGCATCATGGGTGATGACAATACTTTCGTCTGTTGTTCTCTTGTCTGCAAATTTGTTACAGCAATCTTATCTACCGGAATACCCAACGACCATAAGTGTGTTGTGATACTATACATAGCCGTTCCATTCTCCTCACTAATCAAATCAACCCGATAACCCACATCATTAATTGTAACACAAAAGGATCTTCCGCTATACAAGGTGGCATAACCCGCCTCTCTGGAGAGACCAACCACCTTATACTTTATGATTTGAGTTGTTTCCGGGAAATTGAAGACAGGAGTTGTGGTGGTATCAGACTCACCAAACGGAAACAAGGCCTCCACCCCGGAAGACTGTAATATAGCCTGTTCTGGTAAGATAATCTTCATGGAGTCGTTGGTAACTTCCAACCGGGCGGTAGCCACGACCATCCCATCGATAACCCACTCGCCATCGAAGACTCCCTGCGAAACAGTCTGATTGTTTGACGGTTTCTGCCCACTATTCAAATAATCCATATTTGAGGGATAAAGATCAATGAAGGAATCCTGAATCTTATCATCCCCCACCGAACAGGAAACATAAAACACAGATCCTATCAATAATACCCAAACCTTCTTATTCACTATCTTCTTCATACACTCCATGATGTGCTTTGATTTATCCATATAACTGCAAAAATACAAAACCTTGCAGCGAATCCTCACAATTTAAGATTCTTTAAGTTTTTGCGTCACCTTTTTTCCTCACGCTTAATTCCTAATCATATTTGAGGAAAGGCACTTTTCATCCATAAGCCGCAGCAGAAGGGACATGGCGCGTTATTCCGTGTTTCAACAACACACATGCCCCAAAAGGGAATATTAAAAGTCTTTGCGTTCTTTGTAGATGACCTTGTTGGCACCACTGGTAATCTGAAGTGCCTCAGGATGTTCTTTGATATAAGAATCAATATGACGCACACGTTTCTCCTCAAGAATCTCATCGACGGCTATCAAGATGCCCGTCTCCTCCACATCGCCAAATCCATAGTTGATGGCAGTACCAAAAAGTTTCATGGTTGGCGAAAGACTCATATAGGCATTCACCAAGGGAGGAATATTATAACCGAGCTTACGAACCTCTGTATTCAAAATCTTATAATCTTTCTTGAAATCCTCTTCCGAGAACAATCGTTCTAATTCCAATGGGTCAGCCTCAATTTTCAGCGGTTTCATCGGTATAATCAGATGTTCTTTATCATCGAAATGTTTCTTTAAGAAATAAAGAATCATATCACGCCCTTTTCGGATATATGACGGATACATTGTCATCTTTCCAAAGAAATATTTCACGTTGGGCTTGATAACCGTCAGCGCACCTAAACCATCCCATAGATTATCCAAAGCGAAAAGACTCTTCGCACCCATTCGCGAACTCTGATAAGGCAACGCCACGAACGAACGACCCAATTCTATCGTATAAGGCATATAGTCGTTCAAGAACTTATCGGAAAAATGGAACATATGACTAGTAGCCAGCTTGGGTTGTCCATTGTCATCCATCTCCCAGCAAGAGCCTTCCAGATAACGATAGCCGCCGATAATCTCTTCGGCCTCCGGATTCCACACAATCAACTGCTTATAACAATTGTCACAAATATCGAATTCATCGATATCCATCTCCTTGCCAGTACCGCCTCCCGCTTCTCGGAAAGCAATCTCGCGCAATCGTCCAATCTCTTTCATCACGTTTGGAGCGTTATGAGCCGTGACTACATAGATTTCGTTGTGACTCTTGTTGGTCATCCGCAACTGGCGCTCTTTGGTCAATTCACTTTTCAGAAGCGCTTTGTCGATTGGCTGGATAATCTCTTGTTCCATCTCTTTGTTTGGTTAATGGGTTATTGGCTTGGTGTTATAGGTCATATACTCGTTTCCGGACAAATTGCGCCCATTCCATCGGGTTTCTACTCTTATCGAAAGTCTGCCATGGAATAGGTTCTCCAACCTGCACATGGAAGGTTTTATGTACGTTTTTGTACATTTCATCGACAAGAAAGAGCATCGCCAGATTAAATGGTAGGCACTTGTCGCTGAAGTTTGCCAGACGATAAAAGAAATTACTATTTTGCCCGCTGAAGCGGATAGGCACAACATCTCGCTGATATTCCACACTCTTTGAAACAAAGGTCTTCGTCCAAGGGACGTCGCTAACAATACCATGATGGCGACGAGAACAGAGACCGGCAGGGAACATCAGCATATGGTTATCACTCTCAAAGCCGGCCTTCACCATCGCAGGGAAATTACGACTCTGATGTCCAGTCTTGTTAATAGGAATACATACAGGAGCCAATCCTGGCAGATTCATCAGCAAGTCGTTAACCAGATAACGAAATCTCCCGTCATAATGACGCCCGATAATCGCACCAAGTGCCACACCATCCACACCACCCAATGGATGGTTGCTAACAAACGTGTATAGGCGGCCGTCATCCGGGGCAGGTAGGTTTTCTTTTCCTTCAACCTCAAGCGTCATATCCAGATACTCCACACAGGCTTCCAGCCAATCTACCCCTGACTTATCACGGCTTTCCCACAGAAAAGCATTAACCTCATCCTGATGTGCGATTCGTTTCAGCCATGCGACCAAAGGACGGGGAACGAACTTCGCCTTTGTCCCCATCTTCTCTTTCAGGATATTATCAATGTCTATCGTCTTCTCTGTGATAGTTGCCATTTCTCTCATTCATACTAACAATTTGCAAAAATAGCACATTTCTTTCAATTCTGAGCAAGAAAAGCAAAAAAATCTTTTAATTTAAAGGTATTTTGCTCACCATTGATGCTTTTCTTATACCGTTATGCTATTAATCAATATTCATAAGCGAACAGATTGCCGGAAACATTCCATGAGAAACGTCTATAAAAGAAAGTTAAAAATCAAAAAAAGTGGGGAAAAGTGGCGCAGAGTGGGGAAATTTATATAACTTTGTAACCGAATTCATATAAATATGTACGTATGAGATTTCTAGGGAATATAGAAGCTAAGACCGACTCGAAGGGAAGAGCCTTCCTGCCAGCAGTCTTCCGCAAGGTGCTTCAGGCATCTGGCGAAGAAAATCTGGTATTGAGGAAAGACGTCTTCCAAAGTTGTCTTGTACTCTATCCCGAAAGCGTGTGGAACGCTCGACTAGATATGCTCAAAGCACAGCTTCGCCCGTGGGAATCCGTCCACCAGCAGGTTTTTCGTCAGTTTGTGTCAGCGGCAGAAGTCGTGACGCTTGACGGCAACGGCCGATTTCTGATATCCAAACGTTTACAAAAGATTGCGGAGATCGATCAGGATATTCAGTTTATCGGCATGGATGATACCATCGAGATCTGGTCACCTAGGAATCTGGAGCACACACTTAAGACTGACGAGGATTTTGGGAAGGAATTCGAGCAGATAATGAATGCCAACGATGCTATATGATGACAACTGCCGAGACATATCACGTACCAGTACTCCTTCGGGAGAGCATCGACGGGCTTGATATCAAGCCCGACGGTGTTTATGTAGATGTAACCTTCGGTGGCGGCGGACACAGTCGGGAAATCCTTCGACGACTAGGGAAAAACGGCCACCTGTTTAGTTTCGACCAAGACGAGGATGCCGAGAGAAATATCCTCCACGATGACCGATTTACGTTTGTCAGAAGCAATTTCCGATATCTCAAGAATTGGATGCGTTACTACGACGTGGATCATATTGACGGCCTATTGGCTGACCTCGGCGTGTCGAGTCATCACTTCGATGACGAGTCACGTGGTTTCTCCTTCCGCTTCGATGCACCCCTTGATATGCGAATGAACAAACGGGCAGGCATGACGGCTGCAGAGATCCTTAACAGCTACAGCGAAGAGATGTTGGCTGACATTCTTTTCCTTTATGGAGAACTGAAAGGCGCACGCAAGATCGCTGCCGCTATTGTTAAGGCACGAGATGTAAAGTCCATCAAGACCACCGACGACCTGATACAGATCACGGGTAAGTTACTTCAACGTGAGAGGCCACGTCCAGGCGAACGTAGTGCTACTATGCCCGAGAAAAAAGAGATTGCCAAACTATTCCAGGCATTGCGCATAGAGGTGAACCACGAAATGGACGCACTCAAAGAGATGTTGGACGGTGCTCGGGAAATGCTTGGAAAAGGTGGGCGCCTCTCGGTTATCACCTATCACTCTCTAGAAGACCGTATAGTAAAGAACGTCATGAAGACCGGCAATGCCGAAGGGAAGATGAAACAAGATTTCTTTGGGCGGACGGAAGCTCCCTTCAGACAACTCAGTAATAAGGTCATCGTGCCCGGCAGCGAGGAGCAAGAACGAAACCCGCGCAGCCGGAGCGCCAAACTGAGAGTAGCAGAGCGTATATGATATAGCCTACCCCCCCCCCTTATAGTATCAGAATGAGAGAGAGATGAGAAAGAATGATGATATAGAACTGAAGATAGAAGACACCACATCCGAAGCCATCCAAGAAGAGGAAAGGTCGAGGGATGAGGCTGCTGAGATGAGGGAGCAGGCGAGGAAGGCCATCCAGATGATTAAGGAGACGGTCAGAGAGGAGGATCCGAAGCTGACGCCGACCCTGACACTGAGAACTATTCTTGGTGGTGATTTCCTGACAGCTGACATGGTGCGCCGTAACATTTGGCTCTTTGTGTTGATGGTGATCTTTACCATTGTTTATGTCGCGGTCAGATACCAGTGTCAACAAGACATGATAGCTATTGACAAGCTAGAGAAAGAGTTACTCGACGCCAAATACAAGGCACTGTCAAGTTCCAGCACTCTTACAGAGAAATGCCGTGAGAGTCACGTACTCCACGCCCTCAAACAAAACAAGGACAGTCTACTGCATATCGCAGACCAGCCGCCCTATATTATAAATGTACCCGAATAAGGAACAGAATGAGCAAGTTTAAGAGTGACAAAGTGATGCCTCGCTACTTCGCCATCGCAGTAGTTCTGACGCTGATAGGGTTTGCCATCGTCGGCAAGGCCCTATACATCATGACAGCAAAGAAGACCTACTGGACTCAGGTAGCCTCACGACTAAAGCGCGACAGTGTCAGCGTAAAACCCAGTCGTGGCAATATCCTGAGTTGCGATGGTCAACTGATGGCCACCAGCATTCCAGAATATCGGGTATATATGGACTTCCAAGCCGGAACCGATGACTCCATCGGTATCCATAAACGTGACTCCATCTGGGCAGAGAAAATCGACAGTATCTGTGATGGCCTTCACCAGATATTCCCCATGAAGTCGGCTGCCGATTTCAAGGCAAACCTGCTGGAAGGTAAAAGAAAAATCCAGAAGAATGGTAAGATGGGAGCCAGACACTGGGCCATATGGCCACGGCGCATCAACTATAACACGTTCTGTGAAGTGCGACAACTTCCCATCTTCAAAGAGCCCGTCTACAGAGGCGGTTTCCACTGGGAAGAGTTCAACTCACGAAACCATCCGTTCAGCACTCTTGCTGTACGTACTGTCGGTGACATGTACGGTGCCAAGGACAGCGCCAAGAACGGTTTAGAACTGTCGTACGATTCTCTGTTACGTGGCACCAATGGATTGATGCATCGACGGAAAGTACTGAACAAGTACATGGACATCCCTGTACAAAGTCCCATCGACGGCTATGATATCGTGACAACCATCGATGTAGGCATGCAGGATCTGGCAGAGCGTGCCGTCATCGAGGAGCTGAAAGAAATCGGCGGAGAAATGGGTGTAGCCATTCTAATGGAAGTAAAGACCGGTGACGTAAAGGCTATTGTGAATATGACACGCGGTGCCGATGGAGAATACCATGAAATGGTAAATAACGCTATCAGCTACCGCTGTGAGCCTGGTTCCGTGTTCAAGGTCGCCTCTTTCCTCGTGGCTCTTGACGACGGGGTCATTCCCAATGATACCAGTTTTGTAATCCATACAGGCAGTGGAGTAATGGAGATGCACGGTCGTCCGATGAAAGACCACAACTGGCGTCGCGGAGGCTATCAGGATATCAACGTGGCCCGTGCACTGGAAGTTAGTTCGAACATAGGCGTAAGTTATGTCATTGACAAATTTTATGGCAACAACCCCAAAAGATACGTACAAGGACTCTACCGTGTAGGTATCCATGAGGACCTAAGACTCCCACTAGTGGGCTACCAACCGCCATATATCCGCATGCCCGACACGAAGACCACCGACCGTGCCAAATATTGGAGCAAAACCACTTTGCCCTGGATGAGCATTGGATATGAGACACAGATTGCCCCTATCAACACGGTGGCCTTCTATAATGCCATAGCCAACGATGGAAAGATGATGCAGCCTCGATTCGTGAAACAGCTCATGAAGAACGGTGAGGTGGTCAAGGAATTTGAACCCATCGTACTAAAGGAACGCATCGCAAAGCCCCAAACCATCAAGATGATGCAAACCATTCTAGAACACGTCGTCAGTCAAGGACTCGGCCGTAAGGCCGGCTCACGATCCTTCAAGGTTGCTGGTAAAACTGGTACGGCACAGGTAGCTGATCAATACGGAAGCTATCACTCCGGTACAACACGTTACTGGCTCAGTTTTGCAGGATTCTTCCCAGCCGACGACCCACGCTATTCCTGCATCGTCTGTCTAAAGAAATCCGGTCTTCCGGCTTCTGGCGGTGGCATGAGTGGTGTTGTGTTCCACAATATCGCAGAAGGAGTCATGGCACAGAGCCTCAAGCGTAATGTCGATGATGCCCGCGACTCCTTGTCGGTGATGATGCCTGATGTCAAGAGTGGAGACATGGTTGCCGCTAACTATGTTCTGAGTCACCTCGGCATCAGAACCAGTACCAATTGGGGCGGCTCATATGCCAACGGGAACCCCGTCTGGGGAAGGGCACACAAAGGAAACAAAGATGTCGTTCTTTCGCAGGTAAGAACCCATAGGAACATCATCCCCGATGTCATCGGTATGGGTGCCCGTGATGCTGTGTTCCTACTTGAGAACCGTGGTGTGAAGGTCCGTCTTAGGGGCAGAGGCAAGGTCAAGTCTCAGAGTATCTACGCAGGTACCATTATCCGTCAGGGCATGACTTGCGAACTGATATTGGAATAATAAAATAAGAAAAGATATGAAACTGAATGAACTGCTCAATCACGTGAATGTGCTGACCATCCTTGGCGATCCGGAGAAGGATATCTGCGGTGTAAATATCGACTCCCGTCGCATAGAGGCAGGTCATCTCTTCATCGCCATTCCAGGCACACAAACCGACGGGCACCGATTCATCCCGAAGGCTATCGAACTAGGAGCTACCGCTATCCTCTGCGAACAACTTCCCGAAGAACAAAAAGCAGAGGTGACCTATGTTGTCGTGACATCTACCGAGGCTGTTGTTGGACAGGTCGCCACCCTTTTCTACGGTGATCCGTCTACTAAACTGAAACTCGTAGGCGTAACAGGAACCAATGGAAAGACGACAATCGCGACCTTATTATACAACATGTTTCGTGCGTTCGGACATAAGTGCGGACTGCTCTCGACTGTCTGTAACTATATAGAGGGAGAACCCATCCCAGCCGATCATACCACACCCGACCCTATCGAGTTAAATAAACTACTGGCTCAGATGGTGGAAGCCGGGTGCGAATATGCTTTCATGGAATGTTCTAGCCATGCCATCGCCCAGAAGCGTATCGGTGGACTTAAGTTTGCTGGCGGACTCTTCACCAATCTGACCCGCGACCATCTCGACTACCATAAAACCTTCGAGAACTACCGCGATGCGAAGAAGGCATTCTTCGATGGACTCGGTAAAGATGCGTTCGCCATTACCAATGCCGACGACAAAAACGGTATGGTCATGGTACAGAACTGTCAAGCGCAGATTAAGACCTACTCGACCCGACGCATTGCCGATTTCAAGGCAAAGATTATCGAGTGCCATTTTGAGGGTATGTACCTCGATATCAACGGAAAAGAGGTAGGTGTGCAGTTTATCGGTAAATTCAATGTTAGCAACCTGCTCGCCGTCTATGGTGCAGCCGTTATGCTTGGAAAGAAACCTGAGGAAATTCTAGTGATTCTCAGTACACTAAAGAGCGTCAATGGTCGTCTGGAGCCCATCCGTTCACCAGAAGGCTACACTGCCATTGTGGACTATGCTCACACTCCCGACGCCCTGGAAAACGTACTCAACGCCATCCACGAGGTGCTTGATGGTAAGGGGAAAGTCATCACAGTCTGCGGTGCAGGTGGTAACCGCGATAAAGGCAAACGTCCGCTGATGGCACAAGAGGCCGTGAAGCAAAGCGATAAGGTCATTATCACTAGCGACAACCCTCGTTACGAGGAACCACAGGCTATCATCAATGATATGCTCGCCGGCCTGGACAATCGGCAAATGAAGAAAGTGATCAGTATTGTCGACCGCCGTGAAGCCATTCGTACGGCCTGCATGCTCGCTCAGAAAGGCGATGTTATCCTCATTGCCGGCAAGGGGCATGAAGATTATCAGGAGATTCAAGGCGTAAAACACCACTTTGACGACAAAGAGGTGGTCCGCGATATCTTTAGTTTATAGCTGATTGTTTTATGAGTTTGGAATTAAAAATTTGAGTTGATATGCTATACTATCTTTTCCGATTCCTCGACCAGTATGATATCCCCGGGTCACATATGTGGTCCTATATCTCGTTCCGTGCCATACTGACGCTAATTTTCTCACTGGTCATCTCCGCCTGGTTCGGCGAACGGTTTATCAAATGGATGAAACGCAGGAAAATCTTTGAGACCGAGCGCGACCCGAGCATCGACCCGTTCGGTGTTGAAAAGAAAGGTGTTCCCACCATGGGCGGCATCATCATCATTGTGAGTATTCTCGTGCCAGTACTCTTATTGGGGCGCATCCGGAACATCTATTTGATCTTGATGATAGCAACCACCATCTGGCTAGGATTCCTAGGATTTATGGATGACTATATCAAGATCTTCCGACGCAACAAGGATGGACTGAAAGGAATGTATAAGATCATCGGGCAAGTGAGTATCGGTTTTATAGTTGGTTTGACACTCTGGCTAAGTCCTGACGTGGTGGTTCGTGAGAACGTCAACATTGAGCAACAGAACCAAGAGATCGTGGTCAAGCACAAGAAAGAGGCTGTAAAATCACTGCAGACTACAATCCCATTCATCAAAAACCACAACCTGAACTACTCGAGCATCATGGCGTTCTGCGGAAAGTACAAGGTGGCAGCCGGATGGGTAATCTTCGTATTTATCACCATTTTCGCAGTAACTGCCGTCTCCAACGGTGCCAATCTCAACGACGGTATGGATGGCATGTGCGCTGGCAACTCCGCTATTGTGGGTGTAGCATTGGGCATCCTCGCCTATGTATCATCACATATTGGCTACGCATCATATTTCAATATCATGTACATCCCCCATTCTGAAGAATTGGTGGTATTCCTCTGCGCATTTATTGGTGCCATGATTGGTTTCCTCTGGTATAACGCCTTCCCAGCGCAAATCTTCATGGGTGACACAGGTTCATTGACTATCGGTGGCATCATCGGCGTATGTGCCGTCATCATCCATAAGGAACTTCTACTACCTATTCTCTGCGGCATCTTCTTTGTTGAGAGTTTGAGCGTTATCATCCAAACCCAGTGGTTCAGAATTCAGAAACACAAGGGGAAACGTGTCCGCGTGTTCCGTGCGGCACCTATCCACGATACTTTCCGTAAACTAGACTCACAGCTCGATGCGACCAGCACCTACCTTCTAAAGGGCTGGCCACACCGTCCGTTCCATGAGTCAAAGATTACCATCCGCTTCTGGATAACTAGCATCATCCTAGCAGCACTAACCATCATCACACTTAAGATGAGATAAACCACATATCACACAGATTATACAGATAAAACCATGAATAAAAGAATAGTCATATTAGGAGCAGGAGAGAGTGGTGCCGGCGCCGCAGTCCTTGCCAAGAAAGAAGGTTTCGACGTGTTTGTATCTGACATGTCGAAAATTGCCGACAAATATAAACAGATGCTTAACGACCGACATATCGAATGGGAAGAGGGACAGCATACAGAAGAGAAAATTTTGAATGCCGACGAGATCATCAAGAGTCCTGGCATACCCGATACGGCACCAATGGTGAAAAAAGCACTTGAGAAAGGAATCCATATTATCAGTGAGATTGAGTTTGCCAGTCGATACACCAATTCGAAGATGATCTGCATTACTGGGTCAAACGGAAAGACAACGACCACCTCACTCATCTACCACATCTTCAAGGAGGCTGGCTATGATGCCGGATTGGCAGGAAACATAGGAAATTCGCTAGCGCTACAGGTGGCAGAACAGCCGCACGAGTATTACATCATCGAGCTGAGCTCATTCCAACTTGACAACATGTATGATTTCCGCGCTAATATCGCCATATTATTGAATATCACACCCGACCATCTCGATCGCTACGGCTTTGAGATGCAGAACTACGTCAATGCCAAAATGCGTATCATCCAGAATCAGACTCCACAGGATGCCTTCATCTATTGGGCAGATGATCCCATCATCAAACGCGAGTTGGAAAAATATGACATTAAGGCCATTCAGTATCCCTTCTCTGAAATCAAAGAAAAGGGCGTGATCGGCTATATCGAGGAGGGACAGTACAAAATCGAGGAGCCAGAACCATTCAACATGGAACAGGAAAGCCTCAGTCTAACAGGCAAACATAATCTTTACAACTCTCTGGCTGCTGGTATAGCTGCCGACATCGCCGGAATCAAGAAAGAAGAAATCCGCAAGAGTCTCAGCGACTTCCCTGGCGTGGAGCACCGTCTTGAGAAAGTATGTACCGTGCGGGGCGTACAGTATGTAAACGACTCTAAGGCCACGAACGTTGACGCTTGTTGGTATGCCCTAGAAGCTATGAAGACCAAGGTCATCCTCATCATCGGCGGAAAAGACAAAGGAAATGATTATGACCCTATAAAACCGCTGATCAAGAAGAAATGCTCTGGCATCGTTTATCTCGGTGCCGACAATCAGAAGTTACACGACAACTTTGATAGTTTGGGCATACCCATACGTGACACCCACTCCATGAAAGAATGCGTGGAGGCTTGCTATGAGATGGCCAAGCCCGGTGAGACCGTTCTACTCAGTCCCTGCTGCGCCTCATTTGATCTCTTTAAGAACATGGAAGATCGTGGTGAGCAGTTCAAGGAATTGGCCAGAAGTCTATAAAAGACCGAAACAAAACGACAACACCCATGAACAAGAAAATAGGAAACATCTTCAAAGGAGATAAGGTCATCTGGATGGTATTCTTCTTCCTCTGTATGATCAGCATTGTTGAGGTATTCTCAGCCTCCAGCAACTTGACATACAAGAGTCAAAATTATATGGGTCCTATTTTCTACCACGCACTGATGATTCTATTCGGTGTATTCATAGCCGTTGTTACATTAAATATTCCTTGCCGCTATTTCAAACTTATGACCCCCTTCCTGCTGATTATATCAGGCATCACCCTACTATGGGTGCTGATTGGAGGAGAATCCATCAATGGTGCCAACCGCGTCATTTCACTGCCAGGCGGTGTTACTTTCCAACCATCAGAGATCGCCAAAGGCACCATGGTTCTGATAACGGCTCAGATTCTCAGTGCCATGCAGCATGAGGACGGAGCAGATAGGAAAGCTTTTAAGTACATTCTTTGGATTGTCGTACCGACTGCCGCCTTGATAGGTATAGAGAACCTGTCTACAGCTGCTCTGCTATTGGTTGTCATTTTCCTGATGATGTTCATCGGACGCGTTCCGATGGTTCAGATGGGAAAACTGGTGGGAGTCGTCACCGTCCTTGTTGCAGTGTTCCTAACACTAGTACTGACATTGGGGAGTATCGGTGCAGAGAAGGAAAACAGCACCCAGACAGTAGAAACGGTTACCACCCATTCCACAGATACGAAAGTCATTAAGGGTGGTGGCGTGTTCCATCGTTTCGTTACATGGCGTAATCGTATTGTGAAGCATCTCGACAAGAAAGACGTGCCACCATCAGAATACGATCTCGATAAAGATGCACAGGTAGCCCATGCCAACATCGCTATCGTATCAAGCAATATCATCGGCAAAGGACCAGGACAGTCTGTAGAACGCGACTTTCTCTCACAAGCCTTCTCTGATTTTATCTATGCTATCATCATCGAGGAACTCGGTATCATCGGTGCCGTATTCGTTGTTTTCCTCTATATCGTCCTTCTTTACAGAACGGCACGTATCGCCAGCCGCTGCGAAAACAATTTCCCAGCTTTCCTGGCCATGGGACTGGCACTACTGCTGGTGATACAAGCAACCTTTAACATGCTAGTAGCAGTAGGTATCGCCCCTGTCACGGGTCAACCCCTTCCCCTTATCAGCAAAGGTGGAACCTCGACCATTATCAACTGTGCCTATATCGGTGCTATTCTCAGCGTCAGCCGCTCTGCTAAAAAAAGGGCAGTAAAAGTAGCGATAAACGAAATATAATTTGTAATTTTGCACACAATTAATAAAGGTATGGAGAAAGAGTTAAGAGTGATTATCAGTGGAGGCGGAACAGGAGGTCATATATTCCCTGCCATTTCCATCGCTAATGCCGTTAAAGTCCTGCGTCCCAATGCCAGCATCCTTTTTGTCGGTGCCCTTGGGCGAATGGAAATGCAGCGTGTGCCTGCTGCTGGCTATGAAATCAAAGGACTGCCAATCTGCGGTTTCGATCGTAAGAACCTATTGAAGAATGTGAAAGTATTGTTCAAGATATGGAAGAGTCAGCGGATGGCCAAGAAAATCATCAAGGATTTCCAGCCACAGGTAGCTGTCGGCGTGGGAGGCTATGCCAGTGGTCCGACACTGAACAAAGCTGCTGCCATGGGTATTCCATGTCTCATTCAGGAGCAAAACTCTTATGCAGGGGTCACCAACAAACTGCTCTCCAAGAAGGCAGAAAAAATATGCGTGGCATATGATGGCATGGAACGGTTTTTCCCTGCGGAAAAGATCATCATGACCGGTAATCCCGTACGACAAGCCCTGCTTGACACCACCCTCTCCCGTGAGGAAGCACTGAAGAGCCTGGGGCTTGACCCCACAAAAAAAACTATCCTTTTAGTAGGCGGTAGTCTGGGAGCCAGAACCATCAACGAGAGCGTGCTCCAGCATCTGGATCTCATCAAGTCAACAGATGTACAGTTCATCTGGCAGACAGGAAAGTACTACAGCGCAGAGATTGCCGAGAGACTGCAAGCAGGTGAGCCCTATTCAGGAACTCGTCTGAAAGGCGAGGATCTCCCAAACCTGAAGGTTACTGACTTCATCACCGACATGGGAGCAGCCTACAAAGCTGCAGACCTTGTCATCAGTCGTGCCGGTGCCAGTAGCATTTCAGAATTCTGCCTAATTGGTAAACCCGTGATTCTTGTACCTAGTCCGAATGTTGCCGAGGATCACCAAACCAAGAACGCATTAGCGCTCTCTACCCGCGATGCGGCCATCTACGTCAAAGATGCCGATGCGCCCGGCTGCCTGCTGGATTTGGCCATCAGAACAGTCAATGACGAAGCCAAGTTGAAGTCACTCAGCCAGAACGTACTGAAACTTGCGCTACCCGACTCTGCCGAAATCATCGCCAAAGAAGTCATCAAGTTGGCAGAGGCATGATGCCACTATAACATCTATTATCTAGCAATATGGAACTGAATCAGATAAAAGCAGTCTATTTCGTAGGAGCCGGTGGTATTGGCATGAGCGCCATCGCTCGCTATTTTCTTAAAAAAGGACTTGTCGTAGCTGGCTATGACAAAACTCCCTCCGACTTAACACTTCAGTTGGAGAAAGAAGGTATGCTCATCCATTATGAGGAGGATATTGAGAAAATCCCCCAACCTTGTAAACGACAAGATTGTTGTTTAATTATCTATACGCCAGCCATCCCAGCTGATCATCTGGAACTCCGCTACTTCCAAGAGAATGGTTTTGAAATCCAAAAGCGAGCACAAGTACTCGGGACTCTGACACAGGCTCATAAGGGGCTCTGCGTTGCCGGCACCCATGGTAAGACCACCACCTCGACGATGTGTGCCCATATCATGCATCAGAGTCATCTGGACTGTAACGCCTTCCTCGGAGGCATATCCAAGAATTACGGCACGAACTATATCCTCTCCGACTCCGACTATGTGGTCATTGAGGCCGACGAGTTTGACCGCTCCTTCCACTGGCTACGTCCTTGGATGAGCGTCATTACCTCAACGGACCCTGACCATCTCGACATCTACGGTACTAAAGAAGCCTATCTTGAGAGTTTCCGCCACTACACAGAACTGATTCAGCCGGGAGGAGCATTAATCATTCACCGCAATCTGGAGATGAAGGAGCATATCCAGCAAGGTGTAAGACTCTACGACTACAGTCTTGACAAAGGAGATTTCCATGCAGAGAACATTCGCATTGGCCATGGAGAAATCATTTTTGATTTCATATCACCTATAGAAAACGTAACAGACATACAACTGGGCCAACCCGTGCCTATCAACATCGAAAACGGCATCGCCGCTATGGCCATGGCACAATTGAACGGTTGTACGGCCGAGGAGCTGAGAAATGGCATGAAGACATTCGGTGGTGTGGACCGACGTTTCGATTTCAAGATCAAAACCGACCATCTGGTCTTCCTCAGCGACTATGCTCATCACCCGAAAGAGATTTATCAGAGTGCCAAGAGCATCAGAGAGATCTACCGCGATAAACACATTACCGCGATCTTTCAACCACACCTCTACACACGTACCCGTGACTTCTACAAGGATTTTGCCGATGCTCTGAGTTTACTTGACGAAGTTGTACTCACAGAGATATACCCAGCGCGTGAACAGCCCATTGAAGGAGTCACGTCAAAACTGATATACGACAACCTCCGTAAAGGAGTGAAGAAAGAAATTATCAATAAAGACGAGGTGCTCGATTATGTGAAAACCCACAACTTCGAAGTACTTATTGTTCTTGGCGCCGGTGACCTCGACAATCAGGTGCCCCAAATCAAAAAAATGTTAGAAAGTAAATTGTCATAAACGTCAAATATTTAATGTCTATCAACTGGAAGAAAACCATTCTCGTCGTGTGCGATATCGCTATTGCCGCCTATCTGCTACTGGCCGTCACCGCGTTTAATAAACCGGATGTGAAGGCCACGCAGTGTTCGGAGGTGAAGATTGATATCAAAGAAAACCTCGTGAACGGATTTCTGACAACAACTGAGATCAAGAATCTCCTGTCACACGACAATATATACCCACTGTCGCAACCTATGGAGAATATCAGTCCACGACGTATAGAAGAGGCTCTGCAAAAAAGTCCATTCATTGAGAAGGCCGAGTGCTACAAAACACAGAGCGGTCATGTATGCATAGACGTTAAACAACGGATACCCGTCGTCCGGGTGATGGCTGGCAATGGCGAGAGTTATTACGTAGACACTTACGGCAATATGATGCCTGAAACACGCTATGTCACGGATCTGGTCATCGCCACAGGAGCAATCAGTCACAAATACGCGCAAGGCACACTGACTCGGGTTGCCAACCACATTCTTCAGAATCAATTCTGGAAGAACCAGATTGTACAAATCAACATTTTATCGGACGGCTCGATGGAGATGGTTCCGCGTATCGGAGATCATATTATCTATTTGGGTGTCCCCAACCATATCGACAAGAAACTGGAACGATTGCGTAAGTTCTATCTTTATGGTCTAAATAAGGCTGGATGGAACAAATACCACTATATCAGTGTGGAATTTGACAACCAGATTATCTGCAAGAAAAATAATAGATAAAAATAATCATAGAAGAGATGGCAGCAAAGGAATTTATCGTAGCTATTGAACTCGGTTCATCCAAAATGACCGGTATCGCGGGACAGAAGAATCTCGACGGCAGCATCCAAGTGCTAGCTGTAGTAAAAGAGGATTCTTCCGCATTCATCCGTAAGGGAGTGGTTTACAATATCGACAAGACCGCTCAATGCCTTTCCAACATTGTCAAGAAGTTGGAAACCCAACTGAAGACGGAAATCACCCAAGTATATGTCGGCGTGGGCGGCCAATCTATCCGTGGTGTAAAAAATGTGGTCTCCAAAGATCTGCCCGTGGAGACCATCGTCACTCAGGAGATGGTTATCGAACTGATGGATGCCAACCGTAACATGACCTATCAGGATCAGGAGATTCTCGACGCTGCCGTTCAAGAATACAAGGTTGGTGGCCAGCTACAACTCGACCCTGTTGGCATCCAGACAACACATCTGGAAGGAAACTTCCTCAATATCCTGGAAAGGAAGGCCTTTTATAAGAACCTTAATAAATGCTTTGAGACTGCAGGCATCAACGTAGCAGAGATGTACCTTGCCCCGTTAGCTCTGGCAGACAGTGTATTGACAGAAGCCGAGAAACGTTCGGGCTGCGCCCTCGTTGACCTAGGAGCAGATACGACCACGGTTTCCGTCTATTCCAAGAATATCCTTCGCCATCTGGCTGTCATCCCCTTAGGCAGCAATAATATCACCAAAGATATTGCCACCCTCCAGATGGAGGAGAGTGATGCAGAACACATGAAACTTAAGTACGCATCTGCCTTCACAGATAATAACGACATCGATAATGACCTAAAGTACTCTATTGACCCGGAACGTCAGGTAGAGAGCCGCAAGTTCATTGAGATAGTAGAGGGCCGTTTAGAAGAAATTATCGAGAATGTATGGTATCAGATCCCATCTGAGTATTACGATAAGTTGCTCGGCGGTATCATCCTTACCGGCGGCGGCTCCAACCTGATCAATATCGAGAAGGCCTTTGCCAACCACACTCATATCGAGAAGATCCGCATTGCGAGATTCGTGACGCAGACCATTATCTCCAATAACGAAGACATCAAGATTCACAATGGCATGATGAACACCGTACTCGGTCTGTTGGCAAAAGGCGACATCAATTGCGCCGGCAATGCCGTCGATCCTAATGGTGACCTGTTCGGCTCACAGAAATCTGTCGACCAACGACCAGCCGACCTTCGACCGGCTCGTCAAGCCACCGATATCCCCGCTGGTGTTATCCGCACGGAAGCCGAAAAGAAAGCAGCAGAAGAGGAGAGACGTCGCCAACAGGAAGAGGAAGACCGCATCAGACGCGAGGAGGAATTCAGGCAGAAAGAGGAAGAGGAACGTATCCGTAAGGAGAACAGCATATGGAATAAGGCATTGAAGAGCCTCAAGCAGTTTGGCAGAACTATTGTCGAGGAGGAATAAGAGAGTTTTGAGTTTTATGTTTACAGTTTAGAATATACAACTATGAGCGAAAACAACAGCATAGAGATTCTGGATTTCGGAGCACCGGAAAAGGAACATAGCATTATCAAAGTAATCGGTGTCGGCGGTGGTGGTGGCAATGCCGTCAACCATATGTATCGCGAAGGCATCCATGATGTTACATTCGTGCTTTGCAACACCGATAACCAAGCACTCAACGACTCGCCTGTGCCTGTTCATCTACAACTGGGCAAAGAGGGGCTTGGAGCCGGCAATAAACCCGAGAAAGCGCGTCAAGCCGCCGAGGAGAGTATTGAGGATATCCGTAATATGCTTAGCGATGGCACCCGTATGGCATTCATTACCGCCGGTATGGGTGGCGGCACTGGCACTGGTGCGGCTCCTGTTATAGCCCGTATATCCAAGGAATTGGGTATCCTCACTGTCGGTATCGTTACCATCCCCTTCCGTTTCGAGGGCGACCGTAAGATTGATCAAGCACTCGACGGTGTGGAGGAGATGTCGAAGCATGTCGATGCCCTGCTCGTCATCAACAATGAACGTCTCCGTGAAATCTATCCCGAATTGTCAGTTCTCGATGCTTTCGGTAAAGCTGATGACACGCTGAGCGTAGCCGCCAAGAGCATTGCAGAAATCATTACAGTACACGGGCTAATTAACCTCGACTTCAACGACGTAAAGACAGTGCTTAAGGATGGTGGCGTAGCTATCATGTCGACAGGTTACGGAGAAGGAGAGGGACGTGTAAGAAAAGCCATCGACGACGCTCTGAACTCTCCACTACTCAACGACAACGACATCTTCAACTCCAAGAAAATCTTACTCTCCATTTCGTTTGCAGGCTCCAAGGATGGTCAGACATCCTTGATGATGGAAGAGATGAACGACGTAAACGACTTCATGGCGAAATTCGGCAACGACTTTGAGATAAAATGGGGGCTTGCCACGGATCTAGAACTTGGCAAAAAGGTGAAAGTGACCATTCTGGCCACTGGTTTTGGTATTGAGAATGTCGACGGGATGAACGGGCATCTGAAAAAACATAGTCAAGAGGATATCAACCGCATCGCTGCTGAACAGGAGAAAGCCGCTGAACGTCAAGACCGTCGTAACCGCTACTACGGCGGTGAAGGTGCGACCAAGCGATATAAGCGTCGTCCAAACATTTATCTCTTCCGTCCAGAAGATCTGGATAACGACGATGTCATATCTGCTGTTGAATCAACACCGACCTACAAGCGCACCCGTGAGATTCTGGAGAGCATCAATAGTCAGGCAAGCGGTGACGAGACAACCATCCCGGAAAATTTCCCTAGCGACCCACAAGAGCCCATCCAAAGCACGATTAAATTTGCTTAAACATACCTTTAAAATGTATACGTTAGGTATACGGAAAGAGGAGACAGATGTGAATCTGTCTCCTCTCTATTTATTGATATAGCTCCTGTAGGACTGATAAAGACTTCAGTTCTGGAAAATCAGCAAGATGAAGTCGATAATAGTTGAGCGTAACCTCTAACAATCTGTTACGATCCTGATGCGATAATCGGTAAAGGTGCATCGTCGGGTAGTCCATCCTCATCATCCGCAGAATCCTCGCAGCATCTTCCGGCTCCAAGAAATCCCGATGGACAGGTGGATAAGTCATGAATGTACTCTCTCTCAAATCGAAATAACACCCATCCTGGTAGTTATCCAAATTCGGATAGAACCCTAGAAAACGAGAGAGTCGCATCAGGAACACTAGATGAAAATTGGCATAGTTACTCTCCTGATTGTCCAACCACTGGATGCTGTGTGTCATATAATCGAAGAGAGGCACATTCTGCTGTTCCGACCGTAAAGCATAATAGAGAAACTCCGCCACGAACAAAGACATGGAAAGTTTACACGCATCAAAAGGGATGGTCATGAAGGGATAGGCAAGTCTTACGTCCGACAATTTCTGCAACTGTACCTTAGATCGGATGTCAGACTCGATATCCAACATTGTCAGTGGTTGGAAGAATTGTTTCTTCACCTTCGACTTCACCGACTTTGGGATGCTGACGATAAACGATAGTCTACCGTGACTTCTGGTGAACACATCTACAATCATCCGCGTCTCACCATACTTCAGCGCATGAAGCACAACAGCCTGAGTTTTCGTTAACATACGATGCAAAGTTAAGAAAAAAGCTACAGATAACGCCGATAATCCTAGAAAAAGATCGACCAAATACAAAAAAACAGCAATTTCCACGGCTTCTTTGGCATTTTTCCTAAAGAAAATTTTGTCAATTGGAAAAATTGATGTAATTTTGCAGCCGCATTTGACGACTATGGTCCCTTCGTCTATCGGTTAGGACGAGAGATTTTCATTCTCTAAAGAGGAGTTCGACTCTCCTAGGGACTACGATTAAATCCGCCATCTGCACAGCCAAGTGCTACCTGCCATCAGGGATAAGGTGACGGAGGATTCGGATAGCAATATTCCGAGTCCGCCCAGGGCAGTCCTCGAGACGTAAGACCCATAAGCTTTAAATTAATAATAAATAATCAAAATTAAAAATGGCAAATCACAAATCATCCGTGAAGAGAATTCGTCAGGACAAGAAGAAGGCACTTCACAATCACTATTACGCAAAGACTATGCGTAACGCTGTGCGTAAACTGCGCGCTATGACAAACAAGGAAGAGGCTGTCGCCTTATACCCGAAGGTTCAGAAGATGCTTGACAAGTTGGCAAAGACCAACGTCATCCACAAGAACAAGGCCGCAAACCTGAAGTCTAGCCTTGCTATGCACATTAACAAGCTGGGATAATCATTTTAAAACTGGCATATACGGATCACTTACGAAAGTTGGTGATCCGTTTATTTTTCCCCTTTCAGCAATTCCCCTCCCTTTGGGAGGGGAGTTTTTGTTTTTTGTGGTTTTTTAGCAGATAAAGACTCGTTAATCTCATTTCTTTTTAGTACCTTTGCAGAAAATTATGCATAGACAGACCACACTGTCTTTGATATCAATTAGTGAACATTTGAAAAAATGACAGAAGAACAACTGAACCAAGAACAAAACTATTCCGCGAGTAACATCCAGGTGCTCGAAGGCCTCGAAGCCGTACGCAAACGTCCTGCGATGTACATCGGCGACATCAGCGAAAAAGGCCTCCACCATCTGGTCAATGAGACCGTCGACAACTCTATCGATGAGGCGATGGCTGGCTTCTGTACGCATATTGAAGTAACCATTAATGAAGATAACTCTATCACCGTACAGGACAACGGTCGTGGTATTCCTGTTGACGAGCACGAAAAGATGCATAAGTCGGCCCTCGAGGTCGTTATGACCGTGCTTCATGCTGGAGGAAAGTTCGACAAAGGCTCCTATAAAGTATCTGGAGGACTCCACGGTGTGGGTGTATCCTGTGTGAATGCCCTATCCACTCATATGCTCTCACAGGTATTCCGCAACGGCCATATCTACCAGCAGGAATACGAGAAAGGCAAGCCCCTCTACGACGTGAAAATTGTTGGCGATACAGACAAAACAGGTACCCGTCAGCAGTTCTGGCCTGATGGTTCCATATTCACCACCACCGAATATAAATACGACATCATCGCCAAACGTATGCGTGAATTGGCCTATCTGAATGCCGGTATCACCATCACACTCAAGGACATGCGTCCCGACGAAGACGGCAACCTGAAGGAAGAAGTATTCCATGCTAAGGAAGGACTGAAGGAGTTCGTGCGCTATGTAGACCGTCACCGTACCCACCTATTCGACGATGTCATCTATTTGAAGACAGAGAAACAAGGTGTACCCATTGAGGTGGCAGTGATGTACAATACAGACTACAGCGAGAATATCCACTCCTACGTTAATAACATTAACACTATCGAAGGTGGCACGCACCTTCAGGGTTTCCGTATGGCACTAACCCGCACCCTGAAGAAATATGCCGACGAGGATCCCAATATCTCGAAACAGATTGAAAAGGCGAAGATTGAGTTGGCCGGTGACGACTTCCGCGAGGGACTGACAGCCGTCATTTCCATCAAGGTGGCAGAGCCCCAGTTTGAGGGTCAGACCAAAACCAAACTCGGAAACTCCGAGGTGGCCGGAGCTGTACAGCAGGCTGTCGGAGAGGCGCTGACCAATTATCTCGAGGAGCATCCGAGAGAGGCTAAAATGGTGTGTGACAAGGTGGTGCTTGCTGCAACCGCCCGTATCGCTGCTCGCAAGGCCCGTGAGAGCGTACAACGCAAGAACCCGATGACGGGTGGCGGTTTGCCTGGTAAATTGGCCGACTGCTCAAACAAAGACCCGAAGGAGTGTGAGATATTCCTCGTCGAGGGTGATTCTGCAGGTGGTTCTGCCAAACAAGGGCGAGATCGTCATTTCCAGGCTATCCTACCTCTGCGCGGAAAGATTCTAAACGTGGAGAAAGTACAATGGCATCGTGTATTCGAGGCCGAGTCTGTGATGAACATCATCCAATCAATCGGTGTGCGTTTCGGTGTTGAAGGCGAAGGCGACCGTGAGGCAAACATTGACAAGTTGCGCTACGATAAAATCATCATCATGACCGACGCCGATGTCGATGGCTCACACATCGACACGCTGATCATGACGCTATTCTATCGCTTTATGCCACAGGTAATCCAAGGCGGTCACCTCTATATCGCTACACCACCACTCTATAAATGTACCTATAAGAAGCAGTCTGAATATTGTTATACAGAACAACAACGTCAGGCATTCATAGACAAGTACGTGGCTGGCAACGGTGATGATAAAGCACTCCACACGCAGCGTTACAAAGGTCTCGGAGAGATGAATCCTGAGCAGTTGTGGGAGACCACCATGAACCCAGAGAACCGTCTACTGAAACAAGTGACCATCGAAAATGCCGCAGAGGCTGACGAGATTTTCTCTATGCTGATGGGTGACGATGTAGAGCCACGCCGCGAGTTCATCGAGAAGAACGCAACCTATGCGAACATCGACGCATAATATTAATCATTAAATACTTTTTCACGACCCCACCCACACAGGCGCTGCCCGTTGGGTGGGGTTTTATCTTCATCGATACTCCTTCGCCTGACGCTTCCCATGAAGAACGGCAAGAGCATTAAGAGCGAGAGCCTCCATTTCATCTTCCCCTGGAAAACAGAAGACTGGGGCCAAGAAACCGATACGCCGACGTAGACGACCGACGACATATTCTGAGCGAGCCAGACCACCCGTCAGCAAGATTGCATCAATTACTCCACAAAGAACAGCCGCTTCTGCCGCAATATTCTTCGCTACATGATAGATCATCGCATCAAGAATCAATTCTGCGTGTCTGTCGCCATCCTCCTCTATACGACGGATTATCTCACGCACGTCGTTCGTACCAAGATGTGCATTAAGACCGGCTTTACCCGCAATACGTTTCAGAAGTTGCTTCTCACTGTACTTTCCACTGAAACAAAGGCGAATCAAGTCTGCAGCAGGCAGACTGCCTGCACGCTCGGGCGAAAACGGGCCTTCACCATCAAGGGCATTATTCGCATCAACAGCTCTTCCCTTTTGATGAGCTGCGACAGAAATGCCGCCACCCATATGACAGACTATCAGGTTCAAATCTTCATACTCACGGCCAATTTCAGCGGCATAGCGCCGAGCGATGGCACGTTGGTTTAAGGCATGCCAGATACAAATGCGGTTCATCAACGGTGAACCCGAGATACGAGCATAATCATTCAATTCATCTACCACGCCCGGATCAGCTATAAAAGAACGACAACCGGAAATCTCCGAGGCAATCTCATGCGCAATCAAACACCCCAGATTACAAGCATGGTTATGCAAAGCAATACCACTATGGGTATCCTGAATCATCAGATCATTAATCTCATAGACCCCACCCTCTAGCGGCTTCACCAATCCACCACGTCCGATGACAGCATCAAACACAACTGCGATACCCGCTCGTCTTACCTCGTCGATTACCAGACGCTTTCGATAATTCTGCTGTTCGAGCACATCATCGAATTGAGACAATTCCTCTGGCGTATGAACGATTGTCCGCAACAGAACCGGTTTCTCGTCGTTATAGACGGCAAGTTTCGTAGAGGTGGAACCAGGATTGATCACAAGAATCTTCATCGTTGTTAGTAGCTTATTAACAGAAAGGATTACATGATGTTTTTCTTTGATTAGATGGCCGCTAACGCCAGAGAGTAATACTTGGAGTCGGGACTGTCGGCACGCGAGGGCAACACGCAACAGCACTGCGTTCCCTGGAGAACACCAGCCGTCTTAGCATAGCCAAAGAGTGTCAGTGTCTTATAAAACACATTACCCGCCACTATATCTGGAAAGATCAGCGCATCTGCTCGTCCGTCGATAACGGAACGGATGCCTTTCTCACGCAGGCTTACGGAATCGAGCGATGTCTTCAGATCCAACGGTCCGTCAATGATGCAACGCCCAAATGCTCCCGTCTGCGCTTCTGCGATAATCTCTAGATAGTCGACGGTATAAGGGAAGACTTTCGCACTAACCTTCTCGGCACAGTGGATCAATGAAATACGCGGTTCCTCAATACCAAGGGCATGACAGACATAGTTGACATAATGAATCTGTTGACGACGCTGCGCCTCAGTTGGCACAGGAATCACTGCAGCATCAGTGAAGAACAGCAATTTCTCGTACTTCGGGATCTCAGCCATAGCCACATGCGTCAACACATGACCGGGACGGAGAATGCCATTCTCTTTGTCCAATATAGCACGCAATAGAATATCAGTATTGATGAGACCTTTCATGAGAATATCTGCCTCTCCGCTTTTACACAGAGCCACAGCCCGACGAGCACACTCGTCTTTATCGTCACCATCGACATAGATTGGTTCAATGAATCCCATCTCACGACCTTTCTCTAAAGCATAACGGGTACTAGCATCATTT
Organism: Prevotella sp. lc2012; assembly: GCF_900107065.1. Lineage (NCBI taxonomy): Bacteria > Pseudomonadati > Bacteroidota > Bacteroidia > Bacteroidales > Prevotellaceae > Prevotella > Prevotella sp. lc2012. The sequence goes on along the minus strand of NZ_FNUF01000005.1, from coordinate 22,568 downwards.
GCACATACCACAGCGACGCGTTTTCTGTCACCCCGTTGCTGAAGGAAAACAATCATATCATTGAGATTTCTGATCGACTGCATAGGTTTTGTTTTTTCGGTTTTATGCTGCAAATATACAAAAATTCCGTATCTTTGCAAACGATTAGAGACTAAAAACGATTATCATGAGAAAAACTCTGTTTCTGTCACTCCTGACTGTCGCCTTAGTTACGACAGCCCAAGAACAGTCCCCGATGGTTTTACGATACAACCGTCCTGCAGAATTCTTCGAGGAATCGTTGCCTATAGGCAACGGCAAGCTCGGTGCTCTAGTCTATGGCGGTATCCATGACAATATCATTTTTCTGAACGATATCACCCTGTGGACGGGAAAGCCCACAGACAAAAATCTTGATGCCGATGCTCACCTATGGATTCCAAGAATCCGTGAGGCCCTATTTAATGAAGACTATGCCCTAGCCGACTCACTGCAACTGCACGTGCAAGGACCCAACAGCCAGCATTTCCAACCTCTCGGCACACTACACATCGAAGATCTTAGTCCCGGTAAAGTAAGCGACTACCACCGTAGCCTCAATATCGACAGCGCAATTATTCGTGACCGTTACATCCGTAATGGTAAAACCATTGAACGAGAGTATTTCGCTTCACATCCCGACAAGCTCATCGCCATTCGTCTCAGAGGCGATGTCAACTGTCGCATCTCCTTGACAGCACAGATACCCCATAAGGTTAAGGCAATAGCAAACTGTCAAAACCATCAACTCACCATGACAGGGCATGCCACTGGCGACCCTCAGGAGAGCATCCATTTCTGTACCATCCTCAAAGCTAAAACCGACGGAGAGGTGACAGCCAGTGATTCATCACTGATCATCAGCAAGGCCCATGAAGCAATCATCTATATTGTCAACGAGACCAGTTTCAATGGCTTCGACAAGCACCCCGTCAGCGAAGGAGCTCCTTATTTGAACAATGTAATAGATGATATCTGGCACACAGAAAACTATAGCTTTGATGTTTTTCTTGAGCGTCATCTTGCCGATTATAAGACATTCTATGATCGGATGAAGATTCGTCTTTCCGATAAAGACGAAACATCCATATACCTCGGCAATACCGATGACCTTCTGAAAAATTATACTGACGGTGGCGGTCAAAGTAGATATCTCGAGGAACTCTATTTCCAATTTGGACGTTACCTGCTGATTTCTTGCTCACGTACGCCAGGTGTCCCCGCTAACCTACAAGGATTATGGACGCCACACCTCTGGTCACCTTGGCGCGGTAACTATACAGTGAACATCAACCTCGAAGAGAACTATTGGCCCGTCTTCGTGGCCAACCTGGCAGAGATGGCTGAGCCGCTTAACGGCTTCATTGATGCCCTCGCCAAAAATGGTCGGTATACCGCAAAGAACTACTACGGCATTGATGAGGGATGGTGCTCCAGTCATAATAGTGATATTTGGGCCATGACAAACCCCGTCGGTGAGAAAAACGAGAAGCCAGAATGGGCCAACTGGAACCTCGGCGGTGCCTGGCTCGTAAATACCCTATGGGAGCGCTACCTGTTCACCCAGGACAAGGACTATCTGCGTTCGGTAGCCTATCCGCTGATGAAAGGCGCAACACAATTCTGCCTACGCTGGCTCATCGAAAACCCCAAACAGTCCGGAGAACTCATCACAGCACCCAGTACATCGCCTGAAAATGAATACAAGACCGATAAGGGTTATCACGGCATGACCTGCTATGGTGGTACGGCCGATCTCGCCATCATCCGCGAGTTAATTCTTAACACCATCGCTGCCGGAAGGGTTCTCGGATTGGAAAATAAGGAGATGGAACAGACACTAGCCCGTCTTCATCCCTACACCATCGGTCATCTGGGTGATTTGAACGAGTGGTACTTCGACTGGGACGACTGGGACCCGCAGCATCGTCACCAAAGCCACCTCATCGGTCTCTATCCCGGTAATCATCTAATTGAAGATTCTGGAGCCGAACTGTTAAAGGCCTGTGAGCGTTCCCTTGAAATCAAGGGCGATAAGACTACAGGTTGGAGCACGGGCTGGCGCATCAACCTATGGGCTCGTCTGCACAAGCCCGAGCAAGCCTACCATATCTATCAGAAACTATTGACATACGTATCACCCGACAACTACAGAGGCCCGTATCGCCGCCGCAGCGGAGGTACCTACCCCAACCTCTTCGATGCCCATCCTCCCTTCCAGATAGACGGGAATTTCGGTGGTATAGCTGGCGTCTGTGAAATGCTGATGCAGAGTGTTGGCAACAGAATCGAATTGTTGCCCGCATGTCCTAAGGCATGGAAAAACGGTTATGTGAGCGGTCTCTGTGCCCGCGGCGGCTATGAACTCCGTTTCGAGTGGAAGGACAGCAAGGTTCACAACTGTACCATCAAGGCCAAGAACGATGGCCTCGTCTCCCTTTTATATAATGGTATAGAGAGAACCATCAGGCTGAAGGCTGGTGAAACCAAAAACATCAAAACATGGTAAAAGTACAGATCAAAGAAACCGACCTGAACAAGGTCAAGACATGGAGTGAGTCGGCCTATCTCGACAACGATCTTCTGCTGACCGAACGTATCAACGAGGCACCGATGCCGACAGAACCAAGACGAATGAACTTCATCCTCATCGGTCTCTGTACCAAAGGACAAGTGATGTACCAACTCGACACACAGAAACAGGTGATCAGTCCTGGGGACATCCTCATTGTCAGTGAACGACATGTCGTGGACAATTATCAACGTTCTCCCGATATGGAAGGATTGTGCATGATCATGTCGGTTGACTTCTACCGAGAAATCATCAAAAATGTGAGTGACGTCAGCGCATTATTTCTCTTCTCCCGACAGCATCCCGTCATCAGACTAGAACCCAAGGAGATTGATACCTTCAAAAGGTACTTCCAAGCCATCAAACAGAAAATCGGCGACGAGAGCAACCATTTCCGGAAGGATCTGATTCGGACGTTGATCCTAGCGATGTTCTACGACCTGAGCAATGTCATCTATCGGGTACAGCAGGACCACAAGCCGCAATCACGAGCAGATGTTATCTTCACAAAATTCATTAAACTGGTAGAAAACTATTATAAGCAGGAACGCCGTGTAGGCTGGTATGCCCAACAGTTATGTATCACGCCAAAGTATCTGTCGGAGACAGTGAAGAGTGTCAGCCGACGCACGCCCAACGAATGGATCGATAATTACGTCACCTTGGAGTTACGTGTCTTACTGAAAGACTCCACAAAAAGCATTAAAGAAATTGCAGAGGAACTGAATTTCCCCAATCAGAGTTTCTTAGGCAAATATTTCAAGGAACATGTGGGTATGCCACCCTCGGAATACCGAAAGTCATAGATACCCCTGTCGCTTCAATTCATCAACCATCTCAAGCAATTCGTGATACCATTCCTCTCCGAAACGTCGGATTAGCGGTTCACGAAGGAACTGATATAGGCGGACATCTTCCAGAACGCCCTTGGCAACAGCCATTTTACAGACTTTCCATCGGTTGTAATTCAAGCCAATGAGATTCTGCCCCATCTTCTTCTCACGAATGGGATAGAGGGCACAACTGATAGGCTTACAGAAATGAGTCTTCCCTGCCCTGTAAGCCTTCTCCAATGCACATAGGCAACAACCATGTACGACGCAAGAAGAACCATCTCTCTGTGTCATTTCTATCTTGTCATAATAGGTGAACACGCAGTCCTTACCATTGACAATACTAGTTACAAGATCGCCTTCCTGGTCGGTATAAGCTACACCCTGCTTGTCTATGACAGCCTGCGCCGAAGCAGAGAGATCATCCCATACCGTATCAACACATGCCTCAATAGCCATTACCTCTTCTATCGACACCGGTGCACCAGCATCACCCTCCACACAGCACTCACCCTTGCAAGCACTGAGATCACAACAAAACTTCTCCGTCAGAATCTCTGAAGAGAGTAGCACATCACCGACTTGGAGTATGGGAGGAAGCTTTTCCAATTGAGAATTGACAATGATAATTACCAGATAATCGGAGTCTTACCGTTCTGTTCAAGATAGGCATTGCAGCGGGAAAACTGGTGCTGCCCAAACCAACCGCCGCGATTGGCACTCAGAGGAGAGGGATGTACAGATTCAAGAACTAGGTTGCTGTTCTTGTCAATCATATAAGCCTTTGAACGGGCATATCCACCCCATAGCATATACACCAGATGCTCACGTTGGGTTGCCAAGGCTTGGATAGCAGCATCCGTAAACTTTTGCCAGCCTAATGTAGAGTGACTGTTAGCCTGATGAGCACGAACAGTCAGCGAGGCATTCAACAACAACACACCCTGCTCAGCCCAGCGCGTCAGATTGCCCGACATGGGAATAGGCGTACCTAGGTCGGCTTGTATTTCCTTAAAGATATTCTGGAGGGAGGGAGGGAACATAATACCATCCTGTACAGAGAAACTCAATCCATGAGCCTGCCCCGGCTCATGATAGGGATCCTGTCCAATAATCACCACCTTTACCTTGTCGAACGGACAGAGATTGAAGGCATTGAAGATCAGTTTGCCCGGTGGATAGCAGGTATATTGGTTATATTCCGCACGAACAGAATTGGTGAGTCCGACAAAATAATCTTTGTCGAACTCACCAAGTAAATGCTGTTTCCAGCTTGGCTCTATCTGAACATTCATTATTTATTGTCGCAGATCAGGTTCTCACCAGTCATGTCGGCAGGCTGCTCCAGACCCATAATGTGCAAGATTGAGGGAGCAACATCGGCCAAACGACCATCCTTAACAGTAGCCGAGTTATTATTGGTTACATAGATGAAAGGAACGGGGTTCAACGAGTGAGCGGTGTTAGGTGTGCCATCGGGATTGATGGCGTTATCAGCATTACCATGGTCAGCAATGATGATAGCCTCATAGTCGTTAGCTTTAGCCGCCTCGATGACCTCACGTACACAGTTGTCCACAGCCCACACAGCCTTAGCAATAGCATTGTATATACCTGTGTGACCCACCATGTCGCCGTTGGCGAAATTCACCACAATAAAGTCATACTTAGCCTCATTGATAGCAGCAACGAGTTTTTCTTTCACCTCAAAAGCGCTCATCTCCGGCTTCAGGTCGTAAGTGGCCACCTTCGGCGAAGCCACAAGAATACGATCCTCGCCCTCATATGGCTGCTCACGTCCACCATTAAAAAAGAACGTTACATGAGCGTATTTTTCTGTCTCAGCAGTATGCAACTGCTTCTTGCCCTGCTTGCTCAAGTACTCACCAAGCGTGTTCTCCACGTTCTCTTTTGGGAAAAGGATATTTACGCCCTTGAATTTTGCGTCGTATGGAGTCATGCAATAGTACTGCAAGCCAGGAATGGTCTTCATGCCCTGCTCAGGCATATCTTCCTGTGTCAAGGCTATGGTCATCTCCTTGGCACGGTCGTTACGGAAGTTGATGAAGATTACCACGTCGCCTTCTTCGATACAACCGTCCACACCGGCATTATGGATTGGCTTAACGAACTCGTCCGTCACACCATCGTCATAACTCTCCTGCATAGCCTGTACCATATCTGTAGCCTGCTTACCCTTGCCGTTGACAATCAGGTCGTATCCCTCCTTTACACGTTCCCAGCGCTTGTCACGATCCATAGCATAGAAGCGTCCAACAATCGAAGCTATGGCTGCATCGTTATCAGCACAGACCTTGGTAATCTGCTCGATAAATCCTTTACCGGAGTGCGGATCGGTATCACGACCGTCCATATAGCAGTGCACGAACACCTGACCTTTCAATCCGTAAGCCTTACCAATCTCGATTAGTTTATAAAGATGATCAAGACTAGAGTGCACGCCACCGTCAGATGTCAGACCCATCAGATGCAGTTTCTTGTTGTTTTCCTTAGCATAGGTATAAGCAGCCTTCACCTGCGGATTCTCCATGATAGAACCATCCTTACAAGCACGGTTAATCTTTACAAGATCCTGATAAACGATGCGACCAGCACCTATATTAAGGTGACCCACTTCAGAGTTACCCATCTGTCCGTCGGGCAGACCTACGTTCTCGCCAGAAGCCTGCAACTGAGAGTGAGCCGATGTGGCTGTTAACAAATCGAGGTAAGGCGTCGGTGTGTTGAAAATCACGTCACCCTTACCATGCTTACCGATTCCCCATCCATCGAGAATCATCAATAGAGCTTTCTTTGCCATAATCTTATTACTAATTTAAACGTACGTTTCTTTTTTCGCGGTGCAAAGTTACGAAAAAAAATCGCAATTCATATTTCCTTTCATATTTATTTCTTATCTTTGCCAACAATAACTAACAATTTATTGATTATGAGACGTTTTGGATTCCTTTTGACAATCATCTTGACATGTCTCGTTAGCAGAGCACAACAAGTAACAGACGAGCCTAAGCTCGAGGTAAAACCCTCAGGACGCATACTTTTTGATGCGGCCTATCTCAACCCGTTACATCAAGATGACGAGTTGGAATCGGGTGTTGGTATCCCCGACATGCGTGTTGGCGTAGGTTTCACCTATGGTCAATGGAAGGGTAAGATTGACATGGGTTATGCCTATGGAAAAGTGAACATGAAGGATGTCTGGGTACAGTACAATTTCAACAAGAAGAACTTCGTGCGTGGCGGATATTTCATCCATCAGTACGGATACCAAAGCTGTACCAGCTCTTCGTTCAAGGAAACGATGGAAGAGCCACAGAGCAACGCCGCTTTTAACGACGACCGTATGATTGGTATGATGTATGAATACACGAGTCCTAAAGTGCTTGCTACAGTAAGTGGCGTGGTAGAGCCTGACGCCATGAAACAGAACACCAACGTAACAGGTAGTGAGGCCATTGGAGCCCTGACACGATTGGTTTGGCACCCACATGTAGAGCGTGGTCATCTGCTTCACGTGGGTATCAGCGGTGGTGTTGAGGGAGCACGGTACGACGCCCATGAAGAACTGAAGCACAAGCAGTTCACCCTCTCAAGCAATTGGCCCACCCGCGTAGCGAAGATCAAGGCTCAACAGGCCCAGATAACCGATGCAAAGACTATGTTTAAGTTCACCCCCGAGATTCTTTTCTCCAAAGGGCGTTTTGCCATGGCAGGTCAGTACTTCTGGAATCGCATCACCCGTCGCAACAATCTCGACGCCTTTACAGGCAGTGGTGCCTATGTTACTGTTCGCGGTCTGATCAAGGGCGATGGCTATAAATACACAATGAATGATGGCGGTATTGACACACCCGATGCAGGCTTTATGGAACTGCTGTTCCAGTACAACTACACCTCACTTTCTGATGCCAAGGCTGGTATCCATGGTGGCTATCTCAACGACTGGACAATCGCTTACAACTATTATGTAAACAAGTATATGATTTGGCGTATCCGCGCTTCATATACCAAGGTTACTGGTCGTGCAAACTATGCTGACAACGAAGTTTCTATACTCGAAACCCGCTTCCAAGTAAAATTCTAATCACAACTAAAATACAAACAATATGAAGAAGATTATTATACTGGCTGCCTTGATTATTGCAGCCGTTAGTGCTCAGGCACAGAGTGACAAGTCACCAGTCGATGCTTATTTCACAACAAGCGAAATGCCCGACATGCTGAAATGGTGTCCAGCCCCACCCGACACTGTTGGTCCACACTTTGCGTATGATATCATGCAGTACTTCTGGGGTAAAGATATGCGTAACAACAAAGAGCGCGCTGCCATTGCCATCCGCGATGCTGTGTATGGGCTCGATTGTATCATCCGTGAGTTCAGTGAGCCCTTTGGCCTAAAAATCTCAAAGGAAGAAACACCTGAGATTTACAAGGTGTTGCGCGAGGGAACTGCCACATGCGACAGTATCTGTACCATCCCCAAGCGCTACTACATGCGCAAGCGCCCGTTCATGCGATTCAACGAGCCTACACTCTACCCTGCTGATGAGCCACATCTGCGCACAAATGGCTCCTATCCATCAGGCCATACGCTGCTTGGTTGGAGCTCAGCCCTACTGCTCTCTGAGATCAATCCGGATCGTGCTGACACCATTTTGGCCCGTGGTTATATGTATGGCGAAAGTCGGGTGATTGTTGGTGCCCACTGGCAAAGTGATATAGACGCTGCCCGCTTGGCCGCTAGCGCCGCCTATGCCCGTCTGCACACCAGCGAGCGATTCTTAGAACAGATGCGTCGTGCCCGTCAGGAGTTCCGTTGCAAGATGGGGCTCGCTACCCCTGCCGAACTGAAAGCCTACCAAAAAGCGCAAGCCAAGCGCGTCAAAAAGTGATCTCAGAAACCGCAAATAAGCATACAAGGAGACTCTTTACGAGTCCCCTTGTATGGTGTTTGAATATTTTAGAAATCTCCAAAATCGATACTTAACTGGCCATCTCCAAGCAGATTATAGCTCTTGCGATGGTAAGGTGTAACGCCGTATTGCTTTATGGCTTCACGATGTCTCTTTGTGGGATAACCCTTGTTTGATAACCAATCGTATTGTGGATATTCCTCTGCCAGTTTGTTCATATAGTCGTCACGATATGTCTTGGCCAGGATGCTTGCTGCAGCTATAGCCAGATACTTACCGTCGCCCTTTACAATAGTAGTATGAGGCAATTGCTTTCCATCAACAGGATCCTTATAGGGCTTGAATTTATTGCCATCGACGATGATCGCCTCAGGACGCGCTTTAAGTTGGTTGAGTGCACGATGCATGGCCATGATCGATGCATTAAGGATGTTGATTTTGTCGATTTCCTCAGGAGTAACGATGCCAACAGCCCAAGCCACTGCATCGTGCTCGATAATTTCACGAAGTTGATATCGCTTCTTCTCTGAAAGCTGCTTCGAGTCATTCAACAGATCATTCTGATAGTTCTCTGGCAGAATTACTGCAGCAGCATATACACTACCTGCCAAGCAACCACGCCCTGCCTCATCACAACCGGCCTCAACCTTTCCTTCATAAAAATGACTCTTCAACATACCTTGTTTATTCTATGCTTCCATCAAAACATCTGAGCCACGCGACGGATGCCAGCCACCAGAATGTCGACCTCATCCTTCGTGTTATAAAGGGCGAAAGAGGCACGAACAGTTCCACTGATACCCAAGCGATCCATCAATGGCTGAGCGCAATGATGACCCGTACGAACTGCAATACCTAAACGATCAAGCAATGTTCCCATATCCAAGTGATGAATCTCACCCACATTGAAACTGACAACCGCATCTTTCTGCGACATATCCATAGGACCATATATCCTCATACCTTCAATGGTCTGAAGCTGTTCCATGCAGTAACGTGTTAACTCCTGTTCATGCTGTTGTATAACCTCGAAGCCTATGGAATCAATATAATCGATGGCCTTTGCCAATCCATGCGTTGCTACATAGTCAGGTGTACCAGCCTCAAACTTAAACGGTAGGCGTTCAAAGGTTGTTTTCTCCCATGTCACCTTATCTATCATCTCACCACCTCCTTGATACGGTGGCAGTTTCTCTAGCCACTGCTCCTTACCATATAGTACGCCAATGCCCGTAGGCCCATACATCTTATGTCCGCTGAAAGCAAAGAAATCACAGTCCAACGCCTGCACATCCACTTTAAAATGGGGCGCGCTCTGTGCACCATCCACCATCACAGGGATGTCATGTGCATGGGCAATCTTCACGATGTTCTCAATAGGATTCACAGTACCCAACACATTGCTCACGTGGGCAACACTTATCATCTTGGTCTTATCCGTAATAAGCGATTCCAACTGATCCAGACAGAGAATACCATCATCCGTAATAGGGATATGCCTAACGATAATCCCCCGTTTCATCGCCTGAAGTTGCCATGACACAATGTTCGAATGGTGTTCCATTTCCGTAACGATTACCTCGTCACCTGCTTGCATCTGCGATTCGCAGAACGAGTTCGCCACAAGATTTATCGCTTCCGTCGTTCCACGAGTAAAAACGATTTCCTCGACCTTCGAAGCATTGATAAAGCCACGTACCCTCTCACGAGCGGCCTCGTGCAAGTCGGTAGCCTGTTGAGACAGATAATGCACACCACGATGCACGTTCGCATTCACATTCATATACTCATCGCGCATGGCATCAAGCACACAGAGCGGTTTCTGTGTCGTCGCCGCATTGTCGAGATATACCAGTGGCTTACCATATACCTCCCTCGACAGGATCGGGAAATCTTCGCGTATCTTACCTATATTATACATAGTTATTTACAGAGTTTACAGCCGGAGCATTTGTTGAGTTCACCACGGAAACGTTTCTCCACCAGATGATGGAGACGGTCACGAAGTGGTTCGAGCTGCATCTTGTCAACGACCTCATTGATAAAGGCATTCTGGAGCAGTAACTTCGCTTCCTCGAGTGATATACCACGCTGACGCATATAGAAAAGCGCCGCATCGTTAAGCTGTCCGACAGTAGAACCGTGGGCACATTTCACATCGTCGGCATAAATTTCCAGCATCGGCTGGGTATACATCCGCGCCTGTTTGGTAGCAGTGAGGTTTTGATTCGTCATCTGCGAACTGGTCTTCTGCGCCACATGTTCCACAAGCACACGTCCGGCAAAGGCTCCCGTTGCCTCATCATCAAGTACATATTTATAGAGCTCGTTCGAGGTGCAGTGAGGCACTTTATGCATGATGAGCGTATTGTTATCTACATGCTGCTGTTTGTCGGCAATCACACAGCCATAGCACTGGCACTCGGCTCCCTCACCAGAAAACGTTAAATCAAGCTTATTACGGGTTATTCCATTATGCAGGGTGATAACATTATGGTTCACGCGGCTATTTGCCTGCTGATCGATATAGACATTGCTCACGCGGGCATTTTTAGCATGTGTCTCTTCCATACAATAGAGGTCAAGCGATGCGTTCTCCCCCACATAGGCCTCGATGACCTGTGTAGCAAGGAAGTTACGATCATCAGCCGCATGGTCACAGAAAAGCATCTTAATCTCGGCATGTTCCTCTAAGATGATGAGCACACGACGGTTTACCATCAAATCAGAGACCTGACGCTGAGCGTTCTGAGGAGTTGCCTTCAAGATATTGATAACCTGAATGGCACGATCGACCTTCACGTTCTTCGGTACATAAACCAGCATACCATCTTGCGCCAACATCGTGTTGAGAGCCGTAATGGCATCCTCGTTGGTTCTGGCTAATTTCGTGTAATACATAGCCACAAGATCTGGATAATCACGAAGAGAACCTATGATAACACCCTCAGGTAGATGCCCCTTAGGCTTGTCGTCGCGATAAAACATATCGTTCACCACGAAATAGAGGCTTGTACTCAGGTTAGGAACATCGCAACGAAAGGCCTCATAAGGATCGACAGGAATCTGGATACGACTCAGGTTGACACCATAGTCTGGCTCGAAGAGCTTCTGGATATTCGTGTATTTATAGCGTTCCACCTTCCTAGATGGGAAGCCCTGCTTACGGAAGTCTTCAAAGGCCTGCTCGCGCACAGCATTCATGGCATCAGTAGCATGAGAGAAAATCACCTCCCGTGCCTGCTCATATAACTCGATGTATTGTTTCTCACTCGGAGTATTCATCATTCTCAATTTTCAATTCTCAATTAAGATTACTCCTCACCTATTTCCTCCTTAATCCAATCATAGCCATGCTCCTGAATCTGAACAGCGAGTTCAGGACCACCAGTCTTCACGATGCGTCCCTGATAGAGTACATGGACAAACTGTGGCTTAATCATCTCCAACAGACGATCGTAGTGAGTAATGACGATACAGGAGGTCTCCGGTGTCTGAAGTTTGTTCACGCCCTCAGCTACAATGCGCATGGCATCGACATCAAGACCGGAATCGGTCTCGTCGAGAATGCTCAACTTCGGCTCAAGCATCGCCATCTGGAAGATCTCATTGCGTTTCTTCTCGCCACCGCTGAAGCCCTCGTTCACGGAACGGTTTGCCAACTTAGAATCGAGCTCCACGATCTTACGCTTCTCACGTTGCAGTTTTAGGAACTCAGCCGCGTTCATGGGCTCCAAGCCCTGATACTTTCGTTTCTCGTTGATGGCAGCCTTCATAAAGTTGGTCATCGAGACACCAGGAATCTCTACTGGATACTGGAACGAGAGGAACAGGCCCTCATGAGCACGATCCTCCGGTTTCATCTCCAACAGATTCTTACCATTGAAATACGCCTCACCCTCTGTCACCTCATAGAGCGGATTGCCCACGAGCACCGCACTCAGCGTAGACTTACCAGAGCCATTGGGGCCCATGATAGCATGCGTTTCACCATCGTTAATCACGAGATCGATGCCCTTTAATATCTCTTTATCACCAATCTTGGCGTGTAGATTTCTTACCTCAAGCATTATTTTACCTTTTATATTTTTACTCTTACCCTACCGTACCTTCTAATGACACAGACAACAGTTTCTGGGCCTCGACGGCGAACTCCATGGGGAGCTTTTGAAGCACTTCCTTTGCATAACCGTTGACGATAAGTCCCACAGCCTGCTCAGTAGGAATACCACGCTGATTGCAGTAGAACAACTGATCCTCAGAGATCTTTGAGGTTGTTGCTTCGTGCTCGAAGATGGCCGTGTCGTTATGTACATCCATATAAGGAAAGGTGTGAGCACCACAATCAGAGCCCAACAGCAGCGAGTCGCACGACGAGTAGTTACGAGCATTATCAGCAGTAGAGGCCGCTCTGACCAGTCCTCGGTATGAGTTCTGCGAATGACCAGCAGAGATTCCCTTTGAGATGATGGTCGACTTGGTGTTCTTGCCGATGTGAATCATTTTCGTACCCGTATCAGCCTCCTGGTAGTTGTTCGTCACTGCTACTGAATAGAACTCTGCCTGAGAGTTGTCGCCTCGCAAGATACACGAAGGGTATTTCCATGTGATGGCAGAACCTGTCTCCACCTGCGTCCATGAGAGCTTCGAGTCCACACCGCGCAGATCTCCTCGCTTCGTCACCAGATTAAGCACACCACCCTTGCCATTCTCGTCACCAGGATACCAGTTCTGAACAGTCGAATACTTCACCTCGGCGCGATCCTTCACGATAATCTCGACAATAGCAGCATGCAACTGGTTCTCGTCACGCATCGGAGCCGTACATCCTTCCAGATAAGACACATAAGCATCGTCGTCGGCAATAATCAATGTGCGCTCAAACTGTCCCGTATTCCTTGCATTGATACGGAAGTAACTGCTCAGTTCCATCGGGCAGCGCACGCCCTTGGGGATATACACAAACGATCCGTCGCTGAATACAGCCGAATTGAGAGCTGCAAAGAAGTTATCTTTGTAAGGCACCACCGTTCCTAAATACTGCTGCACAAGATCACCATGCTCCTTGATAGCTTCACCGATAGAGCAGAAGATGACACCCTTCTCACGCAGTTTCTCCTTGAAGGTCGTCTTCACCGACACCGAGTCCATAATAGCATCGACAGCCGTATTACCAGAAAGTGCCAACCGTTCCTCAAGAGGAATACCCAACTTATCGAACGTCTTCTCAAGCTCAGGATCGATCTTCCCGTCGCCGGCAGGTTTCTTTGCCATAGGGTCAGCATAATAGCTGATGGCCTGATAATCGATGGGAGGCACATGCACATGTCCCCACGTAGGCTCCGTCTGCTCCTTCCAGTAGCGGAAAGCCTTTAAGCGGAACTCGAGCATCCACTCGGGTTCCCCCTTCTTAGCAGAGATGAGCCGAACGATATCCTCGTTCAGCCCCTTCTCTATAATCTCCGTATGTACATCCGTGGTGAATCCGAACTCGTATTTCTGTTCAGCCACCTGACGGACAAACTCATTCTTCTTTTCTTCCATTAAAGTTTCTGTTCTACCTCAATCTCGGTGAAGGTCTCAAGGATATCACCTGCCTGGATATCGTTGAAGTTGACAAGTGAGATACCACACTCCAGACCCGTCGCCACTTCCTTCGCGTCGTCCTTATAACGCTTCAGGGCATCGATCGGAGCCGTATGGATGACAATACCATCGCGCACCACACGAGCCTTATCCTTGTTGTGAACTTTACCCTCGGTCACCAGACCACCGGCAACAGTACCCACCTTCGAGATCTTGAACACCTGCTTCACCTCAATCTCGCCAGTGATGATCTCCTTCTTCACCTTGTCGAGCATACCCTGCATTGTCGACTTTACATCATCGATAGCATCGTAGATGATAGAGTAAGTGTTGATCTCGACACCCTCGCGCTCTGCAGCACGACGGGCATCAGCAGAAGGACGCACCTGGAAACCGATGATGATAGCTTCAGAAGCCGATGCCAACATAACATCGTTCTCCGAAATCTGACCCACAGCCTTGTTGATCACGTTCACCTGAACCTTCTCAGTAGAGAGTTTGATGAACGAATCGCTGAGAGCCTCGATAGAACCGTCAGTATCACCCTTTACAATGATGTTCAACTCATGGAACTCACCAAGAGCAATACGATGTGACAACTCGTCGAGACCAAGCTTCGTCGTGGTACGCAAGCTCTGCTCACGCTGCAACTGGATACGCTTGTTGGCAATCTCACGAGCCTCCTGCTCTGTCTCCATCACATGGAAGGAATCACCAGCAGTAGGTGCACCGTTCAGACCTAGGATGATAGCGGGCTCAGCTGGTCCTGCCTGTTCGATACGCTGGTTACGCTCATTGAACATCGCCTTGACCTTACCCCAAGCTGTACCTGCGATAACGACATCACCCACCTTGAGTGTACCATTTGACACCAAGACGGTCGACACATATCCACGTCCCTTGTCGAGTGACGACTCGATGATAGAACCAGTGGCCTTACGATTAGGATTAGCCTTCAGGTCAAGCATCTCGGCCTCAAGCAGCACCTTCTCCAGCAGTTCGTCGACGCCCATACCTTTCTTGGCAGAGATCTCCTGACACTGGTATTTTCCACCCCACTCCTCAACGAGCAGGTTCATGTTGGCCAGGTCCTCACGGATCTTATCAGGATTAGCACCCGGCTTATCGATCTTATTAATAGCAAAAACCATCGGCACATTGGCTGCCTGTGCATGGGCGATAGCCTCCTTCGTGGTAGGCATCACCGAGTCATCGGCAGCAATGATGATAATGGCGATATCAGTCACCTGGGCACCACGGGCACGCATAGCTGTGAAGGCCTCATGACCCGGAGTGTCAAGGAAGGTAATCTGACGACCATCCTTCAACTTCACGTTATAGGCACCGATATGCTGTGTGATACCACCAGCCTCACCGGCGATCACGTTCGTGTTACGGATAAAGTCGAGCAGAGAGGTCTTACCATGGTCCACATGACCCATCACTGTCACGATTGGCGCACGACTGATCAGATCGTTCTCGTCGTCAACCTCCTCTGTGATGGCTTCCTGCACCTCGGCACTGACATACTCTGTAGTGAAGCCGAACTCCTCGGCCACGATATTAATGGTCTCTGCATCAAGACGCTGGTTGATAGACACCATGATGCCGATAGACATACAAGTGCCGATAACCTGATTAACACCAACGTTCATCATGGTAGCAAGCTCTGATACAGTCACGAATTCGGTCAGTTTAAGCACCTTGCTCTCTGCTGCCTGTGACTCCATCTCCTCCTGCATGCGCTCTGCTACGGCATCACGCTTCTCACGACGGTACTTGGCACCTTTCTTATTCTGGTTCTTTGAAGTCAGACGGGCCAGTGTCTCCTTCACCTGACGAGCAACAGCCTCGTCGTCCACCTCCAACGGCTTCACGGGACGGTTCTTTTTCTTGTTCTTACCGCCCTGCTGACCATTATCCTGGAAGTTCTGGTTTCCACCCTTGCCCTTGCCTTTCTTGTTCTTGTTACCGTTGTCCTGGCTCTGGTTTGCAGCCGATTCGATATCGACACGTTCCTTACCGCCATGGATACGTTCGCGCTTACGCTTCTCACCATTAGCACCGTGCATCTGAGCCTGTTTCTCCTCACGCTCCTTGCGACGCTCCTCCTTAGACTTCTTCTTCGGACGGGTGCTCTGGTTCAGAGAATCGAGGTCAATCTTTCCCACCACATTGAGATTGGGTCCCTTCTTCTGCTCTGTTCTCAACTTGAAGACAGAAGAGGCGGCCGACTCAGAAGGCTCCGCGGTAGCCGTTGCAGCCGAGGTCTCCACCACCTCAGGAGCGGCAGACTCAACCACCGGCTCGGGCTCTGTCGTTACGACAGGCTCAGCGACGGGCTCAGGCACCACTTTCACCTCCTCTACCGGCTCGGGCTTCGAGACAACAGGCTCACTCTTAGGAGCCTGAGGCTCTTCTTTCTTGGCAGCCGGTTTCCCGACGGTACTCAGGTCGATCTTCCCTAGCGGTGTGAACGTCTGCCGAGACTCCTCCTTTTTCTCTACTACCGGCTCGGCATGGAACTCCTTCTTGGGTTTCTCTTTCTTCTTCGGGAAAATCATCCCTGCCTGGGCCTTCACGTCTTTATCACCCTTGAACTCCTTGACAAGCGCCTCATACTGCTCGTCAGAGATCTTGGTGTTGACGTTTGCATCGTCCTTGATCTCGCCCAGGCTCTTCTTGGTCTTCAGAAAGTCAACGGCTGTCTGAAGTCCAATATTCAGTTCTGTTAATACTTTATTTAATCTGACTCCCATTTATTCGAATTGAAAAATGATAATTGATAATAGATAATTACTCAAACTCTGCACGGAGCACGCTCAGCAGATGGTCGACGGTCTCCTCCTCCAAGTCGGCCTTCTCGATCAGCATCTCACGCGGAGCGTTGAGCACAGCCTTCGCTGTGTCAAGACCGATAGCCTTGATGGCATCGATCACCCACTGGTCTACCTCATCAGAGAACTCGTCCAGATAGATATCCTCGTCGGCCTCATTCTCGTTAACCACACGGAACACGTCAATCGTGTATTCTGTCAACATGGAAGCCAGTTTGATGTTCATACCGCCACGACCAATGGCCAGCGACACCTCCTCGGGCTGGAGATAGACCTCAGCCTTACGGTTCTCCTGGTCGAGGGTGATGCTTGACACCTTGGCAGGACTAAGCGCACGCTGGATGAACAACTGTACGTTCGACGAGTAGTTGATCACATCGATATTCTCATTACACAGCTCGCGGACGATACCGTGTACACGGCTACCCTTCACACCGACACAGGCACCTACCGGATCGATACGCTCATCGTAGCTCTCCACGGCCACTTTCGCACGGTCACCTGGCATACGGGCCACCTTCTTGATAGTGATCAGGCCATCGTTGATCTCAGGCACCTCAGCCTCCAGCAGACGCTCGAGGAAAACAGGGCTGGTACGCGAGAGGATGATACGGGGGTTGTTGTTCTCGTTCTGCACCTCCTTCACAATGGCACGGATCGTCTCACCCTTACGGTAGTTGTCCGCAGGGATCTGCTCACTCTTCGGCAGATGGAGCTCATTACCCTCATCGTCCATCAGGAGCACCTCACGCTTCCAGATCTGGTACACCTCACCGCTGACCACGGTGTTCACCTTGTCCTTGTACTTCTGATAGAGAGAGTCATGCTCAAGCTCCAGAATCTTTGAGGCCAGTGTCTGACGGAGGTTCAGGATGGCACGGCGGCCGAACTTAGCGAACTCTACTTCCTCACTCACTTCCTCGCCCACCTCATAGTCGGGCTCGATTTTCTGTGCATCAGTCAGGGAGATCTCCTTGTTCTCGTCCTGCACATCACCATCGGCCACAACGATACGGTTACGGTGAATCTCGAAGTCGCCCTTATCAGGGTTCACGATCACATCGAAGTTCTCGTCAGAGCCAAACAACTTAGCGATAACATTGCGGAAACTTTCCTCCAGCACGCTCACCAGTGTTGTACGGTCAATGTTCTTGGTCTCTTTAAATTCCTGAAAGGTCTCGATCATCGAGGGGCCTTTCACATCTTTCTTAGTTGCCATTACTTTATATTGTTTTATTATTCTTCTTTCAGTCTCCTTACTTAAAGGTGAGGAGGTACTTCGCATACTTCACCTCGTCCATCGAGAAGGTCTTATCCACATCAACTAAGACGGGACGTTTCTTCCCTTCCTGCTTCTGCTTCTCCTGCACAGTAACGGTAAAATTCTTGCCGTCAACCGATTTCAGGACGCCCTGTATCTTCTTGCCATCCTGTCCGAGCACTTCCACCGTGTCACCGATATGGTTCACGTACTGCTGCTCTACCTTGAACGGCTGCCCCAGGCCGGCACTGCCCACCTCGAGTTCAAAGTCCCCAAGCTCGTCACCCAGACGCTCCTGCAGGAACCTGCTCAGCTCCGCACAATCCTCAATCCACACACCGTCGGCATGGTCAATCTCAATCACGATTCTCTCATCAGCACCGAAGTTGATGTCTACCAAGAAGTAGTCGTTGCCCTGCAACCACTCTTCCGTCAATACTTGAATAGTTTCCTTATTAATCATCTAATACTTATTAATATCGAAAATGAGAGACTCCTCCGAGCCTCTCATTCCGCTGAACGGGTGCAAAGATAAGCATTTTCCCGTTAACTGCCAAATATTTAGCTGTTTTTTATGCTATCACACTGTAGATTTCTCTCATTTTCGGCTGAAAAGTGATATTTCCTGCCAACTTTTCCCCAATTCCGATAATCGACGAGGTTTCCTTTTTCTTCTGCGGAGCAAGTATCTTCTTGTATTCCTCAGGACTCTTCAGCACACGGATGGCTTCCTTCAACTGTTTGTCGTAACCAAGGCTTGCCTCAATAGCACCAGCCTGATAATAGTAAGCAGAGATAATCTCCGACTCCACGATCTGACGAAGCGTTTGCTCATAACGATCCAAGGCGAAAGCCACATCGTGGCTGAGCTTCGTCTCCAACTCGTCAAAGGCCGCTTTGGCATCATCGTAATAGCCCTCAAACTTCGCCGTCTTCACCAACTGCTCGAACTGCTTCCTGCTGACAGGATCATACGTAAATCCGCTCTTGATAACACGCTCCTTGAATGCCTGCCATTCGGCATCAGTCAGATGGAACTCCGCCGGAGAGGCTATCGTCGGATGCTTGGCGATATAGTCAACCACATAGTCGAACATCACCTCCGTCGAGTCCTGTCCGCTAGCGGAAAGATAGAAGGCAATATTAGGAATCGTGTCGGCTCTCAGCTCCACATCAGGCATGATACCACCACCATCACGCACCTCACGACCATTTTTGGTATAGAAGACCTTTGTCAGTGAGTCGGGGATATGCTCACGATAACCACCACTACCCTTCTTATAGTTAATCGCCTGGATACAACGCCCACTCGGGATATAATATTTTGAGGTCGTCACCTTCATGTTCGTGTTATAAGGCAGGTCGATAGGGACCTGTACCAGACCTTTCCCGTATGTGCGCGTACCTAATATGACTCCTCTGTCAAGATCCTGAATGGCACCACTGGTAATCTCACTGGCCGAAGCCGTCTCACTATTGACAAGCACCACCATCGGCATCACCGTGTCGAGCGGTTCCATCCTCGTCTTATACTCCTTACTGGCCTGTTTGATCTTTCCTCGGTTATCCACGACAGTGATACCCTTCGGTAGCCAGAGGTTCAGGATGTCGACAGCCTCCTGTTCCGAACCGCCACCATTACCGCGCAGGTCGAGCACCAATGAGGTGGCCCCTCGCTTCTTCAGGTCGATAAAGGCACGGCGCACCTCTTTCGCGCAACCCTCAGTAAACTGGTTCAGATTGATATAGCCGACTGTACTGTCCTGAATACCATAGTAAGGCAGCTCCGGCAGTTTGATATTTCGCCGGGTAATCTTAAAGTTCATCATCTTACCCGTCGAGGGGCGCATCACCTTCAGCAGGAAGCTCGTCCCCGGCTCCCCCCTCAGATGGTCGCTGACATACCCCACGGGCTTATCGGTCATCATCGAGTCATCGATACTCAGGATCACGTCACCCTTCTTCAGACCAGCCTCGGCGGCCGGCATACCAGCATAAGGCTCATCGATTACGATACGGTCCAACTTCTGATGCTTCCGGATCAGTGCGCCGATACCTGCATACTTACCCGTCAGCATCATCTTCAAGTTCTTCGTCTCGTCCTGGGCATAGAACTCCGTATACGGATCCAGACTGGCGAGCATCGCAGCGATACCCGTGCCAATCGTCTCCTTTGGGTTCAGCGTGTCCACATACAGCAGCTCCAGGTTCTTGTACACCTGATTGAAGATATCCAGATGCTTCGCCACTTCGAAATTGTGATCCTTGTTATTCTGTGCAGAAGCCGTCGACGTGACAGTCAGCAGCAACAGCAAAGGCAAGATATATCTTTTCATATTCTTCTTTGTATTTAATTACAACTGCAAAATTAAACGATTCTCTCCACAAATTACTCTTTTTCCTCCCATTTTTGCAAAAAAATAAGGGTTCTTTGAATTTTTTCGCTGAAAAGTTTGGTAGTTTCAATTTTTAGCCGTACTTTTGCACCCGCTTAACAGCAAAACCTGCTTCAGTAGCTCAGTTGGTTAGAGCACCTGACTGTTAATCAGGGGGTCGTTGGTTCAAGCCCATCCTGAAGCGCCTTAGAAAGAGTCCTGTAAATCGATGATTTACGGGACTTTTCTTTTTCTCACGTTTCAAAGTTGCACCCATTTTGCACCCATTTCTAATCATTCTTATATCGGTTTTTCAACAAAACGTGGATAAGACTGCTGGATTTTCCGTATCTTTGCACTGAATATTGTAACGAAATAAGAAAGAATGACAGATAAATAAAAAAAATGGCGTTTCCATAAAAAAACAATGTATCTGAAGTGTCTTACATATAGATGTGCCCAATAAGCGGGGTACAAAAATGAATAGACTGATATGTTTGAACAGAGAAAACTTGAAAATTGCGATTCAGCGAGTGCCAAGCAAAGTCGCTTGGAGCTGACTGAGCGTAAGCAATTCATCGAACAGCTTTTCCGCCAGAACTACAGCGAGATGATTCATCTGGCCAGAGTCTTGTTGGGTAATGACGAAGAAGCTGAGGACGTGGTGCAGGACATCTTCTTGCGAATAGCAGACAGCGACATTCCACCCCAGAATGACCGTTATCTGCTGACCGCCGCACGCAATGCCTGTCTGAACAGAATCCGACAGATGCGGATACACGACAGAGTAAAGGGATTGATGCCCATAGAAGATGAAGCCGACCTTCAACCTATTGACAAACGGTTGGAACGAATTGACGACATCGCTGCTTACGTGGACGAGCAAGTGGAGGAACCTCATCGCAGCATCTTCCACCTCCGTTTCGACGAAGACTTGACCGTAAGCGAGATTGCCCGTCGACTTGGCTTGAATCCCAATACCGCCTACAAGTATCTCATACAGACCATTCAGCGTATCAGACATCACTTCGAGAAACATTAAACTAACAATAACAATGGAAACGATCAACGAAAACATTCGTCAGCTACTGGAAATGCTCGACAATCCCGATGCATACACCGATCAGGAAATCCAAGACATCGTCAACCGTGACGACGACACCCGCGAGACCTACCGCCTCATGGTAGAAGCCAAGCGTAGCAGCCGCCATCGCCAGAACCAAAAGCCTGTCGATGTAGATGTCGCCTGGCAGAGATTCAATCAGAAGCTTCAGCCTAAACAGCAGAGGTATGGCTGGATGAAGATCGCCGCCTCTTTCATCGGTGTGCTCCTTGTCTCAGGTATTACCTTTGCAGCCATCCACATTGTGCGAATGGCTAGCGCCCCCCAACCACAGACTATGCAGGCAGAACAAACCCCATCTGCCATGCCTGCTCCAGCATTACCGACAGATACCATCAAGACGGACACTGTATCCAATGTACAGCCTATTGTTTTCGACAATATTACATTGGATAAGATGTTGCCGCAGATTGCTGCCTACTACAACAAAGAGGTGGAATTCCAAAATGCCGATGCCCGCCAATTCCGTTTCTATTTCGTATGGAAACAGGAAGAGACACTTGAAGCCGTATTGCATCGACTCAACCTTTTCGAGAGCATCACCGTGGAACTGAAGGATAACAAGATAATAATAGAGTAAGCCATGAAAAGAATCATATTTATGCTTGTCTGCTGTCTCATCTTTACAGGAGTGCAGGCCCAGAAGATTACGCAAGAATACAATAACATATCGCTCAGCGAGGCTCTGCGCCAACTGAACGAGCAGACCGAGGAATACACCATCAGTTTTCTCTACAACGAACTGGAGGACTTCCGTATCACTACTTCGGTACATCGTAAGAGCGTTCCAGATGCCATCCGTCAGATGATTGGCTTCTACCCCATCCGCATGAGTGTTGAGCCAGGGATTACAAATCCCAACCAACAGGAAGTCATCGTCGAGTGTCCGCAGAAGACAGCCCCTAGATACAAGGGGAACATCATAGACGAGCAAGGCCAGCCCGTAGCCTACGCTAACATTGCCCTGCTCTCATCTCAGGACTCCACGCTCATCACAGGTGGCGTATCGAACGAGAGTGGTCTCTTCGT
>NZ_FNUF01000009.1:0-9751 GCF_900107065.1 Prevotella sp. lc2012 | reverse complement strand
TTCCTGTTGGTTGGGATTTGTAATCCCTGGCTCAACACTCATGCGGATGGGGTAGAAGCCAATCATCTGACGGATGGCATCTGGAACGCTCTTACGATGTATCGAAGTAGTGATGCGGAAGTCCTCCAGTTCGTTGTAGAGAAAACTGATGGTGTATTCCTCGGTCTGCTCGTTCAGTTGGCGCAGAGCCTCACTGAGCGATATGTTATTGTATTCTTGCGTAATCTTCTGGGCCTGCACTCCTGTAAAGATGAGACAGCAGACAAGCATAAATGTGATTCTTTTCATGGCTTACTCTATTATTATCTTGTTATCCTTCAGTTCCACGGTGATGCTCTCGAAAAGGTTGAGTCGATGCAATACGGCTTCAAGTGTCTCTTCCTGTTTCCATACGAAATAGAAACGGAATTGGCGGGCATCGGTATTTTGGAATTCCACCTCTTTGTTGTAGTAGGCAGCAATCTGCGGCAACATCTTATCCAATGTAATATTGTCGAAAACAATAGGCTGTACATTGGATACAGTGTCCGTCTTGATGGTATCTGTTGGTAATGCTGGAGCAGGCTTGGCAGATGTGGTTTGTTCTGCCTGCGTAGTTTGTGGTTGGGGGTTGCTAGTCGTTCGCACAATGTGGATGGCTGCAAAGGTGATGCCTGAGGCAAGGAGCACACCGATGAAGGAGGCTGCGATCTTCATCCAGCCATATCTCTGCTGTTTAGGCTGAAGCTTCTGATTGAATCTCTGCCAGGCGACATCTACATCGACAGGCTTTTGGTTCTGGCGATGGCGGCTGCTACGCTTGGCTTCTACCATGAGGCGGTAGGTCTCGCGGGTGTCGTCGTCACGGTTGACGATGTCTTGGATTTCCTGATCGGTGTATGCATCGGGATTGTCGAGCATTTCCAGTAGCTGACGAATGTTTTCGTTGATCGTTTCCATTGTTATTGTTAGTTTAATGTTTCTCGAAGTGATGTCTGATACGCTGAATGGTCTGTATGAGATACTTGTAGGTGGTATTGGGATTCAAGCCAAGTCGACGGGCGATCTCGCTTACGGTCAAGTCTTCGTCGAAACGGAGGTGGAAGACGCTGCGATGAGGTTCCTCCACTTGCTCGTCCACGTAAGCAGCGATGTCGTCGATTCGTTCCAACCGTTTGTCAATAGGTTGAAGGTCGGTTTCATCTTCTATGGGCATCAATCCCTTTACTCTGTCGTGTATCCGCATCTGTCGGATTCTGTTCAGACAGGCATTGCGTGCGGCGGTCAGCAGATAACGGTCATTCTGGGGTGGAATGTCGCTGTCTGCTATTCGCAAGAAGATGTCCTGCACCACGTCCTCAGCTTCTTCGTCATTGCCCAGCAAGACTCTGGCCAGATGAATCATCTCGCTGTAGTTCTGGCGGAAAAGCTGTTCGATGAACTGCTTACGCTCAGTCAGTTCCAAGCGACTTTGCTTGGCACTCGCTGAATCGCAATTTTCAAGTATTCTCTGTTCAAACATATCAGTCTATTCATTTTTGTACCCCGCTTATTGGGGCACATCTATATGTAAGACACTTCAGATCCATCGTTTTTTTATGGAAACGCCATTTTTTTTATTTATCTGTCATTCTTTCTTATTTCGTTACAATATTCAGCGCAAAGATACGGAAAATCCAGCAGTCTTATCCACGTTTTGTTGAAAAACCGATATAAGAATGATTAGAAACGGGTGTTAAATGGGGCCAACTTCGGAGTGTGAGAAAAAGAAAAGTCCCGTAAATCATCGATTTACAGGACTCTTTCTAAGGCGCTTCAGGATGGGCTTGAACCAGCGACAGCCCATCAAGAAAGGAGAGATTTATAGTCGGTTCTTTTCGTCATTACCTGCACCAGTACCTTTGTACTTGCTTCGGGTGGCGTTAAAGTTATACGAGAGTGAGGGGCCGATGCTCTGTGTATAAGTGTAGGCATCCTTGTTCAGCGTGGTGATAGGATAGTAGCCCGTCCAGCGTTCACGGAGGTTGCGGAAGATGTCGTTGGCAAAGAGAGCGGCTGTCGGGCTTGCCGCCAGAGATGGTCGTGTACAGTTCTCGACTCATGTCATCGGCATACAAGGCGATGGCGACCTCTATGTCATCCTTCTGCCAGTCGAGCGTGGAGTGGGCATAGATGCGCTGCTTCTGGTGCAGGAAGCTGTAGGCGGTCTCGATGCTGTCTTTTGTAATCACGTACCTATATATTATCTTTGCAATTTCCATCGCAAAGATACGAAAAATATTCGAATGTTGTTACACTTTTAAACTCTTATGGTCGAAAATAGATGCTTAGTAAGAGTTCGCGACCGCGGATGGGCTGCGATTCTGAGATAGACATCATCTCGTTGTAAATGGTGTGAGAGTAATGGTTGACATTGAATATATTGTTGAGGGTTAAGGCCAGTTCAAGATTGGAACGGAACTTCAAGATGGCTTTTGAGTCCATCAGGAAATAGTCGGAATATTGGCGGGTGGCAATCTCATTATGATAGTATTCGCCTATCAGAGAGAAGGATAGTTTCCTGATGGGCGAATAATAGAGTGAGAAACTATGCTCAAAGTCGCGTAGGGTAGTTGCTCCACCATCGTCTACGCACAAATGGCTGGAACTGTATTCCAGTTCGTACTTCCAGTTGAGTTTGCGGAAGAGAGTACCGTTGACGATGGCATCAAGCGACAGGGAGTTGTTGCGATAGGCTGTCAGAGCATCGTCTGTCATCATCTCACGATCGAACTGCAACCAGCGGGCATAGAGTTTAAACATACCGCCAACGAGTGGAAACAAGGTTTCGATATTGCCATTGACGAGCCATGAGCGACTATGATTTGGACTGAGCATCAAGCCGTTGATGAGCCAGTTGCCATCAAACGATTGAATAGACACAAACGGGTTCTTGTTCCACATATGGCTGACAGTAAGGAAACCGAATATGCCATTAGTTGTGTTCTGATAGAAAGTCGATAGTGTCAGGCTCTTTCCCGTTGCCGTGCCGTATTCGGTGGTGCCACGTGTCATGGTGCGGTAGTTGGTCATCAATAGGCCATCATAACGACTGCTGATGTTATAAGGATTCTCGCTGATGTCGCCTGTGAGTGATAGTGACAAATGGGGAATGCCACGATAGGACACACCCAGACTGGTGCCATAGCTCACATCGTCGCGCTTGCTACCATCGAAATCGTAGTGATAGTAGTTTAACGGTAGTCGGAACGTAAAGTTGAAATCACGATGTGGATATCTCAGCGTAGGTGTGAGATAAGTTTGGTAACGATACGTGTGATAGTTGTTCAGACGACGATTGATGTAGTTCATACCGCCCTCCATCGCCACGACAAACATGCCCATACCTAAGTCGTAGTTCACATGCTGGTCGCTGTAGAATGAGCGACGGTTCAGCTCTTGGCGGTATGGCTGAACCCCACTCATGACAGAGGTGTATTGCGGTAGCCAGTCCATCTGATGGTGTGAGTTAAGAGTCAAGGCGTTCTTGCCTTTACGATGAATAAACTCAAGCGTATTGCTCAACTGATGGTGCGGCTGATAGAGGTGTTGTGAGGTATTATAAGTACCAGTTGTCTGTACATCGCCGTCATGCCAGTCTAACTCTGCCC
This sequence comes from Prevotella sp. lc2012, assembly GCF_900107065.1. NCBI lineage: Bacteria > Pseudomonadati > Bacteroidota > Bacteroidia > Bacteroidales > Prevotellaceae > Prevotella > Prevotella sp. lc2012. The sequence goes on along the minus strand of NZ_FNUF01000009.1, from coordinate 6,122 downwards.
GTAGTATGTTGTTCAGATAGTTGCTGTCGCGGTTTACCTCAGCAGTCAGTTTTACGGAAAGCTCTTGAAGACCGTTCTTGCTGTGCAGACGATCTTCTATCAGGCGACTCCCTTCGGCGAGGAAATATACCGAGTTCGTTTGGTGGTCGGCATGTTGGCGGTCTGAAAGGTATGATACCTGTGCATCGAGTGTCGCGTCTTGACCAATGCCGAAGATCCAATTGGTTGACAGCAGGTGCGACTTATTGAATAGAGTCCTGTTCTGCTTTAATTCCGACAGACGGTCTACTGGAAGAGACAGATAATCCGTCTCATGGAATTCTTGTCTTGGTGGTTCCAGAAATGAGGCATGCTCACGAATGTCGTTCAGAAGGTCCTCGCCCGTATTGTTAGTCTTATAGGTAGAGATCATTTGCCACTGTTTACTGAACATCATAGTAGTGAGGTTGCTATTCCACAGTGATGGTAAGCCGATGGCTGCCTGAATGGTGGTTATCAAGTGCGACTTCGAGCCGTCTTTCAGTCGCAGGTTGATGGCAGCCTGTTCCGACTCAGACAGGCTCTTCAAGGCTTTGATTGGCTGATGATTGGTCATCACCTCCACACTGCTCACATCCTGATGCTCTACGCCTTTCGTAGCCAAACCATATTTTCCTTGTAATAAGTCCTTACCCTCTATATAGAACTTGTTGATGGGCATGCCGTTATACGATATCTTACCATCGTTGGCCACCTGTATGCCTGGCATTTTCTTCAGTACATCGCCAATGGAACGGTCGCCGTCTTTGGCGAAGGTGGCCACATGATATATTAAGGTGTCGCCTCGTTGACGTATCTTCCGTGCTTTGACTTTCACTTCCTTCAGTTCGATGACCGATTGTTCCAATGCCACATCATATATTGTCCGACCTGCCGTTAGGTTGATGGTCTTCTTTTTATAGCCGATGATAGAGAAATGAAGATACTCCCCTGCAACAGTAAGAGTATATGTTCCATCTGTTTTGGTCTGGGTAAACCCTTTCATCTTGTTCTCCTGATCTCTTGCCGACACAATAACTTTGCCAAGCGGTTTCCCACTCTGGCTGTCAGTAACATATCCTGATATCTTCACCTGTGCAGAGACAATAAGGGCTAGACCTGTCATCAGACAGGTAAATAGTAACCTCTTCATATTCAGTTGGTTTTGTTGTTTTTTTACTTGTAGTCTAACTCTATTAAATCATAGGGATCTTCGTTTTCTGGAGGTTCTTTTCCAAGCATAATGGCATCTGAGTTAAGCTTCTTTATCATGTCAAGTCGACTTTTCCATTGACTGCGTAGCTCTGTCAGACGATCTGTAGGCTTATATCTTTGTCCATTAAAGGGTTGCGACAAGTAGATACGTTTGCCAACGGGTTTTTCTATGCCCTGCAGCAGCCAACCGTACTCGCCAGTTGAGTCCTCAACAGATACGATCAAGCCAGGTAAACCAAAGAACTTATAAGGACCATCACTTATGGGAATCTCTTCTGTGAACCATGCTGTGTAGTCGCGCCCTCGCCATCTGCATGTGGCTTTTTGACAGGCGTAACCTAAGATCGACATGGTGTCGGACTGTATCTCCCAGTCCTGTGGTATCATAGCTTCTGTGTATTTCGTTCGTCCATGCCAGCCGTTATGCACTAACATAGAATCCTGTACGGGATAGTTCTTATAGGTTTCTTCAAGATTTCCGCCAGGCATGATTTGCGTCATCTTTTCCAGACGACTTGTCTTGTTGCCGCCCTTAACTTTCATGGCTTCACGAATTCGACGTTGATATTCCTGCTTGGCTTGTGACGTTGTATGGAGAAGAGAGTCGCCCTCGAGTTCTTTCAGGCTATAGTACTTTGAGATGTTGCGCCCCACCTCTACACAAAACAGTTCGTGCTCCTTAAACTGATATGAACGGAGTGTAGGGTATGTGGTATGATCATACACACAGAAGATCTGCACGGTATCAATCACCTGCCAATGCCAGAAGGTTTCTTGTATCTGGGCTGAGGTGGGACTCGAGTGCCAGAGACATAGCCATAAGATCATGGTTAGGGGAGTTGGTCTCATTGTTACTCTTGGTTGGGTTATTCAAGTTTCATTGTTATCTTTTGGAAGGTCATGTCGCTTTTAACTGGTATAGAGACTGTTGCCATGCCAATGTTCATGAAGTCGACGGCGGAACCTTTCGGTACTTGGAGTTTGAATTTGCCATCGAAGTCGGTGATTGTCCCGGATGTGCCATCGTGTACCTTGACGATGGTTCCCGTAAGGGGATGGCCTTCCATGTCGATGACTGTACCAGAAATGGTGACAAGTACGATGTCGGACTGTTGTTCAGACCTCTGGACGTTCTGATTTCTGTTTGTCTTAGATACAGGGGACTTTGCCACCTCCTGGGGCACAGATGTCTGGATGGTATCGGCTGCAGGACTGGTGAGAGAGAGGTTTTCTACCTGATAGTCGATAATGGTCTTGGCATTCAGGGCCAGGGTGATGGCAACGATGGGTAGGAGATAGAGAACCTTGAGCAGGCGAGATGGCTTGGAACGATGACGAGCCATCATCTGAAAGCGGTTTTTCAGCGTTCGCTGACTGATGGCATTTGCCAATGTACACTCCAGTTTGGCGTTGGCTCTGTCCATCAGCAGGTTCAGGTAGTGATGGGCATCCACGCCGCCAGAGAGCACACTGGCATCTGCCTCGTATTCGTGAACAGCACGCAGCTCACGTCCTATCAGCCAGATGGCAGGGTTAAACCACTGTAAGGCTATAACCAACTCCATCAGCAGGAGATCGAAGGAGTGGTAACTATCGATATGTGCCCGCTCATGAACCAGCAAGGCCCTATCTTGCAGCTGATAGTCCCAACGGGAGAAGACAATCGTGTTCCACCAACTAAAGGGTGCTATATCCTGAGGACAAACAGCAATCGTGGTGCCATCAGCCTGAGGATGATGCTCACAATGACGAATCAGGCGGTGGAGTCGATAGATACTGAAGGCTGTATGCAGCATCTTTAATACCATCCCTGTGAGATAGACAGCGAACAGCCATAGAAGAGGATTATAAACTGCAGATAGAGAGGATGCGGAATGGGAATCAGCATGGAAGGTTGTACTATCAGACGGCATGGAGGCTGTTGTCACTGTCTTGTGTAGGGTCATCTCACACAGTGGAAGGATAAAGGCCATCAAGACAGACAGGAGCAGTATGGCACGATTGAAGCGATGGAAGGTCTCGCGTTCCATCAGCAGTCGATAGAATAGATAGAATACTGCGAGCAGTATTGCCACCTTACCTATATATAGAAGAAGTGGAGCCATCATTTCTTTTTCTCAATTTTGTGCATCAACTCTTTCAACTCGGCAACTTCTTCTTCATTGTAATGCTCTTTCTGGGCAAAGAAGCTGACAAGTGAAGAAAAAGAACCGCCAAAGAAGGTGTCCTTGACATCGCTGATATATGAATAGGTATAGTCGTCTTTGCTTACCAAAGGGGAAAACAGATTGGCCTTACCCTTCTTCTCTGGTTTGACAAACCCCTTCTCTGTCAGAATCTTCATGAAGGTGAGGATTGTCGTATAGGCGGGTTTGGGGTCAGGATAGCGCTCAATGATGTCTTGAATGAATCCTTGTTGCTCAGGCAGAGCCCATAAGATATTCATCACCTGCGTCTCTGCCTTAGTCAGTTGGCGTGCTGCTTTTTTCTCTTTCATACGGTGGTTGTCTTGTTCTTGGCTGCAAATATATACTAAAAGTTTAGTAGAACAAAATATTTCCAACTAAACTTTTAGTACTTAACGTTTTTTATGAGTTCCTGCTGACTCGATGTGACCTGGAAATGAGGCTTCAAAGTTTCCTCCGAGGAAAAGCAGAGTTTCCCCGGAGGAAAGTGGGACTTTCCTCGGAGGAAACTCTAAGTTTGCATAAAAGGGTGGAAAAACATCTGCTATCGTGAGGAGATCACGAGAGAGATTTATAGTCGGTTCTTTTCTTCGTTACCAGCACCTGTGCCTTTGTACTTGCTTCGAGTGGCGTTAAAGTTATACGAGAGTGAGAGGCCGATGCTCTGTGTATAAGTGTAGGCATCCTTGTTCAGCGTGGTGATAGGATAGTAGCCCGTCCAGCGTTCACGTAGATGGCGGAAGATATCGTTGGCAAAGATGGCAGCGGTGAGGTTGCCGTCAAGGAAGCTTTTCTGTACGCGGGCGTTGATGTTGAATTGATGGGAATTGTGTTTAAAGCCATCGTTAAAACTGGTTGAGCAGTGCATATAGAGCATGGCCTTCATGGTTTTGCCGATGGTGAACCAGTTGCGGAAATTGGCTTCAAGCTGAGGTTTGTCGAATTTCGTTGTTAGTCCATATGCCTGAGTATCGAAATTCTGCTGCCAGTAGCTCAGAGTCAGCGTTGGACTGTAGAACCCGAACTTAGGCGAGGCTGTCATCGATGCGTAGTAAGTTTCGAACTTGTCGAAGTTTCGAGCGGTCCAGGTCGTGATTTCTGTGCCTTCCTGAAACAGGTAGCCAAAACTCAGACGCACGTCTTTAACACGACAGTAGCCTGCCGAGAAGTTCAGCCATGAGTAGGTGGCGTTGAGGCTGAGGTACTGCCTAATGGATGGACGAAGCAGAGGATTTCCGCCCTCGTACTGATATCGATTGTCGTATTGTACATTTGAGTTCAGCTCCTGATAGTAAGGACGACTGATACGCTTGTTATAGCTCAGTTGAACACCCAATTTGTTCTTTTGCCATCCGACAGAAAGGTTCGGAAACAGATCGTGGTATTTGCGGCTTGGCTCTGTCTGGTACAGGCCGAATGAATAATAGTCGGACGTAACTGTCTCGTAACGAAGTCCGCCGTTGAGACTCCAATGCCCCAAGTTTATCATGTATTCGGCAAATCCTGCGACATTGCTTTCCTTGATCTCATCATTTGACGGTACCACCACTTGCTCTACATTGCTATAGACGCCATGGCTATTGGAGCGCGAAATCTCCGTGCCAGCACTCAGCTCGCCCTTCCATATCGGATAGGTCAGCACCAGTTTACCAGCCAACATGCGAGTGCGGTTCACATTGTGGGTGGTCACAGTAAGATCTGACAGTTGTGGGCTGCGCTCTGTTGAAACCCCATCGCGAGTAGATTTCTTCCATATCCATGAACCATTGAAGTCGATGCCGAGTTTACCTGTCTTGCCGACATAGTAGATATTGGCTTCGTGTTGCGGAGTGTCGCTTTCTTTGTGTTCCATGAATTGGTCGATCGTTCCTTCAAGGGCTTCGTTTCGCATGATGGTCTGCTGTGTATGTGTCGTTCCACTCCCATAGAGATTTCCGCTTAAATTGTAAGAGAAGCCGATGGAGTTGTTGTCGTTAAAATCGTAGTTGGCTCCTATTTGCCCTCCCATTATGGTATACCAGAAGCTGGTGGGACCAGTCTGCGTGATACTGACGTGATTGCCATTGGCATGAGTGTCAATAGAATTGGCGTTGTTCTCAGAGTAGTTGCCATGGTTGATCATCGCATTTCCGAACACCTCCAATCCGTTCGAACGATACTTTACTGTGGCATCGTCATAAGTTGTCCATCGCTCATTATATTTCACTTGGCCGTAAGTCTCTACACTTACACCATCACCCTTCCTACGAACAGTCTTGATACGGATAACTGCGCTGACCTCTGCATTGTACTTAGCACCAGGCGAAGTGATGATGTCTACGCTCTTGATGTCAGTAGACTTCAACTGTTTCAGTTCCCGTGTGTTCTGCACTTTCTTGTTGTTGATGTAGATTTCGGGTGTACCCTTAGCGAAGACGGTGAAGTTGCCGTCCTCTCCCTGCACTTGTGGCAGCATGGAGAGTAAATCGTCTGCCGTGCCGACATCTTTCAGCAGCGAGTTCTGTATGTCGACAGTCATACCGCCTGTCGTCGTTTTATATTGCGGTATCTCGCCTTTCACAACGACTCCTTTCAACATCATCGTCTCGGGCTGCATTCGTATAGTGCCGAGGTTGGTGCTGTTGCATCGCTTGTAAATGGTCTTGTAGCCAACATAGGAAATACGAGCGAGGACGGGCTGCGTGCCGTTGCCTTCCTGTGGCC
>NZ_FNUF01000006.1:0-126403 GCF_900107065.1 Prevotella sp. lc2012 | reverse complement strand
TCAAATCATCCCTTTCGTAGAAAGACCATATCTCCTCGCCCCGTTCCCCTATCATCTCTCGAAGTAAAACAAGTTGTTTTACTGTCGTGGAGATAGGAGTTACGAGTCATGGAGATGCCTTCCATGAAGGTAAAACAACTTGTTTTACTGTAAGAGGAGATATGTCTTATGGCGTAAAAGATACCTTCCAAGAAAGTTGAATATGGGCATCATGCTAATAGTCAGACGTTTATTTCGATGATGCCGCCCTGCCGCGTTTTCTTGTCAGCCGACATCCGTACAACTCAAGATTTGTTTGTTATTCTGTGTGAATCCATCTCGCTCTAACTAGAGGATCAATCGTGACACCTATGATCAAGAACGACAACGGATGGATGTAAAGAGGAAATTTTCTTTGAAAAGTTTTTTTATTTCAGATCTAATTTGTACCTTTGTATGCCGTTCTCATGTTGCTGTTCATTGTGTATGCAGCGCAAAGACCGGTGAAAAGCAGTTTACTCAAAAAACTAAAAACTTCGTATTATTAACACCATAATGAATTATTATTAATGAAAAAGGTATTTTTTTTCGTCCTGTTGGCAATCTCTGCAACAGCGGCTATGGCACAGTCTAACCCCAGAACAGGATTTATCATCACGAACGATGGCGACACTGTCCGTGGAATTATAGACTTCCGTACTAACGAGAAACTTTCGAGACAATGTGATTTCTGGGCTAATGGAGGGAGCGAGTGCAAGACTTATAAGCCTGGCGATATAGAAGGGTTCAGGTTTGACGAGGGAGGAAAGTATTTCGTTACGCGTCGCCTGACTGTTGCGGGCGACACCCAGCTGTATTTCGCGGAGTTTATGGTTCAGGGAAAGATGAACCTTTATTGTGTGGCGTACAATTCTGATGAGTACTTCTTCTTTGAACGTGAGGATGGTGAGATGGCCGAGCTTACTAATAGAGCATTCTATACGTCGTCTACTCTGGCCCGGGAACAGGAAAAGGAGCAGGAAAGAAAGGCGCAATACGGTAAGGTGAGGTTCCTGCTGAAGGACTCATGGAAAGCCATTAAGGACATGAACGACAAGGATATGTCGAGAAAGAAACTCGTGAGCATCGTACGCGACTATCATGATGATGTATGTACTGATGGCAGCACGTGCATGGTGTATGAGTACAAGCCGAAATCCGACAAGGCGAAATGTTACGTCAAGGCATTCGCTGGTTATGCATATTATTCAAAGGAGAGAACGGTCAATCAGACTTTGGAGGATGCGAGCTATCATGGTAATGCCTTAGAGTTTGGTCTTGGTGTAGAGACGGAAATAAATCGTATGGTACGTGGCGGTAGTGTGGAGTTTTGTGTTGCGTATTCTCCTAAGACAAAGTTTGAGCACGACGTCATGGTTCTTGGAGGACATGAACCCTCACATACCATATATGAAAGGGATAGTAGGTGGACCTTCTCTGTAGGTCTTGTTAAGCGCTTCGGCAAGGGAAAGATTTGTCCACTTGTTCGTGCTGGAGGCTTCTATACGTTACATTATGGAAACCATGAAAGCAGATACTACATGTCTAAGAAGATTGTGGACACGGAATGGGATAACACCGCGTTCTTTGGGGCATACCTCGGTGCCGGTGCCCAGATGGCGATGGGCAGACATTTTGTCCGGCTGCATGGCGACTGGTACAAGTCTTTAGCAATTTCGAATACTGGAAATATGATGAAGTGGGGGATTACAGCTGAATTCGGGTTGTAATTTTCCTCCAATGAAGAAAGGCCGGATTGTGAAAATAATCCGGCCTTTCTTGGTATACCGTATACCAGCGTAACAAGTATGCTGGTTTTGTGTCTGACATTCCACGCTTTTTCCAGATCTTTATGACGGAAAAAGCCAAGATACATGTACTCAGCAAAAAAATAAGTGAACTTATTTTGTTCTGCCCTCGATTATTCTTATCTTTGCACATATGTATTGGTTGAAGCGTCCTTTTGTATGGATGAGCAGGATTGGGCATTGCCGTGGCTTTGGCATCCAGTCGCCTACAGACTATTGGTTTGTGAGGTATGTCATCAATGAGCATTGGCCATATTACCTGTATGAGACGCTCGGTCAGGGAGATGGCCCCCGAAGGCGGAAGTTGGGGCGCCTGTATTTCCGTCTGGCGAACTGGCGGCAGCCGCAGACGATCCTCGATACCTCTCCACTCTATCGTGAATACTGGCAGGCAGGGTGCCGAAAGGCAGTGATCACGTCCGACACAGATCGTCTGGAACTGATAAGACTGGAAATGAAGGATGATGTGCGTGGACAGTGGAAGCGCCTGTTAGCCTCCGGAGGGCTGGACGAACGGACTGTTCTCGTTCTGGAGAATATCCGACGCGACAAGCGACTCTGGCAAGAGATTGTTTCAGACCCTCGCACAGGCATTTCCTATGATCTGTATGATTGTGGTATTGTCCTGTTTGATACGAAGCGACATAAGAGGAACTATATAATAAACTTCTAACTGATAAATACCGATAAGCTTATGAAGATAACTAAAGTCTATACCCGTACGGGCGATCAAGGAGAGACGAGTATCATCGGTGGTATTCGCGTGAAGAAATCGTGTGAGCGACTGGAAGCCTATGGGACGGTCGACGAGCTGAGTTCCCATCTTGGACTGTTGGCAGCCCTTCTGCCGCAAGGCAATGATCGGTCGATGATTACCCGTATCCAGAAGAACCTGTTTGTGGTCTGTTCCAATCTGGCGACAGATCAGGCGCAGACAGCATTGTCAGACACCGCCAGGCTACCCAAAGGAGAGATAGAACTGCTGGAACAGGAAGTGGATAAGATGATGAGCCTGTTGCCGGAGCGGCATGGCTTTATTCTTCCTGGAGGAACGCAGGCAGCTGCTCAGGCTCATGTCTGCAGGACGGTCTGCCGACGCGCCGAACGCCGTATTGTCGCATTGGCAGAGCTTACCCCGGTATCCCCCGAGACACAGTGCTATATAAACAGATTGAGTGATTACCTGTTTGTCTTGGCAAAAAAAATAAATTTTAACGCAAATGTCAGTGAAATAATATGGTAAAATGTTTGCAGATAGGAAATAATTGATTACTTTTGCGTCCAAATTTAAAGAAGAGTAAAAACCAAAGACTAAGAATATATGTATTGGACACTGGAATTAGCATCGAAACTGGAGGACGCTCCTTGGCCAGCAACCAAGGATGAGTTGATAGATTACGCAATACGTTCAGGTGCCCCCCTGGAGGTGCTTGAGAACTTGCAGGAGATAGAGGATGAGGGCGATGTATACGAGAGCATCGAGGACATCTGGCCCGATTATCCCACCAAGGAAGACTTCCTCTTCAACGAGGATGAGTATTAGACAGTAAGTGCTTGTCTATTATCAGAACATCAGCGAGATGAACAAATTATAATTGTTTGTCTCGCTGATGTTTTATGATTTCGGCATCATTCGTCTGACCAGGTGGGATGACCACCGGTCTTTATGCTATGTTCCACCTTCGTTATTTGTGAAGATAGCTTTTCAGTGCCTCAATATAAGCCTCGAACGCTTGCCGTCCTTTGTCAGTGATGCGGCAGACGGTGCAAGGACGCTTGCCCTTGAAAGTCTTCTCTACCTCGATGTAGTCTGCCGCTGATAGCTTGTCTACCTGCACACTCAGATTGCCCGCCGTAGCTCCTGTCTGTTCCTTGATGTATGGGAACTCAGCTTCTTCGGTACTGATGAGCAACGACATGACGGCCAGTCGTAGCTCAGAGTGCAGTAGTGGGTCTAATGGCTGGAACATAGGCTAATCGACCTTGATACCTGTTTGTATCTTAATGATGAGTCCGGGGATGACAAGACCGACGAAGGCCACAGCCGCCATCACATAGAGCTGGTCTATCTGGGGATATTGCATGGTTGTGAAAAAACCGCCTAAGCCAGCAATGATACCACATATCTGCATAATCCGGTTTTCAAGAACGAATCCCGTGATAGTAGCTGCAATACCAAAACCGAGTGAGATAATACTGGTGATGTTGAGACAGATGTGCCCGTCGGGTAGGACCAGTTCTGCTGGCAAGACACCACATCCACCGAAACCGAGAATGACACCGATGGTGCCGAAGAAGAGGCCGAATGTGGTCCATACCTGTCCTATCGTCTTGCCGATAAAACTCTTTGGGGCTGGTTCCTTTCTCCTGCTGATAAACCATTGTCCAACGGCACAAATAACTAACATTAAGCCCCATAGGTCTTTCCATGCCTGACCCAGGTAGGCGATTAAAAGGGAAAATACGATGATCCATGATCCCCACCAGATGAGTGACCATACTGAATTCTTTGTAATAGAGCGACGACTGCGCTCAATCTGTTCTGTGATTATCTCCAGACTGCGCTCGGCAGTCAGATTGTTTTTTTCTTCCATTGTCTTTACGTTGTTTGATGTTACAGACTTAGTTTACTTGTTCTCCGGTCTCGCCCAGGCTCCTGCAGATAGACTGGCCTCGACCTTATGTGTTCGAATCACGGTGCAAAGATAAACAAGTTTATAATATAAACCAAATATTATAGAAGAAATTATTCATGCAAATGCAATATTTAACATTTGAAGGGTGAAAAGAAGAGAAAAAAGACAAGCGATGATTCTCTAATGTTTCATCGCTTGTCTTTTTGTAGGTAGTGTAAGTCAAGAGACGAAAGAAGCATATACAAGGAGATTCCTTGGACTTTGCTCTTAGTCAATCGTCCGGGGCACCTTGATAATAATACTCGTCGCTACTTACTAGCATCGCGGACTGTAGTTCTAACAGCAGCACTTTCATCGAAGGTTTTTTATACGTTTTCTTTTCCATATTGTCTTTTAAAAGTTATTGGCTACTTGCAAAGGTATTAAATAATCTGCAATACCACAATATAATGAACGGGAAATTTCATTAAGATGCCGATTTGTTGTATTAGTAATGAGAACAAGTCGTTTGCACATATACCTTAGACAGCTTTATCCACGTGGTAGTTAAAGAAACTCATAATATGGTTGATGTACCAATCCCAATCATCGTACATGATGAAATGAAGACCTTTCGATGCAAAGTGAATCTCTGTGTCCTTTTTTCCTGCGAATTGGTGTCTGACCGTGTTCTCGATACCTCGGAACTGTGGCTCAAGTAATACAAGCATTTTTGTCTGGACCCTATTGAGGGTTTCGCGTAGGTCGGTATTGCTATAGCTGTGGTACATGCTAATGTATGTCCGTCGATCTGTTTTTGCGACCCAATCCAAGATGGTTGGGATTCTTTCCGGACTGCATGTTTGTGTAGCTGCTCCCATCTGTTGCGTCCGTTTATACTGCTCATCATCCATCGACATGAATCTCTCGACCTCTGCGGAGTAGTCTTTGTCAGGATTGGCTTTGAATGCGGGGTTGTAGAGCGCAGACAGACAGGGAAGGGCATCGACGATGCCGACGCTCTCGACCATCTCTGGATAGTCGGCAGCTATAGCCATCGCCAGTCCTCCGCCCATGCTATGACCGATGAACGAGGCTTTCTGTATATGGCGCTTCAGCAACTCACCGACAATCTGTTCTTCCATCTTCTGGAAAGAAGGCTGTTCTGTTGGAACAGCGCCCGCAAAACCCGGTAGGGTCAATTGCAAACAGTGATACTGAAGACTGAGGGCCGCCGCCGTCTCATCCCATACATCTCCCGAACAAGCAAACCCAGGTATCATCACTAGTACACGGTTGCTGTCACCGGTTTCCTTGACGATCATCTCTCCTCTTGCGTTTCCTATGCCTGCCGATACAAGCAGAACGAAAAATAATAGCATCTTTCTCATGGCCTCAAAACATTCTATTTCTGTTTAAAATCATTCAACTCTTCTAAATTCTTCTCAATCCTCTGCATCGTTGTCTTGTGTTTTATCCATCCCATCCATCCGCAGCTTATTCCCATAAGAATACCGAGGACGATGAAGAAATAACCAGTTGGCGAGGCGACATTCTCAAAAAAGATTGATAAGAAGATACCGCTGCCTGCAAGCGGAATGCCCAAAACGGTCTCATAGGCATAACACCGTTTATAGTTGATAAGGTTGTGGAGCTGGTGCTGTGGTGATTTCAGCACATTAAAGCGAGATATGATCCAGAGGCGACAGACTGCCATCAGTACACAAAGAAGACAGACACCCTCTAAGATGTAGAACGATGTGTCGTGGCAGATTCCCTTGACGTGCATTATTGGGACAAGTACTGCAGCAAAGAAAAGTGCAGTGAAGAGGTTGATCAGACCACCATTGCGGATCTCTTTGTAAGAGGTCTTGTTCTTACGTCTGATGATCTCTGTGAGCATAGGCTGGTTATATACATCACTTGTTGAGAGCCGCTCATCAAGTATATTCCATTTCTGTTTCAGTTCTTGTAAATCCATTGCTGTTTCTGATTCTAATTGTTCGACATGACCTTGAGCTTCGTCTTGATACGGTTGATGCGGACACCTACATTCGAGACCGAAATATCAAGTATTTCTGCGATTTCCTCATAACTCCTCTCGTCCAGCCATAGCATAATAAGCGCGCGTTCCAATTCGCCGAGTCGGTTGATAAGAGTATATAGTTCGTGCAGTTGCTCCTTTTCTACTGTGTCAGGGAAGAGTTCATTCATCGATGTCGTCAGGGGAATCGTATCAGGACGTCTCTTCGTCTGGCGGAGGTTGGTGATACAGGTGTTCACGCAAATCCGGTAGACCCACGTCGAGGTTTTGCTCTCACCACGGAACCGGGGGAACGCCGTCCAGAGATTCAGTACTGCTTCCTGATAGAGATCACTGATAGCCTCATCGTTGTTGGCATACATAAAGCAGACCTTGTAGATAATCTGCCTGTGTTGTTGTATGAGATCGAGGAACCTTTGTTCTTGTTCCTCGCAGAGCGATGCGACATGGTCGATGGCTGAGTCTTTCATCTGTTTTCTTTCTTCTGTTGTTTACTCCATTAGTCGTCTGATAAACCCAAAACTTACACCATATTGAAACTTTTTAGAGAAATAATATAGAATCCACTTTTATGGTGATATGACACCTATTTAATATATATAATATAGTGGAAGTGATGTCTAATATGTTGGTTAGTCTATCGCTTCCAGAAGCGTGAGGTGATATCAATGAACTCACCGTCCTCATCTTGCTTGTAAAGTCGTTGGTTGGTAGTCGGCTTCTTCAGTGGTCCCAGATGACGGATGTATGGACCGATCTTGATATAGTCGAAGTCGTGCTTGTTGATCTCGCGGGAGATCCGAAGTCGTCCACTATACCATGCAACCTTGAATAGGGGGTGCTTTTCATGGATGTATTTCGCCAGGAGGTTAACCTCCATAGGATCGGCATCGCCTCCCATGAAGGCGATACAGGTGATGTCGTCGCCAAACTGTTTGACGAACGCATCGATAGCTTTGGCATCCAGAGGTTGCCCGATGTCCTCCCATAGATAATGGCTATGACAACCCGGACAGTGACACGGGCAATTAGAGATATTAATTGCCAGTGTCACTTCGTCGGGAATCTCTTGAAATACGATGCCTGTATTGACGTATTTGAGCATTCAGACTATTCTGCGTGTGCGTAGAACCTGCGTGAGGCCTCCTCCTGACGAGCCTGTGAGAAGTTGCTGACACGTTTCAGATAGCCGATAATTCGTGTCATGTAGTCCACATTCTTTGAGTGACAGTGCGGACACTCTTTCAGATAGCGCTTATCGATATGCCCGCAATCGTTGCAGACGGTGTTGGGAATATTGAAAGTGAAGTAGTTGCATCCCTCTTTGGCAGCGACCTTCAGCAGATGCGCATACTGCTCTTTTGAAAGGTGTTCATCCAGGTTCATGTGTAGGGCAGAACCACCTGTCAGGTGCTCGATATAAGGTGCTCCGTGGAGCTTGAACTTATCGATGATAGTGAGTGAGTCGTCTTCCACCACATAGAAATAGCTGTTGTAGCAGTCACGTGGTACGAAGTAGCCGTCCTCGCGATCCCACTTGGCATGTTTTACACCGACATTCTCGGCAGGAATCATCTCGCAGTTGAACATCACCTCTTTTGTGCGGTACTGCTTGTTGTACTTCTCAATGAGCCCGAGGATGCCTTGTACGAAGTGTAGATAGTCATCGTTCGGGGTGATCTTCAGTCCCATGAACTCAGCTGCCTCCACCAGTCCGTTGATGCCGATGGTCAGGTATTGACGGTTGATGTTGATATAGCCCGCATCAAACAGCGGCAACATCCCGTGAGCCTGTAGTTCCTTCAGGTTCTCGTTATAGGCGAGTTGTACTTTGTGACAAAGATCGATGATGGTGCCCAGGTATTCTAAGTAATCAATCTCATGGTTTACCGCATATTGGATGCAGCGGTTCAGGTTGATGGTGAGCACGCTTTTAGAACCCGTAGACACGCCTCCGGCACCGAGGGTGTAGCTGAAGCCATTGTCCGTGATTTCGTTACGCAGACGACAGCAGGAACTCAGTGAGTCGGCATTATTACTCATATAGGTAAAGAACGAGTGTCCTTCGCTATACATTTCTGCCGTGAAGTCGCCCCATTCCGGGTCTTTGCATTCGCCGTTCTCGTCGGTCAGCAGTGCCATCGTCTCCACAGGGAAGGTTAGCAGTGTCTTTGTACGTTCGTGGTTGAACCACTTCATAAAGCGTTTCTGCAGCCAAGACAGACCATCCCAGTCGGGCTTGGAACCATCGGGGAAGTAGAAGTCGCCGAAGATGCTTTCGAAATAATACTTGTCGTAATAGGCAATGTTCCAGAAGACGGCTTGATAATTACGAGCACCTGTTGGTTGGTTCAATGTATAAACAATCTGCTCGAAATAGTCGGTGATTACTTTGTCAATAGAACGCTTTTTCAGACTAAGGTCAGCCTGATCGTTAGGACGCTTCCAATAGTCTAGTCCATACTCTTTGCCGATGAAATAGTTCATGTACATCAGAAACTCTGGAGTAGCGCAGGCACCAGAGAGCATAGAACTAACCATAAACACCATGTTGACGAAGCCGCCAGCAAACGACTTTAGGTTGGTTGGAGCCGTCGAGTTGCCACCGATGCTGGTGGTGCCACCAATAAGCCATGGGTACATGGTGATCGAGGCACAATAGTTGGCAAGACTCGTCTCGTCGTTCTTGTATATATAATGATGTGTCAGTTTGTCGATATATTCGTCGGCTAAATGCTTGCCGTACATCTTTTTGATACGGTCGGTGAGCAGTCGACGATTCAAACGGATGAAGTTTGACTTCGGTAACTCTCCGATAAGGGTCGCGATATTCTTGTGCTCCACGTTAGCGTTAGCGTCGTATTTCGATCCAGTCGCAGCGTTCACAGAATCGCAGTATTCTGACAGGAATTGTAACTTTGCCAGTGTTTCGCGATCTTCAGAGTGAGCTTGACGATAGAGCATAAACGATTTGGCTACCTGATAATAGCCTTCGCGCATCAGCGCCTCTTCTACCTGATTCTGGATGTTTTCCACCGTGATATCGTCGTGGATGTCCAGGTGACTGAGGATCTTGGAGATGGTTCCTAGATCTGCGGGGCAGTCCACACTGTCGAATGCCTTGACAATGGCATTCATAATCTTGTCCAAAGAGAATTGATCTTTCGATCCGTCTCTTTTCGTGATGGTAAAGTTTTTCATTTCCATGTGTATCATCGTTAATAATTGTCGTTCTCTCTCCTATAAAGTTCTCCGTTTTGGGAAACTTTTTGGTTTTTAGTTTTGGAAAAGTTTCCCGTTTTGGGAAACATCAACCGTTTGCAAAGATACAAAATATTCCCAAAACTGCTAATGCTAATATCTAAAAAAAATATAAAAAAGAGAGAAGTCTTGATGTCCAGAATCGGGACGACTGGCGAAAAAACGCATGTGCAATATGGTAGTATGCAATAAAGAAGCCTAATAGTACGTTATAGAGAAGGTGTTGAGACGTTATTGCATATTACTAATAGTACTGTTGCTTTCAGTCCGTTCGGTGGCACAGTATGATGTGGCATTCTCCCATTATTGGGCGATGGAACCGTCGTTTAATCCGGCTACAGTAGGAAAGGAGAACAAACTGAATGCAGTCGCGGTCTATGCCATCCAGTTGGCCGGTTTTGATCATCATCCGAACACGATGTATGCATCGGCCGACATGCCAGTTTATGTTTTTGGTACCCATCATGGGGTAGGGGTACAGCTTTTGAATGATGCCATAGGACTGTTTACGCATAAACGTGTTGCCCTACAGTATGCTTGGCAATCCCGTATGTGGGGTGGAACATTTAGTCTTGGTGCTCAGGCTGGTATGCTTAGTGAGCATTTCGACGGTTCAAGACTAGATCTGGATGATGCCGATGACCCGGCATTTACATCGTCGTCGGTTGACGGGTCGAGTGTTGACGTGGGTATAGGTGCCTATTACAGGTGTCATGACTGGTATGTCGGTGTCTCGGCTATGCACCTGAACTCACCGCAAGTGGACTTGGGTGAGACCAATGAGTTGGATATCTCTCCTACATATTATTTGAGCGGTGGATACAATATTCGTTTGAGTCATCCGTTTTTATCCATACACACCTCCCTCTTGGGACGGACAGATGGGGTAGACTGGCGAGCAGATATCTCGGGCCGTCTGATGTACACCCATGAGAAAAGGGTCATGTATGCAGGACTGTCGTATAGTCCGACCCGTTCTGTGACGCTCCAATTGGGAGGAGATATCCGTGGTATCCGTGTCGGATATAGTTATGAGGTATATACCTCTGCCATTAGCTTCATTCATGGAAGCCACGAGCTCTTCATCGGTTATCAGACCGAGTTGGATTTGTTTAAGAAAGGGCGAAACCTACATAAGAGTGTCAGGTTCCTATAATAATATATAAGGTGAAAACAATCAAGAAAGAGATATGAGACGAGGAATAATTTGTCTTGCAAGTCTGTTACTTCTGACTGGTTGCTACGGTGGTAAGATGACCATGTCGGGTGGCGGTGGAGAAGTGACGGGTACGAGTGGTAGAGCCTTTGCGGAGCCGACTCCATATGGGATGACGCTGGTGAAACGTGGACATCTGAAGATGGGTATTGAGAAGCAGGATACACTTTGGGGTAAGAAGACCCCGTTGCGTGACATCTCTGTGGAAGGCTTCTGGATGGATGAGACGGAGGTGACGAACTCGAAATACCGTCAGTTCGTAAACTATGTGCGTGACTCCATCCTTCGTGAGCGGCTGGCCGAGATTGACGAGACCTACAAGACCGTCAGGACAGATCGCGATGGTGAGGAGATTGGTTCGCGCTTGAACTGGAAGAAACCTTTGCCCCGTAAGCCGAACGAGGATGAACAGGAGATCATTGATGCGATGTATGTGACGAATCCAGTGACCGGCGACAAAATGCTCGACTATCGTCAGTTGAACTACCGCTATGAGATCTACGATTATACCGCAGCTGCCCTTCGTCGTAACCGTCTAGATCCGCAGGAGCGTAACCTGAACACGGATATCACAGTGGATCCGGAACAACAGGTGTGGATATCCAAAGATACAGCTTATGTCGATGATGAAGGACGTATCATTCGTGAGACCATCAACCGTCAGTTGTCGGGACCGTGGGATTTCCTGAACACCTATATCGTCAATGTATTTCCAGATACGACCTGTTGGGTCAACGATTTTCCTAATGCCGACAATGAGATGTATTTGCGCTATTATTTCTCTAATCCTGCCTATAACGACTATCCAGTTGTGGGGGTCACTTGGGAACAGGCGAATGCCTATTGTGCTTGGCGTACAGAGTATCTGTTGAAGGGACTGGGGCCGGCGGCAAGATACGTACAACGCTATCGATTGCCGACAGAGGCCGAATGGGAGTATGCGGCCCGTGGAAAGGATCAGAATGAGTTCCCGTGGGACAATGAGGATGTGGCCAGTGGTAAGGGATGCTACTTTGCCAATTTTAAGCCCGACGACGGAAACTACACCAAGGATGGAAACCTGATTACCAGTAAGGTGGGTATCTATGCCGCCAACTCCAATGGACTTTATGACATGGCAGGCAATGTGGCGGAGTGGACAAGCACCATTTATACCGAGGCAGGTGTCGAGGCGATGAATGATATCAATCCGCAGTTGAAATACAATGCGGCACTGGAGGATCCGTATCGTCTGAAGAGAAAGAGTGTGCGTGGTGGTTCCTGGAAAGACCCTGAGTCGTATATCCGCTCAGCCTGGCGTTCGTCAGAGTACCAGAACCAGCCGCGATCATATATCGGCTTCCGATGTGTGCGCAGTCTCGCCAATACAACCAGTGAGAAGGCGAAGCAGACCAAACGCAAGAAGAAATAATCATTAACGGGAAAATAATAAATAGTTTTTGTTCCGATGACTACATATAGTAAATATAATTTCGTCTATCGCTTACAAAAGTGGATGGACAGCGTGCCGGGGCAGACGTTCCTGAATTATGCCTATAGTTGGGGTGCTGCAATCGTGATTCTTGGTACGCTCTTTAAGTTGACCCATCTTCCGGGAGCAAACTTCTTCCTGTTCCTTGGCATGGGAACAGAGGTGTTTGTGTTCTTCATCTCAGCCTTTGACCGTCCCTTTGATAAGACGACCGACGGCATGGATCTGGATACTCATATGAAGATTGGTAAGGATACCGCAGAGCCAATATCTGTTAATGCTGCGGTGGTTGCTACCCCTGTGGAGTCCAAGGCTACGGGACCAGTAGTGGCCACTGGCACATGCGGTATACCGGTCGTGAGTCCGGATATGGAGGAAGCAACATCTCATTATGTGGATGAGTTGAAACGACTGACGGAGATGCTCTCAAAAGTGTCGACACAGAGTGAACGACTGACACAGGACTCTGAGGAGATGGAGAATCTGAACCGTACGTTGACAGGTATCAGTAAGGTCTATGAGATGCAGCTGAAGAGTGCCAGTTCACAGATTGGCACCATCGACGAGGTTAATGAGCAGACCCGTAAGATGGCATCCCAGATCGCAGAGCTCAATAAGATTTATGCCCGTATGATCGAGGCGATGACGGCAAAGATGAACGGATAGCACATGGCAATCAAGAAACGACCCGTATCCCCCCGTCAGAAGATGATCAATCTGATGTATGTCGTTCTGATGGCGCTGTTGGCACTCAACGTGTCCAGCGAGGTGCTCAATGGTTTCTCTATTGTAGAGGATAGTCTGAACCGTACGACCAGTAATTCCTCTAAGGAGAATCAGACTATCTATGAGACATTTGAGGCCCAGATGAAGTCGAATCCTCAAAAGGTGGGCATGTGGTATGATAAGGCACAGCAGGTCAGACAGATGAGCGACTCGCTCTTTAACCTTGCCGCAGACTTGAAGATGGCTATTGTCAAGGAGGCCGATGGTCGTAACGGAGATGTCCGTCGTATCAAGAACAAGGAAGACCTCGAGGCTGCCAGTCAGGTGATGTTGGCTCCAGGCAGCGGTAGGGGCGGAGAGTTGTTCCGGGCCATCAATTCGTTCCGACAGCGGATGCTGATGATGGTGACTGATGAGCGACAGAAGCAGATTATTGCCAGTAACTTAACGACGGAAATCCCAAAGGACGCTGTCACAATGGGCAAAAACTGGCAGGAGTATATGTTCGAGTCGATGCCAGCCGCCGCAGCTGTTACGTTGCTTTCTAAGTTGCAGAGTGACGTACGCTATGCCGAGGGCGAAGTGCTGCATACGTTAGTGTCAAATATTGATGTGAAGGATATCCGCGTGAACCTGCTTGATGCGTTTGTCATTCCAAGTTCCCAGACAATCGTGAGAGGTGACCGTTTCTCGGCGCGCATTGTGATGGCAGCAGTGGATACGACACAGACACCGGACATTTATATAGGTAATCAGAAGGTGAATCTTCACGACGGGCTCTATGAGACCACATGCAATCGTACAGGCGATTTTACGCTAGCAGGTTATATGGAGACTGTGAACGGCAATGGCGACCGTATCCGTCGTGATTTCTCGCAGAAATATACGGTGGTTGATCCGAGTGCAACAGTGTCGGCTGATCTGATGAATGTTCTCTATGCTGGATATAATAACCCAATCAGTATCAGTGTTCCAGGTGTGCCGTTGAGCAAGGTACAGGCATCCATGACGGGCGGAACGCTACAGCCGGTAGGACCAGGACGTTATATCGCCCGACCGTCGAAGGTGGGACAGAATGTGACCTTTACGGTTTTCTCCACCAACACCGGACGAACCCAGCAGATGGGGCAGTTCTCCTTCCGAGTGCGTAAGTTGCCTGATCCGACCCCGTATATCACCATGCGGGATGAGCATGGTAATCCTGCCCGTTATAAAGGTGGTGCTCTGCCAAAGGGGCAGTTGGTGGCTGCCGATGCCATCGGGGCTGCTATCGACGATGGGATACTTGATATCGCTTTCCGCGTACAGAGCTTTGAAACGGTGTTCTTCGACAATATGGGAAATGCAGTGCCGATGGTATCTGATGGTGCCTCGTTCTCCGCCCGACAGAAAGATACGTTCCGAAAACTGTCTCGAAACCGTCGCTTCTATGTCTCTCGTGTGACGGTGGTGGGTCCCGACGGTCTGACGAGAACACTACAGAATCCGATGGAGGTGATTGTGAAGTGATTGCACACCGAGGATTGAATGGTTGAAAATGGTATAACATATGAAACAGACGATAATGAATACAAAAGGGAATATAGTGCTGAGACTGATAATCGTAGTTGCTTGCCTGCAGTTCTCAGTCTTCAATGTTCAGTTGTCAACTTGTTCGGCGCAACCTAAGCAGCGTCAGGGACAACAGACAGACCGTCAGAAGAGTCCGTCTCAGGCCATGTCCATGCGTGCACAGATCTCGTTCCCGACAGCCTTGGAGATGCCGGAAGAGGTGGTCTGGCGTCGTGATATCTACCGAGAGATAGACCTGACGCAGGATGCCAATACCGGTCTCTATTATCCAGTAGAGCCGCAGGGTCGTCAGGTAAACCTGTTTACTTATATCTTTAAGTTGGCCCAGAACGGTTATATTCCTATCTATGAGTATCCGACAGATGGCAGCGATAACTTCTCCGATGAGGCAAGGGTTAGTATGAAGACCGTGCTCGACAATTATCATATCTTCTATGAGGAACAGGATGGAAAGCTAAAGGTCGATAACAGCGACATCCCTTCTGCAGAGGTCAAGAAGTTCTATCTGAAGGAGAGTGCCTATTATGATCAGGCAAATTCGTCACTTCATGTCAAGGTACTGGCTCTCTGTCCGGTGATGATGCGGGAGGATGACTTCAGTCTTGGCGATGATACGAATGCAACGCCATATCCGCTTTTCTGGGTGAAGTATAGTGATCTGGAGCCTTTCCTGAACCGACAGAACGTGATGGCGAGCAGTCTAAATAACGCCGCTATGGTTTCTATGGACGACTACTTTACGCTGAACATGTACCGTGGTAAGATCTATAAGACAAACAACGCACAGGGAAAGACACTCTTGCAGCTCTGTGGCGGTGACATGGATAAGATGACGGCAGAACAGAAACGCATCGAGGCAGAGTTGGCGGCGTTCCATCAGACCATCTTTGGCAGTCAGGAGAAGAAAGACTCGCTTGACAGTGTGGCAGCCCTCAGTGTGAAGACTGATAAAGCTGTGAAAACGAAGACCACCTCACCTCGTCGTACGCAGGTGAAAAAGACAAAGTCTTCGGCCTCAAAACGTGCTAGCGACAGTGGTTCCGCCCGTGTTACCGTTCGTAGGCAAAGACATTAAATGTGTTAAATACGGTTGAAGAACTTTGGTAATCGGACATTAATTCGTATCTTTGCCATCAAAGATGACGAAATAACTGTCGTCTTGGTAAAGAGAAACTTTAACAGTATTCAATTATGAAGAGAATTCTTATTTTATCGGTTCTGCTTTCGGCCGCCATGACGGCAGTGCAGGCACAGGGTTTGAAGTTTGGTTTCAAAGGTGGCCTTGATGTGACAGAGATGAGGTTCAATAAGAGCGTGTTTGACACATCCAATAAGACCGGCTGGTTCTTCGGTCCGACGGCTCAGGTGTCGCTTCCTGTCAGTGGACTGGGTGTCGATATCTCTGCTTTCTATGATCAGAAGAAATCAGAGGTGAATGATGAGACCATTACCCAGAAGAATATTCTCATTCCTCTGAATCTTCGTTGGAAGCTTGGGCTTGGTAGTCAGGCCGGTATTTACTTTGCCGCTGGTCCTCAGTTTGGCTTTAATGTGGGTGACGATGAGTTCGAGTGGACTGATCGTGAGAGTCGTCGTAACACCTTCCAGCTGAAAAAGTCGAGTTTCAGTGTGAACCTTGGAGCTGGTGTCTATCTGTCGAAGCATCTGGAGATAGGTTTCTGTTATAACATCGCCATGGGGTCGACGGCTGATGCAACATTCAGTGATGCAATCGACTCAACCATCAAGACCGACGACGCCAAGCCGAAATCATGGCAGATCTCCGCTGCTTATTTCTTCTAGACAGACATTGTTCGCCGACGTTATCCTGCCCTTGCCGCTTGACGGCGTGTTTACCTATTCCGTTCCACAGCCGTTGGAGGGACAGGTACGGCGAGGTGTGCGTGTGTTAGTCCCGCTAGGACGAAACAAGACCTACGTCGGTATTATCTCTGAAACACATCAGCGGGCACCTGAAGGATATCAGACCAAGGAAATCCTTCAGGTGCTTGATGATTCTCCTGTGCTGCTCGACAGTCAACTGAGACTATGGAGATGGGTCGCCGACTATTACATGTCTCCTATTGGTGAGGTCTATAAGGCGGCCTTGCCATCAGGACTGAAGGCCGAAGACGGTTACAAGCCGAAGACGGAATTGTATATCGGCCTGACTCCACAGTTCCGGAATGAGAACGCACTCCATACGGCACTTAATATGCTTCATCGAGCCGACCGCCAGTTGGCTGCCTTTGTCGACTATCTCGCCCTTTCTCACTGGGACACGTTGGAGGGCTCCGAATGTCGGGAGTCTGTTGTCGAGATTACACGTGACGAACTGATGAATGCCAGTCATGCAACGCTCCAGACGCTGAATGCCTTGGTGAAGCGTGGCCTTCTGGAGACCTATGAGCGTGAAGTGGGGCGCCTGAATCATGGTGGAGAACCTCATCTTGAGAATGTCAAACCACTCAATGCACCGCAACTGGAGGCATTTAATCAGATACAGTTCTCTTTTCTGAAGAAGAGCGTTACGTTGCTCCATGGAGTGACCTCCAGTGGAAAGACCGAGATATATATACATCTGATCCGTCAGGCTCTTGAACGGCATCAGCAGGTGCTCTACCTGCTTCCGGAGATAGCATTGACGGTACAGATCATGCAGCGATTGCAACATGTGTTTGGTAATCGATTGGGTATCTATCACTCCAAGTATTCTGATGCGGAACGGGTGGAGATCTGGCAGAAACAACTCTCCCAGAACCCCTATGATGTGATCCTTGGTGCCCGTAGTGCCGTCCTTCTACCTTTCCAGAACCTCGGCCTCGTGATCGTCGACGAAGAGCATGAGACCAGTTATAAGCAGCAGGATCCCATGCCACGTTATCATGCCCGTTCTGCCGCTATCATCCTTGCTCAGATGTTTGGAGCAAAGACCCTGCTCGGTACTGCAACCCCGTCGATGGAGACCTACCACAATGCCAAGACCGGGAAATATGGTCTTGTGGAATTGTCCCAGCGTTATAAGGGCATCGAGATGCCCGAGATCCAGATTGTAGATATCAAGGATCTGCAGCATCGTAAGATGATGAACGGCCCTTTCTCTCCCGTACTGTTGGCGAGGGTTCGTGAGGCGCTGGAGCGCGGAGAACAGGCAATCCTCTTTCAGAACCGTCGTGGCTATGCCCCGATGATAGAATGCAAGCAATGCGGATGGGTCCCTCATTGCCAGCATTGTGATGTCTCATTGACGTTGCACAGGAATATGAACCAGTTGACTTGTCATTACTGTGGCTATACCTATCAGGTGCCGACAGAATGCCCGAACTGTGGTTGTACGCAACTGCAGACACGTGGTTACGGTACGGAAAAGATTGAGGATGTGGTACGTGACATCTTCCCGGAGGCCCGTATTGCCCGTATGGATCTTGATACGACCCGCAGTCGTCATGCCTATGAACGGATCATCAGTGACTTTTCCGCCGGGCGCACCAATCTGCTTATTGGTACACAGATGATCTCAAAGGGACTAGACTTCGACAAAGTCAGCGTGGTGGGTATCCTTAATGCCGATACGATGCTTAACTATCCCGACTTCCGCGCCTACGAACATGCTTTCATGATGATGGCACAGGTCAGCGGTCGTGCCGGTCGTAAGGGCAAGCGCGGTCTTGTGATCCTCCAGACCAAGAGTCCCGACCTTCCCGTCATCCAGCAGGTTGTGCACAACGACTATTCGGCCTTTTACCGTTCACTGGTTACCGAGCGCCGACAGTTTCATTATCCGCCCTATTACCGACTGGTGGATGTCTATCTGAAGCATCGCTCCGACAGCCTCGTCGAGACGGCAGGCATCGAACTGGGCAGTCGTCTGCGCCAGTGGTTTGGCAGTCGTGTTCTCGGTCCTGATAAGCCCTCCGTGGCAAAGGTGAAGTCGCTCTCCATCCGTAAGCTTGTGCTCAAGCTTGAGCTCGGCTTGAACATGGCCGATGTGCGTAAGTACCTGACACTCGCCCAACAGCAGATGCTTCAGGACAAGCGCTATGCCTCCCTCCAGATCTATTACGATGTCGATCCATTATAAAGAAGAAGCGTATGGGCAATATCGAATACACGTGATAATACAAGAGCCTCCGCAGATTTCTGTGGAGGCTCTTGTATTGTCTATGGTGTCCTTGTTTCCTTACAGGCTCAGCTCACAGCCGATACCGAGAACACGGTTGGTACGGGTGAAGGAGTCGCTGACCAGCGGCTCTGTAGAGGTCACCCGGTCGTAATGCTCGTAGTTGGTCTGGAAGTAGCCAGCCTTCAAGGTAACCTTGTCGGATGCTTTATAGTTGAATCCGAACCCGAAGCTGTAGCTGTTGACAACAAACGACATGTCGTTCATATATTCGTCGGTCAACTGATAGCGGGTGAGTTGAAGACCGGCACTGGCAGTGAGCTTGTCTGTGATATCCCACTCCGCACCACCGAGGTACTCGTTGGTGCCACCGTCGAGCAGATCCTGTGTGTTATTATACCAGTTGACGTTCTTGTCGTAGAAATGGTGGTAGCCGAGATTGAGGCGTACATCATCACTGATATTCCACATCGCACCGAGAGCAAGTTGCGCCGGTGAATCCTCGTCGATCTTCTCTGCATCACGGAACTTATTGACTGCGGGAATCTCACTGGCCTCGTTAACGGTCGACTCGTTCTTCATGTGAATCTGTGTCTTGAACTCGTACTTGGCGGCGAGGTTGAAGCGTCCGAACTTATAGTCGATGCCAATGATAGGTGCGATACCGACGCTTGACTGGTTGCAGAGCAGGTTGACACCTTCAGAGTATTTCTGGAGAGAGTTGAGCGTGTTGCTTGTTCCCTGGAGTGCTGTGCCGGATGCTTCGAGCTTGGCCTTGGTGGCGGTCAGCTCAGCCGGTACCGGAGCACCTGCTGCCTCATACTGAGCGATGCCAGCATTGACCTGTGCCAGACTGTTACCCACATAGGTGATACCACCGTCGACCATCGCTGTGGCCGACTGAAGGAAGCTGCCGAAGTCGACGTAGCCTGCAGCGGTCTTTACCTGGATGTTGCTGATCTTCGCTTTGTAGGTGGCTGTTCCGTAGAGCAGACGCAGACCACCGTAGATGGCGAGGTTAGGATTGATCTTATAGGCCGTGCCGAGTTGGAACCCGAAGTAATACTGGCGTCCTTGCATGTAGCCGTCCATGTCGTAGCCGCTGACACCAGGTGCCGGCTGTCCGAGAGCGGTCGCAATCTGGTCGAGTCCGGAGAGCTGGTGGGCGATATTGCCAACAACGCTCTCGAAGGAACCGAGACCGTCGGCAAACTCACATTTTCCACCACCGCCGGGAACAGAGAAATTGAACTGTACACTCCAGTTTCCTTTATTATAAGCAGCCTGTATAGACGGGATGAACGGAGCATCTGCCACACCTTCGAATGTCTTAGTGCTCAGTCCACCGTTCTTGCGACCCAACGCGAAGACCGGGTTGGTACAGTCGATGGTGCGTGTCTGGTGGGCGTACTGCCAGTTGAAGCCAAGATGGAAACCTTCGGGCATGAATGCTACACCAGCCGGGTTCGAGTAGACACCGTCGATGCCGATGGCGGCATCACGTGCTGGATTCCTCAGGAAGTCGATACTTTGGTTCGTATTGGTTAAGATGCCACCTGCTGTGGCGGTTGTTGCTACAGTCAGCATGAGGCTGACAAGCAAAGCATGATTTTTTTTCATATCCTTAAACATCTTTTTGCTAAAATCGGCTGCAAAGTTAGATAGATTGTTCTGTATTTCCCCAATTAGGGGCGTTGTATTAACAACCGTTAACTATAAACAAGGCGTTTTCTGCACAAAAAAGCCTATTTGTGCAATAATTTCTTGCACAGATAGGCTATAGAGTGTGCAATAAGACGTCTATTTCTTGAGTTCGGGATAGCTAACTCTTGTGTGATAAATCGTTTTTAGCTTCTCGATGAGAACAGTCTTGGCATAGGCGATATCACGGAAAGTGATTGGGCATTCCTTAAAGTATCCCTCTGCCACCTGTGCGTCGATCAGTTTGTTGACCAACTCCCGGATGCTCTTCTCGGTATAGTCGGGAAGAGAGCGCGATGCGGCCTCGACAGTGTCGGCCATCATCAGGATGGCCTGTTCTTTGGTTGTCGGGTTCGGACCGGGGTAGGTGAAGAGAAGATCGTCCACCTTGTCGTCGGGATGTGCATTTTTATATTGCACATAGAAATAACGTGTCTTCCCTTGTCCATGGTGTGTGGATATAAAGGCCTTGATGATATCAGGCAAGTCGTATTTCTCTGCGAGCTTGATGCCTTCGGTTACATGACTGATGATCATCTGGGCACTCTCAATGGCTCCCATCTTCTCGTGCGGGTTGACACCCGACTGGTTCTCGGTGAAGTAGATCGGATTGACAATCTTGCCGATGTCATGGTAGAGGGCTCCAGTACGGACCAGTTGGCTCTTTCCTCCGATCTTGTTGGCTATCTCTGCTGCCAGGTTGCCTACCTGGATGGAGTGCTGGAACGTGCCTGGGGCCACCTCACTCATTTTCCGCAGCAATGTCTTGTTCATATCTGAAAGCTCGATGAGCGTGATGTTCGACGTAAAACCGAATGCTTTCTCAATCAGATAGAGTAGCGGGTATGAACAGAACAGAAGGAGACCGTTGAAGATGAGGTAGTTGTATTCGCTGTAGCTGATCTTGGTCAGGTCGTTGTTGCGGATCCAGTCGAGTGAGAGGTTGGTGGCCGTAGCAGCAAAGGTGACAAGAACGGCAGTCCAGAAAAGCTGTGACCGACTGGATAGCTCGCGGAGCGAGAAGATGGCCACCAGACCGGAAACCAGTTCTACGGTAATGAACTCCAGAGGATACTGTAGGATGCTGGCGCAGATGAGAACCATCGTTGCATGAGCCATGAAGGCGGTTCTTGAATCCATGAATACCCGGATGAAGATGGGTACCATGGCGTAGGGTAGGAAGTAAACATGCAGAATACTGTGACCGACCATCAGTGAACAGAGGACGGAGAAGAAGACGATCAGGGCATAGAGCATGGTGATAGATCGTGACTTCTCGAAATAATCCTTGCGGAAGAGCGTCAGATAGACGGTGAAGCAGGTAATCAGGATAGCGACATATAGGATCTGTCCCATAATCGTCAGACTAATCTTCGGCTTGTTCTCCTCTTTCCGCTCTGTTTCCTTCTTGAACGACATGAGGATATTGTAGGTCTTGGTGTCCACGATGTCGCCCCTGTCGATGATCTTCTGTCCTCTTTGTACGAGTCCGCTAGCCAATGGGATACTGTTCTGCAGGTCGTTCAGACTCGCCTCACTCCGTTCCTTGTCGTAGATGAGGTTAGGAGTGAGGTAATCGTTGAGATTACATTTCTGCAGAATCTCCCGGTGGGCGGCAAGCGTTTCGTCGAGGAATATCTGCTCATAGGCCGAAACGACAGAATAGACCTTACTGATTGGTACGCTGATGGCGTTCTTTCCGTTGATGACCCGAATTGTTCTTGCAGTGTCTTTTTTCAAAGCAGCATATTCCGAACTGCTCATGATTCCTTGTGTGTATAGACTCCGCAATCGGTTGGCGATGATACTGATATAGTCGTCAGACAGTCCTGGAATGCCCTTGTTGTAATCTTTGGCAAACTGTCGTAGTTGTGTAGTTACAATATCATTGTTGAAGAAATAGTAGGGCTCGTACTGCTGCATCAGACTGTCGCGCTCGGCCTTCACTGCTTCGTCGCTCTTGTAGATGGGGAAGTCGAATGGCGCTTTCAGGTCGGTATAGACCCAGGGCTTCCCCTTCTCTATCTTGAAGTTGCTGCTGCTGTTTCTGGGCATCAGCCATACGATCAAGGCTACCGTAACGATAATGAGCGCCGACCGGATGAGAAAATCGTGCCACGTCAAGTCGTTTTTGATATTGAAGCTACTCATTTTGCTGTATTTTAGGCATTATGGATGCAAAGATAAGAAATAATTCACAATTCATAATCCATAATTCATAATTATTTCGTAATTTTGCAGGCAAATTAACGAAACAATGTCAGAAAGAAGAGTAAGAGTCCGATTTGCTCCTAGTCCTACTGGAGCCTTGCATATTGGTGGCGTTCGTACCGCCCTGTATAATTATCTGTTTGCCCGTCAGCATGGCGGCGATCTGGTGTTCCGTATCGAGGACACCGACTCGAACCGCTTTGTTCCCGGAGCAGAGGAATATATCATCGAGTCGTTCAAGTGGTTGGGCATTCAGTTCGACGAGGGCGTCTCTTTCGGTGGCGACAAGGGGCCGTATCGTCAGAGTGAGCGTCGTGCTATTTACAAAGAGTATGTGCAGCAGCTGTTAGATGCCGGCAAGGCCTATATCGCTTTTGATACGCCAGAGGAACTGGAGGCAAAGCGTCAGGAGATAACGAACTTCCAGTATGATTGTCATACCCGTGGCAAGATGCGTAACTCACTGACCCTCCCGAAGGATGAGGTGGAACGACTGATTGCCGAAGGTCATCAGTACGTGGTTCGCTTCAAGATAGAAGCCGGTCAGGAGGTGTTGGTAAACGACCTGATCCGCGGTGAGGTTCGTGTGAAGACGGATATCCTCGACGACAAGGTGCTCTTTAAGAGCGCAGACCAGTTGCCTACGTATCATCTGGCGAATATCGTGGACGATCATCTGATGGAGATCTCTCATGTGATCCGTGGTGAGGAGTGGTTGCCTAGTGCACCTTTGCATGTGCTCCTGTATCAGGCTTTTGGCTGGGAAGAGACGATGCCGCAGTTCGCGCATCTCCCGTTGCTGCTGAAGCCCGATGGTAAGGGAAAACTGTCGAAGCGTGATGGCGACCGTCTTGGCTTCCCTGTGTTCCCCTTGGAATGGCACGACCCGAAGACCGGTGAGGTGTCGAGTGGCTATCGTGAGCAGGGCTATTTCCCTGAGGCCGTCATCAACTTCCTGGCCTTGTTAGGATGGAACCCCGGTACGGAGCAGGAGTTGTTTACACTTGATGAGTTGGTTCCTCTTTTCGATATCTCAAAGTGTTCAAAGGCCGGCGCACGGTTCGCCTACGAGAAGGGCATCTGGTTCAACCATGAGTATATCCTGAAGAAGTCTAATGAGGAGATTGCTCAGTTGTTCTTCCCGATCGTCAAGGAACACTGTCCTGACGAGACTCTGGAGCGTGTTGTAGCCGTTACGTCTATGATGAAGGATCGTGTATCGTTTGTCAAGGAGCTCTGGCCTTTGTGCTCGTTCTTCTTCGTAGCTCCTACTGAGTATGATGAGAAGACGGCCAAGAAGCGTTGGAAGGACGACTCGGCTCAGGTGATGACAGAGTTGATAGGAGTTCTGGAAGGCATTGATGACTTCTCTCTGGAGAATCAGGAGCGTATCGTCCATGAGTGGGTGGAGCAGAAAGAATATAAGCTTGGTAATGTGATGAACGCTTGGCGCCTCACGCTCGTTGGCGAGGGTAAGGGACCGGGTATGTTCGACATCTCTGCTTTCCTCGGTAAAGAGGAGACAATCCGTAGAATGAAACGTGCCATCGATGTACTTGGGTAATAAATGTATAATCTGATTATATATCTCTATCTTCTGGGTGTGGCTATCTATAGCCGCTTCAATCCGAAGGTGCGTAAGATGTGGCGCGGTGAGCGTGACGCCTTCCGCATTCTTCGTGAGAAGGTTGATCCCCAGGCGAAGTACGTGTGGTTCCATGCAGCTTCGCTCGGAGAGTTTGAACAGGGGCGCCCGCTGATGGAGCAGCTGCGCCGCGACCATCCGGAATACAAGATCCTGTTGACATTTTTCTCACCGTCGGGTTACGAAGTGCGCAAGAATTATGAGGGCGCCGACATCATCACCTATCTGCCACTGGATACGATCACGAATGCACGTCGATTCCTTCGGACGATACGGCCAGTCATGGCGTTTTTCATCAAGTACGAGTTCTGGTACAACTACCTGCATATCCTGAAGCACAGACATGTACCCGTCTATAGTGTGTCGAGCATCTTCCGTCCGGATCAGGTGTTCTTTAAGTGGTATGGCTCTCAGTACGGTCGGGTGCTCAACTGTTTTACGCATTTCTTTGTGCAGAACGAGGAGAGCAAGAACCTGTTGGCGAAGATCGGCATTACGTCCGTCACGATCGTGGGTGACACCCGTTTCGACCGTGTCCTTCAGATCAAGGAAGCAGCCAAGCAGTTGCCTGTTGTTGAGGCATTCGTAGACGGGAAGAAGACCTTTGTTGCCGGTTCCTCTTGGCAACCTGATGAGGAGATCTTTATTCCATATTTTAATCTGCACCGCGATTGGAAACTGATTATCGCACCACATGTTATCGGTGAAGATCATCTCCAGCAGATAGAGAAGTTGTTGGAAGGGCGTACCGTCGTCCGTTACACGAAGGCTTCGGAAGAGAACGTTCGTGATGCCGAGGTGTTGATCATCGACTGCTACGGTCTGCTTTCCAGTATCTATCATTATGGTGAGGTGGCCTATGTCGGTGGTGGTTTCGGTGTCGGCATCCATAATCTGCCGGAGGCTGCCGTCTGGGACGTGCCAGTATTCTTTGGCCCGAACAATCAGAAGTTCCAGGAGGCCCAGGAACTTAAGGCATGTGCAGGTGGCTTCGAGATATCCGGTTATGAAGCTTTCCAGCAACAGATGGACAGTTTCGTCGCCGACCCGTCTGCTGTGAAAGAGGCAGGCCAGCGTGCCGGCAGCTATGTCAAGGGTCAGGCCGGTGCCACGGAAAAGGTGCTTGCGAGTGTTGCGGCAGGCCTGTAGACCTGATCGTGTCGTCTGTTGCCCGATAAAGCTTCTCCGTCGAGGGAATTCACCGACTAAAGAGTGAGAAATATGTGGATGTTTCTTTTCTGGGTCTTGCCCGTTCTGTCTGTCGCCTATATAGCATGGCATATATGGGTGTTGCTTCCCTTATCGACTTTTTGGAAATCGATGGTTATTGCAGCAGGTGTCTTCTGTATAGTCTTGCTGTTCCTGCATTTCCGGCGGTCGTTCGAGCATCTGCCGCTTCCCGTAGCTCAGGCGGCCTATGAGATCGGAACGTCATCGCTCTTCGTCATCTTATATCTGGTCGTCGTCTTCCTGGTCTTTGATCTGGGACGATTGTTCCGTCTGGTACCGAAGACCGTCGTCTGCCACAATGGCTATACCTCTCTGATTGTCTTTATCTTGCTCTTTGGTCTGTTCCTTTATGGGAATATGCATTATAAGAACAAGGTCCGTGTGCCGTTGGAACTGAAATCGTCAAAGTCGTTGGCGAGGACATATAAGGTCGTGATGGCGAGCGATCTGCATCTGGGCTATCACAACACCCGGAAAGAACTGGCCCGATGGGTTGACATGATCAATGAGGAGAAACCGGATTTCATCCTGATAGCAGGTGATATTATCGATGGCAGTATCCGTCCGCTCATGGAAGAGAGAATGACCGAGGAGTTCCGTAGACTGAAGGCGCCCGTATACGCCTGTCTGGGTAATCATGAGTATTTTTCAGGCGAGTCTCAGGCACGGCGATTCTATCAGGATGCCGGCATCCGTCTGCTCATCGATGAGGCTGCTGTTGTCGATAGCTCTATCGTTATTATTGGCCGTGATGATCGTACCAACAGGAATCGTATGTCTGTCCGCGAGTTGATGGCCGATAGTGTGCAACTGACGACCATGTGCCGGCAGTCGCCCTATATCATCGTACTCGATCACCAGCCATACCATCTGGAGCATAGTGAGGCGGCAGGTGTCGACTTCCAACTAAGTGGTCATACCCATCGTGGACAGGTGTGGCCGATCTCATGGATTACTGATGCCGTCTATGAATGTTCGTGGGGGACCTATCACCGTGGACACACCCAGTATTATGTCTCTTCCGGTCTCGGTATCTGGGGCGGCAAGTTCCGTATCGGTACACAGAGCGAATATGTCGTGGCTACCATCAGTAACTAATGTAAAGATTATGTGCTAAAAAAAGTGCCTCTCCGACTGCACCATCCAGAGCAACGGAGAGGCACTTTTTGGCTCTTCTTGTGCCTGATGAGGGCTTGTTGTGGTACCAACGGCATCTTTCACTCGTTCAGACGTCATCTACGGGTCATTCGGATAGGACCTACGATTCATGGAGACGTCATCTGTCTAGTGAAAGATGACGTCTCCATGAGTCGTAGATGCCGTTTCGATGAGTGATAGACGATATCTCGATGACCCAAAGATGCCACCTATATGAGATGGTTGCGTAACTTGCAGATTGTTAGTGTGTTATAAAAACGGTCCAAAACTTGCATATTTGCGACCTTTGGACCGTTAGCTGACGAATATGCTCGTATTACGAGCCCGTTTGTTAAGAATCTTTCCCTTCTTCTAAGTAGTGCTTGGCGTACTCTACGTAGTGCTTGGCGTTGTCGGTCTGACCAGGGCGGACCGGTTTGATGTATTTGGCAGGAACACCGCCCCAGATCTCGCCTGCGGGAATCTTCGTGTTCTGGAGCACCAGAGCCCCAGCGGCCACGATACTGCCTTCGCCGATCTCACAGTTGTCAAGTAGGGTGGACCCCATGCCGATGAGCGCATTGTCGTGGATGGTGCAGGCATGAACGGTCACATTATGTCCGATAGTGACATAGTTGCCGATATGCGTGGGACCGGTCTCATGGGTCACGTGAACACAACTGCCGTCCTGGATGTTCGTGCAGTTACCTATCGTGATAGGGGCCACGTCGCCTCTGACAACGGCGTTGAACCATACGGAACACTCGTCACCCATCGTCACATCACCGATGATCGTGGCGTTCTCACTGAAATAACAGCCCTTGCCCCATTTAGGCGTCAGACCTCTGTAACTCTTTATTAAAGCCATAGTGAACAAAAAAAAAGAGCAGTATGGCGAACCATACTGCTCTATGATGAAACCGCTTAGAGGTTCGGGTTCTCAGATTTCCAGTCATCCACGGCTGGGATGATGTCAAGACTGATGATCTCGTCGCGCATCTTCTGCAGGTGCTCGTAAGAAGCCTGAAGGGCAGCCATCTCCTCAGCAGTACCCTCGGGCTGAGTGAAGTGAACACCGTCCTTGTCGATAACGGTCGGCATAGCCATCATCACGTTCTTGAAGCCGTAGGCGTTGACATAGCAACCTGCAGGCCACTTAAAGGGCTCACCGCCCATGGCACCCTCGATCATCTTCACAGCCTGATAAGCCGGGCTCTGGAATGAAGAACGACCACGGAGCTTGATGATGTTGCTACCACCCTGTGTGGTCATGTGCTTGATCTCTGCCCAACGCTCGTCGGTGAGAGGGAGCTCAGAGAGGGGCTTGCCGTCGATGAGAGCCTTGCTGGCGAATACTGCCATCTGCTCACCATGACCGCCGTAGGTGTAGGCATTGGTAACCTTGTCCTGACGAACGCCGAACTCCTGAGCGAGCTGCTGCTGCAGACGGGTAGAGTCGAGGGCGGCCAGAGAGGTCAGCTGGTTGGGCTTCAGACCTGAATGGATCAGGGCTGTCAAAGCGGTAACGTCAGCGGGGTTGAAGATCACCACCACGTGCTTCACGTCGGGGCAGTACTTCTTGATGTTCTCGCCAAACTCGGCAGCGATCTTGCAGTTGCCCTTGAGCAGGTCTTCGCGGGTCATACCCTCCTTACGAGGAGCACCGCCAGAAGAGATAATGTACTTAGCACCAGTGAAAGCCTCGGCGGGGTCAACGGTGTATGAGATGTTTGCGCCAGGGAAAGCACAGTGACACATCTCGTCGTAAACGCCATGAACGCCGGGTTCGTAGATATCGTACAGACAAATGTTTGGAGTGAGGCCGAGCATCAGAACGCTCTGCACCATGTTTGAACCGATCATACCGCCAGCACCGACGATAACCAGTTTTTCGTTTGTTAAGAATGCCATAATTGTATTATTATAATCCTTGTTATATCAAAAAGTGCTGCAAAGGTACAAAAAAAGCGAATATTCAGTCTTTTTTTATTATTAATCTGTGTTAATCCACGTAATTTGTGCCACTTATTTTATATCTTTGCCAACTCGATATTGCAAAACAACCAAGATAACTAAAATGATTAATAATAATCTCAGATATCCGGAGAACGACGGAGGTATGAATGAGCGTATCAGACGACTGCGTCGGTTGTCTCTCGACACCCCCACGACGTTGAGTATAGAACGGGCCCTTATCGAGACAGCTTTTTATGAGGAACACTACGGGACGATGCCCATCGCAGTGCTGCGTGCCCGCAATTTCTATGAGATCTGCCAAAAGAAGACCTTATATATCGGCGATGACGAACTGATCGTCGGTGAACGTGGACCGCTCCCCAAGGCTGTTCCTACATTCCCAGAGCTGACCTGTCATAGTGTGGCGGATTTGCATACGCTGAATGAGCGACCGTTGCAGCCCTATTCGATCAGTCAGGCGGATATCGATACCTATGAGCGTGTGGTGATTCCCTACTGGAAGGGTAAGACACAACGGGAACGTATCTTTGGCCATGTGTCCAAGGCGTGGGAGGAGGCTTATCATGCCGGTGTGTTCACGGAGTTTATGGAGCAGCGTGCTGCCGGGCATACGGCCATGGATGGTAAGATGTATCGTGAGGGACTGCTAGACGTGAAGGCTCGGATAAAGCGGCGGATTGACAGTCTTGACTATATTCATGATCCTGAGGCAACGGACAAACAACAGGAGCTGGAGGCTATGGCCATCTCTTGTGATGCGGCTATTCTCTTCGCGGAGCGACATGCCGAACTGGCGGAACAGATGGCCGCCAAGGAGAGTGACCCGCAGCGCAAGGCGGAGTTGGAGAAGATTGCTGATGTGTGTCGATGGGTCCCTGCCCATGCACCGCGAGACTTGTGGGAGGCCATCCAGATGTACTGGTTCGTACACCTCGGTACGGTGACGGAATTGAACGGATGGGATTCGATGAATCCAGGTCATATCGATCAGCATCTGTTCCCGTTCTATCAGAAGGGTATTCATGAGGGGACACTGACCCGCGATCTGGCGAAGGAGTTGATCTGTTGTCTGTGGATTAAGTTCAATAACCAACCCGCACCCCCGAAGGTCGGTGTGACAGCCTTGGAGTCGGGTACTTATAATG
The DNA here is from genome assembly GCF_900107065.1 of Prevotella sp. lc2012. NCBI lineage: Bacteria > Pseudomonadati > Bacteroidota > Bacteroidia > Bacteroidales > Prevotellaceae > Prevotella > Prevotella sp. lc2012. The sequence goes on along the minus strand of NZ_FNUF01000006.1, from coordinate 96,506 downwards.
ACTTTACGAACATTAATATCGGTGGGGTCGACCGTGACGGAAAGAGTGCCACGAATGAACTCTCATATATGATCCTCGAGGTTCAGGAGGAACTGCATGAGCTACAACCAGGTCTGAGCATCCATATCGCTGAGAATACGCCTGAAGAGTTTCTGCTCGCAGGTATTAAGGTGATACGTCAGGGACATGGCTATCCGTCGGTGTTCAACCCTGACGCTTATGTGAAAGAGATGGTGCGTGCTGGTAAGACATTGGAGGATGCCCGTGAGGGTGGTTGTTCTGGCTGTATCGAGGTGGGGGCTTTCGGAAAGGAGGCTTATCTGCTGACTGGTTATCTGAATACGCCAAAGATTTTGGAGATAACGCTGAACAACGGTGTTGATCCGGAGACGGGCAAGAAGCTCGGTCTGGAGACAGGTGATCCACGCCTGTTCAAGTCTTTCGATGAACTCTATGAGGCATGGCATCGTCAGATGGTCTATTTCGTGAACCTGAAACTCTCGGTTAATAATTACATCGAACGGATGTTCTCCCTCTATGCCCCGGCAACGTTCCTCAGTCTTTATATAGACGACTGCATCGAGAAAGGGAAAGATTATTATAGTGGTGGGGCCAGGTATAACACGACCTATATCCAGTGTACAGGGTTGGGGACGATTACCGACTGTCTCACCGCCTTGAAGAAGCATGTGTTCGAGGATCATCGTTATTCGATGGACGAGATGCTGAGAGCCTGTGCCGTTAACTGGAAGGGTGAGGAGAAGATGCGTCAGTATATCCGTAATCATACACCGTTCTTTGGCAACGATGATGACACTGCTGATAAGGTTGCTGTGCGTGTCTATGATGATCTGGTGGATGCTATCGAAGGACGGCCGAATACCAGAGGCGGTAAGACACAACTGAATATGCTTAGTACGACATGCCATAACTATTTCGGTAGCGTGTGTGGTGCCACGCCCAACGGGCGTTTTGCCCACTTCGCCATCAGTGATGGAACCTCTCCTGCTCATGGCTCCGATAGTCACGGTCCTACGGCTGTTATTAAGTCGCTGGGGAAACTGGACCAGACTAAAAGCGGTGGAACCCTGTTGAATATGCGCTTTGTACCCGCTTTGCTGAGACGGGAGGAGGATCAGAAGAAGCTGGCCTCACTCATCCGGGCATACTTTAAGTTTGGCGGTCACCATATCCAGTTTAATATCGTAGATACGGCGACACTTCATGATGCACAGCAGCATCCCGATGAATACCGGGATTTGTTGGTACGTGTGGCAGGCTACTCCGACTATTTCAATGATATGACGGAACAGCTGCAGAATGAGATTATCGCACGGACGGAAAACGACGAGATGTAAGATGGCACTGGTTTTCGACATCAAACGGTATGCCATCAATGATGGACCAGGTATCCGGACCACCGTGTTCTTGAAGGGATGCCCCCTCAGGTGTGTATGGTGTCATAACCCAGAAGGGTGGACGACCCAGCCGCAGTTGCTGTATAAGGCATCAAGGTGTATCGGATGCCGTACCTGTGTTGATGTGTGTCCGCAACATCTCCTCTCGTTAACCTCTCATGGCATCAGTATAAGAGAGAGGTCATGTCTCCTCTGTGAGACATGCACGAACGAGTGCCCTACGAAAGCTCTAGAGGTGTGTGGCAAAGAATGGCCGATGGATCTCCTGATGACGGAGATTGAGAAAGAGCGTGCAGTGATGGAGGAGAGTGGCGGCGGCGTGACGCTATGTGGTGGAGAGCCGCTGATGCATCCTGACTATATGGTGGCTCTCTTGAGGGAGTTGGGTGCTCGTGGCCTGCACCGTGTTGTTGATACCACGCTCTATGCATCATCTGATGTCGTGAGAGCCGTTGCTGACTTGTGCGAACTCTTCCTCGTCGACCTGAAGCTGATGGATTCGCATAAGCATTGTCTGTATACGGGTGTTCCCAATGAACTGATCCTACGTAACATCCGTCTCCTGACTGAGATGGGGAAATCTTTCCGCATCCGCATCCCTTTGATTGAGGGCGTCAATGCCGACGAGGAGAATATAGAACAAACGGCTCTTTTCTTGAGGGGACTTCCCTCGTCAGAAGACAAGTGCGGGCGCTTTGTCAACCTGTTGCCTTATCATGATGTGGGCAAAGACAAACACCGCCGTATGTGGAGTACCTACAACCCTCAAGGGTATTCGATGAGTACACCGTCGGAGGAGACCCTGCAGCGTTGTGCCGCACAGATGGAAGCCCATGGGCTCCATGTTGTCGTTGGTGGATAGGTAAAATAGGGTATGGATATAATGACATAAACTGGAACGTGATATGAATGATGTCAACCAACGAATAGAAAACCTTCGAGAGGTGATGCGCCGTGAGCATCTGGCGGCGTTCATCTTCCCTAGTACGGATCCTCATCAGGGCGAGTATGTCCCTGACCATTGGAAGGGTCGTGAGTTTATCTCGGGCTTTAACGGCTCGGCAGGCACGGCGGTGGTCACGATGACTTCTGCCGCCCTCTGGACAGATTCCCGTTATTTCATTGCTGCCGAGGAACAACTGAAAGGGACGGAGTTCCGGCTGATGAGGTTGAAGATGGAGGGTACTCCGACCATTCCGGAATGGTTGGGCAGGACATGTGGGGCCGGTTCCGAGGTCGGTATCGACGGTTGGTGCAGTTCAGCCAATGCCGTGAAGGACTTGATAGTCGAACTGCGTAAGGAGGGGGGCATCACTGTGCGTACGAATATGGACCCACTGAAGTTGATATGGTCCGACCGCCCTGTAATCCCAGAGAATCCTGTGGAGATATTCCCAGTGGAGTATGCGGGGGAGTCTGCTCATGAGAAAATCGGTCGAATTCGTCAGGCCTTGCGTGAACGTCATGCCGACGGAATGCTGATGGCTGCCCTCGACGATATTGCATGGACACTCAATCTGCGGGGAACGGATGTCCACTGCAATCCTGTCTTCGTGGCTTATCTTTTGATTTCTTCAAAGGATGTTACTCTTTATGTCAACCAGAAGAAACTCACGCCGGAGGTTATGGCATACCTGAAGACAGAGGGGGTGATGGTGGATAGCTATGAGAATGTGACCAAAGGGCTGAATGATTATTTTGAATACAATATCCTTCTCGACCCCGACGAGGTGAACTATGCCCTGTATAAGACCGTTGTCCGTGAGAGGGTAGAAGAGGAGTCTCCCGTGAAACGGATGAAGACCGTGAAGAATGAGACGGAGATCGTGGGCTTCAGGAATGCGATGCTGAGGGATGGCATCGCTATGGTGAAGTTCCTGAAGTGGCTCTCTGCCTATGTCGGCAAGCCCGAGATCGGCCAACTCACAGAGATCACCATCGACCAGAGGCTGAAGGCCTTCCGTGCCGAACAGCCACTTTATCGTGACATATCTTTCGATACCATAGCAGGTTATGGTCCTCATGGCGCCATTGTGCACTATGAGGCAACACCGGAGACGGATGTCCCCTTGCAACCCAAGGGAATGCTCTTGCTCGACAGTGGTGCGCAGTATCTCGACGGTACAACAGATATCACCCGGACCATCGCCCTCGGTCCACTGTCGGACGAGGAGAAAAGGGCATATACATTGGTGTTAAAGGGACATATACAGATCGAACTCTGTAAGTTCCCGTCTGGTGCCAGCGGTACGCAGATAGATATTCTCGCTCGCAAGGATATGTGGCGGGAGGGACTGAACTACCTACATGGTACGGGGCATGGCGTCGGTACATATCTGAATGTGCATGAGGGACCTCATCAGTTCCGTATGGAATGGAAGCCGGCTCCGCTTGTGGCAGGCATGACCATCACAGATGAACCGGGCATCTATCTCGAAGGGAAGTTTGGCGTGCGTATCGAGAATACTTTGCTGATGATCCCTTACAAGGAGACGGCGTTCGGTAAGTTCCTGCAGTTCGAATCGCTCACACTCTGTCCCATCGACAAGACTCCTATCGTCAGGAGCATGCTCCTGCCAGAGGAGATCGACTGGCTCAATGCTTATCATCAGCATGTGTTCGACACCCTTTCGCCACATCTTGATGCCGATGAGACTGTCTGGCTGCGTGAGGCCTGTGCTCCAATCGACTCGACCTCTCCGCTCTCATAATCAGCTGTTTGGAAAAACATGCTCGTGATTTGCATGCCAGTATCCTCTCTTTCTTGGTGCTTGTATGAGCTCATGATGACTTTGACGACTCCAATTTTGGGCAAAAATAAATAAAAATCGGCAAAAGATTTGCTTGTTTCGTGAAAATGTCGTAACTTTGCAGCCGCTTTTCGTGGCGCTGTGCCCGAAGGCATTAAGTTTAACGTAAAATATTAAAAGTCAAAAGCAAATGATTATTGTACCGGTAAAAGAAGGCGAGAACATCGAGAAGGCCCTCAAGAAGTTTAAGAGAAAGTTCGAGAAGACAGGTGTTGTTAAGGAGCTGCGTCGTCGTCAGCAGTTTGACAAGCCGTCTGTCCTGAAGCGCCTGAAGATGGAGCACGCCGTTTACGTACAGCAGCTTCGCGCTAACGAGGAGTAAAAAGATCCTCAAAAATTTGGTAGTTTCGAATAATTTCCGTAAATTCGTAGCCGAAAGACTTATTGGCGCGGTTTATGCTGATTAACCAATTTCTGAACTACCTGCGCTATGAACGGAACGCATCTCCGCAGACAGCGCAGACATACGAGGAAAGCCTTCGGGAATTTGAATCGTATCTGACTTTTAGGGATAACGGACTCTCTTTAGAGACGGCAGATGCCGATCTGATCCGTGACTGGATGGAGAGTCTGATGGATAAAGGAAACTCTGCTTCAACGATGAATAAGAAATTGAGTGCATTGCGTTCCTTTTATCGCTTTTCCCTTCAACGGAAGTTGGTTGCCAAGGATCCTGCACATGGTGTGACAGGACCGAAGAAGTCAAAACCGCTGCCCCAGTTCCTCCGAGAGGGGGAAATGGACAAGTTGCTCGACATGCAGGAATGGGGGGATAGTTATAATGATGTACGTGCGCGTACAATATTATTATTATTCTATGAGACAGGCCTTAGGCGTTCAGAACTTGTTGGGTTGAACGATGAGGATGTCGACTTGACTGCCAGGCAACTTAAAGTGACAGGTAAGCGAAACAAACAGCGTGTGATTCCCTTTGGGGAGGAATTGTCGGAAGCCTTGGTTCGTTATCGGACGATCCGTGGTCAGATAGAGCGCAATAGTAATGCGCTGTTCTTGAATGATAAGGGCGAAAGGATATCAGGTGGTCAGGTGTATGCTTTGGTACGCCGATATCTGACGACAGTCACTTCTCTGAAAAAACGTTCTCCCCACGTACTCAGACACACATTTGCAACTGCGATGTTGAATAACGGGGCGGGATTAGAGAGTATCAAGAGCCTGTTGGGACACGAGAGTGTCAGTACGACAGAGATCTATACACACACTACGTTTGAACAGCTGAAGCGAGTTTATAAAGAGGCTCACCCAAGAGCCTGAACCTTATTAATAACTATTTTAAAATAGGAGGTAACTATGGAGATTATGATTAAGTCGATTCACTTCGACGCTACCGAGAAGTTACAGGCGTTCGTTGAAAAGAAGATCGCCAAGTTGGAAAAGTCTTTTGAAGATATACAGAAAGTAGAGGTGCAATTGAAAGTGGTGAAGCCCGCTACTGCCCAGAATAAAGAAGTAAGCCTGTCTGTGGCAGTCCCAGGAAGTACATTGTTCGTGGAAAAGATAAGTGACACATTTGAGGAAAGCACAGACCTTTGTGTTGACTCCATGCGGGCTCAACTCCAGAAATTCAAGGAAAAATTAAGGAATAGATAAAAAAAACTTGGAAAAGTTTTGGTAATTCAAAAATAATGCCTAACTTTGCAGCCGTTTTCCGACAGGTCGTAAATCTGAAACAGAGAGCGGCTGCTTAGAAAAGCCTCTTTAGCTCAGTTGGCCAGAGCACGTGATTTGTAATCTCGGGGTCGTTGGTTCGAATCCGACAAGAGGCTCAAGGAGACCAGAGGGTGAGCAAAATCGCCTAAAGTCTAAATGATCGGGAACGGCTAAAGCTAACAGCTAACAGCTAATAGCTAATCGCTACCAGCCTACAGCTAATGGCAAATGGGTGTTTTCCAGAGTGGCCAAATGGGGCAGACTGTAAATCTGCTGTCTTTCGACTTCGGTGGTTCGAATCCATCAGCACCCACTCTCAAGAGATGTTTCGCGGAAATAGCTCAGTTGATAGAGCACTAGCCTTCCAAGCTGGGGGTCGCGGGTTTGAGCCCCGTTTTCCGCTCAAAGTTGCGATGACGCGAGAGTAGGAAACTCGCTAATGCCGAGCACGAGCAGTTTCGCACTTTGAAGTGCAACTTGCTGTAATAGCTCAGTGGTAGAGCACTTCCTTGGTAAGGAAGAGGTCCTGAGTTCAACTCTCAGTTACAGCTCTCTTGGATGGTAAGGAGGAGCAGGAAACTCGAATTATTCATAAAGTTAATAACAAGAAAAATGGCAAAAGAGAATTTTGTGCGCACCAAACCGCACGTAAACATTGGTACTATTGGTCACGTTGACCACGGTAAGACAACTCTGACTGCTGCTATCACCACCGTACTGGCTAAGCAGGGTCTCTCTGAGGTTAAGTCATTCGATCAGATTGACAACGCTCCCGAGGAGAAGGAGCGTGGTATTACTATTAACACCGCTCACGTTGAGTACGAGACAGCTACTCGTCACTATGCTCACGTTGACTGCCCGGGACACGCTGACTATGTGAAGAACATGGTAACCGGTGCTGCCCAGATGGATGGTGCTATCCTTGTTGTTGCTGCAACTGACGGTCCTATGCCTCAGACTCGTGAGCACGTTCTGCTCGCTCGTCAGGTGAACGTTCCCCGTCTGGTTGTGTTCCTGAACAAGTGCGATATGGTTGAGGATGAGGAGATGCTGGAGCTCGTTGAGATGGAGGTTCAGGAGATTCTCGCTCAGTACGAGTTCGAGGATGATACTCCTATTATCCGTGGTTCTGCTCTTGGTGCACTGAACGGTGTTGCTAAGTGGGAGGAGAAGGTAATGGAGTTGATGAACACCTGTGATACTTGGATCCAGGAGCCTCCTCGTGCTACCGATAAGCCTTTCTTGATGCCTGTTGAGGACGTGTTCTCTATCACTGGTCGTGGTACTGTTGCTACTGGTCGTATTGAGACTGGTGTGATCCACGTAGGTGACGAGGTTGAGTTGCTCGGACTTGGTGAGGACAAGAAGTCGGTTGTTACTGGCGTTGAGATGTTCCGTAAGATTCTTGACGAGGGTCAGGCTGGTGATAACGTAGGTCTGCTTCTCCGTGGTATTGATAAGAATGAGATCAAGCGCGGTATGGTGCTCTGCCATCCGGGTCAGATCAAGCCTTTCAAGAAGTTCAAGGCTTCTATCTACGTCCTGAAGAAGGAAGAGGGTGGTCGTCACACTCCGTTCGGTAACAAGTATCGTCCTCAGTTCTACCTCCGCACCATGGACTGCACAGGTGAGATCACACTCCCTGCTGGCGTTGAGATGGTGATGCCTGGTGACAACGTGGAGATTACTGTTGAGCTGATCTACGCTGTGGCTCTGAACCCAGGTCTTCGTTTCGCTATCCGCGAGTGTGGTCGTACCGTAGGTTCTGGTCAGATCACAGAGGTATTCGAGGACTAATCCTCACTACTCTTTAGATTGTCTATAAGAATAGATAAGAGCCCCCACACTTAGGTGGTGGGGGCTTACTTACGGGAATAGCTCAGTTGGTAGAGCATCGGTCTCCAAAACCGAGGGTCGTGGGTTCGAGTCCTCCTTCCCGTGCAAAATAACAAAGGATATGTTTAAGAAGTTTTTCGATTACTGTAAAGCTTGTTATGACGAGTTGGCTCATAAGACTACATGGCCGACTCGCAAGGAGTTGACCCATAGTGCAGTGGTGGTTCTTTCGGCCTCCCTGATTATTGCACTTGTGGTCTGGGCAATGGATTTCGTTTTCAAGTCAGTAATGAGCCTGGTTTATCCAGGATAATAATCAGATAAGATGGCTCAGACGGGAATGAAGTGGTATGTGCTGCGCGCTGTCAGCGGAAAAGAGGCTAAGGTTAAAGAATACCTTGAGGCTCTTATGAAGAATGATACGATGCTTGCTGCGAATGTAGGTCAGATTTTACTTCCTACGGAGAAATATGCACAGCTTCGTAATGGCAAGCGTGTTGTTAAGGAGAAACTGTTCCTCCCGGGATATGTCCTCGTAGAGGCAAATCTTCAGGGCGAAATTGCTCACACGTTGCGCTTCATGCCTAATGTGTTGGGCTTCTTGGGTGGTTTGGATAATCCTACACCGGTACGTCAGGCTGACATTAACAGGATTCTCGGTACTGCAGAGGAGACTATCATCAAGAGTGAGGAAATTGCTGTTCCTTACACTGTTGATGAAGCTGTGAAGGTGACCGACGGTCCGTTTAGTGGATTCAGCGGTGTCATTGAGGAGGTGAATGCCGAGAAGCGTAAACTGAAGGTCATGGTTAAGATTTTCGGTCGTAAAACTCCATTAGAACTGAGTTATAATCAGGTAGAAAAAGAATAGGGCGTTAATGTTACGGTTCGCCCGATTCTCTATATACGGTCGCAGGAGGCTTCCACTCCTAAGGCTTATATAACAATTCAAATAATAAATAACAGAAATGGCTAAAGAAGTTGCTGGATTAATCAAATTACAGATTAAAGGTGGCGCTGCGAATCCTTCTCCCCCAGTAGGACCTGCATTGGGTTCTAAGGGTATTAATATTATGGGATTCTGCAAAGAGTTCAACGCCAGAACCCAGGATAAGGCAGGAAAAATTATTCCTGTTGTTATCACTTACTATACCGACAAGTCATTCTCGTTCGAGCTCAAAACTCCTCCTGCAGCTGTTCAGCTGAAGGAGGCTGCAAAGGTTAAGAGCGGTTCTGCTGAGCCCAACCGTAAGAAGGTCGCCAAGGTAACTTGGGATCAGGTTCGTGCTATTGCAGAGGATAAGATGAAGGACTTGAACTGCTTTACCGTTGAGTCGGCTATGAAGTTGGTCGCTGGTACAGCGCGTAGTATGGGTATCACTGTAGAAGGGGAGTTCCCTGGTAAATAATTAATAACTTCAATTAAGACAATGAGTAAACTGACAAAAAATCAAAAGTTGGTAGCTGATAAGGTTGAAGCAGGGAAAGCATACTCTTTGAAAGAAGCCGCTGCGCTGGTGAAGGAGATTACCACCACCAAGTTTGAGGCTTCTGTCGATATCGATGTACGCTTGGGCGTAGATCCGCGTAAGGCTAACCAGATGGTTCGTGGCGTTGTTTCGCTGCCGAACGGTACTGGTAAGGTGACACGCGTGCTCGCTCTCTGTACTCCTGATCAGGAGGCTGCTGCTAAGGAAGCAGGTGCCGACTATGTTGGTCTTGACGAGTATATCGAAAAGATCAAGGGCGGTTGGACAGATGTAGATGTAATCATCACGATGCCGTCTTGTATGGGTAAGCTCGGTCCTCTCGGCCGTGTACTCGGTCCCCGTGGCCTGATGCCTAACCCAAAGAGCGGTACTGTAACAATGGATGTTGCTAAGGCTGTGAAGGAGGTGAAGCAGGGTAAGATCGACTTTAAGGTTGACAAGGCAGGTATCGTGCATACGTCAATCGGTAAGGTAACTTTCACTGCTGATCAGATCTTTGAAAATGCTAAAGAGTTCATCTCTACCATTATCAAGCTGAAGCCTGCAGCTGCAAAGGGAACATACATCAAGAGTATCTTCCTCTCAAGCACTATGAGTATGGGTATCAAGGTAGATCCTAAATCAGTTGAATAACTCGTTAAAAGATTAGACAAATGAAAAAGGAAGTAAAAGATACTATCATCGTAGAACTTGGAGAGAAACTGAAGGCATTCCCGCATTTCTATCTGGTGGATATCGCCGGCTTGAATGCAGAGAAGACCAGTGAGCTCCGTAGGAAGTGCTTCAAGAGCGAGATCAAATTGCTGGTTGTGAAGAACAAACTTCTCCACAAGGCCTTTGAGGCTTCAGAGATTGATTTCTCTCCGTTGTATGACTGCCTGAAGGGAAATACGGCTATCATGTTCGCACAGACGGCCAATGTCCCTGCTAAGCTGATTAAGGAGTACAAGAAAGAAGGTATCCCCGCCCTGAAGGGTGCATATGCAGAGGAGAGCTTCTTCGTTGGTGCTGACAAACTTGATGAGCTGGTTGCAATCAAGAGCAAGAACGAACTGATCGCAGATGTTGTAGCTCTGCTGCAGTCTCCGATCAAGAATGTTGTCTCTGGCTTGAATGCTGGTGGCAAGGTGCATGGACTGCTTGACGCTATCGCTGAGCGTAATAAATAAGCGAAAGAAGTAACATTATCATTAAAAAACAATTAAATTTTTAAATAAAATGGCAGATATTAAAGCTATTGCAGAAGAGTTGGTAAACCTTACTGTAAAAGAAGTTAACGAGTTGGCAACAGTCCTGAAGGACGAGTATGGAATTGAGCCTGCTGCTGCAGCCGTTGCTGTAGCTGCTGGTCCTGCAGCTGGTGGTGAGGCCGCTGCTGCTGAGGAGAAGTCTTCATTCGACGTTGTTCTGAAGTCAGCAGGTGCTGCAAAGCTTCAGGTTGTGAAGGCCGTTAAGGAGGCTTGTGGTCTTGGTCTGAAGGAGGCTAAGGATCTGGTTGACGGTGCTCCCGCAACTGTAAAGGAAGGCCTGTCTAAGGAAGAGGCTGAGAACTTGAAGAAGACCATCGAGGCCGCTGGTGCCGAGGTTGAGCTGAAGTAATTCGCACAACAATACTGATGTGGTTGGGGACTCTCCAGTCGAGGGTTCCCGACCATTTTCTGTCTTATAATCCGGTTCTTCCGGATAACTCCGGGAATAGACCGGTTCATAGATTCAACAACAAAAGAATATGGCTTCAAAATTAGTAGATAACAGAGTAAACTTTGGCAGCGTCAAGAATCCAATGCCGTTTCCGGATTTCCTTGATGTGCAATTAAAGTCGTTCAAAGACTTCCTGCAGTTGGACACTCCGCCTGAGGAACGCAAGAATGACGGTTTGTATAAGGTGTTCGCGGAGAACTTCCCTATCACCGACACACGTAATAATTTCGTTCTTGAGTTCCTGGATTACTATATTGATCCTCCCCGCTACACTATTGACGAATGTCTGGAGCGCGGACTAACATATAGCGTGCCTTTGAAGGCTAAGTTGAAACTGTATTGTACGGATCCGGATCATGAGGACTTCGGAACAGTAATCCAGGACGTGTTCCTGGGCCCGATTCCTTATATGACGGCCAACGGTACTTTTGTTATCAATGGAGCTGAGCGCGTCGTTGTATCTCAGTTGCACCGTTCTCCTGGTGTATTCTTCGGTCAGAACGTACATGCCAATGGTACACTGCTGTACTCCGCACGTATCATCCCGTTCAAAGGATCGTGGATTGAGTTTGCTACGGATATCAACAATGTGATGTACGCATACATCGACCGTAAGAAGAAATTGCCAGTAACGACTTTGCTCCGTGCTATCGGGTTTGAGACGGATAAGGACATCCTCCAGATCTTCAATCTTGCCGAGGAGGTGAAAGTGAACAAGAGTGCCCTGAAGAAGGTGCTTGGATGTAAGCTTGCTGCACGTGTGCTGAAGAGTTGGAACGAGGATTTCGTTGATGAGGATACCGGTGAAGTTGTTTCTATCGAGCGTAACGAGGTGATCATGGAGCGTGAGACGGAGATCACCGAAGATAATATGATGGAGATTCTTGAGAGTGGTGCCCAGACCATCCTCGTACATAAAGATGAGGCTGTCGCCCAGGATTTCTCGATTATCTTCAATACATTGGCTAAGGATCCCAGTAACTCAGAGAAAGAGGCTGTCCTATATATCTATCGTCAGTTACGTAATGCAGACCCTGCTGATGATGCCAGTGCTCGTGAGGTCATCCAGAACCTGTTCTTCTCTGACAAACGCTATGACTTGGGTGATGTGGGTCGTTATCGCATCAACAAGAAACTGAACTTGAATACTGATATGGATGTCCGTGTCCTGACGAAGGAGGATATTATTGAGATTATCAAGTACCTGATTCAGTTGGTGAACTCCAAGGCTGCCGTCGATGATATTGACCACCTGTCAAACCGTCGAGTGCGTACAGTGGGTGAGCAGTTGTCGAATCAGTTCTCTATCGGTCTGGCACGTATGAGCCGTACGATCCGTGAGCGCATGAATGTGCGTGATAATGAGGTGTTCACTCCGACGGATTTGATCAATGCCAAGACAATCTCTAGTGTCATTAATTCGTTCTTCGGAACGAATCCACTGTCGCAGTTCATGGATCAGACGAACCCGTTGGCAGAGGTGACACATAAGCGTCGTCTCTCGGCTCTCGGTCCTGGCGGTCTGTCTCGTGAGCGTGCCGGTTTTGAGGTGCGTGACGTACACTATACACACTATGGTCGTCTTTGTCCGATTGAGAGCCCTGAGGGTCCGAACATCGGTCTGATATCATCGCTGTGTGTATATGCCAAGATTAATGAACTCGGCTTCATCCAGACTCCGTATCGTAAGGTAGAGAATGGTGTTGCCAACCTGAATAATGACGAGATCGTCTATCTTACCGCAGAGGAGGAATCCGATCACATCATCGGTCAGGGTAATGCACCGTTGAACGATGACGGTACATTTATCCGTGAGGTCGTGAAGTGTCGTCAAGATGCCGACTTCCCCGTTGTTCCACCGACGGATGTTGATCTGATGGACGTCTCTCCGCAGCAGATTGCCTCTATCGCAGCCTCTCTGATTCCGTTCCTGGAGCATGATGATGCTCACCGTGCACTGATGGGATCGAACATGATGCGTCAGGCTGTGCCTCTGCTTCACAATGAGGCTCCTATCGTGGGTACTGGTATCGAGAAGCAGGTTTGTGAGGATTCTCGCACGATGGTGACCGCTGAGGGTGACGGTGTCGTTGAGTATGTTGATGCGACAACCATTCGTATCTTGTATGACCGTACTGAGGACGAGGAGTTTGTAAGTTTTGAGCCTGCTCTGAAGGAGTATCGTATCGCTAAATTCCGTCGTACGAACCAGAATATGACCATCGATTTGCGTCCTATTTGTGAGAAGGGCCAGCGTGTGAAGAAGGGTGATATTCTGACTGAGGGTTATGCCACCGAGAATGGTGAATTGGCTCTGGGTCGTAACCTGCTCGTGGCTTACATGCCTTGGAAGGGTTATAACTATGAGGACGCCATCGTTCTTAACGAGCGCATCGTTCGTGAGGATATCCTAACTTCTGTTCATGTGGATGAGTATTCGCTTGACGTTCGTGAGACCAAACGTGGTGTCGAGGAGTTTACCGCAGATATTCCTAACGTCAGTGAGGAAGCTACGAAGGATCTTGACGAGAATGGTGTGATTCGTGTTGGTGCACGTGTAGAGCCGGGCGACATCCTGATTGGTAAGATTTCACCGAAGGGTGAGAGCGATCCTTCTCCTGAGGAGAAACTGCTTCGTGCTATCTTTGGTGATAAGGCTGGTGATGTGAAGGACTCTTCATTGAAGGCAAATCCTTCGCTGACTGGTGTCATTATCGATAAGAAGATGTTTGCACGTGCTATCAAGGATCGTAAGTCAAAGCAGCAAGATAAGATTGTGCTGGCTAAGATTGACGAAGAGTATGAGGCAAAGGTAGACGACCTGAAGGACATTCTTATCGATAAGTTACTCGAACTTACCAAGGGCAAGACCTCTCAAGGTGTCAAGGACTATACTGGTGCTGAAATCATCACCAAGGGTAGTAAGTTCTCTGCGGCTGCTCTGAGAAATCTAGAGTATGGTGATATCCAGATCAGCAACTGGACGAATGACGAACATAAGAATGAGTTGATCGCTAAGCTGATCATCAACTTCATGAAGAAATATAAGCTGTTGGATGCAGAGATGAAGCGTAAGAAGTTTGCCATCACTATTGGTGATGAGCTGCCTTCTGGTATCCTGCAGATGGCTAAGGTATATGTAGCTAAGAAACGTAAGATTGGTGTGGGTGACAAGTTGGCCGGTCGTCACGGTAATAAAGGTATCGTGTCTAAGGTGGTGCGTCAGGAGGATATGCCATTCCTCGAGGACGGTCGTCCCGTTGATCTCGTGCTGAACCCGCTGGGTGTGCCTTCACGTATGAACCTCGGTCAGATCTTCGAGGCTATCCTCGGTGCTGCCGGTAAACGTTTGGGCGTGAAGTTTGCTACGCCGATCTTCGACGGTGCCAAACTAGATGACCTCGCCGAGTGGACCGACAAGGCAGGTCTGCCGCGTCTCTGCTCTACACACCTCTATGATGGTGAGACGGGTGAGATGTTCGACCAGCCTGCAACGGTGGGTATCACCTACTTCCTTAAGCTCGGTCACATGGTAGAGGATAAGATGCACGCCCGTTCTATCGGTCCGTACAGTTTGATCACTCAGCAGCCTCTCGGCGGTAAGGCCCAGTTCGGTGGCCAGCGTTTCGGAGAGATGGAGGTCTGGGCACTGGAGGCTTTTGGTGCCAGTCATGTTCTTCAGGAGATTCTGACTATCAAGTCGGATGATACTGTTGGTCGTTCCAAGGCTTATGAGGCTATTGTCAAGGGTGAGCCGATGCCGACACCGGGAATTCCTGAGTCTCTCAACGTGCTGCTCCATGAGTTGCGCGGTCTCGGTCTGAGCATCACGCTCGATTAAGCGAGTTAAGTATTAAAAGTTACGAATTAAGAGAAAGATAATATATATGGCTTTCAAGAAAGATTCAAAAGTTAAGAGTAATTTTACGAAAATTACCATTGGACTTGCTTCGCCCGAAGAAATCCTCGAGAGTAGCTTCGGTGAGGTTACCAAACCTGAAACCATCAACTATCGTACGTACAAGCCGGAACGCGACGGTCTGTTCTGTGAACGCATCTTTGGTCCGACGAAGGATTACGAATGTGCCTGCGGAAAGTATAAACGTATCCGTTATAAGGGCATTGTCTGTGACCGTTGTGGCGTGGAAGTGACGGAGAAGAAGGTCCGTCGTGAGCGTGCTGGTCACATCGAATTGGTGGTACCTGTCGCACACATCTGGTATTTCCGTAGCCTTCCCAATAAGATTGGTTATTTGCTCGGCCTTCCCACCAAGAAACTCGACGCTGTAATCTACTACGAGCGATATGTTGTGATTCAGCCGGGTGTTATGGCTGGTAAGAAGGATGCTGAAGGCAATGATGTCATCGGCTCAAATGTGTACGACCTGCTCTCTGAAGATGAGTATAACGAGATTATGGATAATCATGTCTCGCCTGAGAACGACTATTTGGACGACAGCGATCCTAATAAGTTCATCGCTAAGATGGGTGCTGAGGCCATTTACGACTTGCTCGTACGTTTGGACCTCGACTCTCTGTCGTATGAGTTACGCGATCGTGCCAATAGCGATTCTTCTATGCAGCGTAAGAACGAGGCCCTGAAGCGTCTGCAGGTGGTTGAGGCTTTCCGTCAGAGTGTGGAGAAGGGAATCAACCGTCCTGAGTGGAT
Source organism: Prevotella sp. lc2012 (assembly GCF_900107065.1). Lineage (NCBI taxonomy): Bacteria > Pseudomonadati > Bacteroidota > Bacteroidia > Bacteroidales > Prevotellaceae > Prevotella > Prevotella sp. lc2012. Next base: position 80,911 of record NZ_FNUF01000006.1, on the reverse strand, counting down.
GATTATGAAGATTATCCCTGTCACACCTCCCGAGCTCCGACCGTTGGTGCCACTGGATGGTGGTCGTTTCGCCACATCCGACTTGAATGACCTCTATCGTCGTGTGATTATCCGTAACAACCGTCTGAAAAGACTCATGGAGATCAAGGCTCCTGAGGTGATTCTTCGTAACGAGAAACGTATGCTTCAGGAAGCTGTCGACTCTCTCTTCGACAATAGCCGTAAGTCATCGGCTGTCAAGAGCGACAGCAACCGTCCTCTGAAATCTCTTTCTGACTCACTGAAGGGTAAGCAGGGACGCTTCCGTCAGAACCTGCTCGGTAAGCGTGTCGACTACTCAGCCCGTTCGGTGATCGTCGTCGGCCCTGAGTTGAAGATGGGCGAGTGTGGTCTGCCGAAATTGATGGCTGCCGAACTTTATAAGCCGTTTATCATCCGTAAGCTCATCGAGCGTGGTATTGTGAAAACGGTGAAGAGCGCCAAGAAGATTGTTGATCGTCGTGAACCGGTCATCTGGGATATCCTTGAGAACGTGATGAAGGGTCATCCTGTTCTGCTGAACCGTGCACCAACACTGCACCGTCTCGGTATCCAGGCCTTCCAGCCAAAGCTTATCGAGGGTAAAGCCATCCAGTTGCATCCGTTGGCATGTACGGCGTTCAATGCCGACTTCGACGGTGACCAGATGGCTGTCCACCTCCCGCTAAGCAATGAGGCTGTTCTCGAGGCGCAGTTGCTGATGCTCCAGAGCCATAACATCTTGAATCCTGCCAATGGCGCACCAATTACCGTGCCTTCTCAGGATATGGTGCTGGGTCTATATTATATCACGAAGATTCGTCCGGGTGCCAAGGGTGAGGGTTTAACCTTCTATGGCCCCGAAGAGGCTATCATTGCCCATAATGAGGGTAAATGTGACCTTCACGCTCAGGTGAAGGTTGTTGTTGACGATGTTGTTGACGGTAAGGCTGAGCGCCATATGGTGGAGACATCCGTCGGTCGTGTCATCGTGAATGGCATCATCCCGAACGAGGTAGGTTTTGTCAACAAGGTTATCTCTAAGAAGAGTCTGCGTGATATCATTGCTGATGTAATTAAGAACGTGGGCTTTGCAGAGGCTTGTGAATTCCTTGATGGCATTAAGAACCTCGGTTATCGTATGGCTTATCTGGCCGGTCTGTCGTTCAATCTCGATGATATCATTATTCCGAAAGAGAAGGCTGATCTGATCAAGAAGGGTAATGAGGAGGTTCGTCAGATTACTGACAACTATAATATGGGATTCATCACCGACAATGAGCGTTATAATCAGGTAATCGATACTTGGACTCATGTCAACAACGATATTGGTAATATCCTGCTGAAGCAGATGACCGAGGCTGATCAGGGCTTTAACGCTGTGTTCATGATGCTTGACTCTGGTGCCCGTGGATCTAAGGACCAGATTAAACAGCTTTCCGGTATCCGCGGTCTGATGGCTAAGCCTCAGAAGGCTGGTGCTGAAGGACACCAGATTATTGAGAACCCGATCCTGTCGAACTTTAAGGAGGGTATGTCTGTGCTTGAGTACTTTATCTCTACTCACGGTGCCCGTAAGGGTCTTGCTGATACCGCTATGAAGACGGCAGACGCTGGTTACTTGACTCGTCGTTTGGTCGATGTGTCTCACGACGTGATCATCACTGAGGAGGACTGCGGAACCCTGCGTGGCCTGCAGTGTACAGCTTTAAAGAGCGGCGACGAGATTATCTCTAGCCTGGCTGAGCGAATTCTGGGTCGTGTGTCTGTACACGATGTCATTAACCCGAAGACGGGTGAAGTGATTGTTGAGGCTGGTGAGGAAATTACTGAGAGTGTAGCCGATGCAATTGAGAAGGCTGACATTGAGAGCGTTGAGATCCGTTCTGTGCTCACCTGCGAGTCGAAGAAGGGCGTATGCATGAAGTGTTATGGACGTAACCTCGCTACCCGTCGTATGGTACAGAAGGGTGAGGCTGTCGGTGTGATTGCTGCACAGGCTATCGGTGAGCCGGGTACACAGTTGACTCTGCGTACATTCCACGCCGGTGGTGTTGCTGCCAACGCAGCTGCCAATGCAAGTATCGTATCGAAGTATGATCGTGCCATGATTGAGATGGAGGAAGTTCGTACTGTTCCGTTTGATGAGGATGGTCGTGACTGTGAGATGGTAGTTAGCCGTCTGGGTGAACTCCGCTTTGTCGACCCGAACACGAAGATTGTTCTTTCTACGGTGAACGTGCCTTATGGTTCTTCTCTCTATTTCCGTAATGGCGATGAGGTAGCTAAGGGTGATAAAATTGCCCAGTGGGATCCGTTCAATGCGGTCATCGTTACCGAGTATGCTGGTCGCCTGAAATTCAATGATGTCATCGAGGGTGTAACCTTCCGTGCTGAGACTGACGAAACAACAGGTCTGACAGAGAAGATTGTTACTGAGTCGAAGGACAAGTCGAAGGTTCCTACCTGTGATGTGATCGGCGCTGATGGCGAGGTCATCGGAACATATAACTTCCCTGTGGGTGGTCACGTGGTCGTTGAAGACGGTCAGACTGTTAAGACCGGTGAGACCCTCGTGAAGATCCCGCGCGCTGCCGCCAAGGGTGGTGATATCACTGGAGGTCTGCCGCGTGTCACTGAGCTCTTCGAGGCTCGTAACCCGTCGAACCCTGCTGTCGTCTCCGAGATTGACGGTGAGGTTACCATGGGTAAGGTTAAGCGCGGTAACCGTGAGATCATCGTTACCTCTAAGACAGGTGAGCAGCGTAAATATCTCGTATCCCTGTCAAAGCAGATCCTGGTACAGGAACATGATGCCGTTCGTGCTGGTACACCGCTCTCTGACGGTGTGATCACACCGGCCGACATCTTGGCTATCAAGGGTCCCACCGCCGTTCAGGAGTATATCGTGAATGAGGTACAGGATGTGTATCGTCTGCAAGGCGTGAAGATTAACGATAAGCACTTCGAGATCATTGTTCGTCAGATGATGCGTAAAGTTCAGATTAATGAACCAGGTGACACCTCTTTCCTTGAGCAGGAGATTGTCGACAAACTCGACTTCGCTGAGGAGAACGACCGTATCTGGGGTAAGAAGGTGGTGACCGATGCCGGTGATTCCGAGAATCTTCAGAAGGGACAGATCGTAACCTCGCGTAAGCTCCGCGACGAGAACTCGATGCTAAAGCGTCGTGACCTCCGTCTCGTACAGGTTCGTGATGCTGTACCCGCCACATCTACTCAGATTCTGCAGGGTATCACACGTGCCGCACTCCAGACGAAGTCGTTCATGTCTGCTGCTTCGTTCCAGGAGACGACGAAGGTGCTCAACGAGGCCGCTATCCGTGGTAAGGTAGACCATCTGGAGGGTATGAAGGAGAACGTGATCTGCGGTCACCTGATTCCTGCCGGTACGGGTCTGCGTGAGTTCGATAAGATTATTGTTGGTTCCAAGGAGGAGTATGAGCGTATTCAGGCTAACCGCAAGAATGTTCTTGACTTCGCTGAGGAGACCGTGCTTGACGAGAAATAATTTTCTTTTCATGAATACTGAAAGGGCGTTGTACAGTTAGCTGTACAGCGCCTTTTTGCCCAAAGATTAAATGTATGCAAAACGTGATATACTATGAACGAGAATAACAACAGACAGCAGGGACTGCAGATTGACCTGCCGCAGGATGTGGCACAGGGCGAGTATGCAAACTTCGCCATCATTACACATGGTTCAAGTGACTTCGTGGTTGACTTCGCCAGGGTGCTCCCTGGAGTGCCGAAGGCTCAGGTGTGCAGCCGTGTGATACTTGCCCCTGAACATGCTAAGCGACTGCTTGGCGCTCTTCAGGAGAATATCATGCGCTACGAGGCTGAGTTCGGAACCATAAGAATCCCAACTCAAGAACCGCAGGCAATCGCCCCATTCGACCTTTCGAAAGGGGAGGCGTCGTAGGGTAATTATTGCTAATTAATTCAAAAAGTGTTATATCTTGTTAAATCAGACAGGGTGTAACGCTTTTTCTTTTTTATATATTAGGTGGTTTCGGAAAATAGTTGTACCTTTGCAGCCCGAAACGCCTCTTTAAGCGAGAAGCGGCGTGTAAAGTGCTGAATATAAACAGAATAAACATATTAAATTATTAAATTAAAAGTATTATGCCTACAATTTCACAATTGGTAAGAAAGGGCAGAAAGGTGATTGTTGACAAGTCAAAGTCGCCGGCTTTGGACAACTGTCCTCAGCGTCGTGGTGTCTGCGTACGTGTTTACACAACAACCCCGAAGAAGCCTAATTCGGCTATGCGTAAGGTAGCCCGTGTTCGTCTGACAAATCAGAAGGAAGTTAACTCTTACATCCCTGGAGAGGGACACAACCTGCAGGAGCACTCTATCGTGCTTGTTCGCGGTGGTCGTGTAAAGGACCTGCCAGGTGTACGTTATCACATTGTTCGCGGTACGCTCGATACAGCTGGTGTCGCAAATCGCACACAGCGTCGCTCAAAGTACGGAGCTAAGCGTCCTAAGGCTAAGAAGTAATGACCGGAGAAGGTTAGTCAGGCCAAACAAAGAAAAGTAAAAATCGTTTTGCTGGAGCGTCGGTTTTACCGACAGATGTTAAAAGGTTGAGTAAATACTCTCGTGTGAGTGTTGAAGAACAAGTAAGAACAGCCCAAGCAGAATTTAATCATTCAAAACAAAATGAGAAAAGCAAAACCCAAGAAGCGTGTGATCCTGCCGGATCCCGTGTTCAACGACCAGAAAGTGTCGAAGTTTGTGAACCATCTGATGTTTGATGGTAAGAAGACCAAGTCGTATGAGATCTTCTACAATGCACTGGAGACAGTGAAGGCTAAGATGAACAACGAGGAGAAGTCTGCCCTCGAGATTTGGAAGCAGGCCCTCGATAACATCACTCCTCAGGTGGAGGTTAAGAGCCGCCGTATCGGTGGTGCTACGTTCCAGGTTCCGACGGAAATCCGTCCTGACCGTAAGGAGAGCGTGTCTATGAAGAATATGATCTCTTTCGCCCGTAAGCGCAGCGGTAAGTCTATGGCTGACAAGCTTGCAGCCGAGATCATGGATGCCTATAACAACCAGGGTGGCGCCTTTAAGCGTAAGGAGGATATGCACCGTATGGCTGAGGCTAACCGCGCATTTGCTCACTTCAGATTCTAAGATAGGTTTAAGGTAAAGTAGTTAAAGGATAAACAAGAATGGCAAATCGCGATTTACATTTGACGAGAAACATCGGTATTATGGCTCACATCGATGCCGGTAAGACAACGACTTCTGAGCGTATCCTGTTCTATACAGGTAAGACGCACAAGATCGGTGAGGTACATGATGGAGCTGCAACGATGGACTGGATGGCTCAGGAGCAGGAGCGTGGTATTACAATTACCTCTGCTGCAACAACCTGTAACTGGACATGGAATAACAAGACATTCAAGATCAATCTGATCGACACTCCGGGACACGTCGACTTTACAGCTGAGGTGGAGCGTTCACTGCGCGTGCTCGACGGTGCTGTGGCTACATATTCTGCAGCTGATGGCGTACAGCCTCAGTCAGAGACGGTATGGCGCCAGGCCGACAAGTACAATGTGCCCCGTATCGGCTATGTTAATAAGATGGACCGCTCTGGTGCAGACTTCTTCGAGACTGTGCAGCAGATGAAGGACATCCTGGGCGCTAATCCTGTTGTTATCCAGGTGCCCATCGGTGCTGAGGAGAACTTCAAGGGTCTGGTAGACCTGATCAAGATGAAGGCTATCCTGTGGCACGATGAGACCATGGGTGCCGAGTATGATGTCGAGGATATCCCTGCAGACCTTGAGGCTGAGTGCGACGAGTGGCGTAATAAGCTGCTTGAGGCTGCTGCCGAGTACGATGAGGCTCTGATGGAGAAGTATTTCGATGATCCTAACTCAATCACAGAGGAGGAGATTATCGCCGCTATCCGTAAGGGAACCATCGCCATGCAGTGCACCCCGATGCTGCTTGGTTCTTCATATAAGAACAAGGGCGTTCAGCCCCTCCTTGACTATGTGTGCGCCTTCCTGCCGGCTCCTGTCGACGTAGAGGTGATCAAGGGTACCAACCCCAGCACAGAAGAGGAAGAGGATCGTAAGCCTTCTGAGGACGAGCCGACATCGGCTCTGGCCTTTAAGATCGCTACCGACCCGTACATGGGCCGTCTGGTGTTCTTCCGTGTTTACTCGGGTAAGATCACTGCCGGAAGCTATGTGTTCAACCCCCGTTCAGGTAAGAAGGAGCGTATCAGCCGTCTGTTCCAGATGAACTCAAATAAGGAGATCCCCATGGAGTCCATCGATGCCGGTGATATCGGCGCAGGTGTAGGCTTCAAGGATATCCGCACAGGTGATACCCTCTGCGACGAGGGACATCCTATCGTGCTCGAGTCCATGACCTTCCCCGATACTGTGATCTCTATCGCAGTTGAGCCGAAGAGCCAGGCCGACGTGGCTAAGCTCGATAACGGTCTCGCCAAGTTGGCTGAGGAAGACCCGACATTCACCGTACGTACCGACGAGCAGAGTGGTCAGACCATCATCTCAGGTATGGGTGAGCTTCACCTCGATATCATCATCGACCGTCTGAAGCGCGAGTTCAAGGTTGAGTGTAACCAGGGTAAGCCGCAGGTTAACTACAAGGAGGCTATCACGAAGACCGTCATGGGCTACCGTGAGGTTTACAAGAAGCAGTCTGGTGGTCGCGGTAAGTTCGCTGATATCATCGTGAACGTTGGTCCGGTCGATGACGATTGGGATATCGCTAAGGACGGTGGCCTGCAGTTCGTGAACGAGGTCAAGGGTGGTAATATCCCCAAGGAGTTTATCCCCTCTATCCAGAAGGGTTTCGAGGCAGCCATGAAGAATGGTATCCTCGGTGGCTATCCGATGGATTCGCTGAAGGTCGTTGTCGTGGATGGTTCGTTCCACCCCGTTGACTCTGACCAGCTCTCGTTCGAGATCGCAGCCCAGATGGCTTATAAGTCTGTCTGCGCTCAGGCTAAGCCTGTGCTGATGGAGCCCATCATGAAACTCGAGGTGGTGACACCCGAGGAGAACATGGGTGACGTGATCGGCGACCTGAACAAGCGTCGTGGTCAGGTAGAGGGCATGGAAGAGGCTCGCAGCGGTGCCCGTGTCGTGAAGGCTCAGGTTCCCCTGTCAGAGATGTTCGGTTATGTGACCGCTCTTCGTACCATCACCTCAGGCCGTGCTACCAGTTCTATGGAGTACGATCACCATGCACCGCTCTCAAGCTCTATCGCCAAGGCAGTGCTCGAGGAGGTGAAGGGTCGTGCCGACCTCGTGTAAAAGAGACAATACGGAGTGCCGCTGAGTAAATGACTCTTTAGCGGCCTCCACTTTTCATAATCAATTATTAATAATTCAACAAATGAGTCAGAAAATTCGTATTAAGCTGAAGAGCTACGACCACAAACTCGTGGACAAGTCAGCAGAGAAGATCGTGAAGGCTGTGAAGGCTACCGGTGCTATCATCAGCGGTCCTATCCCCCTTCCCACACACAAGCGTATCTACACTGTAAACCGCTCTACCTTCGTTAACAAGAAGGCTCGTGAGCAGTTCCAGCTGTCAGACTACAAGCGTCTGATCGACATCTACAGCTCTACAGCTAAGACCGTCGATGCCCTGATGAAGCTCGAGCTCCCCAGCGGTGTTGAGGTTGAGATCAAGGTATAGGATCGTACTCATCCTTATGATAGGCAGCGTGCTCTTTCGGGCGCGCTGTTTTTGTTTTGGTCAAAATCGGCGGATTTGGTCGTCAAAACCGGCGGATTTGGTCAGCAATTCCGCCGATTTTGGACTGTAAGGTTTGGCAGTTTGAATAATAATCCTTATATTTGCAAGCAAAAAACGAAGTATGGCTATTCATTACAGACTGGTTCAGAACAAGATTAAGAGCGACCGGAACTACGGCAAATACTATGCCCACACCGTCAAGCAAGGTGAAATCTCGCTCGAGGAGATAGAGAGGATGATCGAGACGAACTGCTCGGCAAAGGCCTCGGACGTGAGACTGGTGCTGCGTGAGCTGTTTGATACCGTGCGCCATTACATGCAGAATGGCTACGTCGTCGACTTGAAAGAGATGGGTAAACTCTCAATCTCTGTGAAAAGCGTCTGCGTGGACAACCCGAAGGAGTTCCGTCGTGACCGGCATATCACTGGGTTCAAGTGCAACTATACCCCTCACGGTGAGCGCTACAAGCCATCAGACGGTGCCCTGGCCGGCCATATCCGGCGTGGCCTGCTGGAAGAGTGCGAGGCCATAGAAGCACCTTCCGGAAGTAAGGCCAAGTGATGCTGATATGCTTATCAGATAGGTCGTTCCTCTTGTGCCATAGGGTGTGGAAATTATAAAAAACCTTAAAAGTTGCTTTGGAAAGCTAATTAATGTTGCGTGTTCCAATAAATAGTAGTACCTTTGCACCCGCGAAAGTGCGTATTGCGCTGGCTTGTATGCTATCAATACTCTGGTAAAGAGCGACTTAGCCTTCAAAAATGAAGCAGTTGAAGTTCCTTTTTAAGTGAGTTTGTATGCATCGGGAATAGCGAGATGACACTTAAAAAGAAACTTTATATATTAACATCATTATTAATTTTAAACTGAAATGCCAGGATTAATTGGAAGAAAAATCGGAATGACATCCGTTTTCAGTGCCGACGGTAAGAATGTGCCGTGCACTGTCATCGAAGCTGGTCCTTGTGTTGTAACTCAGGTTAAGTCTGTAGAGAAGGACGGTTACAAGGCCGTTCAGCTCGCCTTCGGAGAGAAGAAGGAGAAGAACACCACCAAACCAATGATGGGTATCTTCAAGAAGGCTAACACAACACCAAAGGCCCACTTGGCCGAGTTCAAGTTTGACGAGGAGTATAACCTCGGCGACACCATCACGGTCGACATCTTCGAAGGTGCCGAGTTTGTTGATGTGGTCGGTACGTCTAAAGGTAAGGGATTCCAGGGTGTTGTGAAGCGCCATGGTTTCGGTGGCGTAGGCCAGTCTACACACGGTCAGGACGACCGTCTGCGTAAGCCGGGTTCTATCGGTGCCTGTTCTTATCCCGCCAAGGTGTTCAAGGGAATGCGCATGGGCGGCCAGATGGGCGGCGACAGAGTGACAACTCAGAACCTCAAAGTGTTAAAGGTAATACCGGAGCACAACCTGATCCTTGTGAAGGGTAGCTGCGCTGGTTACAATGGTTCAACTGTAATAATCAACAAGTAAAGATGGAAGTTAGCGTATTAAATATCAAAGGTCAGGAGACCGGAAGAAAGGTGACTCTGAACGAGGCTATCTTCGGCATTGAACCTAATGACCACGTTCTTTATCTGGATGTTAAGCAGTATCTGGCCAACCAGCGTCAGGGTACAGCTAAGTCGAAGGAGAGAAGCGAAATCTCTGGTTCTACTCGCAAGCTCGGTCGTCAGAAAGGTGGCGGCGGCGCTCGTCATGGTGATATCAACTCTCCGCTGCTCCGTGGTGGTGGCCGCGTGTTCGGTCCGACACCCCGTGACTATAGTTTCAAACTGAACAAAAAAGTAAAGGTTCTTGCTCGTAAGTCCGCTCTGTCTTACAAGGCACAGGAGAATGCAATCGTGGTTGTAGAAGACTTCACTATGGAGGCTCCGAAGACTAAAGAATTCATAAACATTGCAAAAAATCTCAAAGTGGATGGTAAGAAGGTCCTCTTCGTTTTGTCAGGAACAAATAATAACGTATATTTGTCGGCTCGCAATCTGCAGGGCGCAGAAGTGATGGAGGCATCGACGGTCAATTCGTACAAAGTTTTGAATGCCGATGTGCTTGTTATTTCCGAGAAGTCTCTGGAGACTATCGACAGTATCTTAAACAAATAAAGGAGGCAATAAGATATGGCATTTATCATCAAACCTCTGGTCACTGAGAAGATGACCAAGATTACAGACAAGTCTTCTGTAGAGAAAACTTATAAGGTGAAGGGTGAGGAGAGGACCAAGAAGGCCGAGGCTAAGTATGGTTTCATCGTTCGTCCCGAGGCTAATAAGCTTGAGATTAAGAATGAGGTCGAGAGCATGTACAATGTTACAGTGATCGATGTGAACACGTGCCGTTATGCCGGAAAGCGTAGCTCTCGCTACACCAAGGCAGGTCTGATCAAGGGTCAGAAGAACGCGTTCAAGAAGGCTATCGTTACCTTGAAGGAGGGCGATACAATTGATTTTTATAGCAATATTCAATAATAGAAATGGCAGTACGTAAATTAAAACCCGTAACTCCGGGTCAAAGACACAAGATTATTGGCACGTTCGAGGATATTACTGCATCCGTGCCAGAGAAGTCTCTCGTCTTCGGTAAGCGTTCAACCGGCGGTCGAAACAACACCGGTAAGATGACTGTCCGCTACATGGGCGGCGGCCACAAGAAGAAGTATCGTCTGATCGACTTCAAGCGAGAGAAAGATGGTGTTCCAGCTGTAGTGAAGACAATCGAATACGATCCGAACCGTTCGGCTCGTATCGCTCTGTTGTTCTACGCTGATGGTGAAAAACGTTACATTATTGCTCCTAATGGACTGCAGGTTGGTGCAACCCTGATGTCAGGAGCTGAGGCAGTGCCCGAGGTGGGTAATGCTCTCCCGCTCGCTAACATCCCCGTCGGTACCGTCATCCACAACATTGAGATGCGTCCCGGCCAGGGTGCCAAGCTCGTTCGTTCGGCTGGTAACTTTGCTCAGTTGACTTCTCGTGAGGGCAGCTATTGTGTGATCAAGCTCCCCTCAGGTGAGACTCGTCAGATTCTCTCCGCTTGTAAGGCTACTGTAGGTAGTGTAGGTAACTCAGACCACGCACTTGAGCAGTCTGGTAAGGCTGGTCGCAGCCGCTGGCTGGGTCGTCGCCCGCACAACCGTGGTGTTGTTATGAACCCGCATGATCACCCGATGGGTGGTGGTGAAGGACGTCAGTCTGGAGGTCACCCACGTTCACGCAAGGGCTTGTACGCTAAGGGTCTTAAGACTCGTGCACCGAAGAAGCTTTCAAACAGATACATCATTGAAAGAGCTAACAAGAAGTAATCACGAAGTTAATTAGAAGAGTAAATTATGAGTCGTTCATTAAAGAAAGGTCCGTACATCAACGTCTCACTCGAGAAGAAGATTCTCGCTATGAATGAGAGTGGTAAGAAAAATGTCGTTAAGACATGGGCCAGAGCATCAATGATCTCCCCGGACTTCGTGGGACACACTGTTGCAGTTCATAACGGTAATAAATTTATCCCTGTCTACGTTACTGAGAACATGGTTGGTCACAAGCTCGGTGAGTTCGCACCCACCCGTCGCTTCGGTGGTCACGCCGGTAACAAGAAATAATCCCAGGGGTAGTTAAGAATTAAGAATTAAGAATTAGAAATTACAATGGGAGCAAGAAAACATATTAAGGCTGAAGAAAGAAAGGCAGCACTTAAGACACAGTATTTTGCCAAGCTGAAAGGCTGTCCCTCTTCACCTCGTAAGATGCGCTATGTCGTAGACATGATTCGCGGCATGGAGGTCAATCGCGCCCTTGGCGTGCTGAGGTTCTCCAAGAAGGCAGCAGCAGCTCAAGTAGAGAAACTCCTCCGTTCGGCTATCGCCAACTGGGAAGCTAAGAATGACCGCAAGGCTGAGGACGGTGAGCTGTTCATCACCCGCGTATTCGTTGACGAGGGCGTTACAATGAAGAGAATGAGACCGGCACCGCAGGGTCGTGGATATCGTATCCGCAAGCGTTCCAATCACGTGACTCTGTTTGTAGACGCTAAAACTAATGACGTAAAAGAATAAGTATGGGACAGAAAGTTAATCCAATAAGCAACCGTCTTGGTATTGTTAGAGGTTGGGATTCAAATTGGTTCGGAGGCAAGGACTTCGGAGATAACCTGGTAGAGGATCAGAAAATCCGTAAGTACCTGAACGAGCGTCTGGCAAAGGCCAGCGTTTCGAAGATTGTCATCGAGCGTACGTTGAAGCTGGTTACCATTACTATCTGCACGGCTCGTCCGGGCATCGTCATCGGTAAGGGTGGTCAAGATGTTGACAAACTGAAGGAAGAGCTGAAGAAGCTCTATGACAAGGAGATCCAGATTAATATCTTCGAGGTAAAGCGTCCAGAGCTCGATGCCACGATTGTTGCCAACAACATCGCTCGCCAGGTAGAGGGCAAGATCGCATATCGTCGTGCCATCAAGATGGCTATCCAGAATACGATGCGCGCTGGCGCCGAGGGTATCAAGGTACAGATCTCAGGTCGTCTTAACGGAGCAGAAATCGCCCGCAGCGAGATGCTGAAGGAAGGCCGTACGCCGCTTCATACTTATCGTGCGGACATCGACTACTGCCATGCAGAGGCACTGACCAAGGTCGGTCTGCTGGGTATCAAGGTTTGGATTTGCCGCGGTGAGATCTACGGAGACGTAGACCTGGCTCCGAACTTCGCTCAGGAGAAGTCTGGCGGTCGTGGCAATGGTGGCCGTGGCGGTGACAGGAAGTTCCGTAATAAGAAGAATAATAACCGTTAAAAGTAGAAGCTTATTATGTTACAGCCAAAAAGAGTAAGATATAGAAGACCTCAGGACGGACGCGGCAACAAAGGCGACGCCCACAGAGGTACAACGCTGGCTTTCGGCTCATTCGGTATCAAGACTATGGACGCCAAGTGGATCGACAGCCGCCAGATTGAGGCAGCCCGTGTTGCCATCAACCGTTATATGAACCGTGAAGGTCAGGTATGGATCCGCATCTTCCCCGACAAACCAATCACTCGCAAGCCTGCTGACGTGCGAATGGGTAAGGGTAAGGGAGATCCCGCAGGATGGGTTGCACCTGTTACACCGGGCCGTATCCTCTTTGAAGTAGAAGGCGTTCCTTTCGAGGTTGCTAAGGAGGCTCTCCGCCTCGGCGCACAGAAACTGCCGGTTAAGACAAAGTTTGTTGTTAGACGTGATTACGATAAAAACGCTTAATTGAGTATGAAGATTAAAGAAGTAAGAGAGCTCGAGACCAAGGATTTGGCAGAGCGCATTGAGGCAGAGGTAGCAAAGTACAACCAGATGAAGTTGAACCACGCCATCACTCCTCTTGAGAATCCGTCTCAGATTAAGGCTGCTCGTCGTGATATCGCACGTATGAAATCAGAACTTCATCAGAGAGAACTTAAAAAATAACAATGGTCCATATGGAAACAAGAAATTTAAGAAAGACAAGACAGGGTGTTGTTATCAGCAACAAGATGGATAAAACCATTGTTATTGCCGCTAAGTTCAAGGAGAAGCACCCTATTTATGGTAAGTTTGTCCAGAAGACAAAGAAGTATCACGCACACGACGAGAAGAACGAGTGCAACGTAGGTGATACCGTGCTCATTATGGAAACCCGTCCTCTGTCCAAGACAAAGAGATGGAGATTAGTTCAAATCGTAGAAAAAGCTAAGTAATTATGATACAGACAGAATCAAGACTTACAGTAGCTGACAACAGCGGTGCACGTGAGGCTCTCTGCATCCGTGTATTGGGCGGAACAAAGCGCCGTTATGCCAGCGTAGGTGATATCATCGTCGTCTCTGTCAAGAACGCGATCCCTACAAGTGACGTGAAGAAGGGTGCAGTATCAAAGGCTTTGGTTGTTCGCACAAAGAAGGAGATTCGTCGTGCTGATGGTTCGTACATCCGTTTCGACGACAACGCCTGCGTGCTGCTGAACAATGCCGGTGAGCTTCGTGGTAGCCGTATCTTCGGCCCCGTTGCCCGTGAGCTCCGTGCCGTTAATATGAAAGTCGTTTCTTTGGCACCTGAGGTACTTTAATATTTTAAAATGAAACAAGAAATGGCAAAGTTCAATATTAAGAAAAACGATACAGTTATCGTCCTGGCCGGTGAGGACAAGGGCAAGACTGGTAAGGTGCTGAAGGTCTTGACCGACAAGCAGCGTGCACTTGTTGAAGGTGTGAACATGGTCAACAAGAGTGCTAAGCCGAGTGCCAAGAACCCTCAGGGAGGCTTCGTGAAGATGGAGGCTCCTATTCACATCTCGAATATTAGTTTGATTGATCCGAAGAGTGGCAAGGCTACCCGTGTCGCCATCAAGCGCGAGGGCAAGAAGGTCGTTCGTATCGCTAAAAAATCAGGGGAGGAGATTAAGTAATGGCAAATACAGCACAGTTAAAGAAAGAGTACAAGGAGAAGATTGCTCCGGCTCTGCAGAAGCAGTTCAACTATTCTTCTAAGATGCAGACTCCTGTCCTGAAGAAGATTGTCGTTAACCAGGGTCTGGGTGACGCTACACAGGACAAGAAGATCATCGACGTGGCTATCAATGAGATCAGTGCCATCTGTGGTCAGAAGGCAGTGGCAACTTATTCCAAGAAGGATATTGCCAACTTCAAGCTTCGTAAGAAGATGCCTATCGGTGTGATGGTGACTCTCCGTCGTGAGCGCATGTACGAGTTCCTTGAGAAGCTCGTTCGCATCGCACTGCCCCGTATCCGTGACTTCAAGGGTATCGAGAGCAAGTTCGACGGCCGTGGAAACTACACTCTGGGTATCCAGGAGCAGATTATCTTCCCGGAGATCAATATCGATTCAGTAGACCGCATTCAGGGTATGAACATCACCTTCGTTACATCGGCTCAGACCGACGAGGAGGGTTATGCTCTGCTGAAGGCTTTCGGTCTTCCATTCAAGAACGCTAAAAACGATTAAGAGATATGGCAAAAGAATCAATGAAAGCCCGCGAGGTGAAGCGCGCCAAGCTCGTAGCCCGTTATGCTGAGAAGCGTGCAGCTCTGAAGAAGATCATCGCTACCGCTGATGTGAACACTGAAGAGGGCGCAATGGCCGCCTATGAGGCTGCCCGCAAGCTGCAGAGCATTCCCAAGAACGCGAACCCCATCCGTCTGCACAACCGTTGTAAGATCACGGGTCGTCCGAAGGGATACATGCGCCAGTTCGGTCTCTCTCGTATCCAGTTCCGTGAGATGGCATCAAGCGGTCTGATTCCGGGAGTGAAGAAGGCAAGCTGGTAATTGGCTGTTAACTGTTAGCAGTTAATAAAGGCCAAGAGCCAGGCACAAGAGGCAAATAGTATATTATTTAATATTGTCGGGACAGTCCCGATTAATTAAAACATTATTTTTATGACAGATCCAATAGCAGATTATCTGACCAGACTCAGAAACGCAATCATGGCACATCATCGTGTCGTTGAGGTTCCTGCGTCTAACTTGAAGAAAGAGATCACTAAGATCCTCTTCGAGAAGGGTTACATCCTGAACTACAAGTTCATTGAGGATGGTCCTCAGGGAACAATCAAGGTGGCCCTGAAGTACGACCCCGCAACTCGTGAGAACGCCATTAAGAGCCTGACGAGAGTGTCTACACCAGGTCTTCGTAAGTACACTGGTTACAAAGACATGCCGAGAGTAATTAACGGACTGGGTATTGCTATACTTTCCACGTCCAAAGGTGTAATGACAGACAAAGAGGCTGCAGCCCTGAAGATTGGCGGCGAGGTGCTTTGCTACGTATATTAATTGGAGGATAGCATATGTCAAGAATAGGAAAATTGCCAATTAGTATCCCTGCTGGCGTTACCGTTTCTCAGGATAAGGACGGCATCGTAACCGTCAAGGGTCCCAAGGGAGAACTTTCACAGAAAGTCGACGCTTCGATTAAGATGAAGGTCGAAGATGGTCATATTGTATTTGAGATTGACGAGAACAGTCCTGTGAACATTAAGCAGAAGCAGGCTTTCCACGGTCTCTATCGTGCACTTGTCAACAACATGGTTGTAGGTGTGAGCGAGGGTTACAAGAAAGAGCTGGAGCTCGTCGGTGTAGGTTACCGTGTATCCAACCAGGGTAACATCATCGAGTTCGCGCTCGGTTATACTCACCCGATCTTCATCCAACTCCCGAAGGAGGTTAAGGTGGAGACCAAGTCTGAGCGTAACCAGAATCCTCAGATCATCCTGGAGTCTTGCGACAAGGCGCTGCTCGGTCTGATTTGCGCTAAAATTCGTTCTTTCCGCATGCCTGAGCCTTACAAAGGAAAGGGTATTTTGTTCAAGGGTGAGGTTATCCGTCGTAAGTCGGGTAAGTCAGCATCAGCTAAGTAACTTTAATTGATTGAAGATTATGACAACGAAGAAAGTAGAAAGACGAATTAAGATCAAATATAGAATTCGTAAGAACGTATTCGGCACAGCCGAGCGTCCTCGTCTGAGCGTTTTCCGCAGCAACAAGCAGATCTATGCTCAGGTGATCAATGATTTGGAAGGTAAAACACTCGCATCTGCATCCTCTCTGGGTCTCGAGGCTATGCCGAAGATCCAGCAGGCTGAGAAGGTCGGCGAGCTGGTAGCCCAGAAGGCTCAGGAGGCAGGTGTTAGCACCGTGGTCTTCGACCGTAACGGCTATCTTTATCACGGCCGTGTAAAGTCTCTTGCAGACGCAGCACGTAAAGGTGGACTTAAATTCTAAACGATTATGGCAATGAACAAAGTTAAAGTAAATAGTGACGTAGAGTTGAAAGACAGACTGGTTGCCATCAACCGTGTTACCAAGGTAACAAAGGGAGGTCGCACCTTTACATTCGCAGCCATTGTTGTTGTCGGTGACGGCAACGGCATCATCGGCTGGGGTCTGGGTAAGGCTGGTGAGGTTACAGCAGCCATTGCCAAGGGTGTTGAGGCTGCCAAGAAGAATCTCGTAAAGGTTCCTGTACTCAAGGGCACCATCCCTCATGAGATGGAGGCTCGCTTCGGCGGTGCCCAGGTGTTCCTGAAGCCGGCAGCAGCTGGTACCGGTCTTGTGGCCGGAGGTGCTATGCGTGCCGTGCTGGAGAGCGTAGGTGTGAAGGACGTGCTGGCTAAGTCCAAGGGTTCTTCTAACCCCCACAATCTTGTGAAGGCTACCATCGAGGCCCTGAGCCAGATGCGTGATGCCTACACTGTAGCAGGTACACGTGGTATCAGTATGGAAAAAGTATTTAGAGGATAAAAGGAGAATTTGATTATGGCAACAATTAAGGTAAAGCAGATTAAGAGTAAGATCGGTTATCCGGTAGACCAGAAGCGCACGCTTGAGGCTCTCGGCCTGCGCAAGATCTCCCAGGTTGTTGAGGTAGAGGACAATCCTTCTATCCGTGGTATGATCCGCAAGGTACATCATCTGGTGACCGTAGTTGAGTAATAACAATTAAAAGAAGATTCGAATATGAAACTGAATAATTTAAAGCCGGCAGAAGGCTCTACCCACTCACGTCGTCGTATCGGTCGCGGAACAGGCTCTGGTCTGGGCGGTACTTCTACCCGTGGTCACAAGGGAGCCAAGGCTCGTTCTGGTTATAAGAAAAAGATTGGTTTCGAAGGTGGTCAGATGCCTCTCCAGCGCCGTGTGCCGAAGGGTGGCTTCAAGAACATCAACCACAAGGAGTTCTTTGCGGTTAACCTCTCTACACTTCAGAAGCTTGCTGAGGCTAAGAACCTCACTAAGATCGGTATCGAAGAGCTCGTGGCTGCTGGTCTCACTAACGGTAAGGAACTGGTAAAGGTTCTGGGCAATGGTGAGCTGAAGGCCAAGGTCGACGTAGAGGCAAATGCTTTCTCAAAGGCTGCTGAAGAGGCTATCAAGGCAGTAGGTGGTAACGCAACAAAAATCTAAACTGTAAGATGAAGAAGTTAATAGAGACACTGAAGAACATTTGGAAGATCGAGGATCTGCGCCAGCGCATCCTGATCACGCTCCTGTTTGTGGCGATTTATCGTTTTGGCTCGTTTGTGGTACTTCCAGGTATCAACCCGGCCATGTTGAGCCAGTTGCAGTCGCAGACTGCCGGCGGTCTGATGTCGCTGCTTGACATGTTCTCCGGTGGTGCATTTTCCAATGCGTCTATCTTCGCACTGGGAATCATGCCATACATCACAGCTTCTATCTTAATGCAGCTCCTCGCAGTCGCTGTGCCTTATGTACAGAAGATGCAGCGCGAGGGTGAGAGTGGGCGCAAGAAGATCAGTGCCTATACCCGTTATCTGACAGTGGCTATCCTGCTGTTCCAGGCTCCAGGTTATCTGATTAACCTGAAGATGCAGGCAGGTCAGGCTCTTGCCTCGGGTATTTCTTGGTCGACCTTCATGCTGCCCGCCGTTATCATTCTCGCTGCAGGTAGTATGTTCATCCTGTGGCTTGGTGAGCGCATTACGGATAAGGGTATAGGAAATGGTATCTCACTGATCATCATGGTCGGTATCATTGCCCGTTTGCCTCAGGCATTCATCCAGGAGGTGACCTCTCGGTTCACAGCTATCACAGGTGGTGGACTGGTGATGTTCCTTGCTGAGATTATCATTCTCTATGCTGTTGTTTGCGCAGCTATCGTTCTGGTACAAGGCGTCCGCAAGGTGCCCGTACAGTATGCGAAGCGTATTGTAGGCAACAAACAGGTGGGTGGTGCTCGTCAGTACATCCCCTTGAAGTTGTTCGCCGCCAATGTGATGCCAATCATCTTTGCACAGGCTATCATGTTCGTTCCTCTGTCTGTCGCTCAGTGGCTGACATCTGAGAGTACCTTGATTCCCCACGCATTGATGGATCATCACAGTTGGCAGTACAATGTCATCTTCGCGATTCTGATTATCGCGTTTACGTACTTCTATACGGCTATCACGCTGAATCCGACACAGATGGCAGAAGATATGAAGCGTAACAACGGTTTCATCCCTGGTGTAAAGCCGGGTAAGGATACCGCTGAGTATATCGACACCGTGATGTCTCGCATCACCCTGCCGGGCTCTCTGTTCATCGCCTTCATCGCCGTTATGCCTGCTTTTGCAAGCCTGCTGAATGTACAAGACGCGTTCTCTCAGTTCTTCGGTGGAACGTCACTGCTGATTCTCGTCGGTGTCGTGCTCGACACACTGGCACAGATCGAGAGCCACCTGCTGATGCGCCACTATGACGGTTTGCTCAGTTCTGGTCGTATCCACGGCCGCGGAATGGCTGCATACTAATCTTCTATGAAGATATTCCTGAAGACTGAAGATGAGATTGACCTGATGCGCCAGGCAAACCAACTCGTTGGTAAGACACTTGGCGAATTAGGAAAGCATATAAAACCTGGAGTAACGACCCTCCAGTTGGACAGAATAGCGGACGAGTTCATCAGAGATCATGGTGCCGTTCCCACGTTCAAGGGTTTCCCCAATCCATATGGAGGGCCGTTTCCTGCCAGTATCTGCACATCGGTAAACGATGTGGTGGTACACGGTGTCCCCAACGAGGAGACGATCCTGAAAGACGGAGATATCATCTCTATCGACTGTGGTACACTCCTCAACGGTTTCAATGGCGACTCTTGCTACACGTTCTGTGTCGGTGAAGTCTCCGAAGAGTTGAGACAACTGTTGAAGACGACCAAGGAAGCGCTCTATCTCGGTATAGAGAATGCGGTGGCAGGAAAACATCTGGGCGATATCAGCAGTGCGGTCCAAGACCATTGCGAGGCCCAAGGCTACGGCATCGTTCGTGAGCTTACAGGTCATGGCATCGGTCGGGAGATGCACGAGGATCCGCAGGTACCCAACTATGGACGTCGGGGGAATGGTGTCATGCTGAAAGCCGGTATGTGCCTTGCCATCGAACCGATGGTCACGATGGGAGACCGCGCCATCTGGATGGATCAGGACCGTTGGACTATCCGTACGCAGGACGGTAAACCCGCTGCTCATTTCGAGCACACGATTGCCGTTCGCCGAGGCAAGGCTGAGATCCTGTCTTCGTTCGAGGAAGCAGAAAGCATAGAAGGTCAAGTATAACGATATTTAAAGTTAAGTATGGCAAAACAATCCGCTATTGAGCAGGACGGAACTATCGTCGAGTCGCTGTCGAACGCGATGTTCCGTGTAGAATTAGAGAATGGAGTCCAGATTATTGCGCATATCTCTGGTAAGATGAGAATGCACTATATCAAAATCCTCCCCGGCGACAAGGTCAAGGTCGAGATGAGTCCGTATGACCTGACAAAGGGACGAATTGTATTCAGATACAAATAAACAAAAGGAACTAATATGAAGACAAGAGCATCATTGAAGAAGCGTACCCCAGACTGCAAGATTGTGCGTCGTAAGGGCCGCCTGTTCGTTATCAACAAGAAGAACCCTAAGTACAAGATGCGTCAGGGTTAAATGTTAAATAAGCATAAAATGGCGGAGGTTCGGCAAAATCTTCGTACCTTTGCATGCTTTTTAGCGGAATTTCGAAATTTAAACTAAATTTTTTTATTTCTTTTATTAACAAATGGCAATAAGAATTGTTGGAGTAGATTTGCCCCAGAATAAGCGTGGCGAAATCGCATTGACCTATATCTATGGTATCGGTCGAAGTAGTTCAGCAAAGATATTGGATAAGGCAGGTGTCAGCCGCGACCTGAAGGTCAGCGAGTGGACTGACGACCAGGCAGCCAAGATCCGTGAAATCATCGGCGCTGAATTCAAAGTAGAGGGTGATCTCCGTAGCGAGATCCAGTTGAATATCAAGCGACTGATGGATATTGGTTGCTATCGTGGAGTCCGTCATCGTAATGGTCTTCCTGTTCGTGGTCAGAGCACAAAGAATAATGCTCGTACCCGTAAGGGAAAGAAGAAGACTGTTGCTAACAAGAAGAAGGCTACGAAGTAATTCTAAGTTGAACATCTAAAAGATTTGAGAATTATGGCAAAGAAAACAGTCACTTCCAAGAAAAGAAACGTGAGAGTGAACGCTATCGGTCAGCTCCACGTACACAGTTCTTTCAATAATATTATCGTTTCACTGGCAAACGACGAGGGTCAGATTATCTCTTGGTCGTCAGCTGGTAAGATGGGTTTCCGCGGTTCTAAGAAGAACACTCCGTACGCTGCTCAGATGGCAGCCGAGGATTGCGCTAAGGTTGCCTACGACCTGGGTCTTCGCAAGGTGAAGGCTTATGTGAAGGGTCCGGGTAACGGCCGTGAGTCCGCTATCCGCGCCATCCATGGTGCAGGAATCGAGGTTATGGAGATTGTAGACGTTACTCCGCTGCCGCACAACGGATGTCGTCCTCCGAAGCGTCGTCGCGTATAATATTCAGGATTGAACATTCAATTGAACATTTTTTTATTAAATTATGGCAAGATATTTAGGACCGAAATCAAAAATTGCGCGTCGTTTTGGTGAGCCCATCTTCGGCGCAGACAAAGTTTTGTCCCGCAGGAACTTCCCCCCGGGACAGCATGGCAACAACCGTCGTCGTAAGATGTCGGAGTATGCAGTCATGCTGGCAGAGAAGCAGAAGGCCAAGTATACATATGGAGTACTTGAGCGTCAGTTCCGTAATTTGTTTGAGAAGGCAGCCAAGGCTGAGGGTATCACCGGTGAGGTGCTTCTCCAGTTGCTGGAGAGCCGACTCGACAATGTAGTGTTCCGTCTGGGTATTGCTCCTACTCGCGCAGCTGCTCGTCAGCTCGTGGGTCACAAGCACATTACTGTAGATGGCCAGGTAGTTAATATCCCTTCGTATAGTGTGAAGCCCGGTCAGGTCGTCGCTGTTCGTGAGAAGTCAAAGTCTCTCGAGGTGATTGAGGCTGCCCTTGCTGGTTTCAACCATAGCAAGTACCCTTGGATCGAATGGGATGAGAACTCTAAGAGCGGTAAGTTCCTGCACAAGCCGGAGCGTGCCGATATCCCTGAGAGCATTAAGGAACAGTTAATCGTTGAGTTGTACTCTAAGAACTAAAATCATTTAAATTAATGGCGATATTAGCATTTCAAAAACCTGATAAAGTCGTAATGTTGGAGGCCAACGACAAATTCGGCAAGTTCGAGTTTCGTCCTTTGGAGCCTGGCTTCGGTGTAACCATCGGTAACGCCCTGCGCCGCATCCTTCTTTCTTCGCTGGAGGGTTATGCCATCAACACCATCCGTATCGCTGGTGTTGAGCATGAGTTCTCTTCAGTTCCTGGAGTAAAGGAAGATGTTACCAACATTATCTTGAACCTGAAGCAAGTTCGGTTCAAGCAAGTAGTAGAAGAATTCGAGAACGAGAAAGTCAGTATCACGGTCGAGAATTCTACCGAATTCAAAGCCGCAGACATCGGCAAGTATCTGACTGGATTTGAGGTGCTGAATCCCGATTTGGTGATTTGTCATTTAGATTCCAAGGCATCGATGCAGATTGATCTTACAATCAACAAAGGTCGCGGATATGTACCCGCTGATGAGAATCGCGAGTTCTGCACCGACGTGAATGTAATTGCAATCGATTCTATTTACACTCCGATCCGCAACGTCAAGTACGCTGTTGAGCCGTATCGTGTCGAGCAGAAGACCGACTACGACAAGCTCGTGCTTGAAGTGACGACGGACGGTTCCATCCACCCGAAGGATGCACTGAAAGAGGCAGCCAAGATCCTCATCTACCACTTCATGCTGTTCTCCGACGAGAAGATTACGCTCGAGAACAACGACACGGAGGGCAATCAGGAGTTCGATGAGGAGATCCTGCACATGCGCCAGCTGCTCAAGACACGTCTCGTAGACATGAACCTCTCTGTTCGTGCCCTCAACTGCCTCAAGGCAGCCGATGTTGAGACACTTGGCGATCTGGTACAGTACAACAAGACCGACCTCTTGAAGTTCCGTAACTTTGGTAAGAAATCGCTCACTGAGCTTGATGATTTGCTCGAGAGTCTGAATCTGTCGTTTGGAACCGACATTTCAAAGTATAAACTGGACAGGGAGTAATCGTTGAGACTACCGAATGCCCAATAAAAGTAAAGAACAAAAATGAGACATAATAAGAAATTCAACCATCTCGGTCGTACTGCATCTCACCGCAGCGCTATGCTCGCTAACATGGCTGTCTCTCTGATCATGCACAAAAGAATCACTACGACCGTCGCAAAGGCTAAGGCCCTCAAGAAGTATGTGGAGCCCCTGATCACAAAGGCAAAGGAAGACTCCACCAACTCTCGCCGTGTCGTATTCAGCTACCTCCAGAACAAGGAAGCTATCAAGGAGCTCTTTGGAGCCGTTTCCCAGAAGGTAGGCGACCGTCCCGGTGGATACACCCGTATCATTAAGCTCGGTACACGTCAGGGCGACGCTGCTCAGGTGTGCTTCATCGAGCTCGTAGACTTCGACGAGGCTATGGCCAAGGAGACCAAGAAGAAGACGACCCGTCGTTCTCGTAAGGCCGCTCCTAAGGCTGAGGCTGCTCCCGCAGAGGCTCCCGCCGCTGAGGAGGCAAAGGCAGAGGCTCCCGTTGAGGAGGCACCTGCTGCTGAGACTCCTGCCGCAGAAGAGGCAAAGGCTGAATAATCTCACACTCTTTATAGAGAAGCCCGCATCCCCACAAGGATGCGGGCTTTTTTGTTCCGTGACATATGCTCCTGTTGTCATCCAGACGAGGGCGAGTCGTGATCGTTATTCGCCCTCGTGCGTCTAATATCGTATATGAAGATGAGAGACAAGAGGTATATGATAGGGTTTCCCCTATGGTTTTATGGGGAAATTCCCTTTGAACTATTGGTGAGGAATGATTATCTTTGCATCGTGAATTATTAAATTGTATCGGTCATGAGGAAGACATTGGTTTTATCGGTTGGTGCTTTGCTGCTGCTTAGCAGTTGTGGTACTTATACGGCGGAGGGAGCCTATACGGGTGGCACCTTCGGGTCAATCATCGGCTCTGCTATCGGTGGTATCACGGGTGGTCCCCGGGGCAGTGATGTCGGTACGCTGATTGGTATGGCTGGTGGTGCGGCTGTCGGAGCAGTCATCGGTGCGGCTGCCGACGATGCGCAGCAGCGCCGTTATGAGGACTACCGGGCGGCACGTCGTCAGAGATATGAGGAGGCGCGCCCCGACCAGCGTCGCTATGACGATGGTTATACGGATGAGAGTGGCTTCGACAGTACAAACAGCGGGGACGATTGTCTCTATGGGTTTGGCGAGGATCTTAGCAGTACGGTAACGCCCGCGAACACCTCTGTACTGGAGATTCGTCATGCCCGTGTTATCGACAAAAACCGTGACGGTGTGCTGAACCGTGGCGAAGAGGCCATGGTGGTGTTCGAGGTCTTCAACACCTCGTCTGAGACAGTCTACCGAGTACAACCGTCGGTAGCAGAGGTGACAGGCAACCGTCACATACGTATCTCGGAGAACGTGCTTGTTGAGAGTATTCGGCCAGGAAAGGGCATCCGCTATACGGCGGTCCTTAAGGCCGACGACCGTCTGCGCGACGGTGACGCGGTGATACGCGTCGGAGTATTTCAGGGTAACAGAGAAGTGAACTCGCAGACACAGGAGTTCACCATTAAAACAAGCAGGCGATAGAATCCTATTGCCTGCTTGCTTTTTATTTCCTATAGCGTTTCATGTATGCCTTCGAACGGTTGGGCTTGTTGTTGATCTCCTTCAGATCGTCATGGGTGCCGGCCTTGGTGGCGTGTGTCGTCGGATTGTCGTGCTTGACGACCGTCTTCTGTCTGGCATGATTCTCCTGTTTAGCTTGTGATTCTTGTTTAGCCAGGGCCTCTTCTTTGGCCTGCTGGTCACGGCTCTCTTTTAGTAGCATCCAGAGAGGCTTCGTGTCGGCACCTTCGTTGGCGCCCATCTCCATCTCCGGCAGATCGATGTTCTCCTCAGGCTTGAAGGGGATCACAGGAGAACTGTAGCGCTCCACGATGACGGGGGCGATACCTTGGGCAAGGATGCCAATCTCTCTGGCGGCACGTGCTGAGAGGTCGATGATCCTTCCCTTGACATACGGACCGCGGTCGGTCACACGGACGATGACCTGCTTGCCGTTGGCCGGGTTGGTGACCCGTAACAATGTGCCGAAAGGATAGGTGCGGTGGGCACACGTCAGACTGTCATGATGCATCCGTTCACCGTTGGCCGTGCGACGGCCTGTGAACTTCTTAGCATAGAACGAGGCATTACCGCTCTGCGTTTGGGCCTGCAGAGCGGTAAAGCTGAATAGGAATGCGATGAATGCAATATATGGTTTGATATTCATTCAGTTTGATGGCGTCTTTTGTACCTTGGCTTCGCCGAGCTACACAACGCCGTGATTCTGGCGTCTTTTGTACCTTGGCTTCGCCGAGCTACACAACGCCGTGATTCTGGCGTCTTTTGTACCTTGGCTTCGCCGAGCTACACAACGCCCTGCGCCATCATGGCGTTAGCTACCTTCATGAAGCCGGCGACGTTGGCGCCTTTCACGTAATTGATGTAGCCAGCCTCCTTGCCGTACTTCACGCACTGGTTGTGGATGCTCGACATGATATGATGCAGGCGCTGATCCACCTCCTCACTGCTCCAGGCGAGGCGCATGGAGTTCTGTGTCATCTCCAGACCCGAGGTGGCCACACCACCGGCATTCACAGCCTTGCCAGGGGCAAACAACTGCTTGGCGGCGATGAACTTGTTCACAGCCTCGGCCGTACAGCCCATGTTCGATACCTCAGCCACGCAGAGCGGCTTGTTGGCCAGAATCTGGTCGGCATCACTGCCGTTCAGCTCGTTCTGGGTAGCACAGGGCAGGTAGATATCGGCCTTCTGCTCCCAAGGCTTCTTGCCAGCGAAGAACGTGGCACCGTCGAACTCCTCCTCGTAGGGCTGACACACGTCGTTACCACTGGCTCGAAGCTCAAGCATATACTCGATCTTCTCTGCGTCGAGACCTGCCGGGTCGTAGATATAACCGTCGGGACCGCTGATCGTGATAACCTTCGCACCGAGCTCGGTAGCTTTCTTCGCAGCGCCCCAGGCCACATTGCCGAAACCACTGAGGGCAACGGTCTTACCCTTGATGTCGAGTCCATGCTCTGTGAGCATCTGGTTCACGAAGTACAGGGCTCCGTAGCCGGTCGCCTCCGGGCGAAGGATAGAGCCGCCCCATTCCATGCCCTTACCGGTGAGCACACCTTGGAACTGGTGGGTCAGCTTCTTATACTGGCCGAACAGGTAACCTATCTCACGGGCACCTACGCCGATATCGCCTGCCGGCACGTCCTCGTCGGGACCGATATGACGGTACAACTCGGTCATAAATGCCTGACAGAACTTCATCACTTCATTGTCGCTCTTACCGCGGATACTGAAGTCGGAGCCGCCCTTACCGCCACCCATCGGCAGCGTCGTGAGGGCGTTCTTAAAGGTCTGTTCGAATCCGAGGAACTTCAGGATGCTGAGGTTGACGGATGAGTGGAAGCGCAGACCGCCCTTGTACGGTCCTATGGCGCTGTTGAACTGTACGCGGTAACCGAGGTTCACCTGTATCTCGCCCTTATCATCGACCCAGGGCACACGGAACGTGATGATACGCTCGGGTTCCACGATACGTTCTATAATCTTTGCCTTCTCAAACTCCGGATGTTGGTTATACACATCCTTGATTGATTCCAGCACTTCTCTTACTGCTTGTAAGTACTCTGACTCGCCCGGATGCTTCTGCTCCAAGGCTTGCATGATCTTCTCAACTTCCATAGCGTCAATCGTCTTTAGTTACAAAATGTTATCTTAGATGACGCAAAAATAGGAAAAATATCGATATGCTCCAAGGGAAATACCGAATATTTTTCCTGTTAAGTTACATTTTGTTAAATCTGAGCCAGAGCCTGCTTGATGTCGTCGAGGATGTCTTCCACGTCCTCGATACCCACGGAGAGACGAATCAGATCGGGGGCGACACCAGCCTCGAGCAACTGCTCGTCGCTGAGCTGACGGTGGGTGTGACTGGCGGGATGGAGTACACAGGTACGCGCATCGGCCACGTGGGTCACGATATTGATCATCTTCAGCGAGTCCATCCACTTGACGGCAGTCTCTCGTGTTCCTTTCAGGCCGAAGGCGATAACACCGCATGAGCCGTTGGGCAGGTACTTCTGTCCCAGAGCATAGTGGGGATCATCCTTCAGACCACAGTAGTGTACCCATGCCACCTTCTCGTTGTCGTGCAGGAACTCAGCCACCTTCTGTGCGTTCTTGCAGTGCTGCGCCATACGGAGGTGGAGTGTCTGCAGACCCATGTTCAGCAGGAAAGAGTTTTGCGGAGCGGGAATCGAACCGAGGTCGCGCATCAGCTGGGCTACGAGCTTCGTCATATAACCCATCTTACCGAAGGCCTTTACGTAGGTCAGACCATGGTACGACTCGTCGGGCGTGCAGAGACCGGGGTACTTGTCGGCATGAGCCATCCAGTCGAAGTTACCGCTGTCGACGACGCAACCGCCCACCTGTGTGGCCAGACCGTCCATATACTTCGTGGTGGAGTGGGTGACGATGTCGGCGCCCCACTCAAACGGACGACAGTTCACGGGCGTGGCGAAGGTGTTATCGATAATCAGGGGCACCCCGTTCTTATGGGCAATCCTAGCGAACTTCTCGATGTCGAGCACGGCACAGCCGGGGTTCGAGATGGTCTCGCCGAACAGCGCCTTCGTGTTCGGACGGAAGGCGGCCTGGATCTCCTCCTCACTGGCATCCTGGGAGATGAACGTACAGTCGATGCCGAGCTTCTTCAGCGTCACGCCGAAGAGGTTGTATGTGCCGCCGTAGATCTCATTGGAAGTCACGAAATGGTCGCCGGCCTGACAGATATTGAAGATGGCGTAGAAGTTGGCTGCCTGTCCACTGGAAGTCAGCATGGCACCCACGCCGCCCTCGAGGGTAGCGATCTTAGCGGCCACAGCGTCGTTCGTCGGGTTCTGCAGGCGGGTATAGAAATAGCCCTCTTTCTCCAGATCGAACAACTTCGCCATCTCGTCGGAGTCGTCATACTTGAAGGTGGTCGATTGGATGATGGGAACCTCGATCGGTTCTCCGTTCTTGGCTTTATAGCCTGCCTGCACGCAGAGCGTGCCCTGTCTGAATTTCTTTTCCATAATTGTATGTCGGTTTAGCTTTTTTCAGACGACAAAGGTACGAATAAGTGAGCGAAAAACCAAATTTATTTGGTGTTTTCCGAACGGTAGTACTTTCGAATGAAGTTCAAAGGTACGAATAAGTGAGCGAAAAACCAAATTTATTTGGTGTTTTCCGAACGGTAGTACCAAATTTATTGAACCTTCCTCTATGATGCCCACCATCCCTGTCGCTGTCGGCAGAGAAACATAAAAAAGCTAAAAACCATGGTATAATAAATGGTATAATAGAATGTATTTTGTAATTTTACACCGATAATCCCTCCTATGTCTATGATAGAGAAGAAAGGGTAGATATGTTAAGGTAAGTTAATTAGAGTTTGGTTTTTATGGACCGGTGTGTCTGGTAAGTGTAAAGCGTAAGTAAAGAATGGAAAGAAGTGCATTCGAACAAGAAGCCCGCTCGTGGCGGCAGAAGGCCCTTGAGGTGAGTCGGCACTATGGGGCGGGCGCAGATGAGGCAGAGGACATCGCACAGGATGTGATGCTCCGTCTGTGGCAGATGCACGACGAACTGGAGCGCTTTCGTTCGACGGAGGCCATAGTGGTCCTGATGGCGAAACACCTGCTAAGGAACCGTCAGCGACGGCGACCGTCGGAAACACTGAACGAGGCCGTCGTGGTAGGCTTCAATACCAGTCCGCACGAGGAACTGGAAACCAAGGAGAACGACGAGTGGCTGACGGCCCGACTCCAACAACTGCCCACCACACAGCGCACCTTACTGTATCTGAGACAGGTGGAGCGTAAGAGTCACGAAGAACTTGCCACGTTGCTGGGCATCGAGATCACCTCAGTCAGTACGCTGCTCGCAAAGGCTCGACGAACAATGTTAGAAGAAATCAAACGGAGGAACCAGATATGATACATTACACGAAGGCATATATCAAGAGTCTGCTGGACAAATATATGGACGGCATGACCACACTGGAAGAGGAGGATATCCTCGTAGGCTACTTCCGGGGCGAAGACATTCCTCAGGAGTGGGAAGACTATCGGCAACTGTTCCTTGAGATCGAACAGACCTCGGCCGTCTCGCCTGAGACGGTGGCACCCCAGTCGAGGGCCAGTCGACGGTGGATAGGCTGGAGCGTGGCAGCTGCCGTCGTGGCAGGCGTGCTCTATCTGGCCATCCCGTCCGAGCAGACCGCCTCGCCTGATAAACAGGTTTTGGTGGCACAGACGGATACGGCGGTGGTATCGCCGATACAGCAAACCGACACGACCTCTCTGCGTCAGGAAGAAGTGCAGCCGATGCAGTCGAAGAAAAAAGGCCTGCGTAAGGTACAGCCTACCATCCACGACTACGACAAGGTCTACACCCAGATGGCTCAGGTTGTCAAGGAGCAACAGGAGGCAGAGCAGCAGTTGACCGAATGCCAGATGGAGGTGATCGAGGCACAGCTTGCCGCCTACGGCTATATCCCAGTAACACAAGAAGATGGTACCATTATATATATTAACGAACAAACAGATTATTACGCATATGAAGAGTAAAGTCATGATCCTCACAGCCATGCTGACGGCACTGCCTTCAGCCATGATGGCGCAGCAGAACATACAAAAGGCTTTTGATGCACTGCTGAACGAAGAGAAGGTTGAAATCAAGACACAGCACAGTCTGGAAGTCGATTCTGAAACGGGTAGGAAGATCGAACAGGCCGATGTCTATGACTTCACAGTATCCACTGCTACCGGTCTCGGCCGTATCAATGATGTCCGGAAGGCTTTTGAGAAAGACAAGGATTCGGCATATCATGTCAGGTCTGGTAGTAAAGTCGGCGATAATTATACTGCCTTGGCAGTTGGCGAAGGTAGCCAGCCTGTAGCTATCGGAGCGATCGACGGCTCAGAGTTTATCTATGCCTGCTTCCTCGACAAGGACGATCCCGAGAAGAAGCATCGCTATGCCTATGCCCTGGAGTGGGTGGAGAAAGGCGAGAGAACACAAGTTCGCTTGGCCATCACATATGCACTCTCCCAGCAGAGCCGTTCTCATAGGATCAGTAAGATCATCGTCAATGGCAAAGAGATTAATGTGGATGACCCGAGACTTATGTTTGAACGCCGACTACGTTCCGTTCTGACAACGACGCCCCCATCGGATTCGATCACCTCTGTTCCCGTCGACCGCAGTATCGACGTTGGTAATATAGGTAACCCCTTCGACGTCGTCTTCGGAGACTGGTTGAGTAATTTCAATAACTATAAGAACCTTTTCCTGAAGAATCCCGAAGGGACAGCGGCAAACGTTTATGCATCACGTATCTACAATCTCTGCAAGAAAGCAGACGAACTGGACGATGCGGAGAAGGAACTGGTCATCAAAGAGATCCGGAAACTGAAAAACAAAACCAAGGATGATTTCGTCCAGCAATTGTTTGAGATGAGCATCGAACGACTCAAGAAGTAACCTACATAGCATCGATAACGATGATGTAGTAGGGGGTATCAAGAGAAAGAGATAATCTTCTTAACAGTAAAACAACTTGTTTTACCTTGAAAGAGATAGCTTCTTTGTTGGTAAAAGACTATCTTAACGAAGGTAAAACAAGTTGTTTTACTATTTAAGGCCTGGTCTCTTCGTCGTTACCGGCGCCGGTCTTTTCGTGTTCCGGATGGCTGGTATCAAGACGATGTCGCAGGGTTATCATATGGCGGTGCCCTTCGGTTAGAAGGCACCCGTATCGGTATCCTTGTTCTGCAGCTTGCGGTTCAGCTTCAGGTTCTTACCGCTGGAGAAGTCGTAACTGAAGCCAATGACAAACATCGACTTGTTGTCGTTGATCCATGTCTTGCTGGTACTTTGCAGGATGCTTGTTGGCAGACTGTTGGAAGAGTACCGTGAACGGGTGAGGAACCAGATGTCGGTGGCATAGATCCGCCAGCCTTTCTTCTGCCAGAACACGGTGAGGTTAGACAAATTCTCTCCCGCGTCAAGGGTTGAGCCCCACAGTTGCTTCGACACAATCTTGCCGCTATAGCTGGCTCCCCAACAGCCTTTCCTGAATCTGATGCTATAGTAGAATGGCGCATACGTATGGTGATACTGTCCGATGATCGGGCTGCTCACGGTCTGGTATACGAGGTCGTTCTGCAGATAGATAGTCAGCAGGTCGTTCTTGAAGGGGTTGATGTTCAGGCGGGCGAATCCACCTGCGTTCGACGAATAGTTGGCATTCTCCATCATTCCAACAATGTATTTCTCTCCATTGATCTCCTGCTCCGTATAGTATTTGTTGATGGGCGAGTCGCTGTAATCGTAGGAAAAGCCTATGACGGCATTCAGCCAACTGAGGTTCCATCGGAGGTATAGTGCCGACGAGTAGTTGTTGTAGCTCTTCAGCGATGGATTGCCCACATTCATGACACCGGGGATGAACAGGCTCGCATTGTTGCTGAGTTGGGAGATGGTCGGTATTGATGACCATGATGTGGTTTCCCACTGAAGACTCATCTTCTTTGAGAGGTTGGTGCTCAGGATGAGTTTCGGCGTAAAGAGCCAGTGGGAGTCGTGGGCATCGTCATTGTCCTGTGTCACCTGCGTGGCACCGGCTCCGATGCGATACATCAGTTTCTTCCATGTGCCGCTATACTCTGCATACATATAGTGCTGATAGCTGGCCGAGGCGTAGTCATAGTCCTCATAGTCGGACAGAACGTTACTGATGGTGGCCTTCGAACGACCAAAGCTTCCGCGATAACCGAGGCTGAGGCTTCCCTGTTCCCACTTCTTGGTGTAGGCCAGCTCACCGATGAAGGAGTATTTCTTGTTCTTCTGGTTTACCTTGTCAGAAAGTAGGCTGCTGTTGTCGCTGAGGTCGATCTCCTCCTTCTCATCCTTAGACTTACCGTGATAATAGGTGCCTAGCAGGTCGATGGCGAGCTCCTGATTCTTGGGAAGGGTCTTCTGAAGATAGACATTCAGACTGGGACCGAATGTGTTTCTCTTGCCATTGAACGTTCCTTCGCCTTTCGTTCTGGTGCTGGCAGAAAGGATCTCGATGTCTTTAGTACCATGATTGTGATATGTATTGAAGTACGGGGTGGCCGTTATCTGCACGGCTATATCGTCGGGCTTGTTGTAAGTGTACTTGATGACAGGGTTGTTATCTCTATAGCCGAACTTATCGCGCGAAAGACTCTCATAGTGGGTCTGCTCTCCGTTGAGGAGATAGTCGCACGTCCGCTCGCCGAATCGTTTGGTGTATTCCCTGAGACTGAACCAGTAGGAGAGTGATAACTGGTGGTTACCTGATGTGAGGTTGAGGTACGCCTCGTCGTCGGTGAAGCCTGTCGTGAAGGCCGCCCTACTATCAATACCTGCATTCACACCATTATCCAGTTTCTTTGTGATGACATTGATGAGCGTGCCGGCGTCGGCATAGCGGGCGGGGGGGATATTGTAGTATTCCACCTTGGCGATCTTGTTGGCTGGGATGCCTATGAGGTCGATATCCGAGGCGCTGATGCCGTTGAGCAGAATCTTCACGTTGCCGCCGTCGATACGCTTGATCTTATTACTGAGGGGGTCGATCCTCAGGTCTTCCACATGCTCCAACAGGTCGTGTACATGGCGGGCCTGTCTGATCTGCTCATGGGAGAACGTGTGGACGGACTTGTCGACATAGTTCATGATATGTGTGCCTTCGACGGTGACGCCTTTGATGGTGTACTGGGCCGGTAGTAGTTGGATCGTACCGAGGTCACCCACCTCGCAGTTGCGCCAGGCGGTCTTGTAACCCACGAAGGAGCATTTGACAACGACACGGTAGGCCTCGGTGGGAATGACGAAGTCGCCGTTCTCGTTGGTCACGCCGCCACCGATAAGGGCGGAGTCGGCGGGATTGAGCAGAGAGACGTTGGCATAGGATAGCGGTTGTCCGCCCTCGTCGACAAGGTGTCCTTTCAGGTGACGTTCTGTCTTGTGGGTACACTCCACGAATATCTTGGCGCCGTCTTTGACAATGCGAACGGGGTAGAAGCCCACGACCCTCATCAGTGCCTCTTCAAGGCTGAGGCGCTCGAAGTGGCAGGTGACGGTGAAGTCCTCGAGGTCGTTATAGACGAATGATATCTCGTATTGCCCTGTGGCTGCGTTGATGTCTTCGAGGACACGACTCAGTGACTCTCTCTGATAGCTACGTGTTATCTTCTGGGCATGGATGGTGCCGACTGCTATGCACAGTGACAGCAGGAAAAAGATCTTTCTCATCATGGTTGTCATGGCTTTACAATCAGTTTGTCGTCTTCAATGGCGAGGTTCACATGGTCGAAGTGGTTCAGGTCGCTGACAATCTCCTCGAGGTTGTCCTTACGGTTCCACTTGTAGAATATCCGCAGCTCGTGTGCCTGGGTGTTCTGGATATCGACCTCCTTCTTGTAATAGGCGCCCAACTCGTTGACAATCTCGTCGAGGGATGTATCCTCGAAGATACGGGTCTGCGAGATACTGTCGGTAACCTCTTCCGAGTGCTCCATAGAGGTGGAGCTTGTCGTGACGACGGTCTGCTGACTCTCCTCTTCTGTGGATGTCGTGCGCTGACCGGTGCTCCATAGATGAATGGCGGCATAGGCGATGCCTGAGAGCATCAGCAGCCCGATGAAGATGGCCGCGATCTTCTTGGTAGAACTGAAGAGTTGGCGAATCTTCGTATTAGAGTCCTGGGGGCTCAACTTTCCTTCGAGTCTAGCCCATTCCTCTTCCTTCAGACCGTCGGCCAGTTTCTTTCTGGCATCTTCCATCTCAAAGGCATCTGCACTGAGACGCATGGCGTCGTAGAGTTCCTGGCATTCCTCGTCGCTGAGTAACTCGCGGAGTTCCTCGTCGCTATACAATTCCGGATGTTCCATCATCCTTAGAAGTTTTTCTGTTCTATCCATCGCTATTAGGGATTAAAGTGTTGTGACTTGGCAAAAATGCTGTTTGATCTTTTTTAGTGCCTGGGCGAGGTGCTTGTAGACAGCCACCTCACTGATCTGCAGCTCCGAAGCAATCTCCGTATACTTCTTCCGTTGCTGATAGCGCAACCGGAACACGTGGAGGGTCTGCGGAGTGAATGTCTGTTCGCTGTAGCGGAGCACTTCTGTCAGATGATCGGTCTGTGCCTCGATGGGTATCATCTCGATGCCGTCATCCAGTTGCAGAAGTTTCCTGGCGCGCAGTCTTACCTGTTTGGCACGGATGACCTTCAGGCATCGGTTCCGCACACAGGTCAGCAGATAGCTCTTGGCAGTCTCGGGACGCAGGTCGATGCCGTCCGTCTCCGGGACCTGATCAGCAGTCTGCATCCGTTCGGCAATCTGGGCGAACACGTCGCTCACTACGTCGCGACTCTCCTCGTCATCGTGCAGCATGACCCGTGCCAGCAGATACATCCTGTCGTAATGCTCCATGAAGAGCGCTTTCAAATCGTCCTTGCTTGTCATGTAATGGGTTTCTTTTATCCCTAATATCCCTTGAGGTGGTTTTTACTAACCCCTTGGAGAAACAAATTGTTGCAAAGATATAAAAAATCCCCGAATCGGGAAAGATTCGAGGATTGGATTTTTATAGACGGTCGCGTTCGCTCTGACCAGCGTGGCTACCCTTGTAGCGACTTCTTGTGGCATTGAATTTCCATGAGACATCGATGCCGACGCGGCGGTTGTCATCGTACTCTCGGAAATGGGTGCGTATGTTAATGCCGCCGTAGGCTGTCATCTCTTTGTATTGCGTGTGCAGGATGTCATTGGCGGTGACTGCCACGCTGAGACTCTTATCCTTCAGGAACTGCTTGCTCAGACGTATATTCAGGAAACCTGTACTCTCGATCTGTGAGCAGCCCGACTTCCGATATGGTGTGACACAGCCTTGGATATTCAGTGCCCATGATTTCGGGAGCATGAGTGAGTTGTCGAGCACGAAGTCCGTGCAAAGACCGTTCCAGTCGTGGGTGATCCCCATCGGTCTCAGGTCCTCATCGTCGAAGTACAAGCTTGCGGTGTAGTTCATCTGCCAGAAGCCGATCTTGGGCGAGAAGTTTAGGTTGACCCCATAGACCTGTCGCTTAGGAGAGTTGCGATAGTCCATCATCATCACACCGGGATGGTTCGTATCGTCGTAAGCATACTGGAGTGATCGTATGGCATGTTTCAGATGCTGATAGAAGGCTTCGACGTAGATCCATTTCCATTGCGAGGTCCATGACAGCTGACGGCTGGTGGTCGGTTTCAGCAGTGGGTTACCCATGTCGTATTCGTACTTGCTGCGATAGTGTATGTCTGACGACATCAGCTGATACTGCGGATTGACACGTGAAGTGAAGAATGCCAGTTTATGCTTCCATCTCTGTGTCTGATAGGTCACCGATGCGCGGGGGATGAGGATGTGGTAGTCCGGACTCATCTCATCGTTGCGCTGCCCATCGACGTCATAGTTGTTTAGCTCATTTTGCCAGCGCAAGCCTGCGTTGATACTGAACTTGCCCAGCGTGATGGAATAGTCGGCGAACAGCGACCAGGTGGTGGTCTGCTGACGGATATGGTTGTCCTCCGCATAGCCACTCTGTGTGAAGTCGGAGGTACGGTCCACGCCAGAGACCTCCTCTCCGAATGTCAGGCTCCCTTTGGGTACCGGTGCCTTGATGACCAGCTTCTCTGCCACCAGTTTGTTCATGGCGTCGCTACGGCTGCTGATGATCGGTTCGCCTACTGTTCCGCCTTCCATCTCCGAGACAGACGGGGCCCTGTAATAGTCGGCATTGAAGTCAATGCCCCACTGGCCGATCCTTCCCGCATAGTAGGCGTTGATGCTGTGGCTTACCAGAGGCTTGCGGGTGGTGTTCGTCTCACTGTGTCCGCCATCGACAAGCTGTCCGTCGCGATAGGTCTTCTCGTCGCTGGCGCGAAGGTCGGGCTTATTGCCTAGATAACTGAATGGTGTGTAGCTGATACCGACGGAGTGATGGTCGTTGATGTCCCAGTTCCAGCCGAAGCTGCCGAAGAAATAGTTAAAGTGGTAGAAGACTTCATTATCGCGGTGATAGTCCCAGATGCTCGAGGCCTGCAGTTGGTCGTCGGCAGTGGCACAGAGAAACTGGTTGAGATGGCTGATGTTCACCCCGCCGAAGAAGTCCATGCCGTTCCTGGTGCGATAGTTCAGCGAGATGTTCCCGTCGGCCTGCTCTCCCTTCCCCTGATGATAGCCGGCGCTGAAGTTGCCGCTCCATCCCTCGCCAGTACGCCTGATGGTCTTCAGCTTAATGACCGATGTAACCTCCGCACCGTATTCCGATCCGGGATTGGTGATAATCTCTGCTGTCAGAATCTCATTAGAGCGCAGGCGCTCAAGTTCTGCCTCGTCGCGTACCTTTTTGTTGTTGATGTAGATGACGGGTTTTCCATGACCGGCTATGGTGCCGTCGCTCATCATCAATGGCAGATGAGTGATCATCTCCGAGGCGGAACCGAACAGTTCCAGTGCAGTACCCTGTACGTTTGCTATCAGGTTGTTGCCTGAGGTGTACACGATACGCTTGGATCCCTTCACCTCTACGCCTTTTACCATGTATTGGTCTGGATACATACGAATCTTACCGATATGGCCTACATCGTACGGTTGCTCGATGGTCTTGTAACCAATACAGCTGATACGGGCAATGACACGCTTCAGGGTACAGGGGATGACGAAGTCGCCTGCCTCATTACTCACACCGCCTGTCAGGAACATCGAGTCGCTTAGCGACAGCAGTGCGACACTGGCGTAGGGTATAGGCTGTCCTTTCTCGTCTACGACACGTCCAGAAAGTTTCGTATCGGCTTTCTGGGTGCATTCGATATAGATGTCCTGTTCGTCGAAGGTCAGATGCATAGGATAGAACCCGCAGACCTGGCGCACGGCATCGCGCACTGTGGTATTCTTCAGTGAGGTGGTTACGGTGAAGTCCTCGAGCTCGTCGAAGATGAAATTCAACTTGTAGTTGTCTTGAGCGTTGTCAATCCATATAAGTGCCTCACTGAGCGAGGTGTTCTGGAAGTTGTGCGTCAGTCGCTGTGCCTTCGCGCTCATGACGACAAGGCACAATAAGAGTATATAAAGTCGTTGCATAGTGGTATTCTATTCGATGGTGATAGTATCCTCGTTGAGTGTCAAGGTGACTTTCTCAAAGTGGTTGATCTTTTTAATGATATCCTGCAGGGTGTCGTCTGCTTCCCATTGCAGATAGAAACGAATGGTACGGGCGGCTTCATTCTTGAATTCCACCTTGACGTCGTATCCGTCGGCGATATACTGCATGATCTGACCCAGTTCCACATTATTATATATGACAGGTGTCTTCTGTGTCGGAGCAATGGTACCACCATATACCTTTTCGATCTTCTTCACGTCGGGCTTGCGTTCTGTGATGGCTGTCTGTGGCTTGGAGTCGATGGTTCTGACGATATGAATGGCGGCATAGGTGATGCCTGAGAGCATCAGCAGTCCGATGAAGATGGCCGCGATCTTCTTGGTGGGGGTGAATAGTCGGAGGGTAGGAGAGCTGAAGGGACTTCTTTCCTCTTCCTTTATTCTTCCTGTAAGTCTTTGCCATTCCTTGTTGGTGTCAGGAATGTCAACTCTGGTCTCATCCAGCATCTGGGCGAGTTGTTCGTCTGTATACTTCTCGGGGTGCAGGAGCATCCGCAGTTGTTCTTCTTCTTTCATGCTTCCTTGTTTTTAAAGGTTGAACGTAACTTCCTCATTCCTTGCACAATGTGCTTGTTGATGGCAGAGAGGCTGACGCCGAGAGACTGGGAAATCTCCTTGTACGACTGCTCCTCGTAGTAGCGCATCTGGATGATGCGACTGGTCTGAGGGGTCAGCTGTTCGTCGATGTAGGTCTTGATGACCTCGACGAGCTCGTCATCGTGGCTGCCCTCATCGACGGTCTCGGGAGTCAGCAGTTGCATGGCCTTCTGTTCTGTCTGACGGTGTGCAATGATGTTGAGGCAGCGATTTCGGACGCAAGTAAGCAGGAACGCGGTGATGGACTCCTTACGCAGTGGACTGGTACCTGTCCATAGCTGGACGAAGACGTCCTGTACGACATCTTTCGCCTCGTCTTCGTTGCCCAATAGGATGTGAGCTGCTCGGTACATCCTGTCGTACTCCGAATAGAAGAGTTGCTCAAACTGTTGTTCTCGCCTTGCGGGCGACCAAAGGTCGACTGTCTTTTCTTGCATCTTTTTCGTCGCTTTTTTATCTTATATACAGACGAGTGGGGGAAATCATCACCCCCTTATGACGGATTATGATGCAAAAATACAAAAAAAGATAGAATAACGCCTGTGGTTAGATAAAATTCGTTATTGTTTGATAATTTTTTATTACCCTTTAAAAGGTTAATTATGTTAGATTTTATGGCAAGATGTTAAAAAAGAACTGCAGATTAGAACGAAGACGTTATCTTTGCGGTCGAATTAAACTATAACAGACTTTATATGAGAAAATTAGGCATGAGAAAATTAGGCGTACTGTTCCTGACGGTTGTCATGCAGACGGTATGTCTTGCTCAGACTACTGTCAAGGGACATGTAGTGAATGAACGGGGGGAGAGCATCGAGTATGTTAGTATCGGCTTTGAGGAGGATAGCGTGGGTACGATCTCAGATGCCAAAGGATATTTTACGCTGCAGATCCCCAAGGGTAGGACCAAAGATCTGTCGTTTAGTCATGTGTCTTACCAGACGACAGATGTCCCCTATCAGGAGTATGCCGGTGGTAAGGAATTGACAGTTGTGCTGAAAGACAGAGTCGTGGAGCTGACCGAGGTGGTCATCGGGAAGAAGAACAAGCCCAAGACCATCGTAGGCAAGGGTATTCCTGCTCCTGGGGTCTTTGGCATCTCAGGGCGAGGCATTGCAGACGGTCCAGAGGGCGGTCCCACCTTCTCTTGTAGTAAGAGCTATGTAATTAGCGACATCCTGGTAAATGTCTCTGGCTTAAGCTACAAACAGTGCACGCTGAGTGTCAACATCTATGAGAGAAAAGGCGGACAGCTCGTGAATATTCATCAGAAGCCAATCTATGAGATTATCAGGCAAGAGGCAGGGGCACACACTTTGGATATCCGACCAGAAGAAAATATTGTGTTGAAACCCAAGACCGACTATTATCTCAGTATTGCAGTTGTGGATAGCGACGGAGAAGGATATCTGTATATGAAAGGTTACTTGAAGAACGGCCTTTATCGTAATGCCGTTAAGGGAAAGACCAAGAAACTCCCCATCTGTCCGGCCATTCAGATCAAGGGCTACGAAGTAGAATAATTGTTGTATGGCATTTGTATCAATGTTGGCGCGTCCTTTATATGTGATGTTCCTCTTTGTGTTGGCGCATAAAGTGATGGCTCAGCGCCAGCTGGTCGTGGCGAACATGGAGTCGCATGTTCCTGTCCGTGACATCAAAATCTATACCGACAATCAACAAGAGACAAAAAGCCGTTGGGATGGCACGTTCACGCTTCGTGATGGTTACAAGCGGATCACGTTTGTCCATCCAGACTACGTGAAACGCTATGTGCTCACATCGGAGTTGAAGAGCGATACCATCTTCCTTATTCCGAATGTCAATGCTTTGAAAGAGGTAGTCATCTACGGGCACCGTCGGTTTGACGAGCGGATGTCTAGTATGATGACACCTTCACCGCAGCAGCTAGAGCGTGACAAGTTGCCGAAGTTTGTACCGCAGGGCATCAATCCTGTCGCTCTTATAGGCTTTCTTTATGATGCTACTCTTCGTAAATCTGTTGAGGAACGAGCTCGTAGGAAACGAGCCTTGAAGGAGGTTCGTAGGCAGGAACAGTTGCTTCAAGAGAAGTGGGACTCACTTGGCATAGCCAGTAAATAAGGAGTGCCCGGAAGTTACTCTGCGTTCGAGAATATAAAGAAAAACATGTTTTCCTTTTGTATTTCTCTCGTTTTTCCGTACCTTTGCCATCAAAGATGGCGAGAAAACTCTGTATCATTGTCATCAGAATGTTTTGGAGCGATATGGACGAAGAAATCAAAATACCACAGGAGTGGAATAAATTCTATTTGAAAGATGTGTCGTTCGTCAACCTGATGACGAGGCGTATCTTCAATGTACTGATCGTCGCCAATCCCTATGACGCCTTTATGTTGGAGGATGACGGACGAGTCGACGAGAAGATCTTTGACGAGTATATGGAACTGGGTATGCGCTATCCGCCCACGTTTACGCAGGTATCTACGACCGAGGAGGCCAACGAGGTACTGCAGACGACGGATATCGATCTGGTGATCTGTATGCCAGGTAATGCCGATAACGATGCGTTTACCGTGGCACGTGAGGTAAAGGCTGCACATCCGGATATCCCGTGCGTGGTACTGACACCTTTCTCGCATGGTATCACGAAACGTATCGAGAATGAGGATATGTCGGTGTTCGACTACGTGTTCTGTTGGCTTGGTAATACCAACCTCATCATGTCGATCATCAAGCTGATCGAGGACAAGATGAACATCGAGCACGATATCAAGGAGGCTGGTGTGCAGATGATCCTGCTTGTGGAGGATAATATCCGCTTCTACTCCTCGGTACTTCCGAACCTCTATAACTATATCCTTGCACAGAGCAAGCGCTTCTCTACCGAGGCCCTGAACCCCCATGCCGCCGCCCAGCGCAAACGTGGGCGTCCGAAGGTGGTGCTGGCCACGAACTATGAGGAGGCGATGGCGCTGTTTGAGAAATATCATGAGAATACCCTTGGTGTCATCAGTGATACTCGGTTCCCGATGAAGAGCGTGCCGGGTCGGCTCTCTCATGTGGAGGAGGGTGACGCAGAGGCTGGACTGAAGTTGTTGAGGGAGATACGTCGCCGCGACGAGTATGTTCCGCTGATCCTCGACTCGTCGGAGACCATTAACCGTGCCAGGGCTGAGGCTGAGGGCTTCCATTTCATTGACAAGAACTCGACGAAGATGAACGTCGACCTACATAAGCTGATGGAGGAGCATATGGGATTCGGTGATTTCATCTTCCGCGATCCGAAAACGAAGGAGGAGGTGGCCCGAGTGTCCTCACTGAAAGAGTTACAGGACAATATCTTCAAGATTCCGCGTGACTCGATGCTCTACCATGTGTCGCGGAACCATATGAGTCGCTGGCTCTGTGCCCGTGCTATCTTCCCTGTCTCGGCCTTCCTGAAGCATGTTACCTGGCATAAACTGCAGGATGTCGATGCCCATAGGAAGATTATCTTCGACGCCATCGTACAGTATCGTCGTATGAAGAATATCGGTGTGGTAGCCGTGTTTGACCGTTTGAAGTTCGACCGCTATGCTCATTTTGCCCGTATCGGTGAAGGCTCCTTAGGTGGTAAGGGACGTGGTCTGGCTTTCCTTGATAATATCATCAAACGCCATCCGGAACTTAACCAGTATGAGAACGCGAGCGTGTCGATACCGAAGACAGTAGTACTTTGTACCGATTTCTTTGATGAGTTCATGGAGAAGAACAACCTCTATCCCATCGCTTTGAGTGATGCGTCTGATGACGAGATATTGCAGCAGTTTATGAAAGCTCAGTTACCTGATTCTTTGATTGCCGACTTCTTTACGTTCTTCGATGCTGTGAAGTCACCGATAGCCGTGCGTTCGTCGTCGTTGCTTGAAGACTCTCACTACCAGCCGTTTGCTGGCATCTATTCTACTTATATGATTCCTTATCTCGATGATAAGTATGAGATGCTGAGGATGTTGGCCTGTGCCATCAAGGGTGTCTATGCCTCTGTCTACTATAAGGACTCAAAAGCCTATATGCTCGCAACACAGAACGTTATCGATCAAGAAAAGATGGCGGTGATCCTCCAAGAGGTGGTGGGCAAGCAATATGGTGACCTCTACTATCCGAACTTTTCGGGAGTGCTCCGCTCACTCAATTACTATCCTATTGGTGAAGAGACGGCTGAGGAGGGTATCGCATCTTTGGCCCTTGGACTAGGTAAGTATATTGTGGATGGCGGACAGACCTTGCGCGTTTCGCCTTACCATCCGACTCAGGTATTACAGACGAGCGAGATGGAAACTGCACTGAGTGAGACGCAGACGCGCTTTTATGCCCTCGATATGAATCATGTCGGCGATGATTTTAAGGTTGACGATGGTTTCAATATCAAAAAGCTTCGTGTGAAGCAGGCTGATGCTGATGGCTCGTTGACTTTTATTGCCTCGACCTTTGATCCGGTAGATCAGGTAATCCGTGATGGTATCTATGAGGGGGGGCGTAAGATTATCTCCTTCTGCGGACTCCTTCAACACGGGGTGTTCCCCCTGCCTGAACTGCTCCAGATGGTGCAGAAGTTCGGTTCTGAGGAGATGCGCCGACCTGTTGAGATTGAGTTCGCATGTAATCTGAACAACGATCGTACCGGAGAATTCTACCTGCTACAGATCCGCCCGATTGTTGATAGTAAGCAGATGCTTGACGAGGATCTGTTGCAGATTTCCGATGAACGCTGCCTGCTCCGCTCGAATAACTCGCTTGGGCATGGTATCTCGGAGGATGTAGTGGATGTGGTCTATGTAAAAACCGATGACGACTTTACGGCTGTCAATAATCCAATCATAGCCGACCATATAGAACAGATCAACCGTAAGTTCCTGAATGAGGGGAAGAACTATGTGCTGATTGGGCCGGGGCGTTGGGGATCCAGCGACTACTGGCTGGGTATCCCCGTAAAGTGGCCGCATATTTCTGCTGCTCGTGTTATCGTGGAGTCGGGTTTGAAGAACTACCATGTCGATCCTTCTCAAGGGACACACTTTTTCCAGAACCTCACATCTTTTGGTGTCGGCTATTTCACCATTAATACCTACACGGGTAACGGCGTGTTCCAGAAGGAGGTACTTGATGCCATGCCTGCCGTAGAAGAGACGGAATATGTGCGTCATGTGCGTTTCGATTGTCCGCTGAAGATTATGATGGACGGTAAGAAACAACACGGCGTTGTCCTACTGCCGGAATAAAAGAATTCCCTGCTTGGCAAAAGCAGGGAATTTTTTTCTTCTTAAGAACAATATATGAATATTTTTCGTATCTTTACACCCAGAATAGAGTGTTTAACAAAAATCGTAAAGATATGAAAGTAGGAATTCCAAAGGAGATCAAGGACAATGAGAACCGCGTGGGAATGACACCGGCCGGTGTGGCCGAACTGGCACGTCGCGGTCACGAGGTGAGTGTGCAGCACACGGCCGGTGAAGGCAGTGGTTTCTCTGATGACGACTATGTGGCTGCCGGTGCACGGATCCTGCCGACGATAGAGGCGGTGTATCGTGAAGCCGACATGATTGTGAAGGTGAAAGAGCCTATTGAACCTGAATATGGACTTGTGAAACCGGGGCAGCTACTCTTCACCTATTTCCATTTCGCATGTGAGAAGGAGCTGACGGATGCTATGTTGAAGAGCGGTGCCGTCTGTCTGGCATATGAGACCGTGCAGTTACCGAACGGTTCACTGCCCTTGTTGCAGCCAATGAGTGAGGTGGCAGGACGTATGGCAACCCTCAATGGTGCCTATTACCTGCAAAAGACAAAAGGTGGCAAGGGTAAACTGATCAGTGGCGTTCCCGGTGTGTCGCCTGCAAAGGTGTTGGTGCTTGGTGGTGGTATCGTCGGTGAAGCGGCTGCACTGATGGCTGCCGGTCTTGGTGCTGACGTGACGATTGCCGATATCTCGCTGCCTCGTCTGCGTCAACTTGATCTTGAAACCCCTTCCAATGTGCACACGCTCTATTCGTCGGAACATCATATCCGTCAGTTGTTGCCGACGGTTGATATCGTCGTGGGCTCAGTGTTAGTGCCGGGCGACAAGACCCCGCATCTGATAACAAGGGATATGCTCCGACTGATGGAACCGGGAACGGTGCTTGTCGATGTGGCCATCGACCAGGGCGGTTGTTTCGAGAGTTCCCGTCCAACAACCCACAGCGATCCTGTCTATGTGGAGGAGGGTATTGTGCACTATTGCGTGGCAAACATCCCTGGCGCAGTGTCTCATACCTCGACATTGGCTCTGACGAATGCTACGTTGCGTTACGCGCTCGCTCTTGCCGACAAAGGTTGGCGACAGGCCTGCAAGGATGATTCGGCATTGGCAAAAGGACTAAACGTAGTGAACGGAAAGGTTACCTATAAGGCTGTAGCCGATGTGTTCGGCCTGCCCTACGAACCAATCGTCTTATAGGAATGTAAGTGAGAAGGTTGTGCGGCGGTGCGTACTATCACTCTTGAGTGTCAGCGTGCCGCCGCTCAGTTTCATAATCTGACGGGAGATGCTGAGGCCTATACCAGATCCTTTTTCCTTAGTAGTGAAGAAAGGTACGAAGATATGTTCGGCAACATCCTGTGGTATCAGTGGGCCGTCGTTGGCGATGTCGATAACAACAGCATCGTCTTGGTTGCTGTAAGCATGAAGCCAGATATGAGATCCTTCGCCCGAGGTGGTGATGGCTTGGATGGCATTCTTGAATAAATTGGTGACCACATGGCCGATGAGCCCCTCGTCTGCATAGACCAGTAGGTCCAGTGGCTCGGTGTCGATGGAAATGTCGATATTCTGAGCGCCAGTCTGTTCCTGAGCAATGTGCCGCATCCGTTCTGCGAATTGTTTGACATAGAATAGGCTTGGCTGTGGAGTCGGGATATGGGTGAGTCGTCTGTAGTTCTCCACGAAGGCCGTCAGACCGGCACTAGTGGTGTGGATGACCTCTAATCCGTCTTTTACCTCGCCATCTGCGATTTTTCCAAGTAGTGTCTCGCTGAGGCTGGTGATTGGTGTGACGGTGTTCATAATCTCATGGGTGAGTACTCGGATGAGTTTGTTCCATGACTCCATCTGATTGTCGTCCATCTCTGAGTTGATGTCGTTGAGGGCGATGATACGCACTTGTTTCCCTTTGA
This sequence comes from Prevotella sp. lc2012, assembly GCF_900107065.1. Classification (NCBI taxonomy): domain Bacteria; kingdom Pseudomonadati; phylum Bacteroidota; class Bacteroidia; order Bacteroidales; family Prevotellaceae; genus Prevotella; species Prevotella sp. lc2012. Next base: position 35,946 of record NZ_FNUF01000006.1, on the reverse strand, counting down.
TGGTGGCAGAAGAGGCACGGATGCTCAGTTCTACATTCCCGCGCTCGTTAAGGAACGTGGCATGAGACTTCTCACCTGGTTGGATGGTGCTGATAACTTTCTCTATCTGTTCTCCGATACGGGAGAGTTGTTTGGTGTGCGTCAGGATCTCCATCCCTAATAAGCGCAGTGCCTCGTGGTTGCTCTGAAGGATATTCCCTTTCTCGTCGACAACAATGATGCCCGTGTTCACCTGATTGATAATCAGTTCATAATACTTTTCACGTTCTAGTGCCTCGGTTCGTGCATCTTGCATGATTCGAGTAATGCGGTTGAGGGCTGCATTCATGCCGATCTCACGAGAGGAAGATCCGCCTAGTCTTAATATGGAGTCGCCTATTCGTTGTTTCTCCAAGAATTTAAAGGAATAGTCGCCCGCTGAAATCGCGTCAAGAAGGAAGTTCGTCTTCTTGGTACTTTGCTGTCGTTCATGGCGCAGCATGATGACAAGGATCAGACACAGGACGGCGAGGACAATCGTGATGATCATAGGCCGTATCGTTTAATCTTGTTGTAAAGTGTCTGTCGGGAGATGCCCAGCCGGTTGGCAACGAAGGAGAGGTTGCCTTCGCATTCGCGGATAGCTCGGGCTATCTGCTCGCGTTCCATCTCCTCGAGGGTCTGAGGAACACCCTCCCCTGATAGTCCGACTTTCTCGGATGGTCCGATCAGTTCGATGTCGGCAGATGCAATGACGGGGTGGTCACAGAGAATGACCGTCTTCTCAATAGTATGCTGAAGCTCACGGATATTTCCCGACCAATAGTGATTAGTCAACTTCTCCTCTGCATCCTTATCAAAAGAGATGTCGTTCTTATTATATTGCTCAGCATATTTCTGGAGAAACAACTTTGCTAAAGGAACGATATCTTTTCGACGTTCCCGTAGGGCAGGAAGTCTTAAGTGGATAGTGTTGATTCGGTAGAGCAGATCCTCGCGGAATTGTTGTTGACGTACCATCTCCGGTAGGTCACGGTTGGTGGCGCATATAAGACGTACGTTGATGGGAATCTCTTTCGTGCTACCAAGGCGCACGACGGTGCGGCGTTGGATGGTGGTCAGCAGTTTGGCCTGTAAGGCATACGAGAGGTTTCCTATCTCATCGAGGAAGAGCGTGCCGCCCTCTGCCTGCTCAAATTTACCTGGCTGATCAGTATGTGCGTCGGTATAGGCCCCCTTCATATGTCCGAACAACTCACCTTCAAACAAGGTCTCCGTAATGGCACCCATGTCGATTGGCATCATCGGTCCACCATTACGCGCAGAGAGTCTATGGATCTCGTTGGCCAACATCTCCTTACCTGTTCCATTTTCGCCGGTGATGAGGATATTCGCATCAGTGATGGCGACTTTCTCAACCATGATACGGAGTTGTTGCATCGTTTCGCTCTCGCCCCAGTACATCTGACTCTGATGCTTGACGACTGAGATCTGTGGGGTGTGAGCGGTCTTGGCATAAGCGTCGCTAAGTGTTTGTATCATCTTGGCATTATCGAAAGGCTTGACAATGAAATCTGCGGCTCCTTCCTTCAGTCCGTTTACGGCGAGTTCGATGTCTGCATAGGCCGTGAAAAGGACCACCTGCGTGTCGGGTTGTAATTTCTTGATCTCACGGAGCCAGTAGAGTCCTTCATTACCTGTGTTGATGCCGCTACGGAAATTCATGTCGAGTAGTACTACGTCGGGATGCTTCTCTCTGAGTGTTGCGGGTATCGCATTAGGGTTGGCCAGCATGAAGATGTTTTGGAAGGTATCTTCAAGCAGCATTTTAACAGTGGTAAGGATGTTACGGTTATCATCGACGATGAGTAATGTTCCTTTCTTCTTCATTGTCCTTTAAGTCTGGTAAAAAAGTCAATAATATGATCCCAAGTCTTGAATGTGTCTGAACCGAACTGGATCAGTGTCGCCATACCTTCAGTCTTTTCCGCATCTATCAGGTAGTCGCCGTAGAGCAGATGCTTCTGATTGGTAAAAACGGTATGTCCATATGCTGGTACATTAATATATTGGTAAAGCCATTGGTTGATCTCAGTATAGTAGGGAGATTCTACTGGGGCTGGAGACACAAAGAACAACTGGTAGTTCTCAAGTAGCAGTCGGACAGCTTTCTGCGATGAACTTTGTGGTTTCATTCTCGATATCGGCTCGCCAACGCCTTGCCATTTCTCGATGAGCGTGTTCACGTCAATGTAGACAATCGGACGTTCACGTCCTTCCTGTTGGTCGTCTATCCAACGAATCACAGGTATGACGGCATGCATGAACGAGTTGTCGTTCATACGATGCTCTCCGTGGAATCGGATGGCTGTGTTGTAGTGCGCGTGGAACAAGTCATAAGTGTTCACCGTGGTGTCCTCGTCGCCAAAGAGGCCCCAGACATGTCTCTGTTCCTCGGGGGTGATTCCCTCGAAACAATGTTCGGTCATCTCTTTATATTCTTTTACCAGAGCCTTAGTGACGATGAAATCCTGCACTCCATCCTGTCTGGGATTGGAGAAATGTTGTGCTCCGATCATTCCATGGTCTTTCATCGTGTCACCCATCTGCAGGGCGGGGTTTACAAGGATGCGGTCGTAGCCGTAGAGCATCTCCGTATACATGCCGCCCATGGAGGTGCCGATGATGAGGTCTGGCTGTTCGGTGGTGCAGATACGACGTAGCAAGTCTATTGCTTCCTGTGGACGGATCGGCAGGTCAGGCGCGATGACCATCGCATGGGGCAGAACCTCACGGATACGGTCGACAGTCCCAGACTGTCCACTGCTTCCGAAACCATGGACATATAGTATCTTCTTCCCTTTCATCAGCTCGGGAAACTGTTTGATATATTGGTTTATCTGTTCCATTAAATCATGATAGTTTGCAACTGATGTCGCAAAGTTACGAAGATTTTACGAATAAAGGGAGACTAAGGGCGTATTTTCTTTCACGATGTCCAGAATTTAGACGGCACGTGTCCAATTATTGGACATCAAAAAGATGACGGAATTTTGTAAATGCCTGAATATCAGTGTAGCGTCTTGTTTGGCATGGCTTTTGATAGTATAAACAGAAAAGAAACAATATGAGAAAAAAGATAATCGTTTTGTCTGTTATGATGACCATGATCGCATCGGGTCATGCCCAGACAGAGTCAAGTGAGAAGAGTTGGACGATGGATGATTGTATCCGCTATGCCATCGTTCATTCTACCAATGTACGGCGGAAGGTCATGGAGGAAAAAATTGCCAAAACCGAAGTGCAGACCGTGTTGAGTGACTTCCTTCCCTCTGTGACGGGTAACGTGAACGGACAGTATTCCTGGGGGCGTAATATCGATCCGGAAACGAATATTTACAATAACTATACCACATTTAATAATTACTATAGTCTTTATGCCACTCTTACTGTGTTCGACGGCGGACAGACTATTAACCGATTCCGGCAGGCGAAACTGCTTCGCCGACAAGGACAGACTCAGTTGCAGCAGGCGAGTGACGATAAAGCCATCGAGGTGATGCAGAAATTCGTGGATGTCGTCTATGCACAGCGATGTGTGGAGTTGGCCAGCGAGAAGTACGATGAGAGCACCCGTCTGCTGATGAAGACGAAACGTATGGAGGAGTTGGGCATCAAGAGTCTGCCCGATGTGGCATTGGTTGAGTCGCAGGTGGCAGAGGATGACTATAACCTGACACATAGCCGGAACCAATTCCAGACCGCAATGCTTGCCTTGAAGAGTGTGATGAATTATCCTGTGGACGACAGTCTGGCGGTGTCGTATCACCCTTCTGGGGAAGTAGAGGTTCCTCGCATCTCTGATGATATTTATACCTATGCCTTGCAGAACAACCCGAAAGCTGTGTCGGCTCAGATGAATGTCCGCAAGGCTGAATTCGATCATATAATTGCAAAAGGGCGGTTGTTGCCATCTCTTTCCCTTCAGGCATCTGTCTCCACCGGCTATTTCCGTAATATCTCTGGTGGAGGCTCCGCCCCGCCCTTTCATACGCAGTTCTGGGATAACGTTGGTGAGGGGTTAGCGGCATCCCTATCATTGCCGCTTTTCGAGTTCTCACGATATAAGAATGTGCGTAAAGCGAAGCGGAATATTGAACTTGCTCAGCTTGAACGTGAAGAGACGATGCGTCAGCTCCACGATGATATCACTCAGGCTGTACTCGATTGTGAGGGATATGCGAAGGAGGTGGAGAAGATGGCACGTAAGGTTGAAAGCGACTCTCTCGCCTATCATCTCTCCTATCGCAAGTACGAGGAAGGTATGCTCTCAACCTTTGAACTACGTACCTCGTCGAATACGTTGCTCGACTCCCGCATCCGTCTGCTCCAGATGCAGATGATGTATATTATCAAACGTAAACTTGTGAACTATTATAAAGGTGAAGGAATATAAAGAATAACAGATATGGATAAGATTATTGAGAAAAACAGACGATTCTACATCAAGAAGTATGGGCCTTATGCCATTGGCGGAATGGTGTTCGTGATTCTATTGGCATGGCTCGGCATCAGCAACTATACTTCGGTGCTGAAAGTTGATCGCCGCGGACTAGGCATTGGTGAGGTGAAGAACGAACAGTTTAACGATTATGTATCGCTTGACGGACAGGTGGCGCCGATTCAGGTCGTACAGTTGTCTCCTGAAGAGGGAGGCATCGTGACGGAGCGTGTCGTGGAAGAGGGGGCTCATGTGAATAAGGGTGATATCCTTGTGCGTCTGTCTAACTCCAACCTCGACCTACAGATCTTACAGGCGGAGAGCGAGTTGGCTGAGAAACAGAATATGCTCCGTAATACACAGATTTCGATGGAACAGGACCGGTTGAACAATCAGAATGAGAAACTCTCCTTGGAGATGGATATGCAGCGCAAACAACGTGAGTATAATCAACAAAAGCGGTTGTATGACGAACGGCTGACGGCCAAGGAAGACTATCTGAAATCACAAGAGGACTATGAGCTCTCGCAGAAGAAACACCAGTTGATTACCCGACGACTGGCTGAGGACGACAAGTTCCGCAAAGCGCAGGTGGATCAGATGCAGGACAATCTTGATGCCATGCGTAAGAATGTGTTGTTGGTTCGGGAGCGTAAGGAGCATCTGAATATCCGCTCTCAGATCTCGGGTGAGGTGGGCTTGCTTGATGTGGAGCTTGGTCAGAATATTCAGCCAGGACAGAAAATAGGTGTTGTTAACGATCTCTCTGACTATAAAGTGCAGGCGAAAGTCGACGAGCATTATATCGACCGCGTGCATCAAGGACTCACTGCCACCTTCGAACAACAGGGTAAGCGTTATACTCTGAAAGTTCGTAAAGTATACCCAGAGGTGCGTGAAGGACACTTTAAGGTTGACTTCGTCTTTGATGGTGAACGCCCGAAGAATATCCGTACGGGGCAGACCTACTATGTCGACCTGCAGCTTGGTGCCTCGAAGAAAGCCCTTATAATTCCCAAAGGAACCTTTTATAGCGTCACAGGCGGACAGTGGATTTTCGTGCTTGACAGGAGTGGTGAGCGTGCCTACCGTCGCAATATCCGTATCGGTCGACAGAACCCGCAGTACTATGAGGTACTCGAAGGTCTGGAGCCTGGTGAAAAGGTGATTGTCAGCGGTTACGAGGCTTACAAGGACAACGAGATCCTCAAACTGCAATAGATTGTTAAAGAACGGTATCTTATCCTAATGCCGGGCAGATGTTTCGGAGGAAATAATTACCTTTGTCTGTAATATGGACAAAGAGCAAAGAAAGCAGTTCTACCAGCAACAGGCGGAGAATCTGGCTGTAGAGATACGGAGACTTAGGAAAAGGAACACGACATTCGTCATCGCAGAACTGGTGTCGTTTGCCTTGATAATAGTGTCGGTCGTGGCATATCTCTCTACAGATACGGGGTACACCTGTTTGTATCTGGCAGTGCTGATGCTGATGGCGTATATCGTAATCCGCAGGCAGGATGTAAGAAATAGTGACCGAACGGAGAGATTGGAGAATACCCATCGGGTCTATCAGAAAGAACTCGCTTATCTGGATAAGAATTTCAGTGTGTTTGGTGATGGAGAGGACTATGTTGATCCTCAGCATCCATATTCGTTCGATCTGGATGTTTTCGGGCGTGACTCGTTATTCAACCGCGTTAACCGCACAATCACGACAGGGGGTAGCGACTGGTTGGCTAGTGAATTCAAGAATGAACAGGATGACTGGTCTTGTCAACAGATATCAGACAAACGGGAGGCTATCCGTGAGTTGGCGGAGGCAGAACCTTTGCGTACCCGTTTCTTGTCGTACGGTCAGCAGTCGGTTATCAACACAGACGAGGTGTTGAAAGCCCTGCAGGGGATAGGGAAGGTGCGCCTGCCTAGATGGCCCCAGTCGTTAATCTCATGGCTGGTTGTATGCGTGGCTATTGCAGGACTCCTTCTGTCCATCGTATTGGCTGGTCTTGGAACCATTGCTGCAAAAATCCCGATTATCTGGATGGTGGCTCAGTTCTGTATCGTCTATGTCCTTCATGTTCGGACGTTGAGAGAGGCCGATAAGGCAGTCAACAAGATCCATCAACAGTTGAGCAAGTATATCGCACTGATCTTGCTCATTGTCCACTCCGACCTAAAGAGTAAGGTGAACAAGGATATTGTTGCTGAGTTGAGAGGAGAAGGGCATGGAGCGCTGACCTCATTTGCGGAGTTACAAAGTATCCTTGACGGACTGGATCGACGAGGCAACCAACTGGGACTCTTCCTGACTGATGCCTTTGCTTGTTCCGACTATTTTCTGGTACGGCGCTTCCTTCGTTGGCGGGAGCATGATCTTTTCCGGATAGAAGATTGGATTAGTGCCGTGAGTCATTTCGATGCTTTGGTGTCTATGGCGACATTTCGTTACAACGAACCATCGGCAATAGATGCAGAGATTGTAGAATCTGACAAGGTGATTTATGAAGCAGAGAGTATTTCGCATCCGTTCCTCGGTGGTCAGGCTGTTGCGAACGACTTTAACCTGAGTGATGGTCATTACTATATCATCACAGGTGCGAATATGGCGGGGAAAAGTACCTTCCTCCGCACGATCGGTGTGAACTATATCCTTGCTGTATGTGGAATGCCCGTGTTTGCTAAACAGCTGAGGGTGTCGGTATTCTCGTTGTTCAGTAGCATGCGAACGACAGACGACCTGACACATGGCATCTCCTATTTCAATGCTGAGTTGATACGTTTGCAGCAACTGATAAGGTATTGTAAACAGAATCATCATACTCTTATCATCCTCGATGAGATCCTTAAAGGTACAAACTCACTTGACAAACTTAACGGATCACGTCTGTTCCTCCAGTCAATCTCAGATCTCCCCGTCACAGGCATCGTTGCTACCCATGACCTTGAACTGTCACGGATGGCCGACTGTCAGTCTGGGCGCTTCCACAACTTCTGTTTTGAGATCCAGCTCTCCGATGAGATTACCTATACCTATCATATTACCGAAGGGGTTGCCCGCAATCAGAACGCCACGTATTTGCTAAAGAATATATTGCAAGAGCAAGGCCTCTGGCGGATCGAACAGGTATAAGGTAGACCAAGGAAACGATGATTCATCATATCTATGATATAAAAGGATGACACAGAAGCATGCAGTAATTATTCTCTTTGCCCTGATCGTGGTGACAGGGTTGACGAGTTTCAGTAGTTATCGGGCGACGGAGCGTCTGGTAGAGAATGATATGAAAACGGCGCTGACTAAGACATTGGCAGCGCAGGGGAGCGATGTTATCAGTAGCGACACAATTCAGGTGTTCAATAGTTACTTGCAGATTTCACAACTGCGAGGTAAGGCCCTGTTGGCTGTGGATACCTGTCAGAAGGGGTTTTGTCCGAAGGCCCGATGCTCGGTGGCAACCATCTTCTCTATATCGGAGCAGAGACCGACGACGGTGCTGTGGACGTTGACATTGCTATGGGGTATGTTCTGTCTGTATCGCAGACAACCGGTCTCCATACAGTCTCAACCTATAGTCTGCTATGGCGGAATCACTTATTCTGAGACTGACGGACATTTCCTCAACCAAGTAGGTGAGCGTATCAGACTGACGCCGATGCAGCAGCAGTTGATGGAACTCTTCTTCCGTGCTCCTGGTCATACGCTCTCGAAGACGGAGATCTGTGATACCCTTTGGCCGAAGAAGGAGGATGCCAGTGAGACGCTCTACACCCTTGTACGTCGTCTTAAACCCGTCCTCGAACAGCATTCAGACCTGAAGATCGAGGCCGAAAGGGGACGTGCCTATGAATTGAAAGTCAGATAGTTGCTGGATTGTCATGTAAATGTCAGACAAATGTCAGACAGATTCTTCCCTTAAGAGACAATCTCTTCATACCTTTGCTGGAAAAAACAGTGAAGCATATGAAGAGATTACTTTTTTTACCTCTGTTGACGGTCGTACTGACCATCACGGCACAGAATGAGGAAAAAGCGAAAGAAATTGAGTTGAAAGAGGTGACCGTGCAGGGTGCCCGGATGGTACAGCGTACGGACGGCCAATGGTTCTATCCTACGCGTCAACAGATTGCGGGATCGACCAATGGTTATTCTCTGCTGTCGAAGCTCGCATTGTCCCATCTCCGTATCGACCCGACGATGCATACCATCACGGCATTAAATAATACAGGATCTGTTCAGGTGCGTATCAATGATATGATTGCGTCACAGGAAGACTTGCTGTCGCTTGATGTGAGGACGGTGGAGCGTGTTGAGTATCTAGATAATCCCGGAGTGCGTTATGGAGAGGGTATCGCCTGTGTGGTGAACTTCATTGTGAAGAAACCTGTTAGTGGCTATGTGGTAGGTTCCGACCTGACGAATACGCTTACCACGGTGAATGGCAATGAGAACGTCTATGGAAAGGTGAACAGCGGCAAAAGCGAGCTTGGAGCCAGCTATTCATTGAAATATCAGAATTTCAAAGGGATAAAGTATAAAGAGCTAGCGACCTATGAACTGGAGTCGGGAGAATGTCGACAGATTCATCGCCAGCAGCTGGCGGGGCAGAACAAGAGCTTGCGTCATCAAACCCAGTTGAATTACAACCTGAGCGACTCCGATTATGTGTTCCAAACGAAACTCAGTCTTCAACGAGACATCAGTCCCCATAGAGACTATAGCCGTATGCAGACAGGAAATGGTATTTACGATGAACATTCATCTTCGTGTACTACCTCTCCTGTGCTTGATCTCTATCTTCACCGTGACTTTGCCCATCAACAGTCGTTAACAGCCAATGTCGTAGGCACCTATATTGATAGTGATCAATATGCCGAGAGAAACGAGGGCGGCGATTACCACTATACGGTACAGGGACAGACTTATAGTCTTTGGGGCGAGGCTATTTACGAGAACCGCTTGAAGCCCTTCACTCTTTCTGCGGGTATACAGTACGAGCAAAAAAATGTCCACAACCGGTATGTAGGTGATACCGAAGCCTTGAACGATATGCGTTCTTCAGGTATCTATCTCTTCGGTCAGTTGAAAGGTCATCTTGGTAAACTCGGTTATATGGCAGGCCTTGGCGCGAGCACCCGTTATTACCGGCAGGGCACGAACGACCAACGTTTCTGGTTGTTCCGGCCGAAACTTACTGTGGCCTATCCATTGATGAGTGGTCTCAAGGTAAAATATGACTTCGTGATGTCACAGCATGTCTCACAGATAGCCCTTGTGAGCGATGTGAGCATCAAACAGAATGCCTTGGAGACACTTGTCGGCAATCCAGACATCCGCCCGAATCGTGTGATGGCCCATGATCTGCGTCTGACTTATTCGACACCGCGTCTGACAACGGAACTGCAGGGCTATTATCGTCTGAATGCCAACTGTAATATGGAACGATATACCCGTCGGGATGGTCATTTCTATCAGACGCAGACAAACGCAGACAACTCATGCAGTTTCTTTTTCATCCAGGATTATAACCGTTGGGATGTGGTGCCGGAAATCCTTTCTGCTACTATCTATGGAGGACTCTATCGTTTCTTCAACTTCACCGACGACTATTGCCATACCTATACCACCTTCAACGGCGGTGCCGGTCTTGAGGCCTATTTGGGCCAGTGGACATTGACGGCCGATGTGGATAATGGGTGGAACTTCATGGAAGGGGAGCATCGGGGACATCAAGCGCCCGCGTGGTATTTTACAGCCTCATACCGCCTCAGTCAACTTACGCTCTCACTTTATGTCCAGCATCCCTTCTGTAAGCGCCCACTCTCCAACAAGACCGAAGTGTTCAATCGCTATATCCGGAAAGAGATAACGATGCATAACCGCGACTTTGGTAATATGATCACCTTTAACCTCTCATGGACCATCTCGTCTGGTCGTAAGTACCGGGATATCCAGCGTACGATGAACCATCGTGATACAGATACTGGTATCTTGCAAAACGACTAATTCTATGCGAGGGTTTTTACTCCTGTCAGTGCTCGGCTGATGAGAGCGAGGCATGGGGAGTTAAGGATAATTAACGGATAATCTTGCAAGAAATCCTGTCATGCTTGGTTCTAGTAAGAAAAGTAGTTAATAAAGGCATTATGAATAAATTGAGAGTTGGTCTGTTGGGACTGGTGTTGGTGTGTGTTGGCCTTGTGGTGAAAGCCCAGGATGTTAACTGGCAGGTGAGGGGCGGAGGTGACTGTGCCACCATCATTGGTGGCGTGACCAATATCGATACCCAGTTTGGATATCATCTCGGAGGTACGGCTGATATCGCTTTGAGAGAAGATGGCGTCTTACGTATCCAACCCTCTCTTCTGTTCTCACAGAAGGGGTGGACATTTGATGGCTATTATGGTAGCGAACAGATTCTGGAAGCAAAATATAGTACCCGGTTACATTATCTGGAACTTCCTGTGCCGTTGGCGGTCCGCTTGCGTATAGGAAAGGAGTGTTTTGTCACATTTAAGTTTGGACCTTATGTGGCGTACGGCTTGAATGCGAAGACTACCATGGAGGTCATGAACACAGATGCCAAGGAGACCTTCAAGGCGAACCACTTCAGTAAGTCATGCGACTTCTATGGTAATGCCTACGATAAGGAGAAACGTCATGTGGACTATCCGAAACTTAATCGTTGGGATGTGGGGGTTGCAGAGGGCATCGATCTGACGCTCAACCATGTTATAGTAGGTGTGAATCTCTTTTATGGTCTTACACCACTCTGTAGGTCTGGCTTTATGGGAAATCCTGTCGCCAATGTCCTGACCTCATTGATGTTTGGTCGTCATCCCAAGAATTTTACAGTAGGACTCTCTCTCGGCTATCAGTTCTGATGGCTTTATGTTTTTTTGTCCAGAAGTTAGACAGCAAGTGTCTAATTTCTGGACATGTTTTTGGCCTGTCAATTATACCGCATGTTGATTATCAGTGTGTTACGTTTCTGGCACGGCGTTTGATAGAGTGTTAAGAAAAGAAACGTAACGATAAAGATGAAACTATTACAGAATTTAAAAATGGCCGTGCTGAATATCCCTCGTAAGGGACGGCACAACATCGTGAAAATCCTTTGTCTTGGTGCCGGCATGGCGATGGGTGCCGTGATAATAGCCGAGGTGTATTACGAACAGACGTATGATACATGGTTCCCGAATCATGAGAGGACATACCTCGTTAATGAGATGATTGTTCATGACGGGGAGTATAAGGAGTATCCCCAGACCTCGGGCGCTATCGCCAAAGGATTGAAAGATAACTGTCCTCAGATCGAGGCTGCCACAAAGATAGGTGATGCAATCTACGACATGTACTTCATAACCGATGATGAGAAAGAGTTTAAGCTCACCATCCCGATTGCAGATCCTGGCTTCTTTGACGTGTTTGGCAATCGTGTTGTGCATGGCGATCTCAAGAAGTCGCTTGACACTCCAATGCATTGCGTCGTCAGTCGCTCGTTTGCCGAGAAGATAGGCGGTGGAAATGTTGTTGGCAAGCATCTGACCAATAAGAATAAAAAGGAGGATTACCTGACGATAGGCGGGGTCTATGAGGACTTCCCCTACGGCTCGTCCTTCCATGGGATAGACGTGATACTTGCTTTTGATACCTTCAAGGCCAGTAGGGATTTTAGCAATATGTGGATTGGAGCAGACCGTTTTCATTCCTATGTTCGTTTGCAGTCAGGTGTGAAGCCCGAGGATCTGAAGCCGAATATACAGAAGATGAAAGATGCTCATGGAGAGTTTGCCGAAGCAAAGAAGGCGGGCGTAGATATGGATTTCAGTTTTACCCAGATCTCGGATGCCTATCGTCAATCGGATATTGTGAAGCGTATGTGCTGGATCATGTCGCTATTGGCGGTCATCCTTCTGTTCTCAACGGTGATGAACTACCTGCTCATCGTGATTGGTAATATGGTCGGACGCTTCCGTGAAATGGCTGTCAGGAAGTGCTATGGTGCAACCCCGAAGAACGTCCACGCGATTGTGTTGACAGAGGCTATAGTCCATGTGGTACTTGGCATTGGTGTAGCTGCCTTATTACTTTTTCTCTGTAAGGGTACGGTTGAGGAGTTGATCTCAGCGCCGCTTAAGGTACTGATATTCAACCGTGGTGCATGGCTGTTGGGACTGATGGTTCTTGTGGTGATCCTCGTTGGTGGCGTGCTACCGGGTTGGCTTTATGCACGGATTCCCGTGACGGCAGCCTTCCGTGGGGTGAGTGAGGCGAAGCATCGTTGGAAACTTGGTCTGTTGGCTTTCGAGTTCCTAGCAGTTGGTCTGTTGTTCTGTCTGCTGATGGTGGTGCATCGTCAGTATCAGATGATGGTAAACGATCATCCCGGTTACGACTACGAGAATCTGGCCGTGGTAACAGTCAATGGTGTTGATAGAGCCGCACGTAAGAGAGCAGAGACCGAACTCCGTAAGATGCCTGAGGTAGAGATGGTCTCGTCGGCTCATAGCTTGCCTATCCATGGAGCCAGTGGCAATAACATATATCTGCCTGGTGAAGCCCAGGAACTCTTCAACGTGGCCGATCAGTACGAAGTCACCGACAATTATTTCCAGTTGATGAACATCCCCATCGTAGAAGGTCGTGGCTTCACGGCACATAGCGACTCTCTCCACGAGGTGATGGTCGATGAGCGCTTTGTAGAAAAAATGAAGAAAACTGTTGGTTGGACGGGTAGTATCGTTGGCAAGCGGATCTCTATAACGGAGCATAACATGAGTCCTGCGGCATTGGCCAACGACAATGTACTAACCAGTGGCGATGTCTTCCACACGATCTGTGGTGTGTATAGAAACTATCGTATTGGTTCGCTGATGTATACCGATCAGCGCCCAAGCGTGCTCTTCTATTCAAGCAATGGAGCAACGCATCAGATGGTCAAATTCCACAAGCTGACACCTGAGAACATCGAGACGGTGAAACATCGTCTGGAGGAACTCTACCCGAATCATGAGGTTGACGTGACGGCCTATAGCTTCTATGTGTGGGAACAGTATACTGTTCAGAACCACTTCCGTAAGGGCGTGATGATCTGTGGCTTGATGATTCTGTTAATCTCGCTGATTGGACTTATCGGTTATGTCATCGACGAGGTCAATCGCCGACGTAAGGAGATCGCTATCCGTAAGGTGAACGGCGCCACGTTGACCAACGTCCTACGGATGTTCATCAAGGACGTGACGGTGGTGGCACTACCGGCACTCGTCATGGGAGCGGTAATCGCTTATTATATTGCTAAAGAATGGTTACAGACGTTCTCTGAGAGAGTGTCGCTGAATCCGATCTATTTCTTGCTATGTATCCTCGTTCTCTTGATCGTAATTGTGATCGTGGTCGTAGCCAATTGTTATAAGATTGCCAATAGTAACCCTGTAGATTATCTGAAAACAGAATAAAATAATAAAGAAATAATAGTTATGATTAAAGTAGAAAACCTGTGTAAGTCGTTCCGCACAGAGGAGGTGGAGACGATTGCTTTAAACAATGTGTCGTTTGAGGTGAACGACGGCGAGTTCGTGGCCGTGATGGGACCTTCCGGTTGCGGCAAGTCGACATTGATGAACATCCTTGGTCTGCTTGACAACCCCACCAGTGGCAAGTATTTCATCGGCGACCGTGAGGTGGCAGGCCTCAAAGAAAAGGAACGCACGGAAGTGCGCAAGGGCGAGATCGGGTTTGTGTTCCAGTCGTTTAACCTGATCGACGAGCTCAACGTGGCAGAGAACATCGAACTGCCATTGACCTACCTGGGCGTACCGAAGGCAGAACGTAAACAGCGGGTCAAGGACATCATGACCCGGATGAATATTGCTCATCGTGCCGGACATTTCCCTCATCAGCTCTCAGGTGGTCAGCAGCAGCGCGTGGCCATCGCCCGTGCCGTTGTCTTCAATCCGAGAATGATCCTTGCCGACGAGCCGACGGGTAATCTCGACTCGAAGAACGGTGCCGAGGTGATGAGTATGTTGACGGAGTTGAACCGTGAGGGTACGACCGTCATCATGGTGACTCACTCTGAACACGATGCTTCATTTGCTCATCGTGTCATCCGTCTGTTCGACGGAGAGATCGTGAAATAAAGATTGTTGTTATGTTTTGTATCTTTGCGCTTAGAAAGCGCAAAGATACTTCGTCTCGGTAAAAAAGAAACAAGTTTCTTTGTTTTGCTCTCGACTTTTCGTACCTTTGCAGCATGAGAGACGAAAAAAACGGATTGTTCCGTCAGAACGGCATCAATTATCTGGTACCGTTCATCCTGATTACCACCCTTTTCTTCCTCTGGGGGTTTGCAAGAGCTATCCTTGATGTGCTCAACAAGCACTTCCAGAACCAGTTGCATATCTCCATCACCGAGTCGTCGCTGATACAGGTGACAACCTACATGGGCTATTTCCTGATGGCAATACCTGCCGGTCTGTTCATCAACCGTTTCGGCTATCGCCGTGGTGTCGTCTTCGGACTGTTACTATTCGCTATCGGGTCGCTGCTTTTTGTACCCTGTACCGAGGCAGGTACACTCTATGCCTATCTCTTTGCCCTCTTCATCATCAGCTGTGGGCTGGTCTTTCTGGAGACTGCAGCCAACCCCTATGTGACAGAACTGGGTGCCAAGGAGACGGCTTCCAGTCGCTTGAACCTCTCACAGTCGTTCAACGGACTGGGTTGCCTCTTCGCCACGTTTGCCGTGGGACAGTTCCTGTTTGGTAGCAACGGACAGGGGAGTGTGGCCTTGCCATATGTGATCCTCGGGATGGTGGTGTTGGTGATCGCACTACTCTTCTCAAGGGTGAACCTGCCGGAGATCCGGCATGACGACGGACTGGAGGAGAAGGCAAAGTATGGACGTGAGCCGTTATTGCGAATCTGGAAGCAGCGTTATTTCGTCTATGGTCTGATAGCACTACTCGCTTATGAGGTAGCGGAGATATCCATCAACAGTTATTTCATTAACTATGTCACCGGACAGGGATGGATGGACGATCGTACGGCCTCCATGGTGCTGACCGGTGCTCTGGCCTTTTTCATGGTGGGACGTTTTGGCGGTAGTCTGATTATGCGTCGCCTCCCGGCCGAGACCATGCTCCTGATCTGTGCCTGTGGTTGTGTAGCCAGCACCATGCTGGTGCTCATGAACTTCGGTATGTACTCGATGATCGGCCTGTTGGGTATCTATCTTTTCGAGGCGGTGATGTTCCCCACTATCTTCTCTCTTGCCATCCGCGACTTAGGCAGTCTGACGAAGAGTGCCTCGTCGATTCTGATGATGACCCCTGTGGGCGGTTGTGGTTTCCTGCTTGTGGGTATCATTGCCGATGCGACGAACCTCGTCATCCCTTTTATCATCCCTCTGGTTTGTTATGTCATTGTAGGACTCTTCGGCTTCGGACTGGTGGTACATCGTGATGAGAATAAAGTCTGAAACCATGCATTTGTAAAGAATGCATCATTAATGTAGTTTATACACCTCTATATTACGTCCACTCTTTTTTGAAAGGGTGGACTTTTTATATGTCTGATTATAAACGTCTTAGTCTTTCTTGTGTGGCGTGCGAATCCACTTTTCTGATTCATGCTCATGAGTAGAGTCTCTTTTTTATATAAATTTGCATTCGGAAAGCTACAAGACGAGATAGGCCTTCATAACATACCTGAAAATGACCGGCCCCCATGTCGAGGAAGAGAAAAACTGATGGCTACATTCTAACTTAAATATTAACAATAATCAGACAAAGTATGAAAAAAAGCAGGTTCATGATGATGTTGTTGGCACTCCTGGTGTCGATGACATCTTTTGCCCAGGGAATTCTGGGAACTGTGATCGACGAGAGCGGAGAGCCCGTAATCGGAGCCTCTGTTGTCGAAAAAGGTAATCCTCAGAACGGTGCCATCACCAATCTTGATGGTCAGTTCACGTTGAAGGTCAACGAGGGTACACCTATTATTATTACTTATATCGGCTACACCACTCAAGAGGTGAAGGCCAGCAGTCACATGCGCATCACGATGAAGGAAGATGCACAGACACTGCAAGATGTGGTCGTCATCGGCTACGGTGTGCAGAAGAAGAGTGTGGTTACCGCCTCTATCGCCAAGGTTAGCTCAGAGGACCTTGAAGGAAAGACCCGTCTGCGCGCCGATGATGCCCTGAAGGGCTTGGCAGCAGGTGTGAACGTCACGTCGGCCAATGGTCAGCCTGGATCGCAGTCGATGATACGTGTGCGTGGTACCGGTACAATCAACGACACCAACCCACTTTATATCATTGATGGTATGCCTGCCGACCAGTATGGTCTTGAGAGCGTAAACCCCAACGATATCGAGAGTATCGAGGTGTTGAAGGATGCAGCCTCGGGCGCTATCTATGGAGCCCGTGCCGCCAACGGTGTTATTCTGGTTACCACCAAGAAGGGTAAGATAGGTAAAACCCAGATTAACTATAACTTCAGCTACGGATGCCAGAGCGCATGGAAGCACCGTGATGTGACCAGCGCTACCGACTATGCCATCCTGCAGAACGAGAAGTATGTGAACGGAGGACAGAAACCCCTGTATGCCGACCCTTACAACCTGATCGATGCCAATGGTAATAAGATCGTAGGCTTCGGTACAGACTGGCAGGAACTGTTGTTTAACGATAATGCCCCTGTCGTACAACACGACGTGTCTGTCAGCGGTGCATCCGAGAAGGTTAACTATTACCTTTCTATGGGTTATTACACTCAGGATGGTATTGTGGGTGGAAACTATGGCCGCTCGAACTATGATCGTCTGACACTACGTTCAAACAACCAGTTCAATATCTTTGACGACTCTAAGGAACGTTCGTTCCTGAACAAACTTGATATCAGCGCCAACCTCAGTTATATGCGTACGCATAGTACTGGCATCGATACCAACTCTACATGGGGCTCGCCTCT
Source organism: Prevotella sp. lc2012 (assembly GCF_900107065.1). Classification (NCBI taxonomy): domain Bacteria; kingdom Pseudomonadati; phylum Bacteroidota; class Bacteroidia; order Bacteroidales; family Prevotellaceae; genus Prevotella; species Prevotella sp. lc2012. Next base: position 18,485 of record NZ_FNUF01000006.1, on the reverse strand, counting down.
GGGTTCTGCCCTTTATCTGGCTCCATTGCTGCCAGTAACGCTCACGGGTGATGTGGCTCAGGATATGATTGACCGTTATAGCGCGTATGATCTGTACCGCGATGCTAACGGTGATCCTTATACGATTCCGAACTATGTGGGTAGCTATCAGGAGCAGAATAACCCCATCGCCATGATGCAGGGCAACCCCAGCAAGGGCTGGAGTCATAAGTTCATGCCTAAGTTCGCGATTGACCTGCAGCTGTGGGATAACCTGAAGTATCATTTTACATGGAGCGCAGAGCAGTCGTTCTGGGGCAGCGATGCTGCAACGGTTACGAAGTACTACCTCTCGGGTAACAACAACTCCGACCATACGCAGGCTTCATCCGAGAAGGCCAATGCCACACAGTGGCAGGTGGAGAACACCCTGACCTACGATAAGGAGTTTGGCAAGCACTCGATAGGTGTTGTGCTGGGACAGAGTGCCTTGAAGTACAAGGGTAGCTATGTAGGTGCATCGCATTGGAACCTGATCAACATAGGTAAGCCATATGTTGACTATACCACTGGCGGTAGCATTGAGACGACTACCGATGCTGATGGACATATCACAGGCGTGAAGAGTCTGGTCAATGGATGGGCCGGTCCATACGTTGAGCATCACCTTGCATCGCTTTTTGCACGTCTGAGTTATAACTACGACGAGAGATATATGTTCCAAGGCACGATCCGTCGTGACGGATCGAGCCGATTCGGATCGAATAATAAATATGGTGTGTTCCCTTCATTCTCAATTGGATGGAACATCATGAACGAGAAGTTCATGGAGAGCACACGCGACTGGCTGACCAACCTGAAGTTCCGTGCCAGTTGGGGTAAGAACGGTAACGAGAATATCGGTGACTTCCGCTACACGGTGCTGACCACCACAGGTGGCACCAGCAACTACTACTTCGGACGTCAGGCAGCCATGGTCTACGGTTCGAAAGCCAATGGACTGGCCAACGAGAACCTGAAGTGGGAAGAGAGCGAGCAGACCGACTTGGGTATCGACCTCGGATTCTGGAACAATAAACTGACCTTCACCGTTGACTATTATATCAAGAAGACCAACGGTATGCTGATGACCATGCCTATCCCATCGTATGTCGGCGAGACCAAGCCTATCGGTAATGTCGGCGACATGGAGAACAGTGGTATCGAGTTTGAGTTGGGTTACAAGTGGAACGTGGGCGATGCTCACTTCGCTATCAAGGGTAACGCCTCTTATCTGAAGAACAAACTGAAGAACCTGGGTAACGACACCGGTTTCCTGAACTACGGTATCTCGCAGTTCAGCGATGGTGGCACACGTGCCGAGAATGGTCAGCCTTTCCCGTACTTCTATGGATACAAGACGGCGGGCGTGCTGCAGAACAAGGCCGAGGCCGATGCTTATAATGCGAAATACGGTACGAGCTCTAACCCTGGCGACCTGATCTTTGTTGATGTGGACAACGATGGCTTCATTACCAGCAACGACCGCACCAAGATTGGTAAGCCGACACCCGATTGGACTTTCGGTATGAACTTCAACGCTGAGTGGAAGGGCTTCGACCTGAACCTTTTCTTCCAGGGTGTGAGTGGTGCCGATATCTTCGACGCTACCTGGCGACAGGACATTGAATCGGGTAATTATCCCACTTGGGTGCTGAATCGTTGGACTGGCGAAGGTACGTCGAACAAGTTACCTATGCTGAAACTGGGCGACTCGAAGAACTGGGTGGTTAGCGACATCTACGTACAGGATGGCAGCTACCTGCGCCTGAAGAACCTCGCACTGGGCTACACGCTGCCCCGTCAGCTTACGCAAAAGGCTCGCATCGAACGCTTCCGCGTTTACGTACGTGCCGAGAACCTGTTCACTTGGACTAAGTACTGGGGATTCGATCCTGAGATTGGTACGGGCAGCACCTCAATGGGTGTAGACTACGGTGTTTATCCACAGGCACGCATCTTTACTGTAGGATTTAACCTCTCGTTGTAAGAATGGAAGGATTGAAGGATTTAAAGTTGAAATACATTAAAAGAAGTATTATGAATACGAAGATATATAAAGTGATGTGCGCTGGAGTGGTAGCAGTAGCGCTGACCGCTTGTAGCGACGATTTCCTGGAGGTGACGAATCCTACCGGAGAGCCTCTGGAGGAATATTATATGACCGACGAGCATCTGAGCGAGGCTTGTACTTCGGCCTATGCCCCTCTGCACTGGCCCGACTGGGATGGCAGTGCCTATAACGACCTGACTTGTGATGCTGAGATCATGGGCGATGACTTCTGGGTAGGTGGCGCCAGCATCAGTGACAACCAGCACTGGCATAAGCTCTTCAACTTTGAGGGCGACGGCAACAACACACTGGGAACCCTCTGGGGTGATTTCTATAGTGGTGTCAAGCGTTGTAACGACGTGATCAAGTACTGTTCCTGGGGTGGTGGTGACAGAAAGAACCGCCAGTCGTATGAGATGCAGGCCCGACTGTTGCGTGTCTACTATTATAATATCTTGTGGCATTACTATGGCAATGTGCCCTTCTATCTTGAGAACCTGAGTGAGCCATATACGGCTCCGCAGATGAAGGCCGATGAGATCTATGCCCAACTGATGCCTGAGCTGGAGGCTATTATCGCATCGGACATACTGCCCATGCGCTGGGATGTGGCCGAGAGCGGTCGCGTGTCACAGGCAATGGCCTACATGCTGTATGCTGAGATGGTGATGTACCAGAACGACTCGGCCCGCTATCCTACTGCCCTGAACTACATGAAGCAGATTATCAGCGACTCTCAGTATCAGCTGAACCCCGACTTCAAGGATCTGTTTGATGAGAGTGGTGAGTGGTGTGCCGAGAGCATCTTCGAGATCAACTATGAGGATGATAACGGTCAGCGCGACTGGGGCACTCCGTTGCACGCAGGTGGTACCGTGTTCCCAACGCTTTGCTCGCCCAACGGTTGGGCTGGCGGTGACGGTTGGGATACTGGTAACGACGGCTGGGGATTCCTGCCCATGCGACTTGAGGCTTACAACATGTATGCCGAGAACGACAAGCGCCGTGACGTGACCTGTTGGGACGTACGTAGCTACACCTACGCAGAGCGTTATCAGGATACGCACATCTGGCATGGTAAGTATCGTCCGCAGAGCGCTAATAATCAGGACTGCCCTGCATCGAAGAACCTGAACTATAACAACAACAAACGTATCTATCGCTATGCAGAGACCTTGCTGAACGCCGCCGAGCTACTGTTGCAGACTGGTGGCAGTGCTGCCGAGGCTGCAGGTTATGTCAACGAGGTACGTGCTCGTGCAGGTCTGAGCAACCTGAGTAGTGTCACCATCGATGACATCCTGACCGAGCGTCACCTGGAGTTCTGCGGTGAGGGTAAGCGTTATTTCGACCTGGTACGTGCCGAGGGTATCAGCGGCGCCACACAGAAGGCATCAACGATACTTGTGCCCGACAGCTATGGCTATCGCACGAACTCATGGACACCCAGCAAGAAGTACATTCCTCTGTCACAGAGTGAGCTCGATGCTGATAACACACTTGTTCAGAACAACTATTAATAGTTGAAGAATGGAAGAATTAAAGAATAGAAATTTGAAATAGCAAAAAGATTATGAAGAATCTGTTTATATATTCAATAGGAGTTCTGTTGACAGGTGTGATGATGACTGCCTGCTCGCCCGAAAGCTTCGACGGCGCAGACCCCAATGGTATTCCGTCAGTAAGCGATGTCGACTTTAGCATCAACGTTGATCAGGAGACCAACCAGATGATTGCCACATATACACCGCAGCCTGGTACATACCCTGTGTGGATCATAAATGGCACCACATATTCTACCTTGCAGGAGGTCGGTTATCAGAATCCTGAGGCTGGTTCTTATACCATCGACCTGAAGCTGGGTAACCGCAATGGCTTCAGTCAGGGCGTCGTGTCTAAGTCTTTCACTTTCAATGAGACCAAGATCGACTATAGCGCCGACTTCAAACGTCTGTGTGATAAGGAGTGGCGCATCGCCAACCGCGAGGTGGCTCACATGGGTTGTGGTCCTGCCGGAACCGACGGTGCTGGCTGGTGGAGTGCTCAGCCCGACGATAAGAAGGACTTCGGTGTCTACGACGACCGCATCACCTTCACCGCCGATACCCGCAAGGGTGGTTCTTATACCTACAGTGCTGGCGAGGACGGTATGACCTATGTAAACGTGGGTACCAAGTGGGGCGCAGGTGCCGATGCCGATATCGACGTTGCTCTGGGCAACCAGACTTCAACATGGACCTTTGAGGTTTACGATTGGGAGGATGCGGATGGAAACGTTTCCAAGCAGACCTACATCCAGTTGGCCGCCAACACACTATTCCCGTATATCTCTGGCGATGCTCAGTACGAGAATCCTAAGTTCCGTATCGAGGAGTTGACGGCTAAGAAGATGATATTGGTTTACGACGCCCCCGACCGTAGTATAGCCTGGCGCTTTGTCCTGACCAACGGCGAGGATGAGCCTGATAATAACGACACCCCAAGTGCCGACTGGGATTATGCCAGTGGTGCGAACCTGTGGAAGAGCGTTGACGACGGTACACTGTTCGAGGCCTTCGGCTACTGGTTTGCCGACGACAGTTGGACAGCACTGCCCACGCAGCCTGAGGCAACCCACAACGGCGATGTTTACGAACTCACCATCCCTGAGGGAACAGGCGGTAGTCAGTGGCAGGGTCAGTTCCATATCGACACCAAGCTCACGGCAAGCGCAGCCAAAGCCTACAACTTCTATCTGGTGATGGAGGCCGACAGCGATTGCCCGGGTGTAACCTTCAAACTGACCGACGCTGGCGATAGCAACTTCTTCATCGAGGAGCGTAACGACGTAAAGGCCGACGTGCCATTCGTACTGAAGCGCGAGGGCGTGACCCTGAAGGAAGGCAAGGATGCCGATGCCATCCGACTGTTCTTCGACTTTGGTGGTGCACCTGCTGGTACTCACATCAAGATCAGTAAGATTTACTTCGAGGAGGACGTTGCCATCAAGTACGATGATGCCAACAACCTGTGGAAGGGGGTTGACGAAGGAACCGTAGGCAGTGAGTTCGGCTATTGGTTCGCCGACGACAGTTGGACAGCACTGCCCACACAGCCTGTGGCAAAGCACAGCGGCGACACTTACGAGATCACACTGCCCGAGGGCATGGGTGGCAGTCAGTGGCAAGGTCAGTTCCATATCGATACCAAGCTCACGGCATCAGCTGCTAAGGCTTATCACTTTAAGATGGTCGTTGAGGCCGACGATGATTGTCCTGGCGTAACCATCAAACTGACCGATGCTGGCGATACCAACTTCTTCTGCGAGGGTCGTCACGATATCCAAGGCGGCAAACCGTTCGAGTTCGTTCTGAAGGGTGCTACTCTGAAAGAGGGCAAGGATGCCGATGCCGTCCGACTGTTCTTCGACTTCGGAGGTTCGCCCGCAGGCACCAACATCAAGATCAGTAAGATTACGCTTATAGAAGCTCAATAACAGAATAATTAATGAAACGTTGCATGCTTAACACGCTATTGCTCTCACTCACCGTGGCCCTTTGGGGCTGCGGTGGGGGTGGCGATGAACCGGAGCCCGTTGCTCCGTCAATCACCACTTCGGTGGAGTCCATCAGTGCACCTGCAACTGGGGGCTCTTATACCATCAGTGTTACCACCACCGGCAAAGAGTGGGGCGCGTATGCTGAAGGTGATTTCATAAAGGCCACTGCCCAGTATGCATCAAACGCGGTGGCAGTGACTGTCGACGAGAACCCTAACACCACAGAGCGTACCGGTAACGTCGTTATCATGTCAGGCACTGCCCGCAAGAGCATCCGCATCACCCAGGCAGCGGCCGAGAAGTCGGCCTACAATGCCCCCGAAGGCTATAAGCTGGTGTGGCAGGATGAGTTTGATGAAGGGACAGCGCTGAACGCTGACGACTGGACACATGAGGTGAAAGGCAAGGGATGGGTGAACCACGAACTGCAAGAGTACGTGAACCACAAGACGCCCGATGGTGCGCTGGTCACCCAAGTGAAGAACGGTACCCTGCGTATCACGGCCCTGAAGGAGAACGGTAAGATCTACTCTGGTCGTGTATATGCCCATGTCAAGGAGGGATGGAAGTACGGCTATATCGAGGCCAGCATCAAACTACCCAAGGGTAAGGGCACATGGCCCGCCTTCTGGATGATGCCGGTCAACTTCCGTTCGTGGCCTGCCGATGGCGAGATCGATATCATGGAGGAGGTGGGCTATCACCCCGACTACGTATCGTCGAGCCTGCATGCCAATGCACATGTGCATTCGAACAACACGCAGGTTACCCACGAGATGAAGTGTGCAGGTGCCGAGGGTGAGTTCCATACTTATGCGATCCTCTGGACGGCCAATAATATCACCACCTATGTGGATGGTAAGGTTCAGCTCAGCTACGACAACCGAGGACTGGGTAGAGACGATTGGCCCTATGATGAGCCTTTCTATGTGATCCTCAATCTGGCGTGGGGTGGCGACTGGGGCGGTGCTCAAGGCGTTGACGAGGGTGCCCTGCCTGCCACCATGGAAGTAGACTATGTGCGTGTATTCCAAAAGAAGTAATTGATGATGAAAAAGTCTTTCTTATACCTCATCGTGCTTCTGCTTGCTGCTTGTACTGCTGGCAGCGGACAGAAAGGCGATGCGGGATTTGTAACCATAAAAGGGCATGACCTGATCAAACCTAATGGCGAAAAGCTCTTTATTCAGGGTACAAACCTGGGTAACTGGCTCAATCCTGAAGGCTATATGTTCGGGTTTAGTCGCACCAATTCGGCCTGGATGATAGACTTGATGTTCAAGGAGGCTGTGGGACCAGACTTCACGGCAGCGTTCTGGCAGCGATTCAAGGATAACTACGTGACCCGTGCTGATATCAATTTCATCGCCAGTCAGGGCGCAAATACCATTCGGCTGCCGTTCAACTATAAGCTCTTCACCGACGAGGACTATATGGGACAGACGGGTGAGAAGGATGGTTATGAGCGCATTGATTCGGTGGTCAGCTGGTGCAAGGCCAACAATCTGTATCTGATCCTCGACATGCATGACTGTCCTGGTGGACAGACGGGTGATAATATCGACGACGGGCATGGCTATCCTTGGCTGTTCGAGAGCGAGAAGAGTCAGCAACTGTTCTGTGACATCTGGTGCGAGATTGCCGGGCGCTATAAGGACGAACCCACGATCCTCGGATATGAGCTCATGAACGAGCCCATCGCACATTATTTCGCCAACAAGGATTCTCTCTATACTTTGTTGCAGCCTCTCTACAAGCGTTGTGTGAAGGCTATCCGGGAGGTTGATAAGAATCATATCATCTTGTTGGGTGGCGCACACTGGAACAGTTTCTTCTGGATGCTCGACGATACCAGTTACGACGACAAGCTGATGTATACCTGTCATCGTTACGGAGGACCGGCCACCAAGGAGGCCATCGCTCATTATATCCACTTCCGCGACTCGGTCAACCGCCCCATGTATATGGGTGAGTTCGGGCATAATACCATGGAGTGGCAGAGTGACTTCGTGCATGTGCTTAAGGAGGTGAACATCGGCTATACCTTCTGGCCCTATAAGAAGGTGGACAACTCATGTATGATGGGTATCCAGCGCCCTGACGGGTGGGATGGTATCGTCGTCAGATACGCTGAGACTTCGCGTAACACCTATCAAGAATGGCGAGAGGCACGTCCCGACCAGACTCGTTTCCGTGAACTGCTCATGCAGTTCGCCGAGAACTGTCGCATTGAGAACTGCCATCCTCAGACGGATTATATCCGAACGATGGGGATGAAGGAGTGACAGAAGTTAAGAACCAAGAAATAAAAGTTAGGATAATATGATTAGTAAGACATACAGGAGAATTCTGGTCGGTTGCACAATCCTTATCGGCCATTCCTCTTTAGGCGAGGCACAGTCTGTGCCTGTCTATCTCGACGAGTCGAAGCCTGTGGAGCAGCGTATCGAGGATGCCCTGGCCCGGATGACGCTCGACGAGAAGATCGCCGTGATCCATGCACAGTCTAAGTTCTCCAGTCCTGGTGTGAAGCGCCTGGGCTTCCCTGACCTCTGGACTGATGACGGTCCTCATGGTGTTCGTCCCGATGTGCTCTGGGACGAGTGGGTGCAGGCCGGACAGACCAACGACTCGTGCGTAGCCTTTCCTGCGCTGACCTGTCTGGCGGCCACATGGAACCCTCAGATGGCCCGTCTCTATGGCGAGAGCCTCGGTGAGGAGGCCCTCTATCGTAAGAAGAGTGTCATCCTCGGTCCGGGTGTCAATATCTATCGTACGCCTCTCGGCGGACGTAACTTCGAATATATGGGTGAGGACCCCCTGCTCGCCTCCCGTATGGTGGTGCCCTATGTGCAGGGTCTCCAGTCGAAGGGCGTGGCCGCCTGTGTGAAGCACTATGCCCTGAACAACGATGAGGAGTATCGCCATCAGGTGAATGTCGTCGTGAGCGACCGTGCTCTCCACGAGATCTACCTGCCTGCCTTCAAGGCAGCGGTGACAGAGGGTGGGGCATGGGCCATCATGGGTGCCTATAACCTCTATCGGAACCAACACAATTGTCATAATAGCATCCTGCTCAACAAGATACTGAAACAAGACTGGGGCTTCGACGGTGTGGTCATCAGCGACTGGGGTGGCTGTCACGATACCGACGAGGCCGTCACCAATGGGCTCGATCTTGAGTTCGGAACCTGGACCGACGGACTGACCATGGGGCGCACCAATGCCTACGATAGTTATCATCTGGCCGAAGCCTATAAGCAGGCCATCCGTGAGGGCAGATACACCACGAAAGAGCTCGACGAGAAGGTGCGCCGTGTGCTCCGCCTGTTCTATCGTACGACGATGAGGCGCGAGAAACCGTTTGGTTTCCTCTGCTCGGAGAGTCATTACGACGCAGCCCTGAGGATTGCCCAGGAGGGAATCGTACTGTTGAAGAATGATAGGGTGGCCAAGGCTGGGGGGAAAAAGGAGACCGCTCCGCTACTACCTCTTGATCTCTCAAAGAAGAAACGTATCCTCGTGGTCGGCGAGAACGCCATCAAGATGATGACGGTCGGCGGAGGCTCTTCCTCGTTGAAGGTTCAGCGTGAGATTCTCCCCCTTGATGCCATTCAGGCCAGATGCTCAAAGTTCAAAGCTCAATGTTCCTACGCCCGTGGCTATGTCGGTGACACCATCCAGAGCTACGATGGTGTGACCGTGGGGCGCTCGCTCTATGAGGCTCGTTCGGCCGAGGAACTGAGGACTGAGGCTGTGGTCAAGGCCAAGGAGGCCGATGTGGTCATCTTCTTCGGTGGACTTAACAAGAGCGACTATCAGGACAGTGAGGGACACGACCGTCGCCAGTATGGTCTGCCTTATGGACAGGATGAGCTCCTCGAGGCGCTCCTCGCAGTCAACAAGGATATCGTCTATGTCAATATCTCTGGTAATGCCGTCGCCATGCCTTGGCTCGACAAGGTGCCTGCCGTCGTGCAGGGCTGGTTTATCGGCTCTGAGGCAGGTGAGGCTTTGGTCTCTGTGCTGATGGGCGACGTGAACCCTTCCGGCAAACTGCCCTTCACCTGGTATCAGCGTCTGGAGGACTGTGGTGCTCATGCCTTGAACACCTATCCTGGTACGTGGCGCGACGACCATCAGGTAATCGACGAGACGTACAAGGAGGGTGTCTATGTGGGGTATCGTTGGACCGACAAGCAGAAGGTGCGTCCGCTCTTCGCCTTCGGTCATGGCCTGAGCTATACCACGTTTAAGTTTGGTAAGCTCACCGCCGACAGACAGCGTCTCACCGCTGATGAGCAGATCACCTTCACCGTGAGTGTCACCAATACCGGTCGCCGGGCTGGCAGCGAGACCGTCCAGCTCTATATCGCTGACAAGAAAGCCTCGGTCGACCGACCCGTGAAGGAGTTGAAGGCCTTCCAGAAGGTGTTCCTCCAGCCGGGCGAGACTACCGATGTGAAGCTCACGATAGGGCGTGATGCCCTGAGCTTCTATGATGAGACTACACAGGCCTGGAAGGCCGAACCGGGCGAGTTCGAGGCTCTCGTAGGCTCTGCCTCCGACCGCTTGCCTGCCAAGTATATATTCAGATTGGAATGATGAATTTAGAATGCATATATTGATAGAAGTTGGTAATTGGAAGATTGTTTTTAGGAGTTGACAAGAGGAAGTCTGGGGAAGAATACTTTCCCGGACTTCTTTTCTCTCGCTTATTCGTACCTCTGCGATTCTAATCGCGAAGATACTCCGTCTCGAGAGATGTCTCTTTTGTTATAAACTCTCTCAACTTTTCGTATCTCTGTGCTCTGCGAGCACGAAGACACTCACGCTCGGAAAAATCCAAATAAATTTGGTTTTTCTCTCGCTTATTCGTATCTTTGTCCCACGAAAGTGGAAACGATGAAGAAGATACTGTTGCTCTTGGTGCTGCTGACGGTCGTGGGTGTCGGCTCTGCGGCTCGCCATCATGACCTGACGTCTTATTGCAAGGCGGTAGACGAGGCCATTGCCCACTCTGCCGACTATGTGGCGGCTCATGAACAGAAGATCGGCGTGGCCCGACGGGAACTGGCGTATGAGACCTCAGCGAAAGGGAAGTATCAATGTAACTATAAGCTGTACGAGCTTTACAAGCCTTTCGTGAGCGATTCCGCCATGTATTTCCTTCGTCAGTGTATTACCTTGGCCGATGGCATGGGCGATGTGTCGTCGGCTGTTAAATGTCGTTCGCAGTTGGCTATCCGTTGTTCGAACATCGGTATGTACGACGAAGCACTGAGCATCCTCGACTCCATCAAGAACCTGAACGTCGACACCTTGGCGCTGGGCACCTATTACGAGGCCTACAACAACGTGTATAGCGAACTGGCTTATTATACTCATCTGGACTATATGCACCAGAACTATCTGGAGAAGGCTTATCATTATGAGCAGTTGATGATGGACGCTCTGCCACCGACCAGTGAGTCGTGCTTCCTGCGCAGGGAGCAGCGTGCTCAGGGCGAGGGTAGGCTGGAAGAGTCTATGCATATCAACGACGAGTGGCTGAAGACCGTGGAACCCGGTTCTCATCCGTATGCCATGGTGGCTCTCTATCGGTATATTGAGTATAAGCTGCGGCGCGACAGTGTGCAGATGATGCACTGGCTGGTGGAGTCGGTGCTGGCCGATATCCGACATGCCGCCATGGACCAGGGGTCGATGTGGGAACTGGCCAATGAGTTGATGCTGAATGGCGATATCGATAAGGCCTCGAGCTATATCAGCTTTACCAGCGACTGTGCCAACAGGTACGGGTCGCGACAGCGTAACTGGCAGATAGCTCCGTTGCTCACCACTATCGCGAAGAACTATAAGAGTCAGAGCGAGCGTACCACGTCTCAGCTGCGCATGGCCCTGGCGGGTATCAGTGTACTGGCGTTGCTGTTGCTGGGCGTACTCTTGTTCCTCCATCGCCGTAACCGTCAGTTGAATGCCGCCCGTAAGGCGCTGAAGGGTTCGAACGACGAACTGGCGTCGGCCAATCAGCAGTTGGCCGCCCAGACGGATGAGTTGTCGGCACTGAACAGTGAGCTGTCGATGCTGAACTCCCAGCTCTCCGAGAGCAACCGTGTGAAGGAGGAGTATATCGGACGCTTCATGAGTCTCTGCTCACAGTATATCGACAAGATCGACGACTATCGGAAGATGGTCAACAAGAAGATGAAGAACAAGGAGCTCGACGAGCTGTTCCGCCTCTCGAAGTCGACCGAGCTGAAGGAGCATGAGCTGGAGGAGCTCTATCAGAACTTCGACTCTGTGTTCCTGCATCTCTTCCCGAACTTCGTCAACGACTTCAATGCTCTGCTGCAGCCCGACATGCAGGTGCGTCCGAAAGAGGAGAACCGGCTGACGACGGAGATCCGTATCTTCGCCTTGATCCGTCTGGGTATCGAGGACTCCTCGAAGATCGCGGAGTTCCTGCACTACAGCGTGAACACAATCTATAACTATCGGGCGCGCATCAAGAACGGTGCCCTCGACAACCGTGAGAGCTTCGAGCGCCGCATCAAGCAGTTGGGAATAATTCAATAACTTAACCATATTATCAATAATGAAAAGAATAATCTTCACGCTTACGCTCATGGTGGCACTCATGAGCGCACAGGCACAGATCCTGTACAAGATCTCTGGTCGTGGACTGACCGCACCCTCTTATATCGTGGGCACCTATCATCTGGCCCCCGTGTCGTTCGTTGACTCCATCCCTGGCATCCGTCAGGTCATGGCCGACTGCCAGCAGGTGTACGGCGAACTGGTGATGGCCGACCTGCTTGGTTCCGACAGTCTGGCGCAGATTCAGCTGGCGATGCTGCTGCCCGAGGGTATGACACTCGACAATCTGTTGGATACCGACGAGATGGGACGTCTGAATGCCTATATGAAACAACTGATTGGCTTCGACATGACCAACCCGATGATAGCCCAGCAGATGAGCAGGATGACACCGTCGGCCCTGAGCACGACCCTGTCGGCGCTCTCTTATATGAAGAAGAGTGGTAGCATAGACTTGCAGAACTCCTTCGACGACTACTTCCAGAAGGAGGCCCGGGCTCAGGGTAAGGGCGTGGGCGGACTGGAGACGGTGGCCTTCCAGATCAAGACGCTCTTCCAGGGACAGACGCTCGAGCGCCAGAAGGAGCTGCTGATGTGCCTGGTCGATCATGCCGACTTCATGGACGAGATGGCCGAGAACGTCATCCGTGCTTTCTTTGCGCAGGACCTTGACGCTATTCAGAAGGCGATGGAGGCGAAGCTGAACAACAGCTGCGACAACACGCCGGAAGAGGATGCGGAGATCCTCGACAAGCGTAATGCCGACTGGCTGACGAAGATGCCCGCCATCATGGCAGAGAAACCGACGCTCTTTGCCGTCGGCGCCGCCCACCTATATGGCGAGAAGGGTGTCTTGCACCTGCTCCGCACCGCCGGTTACACCGTGGAGGGCGTCACCAAGTAACCACCCCTCCCGTGACAGACTTTTGTCCTAAAAAACTGCCTAAAAAAACGTTCGTCTGAAGTTGCGAACCAGAAAAACCAAGGGGGCTCTTTAGTCCCCTTTTTGTCTTATTATGGTGTACTTTCGACCTGTCTGGAGTCGTGATGTGGGCTACTTTGGATAGGGGTGCCTTCTAACAGTCAAAGAGATCATCTCCACGACCGAAAGGAATGGCATCTACGAGAGAAGGAGATAATCTCTTATAGGGTATAGGGATTATCTCCTTCTCTCGTGAACCCTATCTCCACGACTCATAGACCCTATCTCCACGACTGTAAAATCCTACCCCTTTCTTGCATGGGCGTAATTGCTTTATTATCAGTTGATTATCAAAATGGCCCAAAACTCACGCCTACGCCCCACATTCCCATGTTCCTGCCCACCACGCGAGTTATGAGCGCCCATTTGTAAAGATATATCACCACAGACTCTTCGTAAGTCCCTTCGACAGGCTCAGGGACCGCGGTAGGGTGCTCAAGGACCGCTCACCATCTACGGTCCCTGAGCCTACAATCCCCCAGCGGTCCCTGAGCTTGTCGAAGGGAGAACCGCCCCCCGCTCTCTGAGCACCCCACTGCGGTCCCTGAGCTTGTCGAAGGGAGAACCGCCCCTCACAATTTATCTCCCAGATTTGGCCGTTTCAGACAAATTGCCTATATTTGCCCTCGATATCAACCATATATCGCACGGGATTGCAAATAGACTATCTTTGTGTGTTAAAAAGAAGTAATATGAAATATTTAAAATTTAAAGATAATATTGGTTCAGTATTAAAAGAATCCTTTTTTGAAAGAGTGCTCTTCAGTTTCTTAAGAATCATCTTTTGGGGGGACAATCCGGATTTTAGGGGATTATATTCTTTGGTAGATACATGGTATATAGAATACGATGAGACGTATGAAGAAGACGGGACAATTCGTGAAGTGGGAAGAGACGCTTACGGAAGGATTATCGTCAAGGATCCTGACAAAAGGAACTATGGTTTCTGGAACGACACGAATATGGGGCTCAATGATTTTATCGAGAAAATGCATGCCGAGTATATCAGCAAGGAAGAATTCGAGGCCGTATGGAACGAAGAGCTTGTTCGAGTAGATAAGAAGTCTTATCGATAAATAACACAGCAAACGGTATGGGAATTATATTTGAGAAGGAGTTCTAATAAGTTATGCAGAAAGTTTATATATCATTATTTATAGTATTGTTATTCTCGTGCTGCACGTCTTCGGATAGCAAAGATGCAGAACTTGAATATCCTATCGAGATAAACAACAAGGATCTGGTAGAAGCTATTACAGAATATCAGGACTTTCTATATAAGGATAGAAAGGCAGACATAGAGCGTGGTGACTCAGTCTATGTGGGAGTATGGTCAAGAGACGTTAATGATAGTATATATCGTTATTATCTAGCCCCTGTGCGTGGCATGTTGGTACTCCCGATTGTTGCTCCTTTTGATCTGTGCAAGGTAAATGGTCATCATGTGATATTCTCACATGCTATCTTGTCTATGAAGGTTCGATTAGAAAATAGGTTTAGCATACTTTCGGATACGGCATATGTCAAATTCTCAAAGATACTCTTCCCAAAGGAATATGAAGAGAATAATAAAGGGAAGTGGTTAGACCTAGATGAGCCTGAGAATTGCTATCTGACATTCCTTGGAGACAGCTTGATTGATAAGACTTTTAAGCGTGGTTCGATAAGAGACAAAATCCCTGTAAAGCTTAATGGCGAGGAAGTCTATCTGTGATCGCTGCACCTAATCATTACTTTGTATATACCAGTCAAGAAAAGAAATCAAAACATAAGTATGGTAAATTTATGAAGAATAATTATATCACTTTATTATGTGCCTTTTTTATGCCACTCATGATAGTCTGTTGTACAGGTGACAGGCATTATGTGGTGCATAAGGAAGACGTTCTTTCGACAGGTTTTAAACAATGGCGTGAATATTTCGTGTCTGTTGATAATGACACCATGGCTGCTTCTTTCTCTTTTAAGCGATGGAGCGGAGATTGTCTCCAACTGAGTGTCGATTTTAACCAAGACATAAAGCACTTTCAGCAAGGGAGAAAGAAGAGCGGAGGGAAGTATAAGGTCTCTACTTACCAAGAGTTCCTCCAACAGTTCGGAGAATGTTTAAAAGAGGCAAGGAATGATATTGATATTTCTCGTGTTGGTTCTATGGAAATTCTTTTGTTGGACAACCTTCCTGACATTGCCATTGCTGTTAGTCGCCAACTGACGAAAGAGAATATGTTTAACCATTCAGCTGTTGACTCTGCTTTGTATCACACTTCTCTCAAAAGCGATTTGGAAGGGATTCTGCAGAGATATCATTTGTGTGTCGGAGAGATGATGAGCGTAGATATGATCATTCCTGTAGATGCCGAAGATTATGCCAAGCAGTACAATCTCTCAAGAGATAGCCTCCCAGAGAAGATTATTGGTGTTCTGATCTATGTCGGATTAGAAAGTATGGATGTGAAATAGGAATTATTATGCTGGATCGTTGGGACGCTTTTGCTATATTTGCCCTCGATATCAACCATATGTCGCATGGGGTTGCTAATAAACTTTTTTTGTGTGGTAAAATGAAGTCATATGAAATATTTAAAATTCAATTATAATCTTGGTCCTATCCCAGAGTATTCTTTCTTCGTAAAGCTTCTGATAAAGTTAATAAGGATTATTATCCCAGAAGAGAATCCGGATTTTAGGCAATCATACCACTTAGTCGAAACATGGTATATCGAATACGATGAGACGTGTGAAAATGATGGAGTTTGCCGTGAAGTAGGAAGAGACACTTATGGAAGGGTTATTGTTAAAGACCCTGATGACAGGAATTATGGGTATTGGACTGATGTTTATGGGGGAATAAATGATTACATCGAGCATATGCACGCCGAATATATCAGCAAAGAAGAATTCGAGGCCGTATGGAACGAGGAGCTTGTTCGAGTAGATAAGAAGTCTTATCGATAAATAACACAGCAAACGGTATGGGAATTATATTTGAAAAAGAGTTCTAATAAGTTATGCAGAAAGTTTATATATCATTATTTATAGTATTGTTATTCTCGTCCTGCTCAAAAGGATATGATAGAGTAGAATTGATAGCTGGCGATAGCTGCCAGTATTGGTTTTGTGTGAATTCAGATCCTATGGTCAAGACAAAATTCTACATGTACTTTGATCGTAAGGGGAAACGCGTTATTCTCGAAGAAAGATATGCCGACAAGAAATGCTATCTCTATGACGGAGGGGATGTGGAATATATCCCTACATGGTCTTTGGTGAATGATTCTGTAATTAAAATGGGTAACCTCAATTGGAAATTGAACATTGTGAATGATACATTCCTGATCATTACGACAGACGAAGACCGTTGGGTAGACACGCTGTACAAGGTAACGGATCCTCATTTGCTAAAGAAACTACGTGAGGTTCGAATTCCATAATAGTAAGAGAATCGTCCTTTTGTCGCATCAACCCGCCTTACGTACAGTAACAGGGAAAAACAAGTTGCCTATATTTGCCCTCGATATCAACCATATGGCTTGGAAGATGATAAGCAATAGCTATAAGTTCACCTACGATGTGGCCAACCGCCTGAAGAATGCGTTCTACTACCAGAACTAGGACCATCTTGGCACGGGGCGCGAGGTGGGTTCTATAAAAAAGTGTTAGAGAAGAATTAGTTATGAAGAAGTTCTATCACATATTATTATTTATATCGTCGGTAGCATTAACTTCATGTTTTGTTGCTGCTGGATCGTATACATATGCGGAGAGTTATATAATTGATTCTCCATCAAGAGATAGCCTTGTACATAGAATAAAGGTTTTCAAGCAGATTCGTGGTATGGATTTGTTTGAGAGAGTTCCTGAGATGGACACATTAGCAAATATTGATGGGCTTTCATCTTCTTTCTACATGATGCATTTTAAGATACATGATAGTCATAATGACACCATAGCATATAGGTGTGCAATTAACATGAGTGAGTCTGTCTCTGATTCTTCAGAGGTGAAACTTTCCCTTGTATCCGTGTCGGAAGGTATCAGGTCTTTACGGTGGAAAGAGATAAATACAGATGATTTAGTGAAGGAGAAAAACCAATACTATAAGAGTGTTTTCGAGAAAGAGGTCTTGGGTGAATTGGGTTACTCATGGAAAAGAGATACTTTCATGAGGGCCCTCATGAAGATGTTGAAGAATTAGACAAATATGTAATAAGGGATTAAATGAGAAGCTATAACTTATATGTATACTATATATAGAAATATTTATTATAAAAGATGTGTATTCTTTGGAATGGCGTGTAGCGTTATATGTTGTATTCCTATTTTCCTTCTAATTGCCATAAAAGGTTATTCTTGGAATTATTCCTCATTCGTGAGTAGTTACATCATAGTACCATATATATTGTTTTATCTGATTAAGTACTTAAGGAAAAGTTTAAACTTTCTAGTTTTAAAGATTGACGACAATGGTATGTTGCTATGCCGTAAGAAGAATGAAGAAGTCTTTGTTCCGTGGGAAAGGATTAAACGTGTAATATTTGTATTAGATGATTATGGGTCAAAGGTCATAGTTCGTCAACACAATAAAGAGATACACGAACTTCGGTTGACAGACTATTTTTATATTCTCAGGCCCCGAGGTGCGATTAAAGCGGCATATAAATATGTTGATGATACAGATAAGATAATGGAAGTGAAGGATAGCTTAGCTTCAACGTATAACAGCATCATGTGGGATATATCTGAAAAAGGCAATAAAAGAAGGAACAACCGATAAAGACATTATATCTTTAATAAGCGCTGCAAATAAAGGTCTTAAAGGAACCGGGATACAGATTGTATTTGAAAGAACCGGAGGTGGTACTGATAGTTATGAATTAGATAAGAAAACCAGATGAAACAGATTGTATATATATCATTATTTTTGTTAGGTGTCATGTCCTGCTCAAAAGGATATGATAGAGTAGAATTGATAGCTGGCGATAGCTGCCAGTATTGGTATTATGCGCATTTTGATCCTTATATCAAGACAAAATTCTACATGTACTTTGATCGTAAGGGGAAAATGTATACTCTCGCAGAAAGGTATGCCGACAAGAAATGCTATCTCTATGAGATAGATGATGTGGTAGTTACTCCGAGATGGTCTTTGGTGAATGATTCTGTAATTAAGATGGGTGACCTCAATTGGAAATTGAACATTGTGAATGATACATTCTTGATTGTAACATATGATGAATTTCATTGGGTAGACACGCTATACAAGGTAACGGATCCTCATTTGCTAAAGAAACTAC
>NZ_FNUF01000007.1:72516-94418 GCF_900107065.1 Prevotella sp. lc2012 | reverse complement strand
GTACGGTATCGGCATAATGATGCCAGACTCGGAGTTACACTGCCTCTGGCTTTAGCGGGCACGAACAGGTCCATCGCATCCGTCACCCGCACAGCCTCAGACTGGGCATTTCCGATCCTGAAGAATGACCGGGCATAGGGGTTCTTTTCTTTCTTGGTGATCTTCCATTTCTGCGTGTCCTTTCCGGAATAGAAGTTCTGTACCAGGATCTCCTTGCCAGTCTGCTTGTCGACGCGGGATTCCCAGAACAAGCCCGTCTGCTTGTTCATGATCTTGCACATGCCGTCACCGACAGGTATGATTGCCCATTTCTGGTGATTGATGTATCTGGACTGATAGGCGGTCACATCCCTTTCATAGCATCTGTCCGGATTGGTCACCAGGATGTATACCTGCTTACTTACAATCGCCAGGGTGTCAAGACAGACCCGATAGTCTTCCAGGTACAGGTCCACGGAGTCCATGGGAGCAATCCTCCAGCACGGATAGCCCTGATAGTCCAGACGCATGTTGAGCGTCCTGTCATCCGGCGAATAGCTGCGCAGTGTGATGGGCTGACCAATCGTTGACTGTATGGTGTCGAAGGATACATAGTTGCTCGTTCCCACATTCTGTATCTGGCAATAGGAATCGGAGTAGTCGACCGCCTCTTCCGAATGATAAGGCTCGTAGGCCCCCACTTCCATATAGTCAAGGACAAACGGCTTGTTGGCAGACCCTATCGTAATCTTGTTCTCCCCTTTCTGCAGGTTCAGCACGATTCCTGGAAGAGAGGTCTTGAATGAATACTCGTTTCCGACCTGCATCAGGTCAATGGTTCCGACGGTCTGGCCGTTCACCTTTACCTGTGCCTTCGTGCCTACCGCTGTCGCATTATATCTGAGTCGTACGATCTTCTGTACATCCATGTCTGACGGGATGCTGAAAGTGACAGAGGAATTGTCAGGGGATATCCGTACGGCTTTTCCTTTCATTGCATTGGGTGATCCAATTATCTTCGCATTGACGAGATGTCCTTCAAAAGCTGAGAACTGAACGCCTTGATCGCTGTACGCGACATCGGCATCCAGATACGGGAATAAGGTCTTAATGGTTTGTCGCCAATCACTTACAGGTTCATCGGAAAGCCTGTATGGCAATACGTAATTAAAGAACGTGGATTGATCATACTCGTTTTTCCAGTTCACTTTTGCCCAGAGGTCGCAGGCATCATCTATCGCCTTGATCAGGAATTCGGCTTTTATCTTTCTAATATCCGAGACCTTCATGACGGCTTGTCCGGTAAGCTGCTTGGTTTCCGCGTCGACAACACTATCACGAAATTCAACGGCATGCGTCCCCATTGCTGCATAAGCCTTCACATACTGATCTGCAATCTCACCATATAATGCGTGATGGTAGGGCATGTTCTCAATCAGGAACTTGGCCGACTCATACTTCAATGGGTCGGGATCGTTCTTAAAATGATCCAGCACTTTTTCTAACTCCTGACGGTTGTCACCCGCCAGTTTTAATGCTTGATCTACCTTTTGCTCGCATGAACAAAGAAAAGTTAAACACAGCATTAATAGTGTCGCCGTTTTTTTGCTTATATACATCATAACTATTATTTATGGTTTTTAATTTGATTGTTATTATCTTTGTGATTGAGTCTCATAAATATTGGCATCACGAATACAATCGCTATAACCGAGAAAAGCAACCCGCCCGCCGAGCCAATGGCGAACGAGAACCAAAAAGGCTCGTCCTTTCCATCGATGAAGAACGGTATTAAGCCGAGAACCGTAGATAGAATCGTTAGGAATACAGCCGTAATCTTATGGTTATAAGCCCTTACATATAATGCCGTACCGGCTTTTTGACGATTCTTTCTCGTTATGCTCAGGTATTCATAAATAATGTAGATGCCTCCGTTTACTGTCAATCCACTTAGTAGTACCAGTGAGGCAAAGCCACCTGTTCCGAATTCCACACCAGAGAAGTAATAGGTTAGGAATGTTCCAATAAATGATACCGGAATAAGGGATATAATGACCAATGGCAGCCTGAGAGACTCGAACAAAATGGAACAAATGAAGTATATGATAACCACAATGAGTAAGATCAGCCAATATTGTGTGCCGTTATCCTCATACCATCCGTACGTTGCGTTTCTGCATTTGTAGCCGACAGGAATCTTCGCATTATACTCCTTGATGGTTTTCTTAATATATTTGTCTGTATATGTGTAAGTGCCTAAAACGTTGAAAGCAACTCGTAGTATATACTCTTGATTCTTTTTAGGAATACAATTTTTCGCTTCCCGCCTATTAATCTCCATGAAGTCAGACAGTTTTGTGTCATTACCATTCACTTTCATATATGCATTTTGTAGATGCCAAAGATCAAATCTGTCTTTCTCTGATGATTTTAGATGCATGTCGGATGACAGATGAGTGTCATGGTATTTTTCTATGTCATAGCCTGATAATATCTCACGCAGAGCCTGATGACTGGCGATGAGATCAAAATTGTAGAGTGCCATTCTCTCTTTATTGTAATCCATAAAGAACTCATCCTCTTGGTTCTCGTGCCCAGGAGTCTCTATGGTTAGGTCTACCACGCGGCTGTTTTGTTTCATCGTCTTACACATCTCCTCGGCAATTCTATACAGACGGTCATAGTTATAGCCAATGATCTCAATTCGGTTTGAGCGGAACTGTAAATTCAAGGAGTTGCTGAATCCTCGTTCGCTTACACCGCTGGTACTCCAGTCTGCTCCACCAATGGAGATGATTTTCCCGATGACCTTACTCTCTAATAGATATGGAAAAGATGTTTTTTTGAATTCGTCCTTGAACTCGACAACAGTCGTTGATCCCCATGATTCCACTCGGGTTTCAAACCGTTTGATCTCTTTATATCCGGATAAAAAATTTTCGAGGATAACGACCTTCTCGTTCAGTTCTGTTGCACTTTCTCCTAATGGCATCTGTGCCCTGATGGTCAGTTTCTTCTCCTTGTCTTTTTCTGAGTTATAGGTATTGTCGGAGAGAGATTCGGAAAACAAACGCATTGTGCCACCGAAGAGTTTTGACAAGGTATCCTTGCATTTCAGTTGGAAGAAATTACTTCCCAATGTGGCATTGTACATATCATGCCATACCTTATGGGATTCTTCGTCTTTTTGGTCCTTTCCCAGTTCTGGAGGCAATGCATGAAAGGGAATGCCAAAAGCTAACACCAAAATGATGATGTAGATCCATTTATGCTTTTGTGTGAATGATACGTATCTAGTATAGAAGTGGGTCCATCCCGTTACTAGTTTTTTATGTCGGATATGTCCCTGCTGATAACTTCTATATTCCATTTGTTCTATCAGAGCTGGCGTGAAAGCGTAAGCCACAAAGAGAGCCACTGACAGATTGACAATGATGATCCATGCAAAATCATACAGATCCTTTTGTATAAATTCGGGTAGCCAGAATACAATCACCAGTGACCCGATGGTGGTCAGTAATGCCGCGAGGATTGCTAGGAATGCTCGACGGTTATGGTAGTAGCTATAGTGGTCGGTCATCACGATAGACGCATCAATGACCAGACCCAATGACACAGTAATACCTGCCAAGGAATAGATATGTAGTCGAATGTCTAGTATCGAGTATGCGATAACTGCTGTCAAGATGATGGCAACCAGTGTTGTCGCCATGATCGTGAGATACTTCCAGTCTCTTTTTGTCAACCAAACAAAGGACAATAAGATGCCTAGCGCCATCAAAGAGCGCCATACTAGTTTGTGTAGCTCGCTTTCTCTTTCTTCCGCTCCGTCATATGTCAGCGTCAGATAGATTCCCTTCCTGAATTGCTTTTCAGTTTCTTTGATCTGTTTCTGAATCTTATTGGATAATGATATCTTATTTGCTTTCGCATCAACGTGGATATTCAGGTAGATGGTGTTCAAGCCGTTTACCCGGAAATACTTGTCTGGTTCTTTGTTTTTATATTCATAGGAGGCCAGATCATTCAAATAGATCGTCTTACCGTCGACGACTCCGACAGGCATCTGTTCCAGAGGTTTCACGAACTTACCTGTTGTCAGATAGAGGTCAATTCTTTTTTTTGTTCCTGCTCTTTGGCCGTCTACTCCTATGGCCTCTATATCGGAGTCATGATGAACTACCTCGCCCACAATATCCTCGCGGCCGATGAAACTACGGATACTTTTTTCTATATCGTATGCGGTCAGTCCATAATTGGCAAGGATAAACGGGTTATACGTAATCTCTATTACCTTGCTCACTCCTCCTGTCACTTCCACTCGTCTCACGTCTTCCAGTTGCTTGACGATAGGCTCTACCTTCCTTTCTATATATTCTTTTAGTTGCTCGTCACTTAGATTAGAGTTGATTTGGTAGGTCAACAATAACTGAGTCGTCTCACTTCGTCCCTTCTCGTTCACCACTTCACCTCCTGTCAAAACAGGATAAGAGACGCCTTCCGGTAATCGTTTGTGTATCTGCTTTAGCAATGAGGATATTTCAAATTTTGTGGATGAGACATCTGCCTCCTTTTTTAGTTCCACGACAACCTTTCCTGATCCGAAATACGATTCTGAAGAGACGCTTTCAACACCCTTGACAGCGGATATCAATCCCTCAATTCTAGAGGTGACGTTCTGCTCGATGACCTTAGCTGAAGCCCTTTGCCAGTAGAACTCTACAGTCAATGTCTTACCCTGTCGTGGACGTGGATTATCTGCCACGTCTATCTTTGGAAGCAGTGCAGCCCCAACCACCATGAAAATGGCAAGTATCAATAGAAGGGTGAAGTTGGATACTTTCATGCTCGTTTACGATATATCAGGTAATAGAATAATGGAATCAGGAACAGACTGACCATCGTTCCGATAGCCATACCAACAATAAGCGTCAACGACAGAGGGTATTGCAAGGCGGATCCCATGTCACCTCTTTGGAGGAATGGCAGAATAGCTAGTATCGTCGTGAGCGAGGTCATAACAATTGGCTTCAGACGGTTATGCCCGGCAGTCATGATGGCGCGGAGTAGGGGAGCGCCACCTCGTCGTAGTCGGTTGATACTGTCTATCTTTAAGATAGAATCATTGATGATAATACCACTCATAACTACAAGTCCTATCATGGACATCACATTTACCGATTCTCCAAATACCCATAACACCGCAATAACGAAGAATACGTCAATAACCATTTCTGTTAAGATAATGAATGGCTGGATAAAACTTTCGAATTGGGCTGATAGAATGAAATAGAGCAAAGCCAATGCTACACTCAAGACTAAGGCAAGCTCTTTGATCATTTGTCTGCTGGAGAAATATCCACCTGCGAATGAAGCCGATAGTTCTGCCTTGGGCTGATGAACATATTCGTCTACATATCTCATAATCTGTTCAACCTTTTTGTCATTGGCATTCAGATCGATGCTAAAGTATTCTCCACTGTTTCCTGCCTGCAGTCGCTTGTAGTCCTCACCTCTAGTCTCTTTGACTAAGTATACTATAGGGATATCAACTCCTTCACCGTTTTTGACGCTGCTATTCAGTATGCGGTCGCTTTCTCTGTTGTCTGTTCCCACGATTACAGGGATACTCTGTGCCCCGTCATTGATATTGAATATCTCATTTTTGCTGATCAGTTCCTTAAGTCTGCTGTAGAGTTGTTCATAGCTCACCTTATAGATGGCCATCTGTTCCATGTCTGCCATGTACTGAATGTTTGTCTCAGTGAGTACAGGCATGATAGCGATGTCAGTAAAATGAGTACGTAAGGTATCTGTAAATCTTCGTGCGGTAGCAATATCCGGCCTTCGACCGTCTTGATCCTGTAGGTGTATCTCTAGATCCGATTCATTTGTAGAAAAGATCAAGTTATACAGGTTACCAGACTCATTAAATTCTACTGAAGCTGATGGGTAACGTTCTTTCAATAGTTCAACGATCTTTTCCTTTGCCTTTTCCAGTTTCTTTTTAGATGGTGTTTTGAAGTATACGACAGCTTCAGAGGCAGTGATATCCTTTGTATGAGAAAGCAGAAAATCTTGTGCTCCTATCATCGATGTTGAAGTCACGGTTTCTTTCTCAATACCATTCATCAGTTCCATGATCCGTCGGTCATTCTCATCAGCCGCTATTCCCATATTCCAGTCAATAGTCATCAGTGTGTCATCATGATCGACCTTTGGCATCCGTTCCTTTTCTATCTGCCAGAAAAAGAAAAGTGTCAATGGAATAAGACAAACAAGTGTAATCAGACAAGTCCTTGCATGCCTGAACACCCATCCCATGATACTTTTATATGGACGATAGAGGTTAATTTGTCTCTTGCTCTCTTCTGTTGGCGCATGATGATGCTTCCGGAATAGGAAATGGAAATATACAGGGATTACCAACGAGGCGACAGCTAATGACGCAAACAGGGCGATAGTTACGCCCATGGCCTGATCATAGAAAAGTGTCCCGGCAATACCACTGAGAAAGATCAAGGGTAAGAACACCGAACAGGTTGTTAGAACAGAACTCAGCATCGGAGCGAAAACTTCACGTACACCGTTTACGATGGCCGTTTGAAGTCTTTCTCCTTCTCTCCATCTTCGCATCATATTGTCGATTACGATGATAGAGTTGTCTACGATCATTCCAACTCCCAATATCAACCCTGACAAAGAAATGATATTCATTGAGATGCCTATTATGTAGAAACTGAGCAGGGTCAGTATTAATGAGAGTGGAATGGTCAGTACGATGAGTAGTGACAATCGCCATTGACGCATAAACAAGAATAAGATCAGACAGGCCAGTAGTACACCGACATACAGATTTGTCTTTAGGTTTTTGATGGTATAGGTCAGCAGGTGTGTCTGATCTCTGGTAAGTTCAAACTGAATATCAGGATACTCTTTCCTCATCTCGGAAAGTAAGGCCTCCATACTCTCCTGCAAATCTGCCATTTGTGCATCATTCTGCTTGATGATGGCAAGTGTGATGGCGTTGTTTTTGTTGTGTCTTACCTTTCCGTTTTGCTGAGCTATATGTTCTTTGATGCTACATAGATCTTTCAACTGCAACAATCGCCCTTCATGATTGATATAGATGTCTTCTACATCTTCTTTTGTTAGCAGTTGGGAATCGAAATGAATATTATATCGAAAGATGCCATCTACCACACTTAAAGCCTCCAGTGTGATATTGTTTTTTTTGATGGCATTTTCGATATCTTGTGTACTCAGGCCTATGGATTGCAACTTCTCGTAATCAGGAATACACTCGATCTCAGTTCCAACAGTACCGCTGATGTCAACCATTGCTGTCTGTGGAAGCTGTTCGATACGCTTACTTACCACCCCTTTTGCGAAACGTCCTAATTGGGCAAATGCTAACCCTGCTGTCTCAGCGTATTCATCCGCTTGGGGGGATTTTTCATCTGTCCGTTTAAGCCATATGTCGAGATAAAAGGCTGGAATATCCATAGCACTGGCCTTGATCACTTTGGGACGTTCCATGTCTTTTGGCATGGTATTCATCGAACGGTCGATCTTTTCATTGACCTCAATGAAGAGAAGATCAACATTACTTCCTGGTTCAAAGGTCATCACCACATGCCCGGCATCCATCCTTGCCTCACTGCGTATATCCTTCACTCCTGCCACCTGCATTAACTGACCTCGTAGTGGCGATATTACTCTCTGTTCTATCTCTTTGGCGGAATGACCGGGGATATTTGCCTGTACCGTTATCTGTGGCACATCAATGTCAGGCATAAGCGATACAGGGATAAAACGTAGTGCCAGACACCCCATCACCACAACAGCGATAAGGCACATGGTTACAGCAATAGGTCGATGGATGATTTTACTCAGCATGGAATCAATAACGCATTCTAGTTAATATCAATCTTGCATTTCAGCAGTTTACTATTTGAGTCTAATATATATAACATCTTCTGATGTTCGTCATAATCGAAATGATTAAACTGAATCTCCGATTTGATTTCGCCGATGGGATTTCCAGACCAGTCAAACAGTAAGATAGAGGGATAGTATGGCTTATCATCAATGTAATGACCTTCTGTGATGTTGAATTCCAAAACGGCGAAGCCAAAGCTATAGGTCCTCAGGTCAGCAAACATATACATACGGTCAGATTCCGGAGTTTTTAGAATGTCACTCAACTTGTCCTGCTTTTTACCTATGCATATGGTATATCCGTTGTCTTTTTGCAATGAGTAGATGTTGATATAGTTCATTCCGAGCAACGACTCTACGACGTAGTCGTTGGATGGCGCCATAGCAATCAGCGTAGACATAATATTGAAATCCTCATTCATAGGCACTTCAAATTCATTCATTTTATTAATGAATGGTTTGGATTGAACACCGGTTCGCGTGATGATAGAGCGGTTTTGGTGAGTCTCCATTTTATCAATTTCGCGAATATATATTAAAGTGTCACCTATGGTCTTTGCCCAGAAAGCATATCGCGGAAGTGCTTGACTATACTTAAGCTCTTTTGTGCAGACTTTCTTGTCTGCAATGGATTGGGTAATGTTTACTGCATAGACTCGACCTAAGATTGGGTCGTATACATTGGCAAAAATAGAATCATTTGCAGTCTCAAATGTCATGTGTAGTGTCAGATCAATGCCCTGTACGAATTCTCCAATGGCTTTTCCTTTGTTAAGAAACCGTCCCAACGACTTCATGGAGTCTATGGAAAGAACATCAAGTATACCGTAATCCTGATCTGTATCGATGAACAGGAGCGAGTCGTATACGACGAAATCCTCGATGAAATAATCTGGCGTGTTGACAGAAGTCATATCATTTGCACGCAGTGTTTGAATTTTGGGAAACGAGTAGACTTTTTTTACCTCCTCGAATCCCATGTATTCCTTGTTACTATCAACTTTATTATGACAAGAAACAAGACAAACTAATGCAATTATATAGAATATACCTTTTTTCATATGATCATTATTTGTAGGGCTGTCTCATAGAAACAGCCCTGATAATTTAGCATTTGCCTTTGCCACTACCAGTAGAGTTCTTTAAAAGCCTACATTGGTCACAGTACAAGATCTGGCTCCCGTGTTTATAAATTTTATTTTTATAACAATCGAGTCCGCCACTTTCTGATTTGGAAAGAGCCTCAACATTCTGAGTCAGCAGACCATTCTCGTATGCATTTGACTGGAACGTCTTTGTGCCAACGAACGTAGCGATGGCAACCGCTGCAATGCATGACAGCTTGATTACTTTCTTCTTCATAAATAAATTGTTTAAAAAGTTAATAATACGGGCATACGCCCTTTTGTTACTCGCTTCTCGTATATCTACAGGACTGTCTCTTAGAAACAGTCTTAATGATTAGAGATAACAGAAACCTGATCTATTCTTTTCTTTAGCTCCACTAGCATATTTACATGTTGAACAATGCCTAAAGTAGTATCCGTGCCAAGGTTTTGTGTCGTAGTAGCAACTGTACCTTTTGCCGCTTTCCGATTTCGACAGCGCCTCAACATTCTGAGTCAGCAGACCATTCTCGTATGCATTTGACTGGAGAGCCTTTGTGCCAACGAACGTTGCGATGGCAACCACAGCAATGCATGACAGCTTGATTACTTTCTTCTTCATAAATAAATTGTTTAAAGAGTTAATAATACGGGCATTTGCCCTTTTTTACTTACAGCTTTTATATCCATAGAGCTGTCTCAAAAAACAGTCCCAATAATTAACGATAGCATGTACCAGAACCTCTCGGTGCACCATAGGCATAGTCACATGTTATACAATCTCTATATAATCCCCCGTGCTTATACTTATTGAGGTAGTAGCAACTGTACCTTTTACCTCCTTCCGATTTAGACAGGGCTTCAACATTTTGGGTCAGCAGACCATTCTCGTATGCATTTGACTGGAGAGCCTTTGTGCCAACGAACGTAGCGATGGCAACCGCTGCAATGCATGACAGCGTAATTACTTTCTTCTTCATAATTAAATTGTTTAAAGAGTTAATAATATGGGCATTTGCCCTTTTGTATGGGTTTTAATAGATAAGGGAGGTCTCCCTATGCTACCTGCGAAATGGTCTTTTCTTGATAATGCAGTCTCAAAAAGAGAACCATGGCTTGCATTTACTTTTGCCATTGGCAGCTGCACTGCCAACATACAAACAAGTCTTGCAATACCTTGTTATGCTTCCATGCTTATATGCATAGGTGACGGCACAATCGACTTTCTGGCCCTCTGAGTTAGACAGTGCCTCAACATTCTGTGTCAGTAAACCATTCTCGTATGCATTTGACTGGAAAGTCTTTGTGCTAACGAACGTCGCGATGAGCACAGCTGCAATGCATGACAGCGTAATTACTTTCTTTTTCATAAATAAATTGTTTAAAGAGTTAATAATATGGGCATATGCCCTTTCCTCTATTTATTAGCATATTGTATACACCCATAAGTCCTTTCTTCAACTTTTAGATTACTTTGGATGAATATGGGGCGTAGAAATTTATTTATGTTGAAACCATTTATATGTTAATAGGGGCTGTCTCATAGAAACAGCCCTAAAGATTAGAGAAAACATTGAGATACACCTCTGCCAGTAGTATTGCTAATATACTTACACGACGAACAATCCCTAATTTGGGCTCCGTGCATATGAATATGAATCTTGAAGCAATCGAAAACTCTGGTTGGGTTTCCTTCCGATTTCGACAGCGCCTCAACATTCTGAGTCAGCAGACCATTCTCACATGCATTTGACTGGAGAACTTTTGTGCCAACGAACGTTGCGATGGCAACTGCTGCAATGCATGACAGCGTAATTACTTTCTTTTTCATAAATAAATTGTTTAAAGAGTTAATAATATGGGCATATGCCCTTTTCTTTAGTTATTAC
This sequence comes from Prevotella sp. lc2012, assembly GCF_900107065.1. Classification (NCBI taxonomy): domain Bacteria; kingdom Pseudomonadati; phylum Bacteroidota; class Bacteroidia; order Bacteroidales; family Prevotellaceae; genus Prevotella; species Prevotella sp. lc2012. The sequence goes on along the minus strand of NZ_FNUF01000007.1, from coordinate 83,503 downwards.
TATGTTTTTATTCTTGTGTTATCAGTGAGATTGGACATCATTCTGGTCTAATATTGTATTTAATGAGTATCATGTTTTTATTATCATTTTGGATGTCATATATTCCATAAAGAGCTCCGTCATAATATGCAATAGGGTAAAATGGATGTCGTAATCGAGTGTTAACTAGTCCAGATATAGAAGTGGCCTTTTGTTCGTTATATACGTTTGTTAATACAAACTCGGAAAGATACAACGTTATGACATATTGTGATGTTACAAATGATCGAATATGCATATTGCCATGCAATGGATTTGCCTTAGATGCGTTCTTATCATTAGTAATCTTTCCGAATTCAATAGAGTATATAGGTAGCACGTTCCCGTTTTCCCATTTATATATTATATTTGATGCAGGTTCTGCAAAGAAGACGCTCCCATTGTCATCTTTCGAGAAGATTCTATCCGTCATCATGCTCTCTTCTTTCATTTCCATGGAGAGGAAACTGTTAATGACACTTCCTTTCTCATTGATATGTACAATTCTCTTTAGATTTTTAGTTGGATTCATATTGCACAATAAAAATCCATCTGGTACTTTTGCAAAATCTATAGAAGGAAACTCTAACTGTATCCTGTTTTTGTAATCCAGATTTCTGTCATATACTATGATACTGCTACCTTGAAAGTCCAATACATACACATTATCATGATCAACACAGATTGATGTGGGATTAATATATTCGCCATGACCATGGCCGGTCTTTTTAATCTTTTTTTCTTGGAATCCTGTATTCAGATTGAACTTCCAAATGGAATTAGTCTTATCCAATATATAAGCATTCGAGTCGGATAAGCACATATCTTGTACCTCCCCCATGTGTTCTATGGCGTTTGGTTGTAAAAGTGTTGAGTCGATTGACGTAACAAAACTATCAATCAACAATTCTGTGTTCTTATCTCCCGAAATGTTAATTATAGTGCCATTAAAGGTCTGATTATTAACCGCACAACCTGCTAAGATGGTTGAGCAGGTGAATATGCATACAAGAATCTTATTATTCATTTTAATAGTTGTTACAGAAGTGTTGTAAAGCACAAAGATATTGGTTGCAGGTAGAACTGCACCATACACCTTTGTGCCTTTTGTTTATTTCTTTGACCGAATCATATTAATTCCCAGAGCAACAGTTGCTACAACTATGGCTGTGACAAGGTTTGTCCGAATTGGGATTCTGCCAGCACGTAGCAGAACACTGTCCTGTTGGTTGTAGTATCCAACCCATACTGCCGTAATACACATTTTTATAACAAGGCAGATGCATAGAACTATATCCAACACTACCACCAATGTCACCTCCAAGGTCTCCCAAATCGCTTTGGGTTAAAGCCTCAACATTCAAGGCCAATAGACCATTTTCGTATGCATTTGACTGGAAAGTCTTCTTGCCAACAAACGTTGCGATGGCCAGAGCTGCAATGCATGACAGCATCATTACTTTTTTCTTCATAAATAATTTTTTTAATGTTAATAATATACAAGGCATGTGCCCTTTTTTATTTGTCTTTGTTTAGTCTGTACATCCAAATTTTCTCTTCTCCTGATTCCTGATCATTGGTGAATAGATACAGAGTGTTATTGTCATCAGAGACTTTCATAAAATCTCCAGATCTATCAAGTACTAGCGTTTTTTCCAATGTTCCATTCCAATCGTATACTTCAACGGTATTTCCGGTACGATGAAAGGCATTATTCTCAAGTGTCTCTTTGTATAGGAAAACATAGATGTTTTTGGGGGTAACATCTATTGCTAATCCATTACCACTTCTGCTGTTTATTTTGTAATTCCCATCACCTTTACACTTGTAATCTGGAAGAACCGAATATAGTTCTTTTAAGATTTTAATGCTTTTCCCTTCTAAAGTGAAGATAAATGCGAATCTCTCCTCTCCGCACATATATAGAAAGCGGTCTTTTTGGTTACTGAATATCCGGCAGTTATTCGTATAGATAGAGTGTTTGGCGAGACTGTCACCCTGAACGCCGTCTGAAGGCCAGTATTCCAAGGGGGTCAAAGTGTGGTTCTTGAAATCAACCACAGACATGATATGTCCAATGGCATCGTATGGCGCACCCGGTACCAAAAATGTTGAATCGGATATAGATACAAACGTTTTACAAACACATCTAAAAGATGGAAGATTTATTAATGAGTGTTTCTTCCATAACTTAGAGTCTTTTATTGAATCAATATTATTGCTATTTGTTATCTGTGTTATCGAAAGCAGTTTGTTACAGTAAAAAGGATAATCTATAATGTAAAGCGAGGAGTCTTTTCCTTTTGCGAAAGCAATATTGTGAAATTCATCATTCCCATTCCCGATGCTAAAAGCATTCTGCGAGCCTGTCAAATAACCGTTTGTTAACGAACTTACGATGCATCCGTACGTTGTGGAATTTGAACTTGAAATTAACAAGCTATCGTATATTAACAAGGGGAATGAGCCGTAATAGGCAGAGTCTATCTTGACTTGAGTTCCTTGAAGTTCAATCCCGTGATTTCCTCCGTTCTGACTATTTGTACACGAACAGACTGCAAATACCATTAACAATACAGAATATACTTTATTTTGCATATTGATTCTTTATTAGTGGAGACGTAGAAAAATACACTCTTACTTTTATATAATGTGTGCATAATCTACGCCTCCATATTAATGAGATAATTAGATATTTCTATGATTGTCTATATCCATAACGCCGGAACCACTAGCGGTTCTGACATTTACGGAACATGTGTTGCCTTCATACACTTCACATGGAATGTAAATAGAGTCTTCACCGGCATCTCCTTCACCAGTGTCTCCTTGACTTAATGCCTCAACATTTTGTGCCAACAAGCCACTTTCATATGCATTTGACTGGAGTGTCTTTGTGCCAACAAACGTTGCGATGGCAACAGCTGCGATGCATGACAGCATAATTACTTTTTTCTTCATAAATAAATTGTTTAAAATGTTAATAATATATGGGCATATGCCCTTTTTTCAGGGGTTGAGAAGATAGTCAATGAATCTTCTTTGATAAGGTGATGGGTCTCTATAATTTTTTATTAACAGTAGGCCTCTTTGTCCATTTGGGAGCGTGAGGTTCAAAATACATAGACGGTCTGATTCTGGAACACAGGAGGCCCCCCAAATGCCTCCTTCTCCCGAATTAGTGTCTCCCTGACTTAATGCCTCGACATTCTGGGCCAATAGGCCATTCTCATATGCATTTGGCTCGAGAGCCTTTGTTCCAACGAACGTCGCGATGGCAATGGCCGTGATGCATGACAGCAAGATTATTCTTTTTCTCATAAATAAATTGTTTAAAAGTTAATAATATACGGGTCTATGCCCTTCTCTTTAGCTATTGTTAAGTTTCACTTCAGTTCCATCAGCCAGATTGAGATTACCTGAGGTGATGATAATATCACCTGCATGGATCTCTGTTTCTTTCCGTTGGCATCCCGTGATGGCATAGGAGTTGATGTTGGAATAAAGCACATCAACATATGTCCAGACGGCTTGCCCGTCTTTGTAGATAAAGACAACATGATAGCCATCACGTTCCACAACAGCATCCTTTGGGACAACAAACATGTTTCGAAGTTGTTCTTCGACGATAACCCGTACATTCATGCCGTCAATCAACGTATTGTCTTTGTTGACCAGCCTTGCCATGACTTTCACAAGGCCTTTGTCGTCAACGAGTGGGTTAATTTCGGTAATAACACCTTCGATAGTCAAACTGTCAGAGACAAAAGGGGACACCTTGATATGCTGTCCCTTCCGGATGATTGCCAGTTCTGCCTCCAGGATCTTGAACTCTACCTCAAATTGAGAATCGTCGATCAATGTACAGATTTTATCATTGCGTTGGTACGATCTAGCTTCTAAGTCGGCAATCCGCCCACTGAAGGGGGCATAAAGGTTACATTCAGTTAGAGCCGTTTTGGCAGACTGCAATTGATATTTGGCCGTGAAATAGCCTGATGTTACCTCTGCTCGCTTCATGACATCTTCTGGGACACCCTTCAGTGAGGCGTCATAGCCTAAGCCTATCAGTTTGTCTGTCAATTCCACTTTGGCACGTTCCAGTTCCTTTTCCGCTTTTTCGATTTCTCGCACTCTCTCCCGTTTGTCAAGAGATGCGATGAGTGCGCCTTTGGCAACGTGCATTCCTTCTTTTACATAGATATTCATAGTTACACCCTGTGATGTGAAACTCAGCTCACTCTTGGCTTTAGCCCTCAACCGTCCATTGCAGACTATCTGCTTGTCAAAAGTTGACGTTCGGAGTTTCATGGTGTCTACATATGCCTCATTCATAGCTTGTTGACGTTTCTCTATCTCTGCAGATGACTCTTCCTTCTTGCCGCCACAAGCAGCAAGTGTGAAACATGCGAATGCAAGGATATATGTCGTAAATCTGTTCATATCTCGTTAATTATTTTTTACTTTCCGTTGTCGATAATGGAATCAAAGTCTGCGCTTAAATCCCGATGACTGACCCAGTCGTAAAGGGTTGCTTTCCGCAGATTATAATAATTCGTCCAAAATGTATGAAGCTGACGAATGTATTGGGCTTTTGCACTCTCTGATTCCTGTTGAGCTGTATTCAGGTCGGTTACGGTAACGGTTCCTGCCTCGAACCGCTGTTTAGTGATGCCATAGCGCTCATCGGCAATATCTTGTGCTCTCAGTGCATTCTGGCATTGGCTTGACTGTATGTTGAACTGAAGCACGTTGGTTCTGATATCTTGCATATAGGTTTCATGGGCCTGTTCAAGTTGGGTCTTAGTAACTTCCAGATCGGCTTCTGCCATCTTTACTCGGCCTTTGCTGACTCCCCAGTCGAAGATAGGTAGATAAACAGTCAGTCCAATAATCTCATTGTTTTTCAGGTCTCGATATGCGTTGTTGAAGTGGTTGGACGTCTGATTAAAACCAATCTCACTGTTCAACTGTACTTGTAACCCTTTGTTTGCCTTTGCCTGTGCCAATAGCATCTCCGATTCCAATCTTTTAATCTTTTGCTGGAGTGTATGGGTTGAGTTGGCAAGGGCCTTTTGTAGGATGTCATCCGTATTGACACAAATATTTGGAATGGAATAAGGAGGTATAAGGTCGATCTTATCATAGTCGAACATCCTCAGATAGGAAAACAATCGGAATTTCTGACTTTTCAGTGTGAGCTCGTTGTTATTAGCATCTACTTGTGCGTTAAGTAAGGATAGTTCCAATTGCAATAGGTCGCTCTTTGTGATGGTACCTAGGTCCAAACGCTTCTTGGCAATCTTATACAGATATTGTCTGTCTTTCAGTGTACTGATGCACTGTTGATATGTGGATTGTGCCGCAAGGACCTCGAAGAATAGTCGAACAGCCTCAATGGCTACGCCTTCCATATTCTCTAGATATGTTCGCTTGGCATTCTCGTATTTTAATGGTTCCGTTTTCTTTTGCCATTTCAGGCTGTTATATGCCCTTAGAGGCTGGGTATAGCTTAGTCGTATGGGTTGAGAGTTATATATCTTGGAGTCATAGCTGAACTGGTCCAACCGGTAGAGATACGATTGTACGGACAGTTTACCTCCCAACGGTACAATGTTCTGGTCAACCGACAGCGATACGCTGTTACCCATGGAGTTGTTCTCTACAAAAGATATCCGTCCATCGTCGGAGTTCCTGGCTTCCACCATCGATCGATCGAACTGGAGCAGTCCTCCCGACAGACTCACTGCTGGCAACAACTCTGCGCGGAAGGATCTGTAACTCCAGTACTGGCTCATAAAACTGAGACGAGCCACCATGGCATCATAGGAGTTTTCCTGTGCTATCTGAATAGCAGAGGAAAGTGTCAGTTGCTGAGCAGGACAACTGATACACCCTAAAAACAGAATTATGATAAAACTCCGATGCCTCATTTCTTCTTTTCCTCAAGCATATGATGAAGCAATTGTTCTATTTCATTATTGCGAACAGGATCCCCGACTAATACGACATGATTATCCTTGTCTAATAACATGACATGCATGATGTTCGATTCTGGGAAAGATGGATTTTTTTTGCGGAACATTCCCTTTCTGTCAATGAAGATGGATCTATTGAAATCTGCCGCAAAGAATCTGTTTTTTACTTCTTCTGAGATACTATCACTTTCAACAATAATCGTCAAGGTAATAGATGGCTCTAGTTTCCAGGCTCTTGCTAATACAGTTTCCCATTCTTGATGGTGACCTGCATAGCATGGTGTACATTGTGAGCTATCCACATATGCCAGGAATTGATACTTGGCCTTTGACGATAGATAAGCGGAGTCGATAACCAGTGTGTCCATATCAGAAGCCGGAATGTCTATAACACTGGCATACAATTCGTTGAGTTGCTTGTTGATTTTCTCTTTACGACTGTTGCATGATAAAAGCCCCAGCATAAGTAAACATGCGGGTAAGATGATAAGTTTTGATAGTTGTTTGTTCATATTCTTTAATTATTCGTTTATTATTCATTGAGAATCGTTCTTGCTTTGTCTTTCATTTCTTTTGTTGCTGGCGACACCACTTTTTCCTTGAAGGATATGACTCGTTGAGCCATCTCCTTTTCTTTCGTAATATCTCCTTTCTTTTCATATAGGAGCATGAGACGATAGAGCGGATAGATGCGATTCGGCATGATGTCAAATGCCTTTTGGTAGGCTTGTTCTGCTTTTTGGTATAGATTCATTTGGAGATAGTTGTTGCCTTGAATTACATAGAACATGGGGTCATTACTGATAAGTGTGCCTAGGCGTAAGACGGCATTACTGTCTGTGTATCTCCCATTTTCCGATAATGTTTTTCCAAAATCGAATAGAAAGTATGGGTTACCTCGGAGCAATGGCAAGATTTCATAATGTGCATTGATTAATGCGGAATGTTTTATTCCTGCTGTCATCCAATAGTCACTCTCTGCCTTTGCTCTTATTGTAATATGATGATGTGCAAAACCGGATAAAAGAAGGATGCCCCCAAAAGCGCCAATAGGTATGAGATATCTTCTGGAAAAACTGTTCCGTATTGGTGCAGTCTCAGTATATCCTTTGTTTGTAGCGCCGTAGGCAGCTATCACGACGAAGAGAATCTGATAAGGAAGTTGCTCAAGCGGATATGAAAACATGGAGGAAATCAATAAACTGAGTAAACCAATTCCCAGAGCCTTCCCTTTTTCCTTCAATTGGAGAAATAGCAAGATGATCAGAACTATAGCAAAGGCCAGGCCGACGAGTCCTTGTTCTACTCCAACGTATAGCAATTCGTTGAATGCAGACATTAATACGTCTGTACTCTCCACGTTGAATGTGGGATGTTGTTGACAGAACAGAGCAAGGCCTTCCGCATATTGATGAAAGAAACTTCCAATTCCACTGCCCCATATCGGTGAGTGATAGATGTTTAATAAGGAAACCAGATAGATGATGGAGCGACCATCGGCAGAACCTTGCTTAAGGAAATAAAATACTGCCGCTATGCAAAGAGCACCTGTGGCAACCCACCACCGCCATCTTTTCCATTGTTCCCAATAGATGATAGCAAGGCAGACGGCTGCAGATAGCAAGGCCGCACGACTCCACGTCGCAGGCAGTAGAATGGCAAAGATTAGTGGAATCCAATAAGGCTTCTTTGCCTGACATGACATCACTAATCCCATACTGAGGATAGCTGAGTATGGACCAGGGTTCAGAAAAGTACCGGTTAGTGCGTAGAAGTTGTGTCTACTGGTCCCGTTCACCAATTGAAGACCTCCAATAAGTACCTCATAGAAAGCACAAAGCAAGATACCCCAGACAATAATCTTCTCTGAAATACTTGCAGAAGAGAGTATCAGGCGTAATCCGATATAGAGGGCAAGCATCTGCATCGTTCGTAGGCAGAACGATGCACAAGGGTAGGTGGTATCCATGCCTGCTCGTATCATGACATATCCAAACCAAAGGAGTACAACCACATCTATTGTGCTGATAGCTAATTGTTGTTTTTGCAAGAAAAAGATTAAAAGGGTAACGGCGGAAACTACGCAAATGGTCTTGATAAGGTGGATATCCGTCTCACTCCATCTTTGCTCAACTGGTTGTATGACGAACCAAAGTAGAATACCAATGCACAATATGACCAGTATCTTATATTTCATGATTTTAAACTCTTTTTAGTGTGCGTCCTTTTCGATGTTTGCCTGTTTGGGAATCCACGGAATAGGAAATATATTTTACAACGCCCACGATATATTCCTCTGGCACCAGTCCCCAGTATCGAGAATCGTTAGAGTCGCTAGCGTTGTCTCCTGCCATAAAATAATAGTTATGCAGGAATTGATGAAACTTCAGTTCCTTTCCATTAGCCCATACTTTGTTTTCCTCCCAACTGAAGTCAATCTTCTTTCCTGTCTCCCATTCGAGTAACATTCGATAAAGGCATGCCTCGTGAGGTGTAATCTTGATGATGTCCCCACTTCGAGGAATATATAACGGGCCAAATTGGTGAATGGTCCACGGAATTCTCTCGTCATAAGGCGTTGTGTGCAGCAGAAAGTCAAGTGTGCTATCCGGTATATTAGCAAGATCGTCTTGTTTCTTCTTGTTGCCAAGTACACCGTCGAAGTTATTGTTTACATAATGCCCATCAATAATACTAAGGCTATCGCCAGGTAGGGCGACACATCTTTTGCAGTAAACTTCATTGATAACAAAACTGAGGTGCTTCTCATGCTCGGGGAAGTTGAAGACTACGATGTCATTCAGTTGGATAGTCCGAGTTCCTCGCGTGCGCCAACATTTAAGTTCGCCTCCTTCTGGCTTAAAATTGAAGTCGGAATAGATGCGTGCGCCCATGATAGTTTTGTCTACCAACACTCTGTCGCCAGGCATTAGAGTAGGCAGCATGGATTCTGTGGGTATCACAAACTGGTCGAACAGCATCACCCTAGTACCTAACCATGCAAGACATGTTAGGATGAAAGCCAGCAGGATCCCCCATAACCATTTGACGATACCACAAGATTTATCCATTCTCATATCGTGATTTGCGATATATGGATGTCTGCCATAGGTGTATGGCAAGAAGGATTAATGACAGCCCCAACAATACGATATTCTTATAGAAAGAGCTGGCTGGAGTGAAGTGAATCAGTTCGCCAAAGCATCCACAAGATTCAATACCGCCATACAAATCTGTATAATTGATATATGTAATATATACAAAGAACGCCATGACGGCTGGATATACCCATATCAAAACTCTCTGGCATGGTTTGATAAATGCTCCAATACCAATCAAGAATTCGAAAGCGCAGATGGTAATAGCTAATAGTCGAGTAAAACTATACAACCCATCTATTCCCAGCAGACCACAATAGGAATTGATGACCAGTGAGAACGATGGGATGTTGATTGCTTTTGATATTGCTGAAAAAATGAATATCGCTCCGAAAGCGAAAAATAGGATTTGTTTCAGATGTTTCACCTTAATATTATATATGGAGAATATCAAAAGGTAACGCTTCCGTTTTTGTAGATTAGTGTACCATATATCATATGGTCTACAACATCTTGTGGTAGCGTGATGATGGTAACTTGTGTTGGCATATATATCATCTTGCTGTAAGGAATAGTGTTGCTTCCATTACGGTAGATGAGAATGTGACCACGCTCTAACGGCTTACTTGATAAAACAATAATGGAGTTGCCAGAAACGTGGACATAAACTTCTGTGCCCACACCTAGAGCCTTTCTAGGCTTGTCATGCACCCCTCCAATACCAGAAGATTCGCCTCCCTCTTCTGGATGAAATGGACTTGCAGATACACCAAGTGTCAAAAATGCGGCTAAGGCAATAATAAGAAATCGTTTCGTATTCATAACTTTTATAGTTTTTGTTATGGCAAATATACGACACGATTTCTTTGTTGCCTAATTTTTGAGTTGACAATGAGTTGACAAATGGTGGATAGCACCTTTCATGTTACAAATATTAAAGAATATGATACGGAAAGAAAAGAAAGATGTAAAAAGCTATATCTGTATCGGTATTAATATATTTCTGCAGTTCAGATAGTTATTTGTGATTTATCATATGTATATTGTGGTAGTGTACTGGGGTTAAACGTTGAACATATAGCTTTTCGGTATAACTCTCGAGATCTACGTCAATAGAATTCTCGAAGTCACCTTCTATTTCATTAACATACACACATGGCATCTTTTCTGCGTATCTTTCTGGGATCTCCGAGAAATTGGAAATAAAGATAATCTTAGAATCGTCATTTAGAAAAGGAATAAGATACGCATGCTTCCACGTCATTTCTCCTTTAATGAAAATCGGAGCATTTGTGTCTTTAATATCTTTGAATAGAACAGAAATATACGCATCGTCCAGATGTTCAACAATAGATCTTTTACCATTGAATTGAATCAATGATAATACTAGTAGTGTAACAGCGGTAGCAGGTAATACTAATTTGGGAATTCCCAAATCCCCCATGCTAATATAGCCGAGAGCAAAGATTGGGAATAAGGGAGCGACATACCGCAGGAATTTCATGTCAATGGGAACAAGGTACATAATCACAAAGAATGTAATCAGGTTGATAACAGCGATAACAGGTAATATGGGAGATATGTGCTCTTTCGTCTCCTTCGCAAATGCTGTACAGATTATAGCAATAACAGTAAGCTGACAGAATAATCCGAAGAATACATTTGTAAAAGTGAGTTTTAATATGGCGTTTTTCATGGCAACGATATTCGCAAGAAAAACAGAGGATTGCAGATTATTAGTGGCATCCTGCTCCCGGTATCCCAGATTCCCGAAATCAAAGTACAGGAGTTTGGCGACAATCAGAGCAGCAATAAACATCATGATGAAGAATCCGAGCAGGCGGTAGTCTTTCTTCCTAATGCAATAAATGATAATGAATAAGCCGTAGAACC
>NZ_FNUF01000007.1:0-72026 GCF_900107065.1 Prevotella sp. lc2012 | reverse complement strand
ATGTCCTTCAGCTCTTTTGCTGTATATTCATGGTTGAGTTCGTAATTCTTACTCCAGAAACCGTATTCGTTCCTGTTGCTGATAGAAATACTAATCGCTTCGTCTGCGTGCATACTTTTTTTCTGGCCGATGTAGTAGATCCTTATTCCGAGAAGCACTACAAAGATAACGAGGATGCTTATCCATTGTGATTTTGAATGACAGATAGTCATAGGTCGTTTCATTTTAGTTAATTATCTGTTGTTATTAAATGTCTAATGATTTAGAGCGGGGTTAAACTACGAGAACGTTATTATCTATATAAATAGAAATACACGATAGACAACATATGCCTTTGTATCATTATCTGGTAATCCTATATATGTCATGATACATTATGGAATTAAGTCGTTGGATGAACAGATTCTTGTCCTCAAAATAATAACCGAAATCATTTCCTTGTTGATCGATATAAATACAAGGCATCTTATCTGTGTACTTTTCTGGGATCTCCGAGAAATTGGAAACAAAGATAATCTTAGAGTCATCATTTAGGTAGGGAATGACACAAGCAAACTTCCACATCGTATTTCCTCTTAGGAAAATCGGCGAATCAGTATTCTGGAGTTCTCTATAAAGATGTATATAAGAATCATCCAAATGTTCTACAATAGATCTTTTGCCATTGAATTGAATAAGTGAGAATATTAATAGTAGTGCTGCGATGGTTGGTAATACGAATTTGGGAATTCTCCTATTTCCTATACTTATATAACTAAGTGCAAAGATTGGGAATATGGGAGCGACATACCGCAGGAATTTCATGTCAACGGGAACAAGGTACATAATCACAAAGAATACAATCAGGTTGATAACCGCTATAGCAGGTAATATGGGATATATATGAGCTTTTGCTTTTTTCACAAAAGCGGTACAGATTGTTGCAATAACAGTTAACAGGTAGAACAGTCCGAAGAAAATATTGCTAAAGAAGAGTTTTAATATGGCGTTTTTCATGGCAATGATATTCGCAAGAAAAACTGAGAATTGCAGATTATGAGTAGCATCCTGTTCCCGATATCCCAGATTCCCGAAATCAAAGTACAGGAGTTTGGCGATAATCAGAGCAGCAATAAACATCATGATGAAGAATCCAAGCAGGCGGTAGTCTTTCTTCCTAATGCAATAAATGATAATGAATAAGCCGTAGAACCCAATTAGTATCAGGTTGATATAAGCGGCAAGCATGGTTAAGGCGAGAGTGACAGAGCCAACAGCAAGGGTTTTCTTCGTTTCAATAGTCTCTCCAGCTTGTTTGGCCTGAATACAGCAAGTAACGAAATACGTCAGAATAATCACAAAGGTCTGCTGCAACTCATACGGACGCATAAAAACGGTGAGTGATAGACTTGCCGGATTGATGAATGCAATGAGAAGACCAAGTGACAGAAGGACCCAATGGTCCGTAAAACGTCGTATCAGCAGAGCCATAAAGAAGAACGATATGGCAAAGAACACCACGTTCAAAAGGCATCCTCGCCAATAGATATAATTCAGATTGCTTGTCTTAACACCAGTAAACCATAATCTGAAAAGCGAATAGTAGAAATTGGAATGCGGCGCATCCCTGTTCACCTGGTGCATGTGGTAGACATCACTCAGGGCATCCTTTACGCTTGCGTTATCCCAAAGGGATATGTCCTTCAGCTCTTTTGCTGTATATTCATGGTTGAGTTCGTAGTTTTTACTCCAAAAACCGTATTCGTTCCTGTTGCTGATAGAAATGCTGAGCGGTTCGTCTACATACATACTTTTTTTCTGGCCGATGTAGTAGATCCTTATTCCGAGAAGCACTGCAAAGATAACGAGGATGCTTATCCATTGTGATTTTGAAGAGCTGATGGTCATAGGTTGATGTATTTTGAGTTTTAACGATACAAAAATATAATAAAATAATGAAACGACCTGTTTTTTGAGTTGACAAAGAGTTGACAAATGGTGGAAACAAGAACTGAGGTTACAAATCGCAATAAAAATGATAGGTTATATATGTTCTTCTCTAAGGATAGTCAGATCGTCTGGCGGAATTTGGATTATAACGAATGGATGAATTCGTCCCATTGTTCTCCGGTTCCCGATTCATTATAGCTTTTTCTATAGAGTCGTTTGCGTGTGTGAGTAACAGAACTCCTGGTGTGTGCAGTCAGAGTGGCTATCTGATAGGGACTGAATCCCATCTTGGTGAGCAGACAAAGGTGGTATTCGTATGGTGAGAAATCATATATGGCATACAACCGCTCCTTGAAATCCGGATAGTATTCATTGATGATAGTTTCAATCTGCAGCCATTCCGAATGATTCAGCGGCATGTCTTCTTCTAGTCTCATCATTACAGTGCGATATATTGATGAGGCCTTGATAATATCCTTTGTCCATTCCTTGCGGTCTTTTTCAGCTTTTGCAATGGCGTTCATGGCCTGATAACGTTTCTTATAAGCCTCTAGTTTCTCCAAAGCCTGTTGCTGTCCTTCATGCATAGCTGACATCTGCTTTTCCAGTTCTGCAATTTTCTTGTTATTCTCGATAATTGTTGCTTCACTTTTCTGTCTGATATCTCGCTGGATCATCTGTAGTTTAGCGATACGTTCCTGATCTTTCTTCTGTTTGTGATAGAAATAGTTATAGATAAACAGTCCAAGAAACAGGAAAAGGAGGAATAAGCCTATGAGTAAGATATCTCTTACCTGTTTATCTCTTTTCAGCTGGTTGTTCTTGGCCTCTTTCTTCTGGAGGTCATATAAGAAATGAACTTTTTGGAGCTCGTTAGACTTGGTAATCTTGGCTGTAGAGTCATTATATTGGATATACTTCCCATAATAATCCCGTGCTTTGTCTACATCTCCTCGTTTTAGATAGAGATCCGTCAACTTATTATAGGCGTATTCTTTGGCGAAAACATCACCGACTCGTTCCAATTGCTTTGCACATACCAAGAAAGAATCCATCTCATGACTGTTGTAATAGATGCTTGCCATGGTTTCGTAAACACTACTGCTATCGAGCAGGTGGATATTTTTGATAGGGTCTTGTATATAAAATTTAGCTTGTTCATATTCTTTCAAGTAGTTTAGAGTGTATGTAAGGTCTCTGGAAATTCTTATTCTGGCCTTAACATCTCCTGCTTGTTTGGCAAAATTGTAGGCTTTCCTAAGATATTTAATACACTCTTCGTATTCTCCCTGCCATTGACGAACGATGCCAAGATCTCGCAATCCCAACACTATATTGGTGCTGTCGTTTGTTTTTATACCGATGTCATAGGAGGCCCGGAAGCATCTTTCCGCCTCCTCGAATAGGGATTGGAAAAGATACAGATAGCCCATTTGGCTGTAGACGAAGGATTTCAAAGCGAGGTCGTCGTTTCCTTCCATCGCGTCAAGCGCTTTCTGAAAATATGAAAGAGAAACGGGCGCATCATTGAGGTCACTATACACGCGTCCGGCATAATAATAAGCGGTTGGTAATAAGGACTTGTCACCTTCCTGTTCAAAATAACGAACCAATTCCTGGATGGAGTCGGTGGAAACATTCATCTGGTCTGTCTTGTCGTCGGCTTTGATGCGCAGGAGTTGGTAATAACGCTGGACGGTTTCTGGGGCTTGGGCCATATCTCCATCCATTTGTTTTAATACGATTACCGCACTATCTGGGTTCTCGTTAGCTAATGCGTCGGCAGATCGCAAAGATTGTGGATATGGCTCTCCCTTGCAGGCCGTGATTAGAAGAACTAACCCCATGAGTGCCTGTCTAGTAAGCCTTATAGTATAGGATCTATTTGATAGTTTATGTAGATAATAAGTTAATAGCATCATAGATATCAGATGATAACGATATTGATAAAAACGATATGTGCGAGAAAGGGAGATTCTGTTGAAGTTTATTCCTTCAACAGATCCGGACGGAGACGACGGGTACGCTCCATAGCCTGATTGAATTCCCATTCGCGGATCTTAGCTTCGTTGCCACTGAGTAGGATGTCGGGTACCTTCCAACCTTTATAGTCGGCAGGACGGGTGTAGATGGGAGCGGCCAGAATATCATCTTGGAAACAGTCGGAGAGGGCAGACTGCTCATCGCCGATAACCCCAGGAACCACTCGTACGACAGCATCGGCAATCATCGCAGCTACAAGTTCACCGCCTGTCAGTACAAAGTCGCCAATACTGATCTCACGCGTGATCAGATGGTCGCGCACCCGTTGGTCGATACCTTTATAGTGCCCAGCCAGGATAATCAGATTACCTTTCATCGAGAGCTCGTTGGCAATATGTTGATCGAAGCGCTCACCGTCAGGTGAGGTGAAGATGACCTCATCATAGTCGCGCTCGGCCTTCAGAGCGGAGATACAGCGGTCAATAGGCTCGCATTGCATCACCATGCCGGCTGTGCCACCATAAGGGTAGTCGTCGACACGACGCCATTTGTCAAGTGTATAGTCGCGAAGGTTGTGCAGGTGGATTTCCGCCAGTCCTTTCTTCTCGGCTCTAGCCAGAATAGATTCATGGACAAAACCCTCAATCATCTCTGGCAGTACAGTAATAATGTCTATTCTCATTGATAGAATGCTTTGATTTTATGAAGTTCTCTTTCTCCCATTTCTCTTCCCATCTCATAGATATGACGCATCTCGTCGGGGTTATGAGAGATGTGGCCGATGGGCAGCTTCTGGTCGGGACGTATTACCAGACAGCGTTTCTCTAGTTCAGCTTGGCGCACATACTCAAGCTGTTGATTATACATGATATGCCGTTGGTCCAGCGCCTTAATCAGGTTGGGATAGTTTCTGAGGGCTATCCGCATGAGTGGCATCAGACGATTATGTTCTTTAATATATCCTTCGGGTTGCGTCAAGATAACGACGTTGCGGTCGTAACCGATTTGCTCGAAATACGCCAAGGGTATGGAATCTGCCACACCTCCGTCAAGGATCTTCATTCCTTCCAGTTCGACCACTTTTGAAGCAAGTGGCATGGACGCGGAAGCACGAATCCAGTCATAGGTAAGAGGTGTGCTTTCGGTCAGTCGTTTGTAGATGGCCTTTCCTGTTGTCACATCTGTGCAAACAGCATAGAACTCCATCGGGTTCTCTTCAAAGGCTTTGTTGTCAAAGATATCGAACTGGGTCGGTATGATATGATAACCGAACTCTGCATTATAGAGATCACCGGTCTTCCACCATGACTGCCAACTGCAGTAGCGCTTGTCTCGGGCAAACCGCGTGTTGTAGCGGATGGCTCGTCCTGGCTGTCGTGACTTGTAATTGCAGCCAAAGGCTGCTCCCGCCGACACACCAATCAGACCATCGGGCTCGATGCCTGCTTCCATCATCACGTCGATGATGCCGCTGGTAAAGAGTCCTCGCATGGCGCCGCCTTCGAGTACAAGTCCTTTTTTCATGTGGTTAATGTTTCAATGTTCGCGCTCGTAGAGCGCAAAGATACAAAAAAAATAAGAATTATGAAAGAAGAATTAAGATATTTTATCTCTGCTTCGCACGGTTTCTCGTATTTTCTCTTTACTTTTGCATCGAGGTTTAGGGATTTTACTATGCTTGATTAGGGAATTTCCCTTTGTAAGTGATAGGAAACATTCTAATTTTGCACCCGATAACCATATTTAAATGAAGGAGTGTATGAAAAGATTTGAACAACACAGATTTGTAGGACGAAGAACTGTTATGTTGGTGCTAGCAGTTCTGCTTGCCATGCCTATGGCAGCACAGTATTACAGAAGTTCTCGTTATACCCGTCATGGACATTCCAATTACCATCGTTCATACTCAGAGATCTATTATGGTCTTCGCTTGGGCGTGAATGTGGCAACGGTGAATTCTGATGATCCTTTCTTAGATGGCGGAAGCGGACAGACAGGACTTGGGGTGGGGATGACCATTGGTTTCCAGTTGGCTCCGGCATCTCCCTTGTTCTTAGAGACTGGTCTCTCGTATATGGAAAAGGGTGGCGAAGGTAGATATGAACATGCTAAGTTCACTTATGGCCTGAACTATCTGGAGATTCCTCTGGTGATGAAGTATGCCTATGCTGTTGACCGTGACTTTAGTATCCAGCCTTTCTTCGGTGGCTATATGGGTGTCGGTGTAAGCGGAAAGATTAAAGACTTCGGTGTGCGAAAGGCTTATAGCTCATTCGATGACGAGGGATTCAAGCGGATGGACGCAGGTCTGCGACTGGGATGTGGTGTTCAGTATGATCACTTGTATGCAGAACTGGGTTATGACATCGGATTGGCCAATATCAGTCATGACTATTTCGACACCTCTCATACGGGCTGTTTCTTTGCCAATATCGGCGTCAATTTCTAAATAGTGATGATGTATAGGAGAATAGTCTCATTGATAGGATTACTATTGGCGTCGGTAAGTGTCTGGGGGCAGGCACTTACCGATGCTAAGTGTATCTCTATGATGGGTGTTCCCCTGGAAGGGCCCGACTCGGTGTTCCTTCCGGCTTTGGAGGCTGCAGGCTTCAGGCAGACCACAGTCGATAATCCAGAACCTGATGCATATTATCTGATGGGTGATTTCTACGGCATCAAGTCGAACGTGATGGTGAATGTTGATGAGAAGACGAGATTGTTATCGTCGGTATTCGTCACTTGTGGACCGTATCGAGTCAGGGAGTTATATGAGCGTAATCAGAAATACCTTCTCGGAAAACTGCAACGTGAATGGGGGAATTTCAAGGCAAAGGGTGATGGCTCTCTCTATCTGTTGAATGACTATGGGTATATCCAACAGTCGACTTCCTTTGACGAGAACGGTGCTCACTCCATTCGCTATTTCTATCTGAACTCCTCACCTTACTTCAAGGATGCTGCCAATATGGGATTGAAGGGCATGGTACAGGAGGTGATTACTGAGAACCCAGTTGCAGAGAGCGGAATAGAACATTTCAGTGAGACGGGCATGTTGGCATCTGACGACATCGTAGACCGGATATACAACAAAGCCGGTTATCTGGTGAAGGCGGCTATGATTGAGAAAAGTGGTGACAAAAGTCAACTCTCATATGAATATGATGCTGATGGTTGCCTGGTGAAGCGTACGCTTGTCAATACCGCATCAGGTATCAGGTCTGTGAATGAGTATCAGTATAACAGTCGTAACGAGATCTCTTCACAGAGTCAGAAGGTGTTTGACAAGAACAATGAGTGTGTGCTGTCCATCAACATGAAGAACACCATCACGGAACGGGATGATAATGATAATTGGACGCGGAACACATTAAGTCTGACCTATTGGGAGAAAGGACAACGTGCCCAGATGGCTAAGGTGGAACAGACGCGTGTGATTAGCTACTGGGACGACTGAGAGGTCGAAGAAGAGCGTTTATGATATTAATTCAAGGAACTCGTCCTCGCTCATAATCTTAATTCCCAGCTTCTCTGCCTTCTGGAGTTTTGAGGGACCCATGTTCTCTCCGGCAAGGATAAACGAGGTCTTGCTGCTGATGCTTCCCACATTCTTTCCTCCATTTTGCTCTATGATCATCTTGTATTCATCACGACTGTGGTGGGTAAAGACACCGCTGATCACGATGCTCTGCCCTTCAAGTCTTGTTGAGAGCTGGGCATTGAGCGCTGAGATCTCCATTTGCAGACCGTAATTACGTAACCGCTCGATAATCTCGCGGTTCTTCTCGTCGTGGAAATAGGTGATGATACTCTTTGCCATCACCTCACCGATGCCTTCCACCTCTTGTAATTCTTCCAGACCGGCTTCCATCAGTGCGTCGATGTTCTTGAAATGACGAGCTAACAGACGGGCAGAGGTTTCTCCGACGAAACGGATACCAAGAGCAAATACAACCCGCTCGAAGGGCACGTCTTTAGAAGCGGCAATGCCATGAACGATCTTCTGGGCTGACTTCGTACGACTGCCGTCGCCATTGATTTGCTGAACTTCGATATCGTAGAGGTCTGCCACGTTTCTGATCAGCCCTTGACGGTAGTAGTCGTCAATGGTCTCTGGTCCCAGCGAGTCGATGTTCATCGCCTTTCGGGCAATAAAATGCTCGATGCGTCCTTTGATCTGAGGAGGACAACCGGTGTCGTTGGGACAGTACCAGGCTGCCTCTCCCTCATAGCGTACTAAGGGAGTTCCGCACTCAGGACAGCGTTTGATGAACTGGATCGGTTGGGCGATGATCGGACGTTGGTCGATGTCGACACCTACGATCTTCGGAATAATCTCACCACCTTTTTCTACATATACGTAGTCGCCTATATGCAGGTCGAAAGAACGGATGAAGTCCTCGTTGTTCAGGGTCGCTCGTTTCACGGTTGTTCCTGCCAGTTGTACTGGCTCCATGTTGGCCACGGGGGTGATGGCTCCTGTGCGTCCCACCTGATAGGTGACCTCGTTCAACCTGGTACATGCACGCTCTGCCTTGAACTTATAGGCAATGGCCCAACGAGGACTCTTTGCCGTGAAACCGAGTGCGCGTTGCTGGCGCAGAGAGTTTACTTTCAGTACGATTCCGTCAGTCGCTACCGGCAGATCTTTTCGTGCCGAGTCCCAGTAGTTGATGAAATCGTATATCTCTTGTAGAGTATGTACCTTCTTCATCCCCTCGGAGATCTTGAATCCCCAATGACGGGCAGCCTCGAGATTCTCATAGTGACCTTCGGCAGGGAGTTCTTCGCCTAAGAGGTAGTAGAGGTATGCGTCGAGCTGACGACTGGCTACCAGACTGGACTTCTGACTTTTCAGGGTGCCACTGGCGGCATTACGAGGGTTGGCGAATAAAGGTTCTTCGGCCGCCTCGCGCTCTTTGTTCAGTCGCTCAAAGACGGCCCAAGGCATCAGGATCTCACCACGAATCTCAAACTCATGGGGGTAACCTGTACCGGGAAGGACCAGGGGAATGGCGCGAATGGTCTTTACGTTGGCTGTTACATCGTCGCCTTGTACACCGTCGCCACGGGTGACGGCCTGTGTCAGTCGACCGTCTACATAAGTGAGGGAGATGCTTAGACCATCGTATTTCATCTCACAGCATACCTCGAATGGCTCTCCTGCCAGTCCTCTGCTGACACTCTCATACCATTCAGCAACATCCTGCTCGTTATAGGTGTTTGCCAATGAGAGCATCGGGTATCTGTGTGTTACCTGACGAAACTCCGCATTCAGATCACTGCCCACTCGTTGAGTGGGAGAGTTGGCATCGGCCATCTCAGGGTGCTTAGCCTCCAGATCTTGCAGCTCGTGCATGAGGAAGTCGAACTCCTGATCGCCTATCGTGGGCTGGTTCAGGACATAATATCTGTAGTTATGCTCATGCAGTTCCTGCCGCAGCTGTTCTATGCGCGCTTTCTCGTCCATCGTCTATGATTTTTCTGCAAAGATAATGAAAATAGAATGAAAAAAGAAATGATTGAAGAATTTTGTTCTCTCTTCGTGTCTCTGAGTTTCGTCCGTTCCTGTCAGACGACTATTACGCCGTCGCATAGAACATATAGGTTATTCCCATTCTGAATGCACTTTTGGTAAAGTGTCACGTCTTCGCTTAACTTGTTAGATATCTGTTTATGAGGAGAGGTGATATTCCTTGGGAATGTGTCATAGGCATCTCTTAAAGTAAAACAAGTTGTTTTACTGTCGTAGAGATTATCTTTATGACGTGAAAACCCCCGGATCTATGATACCAAAACAACTTGTTTTGGTATTGCGAATGACGTCTCTCTGTTATGTATTCATGCGAGTCTTAAGAGGATACGATGCTCGGAAAAATCAAAAAACTTTTGTTTTTTCTCTTGCTTATTCGTATCTTTGTCGGCGTTATGATACCGATATTGCAGATTATACCTATCATGTGGCACGCTGTTCGGCCAAGTAGGGTCGGTGATATGCCTGCTGTTGTCAATCGATTCTGGCTTCGTAAGGGGTATGAGGGATTGACATTCTTCGGTACGATTCTGACGCCTTCCCAGGAGGAAGCTGATCGTTTCAATAACTCTCATGATCCTATGAAGAATCATGAGATGATTCATCTGCGTCAGGCACAGGCTACTGGTGACTCGTGGCTCCGCTTCTATCTATTATATATATGGTATTGGTTCTTCCTTTCCTGTTTCTGTGGATTAGCTGTTCGTCGTCAGCTAAGAAACGCTGCCTATCTTCTCAACCCTTTTGAGATGGAGGCTTACGATAGGATGAACGATCCTGATTATCTTGCTCAGTGCAAAGACGGGGCGACGGAGTGGCGCAAGTATGCCCGGATGTCTGTTAAGGAACGCCTCCGTCGATACCAGGAAATTCGTCAACAATTAAAACGTGATAAACGATGAAAAAGAATCTTTCTCGACAGAACCGAGTACAGGCGCACGGCGCAATCTTCCTTGCTAATACGATTTTCGGACTTGGTGTCCCTGTAACCAAACTGCTGCTCAACGACTGGGTAACGCCTATGGGGTATATGGCTTCCCGGAGTCTCGGGGCCTGTCTAGTGTTCTGGCTAATCGCAGCATTCCTTCCGAAAGAAAAGGTGGAACGGAAGGATCTTGTCACGATTCTCATTGGAGGCCTGTTGGGGTTTGTTATCTCCCAGACCTTAACGGCATGGGCACTTGACTATACGAGTCCTGTGTATTTCTCGTTGATTGCCACGCTCACTCCTGTGGCTGTGATGCTCTGTGCTGCTTTGACCATCGGTGAAAGAATCACATCGATGAAGTTCGTCGGCGTGTTACTGGGTATCGGTGGTGCCGTCTTGATGGTTCTGATGAGTCAGTCGATGGGATCCGGGAAAAATGATCTGCTTGGTATCATCCTGGCTATCCTTAGTGTACTTACATGGGCTGTATACTTGATTATCACTCGTAATGTGGCTTCGAAGTATTCTCCGGTAACACAGATGAAATATGTGTTTCTGATCTCTGCTATCGTGACGGTGCCTATCGCTCTGCCAGAATTGTCACAGAATGCACTGTATACGCCAGCGTGGGATTGGTACGGTGTGCTTGAGATGGCCTTTATCGTACTGTGTGCCACGGCTCTCGGCTATTTCCTCATACCTTATGCGATGAAATATCTGCAGGCCACGACGGTATCTATCTATACCAACCTGCAGCCTGTCATTGCTTCCTTTGTCGCTATTATACTTGGACAGGATATCCTGACATGGGATAAACCTGTAGCAGGTATCCTTGTGTTGCTCAGTGCATATATTGTCACGGTTGTTACAGCAAAGGAAAAATAATGGATGAAGGTAAATAGAAAAATCCAGAAGACAAAACTTCTGGATTTTTCTATATATTATAGCGGATTTGACTATTCAGATTGACTGTTGGCTTCCTCTTTGGGAAGTAACAGGTTCAGAACGACTGCAAGGATGAAGACCACTGCCACGCAGTTCTCAGCAAATACTGTCCTGACGATCTGTGGGAAAATAGAGAACATCTCTGAGGCCTGCGTGAATCCTAGTCCTACGCTGAGCGACAGGGCAACGATAACCATATTACGGTTGTTGAAACCACATTTTGCCAACATACCGAAACCGGCATACATGATAGAACCGAACATCATGATCGTACATCCACCGAGCACAGCCTGTGGAATCGCGGTAAGCACTGTTCCGACGATGGGGAAGATACCTCCGAGAATCATAATGCACGCTCCGGTGGCAATGGCAAAGCGGTTCACGACGCCCGACATGGCTGCGAGTCCTACATTCTGACTGAATGAGGTGATGGGGGTACAACCGAACAGGCCGGCAACACTGCTAACGAATCCGTCGCAAGAGACACTTGCCCCTAACTCTCTATCGGTGGGGGCACGGTGGATAGCTCCAGAACAGAGCGCACTCGTGTCGCCAATGGTTTCCGTTGCAGATACCAGATATATGGCGATAATCGAGAGAATGGCTCCCAACTCGAACTCTGGTTTGAAGGGTAGCAGTTGGGGTAGTGAAACGATGCCGATGTCTTGCAGGCCAGATAAATTGACCATACCCATGCATGCTGCCACGATATATCCGGCAATCAGACCGATTAGAACAGACAGTGAGCGAAGGAAACCTTTTGCAAATACTTGAAATCCCAGACACACAAGTAGCGTGAATGTACCTACCATCCAGTTTTGTACAGAACCAAAGTCGGCGGCGCCTTGTCCTCCAGCAAACGAATTGGCACCGATAGGTAATAATGAAAAACCGATGGCCGTAACAACTGCTGCAGCGACAACGGGGGATATAATACGAATCCAGAACTTAGCCAAGAGCCCCAAGACTCCTTCAACAATACCACCAATGATGACGGCTCCAATCAGTACTCCCATGCCTTGACTCGTGCCGATGAAGATAGCCAGTGAAAGGAAAGTGAAACTGATACCCATCACGATAGGCAGTCGTGAACCGATACGCCACAAAGGATAAAGTTGTATCAGTGTACCGATACCAGCAATAATCATACAGTTCTGGATGAGCGTCGCACTGATGGCAGAGTCAATACCCACCACATTGGCCAGGATGATAATAGGGGTGATGTTGCTTACGAACATGGCCAGCACATGCTGGAGCCCAAAAGGAATGGCTTGTACCATGGGTACACGACCATCCAACTGATAAAGATTACTTTTGCTTGTCATGATGGATAGTTATGAATTATAGATGCTTGATTCTTGTATCTCCTAGCTCATGTCTCGGCTGATCACGGAAGCGGATAGCCTGCGTCTGCCAGTCCATCTCCTCAATGATGGCTATGGACTCCAGACGAAAGCCTTCCTCACGTAACTGTTGTCCTCCCTTTTGCTGTCCCTTCTCAACAGCAATGCCTATGCCAGCGACTTCTCCTCCTGCCTGGTGAACTAAATCTATGAGGGCATGTACGGCTTGTCCGTCGGCGAGGAAGTCATCTACGATGAGAACATGGTCTGTAGCATGAAGATAGGGCTTAGATACAAACACGCTGTTCATCTTCTTATGAGTGAAAGAGTAGGCCTGTGACATGTATTTGTCATCTGTGCTGTTGGCCGTCTCACTTTTCTTCGCAAAGACAACGGGTACGTCGTACAGATCGCCGAGCATGGTAGCGATGGCGATGCCGCTGGCTTCGATGGTGAGCACTTTGTTGACGGTCACATCTCTGAAACGACGTTTCAGTTCATAAGCCATCTGTCGCATGATGTCGATGTCAATCTGATGGTTTAGGAAACTGTCAATCTTTAGAATATTCCCGGGCTTGATGGTACCGTCTCTCAGGATTTTCTCTTCAAGGAAGTTCATAGTTTTTAATTATTTGGATACAGGGGTTATATTGGTATATGCTGTAAAACCCATCGCAAATATATGGTAAAATTTTGACACTCGCAAGTTTTCTTTCGGATTTTTTGACTGGTTAGGATAAAATGACTGTATAGGCAAAAAGAAATCGGCTCAAACATCATAACGTTTGAGCCGATGCACTTATTATCTTTATTTGCTTAGTTGGCTGATTCAAATTCCTCAAGGAAACGGGTGTCGTTCTCTGAGAACATACGAAGGTCTGATACACGATACTTCAGGTTCGTGATGCGCTCAACGCCCATGCCAAAGGCATAACCGCTGTAAATCTTAGAGTCGATACCGCAGAGTTCCAGCACGTTCGGGTCGACCATACCGCAGCCAAGAATCTCAACCCAGCCTGTGTGTTTGCAGAAACCGCAACCTTCGCCACCACAAATGAAGCATGAGATATCCATCTCTGCAGAGGGCTCTGTGAAGGGGAAATAGCTTGGACGAAGACGAATCTTCGTGTCGGCACCGAACATCTCCTTGGCAAAAGACAGCAGCACCTGCTTGAGATCAGTGAATGATACGTTCTTGTCGATGTAGAGACCTTCTACTTGATGGAAGAAACAATGAGCGCGTGCGGTGATGGCTTCGTTACGATAAACACGTCCCGGACAGATGACACGGATGGGGGCAGTGAGCTTCCCGTCTTCTGTATGCATATTCTCCATCACTCGGGCTTGCACACTTGAGGTGTGCGAACGCAGCAGAATATTCTTTGTAACATCGTTGGGGTGCTGGCTCACGAAGAAAGTGTCTTGCATATCACGAGCGGGATGGTCGGCAGCGAAGTTCATCTTTGTGAACACGTGATTGTCATCTTCAACCTCAGGACCGTCGGCCAAGACGAATCCCATTCGTGAGAAGATATCGATAATCTCGTTTGTGACGATAGTCAGTGGATGGCGCGTGCCGAGTTGTATGGGGTAGGGTGTGCGTGTCAGATCAATAGTCTCGTCACTACCTTCTTGTTCCTCACATGCCTCACGCAATTGGTTGATGCGCTCAGTGGCCAGCGTCTTCAATTCGTTGATTTTCATTCCGACAGTCTTTTTCTGGTCGGCTGCCACATTGCGGAAATCATTCATCAGTGCGGTAATCTCTCCCTTTTTACTGAGATATCTCAATCGGAGCTGTTCGACTTCCTCTGCGTTTTTTGCGCTCAATTCCTGTACTTCTTTCAGAAGTTCATCAATCTTGTCAAGTATCATATGAATGTAAAAATTGCAATTTTGCGTGCAAAGGTACGAAAAAAAAGAGAATTATGGATTAAGATTTAAGAATTATTTCGTACCTTTGCCGAAATTTGCGAGAATTAGGTGATTTGATTAGGTAGACAAGATAATGAAAAGGTGTTTTTTTGCGATTATCGCAGGCTTGCTGCTCATGTTCTCGTGTACGGGAAACAAGGCGAAGCAGGCTGAGGAGGTGCCTGAAGACTCTGTCGCTGATACCACGGATCAAGCGGTAAGTGACACGATGGAGTTGTTGATAACTGAGACGCCGATGCCGAGAGCCGCCGATGTGATGTTTGACGACTTTATTTTTAATTTCGTAGCCAACATGAAGCTGCAACGGGAACGTATCATTTTTCCTCTTCGGATGACGGAAGGGGAAAAAACGGAAAAGGTGGAAAAAGCACAGTGGCAGATGGAGCACTTCTTTATGCGTCAGGGATACTACACGTTGCTTTTCAATGATGACCGGCAGATGAGGCTGATGAAAGATACTGCTGTCAGTGAGGCTATCGTGGAGAAGATCTTGTTGAAGAAGGGACAAGTGAAGGATTATATGTTCCAGCGTATCAAAGGCGCATGGATGCTTAAGGAGGTCAAGACAACTTCGCTGGAAGAAAATGTTAATGCTTCATTCCTTACGTTCTATAACCGCTTTGTGACTGATAGTGTTTTTCAGGTGCAGAGCCTGAACTCGACAGTCCAATTTGTCGGACCTGATCCGGATGATGATTTCCAGATGATGGAGGGTGTTATTACGCCAGATACATGGGAGGCTTTCGCACCGCAACTTCCTTCTAAAATACTTTATAATATCATATATGGCAGACCGGAAGCAGAAGGTAGCTCAAAGATCTTTCTGTTGAGGGGTATTGCTAATGGCTTGGAAATGGAACTTCGTTTTCGGAAGAACCATGGAAAGTGGCAGTTAATGAAAATGACGACGTGATAGTTAGGGATGATTATAGTCTGAGGACGCATAACACATTCGGTATTGATGTCAAGTGTCGTCGGTTCGTGGAGTTTGAGAATGACCATGAAGCGATGGAAGTGGCTGAGATGCTGCGTGAGTCAACTCTACCCTTTTTAATTATTGGAGAAGGCAGTAACTTGCTTCTTACTCGCGATTTCGATGGTATCGTTGTCCGTTCGGGTATTAAAGGCTATACTTTCGAGACTGGCGACCGGATGGTTTGTGGGAGCGGTGAAGTCTGGGACGATATGGTGGCTACAAGTATTGAGGCCGGTTATTATGGGATGGAAAACCTCTCTCTGATTCCTGGTGACGTCGGAGCATCGGCTGTGCAGAATATTGGTGCATACGGTGTTGAGGCGAAGGATCTTATCCTTTGTGTATGGGCGATAGAGATTGAAACTGGAAAAACTTGCATATTTGATCATGACGTATGTGAATATGGCTATCGTCAGAGTCGCTTCAAGCATGATTGGAAGAATAAGTTTCTCATCACTCGTGTGAGCTATGGCTTGTCGAGAGCCTTTCAGCCTCATCTGGATTATGGAAATATCCGTCAAGAACTGCAACGGAAGGGTATTACGTCTCCCTCTGCCCAACAACTACGTGATACGATTATTGAGATCAGAAATGCAAAACTGCCAGATCCGAAGATTGAGGGAAATGCTGGTAGCTTCTTTATGAACCCCGTAGTCTCCAGAGAGCAATATGAACGTTTGGCCGCCCTGTATGAGGGGATGCCTCATTATCGTGTGGACGATGAACATGAAAAAATCCCTGCAGGCTGGATGATAGATCAGTGTGGATGGAAAGGTAAATCGTTAGGACGGGCTGGCGTTCATGATCGTCAGGCGTTGGTGCTTGTGAATCGCGGTGGAGCTACAGGTGCAGAGATCGTGGCGCTCTCAGATGCAATTCGACGAGATGTTAAGGAGAGATTTGGTGTCGATATTCATCCTGAAGTAAATATTATATAAGTTAATCTAATGAAACTGACATTCCTTGGAACGGGGACTTCGTGCGGCGTGCCGGTGATTGGTTGCCAATGTGAGGTTTGTCAGAGTAAGGATCCTCATGATAAACGGACTCGTTGCTCGGTTCTTGTTGAGACGGAGCAAACAAGACTGTTGATCGATTGTGGGCCGGATTTTCGTCAACAGATATTATCTCAGCCGTTCCGTCGGATCGATGGTATACTGATTACGCATTCTCATTACGATCATATGGGGGGTATGGATGATATCCGCCCTTATTGCCAGTTTGGTGCGATAGATGTCTATGCGGATCCTATCGCTCGGAAGGCTATGCTGGAGATGCTGCCGTATTGTTTTGCAGAGAATCGCTATCCTGGTGTTCCGGCTATTGGACTTCATGAGATTCACGCTCACCAACCTTTATCGATTGGTGATTTTGAAATTATGCCGATTGAGGTGATGCATGGTGAACTCCCTATATTGGGTTATAAGATAGGGACGTTGACTTATATCACAGACATGAAGTCCATTAATGAAACGGAGATGAAGTATCTGGAAGGAACAGAAGTGCTTGTTGTCAATGCTCTCCGTTTTGTGAAGCCGCATCATTCTCATCAGTTGGTGGATGACGCGGTCTCCTTTGCCAGGAAGGTTGGAGCGAAACGAACTCTTCTGATTCATGTTTGCCACGACATAGGCCTCCATAAGGACGTGAATAGTTTGCTACCTAAAGGGATTGAATTGGCATATGATGGTGAGGAGATCCTTATATAGCAGTGATCTTGTCTAAAGACCGTTATTTGTGTTAAGGAGTCTTAATTTTGATGATTTTCCTGATGAAATACTTGCAAAATGCAGAAAGACTTTGTATCTTTGCAACGTGTTTTTCATAGTATTAGATTTAAGGTTAACAAGGTTTTGGGTCACAGCGGTGACCCTTTTTTATTTTGAAAGAATATGTTATTACAGTGTCTGACAATAGGCCTTTTGGCTGTTGCTAAGAGTGCCCAATCGTATGTGCTTGGAAATGCTCTTCATTGTCAGAGTGGTTGTGATTCCTTTTTGGCAGAAACGTGACTTTAGTCATGTGACAGCAACAATGCACCTCTATGATGCCAAATCATGAGGTGCAGAGCGTGGATGTGAATGTAGATGGTAAATTTAGTCTATTTGGGGCAAAGAGCCCCATTTCATAATTAGTGTTTCTTCCTCCTGAAAAGTCCTCCATAACCTTTCATTAGTTTCCGAATCAACAGGAACGCGTCAATGGCTGTAATGCTATTAGTAATCAGTCCTGCAACATATTCCCCTTTGGTATTACCCTCGCGTTTGATGAACGTCCGATTCCATAAAGTCGTGAATTGGCTGTTGTCACGCTCCAACTCCTCGGCGATCTCCTCCTTACGTAGGCGGATCTCATCGAGAGTACGGTAGTTGGGGGATGTTTTTTTGACGGGGAGCATAAATGTGAATATATTAATGAATATACCTATTTGCTAAGTAGAAGTCCTGCGAGAAATCGCACCAGTGGTTTCTCTATCCATGATTTACGGAAGACAAGAAAGAGGATCAATAGTAGCAGATGTAGTCCTCCCACGATGAGGAAAGCCTTCGCCATGCCGATGGATACTGATATCCAAGAGACCAAAGCAAAAGAAAAGTACATCAAAACAGCCACGATGATGAAAAAGAATATAATCGCTAAAGCGGCAACCGTCAATAGACGGACCACCTTGTCAATTACATCGAGCTTCACATATTCGGTTTGAAGTCCGAGGTAATGTTTCAGCACTTCAACCAGTTGGGCTATCGACTCAACATTCTTATCGCTGGAAAGCATCTGTCTTTATCTGGATTTATTCTTCTTCTGCAGCGTCTTGAATATCGTCAATCAAGTCACCTACTTCCTTGCGGCTGAGCTTGATGTTGTGCTTCTTCAGAAAATCTTCTACTGCATCAGTAATCTTTACACGTGTGTCCTGGCCTTTTTCTGGCGCGACCAAGATGCCCAAAGCAGCGCCGGCAATAGCACCACCAAGGAATGCGCCAAGGTAACCTAAACTTTTCATAATCTTCTCTTTTTTAATTGTCAAACATGATTTCTCTATGCAAATATACAAAAGAAATCCATTGTAATGCAAAAAACACTCAAAAATTTTGTAAAAAAGTTGGGATTTCCTTGATTTAACAAACTTTATGTGCCTTTTTCGCATACATTTGCTTGATATTTTGTAATTTCGCAGCAAATATAGAACTTAATCACCATTTATTAAATACAAAAACAATGAAGAAGTATACCCTTTTGTGCGTAGGTTTATGCGCAGCAATGGCTTTTACAAGTTGTAAGTCTAGTGAGAGTGCCTATAAGAAGGCATACGAGAAGGCGAAACAGTATGACACAGCAACTCAGCAGGTCGCTCCTCAGACGGGCGAGGCTGTTGTCGCTCCAGTGGAGGCAAAGCCTGCTACGGAGACTCGTGTTGTTGATAACCTCGATAACGTGTCCGTACGTCAGGAAAGCGTCTCTCTTGTAAGCGGTCAGGGTTTGAGTGCATATAGTGTGGTTGTTGGTTCTTTCGGATTGCTTTCTAATGCAGAAGGTCTCCAGCAGCGCCTCAAGGATGCTGGTTATAACGCTCAGATTGTGAAGAATAATGATCGTAACATGTATCGTGTGGTGGCAACCACCTATGCAAGTAAAGGTGATGCAGTCGCAAGCCGCGACCAGCTCCGTTCTACATATCCCGATGCATGGTTGCTTTATAACGCCCAATAGACATTGGCGCGAATATTAGCTATCGATTACGGTCGGAAACGTACCGGATTAGCAGTCACCGATCCTCTGCAGATTATTGCCGGAGGATTGGCGACTGTTTCTACATCGGAGTTGTTTGAGTGGCTGAAAGCCTATATGCTCAGGGAACAGGTGGAACGTATTGTTATTGGTGAACCTCGGCAGCCCAATGGCCAGCCCAGTGAAAATATGGCGCGTGTAGAACAGTTCGTCAACCGTTGGCGTAAAGCAGTTCCTGAGGTTCCTATTGAGTATTATGATGAGCGTTTTACCTCTGTTCTCGCCCATCAGGCAATGCTTGATGGAGGTCTCAAAAAGAAAGCCCGTCGGGATAAATCTCTTGTTGATGAGATATCAGCTACCATTATCCTGGAGGATTATCTTCGTAGTCGACAATAGTATCGTTTGTTTTTTTCTTTTTTTATTTTAAGGTTTATAGCCGCATATTTATGATTTTACCTATATATATTTACGGTCAGCCTGTACTTCGCAAGGTGGCTGAAGATATCACTCCGGACTACCCTCAGTTGAAAGAATTAATTGTTGATATGTGGGAGACGCTGGCTGAGTCGGAGGGAATAGGATTAGCAGCTCCACAGATTGGAAAGGCTATCCGTTTATCGGTGATCGATCTTGATGTGATCTCCGAAGATCTGCCAGAGTATAAGGATTTCCGTAAAGTGTTTATCAACCCACATATCATTGAATATGATGAAGAGAATACTGATAGCATGGAGGAGGGATGCCTTTCACTACCTGCTATCCACGAGAAAGTGACGCGTCCTACACGAATTCACGTTGAATGGGATGATGAGAACTTTCAACATCATGATGAGTGGGTTGATGGCTATCTGGCTCGTGTGATGCAACATGAGTTTGATCACCTCGATGGGAAGATGTTTATTGATCGTATTTCTCCTCTTCGTAAACAACTGATACAAAGCAAACTTCGTGCCCTTGTTCAGGGGCGCTATCGCTGTGGATACAAGACGAAACCAGTGAGGCGGTGAGCAAAGAAAAAAACATAGAATACGGCCGTCTCGTGGCAGGAGACCATAATAGATTCTTCTGCTTCAGATGGATGCTTAGAAGATTCTATTCTGTTCTTTTTTTGTTGCTTCTTCTGTTTCCTTCATATTCTCTAGCCCAGTTTAATACCGATCGGCTTGTTATGATAGGTCGATCGGCCCTTTATTATGAGGATTATGTGCTTTCTATCCAATATTTTAATCAGGCAATCAGTCAGAAACCTTGGCTCTATGAACCATGGTTTTTCCGAGGGGTTGCCAAGTTTTATCTTGATGACTTCCGTGGGGCAGAGAGCGATTGTACAGAAGCGATAGAACGTAATCCCTATGTGGTCAGTGCTTGGGAACTTCGAGGACTTTGTCGTATTAATCAGAAGAAATATGCCGAGGCTGTAACTGACTATGATCGTGCTTTGCGCTATGACCCAGAGAATCAGGCCCTGTGGCATAACCGCGTTCTTTGTTTGATTCAGAATAAAGAATATGACCGCGCGTTGGCACAGATTGACACGATGATCACTCATTGGTCAAAATATGCCAGAGCCTATTCGATGCAGGCAGAAGTGTTCCTGCTTTTGAAAGACACGACGAAGGCCATCCGATCTTTGGACAAGAGTCTAGAACTTGATCCCTACGATGGTAGTATCTGGGCTGAACGAGCTGTCATCAGTCTTGCCAGGCAGAAATGGAAAGAGGGCGAGGAATTTCTTAATAAAAGTATTCATCTAATACCCAAACATTCTGGAAATTATATCAATCGGGCTATGGCGCGATATAACCAGAACAATCTTCGTGGAGCGATGGCCGACTATGATACTGCCCTCGATCTTGATCCTAACAATTTCCTTGGTCACTATAATCGTGGGCTTCTTCGTGCGCAAGTTGGTGATGACAATCGCGGTATTGAGGATTTCGACTTTGTGTTAAAACTTGAGCCTGATAACTTGATGGCTCTTTTTAATCGCGCACTCCTGTTAGAACAGACGGGAAACTTCCGTGCCGCTATTCGGGATTATTCGAAGGTCATTGAGGAATATCCCAATTTCTGGTTTGGTCTTCAGCATCGTGCCTCTTGTTATCGTCATCTTGGTAACACGAAACAAGCAGAACTCGATGAATTCCGGATTCTCAAGGCACAGATGGATAAACGTTATGGAAAACAACCTCGTCTGTCAAAGAAACAGATGCGCAAACGTAGTGATGAGGACCTGGAAAAATATAACCAGTTAGTCGTTGCTGATGAACAGGAAGTTGAGCATGAATACAAGAGCGACTATCGTGGTCGTGTACAGAATCATAAAGCAGATCTCGCTTGGCAGCCGATGTTCGGCTTGTCCTTTATACGTCCGCAGAACGATGTGAAGTCAGAGACAGTCTATGAGAGTACCGTCGAAGCGTTTAATGGCCAGTCACATTCGCGAACCGTCTATGTGACGTGCGACCAGACAAATCTCAGTGAGGAGCGTATGAAACAAACCTTTGTTTATATAGATTCTCTTAGTACTGCTATCGCTGATACAAAAACTACAGCCATGATTGGACCGCTTCTGCTCCTCCGCGCGGTAGCTTATTGCACCATTCAGAACTTCGATAATGCAATCGATGATTTGAGTATATGTCTTCAGATTGACTCCACTTCGTCGTTGGCTTACTGGCAACGGGCTGTTTGTCAGGCAAAAATCAATGAGTTTAATGCCTCTCAGGGGACCAATACCGATCTCCAATCGGCCAACGTGCTCGGTGATCTTTCAGATGCTATTCTGTTGACTCCTGAAAATGCTTTCCTGTATTATAATAGAGGCAATCTTTATGCCTTACGTGGTGATTATCATCGTGCCATCGATGATTATACTCGTGCATTGGAATTGGAGGATCATCTTGCAGAGGCCTATTATAACAGAGGATTGGCACGAGTGTATGTTAAGAAGATTGCTGAAGGTGTAGAGGATCTTAGTAAGGCAGGTGAGTTGGGGCTCTATACTGCTTATAGTGTTATAAAGAAGTATCGAGATAAGTAAAAATGTGAATAAGTTGGATGTCTAAATGATATCAACTATAACCCATGCTTGTTTTTTGGACTGGATATTTGGTCGTTTCAGAGAAAGTATGTACCTTTGCAGGCACTTTTAAATTCAAACATATATTGTAGATATGATCAACATTACATTCCCAGACGGATCTGTTCGCTCGTATGAACAGGGCGTGACTGGTTATCAAATTGCAGAGAGCATTTCGCCGGCTCTTGCACGCAGCGTATTGGCCTGTGGTGTGAATGGTGAGACTGTAGAGCTAAACCGTCCTATTCAAGAGGATGCGACGATAGAACTCTACAAATGGGAAGACGAGCAGGGTAAGCACACATTCTGGCATACATCTGCGCATTTGTTGGCTGAAGCCTTACAGGAGTTGTATCCAGGTATCCAGTTCGGTTTTGGACCCGCTGTCGAGAATGGCTTCTTCTATGATGTGCTGTTGAAGGACGGTGAGAGCATCAAGGAGAGTGATTTTCCCAAGATTGAGGCAAAGATGAAAGAGCTGGCGGCGAAAAAAGAGCCGGTGGTTCGTCGTGAAGTGTCGAAAGCCGATGCTTTGAAGGAGTTTTCTGCTGATGGACAGACTTATAAGTGCGAGCACATTGAGCAGGACCTAGAAGACGGCTCGATCACAACTTATACGCAGGGTAATTTTACTGATCTCTGTCGTGGTCCACATCTTGTTGACACAGGTGAGATTAAAGCTGTAAAACTGACATCTGTTGCAGGCGCTTTCTGGCGTGGTGATGCAACTCGTGAGCAGATGCAGCGTCTGTATGGTGTTTCTTTCCCAAAGAAGAAGATGCTTGACGAGTATCTGGTGATGCTTGAGGAAGCAAAGAAACGTGATCACCGTAAGATTGGTAAGGAGATGGAGCTCTTTATGTTCTCTGATAAGGTCGGAAAGGGCTTGCCCATTTGGCTTCCGAAAGGTACGGAACTTCGCCTGCGCCTGCAGGATCACCTGCGTAAGGTTCAAAAGCGTTTTGGTTATCAGGAGGTGATAACACCGCATATCGGTTCAAAGAATCTTTATGTGACTTCTGGTCACTATGCTCACTATGGCAAGGATTCTTTCCAGCCAATCCATACTCCAGAAGAAGATGAGGAGTACATGCTTAAGCCGATGAATTGTCCTCACCACTGTGAGATCTTTGCTTGGAAACCTCGTTCATACCGTGATCTGCCATTGCGTATCGCAGAGTTCGGAACCGTCTATCGTTATGAGCAGAGCGGTGAGCTTCACGGTTTGACTCGTGTACGTTCGTTTACACAAGACGATGCCCATCTTTTCTGTCGTCCTGACCAAGTAAAACAGGAATTCCTGAATGTGATGGATATTATCGGAATTGTGCTGACGGCATTTGGTTTTAACTTTGAAGCGCAGATTTCACTTCGTGATCCTAACGATCATGAGAAGTACGTGGGAACAGACGAGGATTGGGCTCTGGCGGAGAAGGCCATTGTTGAGGCATGTGAGGAGAAGGGATTACCTGCAAAGGTGGAATACGGTGAGGCCGCTTTCTATGGTCCAAAACTCGACTTCATGATTAAGGATGCTATCGGCCGCCGTTGGCAGTTGGGCACTATTCAAGTGGACTATAACTTGCCGAAGCGTTTTAACCTCGAATATACGGATGAGGATAACCAGAAGAAGACTCCTGTGATGATTCATCGTGCGCCATTTGGATCGATGGAACGCTTCTGTGCTGTGCTCATTGAACATACCAGTGGACACTTCCCCTTATGGCTCACCCCCGACCAGGTCGCAATTCTTCCTCTGTCTGAGAAGTATAATGACTATGCTCAGGAGGTCGCTAAGAAGTTTGATATGGGTGGAGTACGTGCTACAATTGACCTACGTAATGAAAAACTAGGTCGTAAAATCCGCGATAATGAACTTAAGCGTATCCCCTATATGGTGATCGTAGGTGAGAAGGAACAGCAAGATGGTACTGTCGCCGTTCGTCCTCAAGGAGGTGGAGAACAAAGTGTGAAGACCATCCAAGAGTTTATCGATGAAGTGAATACCCGCGTCGCAGAAATGACGAAAGATTTTTGATAACAGTGATAGAATGAAGTTATGAAATAATGGATATGTGAGATGTAAATCGAGGTACCATATGTTAAATAAATATAAATATTATGGTTTAAAGATTGTTTCATTTCTTCATTATTTCATTTCTTCATTTATTTATCGTAATTTTGCAGCCGATTTTAAAAAATAGTGGATGAAGAATGACAAATTAAAGAACCAGTACCGTGTCAATGAACAGATTCGAGTACGTGAAGTTCGCATCGTGGGAGATGATGGCTCGTCTGTCGTTTCTACTCGTGATGCATTGAACATGGCCCGTGAGCAAGGCGTTGATCTTGTGGAGATTTCGCCAAACGCAAATCCGCCAGTATGTCGTCTCATCGACTATTCTAAGTTCCTCTACCAACAGAAAAAGCGCCAAAAAGAAATGAAGGCGAAGCAGGTGAAGGTTGAGGTAAAGGAGATTCGTTTTGGACCTCAGACCGATGAGCATGACTATCAGTTCAAACTCAAGCATGCCAAGGAGTTCCTGGAGGAGGGCAATAAGGTAAGAGCTTATGTGTTCTTTCGTGGACGTTCTATCCTGTTTAAAGAGCAGGGTGAGGTGTTGCTCCTTCGTTTTGCTAACGATCTGGAGGAGTGTGGAAAGGTTGAGTCGATGCCATCACTCGAGGGAAAGAAAATGTTTCTCTATCTGGCTCCCAAAAAAGCAGGAGCTCAGAAGAAGAGTCAGCAGGCTCGTGACCGTGAGGCCGCAGAGGCGGAGGCGAAAGAGGCTGCTAAGTTGCAGAGGGAACAAGAGGTCGAGGAGGCTGAATCTCGTCCGATTTCGGAGCGTTTGCAAGACAGCCAGAATAGTGGACTGTTTGCTAATGCGAAGATTTCTGCTGACGCTCTGAAGAAGTTGCAGGAAGCGAAAGATTAAAGAAAAAGAAGATGGCGCGCCCGGTATATGCGTTGCTGTCAGTTAATAATAACAATTTAAATTTATAAAACAATGCCAAAAGTAAAGACAAACTCCGGCGCAAAGAAGAGATTCTCATTCACCGGAACAGGTAAGGTAAAGAGACGTCACGCTTACCACAGTCACATTCTGACCAAGAAGACCAAGAAGCAGAAGCGTAACTTGGTGGGTACAACAATTGTAGATCAGAGCAATATGAAGCAGGTTCGTGACCTGTTGTGTCTCCGTTAAACCTATTGTCGAACATTTAAAGTAGAAAAATTATGCCAAGATCAGTAAATCACGTTGCATCAAGAGCAAAGCGCAAGAGAATTTTGAAGCTTACCCGCGGCTATTTTGGAGCCCGCAAGAATGTTTGGACAGTAGCCAAGAACACATGGGAGAAAGGTCTGACCTACGCCTATCGTGATCGTCGCAATAAGAAACGCAATTTCCGCGCCCTGTGGATTCAGCGTATTAACGCAGCTGCACGCCAGGAGGGAATGAGCTATTCTGTATTGATGGGCAAGCTTGCCAAGGCTGGTATTGAGATTAACCGTAAGGTGCTCGCCGACCTTGCCATGAATAATCCAGAGGCTTTCAAAGCTATCGTGGAGAAAGTAAAGTAAAGAAAAGTCTTTATGAATAAAAACAGGTGCTACTTGCGAGTAGTACCTGTTTTTGCGTTTATGGTATAAGACGTCCTTATGTGTGACTTTATGTAACATATGAAAAAGACGTAGTTTTTTCCTGTTTGTTTATGTCGTTTCAAGAAAAAGATTTATCTTTGCAAGTGAAATCTCAAACTATTCATTAACCATAAAAAGACTTATGAGAATATTATCGATGATGGCGGTTGTATCAAGACTGCTTGTGAAGGGTAGTGTTTCACTGCATTTCGTTCTTTGTCTGTTTGTGTGTCTGATGACTGCTATACAGATGGAGGCAAAACATAAGAATTTCAAAGTCTCAGTCTATGTACGTGCCAACGAGGTGGATAAAATGAAAGACACCAAATGGCTAGAATCGTCTTGGGCAACGATTTCTAGTCAGTTGGATGTTGATAAGATATATCTGGAGACACATAGAGATATGTTGCTTGTAGATGATGGAACGATAGAGAAGGCCAAGGCATTCTTTCAAAAGCAAGGCATAGAGGTTGCAGGCGGTATTACCTATACTGTCAATGAGAGTAATGAATTTGAGACATTTTGTTATTCTGATCCTGAGCATAGGAAGATTGTCAAGCGGATTGCCGAGACGACAGCCAAACATTTCGACGAATTCTTGCTCGACGATTTTTTCTTTACCAGTTGCAAGAGTCCTGTAGAGATTGCTGCAAAAGGCGATATGACATGGACAGAATATCGGCTGAAACTGATGAACGATGCTGCCAAGAACCTTGTAATAGGTCCTGCAAAAGCAGTAAATCCAAAGGTGAAAGTTATTATCAAGTATCCTAATTGGTACGATCATTTTCAGGGGCTAGGTTTCAATCTGGAGGATGGACCGCGGTTGTTTGATGGTATTTGGACAGGTACGGAGACACGTAACCCCGATGGAGACCAACATCTGCAGAACTATCTAAGCTATCAGATTATTCGTTATTTTGAGAACCTGAGGCCTGGTTATAACGGAGGAGGATGGGTTGATGCTGGCGGAATTCAGATGAGCATGGATCGTTATGCAGAACAGCTGCATCTGACGGCTATAGCAAAAGCGCGCGATGTGATGCTTTTTGCTTATAATCAGTTGTTGGAGATTCCGTTGCTCGATAATTTCCGTGCCCCATGGCAGGGAACTGGGACAAGCTGGAATTATGATGAGATGAGGGCACCATATAAGAATGGTAACCAGACCGTGACCCCGACTACGATGGCGCGTATTGCTGATGTGGCTTTACGACAGGCAGATGAGTTGGTTGGGAAATTAGGAAACCCTGTGGGTATTCAGTCGTTTAAACCTTTCCATGCATTGGGTGAGGATTTCCTTCAAAACTACTTAGGGATGATAGGTCTTCCTATGGATGTGTATCCATCTTTCCCGAAGGGACAGAAAGTCGTATTACTGACAGAACAAGCGGCAGGCGATCCTGACATAATGGATAAGATCAAACAGCAACTGCTTGGTGGGCATGATGTGGTAATCACCAGTGGTTTACTGAAGGCCATCCCAAAGAAGATTGCACAGGTCTGTGAGTTGCGCTGTTCTGACATGAAAGCAATCGTGAATGACTTTGGTCGATATGGAAAGAGCTCGCGCGAGATGATTATCCCGCAGGTTCTCTATCAGACAAACGACAGTTGGGAAGTTGTTAGTGCAGGACGCCCGTTGAAAGGAGGTGTGTCTGGCTTCCCAATTCTTCATAAGGCCAAATATGCTGATGCCTATCTTTATGTGCTTACAATCCCTGATGACAAGGGAAACCTTTATGATTATCCAAGTCTTGCACTGAATGAGATACGTCGAGTGATGAGTCAGGATATGGACTTCTACCTAGAAGGTCCATCTAAGGTTTGCCTCTTTATGTATGACAACCACACTTTAATTGTGGAAAACTTCAATGACGAGCCTGTTGATGTTAAGTTGGTTGGCGTCACTGATGGTTTTAAGAAACTAACGAGCCTTCAGGATAGCAGTACTATTGATGGTAAGGCTGAAGCTGTATGGATCGGATGGAAAAAGAGCGACAAGACGAAATTCGCCCTGTCACTGAAACCTCATTCCTATCAGGCTTTTAGGTATGAATAATCCTTTTAGCCTATACGCCTTTTAGCGAGAGAGAGATACGGTTACGCCGTCTGTCGACCTCGATGACACGTACACGGAGGTGCTGATGGAGTTTGACTGCATCAAGTGGGTGAGCAATGCGACGGTTGGACATCTGTGAGATGTGGATAAGTCCATCCTGATGTACACCGATGTCAACAAAAGCTCCAAAATTGGTGATGTTGGTGACAATTCCCGGTAGAATCATTCCTTCTGTTAGGTCGTCAATTGTTGACACATTTTTATCGAATTCAAACTCTTCCAGTTGTTCGCGTGGGTCACGCCCAGGCTTCTCTAGTTCGTGTAGGATATCGGTAAGGGTGGGGATGCCTACTTTGTCAGAAACATATTTT
The DNA here is from genome assembly GCF_900107065.1 of Prevotella sp. lc2012. Classification (NCBI taxonomy): domain Bacteria; kingdom Pseudomonadati; phylum Bacteroidota; class Bacteroidia; order Bacteroidales; family Prevotellaceae; genus Prevotella; species Prevotella sp. lc2012. Next base: position 43,561 of record NZ_FNUF01000007.1, on the reverse strand, counting down.
CTGATGTCGATGGCCTCACGCTTCTCTTTGTCTTTAATCAGATCTTTGACGTTACATTTCTGATCCTTTGCCATCTGCTCTACAATAGGATAGCTCTCTGGATGTACTGCTGAGTTGTCGAGCGGGTTTGGGGCTCCTGGGATACGAAGGAAGCCTGCACACTGTTGATAGGCAGCTGGTCCGAGGCGTGGCACGTCTTTTAGTTGTGCTCGTGAGGTGAACGCACCATGTTCTTTCCGATAGTCAACGATGTTCTTGGCAAGTGTCGGGCCGAGACCGCTGACATACATCAGCAAGTGTTGAGAGGCAGTGTTGAGATTGACACCTACGGCATTGACACAGCTTTCGACGGTCTGGTCAAGTGAATGCTTGAGTTTGGCTTGGTCTACATCATGTTGATATTGTCCTACACCGATGCTCTTCGGATCTATCTTCACCAGTTCCGCTAAGGGATCCATGAGTCTTCGGCCGATGGAGACTGCGCCACGTACAGTGACATCCTCATCAGGGAACTCGTCACGGGCAATTTTCGAGGCAGAATAGACAGATGCTCCGGATTCGCTAACGACAAAGACCTGTGGCTTCGAACTTACAACTTGTTGCTTCGTGTCGGTATTGTATCGTCCAGCCAGCACATCGTGTATGAAGTTGACAGTCTCTCGACTGGCGGTGCCGTTGCCGATCGAGATGGCTTCAATCTGATATTTCCGAATCATCTGTAGGAGGGCCATAGCCGACTCCATGTGCTTGTTCACAGGCGGATGGGGAAATATGGCTTCATGATGCAGCAGATTACCTTGTGCGTCAAGACAAATCACTTTGCATCCTGTACGGAATCCTGGGTCGACGCCCATCACCCGTTTCTGACCGAGAGGTGCTCCTAGGAGTAACTGTCGGAGATTCTCTGCGAAGACGCGAATGGCTTCTTCATCGGCATGTTCTTTGCTGAGAGAAGCGAACTCGTTCTCGATAGCTGGTTTGAGTAACCGTTTGTAGCCGTCGTCGACTGCTTCGCTGACTAATAAGCCGCAGGGCGTATTCCCATATACATAATGACGTTTCAGACGTTCTGTGGCCTCTTCGTCATCAGGCGAAATACTGATTCGGAGTATTCCTTCGTTCTCGCCTCGACGCATGGCGAGCAGTCGGTGGGATGAGCATCGCTTGAGTGGCTCCGACCAGTTAAAATAGTCGCTGTATTTTGCTGCCTCGTCTGTGTCTGCCTTAGCCTTGACTACTGTTGAGGAGATGATTGCCTGACGGGAAAACGCATTGCGGATCTGCTGCCGTGATCGTTCGTCTTCGCTGATGGTCTCGGCTATAATATCCTGAGCACCTTTGATGGCAGCCTGAACATCCTTGACGTCACCCTTGACATAGCGTTCTGCTGCTCGTTCAGGATCACGTTCACGTTGGAGCAGGATAAGTTGGGCTAAGGGCTCCAATCCTTGCTCTCTTGCAACCTGAGCACGGGTGCGCCGCTTAGGCTTGTATGGCAGGTAGATATCTTCGAGCACAGTAGCGTCCCAGCACGCTTCGATGCGCTGGTTGAGATCGGGTGTCATCTTGCCAAGGTCAGTAATGGTCTTCACAACAGTCTCTTTCCGTTTCTGGATCTCATGCAGTTTCTCGTACTTGTCACTGATGGCGGCAATCTGGACCTCGTCTAGTCCTCCTGTACGTTCTTTTCTGTATCGTGAGATGAAGGGAATGGTGCAGCCTTCATCGATCAGTGCGATGGTGTTGGCAACGGCACGCTCCTGGATATTAAGTGCATCGGCGATGAGTTTCGCGAATATATTCTTTTCCATGATAACCTTTGTTAATCTTTAAAAATCTGGGGCAAATATAGCAATAAAAAACGAAAAAATGTGTAATTTTGCAGTTCGAAAGCAGAAAAATGAAAATAAAGTTTAGGATAATGCTCTGTGTGATGCTACTATTGGCATCGCAGACGATGATGAGGGCGGAGGAGACAGCCAACTCCCGTCAGGCGCGACGTATCTTTAATTCCGCATACCAACAGGTGTTTGGTGAGCAAGGTGCCACCATGCGTTATGATGTTAACATAACGGGTATCTACAAGACCTATGGTACTATCTGGTACAAAGGAAAGAAAAGTAAGTTCGTAGATGCTAAGATGAACTCATGGAACGACGGCACGACGGTATACACCATTAAGAAGAGAAAGAAGGAAGTCGAGATCCACAGTGCGAAGAACAATCGTTCGGATAAATACTCACAGAAGTTCAAGTTCGAGCCTGATAATTACGACTACAGCATTGCCAACCATCAGGACGGACTGATGCTGACACTGCGAGTGAAAAAAGGTATGAAGGGAATGAAGGAGATTCATGCCCTTGTCGAGCGCAAGAGCTATCGTCCGATCAAGCTCCGAATCAAGGTGGCATTCATATGGACGACAGTCAAGATATCGAACTTCCAATCTGGTGATATCGATGATGAGATGCTTCGTTTCCCTCGTGAGGAATATAAGGATTATACGTTTGTGGACAAGCGATGATATCTGTAGACAAACTGAAAGTGGAGTTTGGCGTTAAGCCATTGTTCGTCGATGCCAGTTTCGTCATCAACGACAGAGACCGTATTGCCCTTGTAGGAAAGAACGGTGCAGGAAAGTCAACGATGCTGAAGATTCTTTGTGGTCAGCAGAAGGCGACGGAGGGAACGGTGAGTATACCGAACGATTGTCGAATCGGTTATCTGCCGCAGGTGATGGTTCTGCAGGATCATACGACAGTACGAGAAGAAGCGCAGAAAGCGTTTGCTGATGTCATGAGACTGAAGGAACGATTAGACAGGATGAACCAAGAACTTGTGGATCGTACCGACTATGAGAGTGAGGATTATCTGGCGCTGGTTGAGAAATTCACTACAGAGCATGAGCGCTATCTGATGATGGGCGCAGAGAACCACGAAGCCGAACTGGAACGAACACTTACGGGACTTGGTTTTGAGCGTACGGACTTCGAGAGACCCACTTCGGAGTTTTCTGGAGGCTGGCGTATGCGTATCGAACTGGCGAAGATCTTGTTACAGAAGCCTGACGTACTGTTGCTCGACGAGCCGACAAACCACCTAGACATCGAGTCGATACAATGGTTGGAGCAGTTCCTCGCGCAGAGCTCAAGTGCGGTGGTACTTGTCAGCCACGACCGAGCTTTTATCAATAATGTCACGAACCGTACGTTGGAAATCTCTTGCGGACGCATCGTTGACTATCGGGTGAAGTACGATGAGTATGTCGTGCTCCGTCAGGAACGCAGGGAGCAACAGATCCGTGCCTACGAGAACCAGCAGAAAGAGATTGCCGACATGCGGGCTTTCATTGAGCGTTTCCGTTATCAGGCCACGAAGGCTGTGCAGGTGCAGCAGAAGATCAGACAACTGGAGAAGATCGTACCTATCGAGATTGATGAGGTAGATAATTCGGCCATGCACCTGAAGTTTCCGCCTTGTTTGAGAAGTGGCGACTATCCTGTCATCTGTGACGAGGTGAGGAAGGACTATGGCTCTCATACTGTTTTCGACCATGTAACGCTCACCATCAAGCGCGGCGAGAAAGTGGCGTTTGTCGGAAAGAACGGCGAAGGAAAATCTACGCTTGTTAAATGCATGATGGGAGAGATCCCATTTGATGGAGAACTGAAGATCGGCCATCAGGTGCAGATTGGCTACTTCGCTCAGAACCAGGCGCAACTGCTTGACGAAAACCTGACGGTGTTCCAGACAATAGACAACGTGGCAAAGGGAGAGATCCGTCTGCGTATTAAGGACATCCTTGGAGCGTTTATGTTTGGCGGCGAAGAGGCTGACAAGAAAGTCAAGGTCCTCAGTGGTGGCGAACGAAGTCGCCTGGCGATGATCCGCCTGTTGCTGGAGCCTGTCAACCTGTTGATTCTCGATGAGCCGACAAACCATCTGGACATGGCGTCGAAGGATGTGCTTAAAGAGGCTATTAAGGCCTTTGGCGGAACGGCTATCATCGTGTCGCATGACCGTGAGTTCCTTGACGGTCTCGTGACAAAGGTCTACGAGTTTGGCGGTGGCAGAGTCAAGGAGCATCTTGGTGGTGTCTATGACTTCCTGCGGGAGAAAAAGATATCCGAACTTAGTGAACTGGATGGGACGGGAAAGAATGCCCTCCGAGGAAACATGGACTTTCCTTCGGGGAAACCTGGACTTTCCTCCGGGGAAAATCCCAGTTCCCAAGCGGTGAACATGCGGGAATCGGCATCTAAGGCTCTCAGTTATGCCGAACACAAGGAACAGCAGAAACGCATCAAACGTGCGGAAAAGGCAGTCAAGGAGTCGGAGGCGAAGATCGAAAAGATGGAACAGCGTCTGAAAGAACTTGACGACCTGCTGATGGTGCCTGAGAACGCCTCAGATATGACGCTAGTGACGGAATATACTTCGACGAAAGGCTGCCTTGACGAGGAAATCGAAAAATGGGAGCGGCTGAGTGAAGAACTGGAAATGTTAAATCAATCATAAATATAAAGGAAAAATGAAACGAATAATCATGATGATGACAATTGCATCAGTATCTGTGAGCGCTTTGGCTCAGGAACCGTTGCACTCAGGTCTGGACGTGACAGACTTTGACACAGCCATACGACCAGGTGACGACTTCTATGGATATGCATGCGGTGGCTGGATGACGAAGAATCCGCTGCCTGCGGCCTATTCACGCTACGGTAGTTTTGACAAACTGCAGGAAGATAACAATAAGCGTATCAACGCGATTCTTTCGGAGTTGCAGAACAATACCTACGAAGAGGGGACAATTGAGCAGAAACTCAGTGATCTCTATAAGTTGGCGATGGATATAGATCGACGCAATCAGGACGGTGTGGCACCTGTCATGCCTCTCATCAAGCGTCTGGAGGCAGCCAAGACAAATCAGCAACTGCTCGCCATCCAGTTGGAGCAAGCTCCGTATGGTGAAGAAGAGTTCTTTAATGCTGGTTTCGGAGCAGATGACAAGAATGCTACACAAAATATCCTCAATGTGTATCAGGGAGGTTTGTCGCTAGGTCAGAAAGAATATTATCTCGATAATGACAAGGCAACGGCAGACATCCGTGAGGCATATAAAAAGCATATCGTCAAGATGTTCCAGCTTTTTGGCTTCAGCAAGAGCGCAGCAACGGCCAAGATGAAGAACATCATGAAGGTAGAGACTGCCCTGGCCAAGGTATCTAAGTCGCGCACAGAGCTTCGTGATCCTGAGGCTAATTACAACAAAATGACTCTGGCTGAGTTCGTGAAAAGATACCCCAATCTCCCGTTAGAAAAGGTCATGAATGCCAGAGGCATAGAAAGTAAGTATTTTCAGGAAATGGTTGTGGGACAGCCAGCTTTCCTTGATGGAGCCAACCAACTTGTGGGAAGCATGAAGCCCTCGGAATACCGTGATGTGATGGAGTGGGGCATCATCACAGAATCTGCAAACTATCTGTGTGATGCAACCATAGCAGAAAGCTTCGATTTTGAAGGTCGTGTGCTCTCTGGTCGTAAGGAGAACCACCCGTTATGGAAGCGCAGTACCTCGCAGGTGGAGCGCGTGATGGGTGAGGCTCTTGGAAAAATCTATGCAGAGAAGTACTTCCCTGAGTCTTCGAAGCAACGTATGACGACGCTCGTGAAAAATCTACAGATTGCTCTTGGAGAGCGTATCGCAGCCCAGGACTGGATGAGTGATTCAACAAAGGTGAATGCCTTGTTGAAGTTGAATACGTTCTATGTGAAGATTGGCTATCCTGATAAGTGGACAGATATCTCGGATTTAAAAATTGATCCTAAAAAATCTTACTATGAGAATATGCTGGAATGTAGTCGTTTTTGGACAAAATGGGCTATTGATCATCGGGTAGGGAAACCTGTCGACCGTGATGAATGGCATATGACCCCACAGACTGTGAATGCATATTACAATCCCACGACTAATGAGATTTGTTTCCCTGCAGGAATACTTCAGTATCCGTTCTTTGATCCATCTGCCGATGATGCCTTTAACTATGGCGCTATAGGTGTGGTTATCGGCCACGAGATGACACATGGCTTTGATGATCAAGGACGTCGTTTCGATAAAGACGGAAACATGAAGGACTGGTGGAAAGAGTCGGATGGAAATAACTTTACAGAGAGAACGGGCAGATATGCAGATTTCTTCTCGGCTATCAGTGTGTTACCTGATTTGAAGGCTAACGGTCAACTGACCCTTGGTGAGAATCTGGCTGATCATGGCGGGCTTCAGGTCGCTTACACAGCATACAAGAATGCAACAAAATATCAGCCGTTGGGAGTGATTGATGGACTGACCGCCGACCAGCGCTTCTTCCATGCGTATGCTGGTGTATGGGCAGGAAATATTACAGAGGCTGAGATCCGAAAGCGTACAAAAAGTGACCCGCATTCCTTGGGACGTTGGCGCGTGAATGGAGCTCTGCCGCATGTTGATGCATGGTACGAGGCCTTTGGCATAAAGGAGGGTGATAAGATGTTTATCCCGAAGTCAGAGCGCCTTCAACTTTGGTAGAATTCAGGAACCTTGATAAAATGCCGTCGTAAATATAAATTTACGGCGGTTTTTTTGGTGATTTAAATATTTTTATTTATTTTTGCACCTAACTTAGTTGTTTCAAACGCGCGTTTATGAACGAAGAAGATATAACTTTAAACCCAGAACAGATTACTCCCGGAACGCAAGAAGCCCAGCGCGAGAACTCTCATGTGGAAATGCTCTCTGAGGTGCAGGAGCAGCAGGAAGAACAGGCGCAAATGTCGCAGAGGGTACAGTGCCCTCATTGCGGAGCGCTAAACGAACCGGAAGCGCTGTTCTGTGCTTCCTGCGGAAACGCAATCGTGATGACGACCTGTCCGAACTGTGGCGCATTGCTTGAACCGGATGCGGATTTCTGTGAGGTATGTCGTCATTATGTCAGGAAAGATGTGTGCTCGTTCTGTGGTACTCCTATCTCAGACGAAGATGCTTTCTGTCCGGAGTGCGGCAGTCCTCGTGGCGGTATAGTCTGTCCTGTCTGTCACACGTTGAATGACTTCGCTTTTTGTAAACAGTGCGGAACCCCTCTGACAGAAGAGGCTCGCCAGTTGGCAGAACAAGTTAATGAACTTCCTGAGTTTAAAGAGATGCAGAAATTGGCGTGGGAGCTTCAGCAGATGGAGAACGTCGTCCCTTATTCCTCTGAACGAGACCTGCATCGTGATCAGCGAAATATCAAATTGCGTGAACGCGTTTTGACGTTACTGGCACAAGATAGAGGAATCGCTCATCCTGTGATTGCAGAATCAGGGAATAAGCGCATCAGCAAGGAGGAGTATGACGCGAAGAGACAAGAACGCCTCAAGAAAATCGCGGATATCTTGGAGCAGATGGCACAGACGCCTCAGCCCAAACCAGCCTTGGTCCGGAACTATGCTATGGCGTGTCGGCCACAGGGGGTAAGACTTGCTTGGGAGTGTAATTATAAGCATGCATTGCATTCCAGTCCGTGTGGTTGTGCGAAACCACAACTGGGTGGAAAATGGGTTATTTTAGGAAAGAACACGAAGAAGGATATTAAAGACGATGAGTGATGGGCACGCAAAGAACTCTTGGTCATATGGCAGAAACGGCAGACGGTATTGATAGAACAAAACGGGTGGATCCTGCTAGCTTAGGAGGAATGACGATGCGTTCGGAGCCTCATGTAGGAACCATGCGGACATCAGAGAAACCTGTCATGAACTGTGCGGACAGTACGATGAGGGCAGACGGAATAGTCGCTCTTGGTGAGGATGCCAGAAACGACTTCTTCATGTTGAAAGGAGTCAAATACAAGAATGTCCAGTGCCTGAGCGATAATTCCGGTGAGGCACAAGTGTATCTCGTTGAGCGTGACGACGAGAAATACGTTCTGAAAGTATATTACCCCAATTTTGATGTCAACAGGAAAATCCTTCAGACTGTCTACAACTTCGACTTCGAGATGATTGTCAAAGTGTTCGACTTTGGCAAAACATATGTTGAGGGTAAACATCGCTATTATGAACTGATGGAGTATCTGGCAGGCGGAACCATGGCAGCCTACAGACTTAATGGCGATATGGATAAGTTCCGGCGTATCGCTCTGCAAGGAGCTGCTGCATTGGCATATTGTCATGAGTGCAATATCTTGCACAAGGATATCAAACCAAGTAACTTCTTTTTCCGCGACAAGGAGCATACGGAACTCGTTTTGGGCGACTTTGGTATCTCTAGTATCTTGGATCAGGATGGGAAGGCGCACAAAACCACACAGGCTCGTACCCCAATATATGCGGCTCCAGAGATGTATGCTGATGTGATTGACGGTGTCGTGGAAGTGACACCTGCGGCAGATTTCTATTCCTTGGGAATCAGTCTGATGGCACTTTGGTTGGGTGAGAACCCGATGAGCACGAACGAGCGTGTGATGATGCGTCAGAAAAACGAGGGTCGTCTTCCTCATATCAATGAACTGCCAGAGCGCGTCAGACTACTTGTTCAAGGACTGACCGTTGTCAACCCGATCAATCGATGGGGATATGAACAAGTGGAACAATGGTTTGAAGGTGCCAGTCCGAAGGTCGATTTATCGTCACCGTTCCTGAAATACAAGAGCTTTATTGTGGATCCTGATAAGAATCTTGTGGCTGATAACATTCATGAGCTGATCCCCATGCTGCTCGATAACGAGAAACTGGCAGTTGGCTATTTATACAACGGACGGATTAGTTCGTGGCTGGAGTCATGTGGCAACCAGAAACTGAGTACGATTGTCAAGGATATCGTCGTTAACCGTTATCCGGTTGACCTGCGTGCAGGACTGATGGCAGCTATCTATGCCATGGAACCTACATACCCATACAAGGACGTGAAGGGAAATCCTTGTGATGATGTACATAGTGTTGCCATCTCACTATTAAGCTATCAGAGTGATTATGGGATTCTTCTTACTAATCCCAATGATAGCCTTTTCCTATATCTGGAATCACACACAAAGTGTAACATAGATCGATTACGCTCGTATTTCTCCCCGTCAGAGAATCATGATACTCATGTGGCTATTATGCGTTTGGTCTATGAGATAGATCCGGAGATATCTCTGTTAGCTCGATATCCGTCATCAAATCTGAAGGAGATTGTCAGCACCTACGGGAAGGAGAAACTGACAGCTGACGACTGGCATATCCTGACAGACGGACGTCTGCTCTCATGGATGTATAGTCATGAAGACCGGATGGCATGTGAGAGTCTTCGTATATTGACCCAGGGACAGTCTTATTCGGAAGCTTTGGCATATAAAGTCCTCTATAATCTGGACCGTCATGCAGGTTATGATCTGCGTAGCGCCTTTACTCCGCTACAGATTGGCGAACAACTCGCCGAGCGACTGAGGAAGAGCGAGCATATGAGTGCTCAGGATTTCAAAGAGGAGATGAAAGACTTCCTGGATCTTAATGGGCGTTTCTATTATTATGCTCAGTTACACGGTTGGACAGAGGTCTTGAATGAGTATACCCGTTGCTTTGACCTGAAGAGTGAGGAGAATCGTGAGCGCCTAGGAGCATACGATGCGAGGACTGCAGTTTATAAGTTCTGCCGTATCTTGGGGGTTACCCCATCGTATCTGATGTCAGATGGAGTAGAGTATGTTGATGGCCGATCTATTGATCCCCACAACTTCTCCCAGATTAGGGCGGAATTACGAAATGGCTCTTTTGCTCAGTGGATGGCGGTATTCTATCATGAAGATCCTTTTGCCGATTTCTCCACGAAGTATGCTTATGAGCATGCCCTTGAGGAATGGCTTCTTGCCCTCGGAAAGATTGACATCTCCCAACCCTATTACAAGCGTTTTATTGATGCCCAAGAGGAAACATCTAAGAGGGTAACGAGTGTGCGCGACAGTTGGTATCATGCGAAGAAGAGAGAGAAATTCTGGCGGATGACCTTTTTTGTCCTGTGTGGTATCTGGTTACTGTTGATCCTATTGATAGGTGTCAAGAACCACACATACCTGTTGAACCATACGTTCCTCTCCATAGGCCTTCCGTTAGGTGGGATGACCGCCATCATTGTGGGTACCCGAGCTTATTTCAGAGGCTATGATTTCGTGTTCTCTTGTTTTTGGGGATTGTTGGGGGCTTTCTCTTCCTTTATACCTATTATAGTCTTGAAATATATCGGGCAGTCTCACCCGTCTCTCTTTAATATGGCGATCATCGTTATAACGTTGGTGTATATGCTGGTATGCCATCTGACAGACTTCCGTGGTGATCAGAAAGCAGATAGCAAACTGATTGCCGAGGTATTGGAGAATGACATCAAGTCAACATTGTTGGAGCCCCTATACTATACGTTTAAGACAAAATCGTATCGCTATAATGGGTCGAAGTTCGGTGTATTGAACGACGTGACCGATCAGGTGCGCTCCATCAGTGGTGAGAGTGTATTACATTATATCCTATGGAGTGTCTTGGCACTGATATTTGTGCTGAACTTTATCATCTTCAGTCCTACTCTGATGAATGTCGATAATCCGGACGTGAAGAGGATTTCTCCTACTGAAATTATAAAGCAATTAGAAAGGGATGTCGAATAATGATATGTGAGAACTGTCATAAGGAAAATCGGGGTATCGCCAAGTTCTGTAAGTGGTGTGGAAAACCACTTGTCAGTCAGGATTTGCTTGATAAACTTGTGGGACTCGACGAAGTGAAGAGGCAACTCAAGACGATAGTCGATACTTATGCCTATCTCCGTTCTCGTAAGGATATCGTGAATGTTCGTATCTCTGTCAATGCTGTGATTATAGGTGAGACGGGTACGGGTAAAACAGCCCTTGCAGAAATCCTCAGAGACTATTTCTATCAGCATAAGATTATTGAGAAGCCCAAACTGACGATGGTTGATGCTGTCGACTATCAGCGTTTTGTTGACAAATGGGACGACAATATCAAAAAGGCAAAGAACGGCATTCTGTTCTTTGATAATGTTCAGAAATTACTCCCTGACAAATATTCTAATCAGGTGAATCCGCTTGATAAGTTGTTTGTGGAGATGGACAAATGGGATGATAACCCAGTTGTCATTATCTCGGGCCTGAGCAAGGGACTTGAAGATTTCTTAGAGAGTAATCCTGCAGTGGCCAACCGCTTCAAATACACCTTCCGTCTGCCAACTCCTGGATATCATGAGTTAACGGATATCTGTAAGAAGAGTCTCAGGATGAAGTATGGTGTCATGGATTTCTCAGCCGAGGCGGATAATCAGTTGATGCGATATTTTAAATATCAGTTGAAGATCAAGGATGAGACATTTGGTAATGGACATCTTGCCATAAAGACTGCAGAGGATATCTTTACACATTTCATCAGTCGTGGTGAAAAGGCCATACGGGTGGAGAAAGAGGATATCCAAGGGTATGTGCCCGAAGAACGGACTGTTGATGAGGTTCTCAAAGATCTTGATCTCTTCATCGGCATGGATGAGGTGAAAAGTGCTGTGCGCGAGATTGCCTATGCTGTGCAGAACAGCATACAGCGTGCGGAACGTGGCTTGGGAAAACAGGAAAAGATGGGTATGCACATCATCCTGACGGGTAATCCCGGTACTGGTAAGACGACAATTGCTCGTAAACTTGGAGAGATACTGGCTGCCATCGGCTATCTTGATAGTGGTCATGTCGTGGAAGTAGACCGTGCGAAGATGGTGAGTCCTTATCAGGGTGAGACACCAAAGGTCGTAGACCGACTCTGCGATAAGGCAAAGGGAGGAATCCTTTTTGTTGACGAGGCTTATACATTGGCTCCCCTGAGTGCTGCAGGAGAACGTGATAATCAGGGGGCGCAGGCTCTGGAGAAACTGATGAAACGGATGGAGGACGATCGCGGACAATTCGTGGTCATTGCTGCCGGTTATCGGATGGAGATGGAAAATCTGTTCCGTATAAATCCTGGCTTCCGAAGTCGTTTCAACTATTTCCTTGATATCAAGGATTATTCGCCTGAGCAATTGTACGAGATTATGCAGGTCTTCGCTAAAGAGAAGAAATACGTATTCTCGAAAGAGGCTGAGGAACTGACTAGGAAGATGATCGCTGAGATGCATCAGTCTCGTGATAAGGATTTTGCCAATGGTCGTACCATGCGTACACTCTTTGACCAGATTTGTAAGAGACAAGCTCAGCGCCTGCAAAGCGAGAGTATCTCGACAATGAGCAATGAGGAGTTGATGACCATCAAGATGGAAGATATTCCATACGAGACTCCGCGTTCGGTGGATATCTCTGACTGTCTGGCAAAACTAGACGGACTGGTGGGACTGAATGCTGTTAAGAAAGAGGTCTCGAACTTGGCTGCATACTTGAATCTGCAGATAAAACGTGGAGAGACAAGTACATTTCAAGGGAAACACTATGTCTTTACAGGTAATCCGGGAACGGGAAAAACTACTGTTGCCCGGATCATGGCAGATATATTCAAGACTCTAGGCATCGTGTCTAGAGGTCAGTTGGTTGAGGCTGACAGATCAAAACTTGTTGCAGGTTATTCTGGACAGACGGCCATAAAGACCAACCAACTGGTAGATCAGGCCATGGGTGGTGTACTCTTCATTGATGAAGCGTATACGTTGCGGTCTAGCGAGGGAGACTCTTTCGGAGCGGAAGCTATTGATACATTATTGAAACGATTGGAGGATGACCGTGGTAAGTTTATCTGTATCGTTGCTGGTTATACGGACCAGATGCATGAGTTTATCGATTCTAATCCAGGTCTGAAGAGTCGTTTTACACAGACGATACATTTCGACGACTATACTCCTGACGAACTGACAGACATCTTCCTGCATTTGGCAAAAGGAAAGAACTTCACCATCGATGACACGACTCGTGCTGCCATTCATCGACAGTTTGAACAGTTGTACCTGCGACGTGACAAAAACTTCGGTAATGCCCGCGAGGCACGTCGGATCTTTGACGAAACGGTGGAACGCCAGAGTCAACGTTTGGTGACGTTAATGAACGATTCCGGCTTCAAGGAGAATGATATGTTCGGATTGATACCAGAAGACCTTCCGATGGCTCAGGGCGAGACGACTCGTCCATTGGATGAGGTATTGAATGAACTTGATGAACTTATCGGTATGCGTACGGTGAAAAACTCGATCCGTCGTTTGGCTGTTCAGAGCATGTTTATGAAACAGCGTGCAGCCATGGGTGCCGGAAAGGTCCAGCAGATGGCTATGAACTTTGTTTTGACGGGTAATCCGGGAACAGGAAAGACGTCTGTTGCCCGTAAGATGGGTGAGGTGCTGCAATCCATGGATATCCTACCCACCAACCGAGTGCTGGAGGTCAGCCGGGCCACGATGGTGGGAAAATACATGGGCGAGACCCCGAAGATTGTCAATGCCTTGTGTGATAAGGCGATGGGCGGGGTCTTGTTTATCGACGAAGCCTATATGCTGGGCGACGGTGGAGACCAGTATGGCAAAGAGGCCATAGACACCTTGATAAAACGAATGGAGGATGATCGTGGAAAGTTCGTCGTGATCGCTGCCGGATACAGAGATAAAATGGAGGAGTTCTTACAGATGAACCCAGGCTTGGCAAGTCGTTTCACACACAAGCTCCATATCGATGATTATAATGAAGATGAACTGTTGGCTATCTTTAAGCAGATGGCTCAAAAGGATCAGTATACACTCTCACCGACGGCTGAGTTTAAGGCGCTTGATACAATCTATAAGATGGTGCTGGGTAAGGATGAGTCGTGGGGCAATGCCCGCGAGATGCGTAACTTGCTTGATGCCACCATCCAGAGGTTGTCTCTCCGTGTGTCTAAGATGCCGCCAGATCAGGTAACGAAAGAAACATATCAGATAATATTGCCAGAAGATATATAGAAAATGATTATTTGTCCAGCATGTAGAGAGGAGATAGATGACGATTCCCACTATTGCGATCAGTGTGGGCAGGAATTGTTTTTCTGTAACCATTGCGGAAGGGTAGGATTAGGCAGGCGCTGTACATATTGTGGAGGTCTGATGCTCTCTGCTGGTTCCAGTAAGAGAGAGATACCGCCAGGTATGTCTGTTACAGGCTATGTGTCTCATATTCCGACAGAACCAGGTGTATCTCAGCCTGGCTCCTCACAGAATATTCCTGTGATGACACTAGCGAACGATAGCCTCAATATACGTCTGGTTGCCATGAATGGAGCAATTATCGGTCGTCGACAAGGACCATATACACAGTTCTTTGAGCATCAGGCATACGTTTCAGGTGTTCATGCGCAACTAAAATATAAATCGGGTACAGGCTGGTGCATTGCCGATAAACACTCTTCGAATGGCACGAGACTGAATCAGCATTTAATGCAGCCTGATGTTGAGATGACTTTGAGTAATGGAGATATCCTAACCATCGCCAATATCAACCTTCAGGTTATTATTAGATAATACTCAGATGATAAGATTAGAGATAACAGCAGTCAGCCATGTAGGCTGTGTCAGACATAGCAATGAGGATATGATACTTGTGGACGATCAGTATATTCGTGACGCCCATATAAGTAAAAACGTAGACTTGGAAAAGAAAGACCGTTATATCATTGCCATCGCTGATGGTATGGGCGGTCATAACAGTGGCGATGTTGCCAGTGAGGATGTTCTGAAAAACCTACAATTCTTCTACCATGACATACCTGCGGGACTTGGGGCTGGCGACTTCAATGAGATAATTGTATCATGGCTGGGATCCATCAACGCTTTCATCGCATCGAAGGGACGTGCCGACGAACGTTTTAAGGGGATGGGAACAACATTGGTTGGATTAGCCTATTATAATAATGATTTCTATTCGCTGAATTGTGGTGATAGTCGTTTGTATCGTTTTCGTGACAGACAACTGACTCAGTTGACGACGGATCATTCGTTAAATAATATGTTGGGCTCGGAGAAACATACAAGTATCATCACAAACTGTATTGGAGGAGGATGTGGCACGTCGTATATAGATATTGTTCAGATAACCTCCGATGTGCTTGTGGGCGATACCTTCATGCTTTGCAGCGATGGACTCACTGATATGCTGCCGGATAGTGCAATTTCCCAAATATTGGAAGACGGTGGCGACGTTGATGAACTCTGCCTGTCAGCTATCCAGAAGGGAGGATTAGATAATATTTCCTGTTGTTTGATAAGAATTAAATAAAACCACTAAAATGCCATTAAGATTACCCGATAGATTGCCTGCCATCGATATTCTGAAGAATGAGAATATCTTTGTGATGGATAATTCAAGAGCGACGACGCAGGACATTCGTCCTTTGCGTATCGTCATCCTGAACCTGATGCCTTTGAAGATTACAACAGAGACAGACCTGATCCGTCTGCTTTCAAATACACCTTTGCAGTTGGAGATAAGCTTCATGAAACTGAAGAGTCATACCCCCAAGAATACGCCGATAGAACATATGATGATGTTCTACCGTGATTTCGAGTCCATGCGACAGGAGAAATTCGACGGAATGATTATCACAGGTGCACCTGTAGAGACAATGGATTTCGAGAAAGTGACCTATTGGGATGAAATCACGGAAATCTTCGACTGGGCCCGCTCGCATGTGACGAGCACACTATATATCTGCTGGGCTGCTCAGGCCGGACTTTATTACCATTATGGAATACCTAAGTATCCGCTGGATAAAAAGATGTTTGGCATCTTTCCACAGTATCATGTTGGAACGACGCTTCCTATTTTCCGAGGCTTCGATGATGTGTTTATGATGCCCCATAGTCGTCATACGGAAATTCACCGTGAGGATATTATCGCTAATCCGGAACTAACTCTAATTGCTGAGTCTCCAGAATGTGGCGTGAGTATGGTGATGGCACGAGGTGGACGCGAGTTCTATATTACTGGGCATCTGGAGTATGCTCCGAACACGCTTGACAACGAGTATAAACGAGATAGGGGGGTACGTGATGACGTTGACCTTCCCAAGAACTACTACCGGGATAACAATCCGGATCTTCCTCCGTTGGTGACATGGCGTGCGCATGCTAACCTGTTGTATGCCAACTGGATTAACTATTATGTATATCAGGAAACTCCATATAATATTGACGATATCAGATAACTGACAATTGAGGAAACTGGAATTACTTGCTCCGGCTAAGAATTTAGCATGTGGCATCGCGGCTGTAGACCACGGTGCCGATGCCGTCTATATCGGAGCGCCACGTTTCGGCGCTCGTGCTGCCGTTGGGAATAGCGTGGAGGATATCCGCAAGCTTTGCGAATATGCTCATCCCTTTGGTGTTCGCGTTTATGTCACAGTCAATACAATCCTTTATGATGAGGAGTTGGAAGCCACACAGAAACTCTTACATGAGTTAGCTAGCGCTGGCGTGGATGCCATTCTTGTACAGGACATGGGCGTACTTCAGATGCTGAAGGAAGAATCTCTTACTTCCCTGAGTGTTCATGCATCAACTCAGACCGATAACCGAACGGCGGAAAAAGTGCAGTGGCTTGGAAGTCTTGGCTTTTCCAGGACGGTTCTAGCTCGCGAACTGTCAATAGAGGAAATCGCGGAGATTCACCGTGCTGTACCAGACATGGAACTGGAGGTGTTTGTCCACGGAGCCTTGTGTGTATGCTATTCGGGAATCTGTTATGCTTCTCAGCATTGTTTTAGTCGGTCTGCCAATCGTGGTGAATGTGCTCAGTTCTGTCGAATGCGTTTCTCACTGATAGACGCAGACGAGAAAGAGATAGAACACGAACGTTATCTACTTTCATTGAAAGACATGAACCAGAGTGATAATCTGGAAAGACTTATTGCGGCAGGAGCTACATCGTTTAAGATCGAAGGCCGGTTGAAGGATATCTCTTATGTGAAAAACGTGACGGCGGCCTATAGTGAGCGTCTGAATGAAATAATCCGTCGTTATCCCGATAAATACTGCCGTGCGTCGCAAGGACATTGTAACTATACTTTTGAACCGAATCTGAATAAGACGTTCAATCGTGGCTATACGACCTACTTCGCCAATGGACGTCAGCCAGCCATTGCTTCCTTTGATACCCCTAAGGCTATTGGTGAGTATGTCGGAACCGTGAAGGAGATTCGTGGTGATTCCTTCAATGTGGCGGGTGTGGTAAGTTTCTCCAATGGTGATGGCCTTTGTTATCTACGTTCTGCAAAGTCATCCGCCTCGTCCCCCCAAACAGAAGTTCAATTCGAGGGATTTCGTGCCAATCGCGTTGTCAGTAATCGCATCTATCCGTATAAGATGCCTCAGGGACTGCGTCCTGGAATGCGACTCTATAGAAACAGTGATCAGGAGTTTGAACGGCTTCTGTCAAAGCCTAGTGCTTACCGAAAGATTCCCATCACCCTCTCTCTCTCTGTTGCCGACGATGGATTTGAGTTTAGTGCTCTTCTTCATGGTTCGCGTGTTTCTCTTCACTTTCCGGCAGAGCACCAACAAGCACAGAAGTCTCCCCGCGAGAATCTGGTCCGCCAACTGACAAAGCTTGGAGATACTATATATGAATGTAAGGATATTGAAATCCCGTCAGACTTTAATTATTTTATTCCGAATAGTTTGCTGTCTGAAATGCGACGACAACTCGTAGAACTATTAAGTAAGGATGGTGATTCCGATTGTGATAAACAAACGCGTCTTTCTGTTGCTCATGACGAGAAAGACCATGCGGACTATCCATATCCTTACCTATATAATATATCTAATCGACTCGCACGCGATTTCTATGGCTTTGCAGATCTCACGGCCTTTGAACTGAAGGGTGGTAACGGCCCGATTATGCAGTGCCGCCATTGTCTCCGTTACAGTCTTGGCTTTTGCGTGAAACATGGTGGAAAACGTCCTGTATGGCGAGAACCCCTGTCTCTTATGTTAGGCGACGGTCGTCGCTTCCGTCTTGAGTTTGATTGTCAACATTGCCAGATGAATATCTATGCGGACCATTGTTAGACTCCTCCTTCTTTCGTTCCTCTTTACGGGATGTTATAACAAGGGGCCATTGACGCCTGATGCCTGGGATCTTACTAGACAACAGCTTGATTCGATCTCTTTCTACACCACCCATCATTACTCGCAGAATTATAATTTTGTTGTAACAGGCGATTCCTTGGTAGTCGTCGAACAGCAACCGGAAGGAATGGATATACCTGATGTGGTGTCAGCTGAGATCGAGTCGGTGGGAAAGGAAAGGCAAAAAGACTCCATAGTCCTCCGCAGACACGAACATATCGTTGTAGCTGACATTAGGACCGTCTCAGCCGACTCTATAGATTCTGTTTGGGTGAAGGTGGCTCGTGATCAGTTGACCTTTGGGTGGGTTCATGAGTCGGAACTACTGGCAAAGGTGTCTCCAGACGATCCGATTAGTCAGTTTATTGATATCTTTTCTGATGTTCACTTGCTTGTATTCCTGGCTTTTTGTGTCGTAATCGTGGCAGCCTATGGGGTACGCCGTCTTTTGCGGAAGGGGGCGAAGATAGTGCATTTTAATGATATCCCCTCGTTCTATCCGACAACCCTGTGCCTGTTGGTCGCATCGTCGGCGGTACTTTATAGCTCTATTCAATTGTTCGGACCGGAGTCGTGGCGGCATTTTTATTACCATCCATCACTCAATCCATTTGCATTACCGCTTCATCTGGGTTTGTTTGTCTCTTCTGTTTGGGCTATTGTTATTGTTGCCATTGCTACAGTCGATGATGTGTCGAAACATCTCTCTTTGGGCGAGACGATTTTATATTTAGGCGGTTTGGCTGCCATCTGTGCTGTCAATTATGTGGTATTCAGCATTACTACATTATATTATATAGGTTACCCTCTCTTGATAGTATATTATATCTTTGCCATCCGGCGTCTGATGCAACAGGAATCTATTTAGTCTACAACCATTAGTTCACTCATAATCAAATCGCTGACGAAGAGGCCTTCACGGGTGAGACGGATTCGTCCTTTGTGTTCTTCTAGCCATCCTCTCTTGATATAGGGTGTAGCATTCTTTCGACAATAAGAAGCTTGTTCCTCTGAGAGTTGCGTAAGATCCAACCCCTCTCGTGTTCTCAGTGCCACTGTCACCATATCGTTGTATCTGGTGTCCTTATTAAGTATTTCTTCTTCGAAGATACGTTGTCCGTTTCTGAGACCTTCTATATACAGATTGATATCCGAGATATTCCAACTGCGACTCTTGATGTCGTAGGAATGTGCGGCTGCACCGAAACCGAGGTAGGGGATGCCTGTCCAGTAACTGCTGTTATGACGAGAACGATATCCAGGTCTGGCAAAGTTGGAAATCTCATAATGCTCGTATCCGGCTTCTTCCAATCGGTCAATAAGTGTCTCGTACATTTTTCGTTCAGTTTTCTCGTCTGCTTGTTCTGTCTGCATTTGGTAAAGTGGAGTGCCTTCTTCAATCATGAGACAGTATGCTGAAAGATGTTCTGGCTGAAGTGCCAGAGCCTGACGAATGTCTTCATCCCATTCTTCTTGTGTCTCTCCCGGGAAACCGTACATCAGATCTATACTGATATTACAGATTCCTGCGGTCCTCAGTCTTTCTGTTGCACTCGTCACCTGGTGCGCCGAGTGCCTGCGTCGTAGCAATTTCAGTCTCTGGTTATTGAACGTCTGGGCACCCATACTGACTCGGTTTACGGGGAGTAGGCAGAGCTCTTTGGCAAAATCCTCCGTCACATCGTCCGGATTGCACTCCATTGTTACCTCGGCATTATCCGCAACAGAAAAAAAACGATAGACGGTGTGAAAAAGTTGCTCTATCTGTGAAGGCGTTAACAGAGATGGCGTTCCTCCACCAAGATAGATGGTGGAAATGTTCGTATTCCCATCATCTGCCGTCAGCTCTTTGTGCCTAAGTTCCATCTCCTTACATACGGCATCAATATACGATTGCCTCCACTCGAGTCGGGTTGAAGAATAGAATCCACAATAGATACAACGTGTCTTACAGAAAGGAATATGAATGTAGATGCCTGCCATATTTGAGGGGGAGTGTATTTTATTTCGGCAAAATTACTAATTATGTTTAATATTTGAAAGATTTCTTTGGTAATTTGTGGAAAAATGCCTAATTTCGTCCCCCACGAAACCATTATTTACCTAAAACTATAGTGATATGAAAGTATATCAAACAAACGAGATTAAAAACATCGCACTCATTGGCAGTGCGGGTAGCGGCAAGACTACTCTTGCCGAAAGTATGCTTTTCGAAGCTGGTATCATCAAACGTCGTGGTTCGGTTGAGCAGAAGAACACCGTCAGTGATTATTTCCCCGTGGAACAGGAGTACGGTTATTCAGTCTTCTCGACCGTTTTTCATGTGGAATGGAATAATAAGAAACTAAATATTATCGATTGCCCGGGTAGCGACGACTTCGTGGGTGGTGCTATTACCGCTCTTAATGTTACCGATCAGGCTGTAATTCTTGTCAATGGACAGTATGGTCCGGAGGTCGGTACGATGAACGCTTTCCGTAACACAGAGAAACTGAAGAAACCTGTGATCTTCCTCGTCAACCAGTTGGACCGCGATAACTGCGATTTCGATCAGATTCTCGGACAGTTGAAGGAGGTCTATGGCCCGAATTGCGTGCCGGTGCAGTATCCTATTGCTACTGGAGCAGGATTCAACGCCGTTATAGATGTGCTGTTGATGAAGAAATACTCTTGGAAGCCTGAAGGTGGTGCTCCTATCATTGAAGATATTCCTGCTGATCAGTTGGAGAAGGCTAAGGAGATGAAGGCAGCTCTTGTTGAGGCTGCTGCTGCGGGTGACGACACCCTCATGGAGAAATTCTTTGAGAGTGAGGACCTGACAGAGGATGAGATGCGTGAGGGTATCCGTAAGGGTCTTGTGACACGTTCCATCTTCCCTGTGTTCTGTGTCTGTGCAGGTCGTGATATGGGCGTCCGTCGTCTGATGGAGTTCCTTGGTAACGTTGTTCCGTTCGTTAGTGAGATGCCTGTCGTCAAGAATGCGGCCGGTAAAGATGTGCCTGCCGATGCTTCTGCTCCCACATCACTTTATTTCTTTAAGACTGGTGTTGAGCCTCATATCGGTGAAGTGAGTTACTTCAAAGTTATGAGCGGCGTCGTGAAGAGCGGTGACGATCTGACCAATGCCGACCGTGGTTCTAAAGAGCGTATCGGCACGATTTATGCTTGTGCAGGTGCTAACCGTATTCAGGTAGATCAGCTTGTGGCCGGTGATATTGGCTGTACCGTAAAACTGAAGGATGTGAAGACGGGTAACACACTGAATGCAAAGGACGACGAGAATCGTTTTGATTTCATCAAGTATCCTAACTCAAAGTTCTCACGTGCTATCAAGGCTGTTAATGAGGCTGAGACGGAGAAGATGATGGCTGCCTTGCAGAAGATGCGTCAGGAGGATCCGACATGGGTTGTTGAGCAGTCGAAGGAGTTGCGCCAGATTATTGTCCACGGACAAGGCGAGTTCCACCTGCGTACCCTAAAGTGGCGTATGGAAAATAATGAGAAGATCCAGATTGAGTATATTGAACCGAAGATTCCGTATCGTGAGACCATCACGAAGATGGCTCGTGCCGACTATCGTCATAAGAAACAGTCGGGTGGTGCTGGTCAGTTTGGTGAAGTTCATCTTATTGTGGAGCCTTATACAGAAGGTATGCCTGATCCTACATCATTCAAGATTAACGGTCAGGAATTCAAGATGAATATCAAGGGCAAGGAAGAGATTGACTTAGACTGGGGTGGTAAGCTTGTCTTCATCAACTCTGTTGTTGGTGGTGCTATCGATCTTCGCTTTATGCCCGCTATTTTGAAGGGTGTCATGGAACGTATGGAACAGGGACCACTCACCGGTTCATATGCTCGTGATGTACGTGTTATCGTCTACGATGGAAAGATGCACCCAGTTGATTCTAATGAGCTCTCGTTCATGCTTGCTGCCCGTAATGCCTTCTCTGCTGCTTTCAAGGAGGCAGGTCCGAAGGTGCTTGAGCCAATCTACGACCTTGAAGTGCTCGTGCCTGCCGACTATATGGGTGATGTCATGAGCGACCTGCAGGGACGTCGTGCCATCATCATGGGTATGGATTCCGAGGCTGGTTATCAGAAGTTAACTGCTAAGATCCCCCTTAAAGAACTCTCTAGCTATTCTATTGCATTAAGTTCACTGACAGGTGGCCGCGCATCGTTCACCACGAAGTTCGCTTCATACGAACTCGTTCCGAATGATATACAGCAGGCACTCATCAAGCAGCACGAGGAGGAGATGAAGGAAGAGGATTAATCTTCGTACAATATTTGAAAACGAGAAGGATGGGGCATCACGTTCCATCCTTCTTTTTTTTGTTTAGTTGTAATAATGGAACTATAAATATGTAATTCTGTTAATTGTTTAAAATATGCGGGAAATAATTAACATAATAGAGACTGTTTTTTAAGAAATGGCATATCTTTGCTGCAGATATGAAGAAAAGTACAATTTGGATCATTGCGATAATCATGGGACTCTCGTTCGTGGGACTTCTCCTTCTTCAAATCTCCTATATCGAGGAGATGGCGAAGATGAAGAAAGAACAGTTTGATGAGTCTGTGAACCGTAGCCTCTACCAGGCATCGCGGAATCTGGAGATGAACGAGACGCTTCGTTATCTGGAGAAGGATGTCAGACAGACAGAACGTAGAGCTGTCAGACAGGATTCTGTCATGGTTGACGGACTCGACGGTACCATCAAACAGAGCCATCAGTTCGCAGTAGCTGCCGATGACGGAACGGTTTATTCCTCTTTCGAGTTGAAGACATTTGCCATCAAGCCGGCAAATGTACCTAAGGCTATGATCTTGCGTACTGACAAGAACTCTATCTCTGAGGCTTCTAAATCACTTCAGGAGATCGTTCGTAACCGCTATGTCTATCAGAAAGCACTGCTCGATGAAGTTGTATATAATATCCTCTATACGGCCAGTGACAAGCCCCTGAAGGAGCGTATCAATTTCAAACTCCTTGATCAGGATATCCGTGCCGAATTGATGAACAATGGTATTAATATCCCCTATCATTTTCGGGTGGAAACTGCCGATGGACGCGAGGTGTATCGTTGCCCGGACTATACAGAAGAAGGGGAGGAGTATACATATAAGCAGACTCTGTTCCGTAACGACCCGTCATCGAAGATGGGTGTGGTGAAGATCCACTTCCCTGACATGAACTCATATATATTCTCAAGTGTCAGGTTCATGATCCCTGCGATGGTTTTTACCGTTGTGCTGCTGCTCACGTTTATCTTCACGATCTTCGTCATCTTCAGACAGAAACGCTATACAGAGATTAAGAACGACTTTATCAATAATATGACGCATGAGCTGAAGACGCCAATCTCTAGTATCTCACTGGCAGCCCAGATGCTCAACGACGATTCGGTGGAGAAGAGCCAGCATATGATGAAACATCTGGGTGGCGTGATCAACGATGAGTCGAAGCGCTTACGCTTCCTGGTAGAGAAAGTACTCCAGATGTCGATGTTTGATCGCCAGACGGCTTCTTTCAAGAAGAAAGAACTCGACCTTAATGAGTTACTTGAATCAATTGCCGGTACTTTCTCCTTGCGTGTGGAACATACCGGTGGCAGGATATATACAGATATTGAGGCGGTGGATTCTGGCATATACGTCGATGAGGTGCATTTCCAGAATGCTATCACCAACCTGATGGACAATGCGGTGAAATACCGTAAGCCCGACCAGCCTCTTGACCTCTATATCCGCACGTGGAACGAGAGAGATCGCTTGTGCTTCAGCATCCGTGATACAGGACTTGGTATCAAGAAGGAGAATGTCAAGAAGATCTTCGACAAATTCTATCGCGTGCATACAGGAAATGTACATGATGTGAAAGGGTTCGGCTTGGGCCTTGCTTATGTGAAAAAGATCATCAATCTGCATGAGGGAGAGATCAAGTGCGAAAGCGAACTGGGGAAGGGCACAACGTTTACCGTGTCATTGCCGACATTAAAGGAAGACTAATTATTCACAATTTAATAAAGAGAACGATTATGGAAGAAAAACTGAAAATCTTGCTTTGCGAGGACGATGAGAACCTCGGAATGTTGCTTCGTGAGTATTTGCAGGCCAAAGGCTTTGTAGCAGAACTCTGTGCCGATGGTGAGGCTGGCTTTAAGGCTTTCCTCAAGGCCAAGTTTGATATCTGTGTGCTCGACGTGATGATGCCTAAGAAGGATGGCTTCACATTGGCTCAGGAGATTCGTGCAGCTAATGCGGATGTGCCCATTATCTTCCTCACTGCCAAGATACTGAAGGAAGATATCCTTGAAGGTTTCAAGCTCGGCGCTGATGACTACATTACCAAGCCTTTCTCTATGGAGGAGCTTGTATTCCGTATTGAAGCGATTCTTCGTCGTACCAAGGGAAAGAAGAGCAAGGAGTCTACCGTATATCATATCGGAAAGTTTACCTTCGATACCCAGAAGCAGTTGCTCACCATCGGAGATAAGCAGACAAAGCTCACAACGAAGGAGAACGAGTTGCTCGCTCTGCTTTGTAGTCATGCGAACGAGATCCTGCAGCGTGATTTCGCTCTAAAGACCATATGGATCGATGACAATTATTTCAATGCCCGTTCAATGGATGTCTATATCACGAAGTTGCGTAAGCATCTGAAAGAGGATAGTCAGATTGAGATTATCAATATCCATGGTAAGGGATACAAACTGATTACTCCAGAGGAGGAATAATCGATAGTTTGGAGTTGATAGATATGAAGACTCTGTTAGACTATATGGGAGTGGCGCTGATTGTAATCGGCGCCCTCCTTTTGATGATTAGTTATGTCGCAGGTTGGACCTCTTCCAACCTCATATTACTGGTCGGACTTTTGTTGGTCGTCTCTGGTGTGATTCTGCATATTCGGCAACAGAAAAAAGGTGGTAAATATTAAATAATCTTAAAAGTGGTCATAACTGTAATCTATAATCTATAAACTATAAACTAAAATTCGTACCTTTGCAGCCGCTTTAAGCACATTATTAATTTTTTATTTATTAACGTAGTATGAATCAATACGAAACCGTTTTCATTTTAACTCCCGTTTTGTCTGATGATCAGATGAAGGAAACGGCCGCAAAATTCAAGAAAGTCCTCACCGACAAAGGTGCAGAGATTATTAACGAAGAGGCCTGGGGATTGAAGAAGATGGCTTATGCTATCGAGAAGAAGTCTACAGGTTTCTACTGCCTGATAGAGTTCAAGGCTGAGCCTGAAGTGATTAAGACTCTGGAGACAGCTTTCCGTCGTGACGAGAAAGTAATCCGTTTCCAGACAGTTAAACTTGACAAGTATGCTGCAGAGTACGCCGAGAAGCGTCGCGCAAAGCTTGGTAAAAAAGAGGAGGCTTAAACTATGGCAGAGCAAAGTGAAATCCGTTATTTGACAGCTCCTTCTATCGACACGAAGAAGAAGAAGTATTGCCGTTTCAAGAAGAGCGGTATCAAGTACATTGACTACAAGGATCCCGAGTTCCTGAAGAAGTTCCTCAATGAGCAGGGTAAGATTCTTCCCCGCCGTATCACCGGAACATCTCTGAAGTATCAGCGTCGTGTGGCTCAGGCCGTGAAGCGTGCCCGCCAGATCGCACTGCTGCCTTACGTAACCGATTTGATGAAATAATTAAAGAGGAGGACGCAAGAATATGGAAATTATACTGAAAGAAGATATTATCGGTCTGGGATTCAAGAACGATATCGTGAACGTTAAGTCTGGTTACGGTCGCAACTACCTCATTCCTCAGGGAAAGGGTGTGATTGCTTCTCCGTCAGCTAAGAAGATCCTCGCAGAGAACCTGAAGCAGCAGGCTCACAAGTTGGCTGCCCTGAAGGCTGCTGCTGAGGAGAAGGCTGCCCAGCTTGCTGGTGTATCTCTTGAGATCGCAGCAAAGGTAAGTGCTACAGGTCAGCTTTATGGATCTGTTGGTGCTGCTCAGGTTGCCGACGAGCTTGCAAAGCTCGGCAAGGATGTTGACCGTAAGATTATCACCATGAAGGATGCCAAGAAGATTGGCGACTATGTAGCTCTGGTACACTTCCACAAGGAGGTTACTGTTGAGGTTCCTGTTAAGGTTGTAGCTGAGAATGCAGAGGAGCTGAAGGCTGCTGCTGAGGCTGATGCTGCTATCAAGGCTGCTGCTGAGGCAAGAGCTGCAAAGGCTGCTGAGGCAACAGAGGAGGAGGTTGATGCTGACGTTGAGGAGGCTATCGACGAGACCGCTGAGGTTGAGGCTCCTGCAGAGGCATAACTCATAGAATCTAAAAAACAATTAATAATTAATTATTGCTGTAAGGCATCATTATTTATTATGACGCAAGCGTCCCGAGGACATCAGTCCTCGGGATTTTTCATTTGGGATGGATGCTTAATTATCATATTCCCTCAGGTCTGAAAAGTATATACAAAAAAATACCGTTGGACATATGTCCAACGGCTTTTTCTCTCTAGTTCGTATGCTACTATTACTCAGCAACAACAGAGTCAGCTGCAGCAACAACAGAATCAACAGCGGTGCTGTCGATGATGCTGTCAACCTCTGCGATAGAGTCTGTGTCTACAACAGGAGCCTGAGCCTTGTTACCACAAGAAGCGAAAGAGATAGCAGCAACTGCTACGAACATGAATACCAATTTTTTCATTTTTTCTAAGCTTTTAAATCTGTAAAACAATCATTTGTTTATTAAAACGCTGCAAAGTTAAGCATATTTTTAATACGACGTATCATTTTTTTCGATTTTTTTTCGACATATTTTGTAACTTTTTCGCAAGTAATTGTAAATCAAACAAATATGAAATGTTAAAAAAGGTGCTTATAGGAGATGCTTTGGATAAACCTCCATATAATTGGCATTTTATGCACTTATTCGTATCTTTGACACTTCGTGTCTAAAGTGCTTTCGTTCGGAAATGAAAAGAAAAACAAGTTTTCCTTTTGCATTTCACTCACTTATTCGTACCTTTGTGCCCGAAAAAGGAAATACTTCTTGGTAAAATGATAGATACCTCAGCTTTTCAGGGCAAGACCGCAGCTTATTACACCTTAGGGTGCAAACTGAATTTCTCTGAGACATCCACCTTCGGTCGGATGCTTCAGGATATGGGCGTGCGGACTGTTCAGAAAGGACAAAGAGCCGACATCTGTCTGATCAACACCTGTTCGGTGACTGAGGTGGCTGACCATAAGTGTCGACAGGCTATCCGTCGGATGGTGCGTCAACATCCTGGTGCCTTTGTTGTTGTGACTGGATGTTATGCCCAGTTGGAGGCAGAACGGGTGGCTGCCATCGAAGGGGTCGACCTGGTGCTTGGCTCCAACGAGAAGGCTGTTTTGATACAGTATCTCTCAGAGGCATGGTCTAAGAAGACTGCCGATGAGAGTCTGCATCAATATTATAAGGTAAAGACGAAAGATATCAAGTCGTTTGCTCCTTCCTGTTCTCGCGGTAACCGTACGCGTTACTTCTTGAAAGTGCAGGATGGTTGTGACTATTTCTGTACGTATTGTACAATCCCGTATGCTCGTGGATTCAGTCGGAACCCGAGCATTGCTTCGTTGGTTGAGCAGGCCGAGGAGGCCGCTCGTGAGGGTGGTAAGGAGATTGTTCTGACGGGAGTGAATATTGGCGATTTCGGAAAAACCACCGGAGAGTCGTTTGTCGATTTGGTCAAGGCTCTTGATGCTGTAAAAGGAATACGCCGATATCGGATTAGTTCTTTGGAACCAGATCTGCTCTCCGACGAACTGATTGCCTATTGTGCGAAGAGTCGGGCGTTTATGCCACATTTCCATATCCCTTTGCAGAGTGGTAGTGATACGGTACTGAAACTGATGCACAGACATTACGACTCACAACTGTTTGCCGAAAAGATACAGAAAATCAAGACGGTGATGCCCGATGCTTTTATTGGTGTCGACGTGATGGTGGGATGTCGTGGAGAGACACCGGCATGTTTTGAGGAGACGTATGCGTTTCTCGATGGTCTGGATGTGACGCAGCTTCATGTGTTCCCTTACTCAGAACGCCCGGGTACTTCGGCTCTGAGTATTCCTTATGTCGTGAGCGACCGTGAGAAAAAAGAGCGTTCTAAGCGCTTGTTGGAACTTTCCGACCAGAAGACGGTTGATTTCTATCGCCGGCATATCGGACAGGAGGCTGAGGTGCTCTTCGAGAAGGCTCCTCGTGGTAGGGCCATGCATGGCTTTACCCGAAATTATATCCGTGTGGAACTTCCTCCTCAGGAGGCCGATCCAGAGTTGGACAACCAACTGGTGAAGGTGAGACTCGGTGAGCTCACTCGCGACCAGCAGGCTTTAAAGGTGAATCTGTAGGCTTATATATTATAATAGGTATGTGTGTATGGAAAAATTAGCGATTGTGATTCTTAACTGGAATGGCGAGAAGATGCTCAAAGAGTATTTGCCTACGGTGTTGCGCTATTCTTGCGACGAGGCGAAGGTTTATGTGGCTGATAATGCCTCAACCGACGGCTCACTCGAGATGCTAAGAAAGGATTTTCCCACATGTAGTCTGATTGAACTTGACAGAAACTGGGGTTTTGCCGAAGGATATAATAAGGCTCTGGCGCAAGTCGATGCAGAATATTTCCTCTTATTGAATTCAGATATCGAGGTGACACCCCATTGGCTGACACCTCTCATCGAATATATGGATGCTCATACGGATACGGCAATCTGTCAACCCAAACTGCTCTCGGTGTTCGAGAAAAATCGTTTCGAGTATGCCGGAGCGTGTGGTGGCTACCTCGACAAATACGGTTATCCTTTCTGTCGGGGACGGGTCTTCCAAACGGTTGAGGAAGACAAAGGACAGTTCAACGATCCGGCGGAGGTCCTTTGGGCCACTGGCGCGGCATTGATGATACGTTCAAAAGATTATTGGGAAGTCGGTGGCCTCGACGGCCGATTCTTCGCTCATAGCGAGGAGATCGATTTGTGCTGGCGTCTTCGCATCCGTGGACGGAAGGTCGTTTGTCTTCCCGACAGTCATGTGTACCATGTGGGAGGAGGAACTCTGCCGAAGGCAAATCCGATGAAGACCTTCCTGAACTTCCGTAATAATCTGACGATGCTTTATAAATGTCTGCCCGATGATGAACTGCGAGGTGTCATGCGCTGGCGCTGGTTCCTTGATTACCTGGCTGCGTGGGAGATGCTGATCCTGCAATGGAACATAGGCGACTTCAAGGCGGTATATCGGGCACGACGTGCCTTCCGGCAGTGGCGAAAAGAATTCCGTGCTGATCGAAAGGCCATCCAGGCATCACGAATAGGGAAAGCTGTACCAGAGCGGAAACCTTTCTCTTTGCTGTGGCAGTACTATGTGAAAAGACGACGTACCTTCGAGCAACTTCCTTAGTCGTGTCGCACGACGATGAGGGGCGTATCAACCTCTTTTTTCCATCTTCTGAGATAATCGAACCATTCTTGTGCCGAGTGGTATCCGAAGGTCTCGTTATCGGAACAGTAGACAACCTTGTAACTCAAGTGGTGCTTGTCCGTGCTATCGTTCACTGTCGACTCCTCATCCGACGTGCCGATAACGAACGCGTAATTGTCTTTATTTGCTTTTTCCTCACTTCTCACATATTTTATAGGAATATAGATACCGAGTCCTACGGTCTCACGCTTGAAGTTAATGGTATCGCTCGATGGCCAGTCGGTGCCCCAACAGGCGCGCAGACCATGTCCGTCGCTATACTCTTCAGAGCCTTTCACGTTGATGATACCTGTAGAGAACAGGTAGTCTGCAACCTCTTTGTTGAAGAACACATCCACATCCGTATCACGGTGACCGGCATATTGCGTGTATCGGATGGTCATATCTACCGCCGACTTGTCAGTATATGGCTGCCAACCTTTGTCCACAACTTCGACGATCGTTCGCAGTGGTCCATACGAGATGATACGTTGTGTACGACTGCGCACAGGATCAATCATCGTCGGCTGCTGTCCGTCCCATCCGCGGAAAGCACCAAGTCCGAAGGTGTTACCCACCCACAGCACATCGTCGCCATAGCCGGCTGCTTTCTGTTCTGCTGATGTATAGAACTGGGTGGCTTGGATCTCAAGGCGCTTTTGGAACTTTCCGTAGAGGTCGAGTGTCTGGCGCTTGTCGAAGTAGATGCGGATGCCGTTTAACTCACTCTCGAAGGTCACCCCGTGATGATGCTGGATATTATAGGAGTTGGCGCAGTCACCCCGTGCTGTGATCGACTCGATATAGTTGTCATGCTTGTTCTTCTCCTTCACCTTGTCGTTACGGATAAGCATCTCCGTATAGACACGGGCCGGATACTTCCGGGGCACTCCCTCGTCACAAAGAGTCACCTGATACGTCGTCTCCGTATGACCTTTACTGTCGACGAGGAAACACAACTCGTCATTCTCACCGTCCTGATCCAGGTCGTCAAGCTGGCAGGGAATTTCCTTCCCGTCTTTCTGCACGATCGCAGATGCCACACGACCGAACGACTTCAGGTCGATGACTACGGGCTGGTCTGTGCGGTCAGTCTTGGAGGTGTTGCGCATCAGGTATAAGACCGTCGTCTCTTCTGCCATGACTATAGAGACGAACGAGGCTGTTAGTGCCAGCATCAGTATTCTTTTCATTCTTTTCTTGAGATCTGTTTTAGTTCATACAAAAGTACGGAAAAAGGAGCAAATCCTTTATGATTTTTACACAAATAAACAGAAATGCGCAGGTTTTTATACGAATTTTTATCTTTTTTAGGTTAAAATTTTGTTTTGTGAACAATTATTGGTATATTTGCACTTGTTTTTAACAATCGTATAACATTCAGGATCGCTATCGTGCGCAAGGTATACTATATTCTGTTCGTCGTCATGCTGGTTTGCGTCAGCTGTGAATGGCAATTCAGGACCTCCGATGAGGGGGACGATACAATTGTCGTTGACCGCTATGACCGTATCCAGAGCCTATATCTGACAACAGGCGATTTCTCCGCCCTGCAGCAGATGAATACCTCTTACCCGATGCAGACGCGTACGTTGATCGAGGATGTGCTGCATATTGGTAAGGTGAACGACCAGCAGATCAATACCAAGTTCCTTCGGTTCTATCAAGACTCGACGTTGCAGGCACTGATATCAGAGGCTGAACAGCAGTATGCCAATATGGATGATATCAATAGCGAACTGACAAAGGCGTTTACCTATCTCCGGAAGAATATCCCCAATATGGAACTCCCTGAGGTATATGCGCAGATCGGTTCACTCGACCAGAGCATTATTGTCGGTAACAACACGATTGGCATTTGTCTCGATAAGTACTTAGGTTCCGACTATCCCCTTTACAAGCGTGCCGAATATGGGTATTCTGAGAGTCAACTTCAACTGATGACGCGCAGATATGTGGTGCCCGACTGTATCGGCTTCTACTTGCTGAGCATCTATCCTATGCCGCTTAACAGGGTTCTGACCCAGATGGAGCAGGACATCCATATCGGTAAGATTCAATGGACGGTCAACAAGGCGATGGGCGAAAACGTTTTCCAGTCGTTATATATCCGACTGGTCGACCGTTATATGAAGCGTAATAAGAATATGACGGTCGATCAGATGCTGCGGAATAACGAGTACTCAGATTTCCGCTAACTGTCCCTGATAGATTTCGTGCTTTTTCAGATAGTTCACCAGTAGGTGGGTGAACTCGTAGTTCTTGAGCCCCCAGTGTGGTGCTATGACCATCTCATGCGGCGCCTGCGACACGAAACGCTCCAGAACCAGATCCTTTCTCAGTCTTTGTATGTATTGGGCGATGAGTTGGATATACGCCTCGGCAGAGTATACATGGAAAGGCGACTGCTCATAGATCTCGGCCAGTCGTGTGCCGCGGATCACCTGCATCTGGTGGATCTTCAGAATGTCGAGGGGCAGGGCGGAGATGAGTGGTGCCTGACGGATACTCTCGGCTGCATCCTCCCCGGGTAGTCCTAGGATGATATGCCCGCCAGTCAGGATTCCCTGGGCATGTGTCCGTTCCACTGCCGTGCGTACATCCTCGAAGGTGTGTCCTCTATTGATGTATCTGAGGGTCTGCTCGTTGGCACTCTCAATGCCGTATTCCACGATGATAAAGGTCTGCCGACTCAGTCTTGCAAGATAGGCAAGGAGCTCATCCGATACACAGTCTGGTCGGGTACCGATGATGATGCCCACCACGTCCTCCACTGCCAATGCCTCTTCATAGCGTTCCTTGAGGGTCTCGAGGTCGGCATACGTGTTCGTATAGGTCTGGAAATAGGCCAGATATTTCATCTCGGGATATTTGTGTGCGAAGAATCGCTTCCCCTCTTCCAACTGCTGGGTGATGCCTTTTGTCCTACTGCAATAGCTGGGATTGAACGATCGGTTGTCACAATAGATACAACCTCCCGACGAGAGTCTCCCGTCACGGTTCGGACAAGTGAACCCTGCGTCTACCGAGATTTTCTGAACACGGAAGGGGAAACGGCCGCGAATCCATGTGCCATAGTCGTTATAATTATAATAAGGTATATTCACTTTATTTAATTCCATCCGTTTGCAAAGTTATGGAAAAAAACGCTATCTTTGCACGATCAATGAATAAAATATGAATATGAAGAAACTTTTTTTCCTGGCAGCAGTGATGGCATGTAGCCTGACGCCGTCAGTGGCTGGCGAGAAGCTGGATTTGAAACAGATCACCCGTGGTGAGTTCCGCTCGGAGTCGATGCAGGCTGTCTGTCCGATGGCCGACGGAGAGTCATATAGTCAGATATGCAACGATGGAAAACGCATCGTCAACTTCTCTTTCCGTACGGGAAAGCAGCTGAGCGTTTTGTTCGACGTGGAAACGGCTCGTGGCGAGAAGATCAGTCGGGTCGAAGGCTATATCATGGGTCCGGATGGCCGGTACATGCTCATACAGACAGCCACGAAACCCATCTATCGCCGCTCGTTCACTGCCGTCTATTATATCTATGATATCCGGAACAACAAACTGATGCCGCTCAGCGATGGCGGTCCGCAGCAGACGCCGGTATTCTCACCCGACGGCAATCTGATTGCCTTCGTTCGCGATAATAATATCCACCTCGTCAAGCTCCTGTACGGTAATGCCGAGAGTCAGGTGACCAAGGACGGGAAGTTCAATGAGGTGATCAACGGCATCCCCGACTGGGTGTATGAGGAGGAGTTCTCCACGAACTCGTCGATGGTGTTCACGGCCGACTCCAAGCAGATTGTTTGGATACGTTACGATGAGCGTGCCGTGAAGCAGTTTACCTTGCAGCTGTTCAAGGGACTGGCTCCCGAACGGAAGGAGTTCGCCGAGTATCCCGGCGAATATACCTATAAGTATCCTGTTCCCGGTCAGACCAATTCCGAGGTCAGCGTTTATAGCTACGACATCAAGTCACACCAGACACGGAAGATCAATCTCCCGTTGGATGCCGATGGTTATATCCCACGTATCAAGGCCACCAGCGATCCCTCTAAGGTTGCCATCTTCACCATGAACCGTCACCAGGATATGCTTCGCATCTATATGGCTAACCCCTTGTCAACGATATGTCAGTTGGCTATCGAAGACAAGGTCGACAAGTATATCAAGGAAGAGACATTTGAAGAGGTGAAGATCACCGACAAGCATATCCTCCTGCCCAGTGAGCGCGATGGTTATAACCATCTCTATCTCTACAACCTGAACGGTCAACTGGTCCGACAAATTGTGAAAGACCGTTATGTGGTGAATCACGTGTATGGCTATGATGAGCAGACGGGCGACACCTATTTCTCGGCCAACCCCAATGGTGCTACCGATCAGCAGGTGATGGTGGCTCATGCCAACGGTAAGACGGAGATCCTCTCCCAGAAGGGCGGTGTGAACAACGCCATCTTCAGTACAAACCTCAAATACTTCATTAATATATGGAGCAGTATGGATCATCCGGCTCAGTACACGCTCTGCCAACAGAACGGAAAGGTGCTGCAGACGCTGATCGATAATCAGGCGCTTGTTAAGAAACTGGCTGCCTATGACTTAGGAAAGAAAGAGCTCTTCTCCTTTACTACATCCGAAGGCGTCGTCTTGAACGGATGGATGGTCAAGCCGGCCGACTTCGACCCGTCGAAACGCTATCCGGTCATCATGTATCAGTATGGTGGTCCCGGCAACCAACAGGTGATGAACGAGTGGGGCATCGGCATGAACGGCAATGGTGCCATCCTCGAACAGTACCTGGCTCAACAGGGCTATGTGTGTGTCTGTGTCGACAACCGAGGTACGGGCGGCCGTGGCGCTGAGTTCGAGAAATGTACATACCTCCGTCTGGGCGAGCTCGAAGCCCGCGATCAGGTGGAAACGGCACTATGGCTCGGCCAACAGTCGTATGTCGACAAAGACCGTATCGGCATCTGGGGATGGTCGTACGGCGGTTGGAACACGCTGATGTCCATGTCTGAGGGGCGCCCCGTCTTCCGTGCCGGAGTGGCCATCGCTCCTCCGACCTGCTGGCGCTTCTACGACTCGATCTATACCGAACGGTATATGCGTACGCCACAGGAGAACCAGCAAGGCTACGACGAGGTGAACCCCATCTCCCGTGCCCCACAACTGCATGGTGCTCTTCTCCTCTGCCATGGTCTGGCCGACGATAATGTGCATTACCAGAATACGGCAGAGTATGTCGAGGCCTTAGTGCAGGCCGACAAGGATTTCCGTCAGCTTGTCTATACCAACCGGAATCATAGCATCTTTGGTGGTAACACCCGTTATCACCTGTTCCGTCAGGCCGTCAATCATTTCAATAGCGAACTGCGATGAGCACGTTTCTTTCTTTGCTGGCTGCGGTCTTCTTGACCGTCGAGGTGGCCAACACCTCAGATGAATATCGTGAACAGGTGGTGGAGTTACCTCTGGACAGTGTCTTGCAACAGCTCGGAACGACTGCCGACAGTCTTCGGGTGACGGAGGCCGTCGGACTCGACGTGCCTTTCCAACTCACTCACGACGGGAAACTCCTGATTGAAGCGGCGGTCCGCAAGGGTGGGGTGGCTTGTTTCACCATCTCCAAGGGACAGCCTCAGACGTTCCCCATGGTATGCCATGGGGCCCTTCATCCCGAACGGAAGGATGACTTTGCATGGGAGAACGACCGTGGCGCCTACCGGGTCTACGGACCGGCACTTGAGCGCACGGGCGAGCGCTCGTTCGGCATCGATGTGTGGACGAAGAACACACCGGAGCTAGTGGTCGATCAGCGCTTCTATGTCGAGGATATTGTCATGATGCCTACCGTCGATTCACTGCGCCGTGTTGATCGCCATCGGGGCGACTCCCTCTATCGCACCATTTCCTATCATCATGATCATGGGCGTGGTCTCGACCCCTATAAGGTGGGAGCCACACTGGGATGCGGGGCACCGGCACTGATGGTTGCCGACAGTATCGTCATGCCTTATTGCTTTGAGCGTTATGAGGTGCTCGACGAAGGTCCGCTACGCTTCACCGTCCGTCTGACACAGAGTCCGCGGGTGGTCTGTGGCGATACGATCCGCGAGCATCGGGTCATCACCCTCGACAAAGGCTCAAACTTCAATCGGATGACGGTCTCCTACGACGGTCTGTCCCGTCCTGTCGCCTTCTGCTCTGGAGTGGTCGTCCAGCGTGAGGATCCCGAGCCTGTGGTTCTGGGACGCGACTTCGTGTCGTATACCGATCCGACCGATCAGCCCAATGTGCATCATGCCCCGTTATATGTGGCCGTGCTTTTCCCCGAGGGGACGGTGACTACCCGTCAACAGCAGCAGCATGCCCTGGGTGTGCTCCCTCAATACCGGGGTGAGCCGTATACCTATTACTTCGGTTCAGCCTGGGCAAAGTACGATGTGCGTACGCCGCAGGAATGGGAGGCGCGGATAGCATGGTATCTGCGTATGCTCCGTCATCCCTTGCAGGTCACATTGAAAAAAAATAATTAAATAATGTGGCAAATCGTGCCCGTTTTATAAAAAGTTTGTATCTTTGCAGCCGATTAGGTAACAATTATAACAAGTGAATCATGAAGACAATCAAGTATTTAAGGATATTTCTGCTGATCACGGTGCTCGGCATAGGGCTCTCTTCCTGTGGTGAGGATGAATATCATACCCGCCTGCACGAGCTCATTCTTAATGATCTGACAGGTGAAAAGGGATTTGACAAAGAAGGTGTGTATATCCCTACCGAGAAGACGGCATACGAGAAGGTGTACCGCAATGAGGATCTCTCCAACTATGCTGCTACGACCGATGCCAGTTGGTGTCATGCGACGATCGAGGCCGACCAGTCTCTGCTGCGTGTGTCGGTCGACCCGAACGACACGTTCGACGACCGTGTCGCTACCGTTACAATCTCCGATATCAAGGATGGCGTGACCTCACGTACCTTCCAGGTGTCGCAGAAACAGTGCGATGTCATCATGATTGGCGAGGGTGAGTACGAGGTGGCTTCCGAAGGCGGAACGGTTGAGATCACCGTTGAGAGTAATGTCGACTATACTGTCGAGATCCTCGATGCCGACTGGGTCACGCTGCCTAACAACGCGACTCGCGGCCTTGTCACCTCTACGGTGGTGCTCGAGGTTGCCAGAAACGATAGCGAGGAAGAGAGAACGGCCACGGTAAGGATCGTGGACAACAGAACGGGTGTCGAGGACATCACCACCATCTTCCAGCATTTCGATCCGAAGTTCAGTGTCGTGAAGAACAGCTATACCATCGACGAATTCGGTGGTACCGTCAGCATCTACGTCCAGACGAACGTCTCGTTCGATACCGATCTCAACCCCGAGGATAGTTGGATATCGTCGGAAGGTCGTGAGTCGAAGCCTGAGCTTGATCTGGTCATCCAGCGCCTGACAGTCGCTCCTCTCACCACGAAGGTACCGAGTCGTACAACGACTGTGACGCTGAAGAACACCACGTGGGATTTCTCTGAGAAGATTACGATCACGCAGACCAGGAACCTCTATATCAATGACGAGGACTTCCAGTTGTATACCACCCAGACCAAGAAGTTGAATCTGCACAATGCCAATGGTGAGGCTGTCTCTTGGAAGTCGTCTAACACCTCTGTGGCAACGGTCGACAGCGAAGGACTGGTTGAGGCTGTGGGTGCTGGTACGGCAACGATCACGGTCACCTCACCCGACCAGAAGCATACCGACAATGTCAAGGTGACGGTTGTCGCACCGAAGGATCTGGACGACAAGCTGGCTACGGCATGGGAATCTAATAACTTCACGAAGGGTGATACGACGGTGGTAGAAAAACTGTCATCTACCATCACCAACAATAGTGACTTCGATATCCAGATGACGAAGTGCACGCTCTTCCGCGACGGTAAGGAGCTGAAGACTGTAACGTACGATGCAACCACTGGCGCACTGGCCAGCAAGGGCAGTTTGAAGGCCGAGTTCGCCGATCTGGTCATGTACGAAGAGGTTGAGGTCGAGGTGCCCGATCCAGAGACCGTAGAAGGTGAGGAGGGCGAGAACAGCGAGAATGCCGATAATGGCAACAGCTCGTCGACCACCGGTGGTGGTGATGCACCCGCTTCTACAAGAAGAGCTCGTACCAGGGCTATCGTTAAGACACTCCAGATCGACCTCAGTCCACATATCTATTATGTGGTGTGGGAGTACAGCTATTATGGTGAGAACTTCATCTACCGTACCGACGACCATGTCGCTACGGCAAAGGTAGAGAGTAGTGCCGCTGGTGCTCGCAGGAGCACCCGTGCCGTTGCCCACACGAAGACTGCCAGCCGTACGAAGACCGTTGCTCGCCCGGCGAGCCGTCCTCGTACCAGAAGATAACGAACGTCGATAACCAGACAATAAAGGGGGCAGCCATCTGGCTGCCCCCTCTTTTTATCATGATGCGATTGAGTGCTTAGTAAGCGAAGAGAGGATAGTCCTTCATCTTCTCGTTCACACGAGCACGAACCGATGCGATCACCTCTGGGTTCTCGGGATCGTTGAGTACCTCCTCAATCCATGCAGCAATCTGAATCATCAGATCCTCTTTAGCACCACGGGTAGTGATAGCCGGTGTACCCAGACGGATACCAGAGGTCTGGAAGGCGCTACGACTGTCGAACGGCACCATGTTCTTGTTCACGGTGATGTCGGCGGCAACGAGTGCGTTCTCTGCAACCTTACCGGTCAGGTCGGGATACTTCGTACGGAGGTCAACCAGCATCGAGTGGTTGTCGGTACCGCCGCTCACGATGGCGAAGCCACGCTTAATCAACTCGTCGGCCAGAACCTTGGCGTTCTTCTGAACCTGCTTAGCCCACTCCTTGAACTCAGGCTGCAGAGCCTCACCGAAGGCTACGGCCTTGGCAGCGATGACATGCTCCAGCGGACCGCCCTGCTGACCAGGGAAGACAGCTGAGTTGAGCAGCTGACTCATCATCTTCGTTACACCCTTCGGTGTCTTTAGACCCCATGGGTTCTCGAAGTCCTTACCCATCAGGATGATACCACCACGCGGACCACGGAGAGTTTTGTGTGTCGTAGAGGTCACGATGTGTGCCCACTTCACGGGGTTCTCCAGCAGACCAGCGGCAATCAGACCGGCGGGGTGTGCCATATCGATCATCAGCAGAGCGCCCACCTTGTCGGCGATCTCACGCATACGCTTGTAGTCCCATTCGCGGCTGTAAGCAGAGCCACCACCGATAATCAGCTTGGGCTTGTGCTCCAGGGCCAGGGCCTCCATCTCGTCGTAGTCCACGCGACCGGTCTCCTGGTTCAGGTTATAGCCCACGGGCTTATACAGGATACCACTGGTGTTCACCAGTGAACCATGTGAGAGGTGTCCGCCATGTGCGAGGTTCAGACCCATGAAGGTATCACCGGGCTGCAGAACGGCCAGCAGAACGGCTGCGTTAGCCTGTGCACCGGAGTGGGGCTGTACGTTAGCGTACTCTGCGCCGAAGAGCTTGCATACACGGTCGATGGCAAGCTGCTCCACCTCGTCGACCACCTGACAACCGCCGTAGTAACGGTGTCCAGGATAGCCCTCAGCGTATTTGTTGGTCAGGTAACTGCCCATGGCTTCCATGACCTGGTCGCTCACGAAGTTCTCACTGGCGATCAGCTCGATGCCCTTAAGCTGGCGCTGATGCTCTTTCTCAATCAACTCGAAGATTGTGTTGTCTCTGTTCATTGTCTTTGTTTATGGGGTTTTTAAAATTCTTCAATCCTTCAACACAGTTCCACCTTATTAATATCCTGCTCCTTCTCGCAGTAGCGACAAGTCAGAACACCGTTGGCCACATGGAAATGGGTAGCCATGGGCTCGTTGTTCGTGATGCATTTGGGGTTGTTACACTTAACGATACCCTTGATCTCCTCGGGTGTCACCACGGCCTTCTTCTCCACCACCTCATAGTCGCGTATGATGCTGAGAATCACGTTCGGAGCCACCACGGAGAGTCTTGATATTTCATCGTCGGTGAAGAACTTATCGCTCACCTTGATGATACCCTTGCATCCCACCTTCTTTGATGGGTAGTTGAATCCGATGGTGACGGGCGTCTTCAGTTCAAACAGTCCGAGCAGACTTGCCACCTGGTATGTCTTCTCAGTTGGAATGTGATCAATCACTGTTCCGTGCTCAATCGCAGCTACTAAGCGTTCTTTCTTATTCATAATCCTCAATCCCTATAAAGGTAATCAAAACTCTCAACTCTTAACCCTCAATGATCGTCTTGTCATTCTTCACTTTGTCGAGCGTGATGCCCAGCACATCGCAGAAGATAGCCTCACGGGCAAAGAGACCGTTGCCCGCCTGCTGAATATAGTAGGCATGCGGGTTGTCGTCCACCTCGTAGGCGATCTCGTTGACACGAGGCAGTGGGTGCAATATCTTCATGTTGGGCTTGGCATACTTCAGCATGTCGTTGTTCAGCACATACACGTTCTTCACCCGCTCATACTCCATCAGGTCGGAGAAGCGTTCTTTCTGTACACGAGTCATATAGAGGATATCCGCATCGGCGATAATCTTCTCGTTGAAGGCTGTATGCTCCTGATACTTGATACCATGCTCTTTACAGTATATCTTGTATTCGATAGGCATGGCCAGTTCCTTAGGAGCCACGAAATGGAAAGTCGGGTTGAAGTGGCGCATGGCCATCAGCAGGGAGTGTACGGTACGGCCGTATTTCAGGTCGCCCACCATATAGATATTCAGGTTCTCCAGCGTGCCCTGTGTCTTATAGATAGAGTAGAGGTCGAGCATGCACTGTGAGGGATGCTGGTGGGCACCGTCGCCGGCGTTCACGATAGGTATCGGAGCTACCTCGGCGGCATACTGTGCGGCGCCCTCGATGAAGTGACGCATCACAATCACGTCGGCATAGTTGGATACCATCAGGATGGTGTCTTTCAGTGTCTCTCCTTTTGTGCCACTGGTGATCTTGGGGTCTGCGAAGCCGATGACACGTGCACCGAGACGGTTGGCGGCGGTCTCAAAACTCAGACGGGTGCGGGTCGATGGTTCGAAGAAAAGGGTTGCCACGACTTTCCCCTTCAGCAGTTCCCGGTTGGGGTGTTTCTCAAACTCCTCTGCCATCTCAATCATGTAGAGAATCTTCTCACGAGTGAGATCGGCAATGGTCACAAAATTATGCTTTTCCATCCGTTCTTTTGTTTTTGTTTGCGCAAAATTACACAATATTTCTGATTTCCGTGCGATAATTTGAAAGAAAATCGTAATTTTGCATCAAGATACTGAAAAAAGTAAAGAAATCGATCATATGAGAAAGCTTTTTGTCTATTTTCTTTGGACATTGTTGACAATATCAGTGCTAGGAACCGTTTTTGCTTTCTATGCGATAGACAAAGGATGGATAGGTTACATGCCACCTGTTGAGGACCTTCAGAACCCGATCAACCGCTTCGCCACGCAGATATATTCTGCCGATGGAAAGATCATGGGAACGTGGAACTATAACCGTGAAAACCGCGTGATGGTCGACTACTCCAAACTGCCCACTTCTTTGGTGCAGGCACTCGTTGCCACAGAGGATGTTCGTTTCTACGATCATTCCGGCATCGACTTCTACGCCCTCGGACGTGCCATCATCAAGCGCGGCGTGTTAGGGCAGAAGAGTGCCGGTGGTGGTTCCACCATCACCCAGCAGTTGGCCAAGCAGCTCTATTCCGAGCGGGCAAAGTCCACCATGGAACGTCTGTTTCAGAAACCGATAGAGTGGGTGATCGCCGTCAAGTTGGAGCGTAACTACACCAAGGACGAGATCATCACCATGTACCTCAACTATTTCGACTTCCTGCATAATGCCGTCGGCATCAAGGTTGCTGCCGACACCTATTTTAGTAAGGAGCCGAAGGATCTCACCGTCACCGAGGCGGCCACCCTCGTGGGCCTCTGTAAGAACCCCTCATACTATAACCCCGTCAGATACCCCGATCGGAGTCGCGACCGTCGTAATGTCGTGCTCGGCCAGATGCTGAAGGCGGGCTATCTCAGTGAGGCCGACTACGAGAAATATTGTGCCGAGCCACTCACGCTGAAGTTCCATGTCTCCGACCACCGCGACGGTATCGCTGTCTATTTCCGTGAGTTCCTCAGGAAGTACATGACTGCCAAGAAGCCCGATCGTGCCCTCTATCCGTCGTGGAACATGGTGAAGTTCTACAACGACTCCATCAACTGGGAGACCGACCCGCTCTATGGCTGGTGCAACAAGAACAGGAAGCGCAATGGCGACTACTATAGCATCTATACAGATGGTCTGAAGGTCTATACCACCATCGACTCTAAGATGCAGCAGTATGCCGAGCAGGCTGCCTACCAGCATGTGGTGAAATACCTGCAGCCGGCCTTCGCTGCCGAGAACCAGAAGAAAGCGAATGCGCCCTATTCGTCGAACCTCACTCCTGAGCAGGTGCGACAGATTATCAACCGCTCCATCCGACAGAGCGAGCGCTATCGTGTGCTCCATGAGAGTGGTGCGTCAGAGGATGAGATCCAGAAGTCGTTCCGCACGCCGGTACGTATGACGGTGTTCACCTATCATGGAGAGATTGACACGACGATGACGCCGATCGACTCGATCCGCTATTACAAGTCGTTCCTCCGCACCGGCTTCGTCAGCGTGTGCCCGCAGAACGGACATGTCAAGGCTTATGTCGGTGGTTTGAACTACGAGCACTTTGCATATGATATGGTTTCGGAGGGTCGCCGTCAGGTCGGCTCTACCATCAAACCCTATCTCTATTCGTTGGCCATGGAGAACGGATTCTCACCGTGCGACGAGGCGCCCAACGTGCAGCAGACCTATATGGTGGCCGGCCGTCCTTGGACACCGCGCAACGGCAGTCGTGCCCGTTACGGAGAGATGGTCACCTTGAAGTGGGGACTCCAGCAGTCGAACAACTGGATCTCTGCCTACCTGATGAGTAAGCTCAGTCCGCAGGCCTTCGTCGACCTGCTGCGTGAGTACGGCATCCGCAATCCCGAGATCCATCCCTCGATGTCGCTCTGTCTGGGTCCGTGCGATATCAGTGTGGCCGAGATGGCCAGCGCCTATACCGCCTTTGTCAACCACGGTATTCGTGCCGCCCTGATGTACGTGACGAAGATCGAGGATGGCGAGGGTAATGTCATCGCACAGTTCCAGCCCCGCATGAACGAGGTCATCAGTGAGGAGAGTGCCCATAAGATGCTCTATATGCTGCAGGCCGTCGTCGATGGCGGTACCGCTGGTCGTCTGCGCTTCAAGTATGGCCTGAAAGGTAGCATTGCAGGTAAGACCGGTACCACCAATAACAATAGTGACGCCTGGTTTATGGGCATCACCCCGACGTTGGTGAACGCCTGCTGGGTGGGTGGCGACGATCGCGACATCCACTTCAACACCATGTTCTACGGTCAGGGCGCATCTATGGCCCTGCCCATCTTCGCCCTCTACATGCAGAAGGTTTATGCCGATCCGCAGTTGGGTTACAACGAGGATGCCACCTTCGATCTGCCTGCCGGCTACGACCCCTGTTCCTTCGTCGACGAAGCACTCGAAAGCAGCGATAACGACTTCGAAGAGCTCTTTGAGTGAGATATAATATATAAGGTACTCCCTTCAAATGTAATAATTCCCGAAAAGTTTTTGCTTCTCGGGAATTTTTCTTCTTTAAAATTTGGATGGTATCAAAATTTGTCGTACCTTTGCATCCGCTTTCGCCTAAAAATCTAGGCTGAGGCAAACAAAAGAGAGTTCTTTGAAAGATTTACATAGACAGAAGTAGTACAAGAAGCGAGAGCATTGTAGTGATGCTCTTGGGTAGAAGAAACGAACCGTTTATTCTTTTAAACAA
>NZ_FNUF01000008.1:0-33901 GCF_900107065.1 Prevotella sp. lc2012 | reverse complement strand
AGGGCTATCCGTGCTGGAGGATTGCTCCCATGGACTCCGTGGACCTGTACCTGGAAGACTATCGGGTCTGTCTTGACACCCTGGCGATTGTAAGTAAGCAGGTATACATCCTGGTGACCAATCCGGACAGATGCTATGAAAGGGATGTGACCGCCTATCAGTCCAGATACATCAATCACCAGAAATGGGCAATCATACCTGTCGGTGACGGCATGTGCAAGATCATGAACAAGCAGACGGGCTTGTTCTGGGAATCCCGCGTCGACAAGCAGACTGGCAAGGAGATCCTGGTACAGAACTTCTATTCTGGAAAGGACACGCAGAAATGGAAGATCACCAAGAAAGAAAAGAACCCTTATGCCCGGTCATTCTTCAGGATCGGGAATGCCCAGTCTGAGGCTGTGCGGGTGACGGATGCGATGGACCTGTTCGTGCCCGCTAAAGCCAGAGGCAGTGTAACTCCGAGTCTGGCATCATTATGCCGATACCGTACTGGTCCCTGTAAGGACGAGGCCTCCTATGTAGCTTCGTTGTCGAGATATATGGGAATTCCCGTGGCCATAGATTTCACGCCACATTGGGGAAACCGCACTAATAACCATACGTGGAATGCCCTGGTTCTACCTAATGGAAAAGCGACACCTTTTTACATGGGATATGTTCCGGGAGATACGACCCAGTTCACACATAGTCCCGTCTATCTGAAGCCCAAGATCTACAGATACCGCTTCGAGGTTAACCAGAAGATTGTCGATGACATGAAAGGTGAGAAGAGCGTCCCTGAGTTATTCCAGTTTCCGACGTTTACAGATGTCACAGACGAGTATCTGAATACGACGGATGTGGTACGTGACATTCCGAAGGAGTTCCGTGACAGTAAGATCGCCTACATCTGTGTCAACGACAAGGAGCACTGGATCCCCGTTCATTATGGCAAGGTATCAAGGGGTAAGGTTACATTCACGTCTATGGGACGTAATATACTGTATTCCGTCTGCATCTGTCAGGATCAAGACATGATTCCCATCGGGAATCCCTTTATCCTGAAACCAGACGGATCGATCAGAGAAATCGTATGCGACAACTCCAAACGCCAGACAATGACGTTACTCCGCAAATATCCTTTCTTCGCCCAATTTGATTCCTTCAGATATAGGATGGATCATGGAATATTCGAGGGGAGCAATACCAAGGACTTCTCTCAGGCCTCACGTCTGTATCGATACTATGGATATACTGATGCCTGCTGGTATGAACTGACAC
Organism: Prevotella sp. lc2012; assembly: GCF_900107065.1. NCBI lineage: Bacteria > Pseudomonadati > Bacteroidota > Bacteroidia > Bacteroidales > Prevotellaceae > Prevotella > Prevotella sp. lc2012. The sequence continues at coordinate 32,638 of NZ_FNUF01000008.1, read as the reverse complement.
CAGAGAATGTCGGGAACAAATACCGGTATCTTCGTTATATTGGCCACACGGGCTCCTATTGTAACGTCAATGAGGTAGAGTTCTATAACAGCAAAGGCCAGAAACTGACCGGCAAGATACTTGGCACTCAGGGTATGCCCGGCCACACGAAAGAGACCGTCTTTGACGGCGATATCCTGACTGGATTTAACGGAATCAGTCCCGATGGTCATTGGGTAGGACTGGAACTGGCTCAACCGTCCGACGTGGCAAAGATAAGGTTCATACCCCGAAATGACGGCAACTGCATCGAAGTCGGTGATATGTATCAGTTACTAGTGTATGATCGTGGGAAATGGCTTCCTCTGGCGGTGACGAAAGCAAAGGCTACGGAGCTGGTTCTTGAAAATATGCCAAGTGACGGCCTATATCTTTTGAAGGACCTGACGAAAGGAATCGAGGAACGTATCTTCACATATGAGGATGGACAACAGCTCTGGTGGTGATATGTTTAATCAATAAGCGCCAACGGTCTTGCGCATCAAACAGACCTAAAAATTTAAAACATTAACTATTATGAAGAAAATTAGAAGAGAAGATTTCGCAGTTCTGAATGAAAGCGAGATGAATGCCACCGTGGCTGGCATTAACAAAGACAAGATCATTAAGATCTGTGATCACATGGAGTTCGCTTGCTGCTACTACAACTACAAAGTAGAGCTGCCCGATCCCATTAAGGACATCCGCTTTTAGTCTTAACAGCTAGTTTCATGTACAGTGAAGATTTGCTTCACTGAATAGAAGAATTTGTCTTTTATGAGATTCGCCGTATCACTAGAACGGCGAATCTCTTACTTTCTGTGAGAAGGGGCTGTTTATGCTCAAAGAGATGCCTCCTATGAGTCATTCAGATAGGGTTTACGAGTCATGGAGATAGGGTCTATACCCCTATAGGGATTATCTCCATCAGTCGTAGATGACGTCTCTTTCACCGAAAGGGATTATCTCTTTCACCCATAGTTGGGGGGGGGGCGACACACTTGTCTGGTCGCTTGTCAAGGTACAACATTTCAAAGAGCGCTTTTCCGTAGTAGGGCGTGGAAGGGTCACTACCTTGCTTCGATACTTCGACAGGCTCAGCAACCGCAGGCTCAGCAACCGTGCCCCTTCCATAGCCTTCTCCTGCTGTTATTTGTGACAGATGATACAGATGACAGATGGGTTATAAGATTTCTCACGCGTGTACGCAGGAACTTTTGGCGACTCGAGAGTTCCTGCGTACACGCGCATGTGTATTCAGGCCCCATCTGTCATCTGTACCATCCGTCACACAGGAGGGGAGCGAAAATGTATGAGATGTTCTTGTTCCATGAGCTATCTATATAAGTCAGGGAACAAAGATACAAAATAAAATTGAAAATTAGGTGTATGCATGCAGTGCATGCACTGCATGCATACATCATAAATAACTGATTATCTGCGCATTAACTTTCTTATATCATCTTGAAAGTCAAGCGACTGTTGTTGGGATAAGGCCCTTGCAAAGTCATTACGCATATTACGGCGTTGCCACACTTCTTCAAAAATTCTCCATCTTTGTCGGATGCCCAGACAAGTGGCCATGGCATCGGCCAATAGGGCAGCCTTCGGGCGGGAGACAAGTGGCTGATAGTTTTCATCGATATAATCGGCTTCCTGCAGTTTCTGCCAGAGGTGAATCGCCTCGTCGGTAGCCAGTTCGTCGGGCAGCGTCACCACTTCTTGTGACTGGGGTGCGTCTGACTGCCTCATGGCGACACGACCGCCACCATCGGTAGTGAAATTGAGTGTGCCAACATTGTGTACACTGCAACATGTGTAGTTAATCACGATGGATGCGATGTTCTGGTGTGCGCGAAGGTTCTCCTTCAGGAGAGCCAGAAACTGTTCTTCTTCCGTGCTCATAGTGGTTCGGTTTTTTGTCGTTTATGTTTTTGAGTTAATTTAAGGCAAGGTAGATGTCATACGTGATGACCTCCCATTGCTATCCGGATACAAAGATACAAAGAATCGAACAAACAACAAAGAAAAATCCCCGAAAGTATTATCTTTCAGGGATTTAGTATCATAAAGCCGAGGGCTTTTGTTGTGATATGCAACTTTTCTCTTTAGAAGAACACTTACCTTGACTTGAATACCGGGCGATGCTCACCTGGGTGCCAGAAGTCGACAAGAGCGACATCAAAGATCAAATTGCTATAACTACACGTCGGCTTAGCCAAACTGCCATAGCCCAACTGATAAGGGATATACACTCTCCAACGATCACCGATGTGCATGTTCATCAGGGCGGTGGTGAAGCCTGGAGCGAAATCTTGGCATACCTTATCCCTACCATTCTCATCCCTGGCCACATCTATCGTGTTCCAATTGAAGTCACCCAAATAACTCTGATCAAAGACATATCCTTCGGGATAGCTCTTTGACGGAATCAGACGGCCACGATAGGCCAAGCGACAGGTGTCAGTAAAAAGTGGAGTCTCTATACCTGTACCCGACTCCAGAACCTCGACATAGATATAGTCAGCGACGTTACCGGATATGGTGGTATTCTTCGAGTAACAGATAATCTTCTTCATCGAACTACCGGCCCACTCAGCCGTCACAACGTCATTGCGGTTCTGCCAGTTGTCGAACTCTTCCTCTTCCCCGCTATCCTCGCTGCACGATGATACCATCCCCGCAAACGGGAACAGTATCAGGGCCAGCAATATGTATTTCCAGTTCTTCATTGTTTACTGAAGCTTCTTCAACAGACTTGCGATGCTCACCTTATCCTCGATGATGGAATTCAGGTCGCTGATGTTCACACGCTCCTGCTCCATCGTGTCGCGGAAACGCAGAGTCACCTTACCGTCGGTCAGAGAGTCGTGGTCGACAGTGACACAGTACGGTGTTCCGATGGCATCCTGACGACGATAGCGCTTACCGATAGAGTCCTTCTCGTCGTACTGGCAGTTGAAGTGGAACTTCAGCTGGTCGATGATCTCACGGGCCTTCTCGGGCAGACCGTCTTTCTTCACCAGAGGCATGACGGCGCACTTCACAGGTGCCAAGGCTGCGGGCAACTTCAGCACCACGCGGGTCTCTCCATTCTCGAGTTTCTCCTCCTCAAAGGCATGACACATGATAGAGAGGAACATACGGTCGACACCGATAGAGGTCTCGATGACGTACGGGGTGTAGCTCTCGTTGGTCTGAGGATCAAAGTACTTGATGCTCTTGCCAGAGTACTTCTCATGCTGCGAGAGGTCGAAGTTCGTACGGCTGTGGATACCCTCCACCTCCTTGAAGCCAAACGGCATCTTGAACTCGATGTCGGTAGCAGCGTTGGCATAGTGAGCCAACTTATCGTGGTCGTGGAAACGGTAGTTCTCTGCACCGAAGCCAAGGGCCTGATGCCACTTCATACGGGTCTCCTTCCACTTCGGGAACCACTCCAGTTCGGTACCGGGCTGTACGAAGAACTGCATCTCCATCTGCTCGAACTCACGCATACGGAAGATGAACTGACGAGCCACGATCTCGTTACGGAAAGCCTTACCGATCTGTGCGATACCGAAAGGAATCTTCATACGACCGGTCTTCTGCACGTTCAGATAGTTCACGAAGATACCCTGTGCCGTCTCAGGACGCAGGTACACTTTCATTGAAGCATCAGCAGAAGCTCCCATCTCCGTGGCGAACATCAGGTTGAACTGACGCACGTCGGTCCAGTTCTTTGTACCGCTAATGGGGTCAACAATCTCCTCGTCGAGGATAATCTGCTTCAGGGCCTCCAGATCTGGACCCTGCATAGCCTCGGCATAACGGGCATGCAGGTTGTCGCGTTTCTCCTTGGTCTCCTTCACGCGCTCACTGGTCTCCATATATTTCGCCTCGTCGAAGCTGTCACCGAAACGCTTACGGGCCTTATCAACCTCTTTCTGGATCTTCTCATCGTACTTGGCTATCTGATCCTCGATGAGCACATCGGCACGATAGCGTTTCTTCGAATCGCGGTTGTCGATGAGGGGATCGTTGAAGGCATCGACATGACCAGAAGCCTTCCATATCGTTGGGTGCATGAAGATGGCAGAGTCGATACCCACGATGTTCTCGTGCAGCATCGTCATAGCCTTCCACCAGTATTGTTTGATATTATTCTTCAACTCCACACCGTTCTGACCGTAGTCGTAAACGGCTCCCAAACCATCGTAGATCTCACTGCTGGGGAACACGAATCCGTATTCCTTACAATGGCTCACGATTTTCTTAAATACATCTTCTTGTGCCATAAATAAATATAATTTCGAAATTATGGGTGCAAAGGTACGAATAAAAAGAGAATTAAGAATTAAGAATTAAGAAAAAAACGCATCTGTGCGGAAGAATTATGAATTTTTGACTGTCCACCTACAAGTCCATAGGGATTTTCCATAGGATAATAGGGAAAATCCTTTTATTTTTCACGAAAAGAAACGTATCTTTGCAGTAAAATAAAGTAAGACAATAAACATTAATCATTATGAAGAAATCCATTTTACTGACATTGCTCTGCACCACGCTATTCACGGGAGCCAAAGCGCAAGACACCAAAGAGTACAAGACCTGCGTGAAGAACGACTATCTGATACACTACTGCAACCACAAGGGCGTCACCGTCGTGGTCGATGTGACCGAAGGAGGTTTGTTCGTTCCCAACATCTCCATCATCAATGACTCCGGTCATGAAATCATCTTCGAGCCCAAGAAGATCAAGGCATACTGCTATGCCGTGAAAGGCCACCCCAAGGAGACACGCAACATGCTGACACGCTACTTCGACAAGGGAATGGATATGACACCACTTGTGAAAGACTCGCTCATGATATACCCCTACGAGAAATACAAGAGCAAGAGAAACAGCAGCATGTTCTGGGCTAACACATTAGTGACAGTCCTCGTCGGCACCGCTGACGCTGCTCTCTCAAAAGACACGCCCGACGATCGTTTCTGGGCACGGAAGCATACGGAAGATATGATCGACGAGGGTGAGGCACAGCGCGGTATAGAGATGCAGCGCATTGACGAAGGCTACTGGCGCGCCAATACCATCTTCGACATGTCTGAGCACAGCGGCTTCATCGCTCTGAAAAAACGCAAGGCCGACCATATCGTACTGGAGATTCCCGTCGACGGTGAGGTTTACACCTTCCTCGTTGACAACCGTAAGCGCTATTAAGGGTACGGGACATGTGAACATGAAGCGTTAAAAAACCTCAAGGCACACCAACTTTTCCCGTTACGGTCACCGCTTTTCGGTAAAATGTTGTACCTTTGCATCCGCTAAACAAGAAGATAGGGGCATAGCCCAGTTGGTTTAGAGCGCTGCAGTCACATTGCAGAGGTCCCCGGTTCGAGCCCGGGTGTCCCTACAAAAGAACGGATTACACGGATGCGTGTGATCCGTTCTTTTTTTATATCAACGGTCCATTGCCGTGCCCGATACGACTGTCGACCGAACGACGGATAGCGGTCGTCACATATTCCTTTCCCTTTCTGACGGCCTCCGCCAGACTAGCGCCCTGCGCGAGATGGGCAGCGATAGCCGACGAGAGCGTACAACCAGTGCCGTGGAGATTGCCGGTAACAATACGCTCGGTGGTAAACGGACTGACGGTACCGTTAGTCTCGAAGAGAAAGTCGGTCATCTGCGACGAGTCAGCATGACCGCCCTTGAGCAGAAAGGCCGTGCCGTAAAACTGGCTCAATCCCTTCCCAGCACGTAGGATATCGCGAGGTGTCGGGGGTATACCTATCTGTTCCAAAAGTCGGTCGGTCTCAGGCAGGTTCGGTGTGATGAGGGTACAGAGGGGGAAGAGTCGCTGGGCGATATAATCGATGGTCTCGGACTGCATGAGCGGATAACCGCTGGTAGACACCATGACAGGGTCGTAGATTATCGGCACGCCGACGGAACCAGTCCCCTCGGCGTGGTCTGTCATTTCGACAAGGTGCTGTGACCGTTGATAGGTTTCCAGGGTATCGACGACAGCCTCGGCGACCGCACGATCGGGCAGCATACCAATCTTGATGACAGTCGGTTCTAGATCACTAAGCACAGCGCGCAACTGTGAAACCACGACATCGGGCGGCACGGGCATGGAACCCTGTACGCCCTGCGTGTTCTGCGAGGTGATCGAGGTGATGACGGTGGCACCGTAACAGCCGAGTGCCGTGATGGTCTTGAGATCTTGTTGGATGCCGGCACCCCCCGACGGGTCACTACCGGCGATGGTCAATACTATTTCCATGCGTCGCCGAGGATCATGGCTCCTCCGAAGCCCATTTGTAATACTTCCTTAACACGATTAAAGGTCATGCCGCCTAAGGCCATGACACGCTGGTCGATGAGTCCCTGCCGACGTGCCTCGTCGAGCTGGTCTTTGGTGAATGCCGCGCGATAGCCCTGCTTGGAGATACTATCGAAGACCGGACTCAGGCTCATATAGGCATATGGTTGACAGCGGCACTCAGCGAGTTCTGCGAGCGAATGACAGGAGATACTGACCGCTCCCTCCCACCCCGTGGGCGGCTGTGGGTTACGACGGTTGAGATGAACACCCCGAAGACCGTAACGGACGGCCAGATCGAAATGGTCGTGCAGCACCAGACGGTCGTAGAGGACGGGCGGCAACTGACGTAATAACAGTTCCATCTCGTCGGATGTGGACGACGGCTTACGGAGATGTACCAAATCGGCCGTTCCGCTGGTGAGCAGTTCCGCGATACGTGCGGCCTCACCCACGAAGAACTCGGGACGAGTGATGACAATGATCATACGCACTTCTTGAACAGGTCGAACGAGGCATCCCAGTCTTTCCATACCGGTTCGCGACCGAGTTCCTTCAACCGGGCATTGATGACCTTGGCCGTGCGTTCATCGCTGACGGTGAACTGCTCCAAGGCCTGCGGATAAGTGTGGTAGCCACCGGGATTGACATGACTCTCGGCCGACATCGTGGTAACACCCAACGTACACATGTTGTCACGGATATAGGCCGGCTCACGGGTGGAATAGGATATATCGACGTCATGGTCGAAGATACGCATAGCAAAGGTGGCCTGTGCCAACTCACGGTCGCTCATGAAGCAGTTGGGCTGGAACCCCTCGTTCTGTGCCGGTCGCATGCGTGGGAAATTGATACTGTACTTAGTGCGCCAGTAGTGTTTCTGCAGATAGCGCAGATGGTAGGCCATCATCGTCACATCGGTGCGCCACTCTTTCTCAAGTCCGATGAGCACACCCATACCGATGGAATGCACGCCCGCCTGTCCCATGCGATCGAAGCCGTCGCAACGCCACTCAAAACGGCTCTTCATGCCTCGTGGATGGTACAGTTTGTAATGATCGCTGTTGTAGGTCTCCTGAAAACAGATGACACCGTTGAGCCCATGTCGGGTCAGTTCATAGTACTCCTCCGTCTTCAGGGGCATCACCTCGATCTTGATATTCGAGAAATAGCGCTTAGCGATATCAATAGCCTTGGCCAGGTAAGGCACGCCTGCCTTGGCCGGGTTCTCGCCCGTGACAAGGAGGATGTTTTCGAAGGGCGCCAGTTGTTTGATGGCCCGGTACTCGTCCTCTATCTGTTCGGGGGTGAGGATGGTACGTGCCATGGGGTTCTCACGATGGAAGCCACAGTAGACGCACGAGTTCGAACAGGAATTCGTGATATAGAGCGGGATGAACATCGACATCGTGCGTCCAAAACGCTCTTCGGTATAACGGCGTGAAAGACGCGCCATCGTCTCCAAATAAGGTTCGGCCGCCGGCGACAGCAAAGCCATGAAATCGTTGACATCGCAACGACTCTTGCCAAGGGCCCGTCGCACATCGGCATCGGTCATCGAGGCAATGCGCTCGGTGGTCTCGTCCCAACTGATGTTTTTGAGTTCGTCTGAGAACATGGTTCTATTTGTTGTTTTTGGATTGACAGGGTTGAAAAGCATATTCCTTCAGTTCACGGATAGAAGGATGAACGCCGCAGAGGGCACAGTCGGGCCGCTGCGGGAAGGTGAAACGCTGCCACTGCATGGTGAGAGCGTCGAAAGTGAGAAGACTGTCGGTGAGCAACTCGCCCACCCCCGTAAGATACTTGATGCACTCGGTGGCCTGGACAGTGCCCAGCATACCAGCGATACTGCCCAGTACACCCACCATGGCACAGGTCTCGACATCCTCCTTGGCTGGAGGCTCCGGAAACAGACAACGATAACAGGCCGACTGAGGGACATGGGTCATCAGCTGACCATTATAGCGGTTGATACCTCCCATGGAGAAGGCCTTGTCTAACATGACGCAGGCATCGTTGACAAGATACTTCGTGGCGAAGTTGTCTGTGCCGTCGATAATAAAGTCGTAGGGACGGATCAGGTCGAGGGCATTACCCTCGCTCAGATAATACTCATAGGTCTCTACGCAGACATCGGGGTTGAGGGCACGGATACGCTCAGCCGCCACCTCCACCTTCGGGCGGTTGACGTCGGCGGTACCATGGAGCACCTGCCGCTGCAGATTACTGATGCTGACGGTATCGCCGTCGACGACACCGATGGTGCCGACACCGGCGGCTGCCAGGTAGAGAGCCACCGGAGAACCCAGTCCACCAGCACCCACCAGCAGCACCTTCGACTGCAGCAGTCGCTCCTGCGCCTCCATACCAAACCGCTCCAGGATGAGATGACGGTTATAGCGCTGCCGTTGTTCGCGAGTGAGTTCCATCATTTCTTAAGTTTACGCAGGTCATGGGTCAGTTTAGCGGCACAGAAATTCGGACCGCACATCGTACAGTACTCACCGTCGGTATGGCCGGCTTCCTCAAAATACTGAAGGGCGAGTTCTGGATCGAGTGAGAGATGGAACTGATCACGCCAGCGGAACTCGAAGCGTGCCTTGGAGAGGGCATTATCGCGGATAGCGGCACCGGGGTGGCCCTTGGCCAGATCAGCGGCATGGGCAGCAATCTTATAGGTGACGACACCCGCACGCACATCATCCTTGTTGGGCAGTGCCAGATGCTCCTTGGGGGTGACATAGCAGAGCATGGCTGTCCCCAACCAGGCGATCTGCGCACCACCGATGGCACTGGTAATATGATCGTAGCCCGGTGCGATATCGGTGACGATCGGTCCGAGGGTGTAGAAAGGCGCTTCGTGACAGTGGGTCAGCTGGCGCTCCATATTCTCCTGTATCTTATGCATGGGCACATGACCGGGACCTTCGATGAAAGCCTGCACGTTCTTGTCCCAGGCACGGGTAACGAGCTCACCCATGGTGTCGAGCTCGGCAAACTGAGCAGCATCATTGGCGTCGGCTGTACAACCGGGACGCAGTCCGTCGCCCAGCGAGAGAGCCACGTCATATTGGGCCACGATATCACAGATGTCATCAAAGTGCTCATAGAGAAAACTCTCACGGTCGTGCAACAGGCACCACTTGCTCATGATACTACCGCCTCGACTGACGATGCCACAGAGACGACTGTCGGCCAGATGGACGTTATGACGACGGATACCGGCATGTATCGTGAAATAGTCGACACCCTGCTCGCACTGTTCGATCAGCGTATCACGGTAGATCTCCCATGTGAGGTCTTCCACTTTACCGTCCACCTTCTCGAGAGCCTGATAGATAGGCACCGTACCCACGGGCACAGGACAGTTACGTACGATCCACTCTCGGGTCTCGTGAATATGATTACCGGTGGAGAGGTCCATCAGTGTATCGCCGCCCCACTTACACGACCAGACGGCCTTGTCTACCTCCTCCTCGATAGACGAGGTGGTAGCGGAATTACCGATATTCGTATTGATCTTAACGGCGAAATGACGTCCGATGATCATCGGCTCACTTTCGGGGTGGTTGATGTTCGCCGGGATGACCGCCCGACCGCGTGCCACCTCTGACCGTACGAACTCGGGGGTGATATGACTCTTGATGCCCAACTCGGCACAGTTCATATTCTCACGGATAGCCACATACTCCATCTCAGGCGTGATGATACCGGCCTTGGCATAGGCCATCTGAGTGATGGCACATCCTAACTTGGCACGACGGGGCAACCGGATATGCTCAAAGCGCAGGTGGTCGAGCGACGTGTCGGCCAAGCGCTGACGACCATACTCCGAACTGACCTGTGTGAGCTGTTCGGTATCGTTGCGGTCGAGAATCCACTGCTCACGCATACGGGGCAGACCTTTCTTCAGGTCGACCTCTATCGCAGGGTCGGAGAAAGGACCGCTGGTATCATAGATATATACTGGTGCATTGGGTTCCATGTGGGGAACACCGTGTTCGTCGCGCGTCACCGTAGGAGTGAGGTTGACTTTGGTCATACCGACACGGATATAGGGGAACAACTGGCCCGGCATGTATGCTTTCTCACGCTGGGCGTAAGCCTTGTGATCGTTGATCATAATTGAAAAATGAGAATTAAGAATTCAGAAAAGCAGTTAAAGGACTAGAAGCCTCGGCATTGTCGGCGATAGCTCCCAGACCAGCCTCGAAAGCCTGACGACCGGCGATAACGGCCTGACGGAAGGCGTCGGCCATCGCTACGGGATCACCGGCCACGGCGATCGCGGTGTTCACCAACACACAGTCGGCACCCATCTCCATGGCCTCGGCAGCATGACTGGGAGCGCCGATGCCAGCATCGACCACGACGGGCACGGTGGCCTGGTCGATAATAATCTGTAGAAAATCCTTCATGCGCAGACCTTTGTTGGTGCCGATAGGTGCAGCGAGTGGCATAACGGTAGCCGCACCGGCTTCCTCAAGATGCTTACAGAGTGTGGGATCGGCCTGACAATAAGGGAGCACCACAAAACCGAGCTTCACTAATTGTTCGGTGGCCTTAAGTGTCTCAACGGAGTCGGGCAGCAGATAGCGCGGGTCGGGATGAATCTCGAGCTTAAGCCAGTTGGTGCCGAATGCCTCGCGCGCCATCTGTGCGGCAAAGACCGCCTCCTCGGCATTTCGCACACCAGAGGTGTTAGGCAACAGTTGGATCTTCTGGTTTCGGGTGATGTGGGTCAGCAAGTCATCGTTCTGATCGTCGAGTTCGACACGTTTCATGGCGACGGTGACCATCTCTGTGCCAGAGACATCGATGGCACGGGCCATGAGTTCGTTGTTGTTGAACTTTCCTGTACCCAAGAACAGGCGGGAGCCGAACTCACGCCCCGCAATAACTAATTTACTCATGGTTGACTGTATTGATTAATTGTTTCATTTTCTGAACGGGATCATCGGCCCTCAAGACAGTACCGCTGAGGGCGATGCCACTGACACCGGTCTGGAGAATATCGGGGATATCCTCCTCGGTGATGCCACCGATGGCGACAATAGGAATGTGGATGTGTGCCTCTTCCATCTCACTGATGATCGTACGATAGCCATCAAGTCCAAGGACGGGGGCGAGCTTCTGTTTGGTGGTGGTAAAACGGAAAGGACCGCAACCGATATAGTCGGCAGAAGACTCGTAATGAGCCCGTACCTGATCGAAGGTATTGGCCGTTCCACCGATGATGAAACCGTCGCCCAACAGGCGACGCGCCTCACGGATGGGCATATCGTTCTGTCCCAGATGCACGCCGTCGGCATGGAGCTCACGCACCAGGCCGACACGGTCGTCGATGATGAACGTAGCACCGGCCTCATGACAAAGCCGTTGGGCGACAAGGGCTATGGGTCGCACCTCCTCATCGGTAGCGTCCTTCATCCGCAACTGTATCCATCGGCATCCGCCCTCAAGGGCCAGGCGAATGGAGTCGAGATAGGTGTAACGTTCTGTACAATGGGAGATAAACTGCAACATCACCTTATCCTCCACATGCGGCTTTAATGATGACGATACGAGCACCTTCCTGAAGAGCGGTCTGCGCCCAACTTCCACGGGGCATCATCTGATTGTCAATAGCTACAGCCACGCCCTTCTGAGGCAACTGCAGTTCGATAGCAAGGTCCTGTAGGTTACGGGCCTCGGTCTGATGGTCTTGGTTGTTAATCTGCACGTTCATGACGTATAAGCACAAAAAAAATCGAGCAGCCAGTGTTGTCACTTGCTACTCGAGGCATTATTTACTCTAAAATATATGATTTTGATTCTACTACATCCCTGCGACGGCATTACCCGCATCAGGTTCTATGGGTATCATCTCAGCTTCGGCACGTGGCCTCTGCACCCCGAGTATCGTTTTTTGACGCTGCAAAAGTAATCATTTATTTTCACTCCTGCAAGAAAAAGTCCGTTTTTGTTTGCGAACACAAAAACAACGAGCCGTCGTCCTCATACGAAGGCGACGGCTCGTTCTGTTTATCTCACGACAATCTTACGTTTATTGCGGATATAGAGGCCTTTCTTCAGTCGATGGCCATCGACACGTCGGCCACTGAGATCATAGATATGATTGTTTTCCACCGGTGCCACCTCACGATGTAGCACAGAGATGCCGGTGACAACAGACTGATAGTTGTCGTAGCTGAAAGCAACATCGGTGGCCGAACCCCATATATACTGCTCCAGTCCTGGATAGTCGACAAAGGGGTTACGGTTCTTCTGGATGGCATAGATACCCTCGTTGCGACGGATCTCCTTCTCGCTGACAGGATCCTGCTGCGCCCAACGAAGGAGCATCTTCAGAGCCCATCCCTTAAAGAAAGGAAAGACGCTTCCATCGAGCATCGTCTTATCACTCTTATCCCAGTCTTTTGGACTGCGGGTAACACCTTTCTCATTCTTGTACGACTCATAGCAGGTGGCCATATAGAAATAAACGCGGGCCAGGTCACCCTTGTACTCATCATTGGGTTCGAAGACACGACCGTTCTGCCCGGATATCTTGTAACCAAGACTGTCGACACAACGTCCGAACTTAGAGAAGCCGCCCTCCGACTGTTTCGTGATGTTCTCGCCTACCTCACCATAAGGATAATTAGAGCGTATGGAGTTTACCGAACGGTCGGTCGGAAACAGATGATGCAGGTCGGTATACATCGGATACACCTCGGTGGTGTTGTTTTTCTGGGTGCTCTCATTAAACCAACTCTTTGGCATCGCATGCTCACGATTATACACCACACCCTCGTCATCGATATCCTCACCCTTGTCTTGATCCGTCACAGGGGTGAAATTGGAAATACCGGAATAAATCTCCCATATCTTCCCATCTTCGCGAAGGTCGTAAGAGTTGATGGCATTCCATACGCCAGGTGTATACGACTGTATGGTATGCGGACTGATAATCTGGAAGAGCGCCGTCTTCAGTTCCGAGCCCTTCTTACCGTCGGCCGCCTGGTAGTAGGCACCAGTATCGTTCGGCCCTTGTGAGAAAACAACTGGTGATGTCAATAATGACATCACCAGTAATACATATTTTTTCATAAATTATTCTCCAGCCTTCTTGAACGAGAAGCAGACACCCTGACACAGTTCTACGAGCTCCTTGTAAGTATCCTTGTAGCCGATGATGGTGATCTCGTCGCCTACCTTCAGGCCGTTGTCGGCGATGAAGAACTTACGGTCATCACCCTGAGCATTCCATCCGGCATAGGTACCATAGACATAGAGTTCGTTGGTACCGTCGGTGATATAGAGATTACCATAATCGTTCTCCTTACCATTGCTGCCAAGGAGTGAACTGATCTTACCAGTCACCATGTAGTAGACGTTCTTGTCGTCAGGCATGGTCAGGAACTCAGCGATGGTGACAGCCTTCACGGCATGCTTCAGGACACAAGAACCATTGACCATCTGCGGACTATCCTTATAAGCGCCACGCTTACCAAGAACGGTCACCACGTCGCCCACCTTGATACCGCTGTCGAGGAAACCCTCAGCACGGTAAACCAGTGTTTCACCGGTATAGTCCTTGATATAGAAGCTCTTTCCCTGGTTGTCTCTATCGTAGACAGCAGTGACAACACCCTCCAGACGATACTGGGTATCTCCCACCTCAGCGGCGAGGAACTCAGCCACGGTAGCATCGATGATAGCACCAGCCTGAGCGACAGCGAACTGTGAGGTGTACTCCCTACCATCCTTATAGGTCTTAAGGGTCACGGTCGTACTACGGTCGCCTGCGGTATTAGGCAGGGCACGGAACGTGATGGTGTTAGAAGTCACAGCTGAGATGAAGAGCCAGTCTTTGGCGTCCTGAGGAATCTCGGCATTGATACCATCACCCTTGCAAGTGACGTGAGCCGTCACCTCACCACCCTCGAGAGGCAGAGCTACGGCAGCCACCTTCTCACCAGCAACGCTCAGTGAGTCGACCTTGATCAGTGACTTGTTGATGTTTACAACGGTGACGTTCACCAGTTCTACAGTGCCATTATAGAGCTGCTTCGGACCTTCCACGGTAACCTCGTCACCCACCTCAATACCGAGGCTGAGGAAGTTCTTCTCTGCACCCTTCTTATCAAGCGTACCATAGATATATACCTCACCGGTAGCATCTTTCAGATACCAGTTACCATAGGTCGTATTGGCAATCTTTGTCACAACACCGGTCACACGATAGGTCTTGGATTCCGGTCCGGCGATTACCTCTGCACAAGTAGCGGTAGAGACTGTTGCAACACCCTGGATAATGTTGATGATCTGGGTCTGACCATTACAAGAGACCTTCAGTTCGCAGTTGCGACCCTCGCCAGCCTCTGCACTGAATGTCAGAGTCGTCTCACCAGCATTTCCTGACAACTGACTTACCTGCAGCCAGGCAGGTGTCTCAACGTATGAGACCACGTCTTTTCCTTCAGCATCCTTCGTTGTCACCTTGATGACTTTCTCGAACTGCCAAGCTCCCTTTGCCGTGAGGGTGATATTTGTTGATCCGCCATTGGTATTGAGAGCAACATACGACTGTGACACCTGAATCTGATCGAGATATGTAGGATCATAGTCTTCAGAGCAGCCAGTAAACACTGAAGCCACCACTGCCAGAAGAGACGGAATGAAATATCTAAGTTTCATATTCTTTAGATTTTTACTTTTATACTATTAATTGAAGATGTACTTGATACCAATAGAAGCATACCAGCACTGACCAAGTGAGTAGTTCGGTGACCATGTCTTCGTATTGCCGTTGATCACAGAAGGTGTAGAGAAGGTAGCATAACCATCTGCATCGACACCCTCGTACTTCAGGATACGCGGATCTGTACCAATCTCAGTATTCAGATACTTGGCAACACCCCATGAAGAGTTGAAGAGGTTCAGAACGTTCTTGATATCGAATGTCAACTGCAGGGCATGTGAAGTCTTACCAACGTTCACCTTGAAGTCGTGCTTGTAAGCAAAGTCCACACGGTGTACCCAAGGAGAGTAAAGGCTATAAGCCTCGGCATACTCACCCTGATGGTTCTTCAGATAGTCGTCCTTATGAACATAGTCCATGAAACGCTTAGCATCATCAGCAGATACGAAACGGAATTCGCCCTTCTCCACCTGAGCGTCGGTCGGAATATAAAGTGCATCGTAGTTGTAACCGTCGCTGTTCATATCATTGACCATCATGTAAGAGTAGTTGTAACCACCGCGCCATGCCTCATAGACGAAGCTATAGTGGTTGCCGCTCTTATCGTGGATCGTAGCATCAGCCACAATACGATCAGGTGTTACATACTGAGAGTTATGCAGTTTAATGTTGTTCGGACCCTCAATCGTAGGAACATATGTGAAGGCAGACTCAGCAGCAGAACCCGGCATACCGGTCACCTCCTTAGATACAGTGTGAGTATAAGCAGCCATCAGAGAAATCCACTCAGTAGGCTGTGCGTTCAAAGTGATGTTAGCGCTCCATCCGTAACCACGGCTGGTGTTCTCAAGCACGAAAGCCTTGGTACCAGTACGGAAGCCTGCAGGATAGATGGGACGGCTGTCGATACCATTGAAACGAGAGAAACCACCGACATTGGGGATACTCCAGTCAGAGATAGAAGCCGCATTGATGGTCTTGTTGTAGATACCCTCAACAGTCACCGTGAACGGGAAGTTAACAGGAATCTGATAGTCAAAAGCCAAAGAGGTCTTCCATACCTGCGGCATCTTGAACTTAGGATCAACACCGTTGATAGCAGAAGGAACGGTACCATCCTCAGGAGAAACGGTTGTAGGATAACCAAGAGCCTGCAACCTGGCAATCATCTCGCTGACATCGGTCATCGGACCGCCAGCGAACTGGGTCATGTCGATATAACGGTTACCAGTCTTATCATCTGTCGTATAGGCGCCAGAATAGTTTGCATAACCCTTTGCAGGAGCATTGGTCTTTCCATCCCATACCATTGTCTTGCCGTTCAACTGAGCCTGATACTGCACGAGACCACCGTTGGTAGGCATATTCGTGAAGAACACAAGCGGCAGACGACCAGAGAAGAGACCGGTACCACCACGCACCTTCAAGCTCTTGTCACCAAACACATCATAGGTGAAACCGAGACGAGGTGAGAAGGTGATGCTATTCTTAGGCCACTTACCTGTATCGATGTGACTACCATTATAATCGAGTACTTTAATCGCATTGTTGGTCAGCAAGTCACTGTTGTTGAAGAACAGACCGTCGATACGCAGACCGTAGGTCAGTTTGAACTTGTCCGTGACGTTCCACTCATCCTGAGCATAAACACCCGGGCGGTTGAACTGTACACGAGCAGCAGGCTTAGCCTCACCATCGTAACCGTAGGTCAGACAGAAGATCTCTGGTGTGCTATTGAACAGAGCAGCAGGATCAACGACACCACCAACATACATATCATCGGTCAGGTTGTAACGATAGTAACCAGAACCATTACGCATATACTGGTTGTCGGCCATCTGATGCTCGAAGGTCACACCGGCCATAATCTTATGCGTGCCCATATAGTAGGTCACATCATCCTTGATGTTCCAAATGGTGTTATGAACGGCGTTGTTCCATGTGAACAACTCATAACCGAGTGCCATGTAGTTATCACCGTCACGTGTAATATCAATGAAGGGGAACTCGGAAGAGTTAGTACCACGTACGTCGTCGAGCTTAGAGATGGTAGCCAGGAACTGGTTGGAGAGGTTCTCCGTCAGACGGCTGTTCAGGTCGAGTGACCATGAGTGTACCAGGTTCTCCATCGAGTACATGGAGTTGGCAAACGACATGGAGATAGGAGACATACGAGAGCTGACCATACGTGTACCACCATCCATAGAAGTAGCGTTAGGTGAATTCCAGATATTGTTCTTCGTGTAGTTATAACGCAGAGCCACCTTGTGCTTATCGTTGATGTTCCAGTCCAGACGGGCCATCAGCTTGTAGTTGCTCTCATCAGCAGGGAAGGCAGTCCAACTACCAGTATCATAGCCGTACTTGCTGGCCATGTACTTAGAGACAGCCTCCAGATCCTTGTTCGTGGTACGAGAGATATAACGGTCGGGATCAGAAACGCCGTCCTCAGAACCTCTCCAACGATTCACCACGGTAGGAATCTTGATCATCTCACCATTGACGAAGAAGAACAGTTTATTCTTGATGATCGGACCACCGAGCGTGAAGCCATAGGTAGTCTTCTGGTCCTTCTCACGAGCATTCAGTATCTGCTGGCGCTTGACAGCGTCACCACGCAGATTCTCATTCTGGTGATAGATATAAGCACTACCTTTGAAGGTGTTCGTACCAGACTTCGTGATAGCGTTCACGCCACCACCGATGAAGTTGGTCTGACGAACATCATACGGGGAGATCACCACCTGCAACTCTTCGATGGCATCGATAGAGATCGGGTTGCCACCACCAGGCAACTTGTCGGAGAGACCGAAGTTGTTATTGAAGTTAGCACCATCAACGGTGAAGTTGGCATTACGACCGTCACTACCAGCGAAGCTCATGCCGTTACCGCCGTAAGGAGACAGACGAGTAACATCGGTAATAGAACGGTTCACCGTCGGGAGGTTTGCAATCTGTGTGCTGTTAATGTTCGTAGCAGCACCGGTCTTCTCGGCAGCAAACTTCGAAGCCTTACCGCTTACCACTACCTCTGCCAGTTCGTTGGCGTCCTCAGAGAGCCATACTGAAAGGTTATAGGTCTCAGCCAACTGCAGGGTGATACCCTTCAGCGTCTTTGACTGGAAACCGATGTAAGAAACAGTCACCTCATAAGGACCACCCGTACGCATACCCTGGATAGAGAAGCGACCGGAGGTGTTGGTCACTGCCGTGTAACGAGTACCGGAAGGTTCGTGTACTGCCACAACTGTAGCACCGATGACATCCTCGCCGTTGGCATCGTCGAGCGTCACCTTTCCAGCCATACTTGATGTTGTGATTTGCGCCATAATAGTCAACGACAACGTTAACATCATAGCCACCAGAAAGAGAAATCTTTTCTGCATAAATCTAAGAATGTTTTAATTAATTAATCAGTAGGTTACAAACCTATTATATTTTTTGCGCTGCAAATATAGCGAAATTATCCGATTTAATGTTATAAAACGGCAACTTTTTTTAAAATTAGTGAAATAACTTGAGATAGCTTATCTGAGTACCACGCCAGTCAGAATTCGCCCCGACGCGATACCCAGCCGTCGGGCGGAAAAGAAATCGTCGTGACTGTCGTAGGTGCAAATGCCCGCCACCTCTATATGCTCTGGCAGAACGCCTTCCGCCTGCAACTGCAGACGGTTGCATGCCCAGAGGTCTATGTGCCATTTCTTCACGAGACTGCCATCCATTGCCGGCAGTCGTCGGCTGATATGCTCCATCGGGAAGGCGGCCGTCTCAAACTGATCATACACCTCATCTCCAACCTCGAAATTGTCAAAAGAGATGCCCGGTCCGATGACAGCCCTCATCTGTGTCGGACAAGACCGATAGACCTCCGTCATCATCAGCACCGCTTTCCGTACGATACGCTTGACGGTACCCCGCCAACCAGCATGTACCACACAAGTCGCATGATGCTCAGGGTCATATATAATAATAGGTATGCAGTCGGCCGTAGAGACACCGACACACACACCACGTACATCCGTCATCACGGCATCAACACCTTCGAGCACCGGCGGACAGGCCATTGCCCCGGCATTCCCGCCTACATCAGATTGTAAATCCTCTTGACGTATCTGACAGACCTCCGTGCCATGCACCTGATGAGGTATCAGCAGGCGGTCTTCCGTAATACCCAACTCCTCGCAGAGCAGTTGGCGGTTCATGGCAATCGTCTGAGGTACGTCACCACAAAATGCGTTCACGTTGAACTCGCCATAGTTGCCCTGACCATAGCCACCATGACGCATCGAACTGAAGGCTGTCACGCCGTCAGCTATTTCATAAAAAAGCAGTTGGGGTTTAGGCTTCGTCGCCCTCGTCGTCATCGTACTCAAAATCGTCGAGATCCTCTATCTCATCCTCATCAAGGTACACGATATCCTCATCTTCGCCCTCGTCGGCCAACTCCTCAGCAAAGCGTGTCATATCCTTATCGCGATGAACGAGTGTATCCTCCGAGATGGCAACGGCCAACTTATTGCTCTCAGCATTCAGTTCGCGCCAGAGCACGTCTTTCAACTCATCCAGTCCGAAGCCCGTCACAGCCGAGATAAACACCACTGGCAAATCCTCCGGTAAGGTCTCACGAAGCATTTCGATCAGTTCCTCATCAAGCAGATCGCACTTAGTCACCGCCAGTACACGATGTTTGTCGAGCATATCAGGATTGAACTGTGCCAGTTCATTGAGCAGAATCTCATATTCTTTCTTGATGTCGTCTGTATCGCCCGGTACCATGAAGAGTAATAGGGAGTTGCGCTCGATATGACGCAGGAAGCGCAGACCGAGTCCTTTTCCCTCGCTGGCACCTTCGATGATACCAGGAATATCTGCCATCACGAACGACTTACCGTCGCGGTATCCGACGATACCCAGCGAGGGTTCCATCGTTGTGAACGGGTAGTTAGCGATCTTCGGACGAGCATTCGACAGAGCCGACACGAGAGTTGACTTACCCGCATTCGGAAAGCCCACCAGACCGACATCTGCCAAAAGCTTCAGTTCCAGGATAATGGTCATCTCCTGCATCGGTTCTCCCGGCTGCGCATAGCGCGGTGCCTGGTTCGTTGCTGTACGGAACTGGAAGTTACCCAGTCCGCCACGACCACCTTTCAGAAGTATCACCTCCTGACCGTCGTAGGTAACGTCGCAGATATATTTTCCCGTCTCAGCATTATAGACCACGGTACCGCAAGGCACGTCGATATAGACGTCCTTGCCGTCGGTGCCATGACACTTGTCACGACCGCCATTACCACCGTGCTCAGCGAAGACATGACGTTCGTATTTCAGGTGCAGTAACGTCCAGTAGTTATGATTACCACGTAGGATGATACTACCTCCCTTACCGCCGTCTCCGCCGTCGGGACCACCATTCGGGTTGTACTTCACATGCTTCAGGTGCATGCTTCCTTTTCCGCCTTTTCCCGAACGGCAATATATCTTTACGTAATCTACGAAATTAGATTCCATCAATCACTGCACAGATGTCACCAAAAATACGATCCAACTCACCAAGACCATTGATGTGATGGTGGATGCCTTCGTTCTTGTACCACTCAATCAGCGGCAGCGTCTGGTTACGATAGACAACAAGACGCTTTTTGATAGTCTCCTCGTTATCATCAGCACGACCGCTCTGCTGACCGCGCAGAATCAGACGCTTCATCAGTTCCTCCTCAGGCACATCCAACTCAATCATCGCAGCCACCTTGTCGCCACGCTCATCAAGCATCTTCTTCAGTGCCTCAGCCTGTGGTATCGTACGGGGGAAGCCATCGAAGATCACCCCTTTGTGCTCACGACCGAAACTGTCGTATACTGATGCCAAGATGCTAACCATCAAGTCATCGGGGATTAACTGGCCATTATCGATATAGCCCTTGGCCGTCTTACCCAGTTCTGTACCATTCTTGATCTCACTACGGAGCACGTCGCCCGTAGAGATATGGTTCAGACCGTACTTCTCAATCATCTTATCACTCTGTGTGCCCTTGCCAGAGCCCGGGGCACCAAAAATTACGATATTCTTCATCTATTATTTAGCTTTTTATGTTATTCCACAATCGTATAGACATCCCTGAGCTCACGCCCCTGCTGGTCGTAGTCGAGACCATAACCGACGATAAAGTCGTCGGGAATCCGGAAGGCGACGTAGTCGATATTCAGTTCCGTCTGCAACTTCTCGGGTTTGAAAAACAAGGAACAGATATGCACCGACGCTGGGTTTCTCGTACCCAACGACTCGATCATACGCTTCATGGTCTGACCGCTTTCCACGATGTCCTCCACAATCACCACCGTACGACCGCTCAGGTCCTCATTGATACCAATCACCTCCTTGATCTTTCCCGTTGAAGTTGTACCTTGGTACGAAGCCAGTTTTACAAACGAGATCTCACACGGGATAGTCATCTCACGCATCAAGTCGGCGGCAAAGATAAACGAGCCGTTAAGCACTGCGAGAAAAAGAGGGTTTTTCCCTTCCATATCCTTACTGATCTGCTGTGCCACAGCCTTCACCTGCTTCTTAATCTCTTCTTCCGTAATGGAAGTCTTAAATGTTTTGTCCTTGATTTTTACAATGCTCATCATCAGAACTGTTTAATGATGATGCAAAATTACGAAAAAATAACGGCAGATAGCACAGATTATGCAGTTTTTTATAAAAAAAAGTTTTTTTTTCCATGGAATATGAATAATCTGAGGTTTATTCCTTATCTTTGCAGCAAAGATATCAACCAGAAGAATGAAGATATTCACCAGTGCCCAGATCCACGAGTTGGACAAATACACGATAGAGAATGAGCCCGTCAAGTCTATCGACCTGATGGAAAGGGCTGCGAAGACCCTGACTCAAGCTATCACTGACGACTGGAACAACACTACTCCGGTAATCATTTTTGCTGGTCCAGGCAATAACGGCGGCGACGCACTGGCTATTGCCCGACTGCTTCTTGACAAGAATTATGATGTCAAGGCCTATCTGTTCAACATCTCCGGTCATCTCTCTGAAGACTGTGCGACCAACAAGAAAAGACTACTAGAGAAAAAAGCCAAAGCACTTATCGAGGTCGTCCAGGAGTTTGAACCGCCTCAGTTGGAGGCAGGTATGCTGGTCGTCGACGGTCTTTTCGGATCAGGGCTCAACAAACCTTTAGCCGGCGGCTTTGCCTCTCTGGTCAAATACATCAACGCCTCCCCGGCACAGGTTGTCAGCATCGATGTCCCATCGGGACTGATGACCGAAGACAACACATATAACGTCCGGGCGAACATCATCCGGGCCGACCTGACCCTCACCCTCCAGCAACAGAAGCTCTCGTTCCTGTTTCCTGAGAACCAGCAGTTCCTCGGTCAGCTGAAGGTACTCGACATCCGGCTTAGCAGAGAAGGCATTGAGAAGATCGATGCCAACTACACCCTTCTGGAAGAAAACGATATCCGTGCCCGACTCTTAAGCCGTGATCCGTTTGCCCACAAAGGAAAGATGGGCAATGCACTGATCATCGCCGGCAGCTACGGCATGGGCGGTGCCTCTGTACTGGCCACAAAGGCCTGTCTGCGTGTGGGAGCCGGTAAGGTGACGACACACACACCCAAGCGCAATAACATCATCATGCAGATCAGCGTCCCAGAGGCTGTCATCCAATTCGACCGTGAGGAAACGACCTTCTCCGAGGCTGTTGACACGGAGGACTTCAATGCTGTGGGTATCGGACCTGGTCTAGGCACCAGCGAGCAGACAGCCATCGCCATTATCGCTCAGTTGCGCCGCACACAATGCCCGATCGTAGCCGACGCTGACGCCATCAATATCCTAGCCAACCACCGTGCTTGGCTGCAGCAGTTGCCAAAGGGCATCATCATGACTCCCCACCCCAAGGAGTTCGACCGACTGGAAGGCCGTTGCACCGACAGTTTTGAGCGCCTCATGAAAGCCCGTGATCTGGCAGAACGCCTGCAGGGCTATATCTTATTAAAAGGTCATCACACCTCTCTCTGTCTGCCCGACGGGCATATCATGTTTAACTCCACAGGCAACGCCGGCATGGCGACAGCCGGTAGCGGTGACGTGCTGACAGGCATTATCACAGGACTGCTAGCACGCGGCTACAAGCAGGATGACGCCTGTGTCGTCGGCATGTACCTTCATGGTCTGGCTGGTGATATCGCCGCCCGAGAACTCGGAGAAGAGAGTGTCATCGCCAGTGACCTGATCCAATATCTGCCACAGGCTTTCAAGAAACTAAGAGACTGACATCATGATTCACATTCTGAATAGAACACATCAGACAAGATGGATCCTTCCTCTTTGTCTCCTTGCCTTCTCACCCATATCTGCCCAGACCAGCACCAGCTATTACCGGCCGGGCGTAACGACCGAGGGGGCAGTCTATTTCCTGCCCAAGACAGCCGTTAAGGTTACCGTACAGGTTGAGAAAGCTATCTACACCCCAGGCGACCTCTGCAGATACTCTGAGCGCTATCTGCGCATCAAGGACGTGTCACCTGAGTCGTCTGTCAGCTACCGTATCACCGCCATCCGTCAGGAGGCCGTGGCCGTAGCCGACACCACCAAACGCTATGCCGTGAAATTCGATGCCCGCACGTCAGCCTGTAACGTGGTCCTGTCCGACGACGGCATCCTACGGGCCATTAATACCGAGGAAAAAGTCACAGGCAACAGACCGGCAGATGGTCAACAGATAAAGACCAGCGGTCAGAAGCTACTCCCCTCCCCTCATCAATACCTCAGCGAGGAGATGCTTGCCGCAGGCAGCACAGCTAAGATGGCAGAGCTGATAGCCCAGGACATCTATGAGATCAGGGAGAGCCGCAACCTACTTGTGCGTGGACAGGCCGACTACATGCCGAAAGACGGAGAGCAGTTGCGACTGATGCTCAGTCAACTGGAGTTGCACGACCGTGTCCTGACAAGTATGTTCACCGGAACGACCGTCAAGGATACTGCCGAGTATTGCTTCACGGTCATCCCCGACAAGACCATCTCGCGAGACATCCTTTTCCGTTTTTCCCAGAAGCTCGGACTGGTTGACAGCGACGATCTATCCGGAGCGCCCTATTACATCAGCATCGAAGACCTCAGTACCGCTCCAAAGCCGGAGCCCGTCGACCCGAAAAAGAACGCGAAGCCCGTGCCAGGCATCTATGTGAATATCCCTGGTCGTCTGCGCGCCACGGTTGCCGACATGGAGAAGACGTTTGTTACCGACGAGTTCCCTGCCGGACAGTTCGGTAACGTGGAACTGCTGAGTGGTGCGCTCTTCAACAAACGTTATACGACCCACCTTCTGCTCCATCCTATCTCTGGAGCCGTGGAGAAGCTCGAGGCAGAGCAACCTAAGTGATGATCCTTACACCCCATAAAAAAGCTCCGGATACTTGAAGCATCCGGAGCTTTTAATTATATGCGTTCTATCAAGAATGCTGATTAGCCGAGCTTGCCATCAGAACCGAGCACATTCACAATCTTGTGGATGTACATCTTCTTCATGTTCTCACGAGCAGGCTTCAGATACTGGCGAGGATCGAAGTGATCGGGATGTTCAGCCAGATACTGACGGATAGCAGCGGTCATAGCCAGACGAGAGTCTGAGTCGATGTTGATCTTGCAGACAGCGCTCTTAGAAGCCTGACGGAGCTGCTCCTCGGGGATACCTACAGCGTCGGGCAGGTTACCACCGAACTTGTTGATGGTATCAACCTCGTCCTGAGGAACTGAAGAAGAACCATGGAGCACGATGGGGAATCCAGGGAGCTTTTTCTCAATCTCAGCCAGCACGTCGAATGCGAGTGGCGGGGGAACGAGCTTACCAGTCTTCGGGTCACGTGTGCACTGCTCGGGCTTGAACTTGTAAGCACCGTGAGAGGTACCGATAGAGATAGCGAGAGAGTCGCAACCAGTACGGGTAGCGAAGTCGATAACCTCCTCAGGCTTGGTGTAGTGAGACTCCTCAGCCACAACCTCATCCTCAACACCGGCGAGCACACCGAGCTCAGCCTCAACAGTCACGTCGTACTTGTGAGCATAGTCAACAACCTTCTTGGTCAGAGCGATGTTGTCCTCATAAGGCAGTGAAGAACCGTCGATCATCACGCTTGAGAAGCCCATGTCGATACAGTCCTTACAGAGCTCGAAGCTATCACCATGGTCGAGGTGAAGCACGATCTCGGGCTTTTCACAACCCAGCTCCTTAGCGTAAGCCACAGCACCCTCAGCCATGTAGCGGAGGATTGTAGCGTTGGCATAGTTACGGGCACCCTTGGAAACCTGCATGATCACAGGTGACTTTGTCTCAACGGCAGCCTGAACGATAGCCTGCATCTGCTCCATTGTGTTGAAGTTGAAAGCAGGGATAGCATAGCCACCAGCTACTGCCTTCTTGAACATCTCGCGCGTATTAACGAGACCTAAATCCTTGTAGTTTACCATAATCGTATAATTAAATTTAGAAAAAATCTCTTATTTTCGAGCGCAAAGTTACGAAATAATTCATAATCAGGTATTCATAATCCGCAATTATTTTCCCTTTTTGCTTCCTTTTTTCTAATTCTTTACACGCATGGAGCAGGACGACAGAGTATTTGCAAAACACACTTTGCATTCTTCGTCATCAAAAACGCACTATACCAGCGTATGTTGGTCAAAATAAGCCTGTACTTCTTCCTTATAATTGTCGGAGACCGGTATATAGACATCACCGAAGACGATACGGAAGCGGTCCACCTGAGGCGTCTCGGTCATGTGCACGATAAACGACCTGTGCGTACGCAGGAACTCCGGTTTGGGAAGATACTCATCCAACTTCTTCATGCTCATCAGAGACATCACCTTGTCACCGTTCCTCATATAGAATCTGACATAATCCTTCAGGCCCTCGATATAGAGGATATCATCGAGCAGGATACGCTGAAGCTTGTAGTCGCTCTTCACAAACATAAAACGGTCGCGACGGTACACATCCTGTTTCTTCGAAGCAGAGAACCAGGCCAGAGCCTTGTCCGTCGACTTGAGGAAGTCCTCATACGAGATGGGTTTCAACAGATAGTCCAGTGCGTTCACCTTATAGCCCTCAATGGCATACTGTGGAAAGGCTGTCGTGAAGATAATCTTCGTATCCTTGGGGAGGATCTTTGCGAACTCAATGCCGCTCAGCTCCGGCATTTGGATGTCGAGGAACAGCAGATTCACGGCATCGTCACGCAGGTCTTTCATCGCCTGGATGGCACTGTTATAAGTACCCTTGAGACTCAGATACGGGGTCTTGGCGACATAGCTCTCCAGCAGTCCGGCGGCCAGGGGCTCGTCATCGATAATGGCACAAGTAATAATCATATTTCTATTCTGATTTTTGATGAGTAAATAGTCCCGTCGGCATTCACCCCCTTCTCCCAGGTGTACCGATGAGGATAAGCAAGATCCAGACGGCGCTGTACCTGGTTCAGTCCGATACCATGACCACTGCGATCCTGATGGTTTTTAGGAAAGTTTGAATTTTCTATGTTGCAGATCACGACATCCCTGATACCACGATTTCCCTGATACTCGACGTCTGTCGTAATGCTGATATGCACAAAGCTCGGCTTGGTGGGACTGATGCCATGCTTGAAGGCATTCTCCACGAGAGAGATAAATATCAGGGGAACAATCTGCAGATCATTCTTCGCCCCTTTCTTGTCGAACTGTACATCAACGGTCTCTGGCAGTCGTATCTTCATCAGACTGACATAGTTCTCCAGGAACTGTATCTCGTCGCCGAGCGACACCATCTCTTCCTGATTGTCGTAGAGCATGTGACGCAACATCTTCGACAACTGTTGGATAGCCTCCTGTGCCCTTTTCTGGTCAAAAGCCGTCAGCGCATAGATATTATTCAATGTGTTCAGCAGGAAATGAGGATTGATCTGTGAGCGCAGGTTCTTCAACTCCGCCTCAGCCCGCACCGCGTCAGCCTCCAGCATCGCGTCCTCGTTTTGCTGCCAACGCATGGCAAGCACGAAAGCGGTGGCACACGCAGCGAAGATGGACAGGTTGGTGATATCACGTACGATATACAACATCGATTCGACCAACGAGTATTGCCGGGTTGGCGGTACGCTTGTAAACAGCAGATGGGCATGACATATCCAGTAATGGAGGAAGAAGCCAAGACACACCACCATGATAAAGTTGATGAGCAGATGATACCGATGCTTACCCGCCACGAAGTACTTTGGCGTCAGCCATAGGAAATTAATATAAAACACCAGCATCGGGAGCAACGATGTCATACAGTTGACCAGATACTTGGGTAGTGTCACACCAGGGCCTCGCATAATCGCCAATGGCGAAAGGAACATCATTACCCAGAACGATACATGCAGGAAGATTTTCAGTTTCTTATTCATATACATATCTTTCTCTCTCGAGATGCAAAAATAAACTATTTGCCAGTAATCGCCAAACGAAATCAATAAAATATGTCAGTTAATAGATAACAATCATCAATTCATCGACAATTCATCCGAGTGTTAAATTCCTGCAAACCGTCCTTCACATGTCTCTTTTGGACCGAAAGGACAAGCCTTCGGCGTAATTCGTCGAAAAAATCCCCGAAAGTCGTCGAAATCCATTTTGAGCCAAACGACAATCACATTACCTTTGCCATCGCAAACCAGCCACGGCAGCAACCGAAGGCTGGTCAAGACATAAAAAAACGATTAAATAAATAAGAATATGAAACAGTTAAAAGCATTTTTTGCAGCAGTAGTGATGATGACCATGTCATCGACAGTGATGGCCCAGACCACCGTCAAGGGCGTATTGATGGATGAGACCCTGGGCGAGAGCGAGCCTTTCGCCACCGTCCGCGTGTTCAAGGCAGGTAAAAAGGACAAGCCCGTGGCCATGTTCCTCACCAAGGAGGACGGTCAGTTCTCTCAGGAGGTGAAGGGCAAGGGTAATTTCGATATCGTGTTCAGCAGTGTCGGCAAGGAAGACCTGCAGAAGAGCGTCACCCTTGAGAACAGCGGTGAACTGGATCTCGGCACCCTATATATGAAAGAGAACGCCACAATGCTGAAGGGTGTAGAGGTCATCGCCCAGAAGCCACTGGTGAAGATGGATGTCGACAAGATGAGCTATAACGTGGCAGAAGACGAGGACTCGAAGTCGAACACCGTCCTCGACATGCTCCGCAAGGTGCCCATGGTGACGGTCGACGGTCAGGATAACATCTCCGTCAACGGTAGTTCCTCCTTTAAGGTATATGTCGACGGCATGCCCAATGCCATGTTCTCGTCGAACCCCTCGATGGTGTTCAAGAGCATGCCCGCCACGGCCGTGAAGAATATTGAGGTGCTCACCAACCCCGGTGCGAAGTACGATGCCGAAGGAGCTACGGGCGTTCTGAATATCGTGATGAACAAGATGGACCCGCAGGCCGCCCAAAGCATGAACGGCTACAACGGAACCATCCGCCTCAACGGCGGCAACAGGCAGTTGGGTGCCGGTGCTTTCCTGAGCGGACAGCAGGGTAAGCTCTCCTACAGCACCAACGTGATGACCTCTTATGTCACGCCCGGCAATACCACCACGGAGACGAGACAGATCCAGGATAACGGGGCCTCTCAGATACAGACCACCGAGAACGACGTGAAAGTACCGGTCACCATGGGAAGTCTGACACTGGGCTACCAGATCGACGACAAAAGTGTACTGAACCTCACAGCTCAAGTGAACACCCTGACCATGAAGAGCAAGGGCACGGCCCTGACCTTAATGGGCGGCTATGGCAATGACTTCAGCTTCGGCGGTACCACCGACATGAAGAACTCACGCGCCTCATTCAGCGGCAGCCTCGACTACCAGCATTTCTTCAACAAGGAGCACACCCAGTCGTTGGCCCTCACCTACCAGTTGGACTACAGTCCTGCCACCACGGAGATGACTTATAACTTCGGCACCACCTCCGAGTTCATCGACCTGACGAACCGTTATTCGAACAACGAGGACAAGACCACCAACCACATCTTCCAGGTCGACTACACCATGCCTCTCGGCACAGGACAGACCCTGAGCTTCGGCAGTAAGCTGCAGTTCCACGACGCCACCTCCGATGCCAAGTACTACCTGAAGGATGTCTATGACCCCAGCTCCAGCTCTGAGTACGAGTACAAGAACACCATCCTCGCAGGCTACGGCGAGTACGCCACCAACTTCAACAAGATCGGCTTCAAGGCAGGTCTCCGCTATGAGCACACCTGGCAGGATGTGGCATACCGCCTCGGCAATGGCGAGAACTTCAAGAAGGACTACGGATGCCTCGTTCCCACAACCAGTCTGCAGTATAACCTCGGTATGGGCAGCAACCTCGGCCTGACCTATAACATGCGTATCTCTCGCCCGGGTATCACCTACCTGAACCCATACGTCGACAAGACCGACCCCATCGCCCTGACCTACGGTAATCCGGAGCTCGACGTGGAGAAGAACCATAACATCTCATTGGTCTACAATATGTTCACCGCCAAGCTGATGATCAACCTGAATCTGCACCACAACTTTGTAGACAACGCCATCTCACAGTACAGCTTCTACGACACGAACAACCTGCTCAACAACACCTACGGCAATGTCGTGAAGCGCCACCAGACAGGTCTGAGCGGTTACGTGAACTACCTGCTGGCCAAAGACACCCGAATCTTCTTCAACGGCGGTCTGAACTACACCGACCTGCGCAGCGACGCACTCGCACAGAGCAACAACGGTTGGACAGCTAACGCCATGGTCGGCTTACAGCAGACGCTCCCCTTGGATATCAAGCTGAGTCTGTTCGCCATCACCTCTACCAAGAGCTACACCCTGCAGGGCTGGACCGGCGGATTCAACCTGCTCTCTACAAGTCTGTCGAAGTCGCTGCTGAAAGACAAACTCAACCTGAGTGTCAGCGGCAGTCTGGGTCTCAATAAGAACGGCAATATCAACATCGATACCGAGAGCCGTGGCAAGAACTTCACCAGCTACACCATTGCCAAAGTGCCCATCTCCGGTGTGACCTTCACTGTGAGCTACACCTTCGGCAACTCAAAGATGCGCGCCAACCAGCATGTCAACCGTGTACAGGACGACTTCATCGAGCAGCAGTCTCAGGGTGAGCTCCTCAACAGCGTCGGCGGCGGTAGCACCACAGGCAACGGCACCACGACAATGCCATAATAACAGATATACCACATCCCACATTCTCTCCTGCATTCGAGATAATGCAGGAGAGATTTGGTTGTTTAAGAATAAATACCTATATTTGCAGTCGTATGAAGAGAATAAGCAAAAAAGACCTCTGGCTGTTTCTGGCACAAGTGGTGGTATGGGGCATTGTCATCCTCGCTTTGCCCTTGGCCACCCTGCTCAGCACACACGATCTCGCATCGTCCAAACCATCGTTTTTCATGGCATGGGGATTGTTCCACGGTCCTCTCATCGTCTACTTCGCCAACTTCTACATCTTCGGCCCTTACCTGTTCTTCCGTCGCAAGTTCTGGTGGTTCGCCCTGTGTAACATCCTACTGCTCGTCGCGATCAACAACCGGTTCTTCGTTGGCTATACCATGCTCAAGGAGCGCCTGCCAGAAATAGTGCCCGGGCTACCGCAGGATGCCGCATGGGGCGCCTTCCTCATGAGTATCCTCATCGCCTTATTGATGGACATCGCCATCGGTGCCATCGCCATCGGCATCCGTCACTTCATCCGCACCAATCAGATCCGGCAGCAGTTGCGCGACGAGAAGGCGAAGAACACCGAGGCCGAGCTGGCTTGGTTGAAGAACCAGATCAACCCGCACTTCCTCTTCAACACGCTGAACAACATCTCCAGTCTGACGCAGATCGACCCCGACGCGGCCCAGGATGCCATCGCCCAGTTGAGCGACCTGCTGCGCTACGCCATGTACGAGACCAACAAGAAGACCGTGCCCATCCAGGGCGAGGTGGAGTTCATGCGCAACTATATCTGTCTGATGAAGCTACGCTGCAACGAGAAGACCGAGGTGACCACCTCGTTCGATATCCAGCAGGACACGGAGATCGCCCCCCTGCTCTTCATCTCACTCATCGAGAACGCCTTCAAGCACGGCGTCAGCAGCAGCCGTCTCTCAAAGATCGACATCCGTCTGCTTCAGGAGGGCAACCAGCTCATCTTCAACTGCGACAACACCAACTACCCCAAAGACGATGCCGACCGTAGCGGCTCGGGCATCGGACTGGAGAACACCCGTCGCCGACTGGACCTCATGTATGCCGGCCACTACCAATGGGAACAGTCGCTTCACGACGACATCTATCACGTCAAGATTACATTAAAGATATCATGAAACTAAGTTGTATGATTGTCGACGACGAGCCACTGGCCGTCAAGCTGATAGAGTCATTTGTTGCCAAGACCCCCGACCTGGAGCTGCTCGGTAGCTTCACCGACTCCGTCGAGGCCATCAACGCCATCAAGGAACGGAAGCCCCAGTTGCTCTTCCTCGATATCCAGATGCCCGACCTCAACGGCATGGAACTGGCCCATATGCTGCCCGAAGGCACCCGTGTCATCTTCACCACCGCCTTCAAGGAATATGCCTTTGAGAGCTACGAGGTCTTTGCGCTCGACTTCCTGCTGAAGCCCATCCGCTACAACAAGTTCATCGCCGCCGTGGAGAAAGCCCGGGAGTGGTATCTCACACGACCATCACAAAGGCCAGAAGAGTCTGGTGAGATCAGCGCCCCACAGACGCCCCTCTTCATGGGGGAGGTCGGAAGAGGCACCCTCTTCCTGAAGGTCGACGGAGAATACCGTCAGGTAGCCCTCGACAAGATCCTCTACGTCAGCGGTCTGAAAGACTATGTGATGTTCTACCTCGATGGCGATCGCAAGCCGCTCATCACCCACCTTACCATGAAGTCGGTCGAGGAGATGCTGCCCCCGTCACGCTTCATGCGTGTCCACCGTTCCTACATCGTAGCCCTCGACAAGATCCGCAGCGTCGACCGTAACGATTGCATCTACATCGGCGACGAGATTATCCGCGTCACCGACGCCTTCCGCAACACCTTCAACCAGTATCTCCAGGCCCGCCTCTTCGACAAGCGTCCCAACGATCCAGCTTAATAAGGTGTCCTCTGTTACTTATGTAAGACGGGTTGATGCGACAAAAGGACGATTCTCTTACTATTATGGAATTCGAACCTCACGTAGTTTCTTTAGCAAATGAGGATCCGTTACCTTGTATAGCGTGTCTACCCAATGAAATTCATCATATGTTACAATCAAGAATGTATCATTCACAATGTTCAATTTCCAATTGAGGTCACCCATCTTAATTACAGAATCATTCACCAAAGACCATCTCGGAGTAACTACCACATCATCTATCTCATAGAGATAGCATTTCTTGTCGGCATACCTTTCTGCGAGAGTATACATTTTCCCCTTACGATCAAAGTACATGTAGAATTTTGTCTTGATATAAGGATCAAAATGCGCATAATACCAATACTGGCAGCTATCGCCAGCTATCAATTCTACTCTAT